>CAWAEW010000001.1:0-27696 GCA_963781055.1 Terriglobia bacterium
AGCGCGAGGCCAGCAATTACAAATTCCTTATCGGCTTGCAGGAAATTATAGTGCGGCAATGCCGAAGGATCGGCCCACTCAAACTGCTCGAAAACCAGGTTTTGCAGCGTCGCGGAAGGATCAAGCTCCGCGCGCAGAAAAATAAGCACCAAGTCCGTCCTGGATTCCCGGTACCTGTGGCTGGTCCGGAAAAGCTCCTTGCCAATCGTGGCCGTGATTCCCAGTTCTTCGCGAAGTTCGCGCGCCAGCGCTTCGGCGTGCGATTCGCCGGGTTCGACTTTGCCGCCAGGGAATTCCCATTGCAACGCGTAAGTATCGTCGCGACGCCGCTGGCAAACCAGAAGTTTTGAATCACGAGTGATAAGAGCTGCAACAACCGTGATCATGAGTTTCGTGGTTTGTGCGGGAATGTGCAGAAGATCCTTTCCGCTCCCGTTCAAGTGTGGAGCGGATTGGGTTTGTCGGGATTGATCGCGAGATCCTTGATCGCTTTTTCCACGACTGCGGCCTCAATCTTGCCCTCGCGCAGCAGTTCGGAAAGCGTGGCCAGCGTGATGAACCGGGCATCCACTTCGAAGAAATCGCGCAGCGCATCGCGGCCGTCGCTGCGTCCGAATCCATCGGTTCCCAGCGCGGCCAGCCGCCGAGGCGTCCAGCGGCTGATGAGGTTCGGCAACGCCTTCAAGTAATCCGAAGCCGCGACCAGGACTCCCTGCGTTTCGGCCAGGCATTGCGAAACATACGGGACGCGCGGCGTTTCGGAGGGATGCAGCAGGTTCCAGCGTTCGGTGTCGATTCCGTCGGTGTACAGCGACTTGTAGCTGGTTACGCTCCATACATCGGCGGAGACGCCGTATTTCTCCTCCAGGATTTCCTGCGCCTGCAGCGCCTCGCGGAGGATCGCGCCGCTGCCAAAGAGTTGCGCGCGAAGTTTCGGCTTCTTATTTTCCGATGCGCGAAATTTGTACATGCCCTTGAGAATTCCGTCTTCGACGCCCGGCGGCATCGGCGGCATGGCGTAGTTTTCGTTCATCACGGTGATGTAGTAGAAAATGCTCTCGCCATCCTTGTACATCCGCCGGATGCCGTCCTGAATGATCACGGCAATCTCATAGGCAAACGCGGGATCGTACGCGCGCATCGTGGGAATGGGCAGGGCGAGGACGTGGCTGTTGCCGTCCTGGTGCTGCAGGCCTTCGCCCGCCAGCGTCGTCCGCCCGGCCGTGCCGCCCAGCATGAATCCGCGGCAGCGCATGTCGGCCGCCGCCCAGATGAAGTCACTGATGCGCTGCAGCCCGAACATCGAATAATAAATAAAGAATGGGATGGTATTGATTCCGTGCGTGGCATAAGCGGAGCCCGCGGCGATGAACGAACCCATCGAGCCCGCTTCGGTGATACCTTCTTCCAGGATCTGGCCGTCTTTCGCTTCCTTGTAATAGAGCAGTGTATGCACGTCGACCGGCTCGTAGAGCTGGCCGCGGCTGCTGTAGATGCCGACTTGCCGGAACAGCGACTCCATGCCGAACGTGCGGGCCTCGTCGGGAACGATGGGCACCACGAGCTTGCCGATTTCCGGGTCGCGCAGCATTTGCCGCAACATTCCGACAAACGCCATGGTCGTCGAAACCTCGCGGCCTTCGCTGCCAGCGTGGAATTCGCGGAACAAGCGTATCGTGGTCCGCTACCAGAGGCTTGGACCGCGCCTTGCGCGTGGGCACGTAGCCGCCCAGCGCCTGCCGCCGCTCGCGCAGGTATTGAATTTCGCGGCTGTCTTCGGGAGGGCGATAAAAGGGCGTCTCGTTGAGCTGGTCGTCGTTGATGGGAATGCCGAACCGCGACCGGAATTCGCGAAGCTCTTCTTCGTTGAGCTTTTTCTGCTGGTGCGTGATGTTTCGGCCCTCGCCGCTTTCGCCCAGGCCGTAGCCCTTGATGGTTCGCGCCAGGATCACGGTGGGAGAGTCCGTATGTTCGACGGCAGCCTTATACGCCGCATAGACTTTGCGCGGGTCGTGGCCCCCGTAACGCAAGGTGCGCAGCGCTTCGTCGGGATAATCCTCGACCATTTTCAACAGCCGGGGATCGGAACCGAATACATGCTCGCGAACATAGGCGCCTGATTCGATGGACAGCTTCTGCATTTCGCCGTCCACCATTTCTCCCAGGCGCTTGGCCAGCAACCCTTCGGTGTCGCGTTCGAACAGCGGATCCCAGTCGCTGCCCCACAGGACCTTGATGCAATTCCACCCGGCGCCCCGGAAAGCGGCTTCCAGTTCCTGGATGATTTTTCCATTGCCGCGCACCGGCCCGTCCAGGCGCTGCAGGTTGCAATTGATGACGAAAACAAGATTGTTGAGATTTTCCCGGGAAGCCAGGGTGATGCCGCCCAGCGCCTCGGGTTCGTCGGTTTCGCCGTCTCCCAGAAACGCCCAGACCTTTGCATCGGTGACCGGTTTCAGGCCGCGATCCTCGAGATACCGGCTGAAGCGGGCCTGGTAAATGGCCATGAGCGGTCCGAGGCCCATCGACACCGTCGGATATTCCCAGAACTCCGGCATCAGCCACGGGTGCGGGTAGGAAGAGAGCCCGCCGCCTTCGCGGAGTTCGCGGCGGAAGTTTTCCAGCTGCTTCTGGGACAAACGGCCTTCCAGAAACGCGCGGGCATAGACTCCAGGAGATGCATGTCCCTGCAGATAAACGGTGTCGCCCTCGAATTCCTCGGTGCGTCCGCGGAAGAAATGGTTGAATCCGACTTCAAACAGGGTCGCGGCGGAAGCGTAGGTGGAAATGTGCCCGCCAATGCTGTGGTCCACGCGGTTGGCGCGCACCACCATGGCCAGAGCGTTCCAGCGAATCAGGCTCTTGATCCTGCGCTCGACCTCCTGGTCGCCGGGAAAGATGGCCTGCTTTTCAAGCGGGATGGTGTTGATATAGGGAGTATTCGCGGTGAAGGCGTGGCCAACCCCCAGGGCGGTGGCGCGAGCGCGAAGACGATCAAGCAGAATGGTCGCGGATTCGCGGCCTTCCTCCTTCAAAATTGCATCGAAGGATTCGATCCATTCCTGAATTTCCTGGGCATCTATTCCCGCTACTTTTACGTCGGAGTCATTCCCCATGGTTACTTGCCTCTACGCCCCATTGGCGTTCAGGTCCAATCCATTATGCCCGATTACACACAGGCTTCCAAAATCGCGAAGGCATACCTCATTCGGCTGACAAGTCAACGTGGCTCGTTAGCGGCGCCGGGCCCGGACACTAGCAGCGGCAAACGTGGCTGCTGCATTGAAGAAACACTCGTGCTACAGAACGACAATATCTTAGCAGGTCAGGCCAATCCTGCAATTGCAATTCGATGGTTCACTCGTGGCGTCCTGCCTCAACGAAGACCCGAGATCAGCGGCGGCGCCGGATAATCGGGGAGTTTTTCCTTGCTGCTGTCCGCGCGCTTCACTTCAAGTTCGTCAAAAAGGACCGAGGGACTCACGATGGCCATGAAGGGCACACCGGGCCGGTTGCTGACCAGAGGATCGTCTCCGGCGGCCGTCAGGTCGCTGCGCAACGCCCGCGTGTCCAGTTCGTTAAAAACGGCGCCGCGGACCAGCTCTTCATGCCCGTCGTCGGCCCAGACTCGATAGAGCACGCGCGGCGACAACCGCGGCCCGAGCGTGTCCACGAAATAACCGTACTTCAATCCGCGATCGCGGCATTGGTCCATCAATTGTTTCTTGAGTTCCTCACGCGTGCTCGTTTTTGCCGCTCGTATGAACAGGTTTCCGGGCGCGGGTCCCGTGTTGCCGCTGCCCGATGCGCGTCCGTGCCCATTCGAGGCGGGAAAATCCCGGATCGGCAATCTGCCGATCAGATAGTTCACCAGAATGCCTTTATCCACGACCGCGACCGGCGCGACCGGAACGCCCTCGTCATCCACCTTATAGCTTCCCGCCAGGCTGCGCCCGGCGAAGGTTTCCATTGTCGGATCATCCACCACGGAAATAAAATCCGGAAGCACGCGAGCCCTGTAACTGCTCGCAAATGCGCCGGTCGTGCGCGCCGGGCGCCCCGGGGCGGGCCTGCGGCCCAGTATGTTGGGCACGATCAAGTCGAAAAACATGTCCGCGGCGGCGTCGTTCGAGAACAGGACCGGGCCGAGATACTCCTCGTCCACGATGGGCGCTTCGCGGAGCTTTTTCATTCCGTCGATCAACTGGAGCGCGTCCGCCTGGAATTGCTCGGCGGTGGGCATTTCTTCGATGCGGTTCGATACGTATTGCGGCGACCTGTCCAGCCGCATTCCGTCCGCAGCCTGTTCGCTCGCGTTCAAAGCGATCAAATAATGCGTCGTGCCGTGCCGCGTGGACGTCCCTCCGGTATTCACGAAATACTCGGACAACGCGATAAAGTCGAGCCTGGCTCCAAGCGTCTGTATTTGCGGATCGTTCTTGTACACCGAAGTGGCCGATTCCAGCATCTTGGTCCACTTGGCCGGGTCCACATCCAATTTTGCCAGCGGCCCGATGGATTGGACCGGATCGGCCTTGGCGAAATCGTCCACCGGTTGTTCGACATTGAGCTGCTTCAGCAACGATTTTTTCGCGGCCAGCGCTTCGCCGGCCCGCTTGTAGGCCTGGTCGGTGGCCAGCCAAATCTGATGGCGAAGCGCCAGTTCGTCATTGTCCAGCGGAAGAATGTCGCTGACGCCCTGGCCGCGATCGTAGAAGCTGTCAAGCTTGTAGTCGCCAAGCAGCACGACGGCGCGCAGCAATCGCAGCCGCGTGCGGCTCTGTTCGCGAAGCGCGCCAAACGCCGCGGAAGCTTCAAACTGGTCCACGTCGAAAACGCGGTACTCGATGTAAAACGGCGCATCGACGTTGTCCATCTTGAGCTGCGCCTTCGAGCGAGCAAGTTCCGCATGAAGCGCGCGCAGCACCGGATCGGACGCCTCTTCGGCCGCGGTGGACTTTGCCTGCGCCCAAGCGCCGCCGGGTGAAGCAAGAAAAACAACAGCCATCGCCATGGCCGCCAGCTGAACAGGGAATCGCCGGCAGCGGATCATCGCGCACCGCCTGTCGCGGACGCGGGAGCAACACTTCCAGAAGAGTTCTCAAATCCTGGGGCCGGCAGGATCGGAGGACGCTCGCGCGACGCACTTCGTTTCTGGACTTCCATTTCGCTGAACAGCATGGCCGGCGCCGACGCGGAAACCGGCACGTTGCCGGACTCGGCCCCGCAAATGCCATTAAAAACCTGTGTGGTATCGCCGGTCAGCACGATTCGATTCAGCGACGCCAGCGGCGTGCCCACAATATCCACGCCGCGCACCAGTTGGTCGGGCCGCCCGTCGGCATACACCCGCCAGACGATCACGGGAAGCACCTGAAACGCCTGCGGCAATTCCCGCGTGGTGAGCGTGAATCCTCCCTGCACGTCCTCGAAGTAAAGGCCGTAGGGCTTGCCCTCCTTCTTGATTTCCTCAATCAGCTTGCCGCGCAATTCGGAATCCTTTACGGTCTTGGTGGATGCGACGATCAGGTTCCCTTGTCTGCCGGTGGGCATGAACCCAGCCTGGTGGCGTCCGTGGCCGTTTGACTTATCGAAATTCGTGATGGGCATGCGCGACATTAGAAAATTTTTCAGGATGCCGTCTTGAATCAGCGAGACGCGCTGCGCCGGCACTCCTTCATCATCGTGCGAATAGGAGCCCGACAGGGGAATTCCATTCATTTTCCCCAATGTTGGATCGTCATACACGCTCAGGAAACTCGGCAGCACTGGCTGATTCACTTTTTTGGTGAACGTTTGTCCCTCGGTTTCTCCCCGCTGGCGATGGCCTTCCAGGCGGTGCCCCAGGACCTCGTGAAAAAAAACGGCGGCGGCGCGTCCCGACAGCAGGGCGGGGCCGTCGAACGGTTCGGCCAGAGGGGCTTGCCGCAGCGCCATCAGGTCGGAAGCCATTTTCTCTTCCTTGCCGGCGAGTTCTTGCTCGGAAGGAAGTCCATCCGGCTTCGCGGATTCAAACGTCTCGACGCGCACTAGGTCCATTCCATCATCCGCCCGTGTATTGGCCTCGATCACCAGGCGCGACATCAGTCCGGGCGTCTCGACCTTGCTTCCTTCGCTCGAAACAAAGTAGGAAGTCGTCTGATCGATCTGCAGGGTCACCGAGGAACTATAAATATCCGGATATTTGCGAAACGCGGCGGAATATTTTCGGATTTTTTCTTCCCATTCCTTTTGGTTGAACACGATGGGCGCTGCCGGTGCATCGACCTCCGTTTGCGGAGTTTCCTGGGAAAAGTCGGGAGATTTATCTTCTTCCGCGGCTTCTACGGCGGTGTTCGTCACGACCTTGGCATAGGCGGGCGAGGCGCGGCGGTATTCGCGATTGGTCAGCTCCCACAAGGTGCGCGCAATCGCATCGCGGTCGTCGGAGAGGGGAAGAGGGCCGGAAGACATTCCGGACGCGCGATTTTCGTCGTGGGTGTTGTCCATGGCGGGCGTTCCGACGCGCATGGTCACGTCCGCCCATCGCTGGTTCGACGCCGTCGACGTGACAATGCTGCCGTACGTGCCGGTCACCACCATGTTGTGCTGGTCGTAGACTTCATAGCTGATGAAGTAAGGCGCCGGATCGGATTTCGCCAGCGAGGTTTTCGCGCGTTCCAGTTCGGACTGCATCGTCGCCAGCAAGACGCCCGCGTCCTTGCCCGGCCGCGGAGCGCTCCAAGCTAGAATTCCCCCGGAAAATAAGGCGGCCAGAATCAAAGCCGAAAAAAAGACCGAATGTGGTGATTTTTTCATAGGAGTATTAGACGTAGCGCCTCCTGGTTCGATTCACGCCGCGGGGCTTGGTGTCTTTCCGTCCTGCTATTTACTAGGTGTTCGCATTACTCTTGCCGGAGGCACCACTGTCGATCATGCCCGGAATCAAAGCCCTCGGCAAACAGTTTTCATGCCGCATGATACATCCTGATCCACAATGATCCGCATGCCGCGGGAGCGCTCACCCCGTCTTTCTTCCGAAAGTAAGATGCGTGGAACCTCTGCGAGGAAGCTTCGATTTTCTGTCATCTTTTCCTGAGCAGGGCTTCAAGACACCCCCTTCACGCGGGCGGGACATGCTTCAGACGCGCCGACTCCGAACGAATTGCGTTTCCGAAAAACCGAGCGGAGAACAGCGGTGGTGTTTGCATTGAAGTTTCTGGCCGCTCGCGCGATACTCCTTCCATGTACAGCGAAGCCGTACTCGATCATTTCCAGAACCCGCGCAATGCCGGCACGCTGGACGCCGCCACGGCCACGATTTCCGTGGAAAATCCGGTCTGCGGGGACATCCTGGAACTTTCCGCCCGAATGGAAGCGGGCCGAATTGCCGAAGCGCGATTTCGCACGCGCGGTTGCGTCACGGCGATGGCTTGTTCCTCTCTCTTGACCGAATTGCTGCAGGGCAAGACCCCGGCCGAGGCTCGCGCGATCACTCCCGAACAAGTGTCCGAGGCGCTTGGCGGCTTGCCTCCTGCCACCTTTCACGCGGCGCAACTCGCGCGCGACGCTGTCCAGGCGCTGCTCGGCAAACTCAAGTAAGGGAAGATTCAAATCGGAAAAGATTTAACACAGAGATCACAGAGGGCACAGAGAAAGACTTATTTCTCTTCTTCTTTTTTGATTTTTTCTTTTGTCTTAATATTTTAATGTTCAGCCTTCTTTCCTTCCTTTATTTTCCTCTTCTCTCTTTTGATTTTCTCGGTGTTCTCTGTGCCCTCTGTGTTAAAGCTTTTAAGAGTTTTCATCCGAGATCGTATATTTCAGCATATCGGGATTATTGATATTCAGGAGGATTCCTTCTTCGTCGGTGGGGATTTCCAAAATATCTGCGGTGTGGGCCCAGACCACCGCGCGCGCGCCTTTCTCGGCAGGCGCGGCCAGCAATTCGCCATACAGAGCGCTGGAAAAAATCACCGGATGTCCCCTGCGGCCGTTGTGGATTGGAAGAACGATGGATTTCCCGCTCTTGTAAAATTGCTCGATCAATTCACCGACCAGCGCCGCGCTCACCAGCGGGTGATCGACCGGACAAAGCACGATGCCATCGGTTTCGATATCCGCAAGGCTCCGCACGCCCGCGCAAATCGAGGAAAGCTGCCCCTTTTCCCACTCGTGATTGATAACCACGACCGACGGATCGAGTTTCGCGGCGGTCCGAATCTCTTCGGCTCCCGCGCCCAGCACAACGCGCGTCACGCCGATCTTCGGGTGGCGCGTCACGTCCAGCAAATGTTGCAGGAATGTGCCCTCGCGGTAGGGGATCAGGGCTTTTGGTCTTCCCATCCGGCTGGAGGCGCCGGCGGAGAGAATGATAGCGGCGAGCAATAGAATCCTTCTTACTCATGCCATGACGAGCAAAGTCTGGGGTTGTTATGTGCCGGGCGCCAGTTGAAGCCTGCACACTTTATAGATTGTCGAAAGACCAAAAACGTTATCATTCCGAACGAAGGACAAATAAGAAAGACCCATCCCGCGGCTTTTCATCCCACTGACGCCGGCGTCGCTTGATCGGCCTTCACGGATTTGTGGGATAGATTCTTCGCGCCCCGCCGGACGGCGATCAATTCCGCCGTGATGCTGATGGCAATTTCCTCGGGAGTGAGCGCGCCGATGTCGAGGCCCACGGGGGCATGCACGCCTGCGAATTTTTCCGCCGCGATGCCGTCTTTTTCCAGCGCGCGATATACCGAAATCACCTTGCGCTTGCTGCCGATCATGCCGATGTAGCGCGGAGATGTGCCGACCGCCCATCCGAGCACGCGCATGTCGTCCTTATGGCCGCGCGTCACGATCACCATGTAGGTCGAGGCCGTGGGCTTGATCTTCTCAAACGCTTCTTCATAGCTGGTGTAAATTTCGTGCGCCATCGGGAAACGCTCGCGATTGGCGAACGATTCGCGGTCGTCGATCACGCCGATGGCGAATCCCGCCGTGTGCGCCGCGTTGCCCAGCGCCATCGAAACGTGCCCGCCTCCGAAAATGTAAAGCATCGGCTGCGGCAGGATCGGCTCGACGAAGATTTCCAGCGTGCCGCCGCAGATCAACCCGTTGTCGTAATTGGCTTCGTTGTTCAGGTTGAAGGTCATCTTGCGCGGGGCCTCCGCCTGCATCACTTCCTTCGCCGCGGCCCAGACTTCGGCCTCGACGCACCCGCCGCCAATCGTTCCGGCGATCGACCCGTCCTCGCGCACCAGCATCCGCGAGCTTTCAAAGCTCGGGATCGATCCATTGGTATGGACGATGGTGGCCAGCGCCCCGCGCTTTCCTTCGCGCCGCAGCTTGATGACTTCTTCGAATAGGTCCATAGGAAATCGCCTGAATATGGGATCGGGCTCTGCTTGGATCCCATAGTCAGTAGGTTACGGCGGGTGTTTCCACCTGTCAACCCGATAGGCGCAAAAGTACTGTACGAATTATCGTTACCGTTGCAAAGGCAGTCTTGTCGCCGATAGAAAATTAATTCTGGCCCGCGGCCTTGGCGAAGAATGCGTCCTGCCGCCTCTTCATCTCCTCCGGAGCCACGTCTTCTTTGTGCGTGGCGATGCCCCACTGCTGGCCGAACGGGTCGGTAATCTTGCCGTAGCGGTCTCCCCAGAACATGTCCTGCAATGGCGTATCGATGCGCGCGCCGCCGGTGACCGCGCGATTGAAGATCGCGTCGGCATCGGGAACGTAAAGATGGATGTACATGGGGTTGCTGCCGCCGGGCTCGGGGCCGGATATCGGAATCTTGCTCATGGAGTCGTTCACGAAGATCTTCGAATCGCCAATCATCAACTCCGAGTGCATGACGGCGCCGTTCGGGCCGGGCATGCGCACCAGTTCGGTCGCGCCAAACACGGATTTGTAGAAATCGATGGCGCGAGCGGCGTTGCGGCAGACTAGATTCGGCGTAATGGTATGAAATCCCTCGGGGACGGGTTTTACTGGATTCGGCATGGTAGCCTCCTTAGTTCGTATTTCCGGGCGGGGTTCGCAATTCCACGGTGTGACCATGGAATTATGAGCGAACAGGCGGATTGTCAGCCTGCGCTCGGTATCATGTCAAGATACAATTATGTAAATTCTCAGTAACCTCGCCCGGAATGGAGTCGCCGCACACCGCAAAAAGCCCCCTGGGTCTGAAGACCAGGAGCACGCCGCTCGCTTGGCCCAAAATTGAACCTCCGCGATTGAAGATTGTTGTAGCCAGCCTCGCCTGTCCCAAATAAAAGCGAGGGATCAGAGGCGGCGGTTTTGCCTTTTCGCGAAGAGAACGCTAGGTCAACATCCTTCCGTTGTTCCCGTGGTCCACGGCACGAGTGGCAGACACCAGTTGTTTGTGAGAAAATAGTGGGCGTGGGCTCTACTTGGAGCCCACTTGAAGAACGAAGGGCAGGGACCCATGAGCACAACGGTCGGCAAAAACGTGACGCTGGAAAAGCCGGATGATTTCGGCAAGCTGCTGCAGGATGAGGGAATCATCTTCACGCAACTGGATAAGGCCGTGAACTGGGCGCGCAAGAGCTCGATCTGGCCGCTGGGATTCGGCCTGGCGTGCTGCGCGATCGAGATGATGTCGATGGCTGCGGCGCGTTTCGACGTCGCACGATTCGGGTCGGAAGTGTTTCGCCCGTCGCCCCGCCAAGCCGATCTGATGATCATCGCGGGGCGTGTATCGCAGAAAATGGCGCCAGTCATCAAGCAGCTTCACGCACAGATGCCCGAGCCCAAGTGGGTGATTTCCATGGGAGCCTGCGCGACGTCCGGCGGCGTTTTTAATAATTACGCCATCGTGCAAGGCGTCAATCAGGTGATCCCCGTCGATATCTACGTGCCGGGATGCCCGCCGCGCCCGGAAGCTCTGCTCTATGCCATCCTGCAACTCCAGGAAAAAATCACCAACGAACGCGGCAGTTTTAAACGCGCCCTCAACATCGCGTAAGAAATTAGCCGCACAGGCACAGAGGAAATAACTTCAGATTTGAGATTTGAAATTGTCGATTCCTCAATCTGACCTCTGTGACTCAGTGCCTCTGTGGCTGAATTGTTTTATGGTTTATGGTGCCCGCCGGTAAACATTCCAATTCCAAGGCGCAACTGCACCGTGTTAATCCCGGGGTTGGCTGAAGTCAATCCCGCGTCCGAAATGTGCAGGAAACGCACATCCGCGTTCCAATTCAGTTTCCCCGTGAGGAAACGCAGGCCCAGCCCGCCGCTGCTGACGAAGTTCACGCGCGAAGTCCCCGCAGGCACTTCCGTGTTCGTGAACAAAACCCCTCCGGAAAGTTCCGCATAGGGCACGATGCGCCCGCGTTTCTCGAAATTCCATACCAGCGCTAAGGGGTCCAAGGCCGCGCCGTATGCGGTGTTCGCCGGCTGAAAGACCATAAAGACGGGAACCGCATCCACCGCGAACTCAAAGCGTCCCCGCAGATATCCCGGGAGATGAGGGCCGGTGAGGATCCAGCCGTAGCGAGCCCCGACAATCCAAACGCCGGTGTGCTGCGTGATGCCGTTCGTGCCGTGGCCTCCCGCGGTCCAGAATTGCAATTCGTGGCCGCCCGCTTCGGGCCCTTCCTGCGCGCGAATCGATGGAAGCGCAAGAAATAGGAGCGCTCCGGTCATCAGCAGCAATTGGCGTACGCGTTTCATCAAAAAAGCTTCTCCTCAGCCGAAGCCCTCTCACGTCACTCGAATTTGAGGAACAATACTAGAACCGGCGCAAATAAACAAACAGTCGAAAAGCGATGCCGCAGGCGCTGGGGCATCCGCCGCGGCAACTCGTGCCCCTTCACTTTCCCGAAAAGCGAATTTCATGCGGCCGCATGTTTTTTCGGAAGCGGAGGCGAAATCACGTCCGCCGGCACGCCGGAAGCATCGAGGCGAGTTCCCAGAACGGCGTGTTCGCGCCGCACGTAGCCTAGGCCAATCGGCCGGCCGAGAACCGGGGACTGCGCCGCGCTCGTGACATTGCCGATTTCCTTGCCCTCATGCAGAAGAATGGTTCCCGGAGCCGGGGTCTGCGTTGCCAGAAATTGCAGCGTGCTCAGCCGGCGGTTTGCATGGCCGCGCGACCTCACCCGCTCGACGATTTCTTGCCCTGTGTAGCAGCCTTTTTCATAACTGATATGCGAGTGTTCGAGTCCTGCTTCGTGGGGGATATTTTTATCGTCGTAGTCGAGGCCGAACCATGGCGTTCCGCACTCCAGCCGGACCGAGTTGACGGCGTCCATGCCAGCAGACGAGCCGCCGTGAGCGCGCACGTGCGATTCGAGGTCACGCCAGAGCGTCTCCAGGTGCTCGCGTGGCGCGATGATCATCGCGGCGGGATGATCGAGCCATGCCTTGCGGACCACTCGGCAGGGAATCGAACCAATCTTCGCTTCCAAGTGCGAAAGAAACGGCAGGGCTGCAAGATCAACTCCCGCAATCTCCGCAATCACCGCGGCAGTCAGCGGTCCAACCAGGTCCAGGGTTCCCGTGGCAGGCGTCACGTCTTCCAGCGTTACGTCGTCCATGATGATGAATTTATCGAAAGTGGAAAACGTTCGTTCGCGCACCATCGCATGGGAAGACGCAAGGATGCTCTTGTCCGACAAAAATGTTTCGACCTCGGCGAGGATGTGCCCTTGCGGCGTCAGCAAAAGTCCAACCGTTCCGGCGCCGGCCTTCAGGTCGCGCACATTCGAAGTCAAAATGGCGTTCAGATAGCGCTGCGCATCGGGACCCGAAAAAGAAAAGAGCGCGCGGAAATTCGTATCCACAAGCGCCACGGTGCCGCACGCGGCGGAATATTCGGCCCTAAAATTGCCGAAGCGGGAAGGCAGCAGCGTGCCGAAGATTTCGCCAATTTGCGCCCCGGCGGCGCGATGCAGGCCGAGAAGTGGAGTTTCTAGCGGCATTTTTAATTGCGCGTCTCCAGGCGCGCGAATTCATCTTAGCAGAGTGCGCTTTATAACGACGCCGGATGCGGCGACGTGCTGGACATGAACCGGCGTGCCAAATGTATTATCATAAATGGATATCGTCCACGGGTTGGAGGATCGATTGGAACTGAGCGCCGCATTGCGCATGGCATTTCGCGCGTTGAGCCGCAACAAAATGCGGACCGCGTTGACTATGCTTGGCGTCATCATCGGCGTTGCCGCTGTAATCTGCACGGTAGCCATTGGCGAGGGCGCGTCGGAAAGCATTCAGACCGCGATTTCCAATATGGGCGCCAACATGGTGTGGATCGAAGCCGGAGGCGCAAACCTGAACGGCGTGCGAACCGGTAACGGCGCGACAAAGACGCTCACGCTGGAAGATGCCCAAGCCATCGCCGATCAGGTTCCCCTGGTTTCTCATGTCACCCCGAATGTCGATACCCGCGCGCAGGTCGTCTTTTCCAATCAAAATTGGTACACCTCGCTGCGCGGAATCTCGCCGAATTATCTCTACGTTAGGAAAGTGGCGGTGGATCGCGGCACTTTTTTCGGCCAGGATGAAATCGATCGCGCCGAGAGCGTATGCGTGCTGGGCCCAACGGTTGCGAACATCCTGTTTTTGCATGACGATCCGATTGGCCAGACCATTCGGGTCGCCAGCGAACCCTGCAAAGTGATTGGCCTGCTCGAAGCGAAGGGGCAATCGCCGACCGGGCAGGATCAGGACGATGTGATTCTCATGCCCTACACCACCGTGCAAAAGAAAATCAAGGGAATCAACTGGCTTGACGACATCTGGTCCTCGGCGATCTCGGACGCCGCGGTCCCGGAAGCGGAAAAAGAAATCACGGACCTTCTTCGCGAGCGGCACCACCTTCGCGCCGGCGAGCCTGATGACTTCAATATCCGGCATCCGGTCGAATTCGCCAACGCGGTCGCCGACTCGGCGCGCATGATGGAAATTCTGCTGGCCAGCATCGCCTCGATCGCGCTTTTTGTTGGCGGAATCGGGATCATGAATATCATGCTCGTATCCGTGACCGAGCGCACGCGCGAGATCGGCGTGCGCATGGCCATCGGCGCCACCGAAACAGCCGTGCAAATGCAATTCCTCAGCGAAGCGGTCGTCATGAGCGTGATGGGCGGAGCGGTCGGGCTGATCGTGGGACTTGCCAGTTCGGTCTTCATCGCCTATTTCCTGAAATGGCCCACGGCGGTCCCGCTCTCGGCGATCTTGATCGCCTTCGCATTTTCCGCGTGCATCGGCATTTTTTTCGGATATTACCCGGCGCAGAAAGCCGCGCGCCTCGATCCGATTGAAGCACTCCGTTACGAATAAAAGTGGCAGCCACAACAACCGGTGTCACCAGGGGTGGGCCTTGCTTTTAGATTGATCGTTTCAAGTGATGCATGGAGTCCCCCGGAAGCAGGGTGTAGGCTCTACTTGGGGCCCACCCGGAGAATGCTATATTGGAAATCATGCCTGACACCCCAAACCTGATCCACGAAATCCTCCCGGTAGGCACGTTGCAGTGCAATTGCCACATCGTTGGAGACCCCCAAACGCGCGACGCCATAGTCATCGATCCCGGCGATGATGCGGAACGAATTCTCGAAATCCTCAAGCGCCATCACTTGAAAGTCAGCGCCATCGTGATCACCCACGCGCATATCGATCACGTGATTGGCCTGCACCGCATCCAGCAAGCCACGAACGCCCCTGTGTACATGCATGCCGATGATCTGGGACTCTACCGCATGCTCGATGTGCAGGCCTCCCTGCTGGGCTGGAAGATTCCGAAAAGTGTGAACGTCGATCAATTGTTGCGGGAAGGCGACGCAATACGCTGGGGCCGCTACGCGGCGCAAGTGCTGCACACGCCCGGACACACCGAGGGCAGCATTTGCCTGTATCTGCCTTCGGACATACCCGCAGCCCGCGCCGCCGCGCTCGCCGCGAAGTCCACCGAGCGCCTGCCCGGGCGCCTTTTTGCCGGGGACACGCTTTTTGCCGGAAGCATCGGCCGCACCGACCTATGGGGAGGTTCGTTCGAGGAAATCATCCGTTCGCTCAAGGGCAAGGTCCTGGCGCTTCCCGACGATACCATCGTGTATCCCGGACACGGCGAATCCACAACCATCGGCCAGGAACGCCAGTCGAACCCATTTCTAATTCGGAATTGAGCGGAAGTTGCGTAGGCTCTAGTTCCTTCGCAGCCGGTCTTCCCGCTCCGCACGCAGATCTTCCATCACGCTCTGAATGAGTTCCTTGGCCTTGCGCAACTCTTCGGTGATGATTTGAATGTCCATGGTGGGCTTGGCGGCATCGCGCTGGCTGTGGCAGTACACGCCATGCTGCCCCACCAGGACCATGGCGTTGGTCACGCGGTCTAGCGTGACGGCTAGGCGCCCTCGATGCGCGCCGAGCATCTGCTCGTAATGTTCGATCTCGTCCTTATGGTCGTCAAATGCGGACATGAGGCTCTCCTGCTAGCGAAGCGATGCGGCTGGTGACCATGCCAAGGTACGCGGTTCCCGGAAGTTTCGCAAACGGGGGAAAGTGGGACAGGCTGAAGCTTGTCCTGCCGAATCGTGTTGCGCGCCTGGAACCTCGATTGTGCCGCAATCTTTACACCGGGAGTGACTGGTCGGATAATTCGAGATGACTTACGAGCCCATCTACGAGCGGTTTGAGTCCGTGGGGTCTGGCGGCGAACGCCGCGAAGTAGAATTTGTGCGCGCAGGTTTTTGGGCGCAGGGGGACCGGCCCGAACTTTTCTTCTTTCGAGTGAACGGAGAAGAGACCGTGGTTGGTATATCCGGAGGCAGCCTGGCTCGATTCGAGCGCGGGCGGCCGCGCCTGTCGCGCGAACAAAAACGGGTCCGGGCCGTACGTGCAGCCCGCTGGAAAGTTGACATGGCCGGGCAGTGGCTGAAACGGCGGATAGAAGCCGGGGTGCCACTCGATTCGCGGAGCTTGTACATCCAAGACGATGAGCTGGCAAATCTGGCAGTCGAACTCGATCTTACTGAGTGAGGTAGCAATGAGACGCTCTGATTTGGTGCAGACGCCAACCACGGGTTCCACTCCTCGCACGACGCAAATCGTATTCGGCGAGCGCCAACACCTGCTTCGCGTCCTCGATTCCCTGGAGACGACGGCCATACAGCAGGTGCGCCTCGATCAGGAGCGCCGCGTGCTCGAGGAACTCATCAACGAACGCACCCGCGAACTCAATCACATCAATTCGTCCTGGGACGAAAAAGTCGGCGTGGTCCTAAACGCGGATTCGAAAGCGGAAATGCTCGATAAATTGTCGCGCGAGGCGCCGGAAACCGATTACTACCTGCTGCGCCTGATCAGCGAGCATCCCCGGGTCAATTCCAAGACCCTCAGCCGCCTTGCCAAGCATCCCTACGCCGCGATTCGCGAAAACGTCGCGCGCCATCCCAATGCCGATCCCGTCACCCTAGCGTGGCTCGCCCGTGACCGCAGCCAGCCGCTCTGGTACCTGGTGGCCTTCAATCCCAATACGCCCTCCGTCCTGCGCCGCAAACTCCAGGAACGTTTGCGCAAGCTGGGGCAGAGCGCTTCCAGCAAATAACACGCCCGGTGAGAAATTCGAGGTAACTATCGGGCCGTTCACTTCTTGCTGATCGGCTTGGTCATTAAATCGACGAAGAGTTTCTTGAATCGATCGTGGTCGAGTTCCAGCAGCACGTTCACCAATCCTGCCGAGGGCGGCGGTCCTAGATAAAACTGCCGCGGGTCCACGAATACCCGCCGGTCGGACGCGCTCACGGGGGTTTTCCCAGCATCGGGAATATCCTGCCAATTTTTCGCCCAGAACATCGAATCCCCGTAGCGCGGCCCAGGCGTGGAACAAATATCCACGTACATCTGTTCGGATTTCGTAAAAATGCTGGGATCGATGATCTGCGCGGCGATCATTTCGTCCGCCATGCGGAATAATTTCCTCGCGGGATTCCGCCGCAAGGGCTCGACAGCGTACCTCTGAAATAATTCGGAAATGGGCGATGGGGCGCGCTCCGCGATTTCGTCGATCATTTTCTGGCCGGGCGCAATTTCATCGCTCTCGTGGATTTCCTCGGCGATGTCCACTGTGACAATGGTTAATTTCGGCCACCCGGCGCGCAGCACCTTTCGCCCAGCCTCGGGATCGAAAAAGATATTGAACGCATTCGTGAAAACATGAAAACCGGCTCCCATGACCACGATTTCGGGGACCAGAGGAACGATGTCCGGAGCGAGCGCGATTGCCAGCGCCACGTTTGTCAGCGGCCCGCCCGCGTAGATCGTCACCTGTCCCGGATTTTCGCGGACGGTTTTGATAATAAAATGCGCGGCGTGCTCCTGTTGGGCCTTCATGTCCGCGAAGCGGTCGTAAGGCGCGGGCAGGGGGTTGATTTCATCCGGCCCACCATTATTTTTATTGAATGCGCCCATCCACGGGTCCAGCCGATGCCCGCCAAAAAGTTGCTGGCGAAGCAGCCATTCCTCCTTCGTATTGAGCATCGGGAATTCGGCGCCGGGGAACACCGAGATTTCCGTGCGCCCCATTAGTTCCAATAAACGCAGCGTGTAGGCCATCTCCTGCTTCATCCATGCGTCCCCGGTGACCATTGTTATCCCGAGCAGATCGATGTTCTCAGCCTGCAGCATCATCAGCGTTCCCAGGATGTCGGTGCCGAACGGGCCGGAATTGTCCTGGTCGTAAATTACTTTTCGCTTGCCGCCCGCCAGCGGCGGCACAGGCGCGGACATCGCAACTGGAGCGGCCTCCGCGTCCATCGCCGCTGCTTCCTGAGGAATTTGCGAGGACGCAATCGCGGCTCCTACCGTCTTGATAAATTCCCGGCGCGTTGTGGTCATTTTGTCTCCGCTTTATCCTCGTTTTGTGGAACCTGCTTCACACCTTGCGGAAAAATACCAACTGGTTTGTGGGTCGCGGCTTCAGCCGCGACATTAAGGATTCTTCTTCAGGGGTTTTAACTCCTGAAGGTTTTTAAAGCACTTTTTCCGCAACCTGCCCCGCCTGTTTGCTTGTCCGAAAATTTAAACCAAACAGGCCGAAGAGCCGTTTGGCAACTGCCATTCCAACCCTTCAGCGGCTAAAGCCGTACTATTTTTCTGTGCTTCTGTCGTGGCTAAAGCCACGACCCACAAAGATTCCGAAGTTGCCACACAGGCTCTGATGCGAGTTCTACTTTGCCCCGTTAATCGGCCGTGTCATCAAATCAATAAAAAGCTCGCGAAAGCGCGTTTTATTAATGTCCTTCAGCATTTGAATGCGGCCCGCTTTTACGGAAGGATTGTTCTGGCCCAAGCCGGCGGTGTCTCCCCCGGCGCCCTTCCAATTGGCGTCCCAGAAGGAAGTGTCGCCGTAATGGCCGTCGTCGTGCGTCACGACATCGACGTACATTTCGTCGAAGCCGCCGAAAATCGAGGGATCGATCACGTGCGCGGCCATCATTTCATCCGGCATGCGGAACGACTGCCGCTTCGGATTGGCGCGTTGCGGAGCCTGCTCGTACAAGCGGAACAAATCGGCGATGGGCTGGTGCGCGCGGTTCACGATCGCGTCCACTTTGCCGTCATCGCCTAGGTGAACCTGTTCGGCAAGATCCGTCGTGACCAGTGAAAATTTAGGAAACCCGGCGCGAAATCCGATCTTGGCGGCTTCCGCGTCGAAATACACATTTACGGAACTGGTCGAGTGATGAACGCCTCCGCCCATGAAAATTACTTCCTTGGTGATGGGCACAATGTCCGGCGCGAGCATGGCTGCAATCGCCAGATTCGTCATCGGCCCGCCGCAGTACATGGTCACCTCATTCGGATTGGCGCGAATCGTGCGAATGATGAAGTCGGCGGCAGGCTCGGGCTGCGCCTTGATCCGGGCGAACCGGTTGTAGGGCGGCGGCAGCGGAGTTAAATCGTCGCGATTTCCCCCATCTTTCGCGAAGCACCCCAGATATCCCTCGTTCCCCAGCGTCCTCGAACCAAACATCTGATAGCGCATCTGCGCCTCTGCCTTGGTGTTGAGCAAAGGCACTTCGGCGCCCATAAAGACCGGCACTTCCGGACGGCCCATGAGTTCCAGCAGGCGCAGCGCGTAGGCGGTTTCCTGCTTGGCCCACATATCGCAAGTCACGGTGCAGATTCCCAGCAGATCGATATTGTCGGCCTGCAGCAGCAGCAGCGTCGCAATCGTATCGGTGGAAAGCGGCCCGCGGTGGTCCTGATCGTAAATTACTTTTTTCTTGCCGCTGGACGAGGGAGTAGTTTGCGGTGCGGGAGAAGCCATGGCGCTGTGGGCGAGTCAGCCCGGATGATGTCGGCATCGTGTCTCTTCTCTTTTGACCGGCCGGCGAAACAATTCCGGCCGATCCAGATTCAAAAGACGGCCCCACATCCGTCACGGGATCGGAGACGATTCCTGTGATCTTACCGTATCCTGCCGTGCGGGCGGAATTTTCCCACAATCGCGGCTGGCCGCTCTGGTATCTCGCTGCAGTCTACTTTTCCTGCAGGGCCGCCAGATAGTCACAGAGATTCCGGATGCGTTGCTGTGCGGAATTCTTGTTGTAATAGTATTCGAAGAGAGCCCCCCAAGTGGGCATAGTGCCGGATCCGTGGGAACGAACGCCGGGAGTAAAGCGAAGAACTCCAACTACATATGCATATGGAAACTTGCCGCCGTGACGCTTGGCCAATGTGGTGAGATCCGGAGCGGGTATCCGAAGCGCCCGTTTCACAGGGCCGTTACCCTTCGCATCGACTCCGTGACACGCAGCGCAATACTGTTGGTAGATCTGCCCGCCGGACGGCACATAGTTCGCCGGAAGCTGGTCTTTATTCTGATCCTGATTCTGATCCTGGGCAGGGCTACTCCTGGCCCCGGCGGCGCAAATCGCAAGAAGCGATACAGCAAGCAGAACTGTGCGATGCATAGCCATGGCCTCTCCAAGCTTCCCGTGTGGCTTTCGCAAAAAGCTACTCGGCTGCACTCCAAATCGCCACTCATTATTCAGACGTTTAGCTGAATCTGAGCGTTTCGAATGATTCGGCTTCGGATCGAGTATACGAACTAAAATTGCTCGCGGACAGACAATCTTCGAGGAAGGCCGTTAGTAGCTGGCTCGCCGAGTCTCCCAATCTTACCTATCCGAAAGTGGTACTCACCTTCCGTTGATCTAACTCCTCGGACAGCGGAAAAATTAGATCACTTGTATGAGCAGCCTCTACACCAACGGTCCAGGATTCTTCTTATACCGGTTCACTATCGCATCCGCAGTCATAAACGCGAGGGCCTGAATCGTGAGCGTCGGATTGAATCCGGACATGGTCGGATGCGTCGCGCTGCCCATCAGAAAAAGGTTCGGAATGTCCCAGCTCTGGCTGTAGCGGTTGACCACGGAAGTTTTCGGATCGCTGCCCATGCGCGCGCCGCCCTCGTGATGCGCGCCGGGAGCGCCCGACCCAAGCCCTCCGCGCCAAATTTTAGTGGCGCCCATGGCGCGGCCCACGCCTTCCATTTTTTGCAGCAGGAATTCGATGCGCGCCAGTTCGTTCGGCCGCTTCCAGTTGTAGGTGATGCGCGGCGCAGGCAAGCCCCACTGGTCGCGCACATACGGATCGAGGTCGATGGTCTGGTCGGCGTACGGCAGGTTTTCGGTCTGCGCGACGATGGCCCCGTAGCGATTAAAATACTTCGCGGCAAAGTCGCGGTACGCCGCGCCCCATCGAGGCGTTCCCGGCGGCGGCTCCAGGCTCATCGCCGTGCCGATCGGACCGGCTTCCAGGTCCGCCGGGGCGATGGAAATCTGCGCGCCGCGCATGAAGTTCATGCCGCTGTGATCGAAATTATCGGCATTAAAATCGTCGATCGTATGCTTCTGAGCGCTGGGCCCCATGTAGATATTCACGAAGCGGTCGTCGAACGCCGCGAACACTTTTCCCATGATGTGGGCCATGATGTGTTTTCCCAATTGTCCGCTGGAGTTCGCCAGCCCGTTCGGAAACTTTTCCGTTTTCGACAGCAGTAACAGGCGAACATTGTCATAAATGAACGGCGCAAGAATCACGAGCTCCGCCTCGACCGTATTATCCGAGCCATCCGGGCCGTAATACGAAACACCGGTCGCGCGCCCGGAGTTGTCGGTGTTCACGTGATAGACCATCGTTCCCGTAAGCAATTTAAAATTTCCGGTGGCATCGGCCTCGGGCAGCTTTGTGACCAAAATGCTCGACTTGGCGCCCACATGGCAGCCGAACGCCTGGCAATAGCCGCAATACGTGCAGCTGGGCCGGTCCTGATACGGCTGCGAGAGAATCGCGCGCGGCGAGGAAAACGGGTGATACCCCAGCTTGCTCGCCCCTTCATTGAATAAAACGCCGGATTGATCCGGGTGCAGCGCCGGCAGCGGATATTCTCGGCGGCGCGGCGCTTCGAGAATATTTCCCCCGGCGATCTTGCGCCCCTGCAGATTGCCCGCCTTGCCGGAGACGCCGAGTTCGTATTCCGCGCGATCGTAAAACGGCTCAAGATCGGCATACGTCAGCGGCCAGTCGGCCACCGAGGAATCCGCCGGAATCGCTGACGCTCCGTAGCGCTCGATCGTATGCGAACGCACGCGGAAGTCGTCCTCATGAAAACGCCATGAGAGAGCGCCGTAGTGCACCGTGCCGCCGCCCGCCTGATTGCCGTAATTTTGAACCGATATGGGATTCGCGCGCGCGCTTGTGTTTGGCCGCCAGGTGATGGGCTGCCGCTTGACGTTCGGGCGCAGGTCCTGCCGCTGGAAATAACGCAACTCATCGTGCGGAGAAAAATCCGCCGTCGATAGGCGCGGGCCGCGCTCAAGGCCGATGACCTTCATCCCGGCTTTTCCCAACTCGGCCGCCAGGATTCCGCCAGCCGCGCCAACTCCGACGATGACTACATCCGTCTTTTCAGTAGCCACGGCTCATCCCTTCCGCGCCGGGCCTTTTGTGGAAAGCCCTTGTGTAATTGTTGTAAGTCCCGTTTGAAGCCCAATGATCGGCGAACGCGAGAACGCCGCCGTGCTGTCCATATCCTTGAGCGAATAAAACATTTGCGCGCCGGGGAATCCCACCAGCTCCCAGCCAACGAAATCCTTGTTCCCGCCGTAAATCGGATCGGCGAACATGCCTTCCATCGTGTGCGTTCGCACGGTGTTGAAAAATGCCTGCGCCGTGGGCCAAGCAAATCCGCTGGCCTTGCCTGCTTCGAGCGCCGCGAGAACTTCGTCCTGCTGCGCCGGGCCGAGTTGCCGGAACGGCTTCTTATTTGTTTTGTCGCAGTACGCGTCCAGTTGCGCCAGCCCGTGCCGGTAGAATTCTTGCAGATCGGAGTATGCGCCGGAGAGCGCCAGGTCAATGTAATTGAGCACATCGGCATCGTGCGCACCCGGCTTGCCCGGGGCGCCGGGCATGAGCCGTTCGGCAAACGCGGCGATCGTCGCGGCGTCGGCGTGGTTGAAGAACGCGCCCTGGATTTCCCGATTGGCGTGCGGGACTGCGTGCGCATGCTCGGTGGAGGAGGGAACTGTTTCCTTGTTTTGCTGCGGATTTCCGGCAAACGCCTCGGGCACGAGTCCCGCTCCCGCCACGGCGCCTGCGCCGGCCGCCGCGCGCACCAAAAATGCTCGGCGCGTTGCATCATGCTTGCTCATAGCCCTCTCCTTCATACATCCTTTACGAGCCTGTCCCTATCGGACGAATCTCTAATTTCCTTGAACAATATCAATTCCGTGGAGGAAAGTCATGGGCGAACGAAGGTTTTGACGACGAGCCCGCGCACAAGTAGAACAGGTTTCAGCCTGTCGGGTTTTAGCCAATCGAGTAAGCGCAAATCTGACAGGATGAAGCCTGTCCCACTCGAAACCGTGTTCTCACACCGCCTCTGCGCTCACCGTTCGCATTTTCGGACGCTCCAGATCCGGCAAGAACGCCGCCAGCAGGCCCACCGCCGGGAGAAATGAGCAAACCAAATACACGAAATTGATGCTGGTCAGATCGGCCAACTCGCCCAGAACCGCCGCGCCCAGTCCGGCCATGCCGAATGCGAACCCGAAACACAGGCCGGAAATCATTCCCACTCTTCCCGGAACAAGTTCCTGCGCATAAACGACAATCACCGAAAACGCCGACGCCAGAATCAAGCCAATCACCACGCTGAGAATTCCGGTCCACAGAAGATTCGCGTACGGCAAAGCCATCGTGAACGGGAGAACGCCGAGAATCGAGCCCCAGATCACGCGCTTGCGCCCGATTCGATCTCCAATTGGACCTCCCGCGATCGTGCCCATCGCCACCGCTCCCAGAAACACGAACAGGTGAATCTGCGAACTCCGCACGGACACTTGAAATTTGCTCATCAAATAAAACGTGTAATAACTCGTCAGGCTGGCCAGATAGACGAATTTCGAAAATAAAAGAGCCATCAGGATGGTGATCGATATTCCGATCCTTTTCGGGGAAAGCACCACCCGCTCGCCGGTATCGGCCGCCGTGAATACCTTTTTCTTCGCACGGTGATGTTTGGCCCAGCCGCTTACGCCTGTGAGCACAATCATGCCCACCAGGGCCGCGGCCGAAAACCAGGCCAGGCTGATTTGCCCCTTCGGCAGCACAATCAACGCCGCCAGCAGGGGGCCCAGCGCGAGTCCTGTGTTGCCGCCAACCTGGAAAAGAGATTGCGCCAGGCCATGTTGTCCGCCCGACGCCATTCGCGCCACCCGCGACGACTCGGGATGAAATACCGAGGATCCCGTACCGACGACCGCCGCGGCGATCAGGATCATCGTGAAGTTTCCTGCGATGGACAGCATCAACAGCCCGATCAGCGTGAATCCCATTCCGATGGGCAGGGAATACGGGCTCGGTTTTCGGTCGGTGTGCGCGCCGATCAGGGGCTGCAACAGGGACGCGGTTATCTGATAGGTGAGCGTGATGAGCCCCACTTGCGCGAAATCCAGGTTGAAGGCGCTTTTCAGCAAGGGATAAATCGACGGCAGCAGGGAGGCCAGCAGATCGTTCAAGAGATGACAAAAGCTGATGGCCGTCAGAATTTTAAAGACGGGCTTGGTTCCCACCTCGAGCGGAATCTCAACTTGCGTCGCAGTCATAGTTCTTTCCCTGAAACTTTCGCTGAAATTCGCTTATTTCCGCACCGCCATACGAAAATCGTGCCGCGTATTGTACCGCGCGCCGCGCTGTTTCCAGGATGGAAAAGGCGTGTCGCTTTCACCGCATAACTCTGCCGCCTGCGGGAAAAAATTATCGCGTCATTCCGAGCGAAGCGAGGAATCTCTCCGTCTTTGGTGCCCTCGACGCCGAGGGCGAGGTGGTCAATTCCTGGGGTGATCCGAAAATTCTGCCGAAAGATCTTCACGATTGCGCGATCAGCGCCCCAGTTCCGCTTTGTACCAATCTAGAATTCTTCCGCCCGTGGTAAACATCACGCCGGGTTTCGCCGAAAGCTCGTCCAGGCATTTCTCAAAACATCCGATGCGGTGCGGCACGCCGTGCAGATACGGATGGCAGGCGAGCGACAGCACGCGAGCCTGCTCGGGTCCCTCGGAAAGATAGCGGTCGCAGGTGGCCACGGCCCGGTCAAAAAATTCGGATGAGCTATGTTTTTCGATGGCCATCAGCACCACGTCGTTGACCTCCACCGAATAGGGCACGCTGTACAGTGGCCCTTCCTTCGTTTTTATGACGGTGGGCTGATCATCCAAGACCCAATCGACCGTGTATTCCACGCCCGCCTTCACCAGCAGTTCGGGCGTATGGTGCGTCTCGGTGAGGCCCGGCCCCATCCAGCCGCGCGGCTTCGCGCCTGTAAATTTCCGGATCAATTCGACGCTTTGCAAAATGGCTTCTTCTTCATTCGGCATGGCGTGCATGGGTTTTTGAATCAGGTTGTGGCCCATGAATTCCCATCCGGATTCCAGAGCTGTTTCGCAAATTCGCGGATAGCGCTCGATCACCGACGCGTTGATGCAGAAGACGGCTTTCATGCCCCGCTGATCCAGCGCCGCTTTCATCCGCCAGAATCCAATGCGCGCTCCGTACTCCGACCAGCTCCAGTTGGGCACGTCAGGAATGAACAGCGCTCCTTGCGGCGGCGTCAAGATCGTGCGCGGCAAAGGGCCATCCGGGTCCCACACCTCGAGAGTCACCAGGGGCCAGACCGCCACGGTTTTGTTGTCTGGAAGGCGCAGGGGTTTGCGGTCGACGATCGCGCTGTACTCGACGCGTTCCCAAAGTTTCATCACTTTCTCCTTAACGGGAATTGCTTCGGAAAATGAACAGTTCAGCGGCCCGCGTGGGCAGCCGCTTGATATTTCCCATAAGATTTCTTATACGAATCATTTTCGGGATCGCGAGCCAGCGCCTTTTCTTCCGTTTCAATCGCTTTGTCAGTCTGGCCATCCGCGAAATACGCCGCGGCCAGGGTATCGAGGTAATCCGGATTGTTTCCGCCGGCGACCGCTTTCAGGGCGAAAGCGATGGCCTGCTTTGGATTGCGCACGGCGGGATTCTTGGAAGTTGCCAGGAGCAGAGCGAGATGATCCATGGCAGGTACATAGTTCTGGTCCACTGCTTTTTGATACCACTTCGCGGCTTCGACCGGATCCGGAGGCACGCCCTCGCCATTGTCGTAGGCCACGCCTAATCCGACTTCTCCGGCCGCCAGGCTTTGCTCGGCCGCTTTACGCATCCAGTTCGCGGCTTCCGTTAAATTTCTGGGGACGCCCAGTCCTTGCGTATAGAGCACGCCGAGATTGTACTGGCTCTGCGCATCGCCCTGTTCGGCCGCCAGGCGCAGCCATTTCGCGGCCTGTTCGTTATCCGCCGGAACTCCGCGGCCCTTGAAATACATTTCGGCCAGGTAACGTTCCGCAAGCGGGCTGTCTTGATCGGCGGCCTTGCGAAGCCATTTCACCGCTTCCGCATCGTCTTTTGTGACGCCGTCGCCGGTCAAATAAATCACGCCGAGGTGCACTTGCGCATTGACGTCGCCGGCGTAGGCCACTTCTTTCAGATCTTCGATTTCTTTCTTCCTGGCCGACGCCTTCTCGGAAGATTGCGCCGGCGAGCATGTTCCCGGCAGAAGAAGCAATGCCGCGGCCAGTGCGATTCCGCCGAATTTAATCATGGAGCGCATGATTTCAAAGCGAGCTTACCACTTCCGGGACCACGCTGCCCATGCCCGCTGTTTGCCCGGACCCGTATGTGCCTTGCGGCGCCGGCATCCACTTTTTCGTACGTGATTTGTGTCACGTCGCCGAGTGATGCCGTGCACTGAAATGGATCGGCAACGGAGCAAATCTTAATATGTAAATACGAGCGGGAACAGTGGAAGCCGGACGGAGGGACTATGGCCACTTTTTTGACTTACTTGCTGGTGTTCTGCGGCGCAATCTCGGTACTGCTGGTCGTCCTTGTGATTTACGGCAATGTCCTGGATTCAAGAGAGGACGAAGAGCTTTACATCAACAAAACTCAAGAAAATATGATGGCGGGCGACCAGTCGGCGTTGATCGGCCGGATGACCCGCCTCGGGCGTGCCATTAAGGTCGTGGCCGTCATTGCCGGCATTTCTTTGGTGATCACCGCGGGAATTGCGGTCTGGTTCGAGCTTTACTATCGCAAGTAGTCCCGGGATCGAGTGGAACAGGCATCAGCCTGTTTGGTTTTTTGGCGGGCTAAAAAACCGACAGTCTGAAGCCTGCCCTGCTTCGCCCTCAAACCGTTTTCGTCTGCCCGCCATCGAGGTCGATCAGCGCGCCTTGCAGGAACCGCGATTCGGGAGACACTATAAACGCCGCCAGATTCGCCACGTCCTGGGGTTCTCCCAGCCGCACAATGCTCGCCTTGCTGATGATTTCCTGCATCGCGGCATCCAAACTCACTCCGTCCCGCGCCGCCCGAGCCTCGACCATTTTCTGAAACCTGCCCGTGCGGATTCGTCCGGGATTAATCGCGTTCACTTGCACGCCGTCGCGGATGCCGATATCGGTGAGCGCTTTCACAAACGACAGGCAAGCGCCGTTCACCGATCCGCCAATCGCAAATTCCGCGCCGGGCGTGCGTCCGCCAATGCCGATGATGCTCAATACGGACCCGCGCCGCGCCTTCAGGTGGGGCCATGCCGCGCGCGTCAGCCGCACCGCTCCGAAAAACTTCAGCGCAAAGCCATCCAGAAAATCGGCATCGGTCAATTCCAGGAAATCGCCCCGCTTGGTTGCGCCCGCATTGTTGACAACGATGTCGATCGCTCCATGCGCGGCGATCGCCGATTTAACGAGAGTGGCCGGCGCGTCGGCATCGCGAAGGTCCGCTGCGACGCAGGTCGCCTGGCCTCCGTTGGCCTTGATTTCCGCGGCCACCTTGGATAAATCTTCCGCCGTGCGCGCGGCCAGGACCAGCGTGGCCCCGTCCTCTGCCAAGCGAAGCGCGATGGCCCGCCCGATGCCGCGGCTCGCGCCCGTAACAATCGCAATCTTTCCCTCCAGCGGTGTTTGATTCGCCATTCGGTTCATTTCCTCCATTTTAGCAATCGGCCATCCACGAATTCCACGGCAATCGGGAGGGGAATTGTAACCTGCAGGAGGCCGGTGCAAAACCAAAAACGTTGTCATTTCGGAAGCCGGCCTAACCAAGCTAAAAAATCTTCCTTCCGATATCTCG
>CAWAEW010000002.1:0-14379 GCA_963781055.1 Terriglobia bacterium
TGGGGCGTTTTGAAGGAAGCGGAACCCGAAGCAATCCGATCCAGTTCCCCGCCCAATTGGCGGCGCGCCTTCTCGATCGATTCCGGATCTTGCGACCAGTGGGCCCAGTCGGCGGCAACCGTTTCACAATTTGTAATGCCCAATCTCCACGCCCGGCTTTCTTCAGCATCTCGACATATTCATAATCTTCGACGCTCTTGCGAATCCATTTCAGCCGCATCGAAGGGACAAATCCGACTCGCGGATCCGCCGGGATACACCAGCCAGCCTTCCCCAGGCGGAATGCCTTCCGCATTTTCCTTGTAGACAAGATTGTTCCAGGGATCGGGGACCGCGTGAATCGCCCAGGAATTCGCGGCCCAGTAGAGCAAGCCGCTGACTCCCTGGCTCTGGGAAAGAAAGCCGCCGAGGATTCGATAGTTCGCGGGGGAAAAATCGATGGCCCATTTCGGCGAATAGGAATCCTGGACCACCGCGGTATAGACCCACAACTGATCGCCTTTTTTCCTTGCGGCGGCCACATCGTCCGCGTTGGAAACGAATTGCTTCGGCAGAAGCACCCAGATATCGGCCGCGGAGCGTCTTTCTCCGGAACCATCGCCTCTCAATTCCGGCAAGGGCGTGGCCGTCAGCACGGAGATCAAACCCGCCTGCCGGACATTTCTGGCCCACTGCTTAAGCGCAGGAAAAATATTCGCGCACGGCGTGACTTCATCGCCCAGATAAACGTACAGCGGCAAATCGGGTTGATGTTTCGTCTTCAGTGCCAATAAATCAGCCACTGAAGGCGCCGGCGGCTGGTTGCAATGCCCATAACTCGCGGTATCGAACCATTTTAATAGGGAAATATTCAGGCCGAAGCGATCGATGAACTCCCGCTCTTTCGCCGCGTCCACCGTGAGCGGCATGATCTTATGTTCGAGCAACAACTGTTGGTTCTCCGGCCGATCCGCGTAAGAAATGGGCGGCTTGCTGGTCGTGTCATTGAAGATCCAAAATGCCGAACGAAGCGACGGGCGCAGCGGCAATTCAAAATTCCAAACGTGCAAGGTGACTTGGATGGTGGCCGTGCCTTGTTTGCTGGCAACCGCCACGGTCCCGTGATATTCCCCGGAGGGCGCGGTGCGCGGCACGAAGACATCGATCCAGAACGGCTGGTTTTTCCCCTCCGCCACGGTAAACTGGCATGGAATTTTGCGCGGCTTTATTTTTTTCCGTGCGGGCTTCCAGCGGAATCCACATCCGGGGCATTGATGGGAATCAGGGCGTCCGGGTACCAACCAGGGCCAAGGGGCCGGTTGGTGCCGCCGCGATCCGGACTTCCCCGCGCGATGTGCACATACTGTTCGCGATAAAGGTGGATGTTCTCCCACGAAATAATTCGTCCCGCGGGACCGACCAGGCCGGAAGCCGAAATCGTTGCGCCGGCCAATCCTGCTGCCGGGCCGCGCACGATGACTTGAAAGGATTCATATTCGCCTCGCCCGGCCCAGAGAACAATCTGGCGAATGTCCTGCGGCGCCATCTTCCGGCCCAACCCTTGTCGAGAGCGGGAGCGACCCAAACGATGGGACGAGCCTCGGCGCGAGAACCAGCGAAACAAATCGCCAGAAAAGCGAGAGTCTGGAATCGATAAAATGTTTTTGCCCCGAGCAATTATACCCCCAGGAAGTCACGTAATGTGACACGGCCAGCCGCCCGGAATGGAGTGTACGCGCATCAGACAGCGTTGTGAATCGCGATCGTCAGTCAGATGCCTGATATTGGTAGGGAGTGCCGCCGGCTCGACGGCCGAGACTGCCTTAGAAGCCTCTGGGGTACATTCATGATCGCCATTGTGTCGCACCTACGGTGCTCAGGATCTTATTCCCGGCGTTCCCAGCCCTGACGGGCTGGGCTACGTTGTGCCGCGCCTCCGGCGCTCCCACCCAGGCAACCCATGCCCTGCACACATGCGCAGAGGCATCAGTCAAGCTACGTCGCCACTAATTTGGAACCTCCCGTGCCGGCCAAGGAATTGAAATTGGCGGCCTGTAGTTGGCAACTATCGATGACTGCACCCCGGCGGGACAACGCAATCCACTTCAACGTGACACCACGCGGCACCCGCGCGCGACGATGCTACCCTGCTGAACGCGGCGGCGCATTTTACCCCAGCGCGTCAAAGCGCCGAAGGCGCGGCATAACGTAGCCCAGCGCGGAAGCGCTGGGTACAACGGAATAGGAAGAGACCAAGCGCCGTGAGGCGCGACACAAATCCTAACTGCCTATCCCTGAGGCCTGCGCAGATCGGCGCTCATGCAGCTTCCATGCCCCCGCCGTTTGCTATCCTGACGATAAAAAAGTTGAAACGGAGTTTCGTCCGGCACGTCCGGATGAATCTTGTATAATTTTTCCGGGATCAGTGTTCCGGCGGGCCCCACGCCCCGACACAATCGGAGCGTTCAGCATTGGACTGGAGCCCGCGCCCGATTCGTGCGAATCGATGACTATAGCGCCCAGGAATGCCAAAATTCAGCGGCATGATACCCAATGAGCATCCGAGTTGCACTGAATCACAAGACGCTCTATCGCTATTCCAAACCCGTATGGCTGTCGCCGCATGTCGTGCGGTTGCGCCCTGCCCCGCATTGCCGCACGCCGATTTCCAGCTATTCGCTGAAAGTTGTCCCGAAGGATCACTTCCTTAACTGGCAGCAGGACCCTTACAGCAACCATCTGGCGCGGCTCGTATTCCCCAAAAAAACGCGGGAATTTTCCGTGGAGGTCGACCTGGTGGCGGATATGACCGTCATCAACCCGTTCGATTTCTTCCTGGAAAAATACGCCGAGGAATTCCCGTTTGCGTACGACCCGGTTCTAAAGAGGGAGCTGGCTCCCTATCGCAGAAAGCACGCCGCGGGACCGAAGCTGCAGGAACTGATCGCGGAATCGCAAAAAGAAGCAATGCGCACGAATGATTTTCTGGTGGACGTGAACCAGCGAGTGCAAAAGCGGATCAAGTACCTGATCCGTATGGAGCCGGGCGTGCAATCGCCCGAGAAAACCCTGACGCTGGGAAGCGGCTCCTGCCGCGACTCCGCCTGGCTGTTGGTGCAACTCCTCAGGCATTTGGGACTAGCCGCGCGCTTCGTTTCCGGCTACCTGATCCAGCTCACTGCCGACGTCAAATCGCTCGACGGCCCCAGCGGCACGGACAAGGACTTCACCGACCTGCACGCCTGGACCGAAGTGTATTTGCCCGGCGGCGGCTGGGTGGGCCTCGATCCCACTTCCGGATTGCTCGCCGGGGAAGGACACATTCCCCTGGCCTGCTCGGCCCAGCCGGTGACGGCGGCCGCGATCAGCGGCGGTTTTTCCTACGATGACGAAGCCATCACCACTTCCGAGTCGGCCTCCGAAAAAGAAACGCGCCGCAAAGCCAAGGACGAATTCGAATTTTCGATGTCCGTCACGCGCATTCACGAAGACCCGCGCGTGACGAAGCCCTATTCCGACCAGCAATGGATCGAGATCGAATCGCTCGGGCATCTGGTGGACGCCGACCTGAACGCGCACGATGTGCGGCTGACCATGGGCGGCGAGCCGACGTTCGTTTCCATCGACGACATGGATGGCGCCGAATGGAACATGGACGCGGTGGGCCCGACAAAATACAAGCGCGCCGACACGTTGATTCGACGGCTGCGCGACCGCTTCGCCCCGGGCGGATTTCTGCACCACGGCATGGGCAAATGGTATCCGGGCGAATCGTTGCCCCGCTGGACGCTCGGTTTGTATTGGCGCAAGGACGGCGAGCCCGTATGGCGCGATCCGTCATTGATCGCCCAGGAAAACACTTCCGGCAAACAGACGAGCTACGATGCGCGAGTTTTCATGCTCAACCTGGCCGAGCGCCTGGACGTCAATCCCGCGCACATTTTGCCGGGCTATGAAGACGCCTGGTACTACATGTGGAAGGAGCGGCGGCTTCCGGTCAACGTCGATCCCTTCGAAAGTAAACTGGAAAATGCGGAGGACCGCGAACGCCTGGCGCGCGTTTTCGAACACGGCTTGGACCAAGTGATCGGATACGCCCTGCCGCTGCGCCGCGACCACTACACCGACGGCAGCGCCGATTGGACCAGCGGCGCCTGGACGTTCCGTCCCGAGCGGATGTATTTGGTGCCGGGCGATTCTCCCATGGGTTTCCGCTTGCCGCTCGATTCGATTCCCTGGGTGAAGGAATCCGAATATCCGCGCATTTATGAGCAGGATCCGATGGCGGAACGCGCCGCATTGCAAGCGCGCGACGCCATGTCGGCGATGCGCGAGCGTGTGGGCGTCGTGGCCGAGGGCCGGTTAAGCCAGGGGTTTGTCGAGCAAACCATCCAGCAAGGCCCGGCGCGTGCGCGGCCTCACCGCCGCACCCTGATGCTGGCCTTGCCTCCCGGCCCGGGCCAATCGGCGCCCTGGATTATCCGCACCGCGTTGTGCACCGAAGTGCGCGACGGCATGCTGCGCGTATTTATGCCGCCGCAGCAGTATTTGGAGGACTATCTCGCGCTGGTCGCTGCGGTCGAAGATACGGCCGCCGACCTGGGACTTCCTGTCCTGGTCGAAGGATATGCTCCCCCGTACGACACGCGACTTCATACGCTTAAAGTAACGCCCGACCCCGGCGTGATCGAAGTGAACCTGCATCCATCCGCGAGCTGGGACGAATTGGTGAAAAACACGACGGCGCTTTACGAAGAGGCCCGCCTGGCTCGCCTGGGCACCGAAAAATTCATGCTCGATGGACGTCACACCGGAACCGGCGGAGGAAATCATATTCTCGTCGGCGGGGCGACTCCCGCCGATTCCCCGCTGCTTCGCAATCCTGGATTGCTGCGAAGCTTGATCGGTTACTGGCACAATCATCCGGCGCTTTCATATCTGTTCAGCGGAATCTTCGTCGGCCCGACCAGCCAGGCGCCTCGCATGGACGAAGCGCGAAACGACCAGGTCTACGAACTGGAAATTGCCTTCCAGCAAATTCCGGAGAATGTTTCTACACCGCCATGGACCGTGGATCGCGTCTTTCGGAATCTGCTGATTGACGCGTCCGGCAGCACGCACCGCGCGGAATTCAGCATCGACAAGCTATATGCTCCGGAAAGCGCCTCGGGCCGCCTGGGCTTGCTGGAAATGCGGGCGTTTGAAATGCCGCCACATTCCCGGATGAGCCTCACGCAGCACCTGCTGCTTCGTTCCCTGATCGCGCGCTTCTGGAAGGAGCCGTATCGCGAGGATCTGGTGCGGTGGCGCACGGAAATTCACGACCGTTTCATGCTGCCGCATTTTATTCGCGAGGATCTGGAAGACGTGATCCGCGAACTGAACGAGTCCGGCTATCCGATTCGTCCGGAATGGTTCGCGTCGCATTTCGAGTTCCGCTTACCGCATTACGGCACCATCGTGCAGCGAGGCATCGAGCTGGAAATCCGCCAGGCGATTGAGCCGTGGCACGTACTGGGCGAGGAGCCCACGCCGGGCGGCGCGGCGCGCTATGTGGATTCTTCACTGGAACGAATGCAGGTTTTGGTGAACGGCATGGTCGATCCGCGCCACGTGGTCACCTGCAACGGGCGCCGCGTGCCGCTGCATCCGACGGGCACAAACGGGCAATTCGTGGCGGGCGTGCGCTATCGCGCTTGGCAGCCGCCCAACTGTTTGCATCCGACCATCGGGGTACACTCGCCGCTGGTCTTCGACGTGGTGGATACCTGGTCGGGGCGATCGATCGGCGGATGCACGTACTACGTCGCGCATCCCGGCGGCCGGCACTATGACACATTCCCGGTGAATGCGTACGAGGCCGAGAGCCGGCGCATGGCGCGATTTTTCAGGTTCGGCCACACTCCCGGGCCCATGCCGGTGGGCGAAGAGAAAGTGAGCAAGGAATTGCCATTCACATTGGATCTGAGAATCCAATAGAATATCGCCAACCGTCACTATGCAAGGACCTACTTCTCCGGGCACCACGGAAACCGATATCGCGCTGCGCCGCGCTTTCGCCGAAAATTATGGGCTCGATTCCCCATTTCCCGATGAAATGATGCAGCCCGACCGCTCCCTGCGGCCGCACTGGAAGGAATTTGTTTCCCAGCTGGATGCCCTGAAACCCGAAGAGTTCCGGCAACGGCGCGACCTGGCCCGGCGGCTCATTCACCAAAACGGCGTCACCCACAACGTCTATGGCGACCCCCATGGAATGGACCGCCCATGGAGCCTGGATTTTATTCCCCTGCTGATTCCTTCCGGTCAATGGGATGTGATCAGCGAAGGTTTGATTCAGCGCGCGCAGCTGCTGGACCGGTTGCTGGCGGATCTCTATGGCCCGGCGGAGACCGTGTTCAACGGCATACTTCCTCCGGAATTGCTTTGGGCCAATCCCGGCTTTCTGCGCTCCTGCCACGGAATCCGGCTGCCAAGGAATCGCTGGCTTCATCTCTATGCCGCCGATCTGGCGCGCACCGAGGACGGCCGGTACGAAGTGCTAAGCGATCGAACGCAGGCGCCCTCGGGAGCGGGCTATTCGCTGGAGAATCGAATCGTGCTTTCGCGTGCGCTGCCCTCGGTATTCCGGCACTGCAACGTGCAGCGGCTTGCGCCGTTCTTCGTATCGCTGCGGGAGACGCTGGCGGAGTTGGCGCCCGCCAACCACGAAAATCCCCGCATCGTCCTGCTCACGCCGGGCCCGTACAATGAGACGTATTTCGAACACTCCTTCCTGGCGCGCTACCTCGGCTACGCCCTGGTGCAGGGCAACGATCTGACCGTACGCGACACTATCGTGTACATGAAGACGCTCGGCGGATTGCAGCGCGTGGACGTCATTCTGCGCAGAGTGGATGACAATTTCTGCGATCCTCTGGAGCTTTATCCCGACTCCTACTTGGGCGTGCCTGGCCTGTTGCAGGCGGTGCGCCGGGGCAACGTGGGCGTCGCCAACGCGATCGGCTCCGGTGTCTTGCAGGCTCCCGGATTTCTGCCCTTCCTGCCTTCTCTTTGCCGGTATCTGCTCGGAGAAGAACTCAAGCTTCCCTCCGTGCGAACCTGGTGGTGCGGGCATGGGGATATCCTGGAATACGTCATTCAGCATTTGCAGGAAATGGTGATCAAGTCGGCATACCCGACGCAGGGCGAGGACCCTGTATTCGGGCAGACGCTGACGCAAGAGGAATTGATGGCGCTGGAACGGAAAATCCGTGCGCGCCCTGCGCGGTATGTCGCGCAGAAGCAAGTGATGTCTTGCACGACGCCGGCGCTGATTGGGGAACATGCGGAGCCGCGGCGTTTCGTGGTCCGCTCCTACTTGAGCGCCTATGGCGATTCCTACACGGTGATGAACGGCGGGCTGACGCGAATCACGCAGTCCAATGATTCACTGGTCGTCTCTTTGCAAAGAGGAGGCCGGAGCAAAGACACATGGATTTTGTCCGACGGCCCAGTCAGCCCGGTGACGCTGCTTCCGCCCTCGGGCCAGCCCATCGCCATCAGCCGTGGCGGTAACGATCTGCCGAGCCGCTTGGCCGAGGATCTGTTCTGGCTGGGGCGGTACGCGGAGCGCACCGATTCGCAAGCGCGGCTGGCACGCGGCGCGCTGGTCCGGATGTTCGACCAGACGGGCATCGAGAGCGTGCAGGCAATTGAGACGCTCGCATCGGCGTGCCGCGCGAAGCCGCTGCGTTCGCATGGCGCGGAACTGGAACGCGAGTTCATCGATCGCATGCTAGGCGATGTGAAGGACGAGGACTTGCGCGGAACCATCGCCAATGTTCACCGCCTGGCAAGGGTCTTGCGCGATACCATCTCGAACGACGCGTGGCGCATTCTCCATGAACTGTATCGCGCCCTTTCCGGATTCAAGATCGGCCAGGGAATTCCGTCCGCGGGAGTGCTGGAACTGCTCGACAATTTGATCGTCACGATTGCCGCGTTCGTCGGGCTCGCATCGGATTCCATGACCCGCGGCCAAGCCTGGCGATTTCTCGACATGGGCCGCCGCATCGAACGCGTTTCGTTCATTGCCAAATTCCTGCAAGATACGCTAGTGGAGAGTGCGGGCGATCCGGTGCTGCTCGAAGCGGTTCTGGAGATCACGGACAGTTCCCTCACCTATCGCCGCCGGTATCTGACCCACCTGGAAACACATGCCGTTGCCGATCTCCTGCTCGCCGACGAGACCAATCCGCGGTCGGTGGCCTTTCAACTTTCGCTGATCGACCAGCATTTGGCCGCGCTGCCGCGCGACATTTCTCATCCCGACCGCAACTACGATCAGCGCGTGCTCCTGAAAATGCGGACATCGATTCAGCTCGCCGATTTCGTGGATTTGTGCTCTCTGCCCGCCGACGGACGCCACGCCGGATTTGACGCCCTGCTTTCCGGCCTTCTGGTTCAGATCGACGAGCTTTCCGAGGCCATTGCCCAATTGTATTTTTCGCACGCGGTGGTTTCGCGCGAAGTCGGCGGCGATCCGGGAGGAGCAGGAATCGTGAACTACCGCGTCACGCATTCCACGCGATACGGATACGATGAGGCGATTCCGCTGTCTCACAACGTGGTTCGGCTGCGGCCGCGCGAGCACGCGACCCAGGCTTGTTTGCAGCACCAATTGATTCTGCTGCCCGCGCCGGCCGTAAAAAATGACGGGTTCGATTATTTCGGCAATCACGTCACGTGGTTCAGCGTGCAGGAACCGCACACGGGCCTGAAGATTGCGGCCGAGAGCACCGTGCAAGTCACGCCGCCCCGCGCGCCGGATCTGGGCCGCGGACCTTCCTGGGAAAACGTCCTGCATACCCTGGCCTCTTCCATGGACCGGGAAACGCTTGCGGCGCGCGAGTTTGCTTCCGAATCCGCCTACGTTCCGTGGTCCCCCGAGCTTGCTGAATATGCGCGTCCGTCATTTCCCAGCGACCAGCCGTTCCTGCAATGCGCGTTTGATCTGACGCAGCGGATTTTTCGCGAATTCAAATTTCTGGCCGGCTCCACGAAAATCGATACGCCGGTGATGGACGTGTATCGATCCGGCCAGGGCGTTTGCCAAGATTTCGCGCATCTGCAAATCTGCTGCCTGCGTTCGCGCGGATTTTCTGCCAGATACGTCAGCGGGTACATCGCCACGGTTCCTCCCCCCGGACAGGAGCGCCTGGCGGGCGCGGACGCTTCGCACGCCTGGATCAGCGTGTTTGCACCCGGCTTCGGTTGGGTGGATTTCGATCCGACGAATGGATTGATGCCTTCCGACTCGCATATCACGCTTGCCTGGGGAAGAGATTACGAGGACGTGGGACCCGCCAAAGGAATTCTGATCGGCGGGAAACGCCATCGGCTGGAAGTTGCTGTGGACGTTGTGCCCATCGAGGCGGCCGTAAGTCTCCGATATCCCTCCGGATGGCATCACCGAAAATGCGCGCGATTGCGGGACTGTTCAGCGAGTGCTTCCAGAAACTTCTCCGGATCTTGAATGGGCGCCGAAGAATCGGTGCGTCCCTGCGCCAGGCGGTCTGCAATTTGGCGGGCCATGGAGCGCCGAACCTCCTCCTGCAAGCTGGCGCGGCGTTCCAGGAATGTTTCGACCAGTTGCAGTTCGCCTGCAGTGAGCGCACGAGACACGGGCGCCGCTAAAAGATTCACGGGCGGGGCGTCCCATATGGCACGGCCGCCAGGCAACGACTTTTCATGGATGACGACGGTGCCGGCGACATAGTCGCCAATGCGCTTGCTCTGCGGGCTGAGCAAGCTCGTAATGATCGCGACGGCATAAATCGGAAAAGGGATCGAATCCACGATGCGCATCAAGTTCCGCAGGATCGCCGCCTGCGCGCCGATCGGCCGGCCGGAATCGGTGATGACGCGCAGCTTGGTCCAGCGCTTTCCGGGCGTCTGGCCATTCCAAATCGTCTCGAAAAATGCGAAGTATCCAAACTCCATCAGGAAGGCCGCAAAAATCAGGATGGCGTACACATACTGTTTTCCCACCCGCGGCAGAAAACCCATATAGGAAATCAGCGCGGTGAACAGGCCGAGGACGATACCAACGCCGATCTGCAGCAGCGTGTCAATCGCCAGCGCCAGGGCGCGGCTGCCGATTCCGGCGAGAGGAAACTCCAGAACGGTTTGCTCCGGGGTTTCGATGATAAGCTTGTCGTCGGAGGACATCGGTGCTCTCCACAAGATGGCTTCAGAAGCGGCGTCCCTATTGGGCGCGTGTCGACGAACTGGTCGCGCGAACCGAAAAAAGCGGGATCCGCGCCTTGAGTCACCACGAGTTGCGAGAGCTGGCCGTATTATATCGCCAGGCCGCGTCGGATCTGTCGACGGTTCGCGAAGATCCTTCCAGCCAGCGCTTGGCGCAGTCCTTGAATCAACTGCTCGGCCGCGCGCATAACAGCATCTACATGGGACGCCGCGCACAGGGCGGCCGCATTGTCACATTTTATCGCGACACTTTTCCGCAAGTATTTCACGATACCCTGCCCTACACGCTGGCCGCATGCGCCGTTTTCTTCGCGCTGGCCGCTGCGGGATTCGTCATGGGCGTCGTCGATCCCGGCTTTCAGCGGTATTTTCTGGGCCCCGGGATGATGGAGTCGATCGACAAGCATCAGATGTGGACGCATTCGATCGTTTCGGTGAAGCCGCTGGAGTCCAGCGCCATCATGACCAACAATCTCAGCGTGTCGTTCGCGACGTTTGCGTTCGGCATTACTGCGGGCATTGGAACGCTATATATGCTGGCGTTCAACGGCCTGCTGTTCGGCGTGGTGAATGCCGCGTGCTGGCAGGCGGGAATGTCCGGCCAGCTGCTGAGTTTTGTCGCGCCGCATGGCGTTCTCGAATTGCCGGCCATCTTCATCGCCGGCGGAGCCGGATTCCTGATCGCGAAGGGCCTGCTGTTTCCCGGCGTGCTGCCGCGGCGCGATTCGCTGGCACGGGAAGGACGCCGCGCGATAGAGCTTGCGCTGGGAATCATTCCTCTGCTCATCGTCGCCGGCACGATTGAAGGCTTCGTATCTCCGAGTGACCTGGCGGTCCGGTGGAAGTATTTGCTGGCCGCGGCGCTCTTCGGATTGCTGCTCCTGTTCGTGATGAGGAAGACTCCGGCGGAGCCAGAACATGTGCAGCTGTGCAGGATGCTCCAATCGGCTAAAGATTCTCTCCGACAAGAAAGTTCGAAGCGGCTGTTTTTATGCGGCGATATCATTTTGTCTGGCCCGAAGTCTGGCCTGAAGTCCCGGAGGGGCGAGGAAACGTACGCAGATGTCGCGCAGATGCAGGGGAACTGTGGCCAACCCCGAAAATTACAATTCAATGACGCAGATTGGCTAAAGCAGGCTGCGTTCCTTGATCTCCAGATATTGATTCGCTAGCGCGGTGGACAATCCGGCCGGAGCGGCTTCCAGGACCATCGCGCCTTGCTGGTGCACTTGCCTGAGCAACAGGTCGCGCCGCTGGACGATTTCCAGCGCGGCGCTGTAACGATACATTTCTTCCACCGAATCCGGGCACGCCGCGACCAGGCTGCGCAACTCGGTCTGCGCCATGACTCCGAACAGAACCAGATGCCGGCTGGCGATCGCGGCCGTGCATTCGATGACTTCGGGCGTGGCCGCGGTCTCCGCGAAATCCGTCAGCCAGACAACCAGGCTGCGGCGCGTTTGCGAGGAAAGCAGGGCCCTGGTCGCAAGCAGATGATCGGCTTCGGAGGTAGCCGCGTGGACTTGCGCCAGGCTTTCGATCAGCGCGCGGAGATGCGGCACGCCGCGTCCCGGCGCCACGCGCTGCTGCAATTTCCTGTCGTAGGCCAGCAGGGCCACGCGGTCTCCGGAATAAAGCGCCACTTGCGCGAGGCTCAGCGCGGCATTCACCGCGTGGTCAAGCTTGTTGAGCTGGCCGACGCGCGCCCGCAGCAGCCGCCCCGCATCCAGCACCAGCCATACCGTCTGGCTGCGCTCGACCTGATATACCTTTGTGATCAGCTTGCCCCGCCGCGCCGTGGCGCTCCACGAAACATCGCGGTATTCGTCCCCGGCGCGATACTCGCGCAGGCTCTCGAATTCCCTTCCGTGTCCGCGCTGCCGCTTGAGGCGTTTTTCCAGTTCGATCTGGCGGCTGCGAATCAGGTAGATGCGCATCTTCCGCGATTCTCCCAGGTTCGGATAGACGCGCACATTTTGAGCGAGGCGCGCGCGCGCCCATCGCTCGGCCACGCCCAGCGGGCTCGAGTAGCGCAGCCAGACATCGCCAAATTTGGCGTCGCCGCGCACGCGCGGCTCGATCGCATAGGAGGCGCCGGCGGAACTCGCGGCGGGAACCACGAGCGGAACCTCGGGAATTTCCGGGCTGAATGTATCGGGCGCTTCGTCCGTCAACTGAACGGCAATAGACACGTTCGAGGAGTTGCTTACTTCGATCGTGACGCGTGATTTTTGCGCCAGTCCAAGCGGCTCTTTCCACACGCGACGCACCTCAAGCTGGGCGGGCCGAGGCATGCGGCGAAGGTCATAGGCCCAAAACACCAGCGCAAGCACATCCCAGAGGACCATGGCGTACAGAAAGCGGGGCTCTTTCCAGGCCGGAGCAATCCATGCGAGGCCAATCAACAAAAGGAGAAAAAAACGGCGCCCGAAAGCGAACGGAATGCGGCCGGCATTTTCCGCCGGCGCCGCCACGTTCGCAGGGACGAGTCGCTCCATGGCGCTATTGCGGAACCGAAGCGCCCGCCAGAACTTCGGCGACGATCTGATCGGGCGTGATGCCTTCGAGGTCAGCCTCGGGCTTGAGCAACATGCGGTGGCGAAGGATCGGAGGGGCGGCGGTTTTCACGTCATCGGAATCAGGAAGTCGCGGCCTTCGATCGCGGCGATGGCCTTGGCCACCAGCATCAGGGAAATGGCCGCGCGGGGACTTGCTCCCAGGCTGACGCGGGAGAATTGCGGGTCGCGCGGACGATGGAGACGATGTAATCCAGAAGCTTGGGTTCGACTCGCACACGCGAGCATTCCTCGCGCGCCGACTGCAGCGCGTCGTCGGGGACCGATTCGACTTGCACGCGTTCAAACGTTCGCGCCTCAAAGCCGTCCTGGTAGCACGACAAAATCTCGGTTTCCTGCTCGGTCTGGGGATATTCGATGCGAATTTTCATCAGGAACCTGTCCAGCTGAGCTTCCGGCAGCGGATAGGTGCCCTCGAATTCCACCGGATTCTGCGTGGCGAAAACCGTAAAGGTGCGAGGGAGCGGGTGGGTCGTGCCGTCCATGGTCACTTGCAATTCCTCCATGGCTTCCAGCAGCGCGGATTGCGTGCGCGGCGGCATGCGGTTGATCTCGTCGACCAGGAGCAGGTCGGTGAAAATCGGGCCGCGGTGAATGCGGAACGTTCCGGCGGCCGGCTCAAAAATATTTCCGCCTAAAATGTCCGCGGGAATCAGGTCCGGAGTGCACTGCACGCGCTGGAACTGCAGGCGGAAGATATGCGCCAGCGACTTGACGGCCAGGGTTTTCGCGAGCCCCGGGACGCCTTCGATGAGGGCATGGCCGCGCGCGAGCAGCACGAGAAGCAATTGGTCCAGCGCGTCGTTCTGCCCCACGATGATTTTCGCGAATTCCCTGCGTACATGCGAGGCCAAATCCGCTGCGGTCATTTCCATGAAGGTCTCTCTTCGCGGGTTTCCGCTGAGTGTCCAGCTTAGTATCAATCTTAGTATCCAGGCGATCCAAGTATCCGTGAAGTGCGCGGACCAGTTCCAGTGCCTCGCCATTTTCCAGATGAATGTCGCGCATGGCGCGCTCCGCGTCCGAGAGTGTATTGAACAGCGCGGCGGCGGGCCATCCAGCGTCGGACGCCGCCTGGCACAACTCCGGCAGCCGCATCTTTGCGGGCGTGCCGAGCCTGCGCGCAAGGGAAAGCCGCAATCGCTGGTACACGATCTCCACGGCGGCCGGAGCGGCCTGCGCGGATTGATACAAGCTACCCAATGTGTCTACAAACTCCAAGGGCGAAAGCCGCGATTCGGCAACGGGCGCGCGGACGGGGCCCGAGCGGCGGGAAAAGGTGAAGAGGACGATCGCGAACGCGAAGGCGATCTGCAAGCCGGCCCATGGCAAGGGCGTTGCCGCAAAATAGGAACTGAGCGACCGGCGCATGCCGTGAAAATATTCGTCCCAGAGGATATGCGAGTCCCGAGGCCCCACTGAATTCGGAAACAGCGCGAGATTCCCTTTTTCGAGAATGGTGCCGTTGGACATCGGCGAGGACATTGCCCACCAGATCACTTCTCCTTGCCGAATCGATACCAGACAACGGCCGCCTTGCCGTCCCTGCCGTAAATTGCGAGTTGCCCGGGCG
>CAWAEW010000003.1:0-73772 GCA_963781055.1 Terriglobia bacterium
GACATTCCCATTTAAGTTCGTTGAACGCTCCTCCCGCTTATGCTAGCGTCCGCTTACTGTTCTTGCATCGTCCGGGAGTACCATCGAGTGCCGTGGAGATCGCATGAAGCGCGCGACAACCGTCAGCGAAATGATCGACCAGCGGCCGTTGAGCCGTTTCCAGATCGCGACCATGGCGCTGTGCGGCATGGTCATCGTGCTCGACGGTTTCGACGCGCAAAGCATCGGGTTCCTGGCGCCCTCGATGGCGGATACCCTGCGCATTCCGGTCCGCACGTTCGGTCCGGTCTTTGGCGCGGCCCTGTTCGGATTGATGATCTCGTCGATGGCGGCGGGATTGATTGCCGACCGCTGGGGCCGGAAATGGCCGATCGTCGCCAGCACGGTTTCCTTTGGCATTTTTGCCGCTCTGACGCCGCATGCCACCACGATCAATCAACTGGAACTCCTGAGATTCTTGACGGGGCTTGGGCTCGGCGGTGCGCTGGCCAACGTCGTCGCGCTGCTTGTCGGAATATGCCCCCAAACGCCTTCTCTCCGTCTATGTGAGCATTCTGTTTTGCGGGATGCCGCTCGGCACTCTTCTTGGGGGAGCGGCAAGCTGGGAGATGCTTCCGAGATGGGGCTGGCAATCGGTCTTTTATGCGGGAGGTGCATTGCCGCTGGCGTTGTCCCTGCTATTAATTTTATCCTTCCCGAGTCGGTGCGCTTTCTGGAGGTGCGCGGAGCGGATCACCGGAAAATCGCGAAAATCATGGCGCGCGTTTCTCCGGACCTTGCCGATCCGGATTTGTACGTCGGGTTGTCACGCGAGGATCGCCGAAAGCCCATGCCCGTAAAGTATCTGTTCACCGAAGGGCGCGCGATCGGAACGGTTTTGCTGTGGATTCCCTTTTTCATGAATCTCCTGATCCTGTATTTCGTGGTGAGTTGGCTGCCTTCTCTTCTGCGGCAAGCGGGCCTGCCGATTTCGGCGGGAATTACGGCGGTCGTGCTGTTCAGCGGCGGAGGAATGATCGGATCTTTCATGGCAGGGTACATGATGCAGCGGTGGGGCGCGTTCACGGTCTTGCTGGCCGAATTCGTGGCGTCCGCGCTGCTGATCGCGGCTCTGGCGCTTTCCCAAACGTTTTTGCTGACGATGACGATCACGCTGGTTCTGGGATTCGTGGTCCAGAGCGCGCAGGGAGCCCTCGGCGCGCTGTCCGCAACGTTCTATCCCACCGCGATTCGATCCACGGGAGTGGGCTGGGCGCTCGGGATCGGCCGCATCGGCTCGATTGTTGGCCCCATGCTCGGCGGATTGATGCTGACTTTGCGCTGGGGCCCGCGGGAGATATTGCTTGCCGGCGCGATCCCGGCGCTTTGCGCCGCTGCGGCAACTCTGCTGAGCCTGTGGCGCCAAAGAAATTTGCCTAAGGACCAAAAGGAAACAGAAGTCGTCGAGGAGTTGCCGGTTTGATTGAGTCGTCCTACTATCGCGATGAAATCCTGATTACTCAAATAGCGATTGATTTTCCCGAAGCGCCGGGCGCAGCCGTGGCGAAGCAATCTTCCCGCCGCCCTTGCGCTGCCAGAGTTCCCTGAACTGCTCGATCGTGCCGGGTCCGTAGCCGGCATAGTGATTGTTGGCAAACGCAAGAATCTGGATTTTGCGTTTGTGAACAGGTTTCAAGACTTCGACCCATTCGGCCAGGTCCGGGCCGCGGTCCAGAATGATTTTGTTCCACGTTTTTGTCTTTTCCTCGATTCCCTTCCGGTCTCCGATCCAGCGCACATAGGCGAAGTCCGCCGTGATGGGATCGAATTTTTGAAAAAGCTGCCGCGGGCGCGGCATCCATACGTGGTCCACCAGGGCAAACGCGACGTGGCGCTCCCGCAGCGCCTCGATGAAGTCCGGGACAAGCCAATTCTTGTTCCGTATTTCCACGGCAAACCGGTGTCCCTTGGGAAGTTTCTTCAAAAACGGCGAGAGGCGCGCCAGGAATTCCTGCACGCCGGCAAAAACCTTCTTGTTGAAATATCCGAACTGAAACAGCAGGGGACCCAGCTTTTCGCCGAGACAATCCATGGCGCGCAGAAACTGCCGCAGGTCCTCGTCGCAATCCTGCAGCGCCTTTTCGTGCGTGATGACCCGCGGCACCTTCGCCGCGAACAAGAATCCCGGCGGAGTTTTTGCGTACCAGCCTTTCACGGTTGAAATCGCGGGCGTGCGATAAAACGTGCTGTCGACTTCCACGGTATCGAATTGTGTGGCGTAGTAGCTCAGGTATTCGGACGGCTTCATGCCCGGCGGATAAAAAGCGCCTTCCCAGCCGGCCGCCGTGAATGCGGAGGTGCCCAAACGAATCTCGGTTTCCGGGGTCACAACTTGCGATTCTATCTCAGTTATTGGCCCTGCCAATAGCCACGTGTCCCGGTCGCCCCGGCTCTGCCGGAAACTACGCGCATGTTGCCGGACAACTCAACTCCGCGGCGCGATCATCAAAGCAGGTAAGAGATTTGGAGTTAGGATTGGCTTTGGCCGGCACGTACACGGAACTGCCAAAGATGAAGTCCACAGGAGCATGTATGACCCGCACCACGTTAAACAACGAAAATCGCAATTTTTCAAAGACACTGACATTGCTCGGGTTAGGCCTGGCCATTTCCCTTGGCGCGCTATCGGCATCCGCCCAGCAGGATCAGCCCGGCGAAGTCCAGGCGACGATCCAGCAGCAGAATCCTCAGGATCAGGCACCGCCGAACCAGGCTGCCGCCGAACCAGGCGCCGCGGACCCAGGCCGCGAATCAAGCCGCACCAAACCAGGCAGTCCCCCCGGCGACGCTGACGTTGCCCGCCGGCACCATCATCCGTGTGCGCTCAGATGATTGGCTGTCCAGCGATCGCAATCTGCCTGGCGACACCTTTAGCGCCGTCGTGGACCAGCCGATCGTGGTGGATGGATGGGTAGTCGCTCGACGCGGACAGGCCGAGACCGGCACGGTTGCCGTGGCCAAGAAAGCAGGGCACGGCAGCGGAACCTCCCAACTGGGCGTGCAGCTTGGTGAATTAACGCTGGTCGATGGCCAGCAAGTGCCCCTGCAAACGCAAATGCTGCAAACCACCGCGGGCACTTCGCATGGACGCGACGCCGCCACCGTGGGAACCACAACGGGAGTCGGCGCGGCCATTGGCGCCATCGCGGAAGGTGGTACCGGCGCGGCCATTGGCGCGGGCGTGGGCGCGGCCGCAGGTCTTATCGCCGTAGTGACTACGCGCGGCAAACCGACCATCATTCCCGCTGAAACAGTCCTATCATTCCGTCTGCAGGCGCCGGTCACGATTTCAACCGAGCGTAGCCAGTTTGCGTTTTTGCCGGTGACGCAGGAAGATTACAATTCGCGCGCGCCCAGTGCACGCGCGCAACATATGGCGGCGCCAGGCGGCCCCGGATATCCCTCGCCGCTCTACTACGGGTATCCATACGGTTACCCATATTATCCGTATCCGTACGCATTTTATCCGGGCCCGTTTGCCATTGGAATCTATGGAGGCTACGGCTACGGAGGCTACGGATTTGGCCGAGGATTTGGTCGTGGGTTCGGCGGATTTGGCAGAGGTTTCCGGCGCTAGGAGCGTACCGTCCGCCCCAATCTGTTCCTAGGGTTTTAGTGATGCAGCCTCTTCACAGGCTGCGGAAAAATTACTGTCATTCCGAGGCATGCCTCTTGCCGAGGAATCTCTCATTCTTTTGACTTTGAAGCCAAAAGTGATTCCTCGCGGAGTTTATCCCCGTCCCTACCGGGACTCGGTACGACACGAAAAAGAGACTTTTTTCTTAACGTCCTCAGCCGCTGGGCTTTTCATATTTGATTTGCCACACAATCTCTGAGAGGCCGCGCCGCTAAGCCTGCGCCGCTCGGACTCTCCAACTCAAATTTTGAAATTTATCAGCCGCCAGGCGCGCAGTGTCTCTCCGACCGTCCAGGCCTGCGCAATGCAGCCGTTGGGCGTGAACGGCTCATCCCCATCGAAGATTTCGCCAGCGGTGCCGAGTCCCGCGGCCGCGACATGGCGAAGCATCGGTTCCAGGAAAGACATCGCCGTTTCGGTATCCTGATAAACGCGCAGGTGAGCCAGCGCAAATGGACCGAGCAGCCAGCCCCACACCGTGCCTTGGTGGTAGGCCGCGTCACGCGTTTCCACGCCTCCGGCGTACCGCCCGATATAGCCGGGCTCTTTCCGGCCCAGGCTGCGCAAACCGAACGACGTGAGAAGTTCGCGCGCGCACACGTCCACGACCGCTCGCTGCCGCTCCGGCGTCAAGGGAGATTCCGGCAGCGAAACTGCAAAAATCTGATTGGGGCGCAATGCCGCGTCGCATTTTTCCATGCCCGGCGGACCATCAATCACATCGAAACAAAAGAGTTTTTGGGGATTCCAAAAGCGGTCGAAGCCGGTCCGCGCGCGCTGCGCCAGATTTTCGTAGAAATCCGAAGCGCGTCCGAGGGCGCGCGCGAATTGGGCCATGGACATAGCGGCGTTGAACCATAGCGCGTTAATCTCCACCGGCTTGCCGATGCGCGGCGTTATCACCCGGTCGCCGACCTTCGCGTCCATCCAGGAGAGTGCCACGCCAGCCTCTCCGGCATAGAGCAGCCCGTCGGCTGCATCGACATGAATGTGGTAGCGGGTTCCGCGAACGTGCGCGTCCACGATGGCATCGAGCACAGGAAATAGTTCTCCCAGCAGGCCGATATCGCGTGTCGCCTCGAAATATTCGCGAATGGCCTGGAAATACCAAAGCGTGGCGTCGACCGTGTTATACGCAGGCCTCGCGCCCGCGCTTGGAAAATTGTTGGGCAGCATTCCCTCGCTCACAAAGCGCGCGAACGTTCGCAGAATGTTGCGCGCTATGGAAGGACGCCCGGTCGCCAGGCAAAGCCCGGGAAGAGCGATCATCGTGTCGCGTCCCCAATCGCCAAACCACGGGTACCCGGCCAGGATCGTAAGCGCATCGGCCATGCCCTCCAGCGGACGCGCGGCGATAAATTGATCCGCGGCAAGCACAAGCTGCTCGATGTGCAGCGGAACTCGGCGTACTTGTCCTGCATTCCCGCCTGAAAACTCTTCCAGCAGCGAGCGAGTCTGTTTCTGCCGCTCCGCATAAGCAGCTTCGCCGTTCAAGGATGGCGCGGCGTCCGTGCTCGCGACGATCGTGAGCGACTCGCCCGGAGCCAGCGTCGCGATGAATTCTCCCGCAAAAAAATGGTCGGCGTGATCGCGAAGCCCGCGCGCCCGCTCGGCCGAAAGGTCAAAATTGCGATACCACTCATTGGCTGGCCGGACCGCGCCACCGTTGCTCAGAACATAGAACGCCACAGCCCCCTCGAACGCCGCGACGCCCAGTCCGCGTTCGACGCCCGTAATTTCCATCGGAAAATCTCCGGCGGTGGTTGCGCAATGCTCGGCGGCATAGTCCACAAGCGCTTTGATGGACAAATCAATGGACCCGCTGGCCCGCACGAGGCGGTATAGGACATAAGTGGTGTTCGCACCCGGTTGCATGAAGATGCGCTTTTCCAGCAGCGCATCGGCCAGGGCAAAAGTCCACACAGGCGTAGTGCCCTCCAGATGGAACCGCTCGATGTGGCGATAACCTTCGGGAGTCACCGCTCCGCCAACCCACCGGTTAGTAGCAAGTTGGAACTGCTCGGCGCCGTACAACGCGGTCTCGTCCAGTTTGGCTAGCAACAGCGTCCGCCCAAGCGGTGGCTGCAGCGCGGCGATCAGCAATCCGTGGTAGCTGCGCGTCTCGAGGCCCGCGACCGTCCCGAACGCATATCCCCCAATGCCGTTAGTCACCAGCCACTCGCGCGATTCCGCCACCGCGAGATCGCAACAGAGTTCGCGGCCGAAATCGACCACGGAGGGAAAGGTTGAGACATCGCTATCGGCAGGGCGGTTCACAGAGGAATCATGAAGCCTTCATGGCATCTGGAGCTAGAAAAAAATAGCTGAGTGAAACTAGGGGGCGAAATCTCCGCGCGTTCAGTTTTCAGATTAAGGCGCCGAATAAACTCCTAGCGAAACGAGGAACTTTCGCAAGGCACTGAAATCAATTGGTTTAGTGAAGTGGGCGTCGCAACCCGCATCGTGCGAGCGCTTTCGATCCTTCAACGTGTCATCGGCAGTCACGGCAACGATGGGCACGTGCGCCAAGTGCCTCTGCTTGCGCGCCCAGTGGACCAAGGTGAGGCCGCTCTTCTCCCCAAGGTGTATATCCAGCAGGACCGCGTCCGGCAAAGGTTCGGCCGCGATGGCAATGAAGCCTTCCTCAAGAGTCTCGGCGAGCAGAGGCTCGTACCCTTCTTTCTCCAGCCAGTGTTTGAGCATCTGGCGGAAGAAACGGTCATCTTCCACCACTAAAATTCTAGGCTTCATCGTTTTTCCTTAGCTGGATGAGATCGGCGAAGTCAGCTCACGGGTTTATGCGCTTCGGGAGGCTCCGCAAATGCCTATATCATCAAAATGGAGAAAATCTTGAGTCGAATAACAGCGGAAAGAGAAAAATTACGGATGGGCCGGCTACTTCTGGTCGGGCCGCGTGGCGGCGAGAGGCTCGGCAGCCTCCGCGCTCGTATCCAACTTGGATGCCCAATGCGACAGATGATTGAGCGAGGTCTCGTGCGTGCGGTCGAGCTGCAGCGGGGTTATGGAAACGGCCTGGTCGAAAATCGCGGCGTAATCGCTTTTCGGATCGAGCCCTTCGATGTGCTCCTGTTCGAGCAGCCAGAAATAGCCGCGGCCGCGCGGGTCAGTGCCTTCCTGCAAAATATTGCGCGTGACTTTCTTCGACTGGCGCGTGAAGCGCACGCCGCCGTTCCAGACCAGCGGCACGTTCACGTTCAAAAGCACGCCCTGCGGCATGCCATCGGCCAACACCAATTGCGCCAAATCCCGCGCGAATTTCGCGGCATGCTCGAATCGGAACGCCCTGCCCTTGTGCGCCACCGATACGGCGATGGCCGGGATGTGGTTGATCGCCGCTTCCATCGCAGCGCCCACCGTGCCCGAATAAAATACGTTTTCGCCCAGGTTGCCGCCCCGGTTGACTCCGGAAATCACCAGGTCGGGCCGGTTCGGCAGCAGCTTATTGAGCGCCAGAATCACCGAATCCGCCGGGCGTGCCCTCGACCGCCCATTCGCGCTCGGCCACTTGCTCCCAGAAAATCGGCTGCCGCAGCGTCAACGACTGCGCGGCGGCGCTGCGCTCATGGCTCGGCGCAACCACGCTAATGGTGCCCAGTCCTTCGACCGCCTGGACCAGCGCGCGCAAGCCTTCCGCTTGGATGCCGTCGTCGTTGGTAATGAGAATATGTGCCATGAATAGTATTTAGATGCGAGGACACTCGAATCCTTGCCAACCTGGAAATGTTCCCGGAAGCCGCTCTACGTGTGCATGGAAATTTGGCCGGCCACCCAAACTCTTCCGTACCGGCCAAATAAGCGTCGTCCCATCCACTAGAATACTCTAGCAGTGCGACTGGCGAGCTAACAAGCTCCCAGAGGCAAGATGGTTTCCTAAATTGAGCAGGCAGCAAAAGTGAACCATGCTTATAACAATGTGCAAGGATTCCGGACAAGTAGCATACTTCCTAACGAGAGGCGCCCAACATGAATCCTAACCTACATGATCTATACGCCGGATTATCCAATGTTGTACTTGTCCCCGAGCGTTTCGATCTCGGTGATGGTGCAGTCGTATCTCAGACCTATGCGCATTTCATGGCCCCATTCTTAATGGCGTTCACGCCCGCATCGCCTGGCAAACCACATCCTGCTCCTTGGAAGGCCGCAAAGGGCGGGATTAGTATAGACATTACTGCCGAACTATTCCTACCTGCAACTTGCAACATTGAGGACCTCGATCGAATTAACACGATCTGGTGGATTGTCGCCCTACTGAGATTAAGGTCAACGGTCATGCTTTTTACTCCTGTGATTTCATCGGAACGGTTTAGTTCTATTTCAACGATCCAGGAAGAGCCTGAATTATGGCCGATGGAGATACATATGCGTCGACTGACGCCAGATTTGAGGCAGACAACCCGCGTTGGAGTCTCCGAATTGGAATGGGTAAAGTCTCACTGGCGCGATGGAAGCAGGCTTATGGCAAACGAAGATTTCAGTTTCGCGATTCAAGCTGTAGACATGAGCATGTGGGGTAGTAACCCAGATCTCGCATTAGTGGGAGTCTGGGGGGCACTTGAGAAATTGTTTTCTGCATCAAAGCAAGAACTAAGTTTCAGGGTATCGGCTAATATTGCTTCCTACCTCGAAAGTCCAGGTCGGGAACGGTACAAATGCTTCAAACAAGTCAAATCACTTTACGATCATCGGTCAAAGGCCGCACATGGCGATGGAAAGGCCGATATGGGCCCCTACGTGGAAACTTTGGGAATTGCGAGGCGTGCCCTCTTGAAGATGATAGAAATGCGGCATGTTCCTCAGAAGAAGGAACTGGAGGCCCACCTTTTTGGCGATGAAGTGGGCATCATGAGTGGGAGCCGATCCGTTCAGTGAAGTCGCTAGCCAACGTATCATCTGGGAAACGAGGGAACGACAGGCCATTGGAGTTGAGGTAGAAAGGGAAAAATGGTCGGGACGACTGGATTTGAACCAGCGACCTCACGCACCCCAAGCGTGCGCGCTACCAGGCTGCGCTACGTCCCGACGGTTTGCATTTGCGACTGCTGTAGCCTGTCCGCCTCGGCGGACAGGTCCTTGCCCTGATTGGAAGAAAACCCTCGTCCGCTTCGGCGGACGAGCTACAACAATGCCGCGAACCTTCAGCGTATCACTCGGATTCCAGAGCCGTCAACAATGAGCGGAGCGAATCGCGCAGGTCGAGCAACGTCTTGCGGTTCAGTGTGGCAAGCTGCGGCGATACGGCCTGCGGCTCGGATTCGGCGCCTTGCGCCTCGCCGTTTGCGCATGCGCCGTTGGAACCGCTCGATTCCTCGGCCTGATCGCGCAGGTGGCGCCGCGCCCCGGCAATCGTAAACCCTTCGTCGTACAGCAGCCGCTTGATGACGAAGACCGTCTCGATGTCCTCGCGGCGGTAAAGCCGGTGGCCCTTCGGGCTTTTGACCGGCTGGAGCATCGGAAATTCCGTCTCCCAGAAACGCAGGACAAACGGCTTGGTCGAGGTCAGGCGGCTGACCTCGCCGATCCGGAACAGGTTCTTGTCCGGAATGGCCGACTCGGATTGTCCGTTGCCTTCCATGATTTTTTCCCTGCGGGCTGTCCGCCGTGGCGGACCCACTTTTCGCGTCAAGTTAGCCGATTTTTCGGCGGGCTGCAAGTACAGCCCGCTCCTTTTTCCCTGCGGGCTGCAAGTACAGCCCGCACCCGTATCCTAATCCGATTCTGGCGCGTGTCAACGTCCCTGAATGCTTTCGAGGTTTATGAGGGCTTTCGGTCTCGCGCATTGCGCCCTTTTTTCGGACGGCCGGGAGCGGGCGCGCGGCTTCGCTCGCGATCGCGCTTTTCCTTCAGGCGCTGGAGGAAACGAATCGGCGCGCCGAGGAAATCGAAACTTCTTGCGCAACTGGTTTTCGAGGAAGCGCTCGTAGCTGAAATGCAGGCGCTTGGACTGGTTGGTGAACAGGATAAACGTCGGCGGCGATGCGCCCGCCTGCGTGACGTAGTAGATCTTCACCTTGCGCGCGGCGGGCGACGTGCCGCGGTCCAGATCCACTTCCGAGAGCCAGCGGTTCAGCTCGCCGGTCGAAATGCGCCGGCGGCGCGCGTCGGCCACGCGGTTGATCAAGTCGAATAATTTCTCGGTGCGCTCGCCGGTCATCGCGGAAGAAAAACAATCGGCGCGTAATCGAGAAATTTGAACCGCGTGCGCACAATCTTTTCGTAGTCCTCCACCAACTGCGCGGGATCCACTTTCCCCGTGAACGCTTTTTTGCGCACCACGGAAGTGTGCTTGGGTGCGGTTGCGGGCTTTACTGGAAGCCTGGCGAGAGGCGGACTCGACGACGTGCGGTTCGTTTCCTGGTTTTTCAGTTCGCGCGCGGCTTTTTCCGCCGCGGCTTCCAGCGCCAGGTCCCACTTGTTCATCACGATGATCACCGAGCAGCCGGATTGCTCCGCATAGCCCGCGATGTTGGCGTCGCTCGCGGTCACGCCCAGGCTTGCGTCCACGATCAGCAGCGCGACGTCGGCCTGTTCCAGGTGCCCGCCGCGCCATGACCACGCTCAATTTCTCGGCGATGAGTTTCGTCTTGCCCTTGCGGCGAATCCCGGCCGTATCCACGAAGCGGTACGTGCGTTCGCCGCGATTCACGATCGTGTCCACGGCGTCGCGCGTCGTTCCCGGAATATCGGAGACGATCGAGCGCTCCTCGCCCGCCAGGCGATTGAGCATCGTCGACTTCCCGACATTGGGCCGCCCGATAATGGCCACGTTGATCTGACGCGCGATCTCGTTCCTGGCTTCCGGCTCCTCTTGCGAAGCACCGGAGCGTCGCCAGGTCGGCTCTGCTTGGAGGCCATCGGCTCGTTCATCGGAATTGAGGCGAGCTTGAGCCTGCCGGGAGCTGTAATGGCATCGAGCAAATCGTCGAAACCATAGCCGTGTTCCGCCGAAACCGGATAGACATCGTTCGAAAGCTCGTAAAACGGCGCCGCAAGCGATTCCTGCATCTGCGTATCGACTTTGTTCGCCAAGATCGCCAGAGGCTTGCCCGTGCGGCGCAACAGGCGCGCCAGTTCCGCGTCCAGAGGCATCAGGCCCGCGCGCGCGTCCACGACGAGCAGGAGCTGCGACGCCGCTTCGATGGCCATCTGCGCCTGGCGAAGGATTTCGCGCGGGATGGCGGCTTTGTCGTCCGGCACGATTCCGCCGGTGTCGACCACTTCGAACGAGCGCCCCTGCCAGGTGGCCGTGCCGTAGATGCGGTCGCGCGTGATTCCCGGCTCGTCGGTGACAATCGAGCGCCGCGTGCCGGTCAGGCGATTGAAAATCGTCGATTTGCCCACATTGGGGCGGCCGACAATCACTACCGATGGTAGTTTTTCAGTCATTGGCTATATGTGTTGTCTCTCGCGAGGAGCGCCGAATCTTGCATTCCAGCTCACGGTGGTGAGAAACAAAGGAAAGCGCGAGAGGCCTTAAGTATACGCTATTTCCCGCGTATCCATTGACCCAACTGACCAGGTCTTGGCCTTGGCGGCGCGGAAGGATAGTATTGCTGAAAGGAAAAACCAGGAAAGGTCAGGCGATGGCAACTGTCACTGGACAGAAAGCGCAAGGGCCGCTGGCCGGGCTGAAAGTGATCGATTTGTCGCACGTGATGGCGGGGCCGACCTGCTCGATGCTGCTGGCCGACATGGGCGCCGACGTCATTAAAGTGGAAAAATTGCCGGGCGGCGACGACTCGCGCCGCATGGTGCCGCCAACCATCGCCGAGGAATCTGCCGCGTTCCTCATCATGAATCGCAATAAGCGTGGCATTGCGCTGGACCTGAAGACGGAAGGGGGCGCAAGGTCCTCTCGCGACTGCTGCAGAGATGCGGATGTTTTGATCGAGAATTACCGCCGAGGCACGATGGAGCGCATGGGCTTTGGCTACGAAAAGCTGCATGCGTTAAATCCCAGGCTCATTTATTGCTCGATTTCCGGGTTTGGGCGCACCGGGCCGTACGCCGATCGCGGCGGATTTGACCTGGTCACGCAGGGCATGAGCGGGTTGATGAGCATCACGGGAGAAGGGCCGGGCTGCCCGCCGATGAAAATGGGTGCGCCCGTTACGGACATCACCGCCGGGATTCTCGCCTGCGTGGGCGTGCTGGCCGCGCTGCATTCGCGCTCGTCCACCGGGCTGGGACAAATGGTGGACACTTCCCTGTTTGAGGCTGGGATCGTCCACACCTACTGGCAATCGGCGATTTGCTTTGCCACGGGCCACGCGCCCGGGCCGATGGGGACGGCCCATCCGCTGAATGCGCCTTATCAGGCATTTCCTTCTTCCGATGGCTGGATCACCGTGGGCGCCGCGAACCAGGGCAATTGGCTGCGTCTGATCGACGCGCTCGGCGCTCCTGAATTGGGTAATGATCCGCGCTTCATGACCAACGCCGACCGGATGCGCAATCTGACGGCTCTGCAGGCGGCGCTGACGCCGCTGTTTACAGTTCGCACTTCGGCCGAATGGCTGCGCCGCCTGGAAGAAGCGGGCGTGCCGGCGGGGCCGGTGCTGGACATCGCGCAGATGCACCGCGATCCGCAGGCCCTGGCGAGGGACATGATCGTCGAGACCACGCATCCGGTGGCCGGGCGAGTGTCGTCTCTCGGACTGCCCATCAAATTTTCGGAAACGCCGGGCTCGGTGCGCCGCGCTGCACCGATGCTCGGCCAGCACACGCGCGAAGTGCTCCGTGAACATGGCTTCTCCGACGCCGAGGCCGACCAGATGGCCGCGTCGGGCGCCGTTAAAATTCCCGGCTCGATCAAGGCGAACACTCTATGAGCGAAGAACTTCTCTACGAAATTCACGACAGCATCGGGCGCATCACGTTTAACCGCCCGCAGGCTCGCAATTCGTTCACCTTCCCAATGTACGAGCGGCTTCGAGAAATCTGCGAACAGGCGGAGAACGATTCCACCGTTAAAGCGCTGGTGTTGACCGGCGCGGGAGGAAAGGCGTTCGCCGCGGGCACGGACATTTCACAGTTCAAGGCGTTCTCCACTGCTGAAGACGTGATGGAGTACGAAGCGCGAATCGAACGCGTGGTCGGCGCGCTGGAAAGTTGCGGTGTCCCGACGATCGCCGCGATTGGCGGAGCATGCACCGGCGGGGGGTTTACAATCGCGGGTTGCTGCGACTTGCGCATTGCCACGGCCGATGCGCGATTCGGCGTGCCCATCAGCCGCACGCTTGGCAATTGCCTGTCAGGGCCGAATTACGCGAGGCTGGTGTCGCTCTTGGGACCAGCGCGCGTGAAAGATATCATTTTCACCGCGCGGTTGATCGATGCCGAAGAGGCGAGCAGGATCGGCCTCGTCGGGGAAATCCTGCCGGATTACGAGAGTTTGCAGCGCCGGGCGGACGAACTGGCGCGGACGGTGGCGTCACACGCGCCGCTCACCTTGCGCGCCACCAAGGAGGCCTTGCGCCGCATCAAGGAAAAAATGATTCCCTCGGAGGATCGCGATCTGATTCTGATGTGTTATATGAGCCGTGATTTTCGGGAAGGCATGGACGCGTTCCTGAACAAGCGCCCGCCGAAATGGACGGGAACGTAGTGCCTGGGTGCGGGCTCTGCTTGGAGCCCGCCTGAAAATAAACTTGTCCCCGCGGGCCACCTCTACCGCCTGGTGCGTGCCGCCACGGATGCAATCGTTACGGTTTGGGGGCTTCTCGTACGATCCGCGGGGCAGGCGGTCGATTCAGCTCTGCTCGTGTGGGTTCTTTCTTTTTCGGTTTCTTCTTTTCACGGCGTCGTGCGTCTTTGTTTCCCATGCCTAAAGCTTGCCATAACTCGCAAAACTTAGCTAGGGCATCTCAAGCTCAATCCCGCTGCGCACCACCATGTACCCGATTCTGAACAAGTGCCCGCCAAAATGGGCGGGAATAACGCGGCAAATAAAATCACCTATCCGTATCGCTTCTTCGGGCAGATTGCATTACAGCGGGTCCAATTCCCTGCCGTCGGCAAGGATAACCTTCGTGAGACGGAGATCGTGAGCGCCGCTTTTCACCGGATTGCCCACGATTGTGATCGCGTCGCCCGGCTTCAGCGTGTTCCGGTTCCATCCGCGCCTCGCCAGTCGGTTCGGATTATTGGTTTCGGCGAGCCAGGTCACCGTGCGCCCGTTCTCATCGGTTACGTCTACGCGAATTTCGGCATGGGGGTTGATAAATTCATAGCTGATGACCACGCCTTTGAGAGTCAGCGACTTCTCCATATCATAGGCGGCGGTCCCGTGATGCGCGGAAATGGTCGCCTGGCAGAAAAATAGAAACAAGGCCGCGGTCGCGGTGCGAAGCAGGATTCGTTTCAAGCTGCCTCCTGGCGAAATATCTTGTCAGCCGCGCCTTGCACTCTATTTGCCCTGGCCTTGCATTTGCAGGTTCTCGTCGAAATTTGCGTTGTCGGCGCAGGCGTGCTCCAGGATTTCCCAATCCGGACGTAATGCGAAAATGACATGGGTTTTCCACGGCTTCGTGAACGTCTTCGGGTCTTCCATGGTGATGTCATCTTGCAGCGTGTCGTGGTCCACGCGGCGAAATCGCTCGATGACGTGCAAATCCTCGCTGTGGCGATGGCCCAGGCGGTCCAGCCAGGTCTTGTCGTTGAAGCCGACGGTGTCCACCACGAATGTATCTCCGTCCCATTTGCCGATGGAGTGGCCCATATACGTCGGATTCCAATCGCTGGGATGGCCGCGGCCGTCTGTCCAGATTTCGCGCATGAGGTGATCGAACTCGAAGCGCATGAACACACGTCCGGGGATCTGAAACATTTCCATGGGAACCGGATGCAAATAAATGCGCGGCACTCCCGGCGGAAAACATCCGTGCGCCCCCAGTTTGGTCGGATTCACGGGATCGGTCGAATCCGGGACCGCGCGCGGCCCGTAGGCAGGCCGTGTGGCTTCGAATTGCTCCTGCCCCCAAGGCGTAAGGGGAGGAACTTCCCCGGGAAACGCGGCCGTATTCGGCTGAAATCCGAGAGGGTTCTGCGTGTCCCAAACCCCGCTGAGATCGTGTGTATGCGTAACGGCTTTCGGCGGCGGCGCGGCCGACCGCGCGCCTTTCTGCACGACTTCCTGAGCATGTCCGAAAGTCGAGACAGCAAGGATGATTCCAATCAATAAAATTGGCGGCCTTAAGCTGTCCGGCATTCGGTTTCGGCAATCCATCGTTACGGCAGATTCGCGATACTCTTTGCGTCTCCCGTCAGTTGCAGAATGTGCATCCCCGTATTGGCGCGATCCACGATGTAGATGTATCCGCGATCGTCGACCTCCACGTTATTGGTCTGGATGGCGATTTTGCATTCCTGGTCGGCGCCGGTGCCGACGCAGCGCTTGTCGGTCTTGTCCGTGATCGCGGGAATGTAATAGCCGATTTCCCGGGGGCGGTACGGATCGCGCACGTCGACGGCGCGCACGCCGGCGTTGAAATGCGCGACGAACATGATGCGCTTGTAGTAGATCGGCGTCATATTTTCGTTGGTCGAATGCGTGCCGAAGCGTCCGCCGCGGCTGCAGAAATTGCCGCTCGACTCGGGCACATACCACGTCGAAACGCCGAAGATTCTGGTTTCCGTGGTGATGTCGAAGATGTGCATCATCTGCTGCATGGCGTGGCACTCATTGTCGGTGGTCTCGCCCACGGTGACGATGAAGTCCCGCTTGGCGGACGCGCCGAATTTCGCGAACTCGGGCACGTCCACTCCGATCATCGGAAAGGTGGTGTGCACACCCACATCCGGCGGAGCATCCAGGCGCGCGATCATCGGATACTCGAGGTTCGCCACGGTCGGGTCCTTGGGGCCATGGATGAGCTTGTCGCGGTCCAGAATTTCAATGATGCCGTTCCGCGTCGTGCCGTAGGCCGCGTAAACGCGGTTGCCCTTCGGCCCCGTGGACATCACGCCGTGCATATCGGACGGCACCGGGCCGGTCGCGCCAGGCTCCTGGCCGGGCAGTCCGAAATTGCGAATGAAAACGGGCTCGCTTGGATCGCTCAGGTCGTAGACTTGCAGCATTCGCTTGGCGCGCCAGCCGGGCACTCCGGAAACCAGGAACGCCATGCCAGTGCCGCACTCCCACCAGCTTTTGTGCGTGTCGCGCATACCGCTCTCCACGACGGTGATGCGGCTGGGCTTGGCGGGATCGGTTACATCCCACATTTCGTGCGAGTCGGTGCCCCTGCTGCGCAGCAAATAGACTTTGTTCTTGTCGGCGCGCGGAAGCTCGCTGCCATCGCACACGCGCGTCATCTGCGCGCCGCCTGTTTCTCCAGGACCGGGAAGGCGCGGATCACCGGGAATGTGCGCCAGATACTGCGGCTGCTTCGGATCGGTCACGTCCACGATGGACGTGCCGTTATCCTCCATTTTTCCCGTCAGCGGATTCATTGCCGAGCCGCCATGATGGCCGACGTACGCGATCCAGCGATTGCCCTGCTTGTGGATCGTCGGCTGATAGGCGCTGCGCCCCTGCAAGTCGTTATAGCCGACCAGATCCATGTTCTTGCTTTCGGGCTGCTGCTGAGCGGCTGCAGGAATGATTGCGAGTCCGATAAGCAGAACTACCATCGTGAAACTGACGACCAGCCCTCTACGCGCGTGATCTCGACCCGACATGGTTCCTCCCGTTTCTAATTGGCCGCCTGCCGTGACTCCGCCAGCTCGGTAAAACCGCGCGAGCCGAACTTATATATGACGTATCGTGCGTCCTGCAGGGGATTCTTAGATTGTGAGTGTACACCCGAAGCAGCCCGCCGGAAACTATTCGAATTTGATACAGTGCACTCAGGCGAAGCGGGGCCTGGTTTGCCGGGCGCGTGATCGTGGTTCATACATGAAATATTTCACACTATCGCTGCGTACTTACTGATGGATGCGAAAAGACATCCCGAGGGGATGAACCCCGCAGGAACACGCCGGCGTCCAGGAGAGGATCGCCCAGGCAAAGTCCGGAAACGCGGAAGCCTGGGGCGAGTTGTATCGCCAGTTCGCGCCCGCGATTTTCCGATTTTGCCGGCGGGCATTGCCTACTCGAGAGGACGCCGAAGACGCCACCATGGATATTTTCATCAAGGTCCGGCAGAAGCTCTCGCAATACGATTCCAGCCGCCCGTTCAGCAGCATGGCTGTATACCGTGGCCGCAAATCATTGCTGGGATTTGCTGCGGCGCAGAAAACTGCGGCAGGACCTGGAGACGGGCGAAGTCGAAAACATGCCTCTTGAGCATCCCGACCCGGGGCAGCTGGAACAGTTGATCGAGAAACACACGAGCCAGGAAGTGCGGCGCGCGCTCGATCAGTTGCCTGCGCGCTCGCGCATGGCGCTCGTGCTGCGCTATTACTCGGAAATGAGCTACGACGAAATTGCCGAGACGCTGGGCGTGCGCCGGACGTTCGTGGGAGTGGTCCTGCTGCGAGCGCGGCACCAGTTGCGCGAAATCCTGGGAGGGCGCGGCGCGGCAAATTTCGCCGCAGGAGGCACAACATGATTCATTTTGACGAAATGGCGTGCCTGCTCTATCTCGAAGGGCAGCTCGATCATGCGCGCGCCCGGGAACTTGCCGCGCACGCCGGCGAATGCGCCGCGTGCCGCGACCTGCTGCGCGCGTTCGAACACGAATCGAAATTCCTCACCGGAGCCTTGACCGAGGAGAATGAATCGATGCCGGCGCGCCTGCTCGGCTCGCAGGCCTGGAGCTGGCCGTCGTGGGTCTGGACGCTCGCGTTTGGTGGGTTTGCGGCGGGCGCCTACTGGCTGTGGACCTACGGAATTGGTCCGTGGCTCGATCAACTGAGCAATGCGGGGTTCGGCGGGACAAACCTGATGAGCATGATGCTATTCAGCGGAGCTTTCTGGGAAGGATGGGGTGACCTGGTGGATATCATACAAATTGCAGCTTTGCTCGTGGTGGTGATCGTGGCGCTGGGCCTGGTGAGGCGGCGCCTGCGGCGTACCGCGGCCATCGCGATCGTTATGCCGGCGCTGCTGTTTGCGCTGGCGCTGCCGCAACCGGCCGCCGCGGCGGACGTGCGGCATGGACGAGCCGTTTTCGTTCCGGCCAGCGAAACCATCCACAACGACTTGGTCGTTACCGGCCCGTCGGTGCGAATTGACGGCACGGTGGAAGGCGATTTGATTGTGTTTAGCAGGGACCTCACCGTGACAGGCCACGTCACCGGTGACGTCCTCGCGTTCGCCGGGCAGGCGCTGATCAGCGGAACCGTGGACGGAAATGTGCGCATCATCGCACACAGCGCCATCCTGCAAGCATCGATTGGGAAAAATGTCTCGGCGATTGCGAGTTCGCTGACGGTGACGCCAAAAGGAAACGTGGGCGGGGGAATGATTGCCATCGCGGGCGAGGCGGACCTGGACGGAAAAATCGGGCGCGATCTGCTGGGAATGATCGGAAGAAGCGATCTGGACGGCTTGATCGGCGGGCAAGTGTGGATTCGCGGAGGAAGCCTCGACGTGGCCTCGACAGCGGAGATCGACGGGCCGGTTACGTTTCAGGGCCGCGAGAAGCCTTCGGTAGCGGCGGGAGCCAAACTGGCGAGCCCCATTCGATTGGAAATCACTCAGGAAGTTGTCCGGTCCAGGCGATCGGTGACGCGGCAGGCGATTCACGAAATCATCAGTTATGGAGCCGCGCTGCTGGCCGGGATCCTGCTGGTCACGGTGCTTCCCGGATTTTTTCGCGCGACATTGCGGGAAGCCGGCACGATCGGGCTGCCCGTCGGTATAGGGGCGCTCGCATTGATTTCGGGCGTCTTCGTATTGGTTCTGGGGGTCCTGCTGGCGTTTGTCGGCGTGGCCGCGGGAGTGGCCGGCGCAATGCTCTACGCGCCGATTCTGTATCTGGCGCAAGTCTTCGTGGGCGCCTGGCTGGGAGACAAGATTCTGGGCGTGACGGCAACCCATACAGGCGCGGTGATTGGCAGGATGGCTTTGGGCCTGCTGATCCTGCACGTGGCCGGGCTTATTCCGATCCTGGGCGGGCTCATGTGGCTGGTGGTTCTGCTGTGGGGGACCGGCGCAATCCTGATGGGATTCTACCGGATGTCGCGCAGGGAGAGCGTCGCCCTTCCCGCATAAATTGGACATGAAACAATAAGGGCCGGAATGCGCTTGCCGCGTTCCGGCCCTTTCCTTTTAGCCGATTCAGTCCGATCGTCAACTCAAGGCTTTAAGACAACTTTGGTCGCGACCAAGGTTCGCCCATTGCCGACGTTAAACAGGGGGCCGCGCACGGAAACCAAGCCGGAAACCGGAATCTGGGTGAAAGGAATGGCGATGTTATTCTCGGACAAAATCGTTTGAGCGGACGTTTGCGCCTGGATCTGAGTCACGCCGTTGCCTGAAAATATGGAGGCGAGATTATAGAGATAAATATTCGGCGACCCGATGGATTGAACCGAAGCGGTGATCCGGGACGATCGCAGCCGCACGCGGTCCGCAACGATCGATGTGCCCGAGGAAGAGCTGTTTCTCCGGACCGAAACTTGCTGGCCCACGGCCATGTTGATGGGCGCTCCGAACGCGCAGCAGGTTGTGTCCACCGCGACGTTGTCGGCATGCGTGAAATCGACATCAAACGGGGTCGCCGGAGAAATCGAGTAGTGCACCGTCGCCGTGTTCCCGATCGTCAGGCCCGTGCCCGGCGCGGAAACGGCCAGCATCACAATGCTGAATTGCTGTTGCCCGACATTCGTGCCGGTGATCATGCCTTCGACTTCCGCGTCGCTGCTGTCGGCGTCCTCGAAAAGTATATTCCGCGCCACGGGAGTGCCGTCGGCCCGGATGCCGATATCCACACTCAGAATCTGATTGGCGGACAGGCAGGCAAAGCCGGAAGTCGTGCAAGCGCTCGACGGAAACTGGAAAAAAGTCGTGGAGCTGTCCACGGCCAGCGAAAACGATTCGTGCCGCATTCTGAAAAGAAAATGTATTGTGCGTTGCGTCGAGCGATGTAATTTGGCCCACAACGTCTTCGGCTCCGACCAGCGGCGCGCCGGCGCCCGCAGGCGTAAATGTCGAAGACCGTCGACGCCGTTCTTGAAGTCTGCGCCTAACGTGGCGCTGAGCAGATTATCGAGGCTGACGTCGACCAAGAGCCCGGCGCTGCTGTTGGCGGCAATCGGAAGCGCTGGCAAGGGAACCGATGTCGACAAGTTCGCTGTGGAGGTCGGCGCGATCGTGCAAATCGAACCTACCGCGGCAGCCTCCGATTGTGCTCCCCGTGTCATTCTCAATCGTAAGCATTGGATTTGCGAACGTGAGCGTTACACCCGTGTATGAGCCCGCGGGAACATTGGTGGCCGTGGCCAGATAGGCGATGTCGGTTTGAAGGCGCGTCAACTCAATCGTCGTGGAGCCGGAAAAAATGGAAACATTTCCAGGGGTCAGCGTCGCGCCGGTCAGCGTCACCTCGGCGGAAAGTATGCTCACGTTCGAGGGAGGAGTATCGGTCATGGCCAGAACCACGGACGAGTTTCCGGATGGAGCCTGCGAGCCAAACTGGCTGGAGGTGGAGCGGCAGCCAGCGAACAGGGCGCAGATGCTCAGCGCGGAAATTGTCAAAATCGAACGAAATCGAAACATGACCCCTCAATCATCAGCAAGCGGACACAGGGAATCGGGACCGCCCCTGAGCCGTCGATTAAAGCTAGCACAGCGCGTCATTAGATCAGGTAAAAACCGATTTGGGTTGAGCAAAGAGTTCCTGTACCAATGGCCACTTCGATTTCGCTTACGTCGTGGAGCGACCCCGGCAGGAGTGAGAGAAACGAAAAGTTAGATCAGGCCCAGGCCGCGCCCTGTTTCCGCGATGATTTCGCAGGCGCGTTCCAGGTCCGCGCGCTTGTGCGTGGCGGTAACGATGGCGCGGAGGCGCGCTTTGCCTTCCGCAACGGTCGGGGAAGCCAACTGCGGGCGCATACACGCCCGCGTCATACAGGCGGCGTGAAAATTCAAATGCTTTCGCGGCGTCGCCCACGTGGATCGGAGTGATGGGCGTTTGCGTCGCGCCCGTGGAAAAGCCCAGCTTCTTCAAGCGGCGCTGAAAGAATTTCGTATTGGCCCAGAGTTTCTTGATCAGCTTTTCGCCTTCGGGCGAATCGAGCAGCGTGAATCGCGGCCTGGCACGTGGCGACCACCGACGGCGGATGCCCCGTCGAATACAGGAAGGGCCGCGCGCGGCGATAGAGAAAATCGACCAGCTCGCGCGATCCGCAGACGTACCCGCCCATCGCGCCAATGGCCTTGCTGAGCGTGCCGACTTGAATGTGCACGCGGCCGTGGCATCCGAGATGATCCACCGTGCCGCGCCCGTTGCGGCCGAGCACGCCGGAGGCATGCGCGTCGTCCACCATCATGATGCAATTGAATTTTTCGGCCAGGCCGCAGAGTTCGGGCAGCGGAGCGATGTCGCCATCCATCGAAAACACGCCGTCGGTGATCAGCAGCTTGTGGCCGGGCCAGGCTTTCGGTTTCCTTGCAAATGCGTTCGCAGTCGGCGACGTCCTTGTGCTTGAAAACTTTAATCGTGGCGCGCGACAATCGGCAGCCGTCGATGATGGACGCGTGATTCAGTTCATCGGAAATGATCAGATCGTCTTTCCCCAAAACGGCCGCGACGGTTCCGGCATTCGCCGTGAACCCGGACTGGAAAACAACGCACGCTTCGGTGCCTTTGAATTTCGCGATCTGCTCTTCGAGCGCCATGTGCAGGTCCATCGTGCCGGCGATGGTGCGCACCGCGCCGGCTCCCACGCCGTGCGTGCGAATCGCCTCGATCGCGGCCCGGCGCAGGGACTTGTGCGTCGTCAGGCCAAGATAATTATTCGAGCTGAGGTTGATGACCTCTTTGCCGTCGAAGCGCGCAACCGGTTTCTGCTCTCCATCCAGCACGCGCAGGCGGAAATGCAGGCCCTTGGCCTCCAATTCGCGGAGTTGATCCTGCAAATAAGAAAGCGGATTGGAATTTGCGGTCGTCATAGGAGAGTTTCCTCGCTGCGAACTTGCGTCGAAAGGTTTGCTTCCATTTTTGAGAGAATGCTTATAACCCGTGCGTTTTATGCGGAAGGTGCATTTTTCTCAGCATCGGCGGAAAATCCCCGCCTCTGAAGAGGCGGGCTACAGCAATGCGGCTAGGTCCGCGATTGCTGTAGCCCGGGTCTTCAGGCCCGGGGGTTTTCGCGGCGTTCCCACGCACTATTGTACGCGCTCGAAGGGATAGCCCGCCGCTTCCAGAGCGGCGGTCAAGTCCGCGACGTGCTCGGGCCCGCGCGTTTCCATCGTAATGTCGATGACCGTGTCGCCCAGAACCACGCCGTAATACGCGCGGTCGTAGTTGGTCTCCACGATGTTTGCTTTCTGGTCGGCGATCACGCCCGCGAGCCTCTGCAGCGCGCCCGGATGATCCGGCAAGTGGATGCGCAGGCGCACCAGGCGCCCGTCCTTGACCAGGCCCCGCTCGATAATCAGCGAGAGCAGCGAGACATCGATGTTTCCCGCGCTCACCAGGACTCCGAGTTTCTTGCCGTGATTCGGCGTTTTCTTGTTCAATACCGCGGCGGTGGCCGCGGCGCCCGCGCCTTCCGCGAGCATTTTTTCTTTCTCGAGCAACTGGAGAATCGCGCTGGCGATTTCTTCCTCGTCCACGGTCACGATTTCGTCGACGTATTTGCGGACCACGGGAAACGTGAGCGTTCCCGCGCAGCGCACCGCGATGCCGTCCGCGATGGTTTTATTCGCCGGCAGCGTGACCAGGGCATTTTTTTCCAGCGCCGCCTTCATCGAGGCGAGCTTCGAGGATTGCACGCCGATCACATGAATTTTTGGATTGATCTCTTTTACTGCGCAGGCCACGCCGGCGATCAGGCCGCCGCCGCCGACGGGAATGACCAGTGCGTCTAGGTCGCCATGCTGCTCGAGCATTTCCAGGCCCAGCGTGCCTTGCCCCGCGATCACGGCTTCATCGTCGAACGGGTGAATGAACGTAAGGCCGTACTGCTTTGCGCGGCGCAGCGCTTCCTCGCACGCCTCGTCGTAGTTCGCGCCAACAAGGATCACTTCCGCGCCGTAATCGCGCGTCGCGGACACTTTCACCAGCGGCGTCGTCAGCGGCATGCAGATTTGCGCTTTGATGCCGCGCTTGGTGGCATGATAGGCCACGGCCTGCGCGTGATTTCCCGCCGAGGCCGCGATCACGCCGCGGCGGCGTTCTTCCTCGGTGAGCAGCAGAATCTTGTTCAGCGCCCCGCGTTCCTTGAACGCGCCCGTCATCTGCAGGTTTTCGAGCTTCAGGAAAACCGTGTTTCCCGTCTGCCGCGAAAACTTTTCGGAATGCACAAAGGGCGTAACCACAATCGAGTCCCGGATGCGTTCCATCGCATCCTTGATCGAGCGAAGATTTACCATCGACAATGTCCCGGACGTCTGTTGCGTGTGCATTCTGCAAGCCCCGTTGAATTTATTCTCATCGCGATGATTCCATCAAACAGCCGGGCAAATCCCAATGCCCTGAGACGCGCCTGTTATGAACCATTGGAGTTCCGAAGCGCTCTAGCATTACACAAACAATGGGCGGAGGCCAAATGGTGATTGAATTTGCGCGGGCAAATCTCAGGCAATCCGAGGCCGGGGGTTCCTCGGGCCGGGGGCGGACTTTGCAATGGACTTGGCGCTAAACCCGCACCCTTACAACCCAAAGGTGCGGCACCCGGCAAAGCCGACCGGTTCCCTTAAATTTTGTTTTCGAACAAGTTCTATTGTGTCCTCGCAACTCTATCGGTAGCCTGCTGGGAGAGGCCGAAATGTCCGATCCGCGCATCCCGAAAAACATTTTCTTTGTCATACTTGCCGCGGGGCTCTTGCAGTTCCTTCATGATTTCCCGCTTCTGCCCGAGCGCATGGCGTCGCACTTTGCCGCGTCCGGGTACGCCAACGGCTGGATGACAAAATCGCAATTCCTGATCACCTACATCGCCATACTTTTGCCTGCCCTGGTCCTGGAATTCTGGTTGCCTCGCAGGATCGCCAAGAAAGGGGGCAAAGGGCTCAACCTGCCCAATAAGGAATATTGGCTTGCCCCGGTGCGCCGCGCAGAAACATTCGCCTATTTCGAAAACTTCTTCGCATGGTACGGCTGCGCGTTCCTGCTGCTGGAGATCTTTGCGATGGGGCTGGCGATGCGCGCGAATTTCCAGAGTCCGCCTCGGATCGCAACCCTTCCCATTGTTTCGGCGATTGTAGTTTTCCTGGTCTTCAATATCGCGTGGGTTGCGGCGATGTTCCGGCGGTTTTTAAGGACTGGCTAGATACCGATTGATCCCAGCCATACACCGCCCGTTCTGGCGCGGCGTTCGTGCTTCCGCTACAATCGCGCCCGCTCTGATTTTCGTGGCAATTGGACGTCGCGAAAGGAGTCACGCTTGAGCTTCACCCAGCGCCTGCGGGAAATTCGCCACGGGTTCGAGCCCGCATTCTGGGTGGCGAACGTCAGCGAAATTTTCGAGCGCCTGGCCTACTACGGAGCGTTTTCCTCGCTCGCCAACTATCTCCACGAATCGCTGAGCATTCCCACGGAGCAGACTGCCTCGCTCGCCGGATTGTTCGGGGGCATGGTCTGGTTCCTGGCGATCCTGGGAGGAGCGGTGGCGGACCGGCTTGGTTTCCGGCGCGCGCTTTCCCTCGCCTACCTGATTCTCGGCTGCGCGTATTTTCTGCTTGGATCGCTGGGGGCCGCGTGGATGGCGCCGGTGCGCGCTTCCGTGCCGCTGCTGGGCCTGGTGGCGTTCGTTCTGGTGCTGCCGGCGCTGGGCATCGCGATGGTCAAGCCGAGCGTGGTGGGAACCACGGCGCGCGCCTCCAAGGAAAATGTCCGGTCGATCGGCTACTCGATTTACTACACGCTGGTGAATATCGGCGGCGCTGCGGGGCCGTACGTCGCGTCTTGGGCGCACCGGCATCTGGGCGTCGAAAATGTTTTCCGCGTTTCGGCGTTGAGCGTCCTGCTGATGTTTTTCGCCGTGCTTCTGTTTTTCCGGGAACCCCGGCGCTCAGGCGAAATCCAGACCGCCAGCCTGGCGGACACGGTGCGAAATCTCTTTACGGTGATGACGAATCTGCGCTTCATGGCTTTCCTTCTGATTTTTTCCGGCTACTGGATCGTGTTTTGGCAGCAGTACATTATTCTGCCGATTTACATTCATGGGTACATCGATCCGCATGCCGACGTCGAACTGATCCTGATCACGGACGCCGTGACCGTGATCTGCTTCCAGTTCCTGATGACGTATGCGACGCAGAAAATTCCGGCGTTTCGCGCGATCACGATCGGGACGCTAATCTCGGCGCTGGGCTGGCTGATTGTCGCGTATCATCCCGCGGTGTGGGCCGTGGTGCTGTCCATTTTCGTGGTCGCGCTGGGCGAAATCGTCCTTTCGCCGCGCTATTACGAATACATTTCGCGGCTGGCTCCGCCCGGACAGCAGGGGACGTACATGGGTTTCGCATTCCTGCCGATCGGCATCGGATCGCTGGTGGGCGGATGGCTCGGCGGGCGCCTGATGCATCATTATGGCGAAGTGGCGCAGCGCCCCGCGCAGGTGTGGTGGGCCGTGACCGGAATTGGAATCGGAACCACGGCGCTGATGTGGCTCTATCATTTCTTCGTAAAAACCGATTTGCCTGCCGCGCAAGCATGAATCACGCCGCTCTACCGTAGATTTATGGGGAAAAGTTCTAGAACGTGTTGCATAACCCAATTTGGAATCTATTTTTTGCGGATTCCCTGAGATAACTTCCTCGTTTTTAGGAATGGGATTATCGACCGCCGCGGAAAATCCCCGGGTCTGAAGATCCGGGCCACAGCATTCGCGAAGGCGATAGTGGGGTTGCTGTAGCCCGCCTCTTTAGAGGCGGGGCTTTCTGCGAGGTTATGCAACACGTTCTAGACAAATCGCGGTCAGGATTGATCGAGCGCGGCGAGCGCCTGGTCGGTGGTGACCAGCCTCGCGCCTAATGCGGTCAGTTCCGCAATTGTTTTGCGGCCATCTTCCGGCTTCAGCGTCTCGATGGCATCGGTCACCAAGGCGACGCGGCGTCCTCGCTCGAGCAATCCCTTCGCCGCGAGCCGCACGCAGTATTCCGTGACCACGCCGAATAGGTAAAATTCCGCGTCCGTATCGGTGAATTTGCCGGCGCGTTCCAGGACAATTTCCGTATGTGGATTTTCGAATACGTCGAGCGTCTGCTTTTCCAGGATCACCTGCTGGTAAATCGAGAGGTCCTCTGGAATGGCTGCGTCCGCTTGATTGGGAATGACGAAGACTCGGTCCGCGAGCGTTTCCGGGATGATTTTCGCGCCGGGCGTGCCGCGCACGCAATGCGGCGGAAATTGCTCAAATTCCGGATCGTCCGGAGCGTGCACGCACGCGTCGCCCACGATGAAAACGCGCCCCTGCCGGGCGGCATCGGTCAGCCGGCTCAAATTCGGGATGAGTTTCTCGGCGCCGGGAACGTAAAGCTTGCCACCCGGCAGCATGAAATCCGCCTGCGTATCGACATCCCAGAAAATCACCGACCGGGAAACCATGCCTGGGGCCCTCTTCGCATGCCGATTAAATGCCCGCCGCGCGTCTGCAAGCGGCGGCGGGCTTCGCTCAATAAATTTTCAAGTTTTTCGCTGTGCGAAACGGGGCTGGAATCCGCTTCGGCGGTCAAAGCAGCGCAGCCGCTCCGGCAGCAGCGATATCTGTTTGCGGCAGCGCTTGCGCGCCTCGAATAAATCCGTGGGCGCCACGCAGCGCTTGCCGCCTGTCATGACGGGTTGAAGCAGCGTTTCCGCATTCTGAAAATGTTCATCCTCGAGGCCGATGATATCGTTTTCGAATTGGCCATCGGGCTTGTGAAATCGATAGACCTGCTTCTTGCCTGGGTAGGTGACTTTTTCCCTGCTGAATTTTGCGGCGGAACGCACCACGCCGTGAAATTCGGTCTCCACCAGCTTGTAAATCACGCCAAGCGTCGGGGAATCGCTCGAATTGACGAGCGCCGTGCCCACGCCGAATCCATCGATGGGTGCGCCTTCAGCCAGTAAATGGGCGATGCGGTCTTCGTCCAAATCGCCCGAGGCGAAAATAATGGCGTCTTTCCAACCCGCCTGGTCCATCCGCTTGCGAGCCCATTTGCTGTCGGCCGGCAAGATCTCCGCTATCGAGCCGAATTCCCTTGGGCTTGCGGCCCATGGCGATAATCTTATCCACGGCCGCGCGCACGTCGTAGGTGTCCACCAGCAACACGGCCTGATCGGGGAAAATATCGAGGAATTTGCGGAAGGCTTCCTCTTCGTCCTCGTGCGCCATGATCCAGGAATGCGCCTGCGTGCCGTAGACGGGAATCCCGAACTGTTTGCCGGCGGCGACGTTGGAAGTCCCCTGACACCCGCCGATCACCGCCGCGCGCGCGGCCAGCACTCCCGCCGTCGGTGCCGTGGGCGCGCCGCGTGCCGAATTCGATCACGTTTTTTCCCGCCGCGGCCTGCGCCACGCGCGCCGCCTTGCTGGCAATCATGGTCTGAAAATTGATGGCGGCGAGCAAGGACGTTTCGGCGATCTGCGCCTCGATCACCGGAGCGGTGACCCGCAAGATCGGCTCTCCCGGGAAAAATACGGTGCCCTCCGGCATGGCCCAGACGTCTCCGGAAAAGCGGAACTTGGCCAGATATTCAAAAAAATTGTCCCCGATGGATTCGAAGACGGGCAGCGTGCGCAGATAGGCGATTTCTTCGAATCGGAAAAACAGACGCCTTCTAGAAAATCCAGGGCCTGATCGAGACCCGCGGCAACCAGATAGTTTCTCCGGGGAGGCAGGGAGCGGACAAACAATTCGAATGTCGCGCGCGCATCGAATCCTGTTTCCAGATAGCCCGCCGCCATCGTCAATTCATACAGGTCGGTCAGGAGGCCGGAAGATTGGGGGATGGGAGGCATCAGGTGTCCGCGGCCATTATGCCATCCGCGGCGACTTGCGCGCCAGCGGCACCGGCGGGACGCGATCCATCCACGATTTGCCCGCGAAGAAAGCGAATTTCAGGCCGACTTCTGATAGGCGATGAGAATGTCCGGCAGGCTGAGAACTCCCTCCAGCATTCGTGAACCCGCGCGGCTGACCACCGGCAACACTTCATGTCCCTGGATGTACCGCAAGACGTCATCGAGTCTCTGGTCGGGATGCAGAACCGGGCAGGCGATCGGTCGAAAGAATCTCGCGCAACAGCGTGTCTTTCGGCGTTTCCAAGGATTTCGCGCGCAATTCCTTCCGGGAGATGCTCGCCCAGCGGCCGGTGGGAAAGCGGATCAAAAGGATTTCCTCGGGAGAAGATTCGGCGACCTCGAGGGCGCGCGCGAGCGTGTCGCCCGCCTGCAGGGAGAGAGTTTCCGGCTTCCGCATGGCGTCCTCGACCCGCAACACGATTTGCTCGCGCTGTTCCTCCATCGAAGGCAATTCCAAATCGTCCTGCTTGGCCAGCAGATCGAACAGCGCGACGTCCTGGTACTTTCGCGAAATTAAATAGGCAATCGTATTGGAAATCATGACCGGCAGAATGATGGAATAATTTCCCGTCGTTTCCAGAACCATGAAGACCGAGGTGATCGGCACGCGGAGAAATCCGGCGAAGAAAGTCCCCATGCCAACCAGGGCAAAAGGTCCCACCGACGCGTTGATCTGAGGGAAAAAGTGGTGCTCCAGGCCGCCAATCGAGCCGCCGATCATCGCGCCGATAAACAGCGTCGGGGCGAACATTCCTCCCGGCGTGCCGCTGACGAACGACATGCTGGTCGTCAGAATTTTGGCGAAGCCCAGGACCGCCAGAATTTCCCAGGTATATTGGCTGTGCAGCGCCTGGTCGATAAACGTATACCCCGCTCCCATCGACTGCGGAACCCGCAAACCCACAAATCCGATCAGCAGGCCCGCGACGGCGGGCTGCAGGTAATAGGTCCATTCCGGCAAACCTCGAAGCCTGGGCCGGAAATACACGATGATTTTGGTGAACGCCAGGGAAAGAAATCCGCCCACGACGCCCAATACCGCGTAGGAAAGCAATTCGGCGGGATGCGCCAGGGTATAGGCCGGAACGCGGAACATCGGTTCGCTGCCGAGAAACGATCGCATCACCACGGCGCTGGAAACGGCGGCCAACACAATGGCTCCCAGCGCGCTGGCGCTCCACGTGCCGATCACTTCCTCGATGACGAATAACACCGCGGAAATCGGCGCGTTAAAGGCCGCCGCCAGCCCCGCTGCCGCGCCCACCGGGGCGAGCAACCTCAATTTGTCGCGGGATAGTTTCAGGCGCCTTCCGAGCGTGGAAGCGATCCCCGCTCCCATCTGCAGGGACGGATCTTCGGGCCCGAGCGATTGTCCGCTGCCGATCGCCAGCGAGCAGGTCACAAATTTTCCGATGACCGTCCGAAATGGGACGTACCCATCGAATACGTAGACAGCGGCTTTCGTCTGATTCACGCCGCTGCTGCGGGCCGCGTGGAAAAATCGCTGCACGAGAAAGGCGACGACCAATCCGCCTCCCGCAGGCACAAGCAGAACCCGCATGGGCGACGGAGCAAGCGCCGATCCCAGAAGGGTCAACCGAACCCATTCGATGGTGATGCGGAAACACACCACGGCCATTCCGGAAAACAGGCCGATGATGACGGCAAGCAAAAGAAACAGGTTGCCTTCGGAAAGCGTGAAGGAACGCGGCCCGGTGCCTAGCCATTTGCGGCCAGGTTCCTTCTCTTCGGTTGCGGGAGGCGCCGGGTTTGGCGGCGGGACTTGCGTCTCTCCGATGGGTGCGGCTGGCTCGCTCATGGATTGTTACCCTCGTGCCGCTTTCCAATGAGAATCAATGCCCGATCCATGCCCGCCGGCTCTCCACAAGAGCTTGCCGTAGTCTCCTCGATACGAAATACGAGTTGCATCGCTTCCTTCCGCAATTCGGGACTTCTGCCCAGGGAACGCAGATTCACTTGTTGCTTCAGGGCCTGTGCCTGCTGGATTAGAACTTGCATGTCCGAGAGCGGCTGCCCGGGAGTTGGCGCCGCCGTGCTCGTTCCCGTGCATTGCTGAAGGCGATTGAGTCCCTGCTGAAAGGCGCGCCAGGATCGACCCGCTTGCTCATTGTCGCTCAACCCGGATTGAAAAGGATCGCCGCTCAAGACTTCCCGCGCGGTCGCGAGCATTTCCACGACTTCGTCCGAGGGACTTTCACGGGCCGCCCGGGCGAGGTAGGTCTCCGCCTTTGCATAATCGGCGGCCGCCATGGCCGCATTCGCCCGCTTCCGCAAGCCACTGATTTTGCCGGGGATTTTTGCGCAATATGGCTTCAAATTCCACAAGGGCCCTTCGGGGTTGTCCGGCCTTCATCAACAGCCGCCCGGTTTTTTCAAGCAACGCGACATCGTCGGGAGAAATATCCGCGGACAGCGCCGCGAGTTCCGCCTGCGCATCGCTGATCCGGTCATGAGCGAGAAGAAATTCGCACAATTCCAGGCGCACGGTTCTGCGCTGCTGGGCCGGATCCTTGTCCCAACTGCCATAGATCGCGGCTTGAAAATAACGGACCGCCTCATCCAAATCTCCCAGCTGCGCGGAGGCGTGTGCAAGGTCCAGATTCACCTGGCCCGAGCCGGGCGTGCGGTCCCACAGAGTCACCAGATAGGAGCGCGCTTCGGTGAGCTGGCCGTCCAGGAGCAGGGCCTCGGCCAGGCGGAGTTGGACCAATTGATTTTCCGGATCGTAGGAAAGTGCGTTCCGGAAATCCTCGAAGGCCTTGCGGGGCTGTCCCGCCGCCAGGTCCGCGTTTCCTGTTCGGAACCATTGCTGGACAAGAGCGTCTTCGCGCGCGTGATACGTGCGGGCGAGCGTAACCGTCAGCGCGAACAGCAGCCCCAGCGGGATCATGCTCAGCAGCAGGACGCGCCGCTGTAAGTATCGCAATGCGATATGTGAAAACCCGTTTGCCACCATTCAAAGATAACCCAGCTTGGAAGTGTTCTGCAGAATTTTATGAAACAGCGTGGCGATCCGGACAGTAAACATGGTTTCCGGCGCGGCGCAGGCCCCGCCAAAATTCGCCTGCCAGGCCGCTGCCCGGTCAAAAAAAAGCCCCGGAGGGCGGGTGCCGGGGGCTAAAAGCGCGGATTGAAGATTCGGTATGGGGATGAAAGCGGTGCCGGGTGAATCGCTTGTGCCCACATCGCATCCGACAGCCGCAAGAGCGGTCCCGGAATCACGGCGAGACACCCGACCCGCACGTCGTTTCGAGAAATCTGATTTGTAAATCGCGAATTAACCGAGAATGGCGTCTTTGAACGCCTTGGCCGCGCGCAGACGCACGACAGTCTTCGCCTTGATCTTGATCGCTTCGCCGGTTTGCGGATTGCGGCCCATGCGCGCCTTGCGGTGCGCCTTCACCGCGCGTCCGATGTTCGGAATCACGAACTTTCCCGCGCTGCCCTTCGCTTCCTTGACCGCCAGCTTGAACAGTTCGTCGAAGAACTGTGCAGCGACCTTTTTTGATACTCCGACTTTGTCGGCCATGTGCGCGACGATCTTGGACTTGCTCATTGGTTTTGCCATCTAGTTTCCTTCTCCTCCTCAGAATTGAGTGCTGCATGCGCGGCAGCCAGCCTCACGGCGGGCGCCCACGCACGGCGAGCACTATACGGGGAGTGTCCGCGCAACGCAAGAAAAAACATATAAAAAGCCAGAATTGACGCGGCTTCCAGAGGTGCACCACACCGGAACTGGCTTCCGCCGGGATTCCAGGTTTCCGCCCCCGGCACGAAATTTCCAGGGCGGCGATTGGCTGCAAACGAGTTTTTGCGGGCCTGAAGTCTTGCCTGATCCCGCGGTGTGTTATCCTTGCCATTCATTTTTTACGCGAGGAGCACACATGGCCAACTGGAAAGAACTGGAAAAACAATTTACGGATCGCTTGTCAATGGGCCGCCGTCCGGTGGCGATTTCATTTCTGGACGCGGTACCCGCCGGAGTGCCGAAATTTTCCGGCACCGAGCCCGCCGGTTGCAGCTTCTGGCGGCTGGCCGCCGCGGGACGCACGTTTTACACCGTGCCGGCCGATCATTTCAATTGCGCCGTCGGCGCTTATACGCACAATGTGCAGCTTCCGCCCGACCGCGTCCAGGAAACCGAGGCCACGCTCGGCCTGATGTTCAATCTCGGCTACGTGCGCCCCGAAGAAGTGCCGGGCATTCCGCGCCTGTCCAAGGAGCCCGCGGCCGTCGTGTTTGCGCCGCTCGCCGATGCGCCGGTCGCGCCGAGCGTTGTGCTCTTTACGTGCAAATCTTCCGCATCGATGCTGCTGAACGAAGCTTCGATTCGCGCGGGCGCGGCCAGTTCGCTGCCGCTGCTGGGCCGGCCGTCCTGCATGGCGCTTCCCGCGGCCCTGGCGCACGGCACCGTGACGAGCCTCGGCTGCATCGGCAATCGCGTGTACACCGGCCTCGCCGAGGATGAAATGTACGTGGTCGTGCCGGGTGCGAAGCTCGAAGCCGTTTCCGACCAGTTAGGCGTCATCACCTCGGCCAATGCGGCGCTGGAAGAATACGCGCGCGGTAAGCAGGCGTCGCTGTCGACTGTGTAGCAGTTGCCGCGTGAAATATTCTAAATGGCGGACAGGAAAATCCCCGCCTCTGAAGAGGCGGGCTACAGCAGTTGTCCGTTGTGGCCCGGGTCTTCAGACCCGGGGATTTAGGATTCGCTACAGCTTTCCCAGCCCCTCATAGAACTGCGCGACGGCTTTGATCCCGCCGAAATAATTTTCCAGCGAAATGTGTTCGTCCGGAGCGTGGGCGTTTTCATCCGGCAATCCAAAGCCGAGCAAAATGCACGGCACCTTGAACGTGTCATGCATCTGCGTGACGAACGGGATCGAGCCGCCCTCGCGGATGAATACGGCGCGCTTGCCGAATCCTTTTTCCAGCGCGTCGTGCGCCACCTCGAAAAACGGGTGCGTATACGGCGCGACCCACGCTTTGCCCTCGCTGTAGCAGATCGAGCTTGAACTTCACCGTCTTCGGCAATAGCTTCCGGATGTGGCGTTCGAGAGCTTTCGTGATCTTCTCCGGATTCTGGTTGGGCACCAGGCGCGTTGAAAATTTCGCATAGGCCTTGGACGGGATCACCGTCTTCGAGCCTTCGCCCGTGTACCCGCCCCAGATTCCATTCAATTCGAGCGTCGGCCTCGTCCATAGCTGTTCGACAATCGACGCTCCCTTTTCCCCGCAGAGGCCCGGCGCGCCCACGGTCTTGCGGAATTCGCTGGCTTTCCACGGCAGCGAATTGAGCGCCTTGCGCTCGGCCTTCGACAATTTCGCGACGTCGTCGTAAAACCCGGGCACGGCCACGCGCAAATTTTTGTCGTGCAATTTTGCAAAGAGTTCGCACAAGATCGTGATCGGGTTCGGCACCGCTCCGCCGAAGATTCCCGAGTGCAGGTCCTGCGCGGGTCCCGTGACTTCGATCTGGTAGTAATTGAGGCCGCGCAGGCCGTACGTGATCGACGGCACGCCCGCCGCAAGCATTCCGGTGTCGGAGACCACCAGAGCGTCGGCCTTGAGCCGCGCCTTGTTCGCGTTCACGAATTCCCACAGGCTCACGCTGCCGACTTCCTCTTCCCCTTCGATCATCACCTTCAGGTTGATGGGCAGCTTGCCCGCGGTCTTGAGGATCGCATCCAGCGCGCGGATGTGGATGTGCACCTGGCCTTTGTCATCGGCGGTGCCGCGGCCGTATAAATTCCCGCCGCGGATCGTCGGTTCAAAAGCCGGCGAAGTCCACAGGTCCAGCGGCTCGGCCGGCTGCACGTCGTAGTGCCCGTAAAACAAGATCGTCGGCTTGCCGGGAGCGTGCAGCGATTCGCCATAAACAAGCGGATGCATCTTCGTCGGCACGATTTCGACTTTGTCCAGGCCCGCCGCGCTCAGGCGGTCTGGCGACCCATTTCGCCGCGCGCTCAATGTCCGGCTTGTGTTCGGATTGCGCGCTGACGCTCGGAATTCTCAGAAACTCGTAGAGATCGTTCAAATGCTCTTCCCGTTTCGAATCGATGTATTCCGTAAGGTTCATGAGCCGCTCCCTCGCCGGGCGCGGGGTGTCGCCATAGCGATCAGCCCGCCCAATAATTGAAAACAGGTGATAAAGATTCCGAGGAATCATAGCGCGTTCCTCCGCCCCGGGCGCACGGAAAGAAGCGCGACGCCAGGCGATTTATAAAGCGTGAAAGACACGTTGCAAAAGGGAAACACCCTGTGACGGTCCGGTTGACGCCTAAACGGATGTGCCGCAGCATGGACTTACCATGCCCGAGGCGGAGGTCAACAAGTTCGGCGAAGTACCCGGGTCTTCATGCGCGTGCGCGTGGTTGTCGCGGGAAAGAACTCGGACAACCGGCGTTTCCGCGAAGCCTGCGAGACCATCGTCATCAACGCCCACGGCGGACTGATGTACCTGAACCAGCCGCTCAACATGGACGCCATACTCGTCCTCACCAATCCCTTCACGCAGGAAGAGCAGGAAAGCCGCATCGTGTTTCTCGGCGATGCCACCGAGAAAGGGCAGCGCGTCGGCGTCGAGTTCCTCACTCCCGCGCCGCATTTCTGGGGCGTCGATTTCGTTCCGGCCGATTGGCCCGCGCCGCCCGCCGCCATTCGCCCCAGCTGACGAATATTCCGATTCCCTGTTCTTGCGGCAACGAATAAACTCCATGCGATGGAGCACCTGCCAAAAATAGAACTGCACCTGCACCTGGACTGCTCGCTCAGCTATTGCGTCGTATCCCACCTTGATCCTTCCATTACTCGCGAGCAGTTTGAGCGGGAATTCATCGCTCCGCCGCGGTGCACCAGCCTGGCCGATTTCCTCACTCGCGCCCCGCGGGGTTTTCAGCTCATGCAGGACGAAGCGGCTCTGCGTCTGGTCGTCGAGGACCTGTTCGAGCAACTCGCTCACGACGGCGTCGTGTACGCGGAGATCCGGTTTGCGCCTCTGCTGCATATCGGGCGCGGTATGAAACCCGAGGCGGTGGTGGCGGCCGTGGACCGCGCAACCGAGGCGTGTATTCGCTCGACCGGGATCGAGGCGCGCCTGATCCTGTGCACCTTGCGGCATTTCAGCGCCGAGCAAGGGCTCGAGACATCTCGGCTGGTCGAGCACTTTCAGGGAAGCCGCGTCGCGGCTCTCGATCTTGCCGGTGACGAAAAAGGGTTTGCCATCGATGCGCATGTGCCCGCGTTCCGGCACGCGATCGAGCACGGGCTCTATCGCACCGCTCATGCCGGGGAGGCTCGCGGAGCGGACAGCGTGTGGGAAACGCTGCGCGCCTTTCAGCCTTCCCGCATCGGACACGGAGTGCGCAGCGCGGAAGATCCTTCCCTGCTGGATCATCTTCGCGCGAAAAAAATTCATCTGGAAATATGCCCATCCAGCAACGTGCAAACGTGCGCCGTTGCAAGTTACGCGGAACATCCGGTCGATTCCCTGTACCGTTCGGGCGTGCCGCTTGGGATCAATACCGATGCGCGGACGATCACCAATATTTCGCTGTCGCAAGAATATGGAAAGTTGCACGATCACTTCGGCTGGGGCCATCGGGAGTTTCTTGCGTGCAATCTCGAAGCGCTGTGTGCGGCATTCGTGGACGATTCGGTCAAACAGCAGCTCTCACGGAAGTTGAAAGAAGCTTATTCCAAAGTCCAAGGCTAATCTTTTTTCTAAAACCAATCCTGATGTGCGGAACGTCGCTCGTACGATGCACCGAAAAATGCAGGCTTTTCATGGCGCCGGCGTCTCGCCGGCGATTTTTCCCATCGCGCAAAGTGTAAGGCCGCCAGCGCCACATCACGAACCGCGGCCTCGCGCCTGCTCTTTTATTTCGTCTTCTCAATCTGCTCCTGCACTTGCGTTCTGAATTCGAGGGGATGGGCAATCGTGGCAAAGGATTCGGGCGTGCCCCCGGTTCCGCGGACGATCACCGTGCCATACCCCAGAACTCTGCCCGTCAAGCTTTCCTCCACACCGATGCTTTCGACTCTCGACAGCAGCATCTCCACCGTTCTTCGCGCAGCCACTCCCATTTTTACGACAATGCGCTTGTTGGTCACCGTCATTTCCGTTGCATTCCTCTTCAACAGGCCCGTGAAAATAAATATGATGGCGGCAAGGATGAAGATTGCTCCTACAGCGGCCACCAAATTGGAATTCTCATTCCGGCTGCCCGGCCCGATTGCAAATTTGGCAAGCAACACCAGCCCGAGCGAGCCGATTATTGTCCCGAGGAGGATCGGCCCGACAAGCACGATCCAGTGCAGCCGCGTCGAGTAAACGATCGACTCCCCGTCGATCAGATGCTTTTCAATGTAACTCACGGCGCTCCTTCATGGATCGCGAATGAGGATTACGGCCTCACTCTCGATAAGGGGACACTCTATCACTACCGCGTCAGGCGCTGAATAGCCTGCGTGAGACTTGCCGAATTTTCGTAGCGTACGGTTTCATCCGTGCTTTAATGAGTGCAAAATAAGCTCGGCTTTACAGGGTCCGGAAAATGTCTTCTCGCAGATGGTTTGAGTAGCACAGGCACTCCTGCCTGTGCGGTTTTTGCAAATGTAGTTGAATTGCTAGCACGCGTATGGTTTACAAGATCGCACAGCCAAGAGTGGCTGTGCTGCTCGATTTTTCCGCAGGCTGTGAAGCCTGTTCTAGGGGCGGGTTCTCAATCCGGTTCAGGGAGCCAATATGAAAATCGTATCGAACATCGTGGGCGCGCTTCTTGTCTTGGCCGGCACTGTCTGGGTACTGCAGGGAATCAGCATATTGCCGGGCAGCTTCATGACCGGACAAACGCGATGGGCCATTCGCGGCGTGATCGTCGCGGTAGTAGGCGTCATGGTGCTGTTGTGGGCGAACCGGAAACAGCAAGGCGCGGAATAACCCCGATTTCTCACGCACAGCGACGCAGCATGCAACCGCCCGAGAAGCACACGATCTTCCTGCTTATCTTCAGGATGCACGCGCTTAAGTCTCAGGCAATGAATTCCGCCTGCTCGGCGCAGATCTTCAAATAACACGCGCAGCGGCTTTCATGTTGATATAATCTTTAAAAGGATCATCCGAGGAAACGGCGCTTCTCCATATTGATTGCTATCCGTGGAGGATGGCATGCAGCCCGAGATTATGCCGATTCGAAAACGCAAAATGGAAAGATCCGCAGCGCATGGACCGCAACACGGGAGGATGGCGATGAAGAATGCAAGGATCGGATTCTTGGGAGCGATTGCGATTACGCTGGCGACTTTCACACTGGCCTCTGCCCAGAGTGTAAAGCCCAGGCTGCTCCCAAAAGGGGCCTACGCAAAAAATGTTGAGTTCGTGAGCTTCACGGACGTCGATGGACATATCCCGTTCAAGATGTCGGTCCTGCAGGCCAACGGCCGTTGGTACATGTACACGGGCGCACAGAACGATCGTGGATGGGCCATTCTGGATATCACCAATCCCGCCGATCCAACCGTCGTTAACTGGATTCCGGGTCCCAAGAATACCCGCACCGTGCAAGTAGATATCGCCGATGGAAAAATGATCACGGGGCTGGAGCGGTCCCAAGGGGGTGGCGACACGGATCCCACCAAACCGTGGGATGACGGCGTGCTGATCTGGAGCCTGGCCGATCCCGTGCATCCGTCGCTCCTCGGCCACTACCATACAGGCGGCCTCGGCACTCATCGAGATGGCTACCCGGGCGGGCGCTACATGTATCTCTCCGCGGGCGCCAACGGCTATTCCGGAAATATTTTTGAGATGGTGGATATTTCCGATCCCGCGCATGCGTTCGAAGTCTCGCGCTGGGCGCTCCCGGAACTGAAGTTGCCCGACCCGAACGCGCTCAATACGGCTTGGCCGCACGGCCACGGCCTGCACGGGCCTCCCGTGATCGTGGGCAACCTCGCCTATCTTGGTTTTGACAATAAGATGGTAATCCTGGACATCAGCGATGTGCGCAATCCCAAGGTGGTCAGCGAATTAACGTTTGATCCCCCGTACCATCTGCTGTTCGCCGTCCATACGGTGTTGCCATTTCCGAGCCGGAAAATTGTGGAGACAAACTCCGAAGGGGGTTGCGCGGACGGCCCGAGCCAGGCTTCTTTAATCGATGTCTCGGACCCGGCCAAACTCAAGATACTGTCGTATTTCCCCGTTCCCGTGCCTCCGCCCGGCGCGCCGTACAGGGATTTTTGCGAACGTAGCGAAGGGTTCGGCGCGCACAACGTGAACATGCTGTTCCACAATCCCAGCGTGGATCATTCGGACAACATCATTTACATGACTTACACCAATGCGGGCTTGCGGGTGTTTGATATCTCGGATGCTCGATTGCCAAAGGAGATCGGTTACTTCGTTCCGCCCAATACGACAAAGAAGGAACTGATGGGCCCCAACGGCAAAGCGCCCACTTCCAACGGCGCCGACGTATTGGTGGATTCGCGGGGCTACATCTACATGTCTGACCGCAGCCAGGGAATTTGGATACTGAAATACACGGGCCCGAAACCGGGTCCCGCGATCCCGGTCCATCCGATCAAGCCATAACTTGCGTAGCTGACGGGAGGCCGTGGCAGGCCTCCCGTTATTCAAGGATCGCAGTCACAAAGGTCGAAAAAGCGGTCGATTACACTACTTGTTTGCCAACACGACAGCCGGCCCGTCAAGAGGCTCGACCCGGATAATGCCGGCCTGGTGCGTATTGCCCACCCAGAATTTCACTTCCTCGCCTGTATCATCCACCCACGCACGGCGCATGTTCGTTTCGCGGGGCATCAGATAGCCGGTGAACTGTCCGGTCTTTGGATCGAGCCGCAATACCGTATCGCTGAACTCGGTCACGGCCCAGGCATCGCCATATTTATCGGCGGTTACGTCGTATGGGAAGTAATACGGCGTGGGTGAGGCCCATTCATGGATATCGTTCGTCTTCGGGTCGAACATCCCGATCTTGTTTCCCCGATTTTCCCCGAACCAGAAACGTCCCTGGGCGTCGAGCGATCCGCGCCGCGGCGCCGATTTGGGAGTGGGCGTGGGATACGTCGTGATCTTGCCCGTTTTCGCATCGATCCTTCCGATGTCCTGGCGTCCCATAACCGTGAAATAACAGTTGTTTTGCGCATCGGAAGTGACCTCGTAAATATTGGGCCGAGGCATGGGAAAAGGCGTGAATGTTTCGAATTTTCCTGACGCAATATCCAGCCGCAAAATCGTCCATGTTCCCGAATCGTTGATCCACACTTTGCCGTCGACTTTGCTGTGATTCGCGGCCCACGAATGTGAGCTCGCGATAATCCCCGTCCATGTCAGGCGGAAGCCGGTAGATCGTGAATTTCTCCGTCTTCCGGTCGAATTTCGCGACCGCTCCCTGGAACGTCATGGCGACCCATAAATTCTGGTCCTCGTCGAATTCCACATCCAGATTTCCGATAATGTGGCCGGGCTTCAGCACCGGCATGGGGTATTCGGTAATCTTGCCGGTTTTAGGATCGAGCTTCCCCAGAATTGCTTCCCCGAAGCTGGCATACCAAACCGTACCTTCCGAATCGACCACCACATCGTGCGGTTGTCGCGTTCGCTTGGGAAGATCGTATTCGGTGACGATCACCTGCGTGGCCTTCCCCTTCGGCCTCGGTGCAATCTGGAGCGGGTACTGCCACTGCTCAACGGAGCTCAGGTTCAAGGTGGCAAGATATGCGGCTTGCTTTTGCCGGTTCGCCTGGACTTGCGCCTCCTGGCCGGCTGCTCATTTCACCCTCGCCCAAGCGTCCGGGGGCATCCGGCTGCACCATCAGAGGAAATGATTCCGGCGTGTGCCGTGACATCCGCTCCAGCACTCCGACAAACTCATCCGCGTCGTGAGTCGATCGAACGATCCGCTCAAAGGTGTGGCAATGCGAGCAGTTCTGGATGGAACTTTTTTGCTCGGGTGTTCCAGGGAAGCTTGCGAGCCAATCCGAATTCGTCAGTTGCGACGCAAGATTACTCGTTTTGCGGAGTTTGATATCGGCGGCGGTGCCTTTTTCATCCGGAATGTCGACCGAACTCGGGCTATCCAGGTCATATCCGCCCGCCCGGATTCGAAGCGCGTAGTGCCCTGGCTCCAGCCTGCCTTCGGGGAAGCGGTAACGCCCATGCTCGTCACTTACCACCGTCACCGAAATCGTCGAGCCCGCTTTCTTGGCGCTGACCAGCACTCCCTCCATGGGGCCCTCTTCGGCCGAGGTAACTTGCCCAGCGAGGGATTCCGAAGCTTCGCTTTTGGCGACGTCCGACTGCGAAATTGCGGGGTGAAATAGCAAAGCTGCTACGGCCGTGACGATCGTGAGCACTAATCCTGATGCGCGCATGGGAACCTCTCGGTCCTTGGTAGGATTCATATTTTATTCAAGCAAAGAGTTCAAAGGGGGACACCTGCACACTCCTAAGCTTCGGCTATTCTAGGAGGCGCTATTTTTTAGGTCAAGGAATATTTCGGCGGTTTTGGGATTATCATGTCTGCTGAGTGGGTGTTGCCCGTTCCGCCGATGCGTTCATGCCAAATAGTGAGGAGTCGCCATGGGTGAAAATTTCGTCTCACTTCACTCCTCTGAACCGGAATGCTATGGCCGCGCGAGGAGACGTTTCAGAAAGGACAGTTGACGATGACATTCAAGGCGATTTCCCGTAGAGATCTTCTGAAAGGTTCGGGCGCGCTCGTCATAGGCTTTAACTTGTTCGGGCCGGTGTCAAGCCTTCTTGCGCAAGGGATGCAGGGCGGCACGCCTATTTCGAATGCCGGCGGCCTCTCTCCGGACGAACTCGATTCCTGGATCGCCGTTGCGCCAGACGGCACGGTAAGCGTCTTTACCAGCAAAGTCGATCTTGGTACCGGCACCGGCACGGCGCTAGGGCAAATCGTCGCGGAAGAACTCGACGTTCCGGCCTCTAAAATCCGGATGGTGATCGGCGACACGGAAAAGTCCGTGGACCAGGGCCGCACGTCTGCCAGCCGAACACTTGAGCGCGCGGGACCTCAGATGCGCCAAGCGGCCGCGGCTGCGCGGCACGAACTGCTCAAGCGCGCCTCGGCCAAATGGGGCGTTCCGGCCGAACAGCTCGTTGTGAATGGCGGCGTCATAAGCGTCGCCGGAAGCAGCGCGAAAGAAATTTCTTATGCGGCGCTGGTGGGCGGAAAGCGATTCGACACAAAAATTTCCGCAAGCGGCGAACAGTGGGACCTCAAAGTCGCTCCGGATATCAAACCGAAAGATCCCAAGGACTACACGATCGTCGGCACCTCGGTGCCGCGTTTTGATCTTCCTCCAAAGTTTACCGGTGAATTTACATACTCAGCCGAACTGCGGATTCCGGGCATGTTGCACGGCCGCGTCGTGCGCCCGCCCGTTATAAACTCAGCGCCTGCCACCGTGGACGAATCCTCGATAAAGCAGATTCCGGGAATCGTGAAGGTCGTGCGGGAGGGATCGTTCCTCGGCGTGGTGGCGGAGACCGAATGGGCGGCCATCCGCGCCGCGAAGGAACTCAAGGTCACATGGTCAGCGCCGCCCAAGCAATTCCCCTCCGGCCCTGCGGCGATGTACGACTACCTCAAGAACACAAAGAGCTTTGCCGATCGGGTGGGCACCGACAAGGGAAATGCAGCCGGCGCCATGACGCAGGCCGCGAAGAAATTCGAGAATACCTATCGCTGGCCGTTCCAAATGCACGCCATGATCGGGCCGTCGTGCGCCGTCGCCGACGTGCGGGGCGACCGGGCCACGATCTGGTCCGGTTCCCAGGCGCCGTTCATCACGCGCAACGGCGTCGCGCGACTTCTCGGGCTGCGCGAGCAGAACGTTCACTTCATCTACCTGGAAGCCTCGGGCTGCTACGGGCGCCTGGAACCGGACGACGCACCAGAAGATGCGGCACTAATGTCGCGCGCCACGGGAAGGCCGGTGCGCGTGCAGTGGATGCGCGAGGACGAGAACGCTTGGGAGCCGAAGGGCCCGCCGCAGTTGATTTCAATCCGCAGCGGCCTCGATATGCAGGGAAAAGTCGCCGCCTGGGAATACGCTGAACGCACACTGCCGTGGACCGACGCTCGACTTTCACCGATGCTCGCCTCCCGCCAGACCGGCATCAAGCCCGATGTGAACGGCGTGTTTCTTGGCGGGAACGACGGCGCCGCGTACAATTTTGAAAATCACAAATCCGTGGTGTCCGGCATTCCATGGATTATGAGTCCGAATCCTCTGCGCACCTGTAACCTCCGCGCGCCATACAGCCAGGCGCGGTGTTTCGCCACCGAATCCCAAATGGACGAGATGGCGGCAGCGGCTGGCGCCGATCCACTGGAATTTCGCCTGCGCCACCTCAGCGCGAGCCGATAACAAACGCGTCGTCGACGTCTTGCACGCGGCTGCCAGCAAGGCCCAATGGCAGGCCCGTCCGTGGCCTCAGCGCGGCAGCGACAAAAACATCGCCATGGGACGCGGCCTTGCGTTGTCGGGTTTGTCGGGTACGGTCGTCGCCCAGGTGGCGGAAATTGAAGTGGACAAGTCCACCGGCAAAGTGACGGTAAAGAAAGTCACCGTGGCGCACGACTGCGGCATTATCGTGAATCCCGATGGGCTCCGGAATCAGATTGAAGGCAACGTAATTCAGGGCGCCAGCCGCGCGCTGATGGAGCAAGTCGATTTCGATTCGGCAGGCGTGAAGAACCTGGATTGGCAAAGCTACCCGATCCTCCGGTTCAACGAAGTCCCCGACGTGGAAATCGTGCTCATCAACCAGCCGGCCATGCAGCCGATGGGCGCCGGAGAAGCGGCTTCGATCGCAACCGGCGCGGCGATTGCCAATGCCATCTTCGATGCCGTCGGAGTGCGCCTGCGCGAAGTCCCGTTCACTCCGGAGCGCGTCCTGAGCGCGCTTCACGGCGGTACTGCGTGATTGCGTCTTCTATTTGGCGGCGTATTGGCTGGTTTTGCGGCAGTGTTCGGTTGCAGGGCAAGGGCGAAAGCCACTTTGCATTGACGAAGTGGACTTCCATATCCGGCGTGACACATGCGCGCCGCTGGCGTATACTCCGCGGAAGTTTATCGTACTTGGGTGTGAGCTCTCGTCCCAACAAATGCATGACGCCCAGGACAGGGCAATGAGGATCCATCAAATGATGAAGCGCGTATTCCCCTCTATTTTTGCGGTAATCATTGCAGCATTCATGTTGCTCTGCGCTCCCCTTCGCGGCAAGGCAGACGCCACTGGCGTTGTCGAGGGAGTGGTAAAAAGCTCCTCCGGCCAGCCGTTGTCAGGTGCTTATGTAAAACTCCACGATTCCGAAAAGCGCTTGACCTTTATGGTCATCAGCCAGGCGCAGGGGCGTTACTCCGCCAAGAATCTTCCTCCTGGAAAATACGTCGTGCAGGGCATCGGCAATGGCTTCCAAAGCGATCTCATGCCGGTGGACGTGGCGGCAGGTAAGCCGGCAAAAGCCGATCTGTCGCTTACCTCTCCCCAGCCGGCCACATTGGCTAATGGATGGCCGGGCAGGCCCGGCAAAGTAGGTGGCGTCGAGATTTGGATTCATGAGCCGCAGACGCCTCTTGTCGAGGGCGAGGGCAAGGAGATTGTTCAAGAGAAGTGCAGGCAATGCCATGAAACCGAACGCATCGTGCTGCTCCGTTTTGACCGCGCCAAGTGGGAATCGACGGTCGACAGGATGCGCGAATATATTGCCGACCTCGGCATGGTGGAAGTCTCCGATCAGGAAGAAGCGACAATCGTTAACTATCTCACCAAGAATTACTCCGGGGGGCCGGGAATGGCCAATGCAAGACCGGACCCCAATAGCCGCCTGCCCAGGACATTGCTCAAGGGTCCGGCCGCCAATTATATGGCCGTGGATTTCGAACTTCCGAGGGATCCGGAGCGCGACCCGCACGACCTGACGGTGGATCCGCGTGGCAACGCCTGGATTGCCGAGCGGAACGGTTGCTGCATCGCCAAATTCGACCCCAAGACATTCACCTTTACGGAAATTGAACTGCCCCCCGGAAACGTAAAATCACGACTTTCCAGCGCCATCGGGCAGGACGGCGACAGAATCTGGGTTCAGGACGTCAGCCACAATCGCCGCTGGCTAAGCTACGATACCAAGACCGGTCAATTCCGCGTCTTTCCGGTGCCCGATTCGATCAAGGGCAGCGTCGGCTCGAACACGGTCATCGCCGACAAGAGTGGAAAGATCTGGGCTGCGGGCAACACCCTTGTCATCGGTTTGGATCCGGCCACAGGAAAGTTCGTTTCTTATCCCATTCCTTACTGGGTAAAAACAAAGAAGAGCGCCCAGGGTTACGGCATGGCCATTTCGGGAGACGGGCGAGTCTGGTTCGCCGAGCGTGATCCCAGCCGCATCGGACGCCTCGATCCGGAGACCGGAAAAATCGATGAGTACGAGCCACCTCTCCCCAATTCCGTCCCCCGCAGAATGGGCTCGGATACGCAGGGAAATATCTGGGTGGGCCTCCACGAATCCGGCAAACTCATGAAGATCGATTACGAGACCGGCAAAATGACGATCCTTGATCCTCCCACCGATAAGTCGGCGCCTTATGACGCCGTGGGTGATCCCCACGGCCGTGTATGGTTCAGCGAACAGGCCGCGGACAAGATCACGCGCTTCGATCCCAAGAGCGGAACTTTCCTCGAATTTTCCGTGGCCAATGCCGAATCCGATCTGCGCAGGATCGAACTCGATCCCACCGATTCGAATCGCGTGTGGTGGGGCGGCGACACATCGAACCACATTGGGTACATCGAAGTACTGGGCGGCAAGGGTTCCGCTGAATAAGCAGAGCCCGCGGGCGAAGAATTTATAGCGCCCGACGACAGGGCTTGAAAAATTGCACCAGGAATGTATTGCGGAAATGCAACCCTCGATATACAGGTTCGCGACGGCACGATAAGTTTCCCGTCTGCAGCAGTCACCGTATTTCGCTGCGGGCTCAATTTCAGGTGTCAGGGGGAAAGCGGCTATGTGGAAAAAATGGTTACCTGTTCTTGCATTGTTGGCGTTGTGCGGCAGCACCGGCACGCCAAAAGACGCTAAAAGCGTGGTGGACGACGTTTCGCGAGCCCTCGGGGCGGCCGGCGTGAATACGATCCAGTATTCCGGCAGCGGGATCTACTCTCAATTTGGCCAGAGCTACCTTCCGAACGGTCCGTATCCGAGGTTCTACTTGAAGTACTCGCGCGTGGTGGACTACGGAAAAAATATTTCCCGGGAAGAACTCATTCGAACGCAATTCGAAAATCCTCCGCGCGGCGGCGGAGGACAGCCGCTTTACAGGCCCGCGCGCGGCGTGGCGGTCTCGACCGAAAATTCGCCCTGGGGCGGAGGAGAGGTTGCGCTCACGCCATACGGATGGGTAAAAGCAGCGATGGCTGCGAATCCGGCGATGAAGTCCGCAACCCTCAATGGCAAGAAACTGACCGAAATCTCATTCACGGTGAAAGACAAATACAAAGTGAATGGGTACGTCAACGGTGAGAACTTGCTGGAAAAGGTCGAAACCTGGATGCCCAATCCGATCCTCGGCGATACTCTGATCGAGACGGACTATTCGGACTACAAGGATTTCGGCGGCGTGAAATTCCCCATGAAGATCCTCCAGAAGGATGGAGTTTTCCCGGTGCTGGATCTGACCGTCAGAGACGTCCAGCTAAACGCCCCGGCCAATATCGAAGTGCCTCGCTCGGCGCAATCGGCGACTCCGCCGCCCGCGCACGTGGAATCGCAAAAGATCGCGGATGGCGTCTGGTATCTGGCCGGCACTCCCGACCCGAACAGCATGGCCGTGGAATTCAAGGATTATGTGGTCATCATCGAGTCTTCCGTGACGGAGGCTCGTGCGCTCGCCAATATGGCGGAAGTGAAACGGCTGGTTCCGGGCAAGCCGATCCGCTATCACATCAACAGCCATCACCATTCCGATCACGCCGCGGGCCTGCGTGCCTATGTCGCCGAAGGCTCGATCATCATCACGAACGAAATGAACAAATCATTCTACGAGAACGTGGTTTTGAAGAATCCCCACACCCTGGAGCCCGACCTGCTTTCCGAGCACCCCAGGCCGGCTAAATTTATATGGGTCAAGGATAAATATGTTCTGACGGATGGAGACCGCAGCCTGGAGATCTACACTGTCCCTGGCGCCGGACACACCGCCAATCTGCTGATGTCGTACCTGCCAAAGGAAAAGATATTGTTCATCACCGATATCTTCAACCAGTTTGGCGAGCCTCGCCCCAACGATCCGCCCCCGGGAATCGTCTCTCCCTACTACGCGGCTCTCGGCGACAATCTGAAGAGGTTGCACCTCGATGTGCAGGTGCTAGCCCCGTCGCATGGCAAAGGCGCCGTGCCGGTGAAGTTGCTGGACGAAGCGCTCGTGGGCGTTGTGAAGGCCCCGGATGTAGTCCCTCCCAGCGGCAATTGATGTTGCGCCGCGCTCGCTTGACGATCTCCTGAATCGAGATCGTCAAGCGGTGCGCGGAGCTTTCGCCGAGGCCCCACGCGTGTCCCTTCCGACAATCCGTTGGTTCAAATTCTGAGCGAATCTAGTTGACACGCGGCCCAATTTATTGCTACAAGCAAGGGCATAAAAGCATTCGGGTGTGCGTGTTGACGGCTTTATCATTGATTGACAAATTTTGCTTCATTGTGTTGTTCGCGTGATTGCGTATGCGCATGGATTTGATGGATTGCGCAATGGTTCTCCCGCTCTCCGGCGCCGGCCCAGTTGCGGCCGTGCTACAAGTGTGTTCCTTGACAAAAACAATCTCAGCCGCGGTAAGCGGTAAAAAAAATTCTTCCAGTAGAGTGTTTTTCGACGAATGAATCATGAAATGTCCTGGGGTGAGCGTAGTGGGTCATGTGTAAGCAAGTAACGAACAATTCAGAAAAGTCGTCGCTGGCTATCCGGGTACCAAAAGGAGATGCAATGGGTGAACGTATTTGGAGTGGGAAATGGCGGATCTGGGCAGGAGTCTTGGCATTCGTGCTGATTCTGGGATGGATGGCCGTCCCGGCGTCCGCGCAGACAAGCGGTGTAATTCTCGGTACGGTCAGGGACGCCTCCGGCGGCACGGTGCCAGCGGCCAATGTTACGATTACGAACACGGATACAACCGAAGTGCGCACGTTGACGACGGGCGATGACGGGGCGTTTCGCGCCCCCGGACTTCCCCCAGGCCACTACTCGGTCAAAGTCGAAAAGGGCGGCTTTAAGACAGTCACGCAAACCGGGCTGGCCCTGGATGTGGCGGGTCAGTTGGTTGTGAACCCCACACTGGAAGTTGGTTCGGCAACTCAAGAAGTGACCGTGACCGGTGAAGCTCCCGTCGTCAATACGACCACCAGCACACTGGGTGGTTTGGTGAACGACCAGCAAATCGCGGAACTTCCCTTGAATGGCCGCAACTACGAGGACTTGACGCTGCTTCAACCCGGTGTGATAGCAGACCACGCACTCCGGTTTGGGTGACGCGGGCATCTGGTACAGCAGCAACGGCGCTTCACCTCGTTCGAACAACTACATGATCGACGGTGCGTTGATGGTCACCCAGAACGGTACCGGCCCCGCCGGAATGACCGGAAACACATTGGGCGTCGACGGAATCAAGGAATACAAGGTCGTCACCAGCATGTTCGGCGCGCAATACGGACTGATGATGGGCAGCCAGATGGTCATCGTCAGCAAGGGCGGCACGAACAACTGGCACGGGAGCGCGTTCGAATACCTCCGGAACAATCATCTCGACGCCAGGAACTTCTTCGATCCGCAGCCCTCACTGGCCAATAACATTCTGGTCGACGCAAGCGGCAACCTCGAGCGCCTCCCGCAATTCAAGCGCAACAACTTCGGCGCGTCGTTCGGCGGACCGATTCAGAAGGACAAAACGTTCTTCTGGCTCGTCTATGAGGGCCTGGGGTTGTCACAGGGCGACACGATTCAGGATACGACGATGCCGTCTGGATGCCACCTTTTCAACAACGGCGGCAACATCATCATTGCGGGCGGCGGAAACATTCCCGCAGCTACCCTGGCTGGAATTAAAGCCGTGTACCCGAATGCAACACAGCAGATACTCCAGGGTCCTTTGTCCGGAACCACGACATTGGCGAATCCAGCTGGGACAGGTCTGGCAACATGTACTGGCGTAGCCGCTGGCGCCACAATCGCTGGCGTAGTCCAACCCTGGGTTGGACAGTTTCCTTTTGCCAACGAGTCAAACGGGGCATCCAACTACACGGAGCCCGGGTTCACCCACGCGCGTAACGATTACGCGCAACTTCGAGTCGACCACAATTTCTCGGACAACGATACTTTCTTCTCTCGCTACACGTTTGACGATGCAAGGATCTTTACTCCTTATCTTGGCGGCAACTTGTCCATGCAGGACACCGGAACCGGTTACCCCCAGTTCACCAACATCGGGACCAGCCGCAACCAGTACATCACGCTCGGCGAGAACCATATCGTTTCGGCGAATGTGCTGAATTCGTTTCGCCTCTCCTGGAGCCGGACGAATTACTTCAACGGGTTTACGAACCAAAACTCTGCAATGAATCCGAATTTCCTTCTGAAGGACCCGACAAACTGCGCGACTTCCAGCACGGGTTGCATCTGGTCCGCGGTGCCGGGGCTTAATACAGCCGGATTCACCCCGGGCTCGGGAATCACGGCGATGACGCCTCCCGGAACGTTCCCCAACTATCACATCCAGAACGTCTGGACGATCATGGATGACGTTTATTACACCAAGGGCAAGCACGCCTTTAGTTTTGGGACAATGCTCAACCGGTTCAACGATCCCAACCTGCAATCCAAATCGATTTATGGGGTCATCAATTTCGCCAACCTCGCGGGCTTTATGAGCGGCATCCCGTCCAGCATGAGCGTCGTGTTGCCGGGCCAGTCGGTTGCTCTGAACCCCGGCGTTCCCGGCGCCACGCTCCTTGCACCTCCCTATCAGGGTAACTTCCTTGATCGGAACGTGTGGTTCAATACTTATGGTTTCTACGCCCAGGATGACTACCGCGCGACCGACCGGCTTACCTTGAACCTCGGCCTGCGGTATGAATTCAGGAGCAACTTCTCGGAGGAATACGGCCGGTTCGCCAATGTTACGAGCATCGAGACGTCCACGAATTCCACCCTGGGCGCAGATCATGACCAATCCCACGTATAAGAACTTCAGCCCGCGGGTTGGGTTTGCCTGGGATACGTTCGGCAACGGCAAGACGGCGGTCCGCGGCGGCTTCGGGATCTATTACGACGTCGGAAACTACGGCGCGCTGTTGACGCAGAATCCGACCGGAATGGTGCCGTTCGTCGCCAACACCACGGTCCAGAACACCACGAATGCAGGTACTCACACTGCCCTTGGTCTTCTCCGGGGGCGGGAGCCGGCAGGTCGTTGCAGACGAACGACTACAACGCCAAGTCGCCCCACTCTCTGATGTTCAACTTGACTCTTTCTCAGCAGCTCCCGTTGGGAGTTGGTCTGGATGTCTCCTACGTCGGTCGCCGGGGACTCAACCTCTATACCGGGATGGAAGGAAATCCGGTGAAGCCCATTGCGGGGACTGGCGTGAACGGAATTCCCGCGCAGTATAACGTGGCGAATGGCGAGGCTGGGTGCCAGAACAACACCATCCGCCTTGACGCAAACGGGAATCCGCTGCCGTTCGTGATCAATACCGGAAATCCCGCCACCACGCCGACTCAGGTTGCCCCGGGGCAGATCGTGACGATCGGTTCAAATACGGGCGCGCCTTATCCATGCCGTATGAATCCGTTCTTCACCAGCGCGCAATTCTTCACCAACGCGGCAAGTTCCTGGTACAACGCTCTGCAAGTGAACGTAACCAAGAAATTGTCGCGCGGGTTGATGTTCCAAGCCGCTTATACCTATAGCCGCGCTACCGATGACACGCAGGGCATGCGCTTCAACGACGATTGCGGAGGCAATTCGGGAGCGGCATTCGGCCAGAACCCGACGCAACTGAAAATGGATTGGGGCCTATCCTGCTACGATGTGACCCAGGCGGTGCACTTCAACCTCCTGTACCACTTGCCCAATGTAACCACGAACGAGTTTGCATCGAAGGTGACAAACGGCTGGTGGGTGAGCAGTATCGTTTCCGTGCAGGGCGGAATGCCGTTCCGTGCGATCATCAACACCGACCGCTCGTTCAGCGGGATTATCACTCAATCCAACATCATGAGCGCCGCTCTGAATACCACCGCGGTCTCGAATGCCAATGGGAATTTCATTCCCTTCAACCCCAATACCGGTGATTACAGGTAATCCGAATCAGTGGTTCAATCCATACATGTTCGGAGAAGCGCCTCTGGGATCGCTGAGCGACCAGCCGCGCAACATCCTGCGTAACCCGGGACTTGGCGACTTGGATATGTCCATCGTCAAGGACACCAAGCTGGGCATCCTGGGAGAGGCGGGAAACCTGCAGTTCCGCGTGGAGTTCTTTAACCTCCTCAATCGGGCTAACTTCGGGTTCCTAAACACCGGGGCCGCCGTGTTTGCGGGCAGTACGTCGCCATCGCTCAACACCTGCGTAAACTCGGTGCAATGCAACGTTCAAGCCCCGCTTAGCTCGGCCGGACAAATCACCACAACCGCCACCACCTCGCGCCAGATTCAACTGGCGTTGCGGGTATCGTTCTAGTTAAAGCTGTCTTTACCAGATCGATCGTCTCAAAAGGCGAAAACCCGACGGGGCGGCGAAAGCCGCCCCGTTTTTCTGTCTGGCAAGATTTCTTTTCTGCAGGAAAAAACGCATTTCATTCGCGAGTCCGGAAGCCGCATTTTCATTTCCGGTGTATCATTTTTCCAGGTTCGGTAAAGGGGAGCGGCAACATGAAGTTGTCCATACGGCGGATGCTTGCGGTAGTGGCCCTGACGTCAAGCATTCTGTTGTTGAGTGCGAATGCGCGGGCGCAAGGACATTGGCTGAAGCTCGCCCCATTTCCCGATCCCTGCCCGGAACTTATCGGCGCCGCGGCAAACGGCAAAGTCTATGTCTTCGGCGGACTTCTCGGCACGTCGGTCAAGGGGCTTGTCTACGAATACGATCCCGCTGCCAACAAGTGGACCAGGAAAAAGCAAATGCCGCTTCCCGCGCATCACGTTGCGGCCGTCGAATACCATGGGAAAATCTACCTGTTCGGGGGTGGAGGGCAGCCCGATCCCGCGGGAGGAAACTGGGTTCCGCTCAATAATTCCTGGGAATACGACCCGGCGACGGACACGTGGAAAGCGCTTGCGCCGATGCCCACCGCGCGAGGTTCCGCTCTCGCCGCGGTTGTCCGCGGCAAGATTTACGTGATCGGTGGCGCCTCCGTTCAGCCGGGGGCGAAGATCGTGTCGCTGGCGCCCACCCTGCCTCACCGCTCGCTGGCGACAAACGAAATGTACGATCCCGCGACGAACAAATGGGAATCCCGCAGCCCCATGCCCACGGCGCGCAATCATGCGTCCATCGGCATGGTGAACGGCAAGATCTACATTCTCGGCGGGCGCGTCGGATCGGTTTTTGTGAATGCCAGCGCCACCGACGTCGTCGAGGAATACGATCCATCCATCGATAGCTGGGGAATTGCGCGGGCGCGGATGCCCACCGCGCGCAGCGGGACCGCATACGGCACCTACGGCGGCAAGATCTACGTGGTCGGCGGCGAATACCTGAACAGCCAGGTGGTCGGGGCGTTCCGGGATATCGAGGCCTATGATCCGGCCGCAAACGCTTGGACGACGCTTGCTCCGCTGCCGGTGCCGCGGAATGCCCCGGCGGGAGCGGTGCTCGGCAACCGGCTCTATATCATCAGCGGGCAGATGCAGTCCGCCTCCATCGGGGGCACATCGCTTGCATCGAATGCCACGGATGCGCTGGAATTCACGGGAAAGTAGTTTCTGGGGAAATAGGGTGATGGCAAAAAAATCCGAACGGTTCGGAAAACATCGCGTGCTTGCCGTGGTTTTTATTGCGGCGTCGAGTTTGCTGCCGTTTACCCCTGCCGCGCGGGCGCAAGGGCGATGGGCCAAGGCTGCTCCGCTTCCTGAAACGTCCGAGGAGTTTTCCGCCATCGCCGCGAACGGCAAGATTTATCTGATCGGCGGGAATCCCATCGGCGACACCGGATCGCCTAAAGGGCTCGTGCAAGAGTACAACACTGACACGGATACATGGGTCCAAAAGAAGCCGATGCCGGTTCCCACGCACCACGCCGCGATCGCCGAGTATCAAGGGAAGATATACGTCATGGGCGGCGGGGTTCAGAGGGTCGCCGGCGGCCCCAATCAGTTCCCCACCAGCAATGCGTGGGAATACGATCCCGCGGAAGATTCGTGGAAAGCGCTGGCGCCGATGCCGACCAGCCGCATGGCGGGAGTCGCCGCAGTAGTCGGCGGCAAGATATATGTAATTGGCGGAGCCTCGGTGCATCCGGGACATCAGATCGTCTCGCTTTCGCCGGCCGTGCCGCATCGCTCGCTGGATACAAATGAGGCGTACGATCCTGCCACCAATACCTGGGAAACACGAACCCCGATGCCCACGGCGCGAAACCACGCTGCCGCAGGGGTTGTAAACGGCAAGATATACGTCATCGGTGGAAGGCTCGCAGCGGCCTATCTTTCGCTCGGCAGCAACACCGATGTCGTCGAACAGTACGATCCGGCGACCGATAGCTGGGGCACGGCCGGCCTGCGAATGCCTATCGCGCGCAGCGGAATGGGCTGGGCGACGTATCAGGACCGCATCTATATTGCCGGCGGCGAGATCTTTGACGCGCACATGATGGCTGCCATCCGGGCAGTGGAGGCGTATGATCCCGCCACCAATCAATGGTCTGTCTTACCCACGATGCCAACGGCGCGGCACGGCGTGAGCGTCGCGGTTGTGAATGGCCGGCTCTATGTAATTGGAGGGCACCTGCAGGGCGGATTCATCGGGGGCGAGGGGGCCAATAGCAACGCCAACGACGTATTTACGCTTGCGGGCCGATGATGCTTGAAGCGAGCGAGTCTGCTATTATTAAAAATATATCCTGTAGCAAACTGATTCCATCAGCCTCCTATTTCCTGGGTGGCGCGGCCATCGTCCCGTAAAAGAGGAGTGACACCATGTCCGGCAAACCAATTATGAGAGACATCGAGAACATTTACGGAGCCGAAAGTGAAATGGGCTTGAAGGATTCTCTGTCCGTGCCGCGGCGTGAATTTCTTGCCAGGCTTGCCGCGCTCGGCGCCACTGCCCTGATCCCGGGCGCCGCGGCGTTCGCACAGGCGCCACTGGCCGCGAAGCCGCACCGGGTCGACGTCCACTACCACTTTTCCTCGCCCGGATTTATCGATGCAATTACCGCCCGGAAGACGGGCCAGCGCCCGCTGATGGAGTGGACTCCGGCGAAGGCGATCGAGGCGATGGACAAGGGCGGAGTGGCCACGTCCATGGCCTCCATCAGCGAACCAGGCGTGTGGTTCGGGAACGTCGATGCAGCGCGCGCGCTGGCTCGAGAAACCAACGAATATGGCGCGCGGCTGATGGCGGACTATCCGGGCCGCTTCGGCCTGTTCGCCTCGTTGCCGATGCCCGATATCGACGCGACGCTGCGGGAGATCGAATACAGCCTCGATACGCTTAAGGCGGACGGGGTCTGCTTCATGACGAGTTATCAGGGCAAATATCTCGGCGATCCAGCATTCGCGCCGGTGATGGATGAGCTCAACCGGCGCAAAGCCGTCGTCTTTACCCATCCGTTCCGGGCCGAGTGCTGCATCAACCTGCTTCCGGATGGAGAGGGCCTGGGAATCACGCTGGTGAACGATACGACGTACACCATTGCGAGCGTGCTATTCAGCGGTACCGCTGCGCGGTGCCCGGACATTCGTTTTATTTGGTCCCACGGCGGCGGCACAATGCCCTATATCACCGGGCGCTTCAGCGCGGGAAACAGGCCAGACATGGCGCAGAAATTACCCCATGGAGTGATGTACGAGATCCAGAAGTTTTATTACGACACCGCGCAGGCGGTCAGCCCATACACACTTGCAGCCTTTACCAGGCTGGTGCCCTCTTCACATATCTTGTTTGGGACGGATTATCCGTTCGCTACCGCGGAATCGGTCACCAAAGGTTTGACCGATTTTGGAATCAGCCCGGGCGACCTGCGCGCGATCGAGCGCGACAACTCGCTCGGGCTGTTCCCCAGATTGAAAACTTCAACATAAAATTACCGCAGCCGACATCTAATTCGGATCGTAAACGTCATGCGATCCCGTGGACACGTTAGTGTCCGGCGCTCCGCCTGACGTGATGTGTCCGCTGACAAAGTGAATCTTGCCGTTCAAAACGGCCGTCGCTACGCCGTGCCGCGGAATGGGCAATGACTGCAGAATGGACCAGGAGTTCGTGGCCGGATCGTACGCCTCCAGCGCTCGAAACGCTCCCAACAATTGACGGGTCTGGATCTCGCCTCCGGCTACGTAGATCTTTCCGTTGTAAGTTGCCCATCCTCCGCCGCTGCGGGCCGTTGGCATGGGCGTGCGCGCTCCCGAACCGTCCCATGTGTTGGTTACCGGATCGTATTCCTCGACCACGTCCAGGTTGCTGGCGACCGTAATGAACGGGCTGGTAATGCGTCCGCCAATCACGTAGATCTTGCCGTTCACTGCTCCCGCAAACGCGTGGTTCCGGGCGGTCGGCATGGGACTCCGGGGCATCCACTTATTGGTCTCGGGATCGTACGCATCGTTCGTGCCCACCGACCGAGCCGCGCGAGACGGACGTATGGCTACCTCGCCTGAACCCGGTTCAGGGATGGCGCCTCCGATCACGTAAATCTGGCCGCCTACTTCCACGGCAACGGGAGAGCCCCGCTTCTCGGGCAGTGGCGCCAAAGCCTTCCAGGTATCGGCCGCGGGATCGTATTCCCAAACATTGTCGACCGGCTCCCATCCGCCGCCTTGTATTTTGGGGTCCACATTTAAGACATAGCCGCCGAACATATAAATCTTGCCGTGGTATTCCGCCAGGGCCGAATGGTGCACAGGGAGCGGCACGGTTGCTTTCTTAGTCCACTTGTCGGTGCCGGGGTCATACTCCCACAACATGCCGACCGGTTTTCCGCCGGCGCCGAAGCCGCCATAAACGTACATCTTGTTATTTGCAGCGACGCCGTAGAGTTCCTCTTCCGGCTGAGGGAATGGCGCGGCCTTCGACCAGTGGCCTTGCGGTACCCCCGGAAATTGCGCGTACAACTGCGCGGTCGCGCCAAAGGCTAGCGCGATCAAAACGGCGAACACGGCTGTGCGCGCCGATAGAATTGCCAACGAAATTTTCCCCGGCCTCATTGATTTCCTCCCGAAATACATTTTCAACTCATTCTACTTACTTATCAGGAAACTCATACACTTCGTTCGCGTCACTATTGGCCGCTTCGCCCGCCGCGCCATCGCTCGCGATATGTCCGCCGATCACGTAGAGGCGGTTGCCGATCGCGGCAACATTCACGCCGTGGCGCGCGGTTGGCATCGTGGGAAGTACGGTCCATGTATTCGTCGCGGGATCATATGCATCGACGGCCCGAATGGTGGCAAACACGTTTGAGTCATAAATCTCGCCACCCGCCACGTAAATCTTGCCCTTGTAGGTTGCCCAGCCGTGTCCGCTTCGCGCGATCGGCATGCGCATCCCCGCCGCTCCCCAGCTATCCACGGCCGGATCGTATACTTCGACGACGTTGGTATTGCTTCCGGCGGTGACATTGGCTGAGCCAACCCTCCCGCCGATTACGTAAATCTTGCCGTTCACCACTCCGATAGCCGTATGGCTTCGCGCGGTTGGCATTGTCATTCGCGTTTCCCAGGTATTGGTGGCAGGATCGTACACTTCATTTGTGTCCAGAGGGCGATGCGGAACCGTGGGGCTGAGGGAAACAACCTTCTGCCCCGGGTGAACCGAGGCCCCGCCGATTACGTAAATCTTGCCTCCCACCTCGGCGGCAGAAGGCGAAGTGCGAATTGTCGGCATCGGAGCGAGCGCCTTCCACGAATCCGTGGCCGGGTCATACTCCCATGTGTTGTTGATCGGCACCTGGGTTGGGCCGCCGGGTGTTGCTTGTATCTGGCCGCCGAAGAGATAGAGCTTGCCGTTATAGGCGGCCACACCCGCGTGGTGCGTGGCCAATGGCATGTCCTTCTTCTTGGTCCATTTATTGGTCGCTGGATCGTATTCCTGCACGAGGCCCAATGGAGGCTTGTTGCCCTCCGGGAGCCCGCCGAAGAGATAGATCTTGCCGTTCACGTCGCCGAATGAAAATTCCTCGGACTTTTCCGGGAGCGGCGCAAGCCTTCCCCATTTGCCTGGGGCAGGCGGTGGGCCTTGCTGGCCTTGTGCTTGCCCCCAAACACTGGGGCCAGCAACCAGGAATATTGCTGCCGTAGCAACCGTCGCAAACGCACGCTGTATTGCCGGGACCATGTTCTCTCTCTTTCTACTTGTTCTATTTTCCCGCGAAGTCAAATACGTCGGTTTCATCCGAGTCCATCGCATCCCCATAAATATTTCCCGATTGCATGTGACCGCTGACCACATAGAATCGGTTTCCTGAAATTCCACCTACCAAGCCATGTCTTGGATTGGCCATGGGAGGTAACATGGACCACTCGTTGGTAGCGGGATCGTAGGCCTGGAGGTCGCGGTAGACGCCGACAATCTGGTTGTCGAGGTATTCGCCGCCTGCCACGTAAATCTTCCCTTCGTAGGACCCATAGGCGGTGCCGCTCCTTGGCATGGGCATGCGCGCCTTCGCAAAACTCCAGCTATCGGTCGCCGGGTCATACTCTTCCACAACATCGGTCGGGCTGGCGTTGACGAAAACCGAGCCGAGCCGCCCGCCGAGCACATAGATCTTGCCGTTCACCACGCCGATTGCCGCATGGTTGCGCGATGTGGGCATGGGGCTGCGGGTTTCCCACGTATTAGTTGCGGGATCGTACATCTCGTTTGTTCCCAGCGAGCGATGCGGAGTTGCGGCAGACAGACCAACGATCTTCGCGCCGGGGTGAACCGAGGCCCCGCCGATCACGTAAATCTTGCCGCCGACTTCCGCCGCGACCGCCGCGCCGCGCGCGGTAGGCATTGGCGCAAGCGCCTTCCAGGTGTCGGTGGCGGGATCGTATTCCCAGGCGTTGTTGATCGGCACCCAGTTCGGGCCACCCGGTACTAGCTGCGACCCGCCGCCAAACACGTAAGCCTTGCCGTGGTACACGGTAACCGCAACGTGGTGCGCGGGGAGCGGCATCTTCTTCTTCTTGGTCCACGTATTGGTAGCCGTGTCGTACACCCACACGAGTCCTTTGGGCGCGGTATTATTGCCGGCGGCGAGCCCTCCGAATACATAGATCTTTCCGTCGCCCGCAGCGCCGCCAATTTCCTGAGCAGGCTCGGGAAATCGCGCAAGCTTTGACCAGTGTCCTTGCGCGTGTGCAACCCCGGTAAAAACTAAAAATGAAAGAGCGGCGCCGGCGATTCCTCGAACCCAATAATTTCTTGGCGACATCATTTCTTTCCTCTCTGGTGGAGCATTGGGATTGGCACGCAAGAGACCGGATCCTAATTGGCCGGGATCTCCAACACATCGTGCGATCCGGTTTTTAGATCGATGCCAGGGTCGCCGTATCCGCCTGATGAGATCTTCCCGCTGACGAAGTGAATCTTATTGCCCAGAACCGCCGTAGCGACGCCATGCCGCGGAAGCGGTATGGATTGAAGTATAGTCCACGAATTGGTGGCCGGATCGTAAGCCTCTAAAGCTCGAAATGCGGCCAGCATTTGCCGCGTCTGGATTTCGCCGCCGGCTACATAGATCTTGCCGTTATAGGTTGCCCAGCCTCCGCCGCTGCGGGCCGTGGGCATTGGCGTACGTGCTCCCGAACCGCCCCATGTATTGGTCGCCGGATCGTATTCCTCGACCACGTCCACATTGCTCGCCACCGTAATGAAAGGGCTGGAAATGCGTCCGCCAATGACATAGATCTTGCCGTTCACGGCGCCCGCAAACGCGTGGTTTCGCGCGGTTGGCATCGGGCTGCGTTCCTCCCAGGTATTGGTCTCGGGATCGTAGGCTTGGTTTGTGCCCACCGAACGGGCAGCGCGGTTGGGGAACACCGCAACTTCCTTCGTGCCGGGTTCGGGAATAGCGCCGCCGATCACGTAGATCTTGCCGCTCACCTCAACAGCGACGGGCGAGCCGCGTTTGCCCGGCATCGGCGCAAGTGCTTTCCAGGAATCATTGGCGGGATCGTATTCCCAGGTATTGTCGATCGGCTCCCAACCACCGCCTCCAGGCTGGCCAGGAACGGGCAAAAGTTTGTAACCGCCGAAGACGTAAATCTTGCCGTGATATTCGGCGAGGGCCGCATGGTGCGCGCGAACCGGCATGGATGTCTTCTTCGTCCATTTGTCGGTTGCGGGGTCATATTCCCAAAGCATCCCGATGGGATTGCCGTCCGCGCCATATCCGCCCATGACATACATTTTCCCATTCGCGGCTACTCCGTAGAGTTCCTCTTCCGGTTCGGGGAATATGGCGGCCTTCGACCATTTTGCCTTCGGCACGCCGGGAAACTGCCCGTACAGATGTACCGCTGTGCCGAACACACCGATGAACAATAAAGTAGCAGTCACGCCGCGCATCCATCGAAATGCCGATGACATGTTGCCTCTCTTCCTCAATTTGTATCTGAACGTGAATGGGAAAGAACGGCGGCCCGTTTTCGGGCCGCCGAATCGTGCCCTAGCCTAACGCAATGTTACTCGCGAGACAAGAAAATCAACGCTTGGATCATTTTCTCGAACACGCTCTACTTGTCAAGCATCTCTATATAACCGAAGTGACCTGACTTTGTCCCGGTCCACCAAATGCGATTCGGGTGTGCCTGGTCGATCTCAATGCGCCGAAGGTCGGTTTCCGGATAGGGGACCGGGAACTCGGCCCAACTGCTCTGTTTGGGGATTATAGCGTGCGAGCTTGTCAACAGCCTGCAAGCTCACCCAGATGTAGCCATTCTTCAAATCTCCGCATGGGGAATAGGTGCCCAGGTTAGGTCCTCCTGGAGGCATAAGCGTCTTCATGTCCGATGGATTTTTGTAGTCGATCTTCCAAAGTTGCCCGGTTTCGTGCAGCGCGATCCAAATATCTCCGTGGTTATCGAAACCAACTTTTCGCGGAACCGAGCTTGCAATCGGCGACTTGTATTCATCGATCTTCCCGGTTTCCGGATCCAGGCGGCCTACGCCGTTGTTAGCGTACTCCGCAAACCAGATATCCCCGCCACCATCGACCGCGAAGCCGTAAGGCCCAACGCTCTTGCCGGATTTAATTCCATCAGGGGCCTGGTAAAGCGTGAACTTGCCGGTTGCGGGATCCAATCCCACCATTCCGTTCCCGCCGCCGCTGGCAACCCAGACGGTTCCATTCGGATGCTGGCGTATGGTGTTGCCGTTTCCTGCTCCTTTAATGTCCAGCGGCACCGGGAAGGATCGGAACACTCCGGTCACGGTGTTCAATTCCATCCAGCGGCGGTCTGGACCGCCGTCAAGCATCCAAACGGTATCGCCGCGACCTTTGCTGATTGCCCCGATCCGAACTCTGGGTGAGGCGGCCGGTGGCGGAGTGAATTCCTTAAACGCGTAGGTTTCCGGATTCAACATGCCGACGACGCCGCCGTTTCTTTCACCGACCACTCCATTTCCACGGGCATCGACCGTCATCTCGTGCGACTCGGCTTCGATTCTGGGAATCTTGAAATCCACGACGACATATTTGGTCTCGATACCCTTAGCCAATGTTCTTGGCAACCTGCTGTTTTCATCCGGCTGGGGCCTGGAGAAATGGGCCGCGAAATAGTCGGTAAGGGTCTTGATTTCCTCCGGCGAAAGATCCTTGGCCCCGGGCCTGGCGGCAATGTTCGAACGCATGGAATCAATTAGCGCCGCCCAATCCGCGCGCTCTCCCCGGAAACTCAAAAACCAGCTGGGTGCGTGGCACTGGCCGCATTTGGCAAGAGCGATATCCGCTCCAGGCCCTTCCGGCAGGTCGGGCACGGGATTTTCGCTCCACACTTCACCGCCGCCCACAACCCCGGGTGTGCCCGGCCATCCTGGCGCCAATTCCGGGGCGCGTTGGTCGGTCAGGGATAAATCGGCAAGGGCCGGCTTAGCCCCAGTGACATCGACCGGGGTTTTGCCGCTCTGAAAATCTCCACCGATAGCCTGCGCCGTGTATTTGCCCACGAGCAGATTTTTGACTGTATAATGGCCCTTTTCCTGAGAGACAACCATAAAGGTAAGACCCTTTTCAGGGTCCTCCAGTTTTACGTATGCCCCAGAGACCGGTTGGCCGCTAGCGCTCTTCACTACTCCCTCAACAACGCCCGGATTGTTTGCCCAAACAGCACTGGCACAGAGAACTGCCGCCAGCAGACCCGCGAATTTGACTACAGAGCGCATGAACCATCCTCCCCGTGAATTGCATTTGAAGACTAAACAGATTTACAGACTGCCCCAAACGAAAATGATTGTGACAGAAAAATCTCCCGTTTCCCAGCATTTACCCGATCAGCACGCAACCTGTACATATGCGCGAGTAAATCCAGTGAAACAGCCCCGCTAGTATACGCAAAATACAAAAAACAGCAATCGGATTGAAACTCACCTTCGGCCTACGCCCGGGCGAAATCGCAAGCGAATTTGATTGTTCCACTCCAAGTACTCTCGGGCAGCGGGCACGTTGCGGAATCGCTGCGACGGCCCTCAATGGTCGGTCCACAACGCTTACTTCGTGTCGACCGAATATCCGCCCTTGATCGCTCGATACGCCGCCTCGGCCGTGTTGGGAATCCGTTCCTTGGCCCCGGCGAGGTTTTCGTATTCGGGCATGCGAAGTTCCGCCTTGATCTGATCGAGTGTCTTACCCTCGCTCATCAATTTTCCCACTCGCTGCAGCAGCGTTTCCAGAAAGCCCGTGTAAAAATCAAATATCTTGTTCGTTGTCGGACGGCCATGCCCCGGAATCACGACTTCGGCATTGAGGGCCTTCATCATCTTCATCATGGCGAGCATGTCGGGAATATTGGTGTGAGGGCGGATCGTGTTGATCTGATCTTCCACGGCCACGGATGCGGCGAACAGGACACGCTCGTTCGGGAGCCAAACGGCGGTATTGGCCAGGCTGTGAGTCGTCCCCAGGTTGAACAGTCTCAAATGTGCGTTCGCCCAGCCGTAAAGTCATTTTGTCGCCGTATTCGATTTGCGGCGGAATCAGCCGGAAGCCCTGCAGCGCCGCCTTCATTTCCGGCGATTGATTTTCCAGGTCGCTCATGTGCTTCGGATCAAAGGACTGTTTCATCTCCGCTCCGGCGCCTTCGGCATTGATGATCACGGCGGGAGGAGAAAACAGAAAATGCCCGTAAGTATGGTCGGGATGCGTTTCCGTATCGATGATGAATCGAACCGGCTGCGGCGTGAGTTTCTTCACCGCTTCCGCAATCTCCCGGCTGTCTATGGCGGTCTGGCCCGTATCGATCAGAACGACTCCTTCCGAGGTCACGACGATGCTGCCGTTGGAATTCGCCTGCGGAGTGGACTTGGCGGTCTGAACATAAATTCCATCCTTGATTTTCGTGAAGTGCGGACCAAGGTCCTGAGCCGGCATCGGCGAGACGAACAACGGAACACAAATGGCGCACAGAAAAAAAACGAGCGATTTCATTCTCATAGTGCCTCCTGAAGTGGATGCCGCCTCAACTGAACTGCAATTTCCGATTTGGACGCGTGTCTGCTGCGCCATACGTTTCTAGTGCAGCGGTATCGACGGCCCCGGCTTCGGGCCAGTGTACCGCAGAATGGAAATACCCTGCGTGGAGTCCGAGAGATAGATATATCCGCGCTTGTCGACCAGCACATCCGCGGCGGTCGAGACGGGTATCTTGTCTCCGGGAATTCCGTTGCCTTTCTTCAATGGATCGGGCGGAATATAGAAACCAATCTCGACGGGCTGATGAGCGTCTGAAATGTCGTAAATTCGCAAGCCGGCGCTGAAATAGGTCAAGTACAGAATATTGTCCGAATCATCGACGAACGGATTGTGAAACAGCATGTTCACATTGTGGGACCCGAAGCTGCCGCCTTTCGCGCAGAAGTCCCTGTACGGCGCGCCCGGCGGAGTGGTGGGCTCAGGCAAGAAGGAAAGGATGTGCGGCTTGGCGGGATTCGCGACATCGATCAGAGAAACCTGGCTTGGACTCTGGGTGTCGCACCCTCCAAAAGGTTCGGAATTGGTTTCGACAATCTTTCTTTTCGGAAATGGCAGCACCGTGTGAACCGCAAGACCCAGATCGTACGGGGGATCGAATGTGATTTCGCTGACTTCCTTGGGATTCTTGATGTCGCTGATGTCGAGAATGACGAACTTTTTTCCATACGGAAGATAGACCAGATTTCCTATCACCACCGGAGGCCCGTGCAGGCCTGCGCCGTGGGGAAATGCGGTATTCAGTGCGTTCGGATCGGCCAGCTTCTGATCGGGCAATGCCCATCGTGACACTTCAACGGGATGAGCAGGATCGCTGATATCCAGGATTACATAGATGTTTCCTGCGTAACCGTTCATGCCGGCCGCCAGATGCACGTAACGCCCGCCATAGTAGCCGTCGCGATGGGTGCCAAGGCCGCCAGTCTTGTACTGACCCAGCAGCGTTGGGTGAACGGGATCCGCCAAACTCCAGATGAGGACGCCTTCATCCCAAGGCTTGCTATGATCGGTGTCTCCTCCAAACTGCGACCTTTCGAGCGCCGTAATCATCTTGCCGTCGGCAATATCCACTTGTACGGTAAAGGTATTCTTGGGGCCGGGGATCCAGTTTAGAACTGTCGGGTCAGCGGGGTTCGTAACGTCAATGACGCTCCAGCCGCGATCATACAGGCTGGCCGAATACAAATACCAACGCCCATTGACCTCCTGGATCGACAATCTTGAATGGAATGTGGCCGTTTACGTCGGTGTAACCGATGAATTCCACATTTTTCCCGAAGGAACCTTTGGGCAGCGGATTGGCCTTGGTGCGCTGAGCCGAGGCCGGCAGAAAAGTCACGAGCGTCAGTGCTATTGCTCCCCAGAAACAGGTCTTTGCAATCCGCATGGTGATTCTCCTATGTCAGCCCGCAGAAAAATACATGGTGGCCTGACGGGAAAGATCCGGGCGCAGAAAATAACTGGGCCAGTGAAATATCAAGATCATCGTACTTTGATTTTATTCTACTTGTTTTCTCGCAGGGCATTTGAACTCTTCGCCGAAATTCCTCTTGCGCCTTGCTCGCGTACTGGCCGGTCAATCGGACCTAGTTGCTCTTTTCGGGCAGAGCAAAAACAAAGAGCGTGGCAGCGGGCTGCGGCAGGCGATCCTTGGTTTCAGGCCAGTAGTTTGGGATTTGACTGTCGATGATCGCGCCTCCCCCGGTGGCAATGGCCACAAATTGCCTCCCGTTGACGGAGAAACTAACTGGTGGGGAGACAATGCGGGCTCCGGTATTAAAAGACCAAAGTTTCTTCCCCGTCCTGGCATCGAGTGCGAAGGCATCGCCATCCAGATCACCGCCAAAAATTAAATCCCCCGCAGTCGCGAGCAGCGAGGATTGATTGAAATATTTCGTCGCAAACGTCCATTGCTTTTTGCCTGTAAGAGGATCGAACGCGCTGATGTGCGGCGGAGAATCCGGATTAATCTCGCGCCCTACCCTTAAGTTCTGATCGCCAGTGGGATTTTTCGGAGGTGTAATATGGCTGCATAGCTCCGTGGACGAGGTATACCACCAGCCGGTGCGCGGACTGTAGGCCGAGTGGTTGAAATTGCGCGCGCCGGCAAGGCCCGGACAAGTGAGGCGTCCGGTGGTCGCATCCGATGGAATCAACGCCTCGATAGGTTTGCCTTCGTCGTCGAGCCCCTTCGACCAGTTCACATTATCCGCAAATGGAAACGCCGGATGAACTTGCCGGTCTCGCGATCCAACAGATACGCGTACCCATTTTTGCTGGAGTGCAGAACCAGCTTTCGTGCGCGCCCGCCCATGGATCGCGTCGAACAAAACAGGTTCCATATTGGAGTCGAAGTCGTATACGTCGTGCGGCGTCTCCTGGAAATACCACTTCAATTTTCCGGTGTCGGCGTCAAGCGCGAGTAGCGATGCGGCGTAGAGATTGCTCCCCTGCCGCCCCTCTCCCACGAGGTCCGGATAGGCGTTTCCCGTTCCCCAGTAGATAAGGTTTAATTCCGGATCGTAGGAGCCCTGCAGCCATGTTGCTACGCCGCCGGTTTTCCACGAGTCTCCGATCCATGTTTCGGAACCGGGCTCACCGGGCTCGGGAATCGTGTTGAAGTGCCAGAGGAGCTTGCCTGTTTTTGCGTCCAGAGCATTGATGTAACCGCGAAATGGTGCGTCTCCGCCGGCCACGCCGCTGATCACTTTGCCCTTCAAGTAGAGCGGGGCCGAGGTAATCGTACAACGGCATTTGAACACATCATCGGTCACTACGTTCCATGCCACTTTGCCGGTCTTGGCATCGAGGGCGATGATGTGATCGTCCTGAGAGGCCATGTACACCAGCCCATCTCCAATCGCAAGGCCACGCGCGCCCTTATTGCCTGGTAATACGGCATTGTCCGGCCATGGATGAATATAGGTCCAGAGCAGTTTTCCCGTAACCGCGTCGACCGCGTACACATTGTTTTGCATGCCCACAAGATAGAGCACGCCGTCCACGACCAGCGGCGCCGCCTCCAGCCCCGCTTTGAGCGACGGATTCGTGGGGTAGCCCGCGGGAAAAGCCCAGACCGGAACAAGCTGCTTTACATTTTCGCGCGCGATCTGCTTTAAAGGGCTGTAACTCCACGCGCCGTAATTTCCGTAGTAGGTGAGCCAATTCTGCGGTTCGTCGCCGGCATGCTCGATCCGTGCGGCCATCGGATCCTGTGCCGCAACCATGCCAACGCCCGCGAAAATGGTCAACAGTAAGCCCAAGCAATAAATTATTCCGGAAATGAAAAAAATTCCTCACCCACCGTCTTGACCAATGCATCCGCAATCCTCCCTCGGAGTCTTTCATATGCGGCCGGTTGACACTATTGGCGGGATGATATCACGCGGCAAAAACCAGTCGCTGCGGCCGCCTGTATCAAAGGAAAAAGGCCGGGAGAAGATGTCTTCTCCCGGCCTTCGAATGTACTGCGCTGCTTTACTTGGTCCAGGCCGCACGAACCGGCTGGCCCACCAGCAACGCCGGGTCGGCGCCCTTGCGCGGGACGAACTTCTGCGGACGTCCGCCCCATACTTCCGCCGTGTAGAGGTTGCCGTTCTGGTCCACGCTGAACTGGTGCGTTCCCCACAGTCCGCCCGGCGCGGGAGTCATCGTGCCCCACGAATACAGCAGCCTCCCTTCCAGGTCGAACTTGTAGAACTTGAAGTTCCCGTGACCATCAGACGCCCAGAGGTGCTGGTCCGCGGCCATGTAGATGTGATACGTCGCGGCGGGTCCATCGCCGAGGTACCACTGGTTGAGGAACTTGCCGTTCTCATCGAAGATCTGGATGCGCCGGTTGCTTCGGTCGTTGACGTAGATCCGGCGCTGGTTGTCGATGGCGATGCCGTGCACGGTATTGAAGTAGCCCGGCCGCATCTCATGGCCGCCTTGCTCGCCCCTCTCGCCCCACGCCATCAGGAATTTGCCGTTCTTGTCGAATTTCACGACGCGCGTTTCCTCGTACCCGTCGGTGACGAAGAAAGTGCCGTCCGGCAGCCACGCGATGTCGGTCTGGCGGCCGAAGGTCTCGCTGGGGGGACCCGTCTTCTGGATGTACGACGGTTTCCCGGTATTGCCGGTCATCTTTGCGTTCCTCGGGGTCGTCGTGTTCAACGTGCCGATCGTCTGGAGGAGTTTCTTGCCGTCGTTGCTGAATACGCGGATGACCTCGTGGCCGTCATCGATGGCCCACACGCGCTTTTCCGGATCATAAGGGCTGATGAGAATCTTGTGAACGCGGCCCTGGGAGAGCTTGTTCGCGTCGTCCGGCTTGAACAGCGAATCCCACTGCGTCCACGCCTCTTTCACATTTCCATCGCTGTCGAATACCGTAATGATGTGTCTCCAGCGGTAGTCCTTCCCCTCGATGCCCAGGTAGTCGTCGGAGGCTTCGCCCGGGCTGGCATATTGACCCACGGACGCGTTCCGCGCGTACATCCCGGTTCCAGGGACCTGCAAGTGCACCGTCATGCCGAATTCGCTTTGGAGTTCGGCGAATTTGGGCTTGATCTTCGCTACATCGGGCAGCTCGCCTCGCATGGCCACGAAGATGCGATCCGGATTCTGGGCGAACACGCCCTGGACCGCACCCCACGTCCAGCCCCTCTCGTCCGGAAACAACGTGGCCAAGGGTTTGGGCCAGTTCGGGTCGACCCGATATGGGCCGTCCACCAACTCGTCACTCGGGTTTGCCGGATCGACCCACATGCCCGTCTGCTTCTGTGCCGCGCTAATCTTCTTGGTGCTTGAGCCGCTTATGAATATCGTGAAACCGATCGCGGCGCAGGCCATCACTCCTATAGCGATTTTTCGACCAACCATCTTCATTGGGATTCCTCCTCCGTTTTGTATCTTGGGCTACTTATCCTAATCGTAGGTTTCGCGATATCCGCCGATACGGACACAATACCCCTCTTCTTTGATAAGGACAACTTTCTTGTATTTCCTCGACTTCGACGGAGCAATTTGCGCCGCCTCGTCCAAGAAGGCGCCCTCGAGAGAGTGAAACTCACGAGGGCGCACTCTTACTTCAAAAAATCAACTTCAACGCCAACTGAATCTGCCGCGATTTGGTTGAAGTGGTCGTGATCTGTCCCGCGGTCGCGAACGGAGCCTGGTTGTTGCAACCTGGCCCGTTCACCGGCGCGGTTCCGCAGGCCGCTAGGGTACCACCAAACGCCGTATTGGTTGGAGGACCAAAATTTGGATGATTTAAGATGTTAAACATCTCGGCGCGAAATTCCAGATTGCCTGCTTCACCCAGGTATCCGACCTTCGTGTCCTTCACCACGGAGAAATCCCAATCCGATTGGCCAGGCCCCCGGAGGAAATCGCGCGGCGCGTTTCCAATGGTCCCGAGTTGAGCTTCTCCAAACATCATGGGGTTGAACCACTGGTTGGGATTGCCCGTGATCACGGTGCTTGCGTTGTACGGAATGAAATTGTAAGTCGTCCCGCTGATTGTGGCCGAGGTTGCGACGGTATTGAGAGTGGGCGGCGTGGCGTTGCTCTGGGTTATCACTCCGCTGAGGGAGCGGTCCTGAGCGACGACTGGGGTGAATGGGAAACCTTGCTGAATAGTCACGATATTGCCCATCCACCAGCCATTGGAGACTTTGGACAGGAACCCGTTCGATTTCATCACCGGGAAGTGATACAAAATACTGAAATGCGCGGCGTTCGGCACATCCGAACACGACGGACCTTTCGACAACGACAAATTCTGCGGGACGAAGCCGATCGAAGTTCCGATCGCATAATAACAATCAGTGTTGTACATCTGCCCCGAAGTCGTGTCCAGCGATCGGCTGTGAGTGAATGCGCCTTGGACATCCAACCCGTGGGATAGTCTCTTGGTTACGGCGACCTGAAGCCCGTTGTACCAGGAGTTCGAAGGTGAGGTAACGAATTCGGCGCTTGTAAAGTAAGGATTCTGCCTGCATGGATACTGCGGCAACCCCGGGACAATGGTTGTCTGGACACCCCCGATCGGAAGGATCAAGGGTTGCGTCGTGCCGTTCGAGAATGTCAGCGCATTGTTAAAACAAGCAAAACTTGCGGCCGTGCCGCCAGCTATGCTGTACGTCGGCATGGTGTTAGGCGGCAGAACACCGTTGACCAGATTGGTCGGCACCACAGGGTTGCCCTCCACTAGTGAAAAGAGGTTGATGCCGCGATTTCCCACGTAGGACACCGAAAGCCCGATGCCCCCCGGCAACTGCTGCTCTAGGGTAAGGTTCCACTGCAGCGAATGCGGGTTCTTGAGGTTCGGGTCTGTCATTTGCAGGGCTTTCCCGAATTGCGCGGTGGTGAAATCGGTTACGGACGCTGCTCCGAACCCAGGACTTGGGTTCGTTACCGGATTCCCGTTGATGTCCACAAACGGAATCGCGTATTGAGCGGCCGGTTGGGAGATCTGGGTTTGATTGCCGAAGGGCGGAACTCCTTGCGGAGACTGTCCGATCATGGATCCGATGTTGGAAATATCCCAGTACTCGCCGAAGCCGCCCCTTAAGGCGGTCTTCCCGTTCCCGAAGATATCCCACGCAAACCCAACGCGCGGGCTCCAATCCCCCAGCGACCAATTGCGAGGGAAAATAGGGCTCAGCTTGTAGGTGTTGGAACCGTTTTCCAAGTCGGCAATGATCGAATTGCGGTCATACAGTTCATGCGGCATGGTCTGGAACTCATACCGCAAGCCAAGGTTAAGAGTCAGGCGCGAGGTTACGCGGTAGTCATCACCGACATAGAACCCGAATGTTTTCCACGAGAAGTGCCGATCCAGATAAAAACCCTGGTACGGCGGATTCAAAACCCCGTTCGTTGCGAATCCCGGCACGGGCGTGACTGCAAGATAACTGGTCGTTTTGCCCGCGAGCCAGTTCCCAAGCGAGTTGCCCGAGGCGGTGCTTCCGGTGGCGCCTTTATATTGCTGCAGGCCCTCTCCATAAAGATTGATCATAGTCCCGAACTTGAATCCGTGCTTGCCACGGCTCAGGAAGACGTCGTCTCCAAGCGTCGCGATGTCCTGCGGGTGGAAGGTGGGGTAGGTTGTGTTTGCGGCAAGGCTCGTGACACCAGCACCTGGCGCGAGTCCCCCGTTGATGTTCCCCGGTATGTACGACCAGATGCATGTGGGATAGGTCAAAACAGTTCCTGAAGAATTCGTGGTGTAGGGAGTGAAACAGGAAGAACCGGGCGCATCTTCCAGGCCGAAATTGGGATTGAGGCCGGGAACCAGATTCTGCCGCGTCAGCCCCTTGAAATTGGTTCGGCTGAAGGACAACCGAAGGGAATTGAGCAGGCTCGAGGAGAAGATGTGATTTTCTCCCAGGGTAATATATTGGTTCCGGCTGATTCCGACGGAACTCCACTGCGGGAAGCCCGTCCCTGTGTCGGTGGCCGTAATCGCCGCGTACGGATCAACCAGGTGCGTGTCGTCGAAAGTGTAGCGCGCGAAGAGCGTGTCCGAATCCGATATGATCTGATCCACGCGAAGTTGGGTGTAATCTTCCCGGACATGAGTCAGGCCCGGAAAAGTGTAGTTGAGCGACGACCCGGGAATGGATTCATTCGGGAAGGGAAACTGGCCAATCCATGGCGTGACCATCGGGTTTACTGCCGTACCGGCAGCAACGGCGGTCGATCCACTGCCGCAACCGCTGGCCAGGGTAGCGCCCGCCAATTGGATTTGTATCCCATTTAGTTGGCTTGCGCTTGTGAAACCTGAAGGTAGCGTTGTGATGGATGGAATAGGCCCGCCGCCCAAGATCACGGACCCCGTTCCGGGAATATTCACAAAATGGCAATTCGCGGGAAGCGTCGTGTCTTGAATGGTGTCCTGCTGGGCTAGTCGCAACCCCTCGTACACCAGGTAGAAGAAAGTCTTGTCTTTTATGATCGGCCCTCCGCCGGAGGCCCCGAAATTGTTGCGCTTAAATGGCGGCAGGCGTTCCGGGTTGCCGCTTGCATCAATCAGAATGTTGTTGGCCTTCGATGCCTGCGGATCAAAGAAGTTGCGCGCATCCAAGTGGTTGTTCCGGAGGTACTCGAATACGTCGCCATGCCATTGGTTCGTTCCGCCCTTGCTGACAATGACCATCTGGCTGCCCATGGTCATGCCGTATTCCGGGCCGAACATGTTCGTCACGATCTTGTATTCCTTGATTCCATCAACGCCCAGGGTGCTGCCCGCGATCGAGCCTGGCCCGGTGGCATACTGATTGCCCATCAAGGCGCCGTCAATGGTGTAGTTGTTCGAGCGCGGGGGCATCCCGTTGCTGCTGAACCAGGTGCCGGATGAGCCGGACCCGCCTGTCGTGGGAGACGTGTTGACCAGGATGCCGGGTTGAATCAGCGTCAGGTCGAGATAGTTTCTGCCGTTCAACGGAAGGTCAGCGACCCGGCGCTCGTCCACAAGGGCGCCCAAAGAGCTTGTCGTCGTGTTGACGACGGGAGCTTCCCCGGTGACTGTCACTTCCTGCGCGGCGGTGCCCACTTGCAAGGTAATGTTGGTCACCAACTCTTGCGCCACGGCCAGGACTAGCCCCGTTGTCGTCTGGGTCTGAAAACCTCCCGCCTCCACCTTTACCGAGTAGTTGCCGGGACGCAATGCCGGCGCGCGGAATGCCCCGTCATCGCCGGTAGTCACGTTGCGTGCCACGCCAGTATCCACGTTCGTGATCAAGATTTTTGCATTTGGCACCACCCCGCCGGAGGAGTCCTTGACTACTCCGAGGATCGTGCCCGCTTCCTGCGCCGACGCAGGAAGCGCCAACAACGTTATCAGAAGAATTAAGACCAATACTGCCAACCCACGCACGATCTCTCTCGCACCCATCACAGCCTCCTTTTCAGACTTTTATGGCTCCGCGGCATTATTCCAGCCTCGAAACCGGCCGCCCGTCTGGCTGCTCCGCATAGATCTGCTTTGAATTGATCGATTTCAGGTCCCTATTTTTCTTATCACTCTAAAGTCGCCGACAATACGGAAAGTAGACATCACCCTGGCATTCGAGGCTCAATGCTTGACCGCCGCAACGACCCCCGCGATGCCCTTTGGCCCGGCAAGGCCCCAAAAAATAATGGGAGATTTTTCTCATTTTCGTGGGCCTGAATGCTGTGACGTACGTCACATATATCTAACTTTTAACTTCCCGCCCACTGATAACATTCGCCCAGCCAGGCACTGCCTAAGCCGGGTTTTTGAGTGTGCAAAGCCTTTCCGAACCGAATGTTTTCGGGTTCCCTACTCGCCCATCCTCCCGTGATGGGACCCTAGTATCCCTCGCAGCAAGCCTCCAAACGGACGCCCCGTGAGGCCCCTTCCATCGGAACCCGGCCAAAGATCCCACCGCTTCTCCGAACTTCCGCAGTGTTGTGGAGGTACCCATCGGCGGGCGGCTCGCTCACTGTGGCGCAGGCCGGAAACTAGCCGATCCACAAACCACAAGGATCGCCTACTAGTTAGGTAAGCTGCAGGGTAACGCGTGCCTCCAGTGGGGAATGCGCCAGTCTTCGTTGTTGGAAGGTTGGGGCCTTGCCAGTTAAACTAAGCAGACGGAGGGGTGGGAGAGCGGTTGAATCCGGCGGTCTTGAAAACCGTTAGGCCCGAAAGGGTCTCGGGGGTTCGAATCCCCCCTCCTCCGCCATTTTCAGGAAATCAACTAAACGTCCTTATGTCACTTCCATTTTCTTCAATTCTTTAATCGCGTCCTCATCATAACCAAGTTTCTTCAGCCATTGCGCGGTATGCTGCGAAAGTTCCGGGGCTGGAGTTGTCGGCAAAGGCGGCTCCTGCGGAAAATAGAAACCCCCTCTGGTCACATGCTGCGGGCCGGTTGGGCTATTAAACGATCCGGTAAAATTTCGCTGTGTTAGATGAGGATGGGCCAGGATTTCGGGAACCGAGAGCACGCATCCGGCGGGAACTCCCGCATCGGTCAGCAGGGCATCCCATTCGGGAGCGGTGCGCGCCTGCAGCGCCTGCGTAATTTCCCGATTGATCAATGCGCGATTTTGTCTTCGGATGTCGCGATCGGCGAATCGCGGATCGGTCTTGAGGTCGGGGCGGCCGATCACGTCGCATAATTTGTGGTACTGAGCATTTTCATTCGCCGCGATGTTGAGCAGCCCGCCTCCGGTTTGAAATGTCCCGGAAGGGGCAGCGGTGAAATTTTCATTGCCCATGGGAATTGGAATCACGCCGGCATTTAAATAGTTCGAGACGATCCAGCCCATGCACGCGATCGTGGCTTCGAGCATCGAGACGTCAATCATGCGCCCTCGGCCAGTCGCACGAGCCTCGACAAGCGCCGCGCAGATGGCCATCGCGGCCGTGACGCCGCCCAGCGTATCGCATACCGGATAACCCGTTCGCAGCGGCGCGCTCTGCTGGTCCCCTGTAACGCTCATGACTCCGGACATTCCTTGAATGATCTGGTCATAGGCCGGGCGCAAGGCGAGCGGGCCCTGCTGGCCGAAGCCCGATAGCGCGCAGTAAACCAGCGCCGGGGCGGTTTTTGAAAGAGCGTCATAATCGAGGCCCAGGCGCTTCATCACACCGGGCCTGAAGTTTTCAATCACCACGTCCGAAATTCCAACCAGTTGCTTGAAAATGGATTTTCCCTGCGGGCTCTTCAGATCGAGCGTTACCGATTGTTTGCCGGCGTTTACCGAAACGAACGAGTCTCCCATCAGCCGCTCGGATGCTTTTACGTTCACGCCAAGCTGCCGCGCCAGGTCGCCTCTTACGGGCTGTTCGATCTTGATGACTTCCGCGCCCAGCAAGACAAGCTGATAGCTGCAGAACGGGCCGGCAAGCACATTGGTGACATCCAGCACACGAACGCCATGAAGCGGAAGCATTTTCTTTTTTCCCCGGAATTCAATTTCAGTCTAGTGAGCTTTTACTGAGCCCACCGAACACGCCGCGTTCGGCGGACTGGGACGCATGGCTCTCAACAGATGCCCTTGATACGGCCGCGAACTGAATGTGATGGCAATCTCGGCCGCGTCCAGCAATTTTTCCATGTCCACGCCGGTTTCATATCCCATGCCGTGCAGGAACGCCACCAGGTCTTCGGTCGCGAGATTTCCGCTGGCCCCGGGACAATACGGACAGCCGCCAAGTCCCCCGGTCGTGGAGTCAAAATTCCGCACGCCCAGATCGAGCCCCGCAAGAACATTGGCCAAGCCTCGCCCATAGGTATCGTGAAAATGCAGGCCGAGGCCGTCCAAATTCGGCATCACTCCCTGCTGCAGCAGCTTCACGGCCTCGCGGACCTGTACCGGGAAGGCCATTCCGTCCGTATCGCCGAAACTGATCGGCCAGGGATGAATTTCACGGCAAGCGCGAGCCACGGCGATCAAGGCGGCCGCCGAGATCGTTCCTTCGAAGGGGCAGTGGTAGGCATTGGAAAATCCGACGCGGAGTTCCACGCCATCCTGCAACGCGCGCCGGGTCACCTGCGCCAGCAAGGCCAGCGACTCCTTCGTGCTGCGGTTCAAATTGCGGTGGTTGAACGTGTCGCTTGCCCCGATCACAAATTCCAAGTGACGAAACCCGGCGGCGACCGCGCGTTCGTAGCCCTTGAGGTTGGGAATCAGCGCGGAAAACCGCACGCCGGGAATTTCAAACAGGCGCCGGGCAAGTTCCTCCGCATCGGCCAGCTGGGGAACCCAGCGCGGGTGGACGAAACTCGTGGCCTGAATCCGCGTCAATCCGGCCGCCGCAATTTTCCGGATGAGCGCCAGCTTTTGATCCGTGGATACCGGATTCGGCTCGTTCTGCAGGCCGTCACGCCCCGTGACATCTTCGATCCACACTTTGTTATTCATGGTAGATATCTCCGTTCACCGCCAGCGGCGCAGCATCCTCCTCAGTTGGCAGAACAGTTCCAGATTATATCATCGGTAAATTCATGGCGGAGTTGGTAACGCTAGCCTCCGGAAAGTC
>CAWAEW010000004.1:0-46176 GCA_963781055.1 Terriglobia bacterium
GCCTGATCGAAGCCGACCGCGAGCGCGAGAAGTCGCGCCTGACCTACCGGCAATTCCGGGAAGCGGCCGAGCCGCTGGCGGCGGCGCTGGAAGATGCAGGCTTTGCCGCCGGAGACCGCGCCGCCGATCATCATGACGAATCAGCCCAAGTGGCTGATTTCGGCCTACGCCGTGTTTTTTGCGGGCGGCGTGGTCGTGCCGCTCGATTACAAGCTCTCCGCCGCCGAGCATTTGCAATTGCTGGCGCACTCGAAAGCGCGCGTGCTGTTCGTCGAATATCCGCTCTGGCGCGCCATCACGCAGGCCGCGGAATTTCGCAAGCTACAAGCTGCATACGGTTCTGGTTACCGAGGCGCCGCCGAACGCCGATCTTGCGGGCGGGCTGCGTTGGGAGGAATTTCATGCCGACCACGCGCCGGAATTCCGGCCTCGCCTGCGCAAGGACGCGGCGTGCATCGTCTATTCCTCCGGCACCGGAGGCCGCCCGAAGGGCTGCGTGCTGACGCACGAGAATTATCTCGAGCAGTGCCGCGCGCTCACCGCGCTGTATCCCTTTTGGCCCGGCGTGCGCTACCTGAGCATTCTTCCCACCAATCACGCGATTGATTTCATGGTGGGATTCATCGGGCCGTTCACGTGCGGCGCGACCGTCGTGCATCTGCGCACGCTGCGGCCCGAATTTGTGCGCGAAGCGTTCACGCGATACAAAATCACGTACATGAGCTTGGTGCCGCTGGTGCTCGAAGAATCTGCAAAAAGGTTTGCAGCAGCGCTTTGCCGAACTGCCCCCGTTCAAGCGCAAGGTGTTTCATGCCCTTCGTGGCCGTGAACAAGCGGCTCACTCGCCGCCGCCCGAAACTTGCCCTCAGCCGGCTCCTGCTCAAGCAGGTGCATCAGGCGTTCGGCGGCGAGTTGCGCGCGCTGTTCGTCGGCGGCGCGTTTACCGAGCCGCAGACGCTGCAATTTTTTTACGATCTCGGCATCCCGGTGGCGAACGGCTACGGCCTGACCGAGGCGGGCACCGCGGTCACGCTGAATGATTTCAATCCGTTTCGCCCCGATACGGTCGGCCGCCCGCTGCCGGGAATGGAAATTCGCATCGTGGAGCCCGACGCCGAGGGAATCGGCGAAGTGGCGGTGCGCAGCAAGACGGTGATGTCGCACTATCTCGACGATCCGGAAATGACGGCGGAAACGATCGTGGACGGCTGGCTGATGACCGGCGACTTCGGCCGCATCGACGCCGACGGGCCATTTGCAGCTCTTCGGCCGCAAGAAAAACATGATCGTCACCGCCGAAGGGAAAAATATTTATCCCGAAGACATCGAGAACGCGTTCGAGGGGCTGCCGGTGAAGGAATTTTGCGTCTTTGCGGCGAATTATATCTGGCCGCAGCGGACCATGGTCGGCGAACAACTGGTGCTGGTGCTGCATCCGGAACCGGGCCAGGCGGTGGATGACGCGCTGCGCGCGGAAATTTCGCGGCGCAACGCGCAACTGTTGAATTACAAGCGCATCAGCGGCTATGCGGTTTGGGACCAGGATTTCCCGCGCACCGCTTCGATGAAAATCAAGCGTCCCGTTCTGGCCGAAGAGATCGGCAAGCAACTCGACCGCGGCGCGCTGGTTCCCCTGTGAACGAAGCGTTATTTCACGATCGTGAATCCGGCGGCGGGCGGCGGCCGCTGCGGGAAGCTTGCTCCGCGCGGCGCTCGACGAGCTGCGCGCCGCGGGCCTCGCACTGGAAGTACGCGAGACGCGCGCTCCCGGCGAGGCCACGATGTTTGCGCGCGAAGCCTACGCCGCCGGCTTTCGCAACTTTATCGCCGTCGGAGGCGACGGCACGGGCTTCGAGATCGTCAACGGCTTATTTCCCGCAGCGCTCACAGGAGGGCCGCGCCGCGCTCGGTTTTCTCCCGCTCGGAACCGGCAATTCCTTTCTGCGCGATTTCACGGACCGCGGAGCGGACTACGCCATTCAAGCGATCCTCGCGCGCCGCAGGCGGCCCTGCGACGTCATCCGGCTGAACCACGCGGGCGCAATCGCTTTTTTACATCAATACGCTGAACATGGGATTCGCGGCGGACGTCGCCACGCTCACCAATCGGCGCTTGAAATTTCTGGGAGAGCTCGGCTATCTGGTTGGCGTGCTGGTTTCGCTGGCGCGGCTGCGGCGGCGTCCGTTTCCCTTGCGCGCGGACGGCGAGCGCGACGCGCGCCGCTGCCTGTTCGTCGCCTTCAGCAACAGCAAGTATACCGGCGGTAAAATGATGATCGCGCCCGACGCGGCCATCGATAGCGGCACCATCGAATACGTGCATTGGGGGCCGATCGGCCGATTGGGCTTGATCCGCAATCTGCCGAAGTTGTTTGACGGCACGCATATGAAACACAAGTTGGCGTCGCGCCGCACGGCGTCGCGCATCGAATTCGATCTCAAGGGGCCGGTGGACGTCGTCGTGGACGGCGAAGTGCTCACGCTCGAAGTGGAATCGCTCGAAGTGCTTCCCGGGGCGCTGGACGTGATGGTATGAGCGGCGAAAGCGGACAGCCGATGGCGGTTCCAGCGGCGGCAGGCGCGCCCGGCGAGCGCGGGGCGCGCCGCGCGTGGGCGATTGTTCGCAGCACGTATCGCTGGCTGCTCTGCGCGGCGTATTTCTTTCCGGTGTGCAGTTTTCTCGTGCTGCTCGGAATTTTCGTCGATCCGCGCAAGAACGACGGCGCGCAACGCATGCTTTGCCGCGTCACGATGAAGCTCGCGGGCGCAAAGCTCGTCGTGCGGCGCGCGCCGGGCTTCGATCCCACGCGCAACTGTTTTTTTCTGGTCAACCACGTCAATCTGTTCGATCCCTTCGTGCTCTACGCCACGATTCCGCAATTCTTCCGAGGATTGGAACTGGAATCGCACTTCCGCATTCCCGTGTACGGCTGGATGATGAAACGCTTCGGCAACGTGCCCGTGCCGGACAACAATCGCCCTTCGGACCTGAAGCGCATGTGGCGACTGAGCCGCGCCGCGATTGATTCCGGCGTGAGCCTCGCCGTTTTTCCCGAAGGGCAGCGCACGCGCGATGGGCGCGTGGGCCCGTTCAAGGACGGCGTGTTCCGGATGGCGCTGCAATTCGGAACGCCGATTGTTCCGGTCAGCGTGGTGGGCGCATTTGAATTCAACAAGAAAACAAGCTGGCTGCTGCGCCCGGGAACCGTCACGGTGTATCTGCACGACGTGATCGAAACGAAGGATCTGCGCAAGGAAGATGTCCCGGCGTTGCGCGACCGCGTGCACGCCATTATTTCCGCGCCGATTGATGCGGCGCTTGAGACGGCGCAAAAGGGGAACACTTCTCTTTGACTCAAGCGGGATTAAATAGCTGGAAGCCGCATTTGAGCGCCGCTTTGCCTAACTGGCGGTCAGCGACACCAAACTCGACGATGCTCCCATTACCTTGAAGACCCTTGGCGTGAAGCCGTACGCTATCTTTCAGCCAAATTGCGGCGGAAAGGTGAACTGCATCGCTCGCTTTGAGGACATACTCCTCGCATAGAGTCGGGAGCGCGGTCATCGTGTGGGTGGTCAATTCCAGAACGGTCAAACTAAACAGCCAATCGTACAAGAATTCATCGATAAGTTTTTTCTTCTCGCCGGCGCTTAGCTGCTTATCCCGGTACTTCCGGCCAATCGCCGCATGAACTTCGGCAAAGGTGAGCGCGGACGTATAGATGGTTTCTCCCTCTTCAAATCGGGAGATAACTGCTTCACTTCCGGCTTCCTGAACATACCGCTTAATAAGCGCTGAGCTATCGAGATAGAGCATCAGTCCCGGTCTTCCAAAATCATTTGTGACATGGGCTTGCCTTTTACGCGGATGGGCTTGAAGCGCTTGAACGGGCGTGTGCCTCTTCGAAGATGCCCCTCGGCTTCCAATTGCCGCAGGATTTCCTCCAACCCCGCGGTGTCATGCGATTGGGGAGCCGGGGGAAGAAGCCGGGCAACAGGTTTTCCCCGGTCGGTGACAATAATCGTTTCGCCCCTGCCAACCATGCCCAGGTACCGGCCGAGACGGTTTCTGAGTTCGCGGCTGCCCACCGTTTTCATGTAGCTACCTCTATGCTTATTGTAGCTACATCGTTCCGATCCGGTCAATCGCGATGGGTTGGTGTAGATCCCGCTTGGGAATAGGGATTTACAGCGAGAGGCGAATTCCTGGCAGCGTGCGGCCGGCCTTGGTTTCCTGCCAGGTGAAGGCGATGCGGTGGATGACCGTGATGGTCGCCACCACGGCAATGACCCACAGTGCGGGCGCCATGCGGCTGAATAATCCGCCGAGGATCAGCAGGACCATGCGCTCGGGACGCTCCATGAATCCGACCTTGCACAGAGGAATCAGCGACTCGGCGCGCGCGCGCGAATAACTGACCATCACCGATCCCGCCGTCGCGACCGCCGCCAGAATCACGTAGGACGCCCGCCCGGCCTGCGCGTAATACACCAGCAAGCCCATGTAGAGCGCCATGTCCGAGTAGCGATCCAGCGTCGAATCGAAAAATGCGCCGAAGGCGGTTACGCGTTTCTCCCTGCGCGCCACCTGTCCATCCAGCATGTCCAGAAATGCGGCGAAGAAAATGACCATGGCGCCAGCCCGGAATTTTCCCATCGCAAACAACACGGCCGCCCAGCAATTCACTAGCAGCCCAAAAAAAGTCAGCAGGTTCGGGTTGATCCCGGTGGAGGCAACCACATCCACGATCTTCTCGAGCAGCCAGCGCCCGCCCTCTCCGATTTTACGTGTAAGCATTGTTCGGCGCGCCGTTCGGCGCTGATCCTCGCGGATGAATCATACGCTACCCGGCGGCAGCCCCTCAAGCGGAGAGCCGTCCAGCCCGCCTCCGCTTGACGTTCCCACATGCCCGGCGTAACCTGCCGCGTATCGTTCCAGATCATTTGAATTTAAATAAAATGGGTACCAAGGGGAAAAAGATGAAGCGACTGTTTTCGATGCTTGTGGTAATCGTCATATTTTTGGCCGCTGGAAGCCTGGCTTCGGCCCAGAGCGACCCGTTTGTGGGAACCTGGAAATTGAACGTGGCCGCATCCAAATTTGAACCAGGACCTCCGCCGCAAAGCCAGACGCGCACGTGGGACGCCTCCGGAAACGTCGATGTCAAAGGTGTGTCCCAGGCTGGAAAGTCCGCGAGCTACTCTTACACGATCGTGACCGATGGGAAGCCGCATCCGAGCGGCGGCACGGTTCCCAACGGCTCTGACACGCTGACCGCCAAAAAAGTCAGCTCTCATCTGATCACGGCAAAGTTCACAAAGACCGGAAAAGTCGTGGAGTCAACTACGTACACTGTGTCAAAAGATGGAAAGACGCTGACCATCGTGGCCAAGGGAGTCCTCCCCGACGGCAAAACCCTGAATAACGACACACACTGGGACAAGCAGTAACCTCGCAGGGCAAATCGATTTAAGGGGCTTGCCGGGTACAGGCCCCGGTTGTTTCTCTTGACGCAAGATGGGAGCCCGCCGGAAAGCGGATGACCTGTATTTCACTCTTCCACATTTTCGCACCGTTGCATCGACGCACGAGCGCGCATCGGCGCTAATGCCTCTTTCCTGCTAAGGTCACATGTTCTTGGCTGCGAAAAACATCAATAGCCCAAGACCAACGGGGAACGTCAACCGCGCAACCCAACCAAACGCCGTCCATAGCCTGCTAGAGATAGTCTCTCTTGTCTTTGCCCACTTCCTATCCTTGCGTTTGGCCTCGGCCTCAGTATTGAGTTGCTCCTTGTACTGTTGTTTTTCCTCGGGCGTGCGCAAATTGGTGATGTAGAGGTTATCCATTTCCTGAACTGACGTTTCCTTCTGTTCCACCAAAGTGTTGATGTAGATTTGAAGTCGCGCAAAATGCACGTAGTAGGAATTTATCAAGGGGCTGAAAAGAGAAGCTACGACACAAACCAACAAACAAATCCACGCGGCAATCAAGACTCTGGGATAGAGAATTGCCCTGCCGGGTGTGGCCTTCAAGTACCCCAAATACGTGATGCTCAGTGCGATTGTGCCACCGGAAAAGAGGGCAAGGCTTCCGTAGAATTTGTCCGTGGTTTCACGAATCCGTATCGATTCGTCTTCGTACTTTTGTAGCGCCACCTTCGTGCGCGCCTGCGCTTCACGAACGCTTTGTTGAGCAAAACCTGCCGAAACAGGATCAATGGCCACGCGAATCCTCGCAACTCTTCGTACAAGGACACTTTGTACATCCGGTCAACTCTGGTGTAAAGCACGTATACACAAATGGCATGGTGTGGCTGCACAGCGACGCGAGGCCGGGCCATAGTGCGCCCTGGACTTGTGCAGTTTCCTCGAAAAAGGCTCTGGGGAAAGCAGAAAGTTACAGAACATTCGCACGGTCAGTAGCGGACGCGGGTAACAATCGGAAATCAGTACGGCTGTCTACATCGTTTACAAGGCGGAAAATGCCAGTGCATTTCTGTCCTGAGGAAGTGATGACTACCTTCACTAGAAAGCGGTCGCGACCCAGTTTCCAATTCGGGTTGCGCCAGTTGTAAAAATATGAGTCGTTGTTCCAGCCATAGCAGTCCACCTCGCCGTCGAACCGGACAGCAACGTCGAGCGGCTGTTCTTCACCGGGATAGACATCAATTCGCGATTCAGTGGAAGTCCTGGTGAAATCCTGAATATAGAACTGGACCTTGTCGTCAAGGCTCATGATCTGGCTGGCAATCGGTTCTGGTGAATTTGCCCAGCGCACCGCCGTTACCCTGCCGAAGATATTCTGTCCATCATTCAAATGGTGGAAAGTAATCTCACCACGACATTGAATGGCTGCTGCCCGCTGCATCCAACCGAAGCCATATGACAAGGACTCATTGTGTAGGATCAGGCGGAGTTGCCGTCGCATTTTCTTTGCATCTGGCAGAAGCCTATCAAGTGGAGGGTCTTCAATGGCTAATCTTAATTTAGGTCTGCGGAAATACTCCACGCCTATAGCGGTTAGGATTGTGATTAGTCCACCCAGAACGATGCTGAGGGCCACTCCCATTGTTTGGGAATTCTAGCAGGATCATGCTACACGTCAACTGCCGCACGAATCGCGGCGCGCGTGATGGCGAGCCGGGCCGAAGGGCGGGCGGGACACGCGGCTGATACAGATTTATAATGCTCTTATGACTAGGGCTAGAGAGTGTGCGTTCTGCCAGGACGAGGCCAACCTTACGGGAGAACATCTCTGGAGTGCTTGGGCTGGGGACCTGTTCAGTCCACGCGAATATCGATCTGTGCGCGAGGAATCGTATGGCGGGTGGCGCATCCTTGCGGTCTTCGCAAGGGTGCGATTTCTGCAACGGGTCTCTTTGACTTGACCCCTCACTCTCCCGCCCGTTATGATGTTTGACACAGTTAGTAGCCTAAGTCGTGTTGGGCCTGTAGCTCAGGTGGCTAGAGCGCACCCCTGATAAGGGTGAGGTCGGTAGTTCAAGTCTACCCAGGCCCACCAGCCTTCGCCCGCTCCGCGGGCTTCGGCTCGGCAGGCCAGCTAACAATGCATCTGCCGGATCACTTCGTAACCAGCTTGGAAAGCGAAGGCTGTCGCGCCGGAGCTTCCTGGCGGAGGCGGGCTCTCCGTGAAATACGTCTACATTTTGCAGAGCGAGCAGGACCCGGAGCATTTCTATACCGGCATCACGGATGATCTGAACGCCAGGCTATCCAAACACAACGCAGGCGAGGTGTCTCACACCTCAAAATATGCGCCGTGGGGGATCAAGACCTATGTCGCGTTTGCCGACGAAGCGCGCGCCTTCGCCTTCGAGAAGTATCTAAAATCAGGATCGGGCAGAGCATTCGCAAAGAAACACTTCTAGAAGAATCTGGGTTACGCGCCCCCGAGGGCATGTCGCTGAGCTGCTCGACGCCACCCTTTGACCTGCGACGGCAAGATCGCTTCCACGCCAGGTCACCACGCCAATGTAGAGGTCGTATAAGGCGGTATCCGGATGCTACGGCCACACGACGATCCTCATGCCGGGTTCCGGTCACCCGTCCACGCGGAACACGTGAATGATGAAGTTCGACGGAGTTTTCAATGTCGGATACTTGGTGTACTTGGCCTTCATCGCAGCGGCCGCTTCTGTCGGATCTTTCACCTCGGTCAAGGTGCGGTCGTACAAGTTATTCCCGATCAGAATGCGAACATGGGGGTCGCGCGCCACGTTTTTGTACCAGGTCTTAACGCTTTGCGGGGGATAGCCGGACGACACATAAAGGCGGCCGTTGAGCGTCATGCAATCGATGGTTACGGAGTGGGGAATCATATACCAGGACTCGGTCTGCACCTCGATGGTGGGAACCTTGTCCGTCCACGTCCAGTCGTTCACGGGGGTGGTGACGACATTCCCCTTCAACCACAGGCCGGGGAATCCGCCATGCGGCCCCAGCCCCGTGATTCTGAACACTATCAACAGAACGAGTACGCAAATTACCAATCCCCCCAAAATCTTCAAAAAAATCTTCATTGCAGCTCCCTGCGAGCGCGAAAGACTTTCCTTTCAGGCCCGATGAATTCGATGCACTTTCAATTTCCGGAAACGCCAGCGGAACATTATCTCCCCGACTGGCCTAGCAGGAAAAGACCTGAAACCCCGTTTGTCGGAGGCCGATACCTGCCGGCTCCACGCGAATTCATCGTTGGACGAAGAGTTCAAAGATCGTCAACCAGGACCCGCCAATTCTCCACAATTGCCAACTGATATTATCCTTAGGCGTGCGATGTTACTTGATCGCGATGGGGTTGACGGGCGATCCGACCGCCTTGGTAATCGGCAACGGCGGGGCGCAAAAAAAGAATTCGTAGACGTGGTCCGCCGCGCAATCTTCCGCCAGATCCTTCAGGTAAAAAATTTCGCCCATGCTGATCCCGATCATGGGGATGACGATCCAATGCCAGGGCTGGCTGGCGATATCCGTTTCGTTCGGGCGGACTTCGCAGCCCCAGGTATCGGCGCAAATCGCGGCGATGTCCATGCGGCGAATCCAGTCGGCGGTTTCAAACCGCAAGGCCCGGAGCGTTGCCTCCCGCGTAGCCTTCCCAGGAGCCTGCCTTCAGGCAGCGCTCCATGTGCCCGGTCCGGAAGATGACAAAATCGCCTTGCCGGATTTCCACGCCCTGGGCAGCGGCGCATTTTTCCAGTTCTTCGGTGCCGATGCCGTAGCCATCCTCGAGCGAGTCGACGCCCTTGAACCGCGCCACATCCAGAAGCACGCCGCGGCCGACCATTTTATCTTTCACCTTTTCAATGCCGTTCTTTTGCGCGCCGTTGGAGTCCACCAGGCGCGCGTCATAGCCGTTCCACATTTTGTCGCCATAAAAGATGTGGCCGAGGGCGTCCCATTGCGTGCCGCATTGCAGCGGCATGGTGACCATGTCGTCAGCGTAGCGTATCTTGATGGATTCCTGGCGGCCGGCGACCGCATCGGTGCCCGTGGCAATCATCGTGTGAATGGGATTGAAGCGATTGCCCCACAGGCCGCTCTGCGGGCCGCTGCTGTCAAAATTCAGCGCGAGCGAAAAAACCTTTCCCTTGCGAATCAGCTTCCCCGCATTGACGATATCCTGCGGCGAAACATTATTGAGCGTGCCCGCTTCGTCGCCGGCGCCCCAGCGCCCCCAATTTTTCAGGCGTTCCGCGGTATTTTGAATATCCTGGAGCGTCACTTTGCCGTTCGTTTTCGTCATGGGCTGCAATCCTCACTGGGAAGGTTAAAATCATTCGCGCAAAGGCATACGGTACCACGATAAATAATTCCAGACAGCAGGCTCTTTTTTCATCGCACCCGGGAAATCCAGGGTAACTCTCTTCCAGTGGCAACACATTCTGCTAGAGTTACGCATTACAATTCACCTGCTGCGGTAAATCGGAAGGAGCGCCATGGAGCCAAAACCTGTAGGCATGATCGGGCTGGGAATCATGGGGTCGGCAATGTCGGCCAATCTCATGAAGGCGGGATTCAAAGTGGTGGGTTACGACGTGCTCCCGCGAAGCCTTCGGAATCATCGCAAGGCGGGAGGAACCGCCGCGCGGAGTTGCCGGGAAGTGGCCAAGCGCTGCGACATCCTGGTGACCTCGCTGCCCTCCGCCCAGGCGCTGCTGGACACGGCCGCGGAACTCGCCAAATCGGCGCGCGCCAATCAAATCGTGATCGAGACCAGCACGCTGCCGATCCCGGCGAAGGAAGAAGCGCGCGAACGTCTCGCTGCGCGCGGCGCGATTCTGCTCGATTGCACGTTGAGCGGCACGGGTGCGCAAGCGCGCCTCAAGGATCTGATCGTGTATGCCAGCGGCGACAGGAAGTCCTACGGCCGCGCCGCAGCCGTGCTGGACGGCTTTGCGCGCGCGCAGTATTACGTCGGCGCGTTTGGCGCGGGCTCAAAAGTAAAATTCGTCGCGAATCTTCTGGTGGCCATTCACAACGTAGCCGCCGCCGAAGCCATGGTGCTGGCCATGAAGTCGGGGCTCGATCCGGCGATGGTCTTGAAGGTGGTCGCCGACGGCGCGGGAAGCTCGCGCATGCTTCAGGTGCGCGGCCCCATGATGGTGAAGGGAGATTACTCCGAAGCCACAATGAAGGTGCAAACCTGGCAGAAGGACATGACCATCATCGGGGACTATGCGCGAAAAATCGATTGCCCGACGCCGCTATTTTCAGCCAGCGCGCCCATCTATACCGCTGCGATGGCCATGGGCTTGGGCGCGGAAGATACCGGAGCGGTATGCGCCGTCCTCGAACAGATGGCCAACAATCCGCGGAGGCGGCAAACGGATAAAAAGCTGATGCAAGTTGCTTGACGGCGCGGAACCCGGCGCGGGTTTAGAAGCACAGCCACCCGGGCGTACAGCAACCACGCGACGCTGGAAACAACACCGAGAATTTGTGAAGACCGTCCAGCCGGCGGCTGTGCACGGGGATTGTATCTTCGGCATCAGCGGCGGACTTCGTCCTTTGCAACGGTGCAAGCTCTGCGGTGCGTGACGCGTCCAGGGCCTTCTCAATCATCTCCAGCGAATGGCCCTTCGTTTCCATGCCGATAAAAATATAGGCGAGGCCCGCCATGGCGAAAAAGCTCGCCAGGTAGGAAAAGGCCGGCAAGAGCGCCGCGACCGACGCCTTCGGCGTGATGATGTTCGAAGAGCCTACGATGAGCGCCAGCCCCAGCGGGCCGATTACCTTTCCCAGACCGCCAAATCCGTAGGCCGAACCCATGCCGGTGGTCCGCAGGGCCACGGGCCATACCTCGGCGGAATATGGGCCTACGATCGCGAAGCCCCCATCGGCAAAAGCATTGTTTACAATCAGGATCAGCCAGAACAGGGATACCCCTCCGAAAAAGACGTTGTGGTAAATGGCGGCCAAAACCGTGAGGATCGCGGCGCCAAAACTCGCGATGGCCCCGGAGGGCTTTCGGCCGATGGCATCCGATAAGTAGGACAATCCAATGCGCCCAATCAGCCCGGCAAAGTTGACGAAAATCAGCAGAAACGATGCCCGGGCAGGCGTTACCCCCAGAAGTTGGACCAGCAAGGTCGGAACCCAAAGCGTGAGCCCATAATAGCCCGTCTGCGCGCCTAGATTGGTTATCCAGGAGACCGCCAGGCTCCTCGGGTACCGGAAGATGTCCGACAGCCGGGACATCGGGTAGCTTCTGCCCCTCGGGCGCGCTTAAGGTCAAGGGGAGCTCACCGGGGTCGATTTCCAGAGCCCAGGCCAGCGACTTGCGCGCCTCCTCCATTCGCCCCATCTGGATCAGCCACCGAGGTGATTCCGGCACCCAGGCGCGAATTAAGAGGGTAAGGAGCCCCGGCACCATGCCGATCGCGAAAAGGCCTCGCCAGCCTACATACGGAGTGGCAAAGGCGCCCAGCGCGGCCCCCAGCAAGACCCCGATGGGGACAGCGGCGGTTACCAGACCCCCGACCATGCCGCGCTTGGAGGCCGGAACGAACTCCTGGACCAGGGGAAGGTCAACGCAATACAGGCCTCCCACGCCAAACCCGATCAGGAAGCGGAAAACCGAGAGAAAAATCCAGGCGTTATCGGGGGTAAAGGTCAGAATGCCGGTGGCGACCGAAAAATTGATCACCGTCATTAGAAAGACCTTGCGGCGGCCGATCTTGTCCGCCAGCCATCCATAAAAAACGGCCCCGAACATGGCCCCAAAACCCGAGGACAACAGGATGACGGCGGATTCGCCAAAGGTGAGCTTCCAGGGCCCGGCAATGAAAGCCACCACGTAGCCGATCAGGAAGTAGTCGAAAAACTCGAGCATATCGCCCAGAACGGCGGCGGCGATAATCCGGCGCTGATTGCCGGTCAGATTGGTCTGACGCTCGAGGTAGTTGAGCATTTTTAATTTTTAATCTGCGGGTGCGGGCTCTAGTTGGAGCCCGCCGGAGTATCCGTCGGAGGATGATACATCACCGGCGCCGGGGAATCACAGCGCTGTGGCAGGACAGGCAAGAGTGCCTGTCCCACGAAGATCCCGGCCGCAATGCAGAGCATTTGCATTTTGCATGGTCAATCGGCAACTGCTTCGATATCATTCGCAGGAGCGCGGATTCCGGCAGCGCAGCTGCTCCGGACATTTGCGCGGAAAATAGAAAATGCACCTGACGCCACGAGAAATCGACAAGCTGATGATTGCCACGGCGGCGGAACTTGCGCGCAAGCGCCGGGCGCGCGGCCTGCGGCTGAATTATCCCGAAGCGCTGGCGCTGATCACCGCGGAAATTCTGGAAGGAATTCGCGACGGCCGCTCGGTTTCCGACTTGATGGAATACGGCGCGACGATTCTCAAGCGCGGAGGACGTCATGGAAGGCGTCCCGGAAATGATCGACGAAGTGCAAGTGGAAGGAACTTTTCCGGATGGCACGAAGCTGGTGACGGTGCACCATCCGATTCGTTAGCTGATTTGGCACAGGCTTCAGCCTGTGCGCTTCTCGGTTGCGCGAAAATCAAAACCGCACAGGCTGAACCCGTGCCACTGCGTCGAAGAAGGTATCCGATGATTCCCGGTGAATACATTCTGGCGCAGGGCGATGTGATCGCCAACGAAGGCCGCCGCGAAATCGAATTGGAAGTTGCCAACTCGGGCGACCGGCCCATTCAAGTGGGCTCTCATTTTCATTTTTTCGAGGTGAACCGCGCGCTGCGGTTTGATCGGGCCGCTGCCTTCGGCATGAGGCTGAATATTCCGGCTGGAACCGCAGTGCGGTTCGAGCCCGGCGATATGAAGAAAATCTCCCTGGTCGAAATCGGCGGCTCCAAAATCGTTCACGGCCTCAATGGCCTGACGAACGGACATGCAAACGAAACGACGAAGCCGCGCGCGCTGAAACGCGCCGCCGAGCAAGGCTTTTTGGAATCGGTGTGAGAATCTGATTTTGGCATATGCAGTACCCGCCTGAAGGCGGGCGCCACATGAACCGAGCAAGGGCACGCTCCGCCGCGGCGCGTGCCCCTACTAGAATGCGACGAGCAAACCCATGAGCCTGAAAATTCCACGCCGCCAGTACGCCGACCTCTACGGGCCGACCACCGGCGATCGAGTGCGCCTCGCCGATACGGATTTATTCATCGAAATCGAAAAGGACTTTACGACTCCCGGCGACGAGGCCAAATTCGGCGGCGGCAAAGTCGATTCGCGACGGCATGGGGCAATCCTCCACGGCGGTGGCGGCGGACGGCGTGCTCGATCTGGTCATCACGAATGCGATGATCGTGGATCACAGTGGAATCTATAAAGCGGACATCGGCATCCGCAACGGCCGGATCACGGGGATCGGCAAGGCGGGCAATCCGGACACGATGAACGGCGTGACGCAAGGAATGATCATCGGCGCGGGCACCGAGGTGATTGCCGGCGAAGGAAAAATAGTTACCGCGGGCGGCATCGATGCGCACGTGCATTTCATTTGCCCGCAACTCATCGAAGCCGCGCTTTCCGGAGGGCTGACGACGTTGATCGGCGGCGGCACAGGTCCCGCCACCGGCACGGACGCCACCACGTGCACTCCCGGCGCTGTGGAATATTCACCGGATGCTGGAATCCGCCGACGGATTTCCGATGAATTTGGGATTTTTGGGCAAGGGAAATGCTTCGTCCGCCGCGCCGCTGCGCGAGCAAATCGAGGCGGGCGCCATGGGCTTGAAGCTGCACGAAGACTGGGGCACGACTCCCGCAGCCATCGATTGCGCGCTCTCCGTTGCGGAAGAACACGACGTGCAAGTCGCCATTCACACCGACACGATCAACGAAGCGGGGTACGTGCAGGATTCGATTCGCGCGTTCAAGGGACGCACGATTCATACGTATCACACTGAAGGCGCCGGAGGAGGCCACGCTCCGGACATCATTAAAGTTTGCGGCGAACTGAATTGCCTGCCTTCGTCCACCAATCCCACGATGCCGTTCACGGTGAATACGCTCAACGAGCATCTGGACATGCTGATGGTGTGCCACCATCTGAGCCCTTCGATTCCCGAAGACGTCGCGTTCGCCGAATCGCGCATCCGCGCCGAAACGATTGCCGCCGAGGATGTTCTCCACGATCTGGGCGCGATCAGCATGATGTCGTCGGATTCGCAGGCCATGGGCCGCATCGGCGAAGTGATCACGCGCACCTGGCAGACCGCCGACAAAATGAAACGCCAGCGCGGCGCGCTGCCCGGAGATAAATCCGGCACCGACAATGCGCGCGTAAAACGTTACGTCGCGAAATTCACGATCAATCCCGCCATCGCGCACGGAATTTCGCATGAGGTCGGCTCGGTGGAAACCGGAAAACTCGCGGACCTGGTGCTCTGGAAGCCCGCGTTCTTCGGCGTGAAACCCGAGATGGTCGTGAAAGGCGGCATGATTGCATGGTCCGTGATGGGCGACGCCAACGCGTCGATTCCCACGCCGCAGCCGGTGATTTACAGGCCCATGTTCGGCAGCTTCGGCGGCGCGCTGCATTCCACTTCGCTGACGTTTTTGTCGAAAGCCGCCGTGAACTCCGGATTGCCCGCCTTGCTCGGATTGAAAAAGAAAGGCGTCGCGGTGAACCATTGCCGCGGACTGACCAAGCGCGACATGGTCCACAACGACGCGCTGCCGAAAATCGAAGTCGATCCGGACACCTACGAAGTGCGCGCCGATGGAGTGCTCCTGACCTGCGAGCCGTCGAAAGTCTTGGCCATGGCGCAGCGGTATTTTTTGTTTTAGCCGGCATAAAATGTGGGGCGACGCACTGATCATCGATCGCTTGATTTCCTCCGTAAATCATGACGATTTGCAGGCGAAGGAGGAAGACAAGCTCGTCCTGGCCTGGGAGCAACGCCGCTGGGCTCGCGGGCGCTTCACGACGGCGAAGGGGAGAAAAATCGGCATCGCCCTTCCGACTGGAACCACGCTGGCGCCCGGCGCGATTCTCTGGATTGGCCCGGAGTGGTATTTGAGAATGGAAGCAGCGGCGGAATCGGTGCTCGAAGTTTTCCCGACTGACTACAAACAGGCCGTGGAAATCGCGTTCGAGGTCGGCAACCGGCATTTTCCTCTCGCGCTGCGGGAAAATAAATTTTTGGTGCCGGATGACAAGGCGATGATCCGCTTGATGGACCGTCTGGGCGCGCCCTGGGAGCGAAAACAGGCGGTGTTTGAACCAATCGCAAACACGCAACTGCATCCACATGGATAATTTTCTCAGCCTGCTGCAATTTACGGACGGACTTTTCCCCGCGGGCGCGTACGCGCACTCGTTCGGCCTGGAATCTTACGTTCAGTCCGGCGGCGTGGGCGACGCGGCGGGAGTGGAATCTTTCCTTCGCGCGTATCTCGGCGGCTCGGTGGCTCCCGTGGACCTGGTGGCGATGCTGTGCGCGTGCAGGGCGGCAACGGCGGGAGACCTCAGCGCGTGCATCTTCCTCGATGAAACGCTGGACGCGATGAAAACCGCGAGCGAATTGCGCGACGCCAGCCGCCAGATGGGCCGGCAAACGCTTCGCGTCGCCAATCATTTTGCAGATCACGGCTTGCTGGCCGAATACGGCCGGGCCGTGGCGACGCAACGTTCGCCATGCCATCATCCCGTCGTTTTCGGAATCATTGGCGCCGCGATGGAATGGCCCGCGCAGGAAATGGCGAGCGCTTATTTATATTCGACCAGCACGGCGATGGTTGGCGCGGCGCTTCGGCTCTTGCCGCTCGGGCAGCTCGCGGGACAGCGCATTCTCTGGAACATCCGGCCGCTGATCACACAGCTCACCCAGGATGCGCAGGACAAAGGTCCGGATGACATGTGGTCTTTCGCTCCCGCTCTGGAGATCGCCGCCATGCGCCACGCCACGCTGGAAGCGAGGCTGTTCCGGTCGTGATTTCCAAGCCGCTCAAAATTGGAATCGGCGGGCCCGTGGGATCGGGCAAGACGGCGCTGGTCGAATCGCTGTGCACGCGCCTGAAATCGGGCTATCAACTGGCGGTGATCACCAACGATATTTACACGCGCGAAGACGCGGAATTTCTCACGCGGCGCGGCGTGCTTTCTCCCGACCGGATTCTCGGCGTCGAAACCGGGGGATGCCCGCACACCGCCATCCGCGAGGACGCCTCGGTGAACCTGGAAGCGTCCGGCGCGTTGATGCGGCGTTTTCCGGATCTCGACATTTTATTTATCGAAAGCGGAGGAGACAATCTGGCCGCCACCTTCAGCCCGGAATTGGTGGACGCCACGATCTACGTGATCGACGTGGCCGAGGGCGACAAAATACCGCGAAAAGGCGGGCCCGGGATCATGACGTCCGGAATTCTAGCCATCAACAAAATCGACCTCGCGCCATATGTGGGCGCGGACCTTGCGGTAATGGATCGTGACGCCAAACGCATGCGCGGAGAGAGGCCCTACGTCTTCACCAATCTCAAAACCGGCGCCGGAGTGGACACAATCATCGAATGGATCCGCCACTCCCTGCTCTTTGAATAGCGAACGGAATCCTGAGCGGGTCGGGCGCGACGGATTTCTGCGGCTGCAGTTCGAGCGGCGCGGCGCGCGTACGATTCTGGGCAAATCGCGTTTCACGGTTCCGCTGCAGGCGCTGACGCCGCTCACTCTGGACGACGGCACCGCGTACCTGATGCTGCTCAATCCGACCGGAGGCGTGCTGGGAGGCGATCATCTGGTCACGGAAATTGTTCAGCAGGCCGGCACGCACGTCTGCTTGACGACGCCTTCGGCCACTCGAATTTACCGGACCTCCGAGCGGCCAGCGATACTCGAAACCACGATCCGACTGGGCGAGGGAGCCGCGCTGGAATATCTTCCCGACCACGTAATTCCGCATGATCGTTCCGCGCTCCGCCAATCCTTGCGCCTGGAAATGGCCGCGGGGAGCCGGGCCGTCATCCTGGATTCGATGGCGTCGGGCCGCGTGGCCCACGGCGAGCGGTGGAGTTTCACGGAAATGGATTCTCGAACCGAAGTGTTTCTTTGCGGCAAGCCGGCGTTTCGTAACCGGACAAGAATCGATCCTGCCTCGCGGAATCCGCGCGAAACAGGATTGATGGAAGAATTCGATTACATGGTTTGCATGGGCCTGTTTGCCGATGGATTCGAGAACTGGCTTCCCGTGGCCGCCGCCATGAATGCGGAACTGGAACGTGTGCCGCAAATCCACGGCGGGGTGAGCCTCGTCTCGCGGGGCGGCTGCGTGGTACGATTTCTAGCGCGCTCGGCATCAGACATGACTTCGATGAACAGGAAATTGTGGGACGCGGCCCGGGAACTCGTGATGCAGGCTCGCGCGTTCGATCACAGGAAATATTGAATCGAAAACCCCGGTTCTGGACATCCGGGCTACGGCACGAACGCGGACGGTGACACAATGTTGTAGCCCGCCTCTTCAGAGGCGGGGTATTGACCGGCGAGGCCGGAAACATTAAATGATCACGCTTCTCTCCATCACGCTGCTCGGATTCATCCTGGGGATGCGTCATGCGACCGATCCCGATCACGTGATTGCCGTAACCACGATTGTCAGCCGCGAGCGCAACATATTTCATGCCGCGGTCATTGGCGCGTTTTGGGGATTGGGACACACGTTCACGATTCTCCTGGTCGGCTCCGCGATTATTCTTTTCAAGCTCACGATTCCGGCGCGGCTCGGCCTGAGCATGGAATTATCGGTGGGATTCATGCTGATTCTGCTGGGCGTATTGAATCTGACGGGCGTGATGCGGCGGGCGATGGATTGGATTTCGATTCGGGGAATGGGCCGCGGCGCGCATTCTCATTCCGTTTTCGGGCGCGAGCTGGTTCATACCCACGAGGAAGAGGAGGAACCGATTTCCAATGCCTCGTTTTCCCTCCCCGGCTGGACGGTGATTCCCTGCGAGATTCCCCCGGAGTCTCAAGACGAGCAAGTAGTGCCCGCGTCTTTCCCGGCGGGCTCAAAGTAGAGCCCGATCTTTCTTCCGGCGGGCTCAAAGTAGAGCCCGAACTTTTTTCCGGCGGGCTCCAAGTAGAGCCCGCAGCCCGTATGGTGGAAAAAATTGGGCATGTTTCACATCGTGCGTCCGCTGGCGGTGGGAATCGTGCACGGCCTGGCGGGATCGGCCGCGGTGGCCCTTCTGGTTCTGACGACGATCAACCGTCCCGCGTGGGCCATTGCCTATTTGCTGATTTTCGGGCTCGGAACGGTCGCGGGAATGATGCTGATCACGGCCGCGATCGCGCTTCCCTTCGCCTACACGCTGCAAAACTTTGGGCGAGTAAATCGCGGGCTGGTGATGGCGTCGGGGTTTTTGAGTCTCGCGTTCGGATTATTCTTGTGCTACCAGATTGGTTTTGTCGACGGATTGTTCACCGGGCATGCGAACTGGATTCCGCGTTGAATCGCGATTCGTGACTTGTGATTCGTAATTCGTGAAAAACTTTCACGCCGGCTGGCGGCGCCAGCGAGGCAAGGATAGCCGGCGCAGCCACGATGACAGGCGCTCGAAGAATCCTTTGCGCAGCGCGACTTCCAGAAGATTCAATGCCAGCGCGAGGACGAGCCAGTAGGGCCACAACGGGGTTCGTTCGCGCACCAGGCTGCCTTTGTCCGTGAGTAACTGTTCGGGCGACGGATGCATACGGCCGCCGGTTACGCGGCTGATCTCGGCGAGCAGCGGCGTATTGATCGCTTGCGGCTTGGTCTCATCCGATTCGTGATAAAAACCGGCCTCGGGCAGGACCAGTTCCGAACTGCCGGAAACAATTCGATAGAGGCCTCCCTGGTCGGCCGGGATGCGCGCCTCGAAATGGCCCGGCGCGGTTTCTTCGAGCGGAATCGAGCGCGGTGATTCGCCCGGCACGTCGACCAGAATGTGCGGCGCGGCAGCGCCCGTGAGAGTCTCGCCCGCGGGATTGCCCGCGTCCGCCAGCACGTCGTAAAACACCACGGCTTCGCCTTCCCGGGTTCCGGGCCGCACGCCGGCGCGAACGGTTCGGTCACGATGAGAAACATCGCGAACCATTTGCGGCCACAAGGTCCCGAACGATTCCCAACGCACCCACGGCGCCGCCCAGCGGCTCTTGGCGTCGGACATAAAAGCGATTACCCGCCCCAAACCGTAGCTCCAGCGCACCAGGAGCGGCTTTTTCCCATCCACGCGCAGAATGGTTTCCGATCCGTCCTTCGCCTCCGCCTGGACGAAGCCGCGCAGGCTCGGCGCCTTGGTAAAATCAATCCCATCGGTAAATTCCACCGGGCGGACGCGAACGGCGCGCACGGGCCGTTCCTGGATGGCCAGGTCCTCGGTCGATTTCACCTCGGCATTGATGATTTGCGGAATCGCTTCGGGATTCTCGACAAAATGGGATTTCCCCTTTGTCTTGTGCGCCAGCTCGTCGAGCAAATCGCGATTGATGTAATCGCCCACGCCGATCGTGGAGATGGTGACGTGCTTGGCGAGCGCCTCGCGCTCGAGCTTCGGAAAATCTTCCTGCGTGCCGGGAGTCGAAACGCCGTCGGTCAGCAGGATGATGTGCTTGTGCGTGGCCTTCTGAGCCACGATGGCGTCAAACGCGGACTGTACCGCCTGATAAATTTTCGTGCCGCCGTTGGCGGTGATCTGATTGATGAGCTTGCTTTTGTCCTCGAGCGATCCGGCCGGCTCGATCGGAATGACCCAGTTGAATGTCTCGTCGAACGAAATGATGCCGATGAAATCGATGGGGCGCAGCGTCTTGATGCTCGCGCGGGCCGCGTCGCGAGCCATTTCGATTTTCGGCCCGCTCATGCTTCCGGACTTGTCCAGCACCAGGACCACGGCAGTGGGCTTTTCCGGAGGAGGCAAGGCGCGCACCGGCAACATTTTTTCGAACGGAGTCTTCGGTTCCAGGGCAAGTTTCGCGTTGCTATCGCCGGCGATGAAGATCAGCCCTCCGCCCGCGTAGACGTATCGTTCGAGCGCCGAGTCTTCCTCCGGGGCAAGCACGTGATCGGGATAGTTGTCGAGGATTACCGCGTCCCAATCCCGGGCCGGATGAATGACCGGGAACGCCGTCGCCGTCTCCACGTCAACGTCCGCGCGCTTCAGCGTATCGAGCAGCGGGGCGGAGGTTTCGCGGCCTCCCGCGACATACAGAATGCGCGGCCGGCGCACCGTCACCGCTTGCGATAACAACACCTGCTGGGCGCCCGCGCCGGAAATATGCACTTGCATCAGGCTGACGCCGCTCGCCGAGATGCGCGCATCCACATCCACGAGATTGCTGCCCGGCCGCAAATCCGCCATCGTGGATCCGATTTCCTGGCCCTGGGATGTGATCCAGACGCGCGCCTTGATTTCTCCGCCGCTGTCGAGACGCAACGACAACGTGAAATGCTCGCCTGAAAAAACATCCTGCGGAGACGCGATGCTTTCCACTTTCACCGGAAGCGGCGCGGTGCCGCCGGCGGGCACGGTGTACACCACCACGCCGCGCTCCCTCACGCGAAGGGCTTCGTTCAGGGCATTCCCGCGATTCTCGTTGCCGTCGCTGATCAGCAGGATGCGCCGCGCGCCCTGCGACGGAAACGTGCTGAGGGCGAGTTGCAACGCGTCTTCCAGATTCGTGGCCATTCCTTCTTTTGGATCGACGCCTTGCGGAATGCGGACTTGATCCGCCTGCGCGGGCACGTCCCGAAGGGTAGGATGTTCGGCGAAGGTGATGAGACGCAACTCCGCGCCCGAGTTCTTGCGAACCAAGTCTCGCAGCATCGCTTCGCCGCGCTGCACCGATTCCAGCGGCATGCTGGCCGAAGTGTCGATCAGCACAGTGACCGCCAGCCGTTCAACGCGCAGCGCCGCCCAGGGATCGGCCAGCGCAATCGCCAGGGCGGCGAAGGCCGCGCATTTCAGCGCCAGGCACACGGGCGAAGCCCCCGGGGCGCGCCGCATCCAAACCCATAGGACGGGCAGCAGCCCGAGCAATAGAAGAAAGATGGGTTGGTCGAACGTCACTGTGTCACCATTCCGTCGTCTTCCATCGAAAATGCGCGAGCGGAAATCATCGATACGAAATTCCTGATGCTACATTCGGACTTCGATGCTCGGATTCCTCGCGCCCATCTAAATCCCGATCCGATGGCTGCAACGCGTCATTGCCGGGCACTGTCCGGATCTCCGCGGTTCGCTGGCGCTCGCGTGAGGTGTAATACAGCCACCATTCCAGCCACAGCGCCACGATTGCCAGCAGGACGAGCCACCGCCACAAATCCCAAGTCACCGGCGGAAGCGGTTCTCCTTCGACGCCCGCCGCTTCCTCGGGCGTCACCTTCATTTGCCGCGCAGGAAGCAAGGGAGTATTGACGGCAAGATTCGTTTCGCCGCTGGGCGCGACGACTCGATAGATTCCGGTTTCCATGGCGAGCAGATGCGCCTCCGAACCCTTGCGCGCAAACGCCACATCCCTGCCCGACGGTGAAACAATTCGCGTCACCGGGCCGGGAACATCCAGCTCGCCGGTGGAAAGCGAGTCCGCTGCTTCCTCCACCGAATGCGTCATCCATTCCATGCTGCCTGCCATGAACAACGGGAAAGCGGACTCCAGCGGAAAATTGGAGTCGTGTGGGTCGAAACCGACAATCAGCATCCTGCGCCTATTTTGCTCGCGGGCCAGGATCAGCGGCGCCGGAGGATTCCCCTCGGTGTAGGCCAGCACGGTGTCGCCCGGCAGCAGAGTGAGAACGGCCGGATTGCGCACGCTCACGTCATGCGTGCGGACCCAGCGCGTCACGGGATGTTGCGAGTTCCAGCCGGTAACGCGCAGCGACCGGGAACTCGACGCCGACGGCCCGCTGAGAAACCAGATGGAATTGAACGCGGCATCAGCCGGCAAACTCGTGCCTTGATAAACCGCTACGTCGGGGGGAACGTCGAGATTCGTCCCCGGCGACGCAATTTCCGCCTGCACGTAGGGATTGCTCGCCAGCACGGAAAGCAAATTGGCCGCGAAGGGAGAATTGGGGCTCGTAAAAACCGCGACGCGGACGATCCGGAAAGTGGGGAGAGTAACGACGGCGTGATTATCCGCGCCCAATTCGTCGGAGGGAGTGATTTCCGCCTGCAACAATCCGCCCTGATCCCAGATGAATTCATTTTCCGTGTTGGCTAGTTCGCTCGCGGCGAGCGCGATCTGGCGCTGCCCGAGCGGTTTGCCGTTTACCGAGAGCTTGAGCACGACGTCCGCTTTGGCATCGCCGTAATTTTTCAGCTGCGTGAGCAAATGCCAGCGATTGGGTTGGGCTGCGTCACGCCGCAGGGACAGCCGGGTAATGCCGCGATTATCGAGCGCCTCGCGATCGTCCGCGAGGCGCACAAGAAATTGGGGCTGCCCCTGAGTTTCGCCGGGCGTTTCCAGTTCCGCGCGAAATTGCTCCAAGTGCCGCGCCTGGTCTTCATCGAGCATGCCGGGGCCGACGTATGCCAGCAGGCCGCGGCGGGAATCCGCCAGAGCAGCTTTGCCCATTTCCAGGGCGCGTGGGAGGTCGGCGGTGCCGCTCGAGGGTTGCACGGTTTGGATCGCCCGGCGCAGTGCCGCATGATCGGTGGTGAACGGCAAAATCGGCGGCGCATCAGCCTCCGCGCGAAGCAGCAACACTCGGTCACTCGATGGCAGCGAATCCACAAGGCGCAACGCTTCCGCGCGTTCCCGGTCGATCCAGGAAGCTGCTCCCGCCGGGTGCGCCTGCGACCAGATCGAAGCGTCGAATACAATAACCACGGCGCGGCCCTCGAACGCGGCGCCCCATCGAGGGTTGGCCAGGGCCAGAACCAGCAGCAGCAAAAACAAAACCTGCGCCAGCAGCGCCCAGGGCTCGCGAAGTTTGCGGCGGCGCGGCTGCGAAACAGGCTGGACGCTGGCCCAGAAACGCAACGTGGAAACCTTGCGGTGTTGCGGGCGCCGGTGATGCAGATAGAGCCACAGCGCCAGCCCAGCCAGCGCCGCCCACACCCCGGCAATTTCCAGCGGACTCATCGCCAGCCAGTTCATGCCAGCACCTGCCCGCTGCGCAAGCTTCGGAGAACGAATTCCTGGTACGCAATGTTGGTGACGGCGCGGGCATACCTTCCGCCATTGCGCAAGGCAAGCCGCCGCAACCGCGCGGAAAATTCCAAAAATCTGCGTTCATAGAGCGCCGTGTTTTCGGGCGAGCATTCCACGGTGCGCTGTGCTCCGGTTTCCACGTCCTCCAGAATCAGCTCGCCGGAAGCCGTGGGCCGCTGTTCCTCGGCGCTATGTACTTGCAGAAGCACAAAATCGTGCCCCGCCGAGCGCAACATTTCGACCCCTCGCTCGCATCCCTGCTCGTCGAAGAAATCGGAAATCAGGATCACGATTCCCCGGGAAGAAAATGAGCCCATGAATTCCTTGACCGCGCCGAACAGGTCGGTGCCGCCCCCGCAGGACTGTTCGCCGAGGAACTCGAGCACGGGCCACAGACGCTCGCGGCCGCCGGAAACGACCAGGGGCTTGTGCAGCCGCGCAGCGAACGGAATCACGGCCGTGGTGTCCAGATGCAGGAGGGCGAGATACGCAAACGTCGCCGCGAGCCGTTGCGCGTACAGGAATTTCGATTCCCCGGCGCTTTCGCAGTCCATGGAATCGCTACGGTCCAGTAAAATGCGCACCGGAATATGCTGTTCGGTTTCGTAAATTTTCAGGAACAGTTTGCCGAAACGCAGGTAGGCGCTCCAATCCAACGATCGCGGGTCATCGCCAAAACTGTAGCGGCGATAATCGGCGAATTCCATTCCCGGCCCGCGCGTGCGGGAGCGGTGCTCGGGGCCCACGGCGCCGGCCAGGTTGGCGCGGCACAGCAGCGTGACCTGTTCGAGCGTTTTCAGAAATTCGCGGTCGAGTAAAAGTGGCGAATTCATGGCGATCCGGTCAAAACGAAAAAACTTCCCCACGGCATTGCGCCTCGGCGCGCTATGCCGCATTGCTAGCCTAGGGCGTTCGATCGTCAGTTTGGGGTGATCTTGCCGGCGATCTCTTCGAGCAGGTCGTCGGTCGTCCGGCCATCCGCCTGGGCTTCGAAGTTCAAGATGATGCGATGCCGGAGCGCGGGCAGCAACAGGGCGCGAATATCCTCCAAGCTAACGTTATAGCGTCCCTCAAGCAGAGCGCGCGCCTTGCCGCCGAGGATCAATGTCTGAGCGCCTCGCGGCGAGCTTCCGTACCGAATGTATTTGTTCGCCAAAAGATTTTCCCGGCCTTCCGGGTGCGTGGCCAGCGTGAGCTTCACCACATATTCCTGGACGTGCGGCGCCAGCGGAACCATGCGCACCACCTGCCGCATTTCCATGATTTGCGGACCGTTCACCACGGGCCGCACCGTCGCTTCCGTGCCCTGCGTCGTGCGGTCCAGAATTTCGTGCAAATCCTCGCGTCCCGGGAACGGCACGCGCAATTTGAATAGAAACCTGTCCAGTTGCGCTTCCGGCAGCGGATAGGTGCCTTCCATTTCGAGCGGGTTCTGCGTGGCCATCACGAAAAACGGTTCTTCCAGTTGATGCGACGTGTGCGCCACGGTGACTTGTTTTTCCTGCATCGCCTCCAGCAGCGCCGATTGCGTCTTCGGCGTCGCGCGATTGATTTCATCGGCCAGCAGCAGGTTCGCGAAAATCGGGCCCGGTTGAAAGCCCAGCGATTTTCTTCCCTCCCCGCTTTCCTGGACCACGGATGTGCCGATAACGTCGGCGGGCATCAAATCCGGCGTAAATTGAATGCGCGAATATTTCAGGGCCACGGCTTGCGCGAGCGTTCGCACCAGCATGGTCTTTCCCAGGCCCGGCGCGCCCTCGAGCAGCACGTGCCCGCCCGCCAGCAGGGCCATGAGCACTCCATCGACCACTTCCGTCTGGCCCACGATCGCCTTGGAAATTTCGCGGCGGACTTCGCCTATTTTTTCGGCAAGGAATTCCGCCTGCTGGCCGAGGGGCTGGTCGCTCATGGGGCCTTGCGTTCCCACCGAACTGGTCATGAATCCATCCTTGAGATTGGCATCCGATTTTTCCGATATCTTTTCCCGATAATCCGGATTACCGCTTTCCATCGTCCGCGTGCTGAAAGTAGCGCTGCACGTACAGGCGGTAGCGCGGCGGAATATTTTCTTGTTCCGCGCCGTTAATGACGGCCTCCTGCCTGCGGCGACCCATCGCGCAGGGCCAGTTGCGCCGAGCCGGTCTCCGTGTCGACCCTCATGCGCGTTTGCTCCTTGAAACCGCTGGACTCGAGCGCGACGCGGTCCGGCACTGCGGTGACCGGATGGGAATCCAGTTCCTTCCTCATCTCTTTCAACCCTTGCTGGCTCCCTGCGCCGTTGCTGGCGCTCTCGGTGGCCTTCTGTTTCGCGTCGGAACTGCCCTGCGAATCGCCTTTTTTGTCGCTCTCGGAGGTCCCGGGCTGGTGGGCATTTCCCGATTGCGGTGCGCCTTGCGAATTCTGGCTGCTGTTTTCCACTGTTGCTCGATTGCTGGTTCGGCGAATTCGACATCATGTTTTTCAGGGCCTGCATCAGCGACTGGCTTAACGATTCGCGGGAGCCTTGCGACGCCTGCGAGCTGGACTGCTTTTGCGAATTGTTGGAGCTATTGTCGCCCGAATTCTTGCTGCTTTGCGATTGCGGGCTGTCGCTTCCTTGTTGCTGGGATTGCGACGGCGGCGAAGCATTTTGATCGCCGGGGGATTGCATCTGGTCCTGCGGCGCTGCGCCATCGCCGGCATCGAGCGACTCCTGCTCTCCTTGCTTCGCATCGGCCCCTTTATCATCGCTCGATTGCCATAGATCATCGCTGGACAAGGCGGAATCGCCGGGGCGGGCTTCTTCGGTGAGAGATTCCGGCTTGGACGTGATCAGCGCGACCGTTCTTTGCAGATCTTTCTCCACGCCGTTCACAAGGGGAGAAAGTATCGACTGCACCAGCGGCGACCGCGCCGCCGTCTTCAAAAGCGCCACAAGGGGCGGCTTGTGATGAAGGCGGTAGACAAATAACCCGCTCACTACCAGCACAAGGGCCAGCGCGCGCCAAATAGCGGCAGGCGCCCGCAACGGAAACAGGCCGCGCGGGTCCAAATTCGCCATTCGCGCGAGGGCATCCCCTCGCTGCCGTTCGATCATCCCGTCAGGATTCTTCGTGTCACCCAGGTAGATGGCCGTGGAGACCCGGTCTTGCAGGCTGGCGGCGGAATCCAGGCGGCACGCGGTTTGATAGGTGGAAAGACGCGTGCGCCAGGTCCAAAGCAGAATGACGCCAGCCCCGGCGGCGGCCAATATTGCAGCCAGAATCATGGCGATTGCCAGCTTTACGCTGATCGCCAGGACAACGATCAGACCAATCAAAATCCACATCGACCAGGCCGTCCAGCCCCCCAGAAAAATATTCGCCAGTATTCTTTTGCGGATCGCGTTAAGGGTGTCGAGCAGCCCCTGCAACTCGGGCGCGCAGTCTTGCCTGGGGAAATCCTGGCTCAGAGAAGGCTGTTCCTCATGGTTTTGGATTGGATGGCTGGGAAAAATCCCACCCCAGAACTGCTTGAAGGCAGAGAAGAAGGCCGGCACGGAAATATGTCGGGTTGCAGGCAGTCGCATCTTCTCTCGAAAGAACACAGGAAGCCTCCCCCAAGGGTTCGGCTAAAGCTCTTGCTACTACCAATCTACCTCAAGATTCGCGCTTTCCAAACTAAATCCACGGCGAATGATGGAGGCTTCCCGTCGGCAAGGCCCGGACGCAATCAAAGCATCGCAATCAGCTCGATTTCGACACGGACATTGCGGGGCAGGCGTGAGGCTTCGATCGTCGAACGCGCCGGCGGGTTGTTCACGAAATAGCGCGAATAGACTTCATTCATGGCGCCAAATTCGTTCATGTCGGCGAGGAACACGGTGGTCTTGACGACTCGCTGCATCGAAGATCCCGCTGCCTCGACGATCCCTTTCAGATTTTCGAGCACGCGTTCGGTCTGCAGCGAGACGCCGCCTTCGACAATCTGCTGCGTCTTTGGATCAAGAGCAATTTGGCCCGAAAGGAATACAAATCCATTCGCCCGGACAGCTTGCGAATATGGGCCAATGGCTTTTGGTCCCCGATCGGTGGCAACGGTTTCGATCATGCAATCCTCCTGGTGCTGCATTTTTAAAAAATCCAGTGCAGGACCCTTTTAGCAACTTGTGAAAATAGCCGGACTCCCCGGTCGTGCAGACTTCGCCCGCGGATGTTTCGCCCGGGCCGGACCAAACTCCGCAGGCTGAAGTTTACGCCAATGAAAATCTTTATCACGCGGTTATTATTGTTCCGTTTCAAGGGTAAAAAGCCTCGAGATTCATGGCTTGGTATAGCGGTCGCGAAACTCGTCCGGGACGCCGGGCTGAATCAGCCAGCGGCGAAATAGTTCGGCAAGGTCGCGTCCCGATGCCGATTCGACGGCCGCGCGAAGCTCTTCATAGCCCGCTTCATCCCCTGACCGAGAATAAACGATTTCCCGGAACGCCGCGCGCAATGGGCCATGGCCGCACAGATCCTCGAGTTCGACAAGAAGCAATGCCGCGCGATAGCCGGTCGAAATGCGCTCGGCCCGCGAATATCCGAAGGGTGGCTCCATCAAGCGCTTGTCGGGTGCAACGGCCCGCGCCCGATCGTAGCGCTCGAGAAGCGACACGATCATGCGGCGGCGCTGGTCCGGTCCGCGAGCTTCGGCGGCAATGACCAGCCCGAACAGACCCACGCCGCGGCCCATCAGAATCTGCGCTTCCGGATAGGGACGAACGCGCCAGCCAAACCAGGTTCGCGCAAGCTCGTATTCGGCAAGCTGCAGCACGGATTCGTCCGCAACTCCCCGCGCGATCGCGTTGGAATCGAGCAGCGCCCCTTCCGGAAAAGAGTTTCCGCCAAGCGCAGGGTCAGCCATCGCGCCAGGAGTTTCGGGCAAAGCGTGCAGCCCGTCCTGTTGGAGGTTTTCCAGATCGCCGAATTCTATGGGCAAATCCCCCGGAGATTCGACAATGTGAATCGATGCTTTCCCCTTGAATGCGGGACCAAAAAAATCAGACAGCGCGTGCATGGATGCGGCGAGCCGCGCCGCCGCTGTTTGCATGGCTTGAGGATCGAGCGGCTGGAACGTCCAAAAGCGCACGGTGCCTTGCGGCCTTTTGATCTCTGATTCCTGATAGCGCCCGGCGACCACGTAGGGCAAAAAATCCCTGTCCGGCCGAATGCGGAACCCTTGCGACACCATGCTCCCCGGGAAGCCTTTCTGGCGTTTCAGAGGCTTGCCCGGAGCGAGAATGCGAAAATCCGCCGGCGCAACCACCGTCAAACTTTCGCGGTCAGGGATCGGTTTCGCCTCTGGAAAAAAAGCCGAAGGGCCTTTGCCAGAGCGGCAGGGCGGTTTCGTCGGCGATGTAAAATCCCTTGGCAGTAGCTGCGATGGAGCCGCGTGCCGTGGATTCTGGAGTCATATCCCATTCGGTAACGATCTCGCGCGGCTGCTCTTGCTCCCAAATCGGATCGAACGCCGTGCGCATCATCCGGCGATCGATGATCGAACTGTGTTCCAGCGTGACTTGCTTGCCATCGATGGAAACGCGCAGATTTTGAGTCCCAAAGGCGGGCACTTCCGGCAAGCGGACTTCCAGCGACTTCAGATTGCGGTTACCGGCATTTTCGAGGTGATCGACAACGCGCAGGTGAAGCGTGTCGGGCGTATCCGTGGCGGAGAGGACTTCCGTCTGGCGAGCGGCAAAATGGAAACCGGGACCCAGCGGCTGCACGCAACCCGCCGCCAGCAATCCCCACGCGCATAATGCGGCTGGAAGAAGGCTCCGTTGGGAGCCCGCCAGAAAAAATGTCTGAAACCGCGTTTCCCCGGTCAAGGTGCAACGATTCTACCGGGGCAGACGGCGTGGGTCAAAACGTACGGCGAAGATTCACGGAATAAAAAGGAAGATAGCCGTTTCCTCTGAAAATGGCGGAAATGCACGGCGCGCGTGTTTGGAGCAGCGAATCAATCGGTCTGCAAACCAAGTGTCTTTATGATTTCATTCACCGGCTTGCCCTTCCAAAACTCCGTCCAATTTTCGGCCGAAGTAAACGTCCTGGAATGCATGCGATCGATATAAAGCCCTCCATTCAAGTGGTCGATTTCATGCTGTAGAATCCGCGCGTACCATCCGGACGCCTCAATCACTTTTTTCTTTCCCTGCTCGTCCAGGCATTCCACGCGCACGCCACGCGCCCTCGGGACCAAGGCCGAAAAGCCCGGCAAGCTCAGGCAGCCTTCGAAAAATTTTGCCTTTTCACCGGCGATTACGTTGATCGCCGGATTGATGATCACGTGAAATGGAACGGGGCGCCGATCGCGTTCCCGGAGATACTCGGCCGAGGCGTCTTTCTGATATTCCTCGCGGTCCTCGATGACCGCGAGTTGCAGGGGCACCCCCACTTGCGGGGCGGCAAGCCCTACTCCGGGCGCCTCCCGCATGCACGCTCGCATGGACTCGATCAGATTCTGAATTTCCTTCCTGGCGATTTCCGCGAGGCTCAGGGGACGCGCACGCTGCCGCAAAACCGGGTTGCCCGCTTGCACGATTTCAAGTTTCACTGGGCGCTCGTTTCCCGCGCGCGGGCGCGCCTTTTACATTTCGTTATCCTTGCAAGCCAGACCCTTGTGGAGATTTTGCGCCAGTGCTCCAAGTTCGCGATCCTCTTTATCTTTGGCGGTCGTGTCCCTGATAGACGAACCGATGGCCGCCGGCCGCGCGCTCGCGTTGCGCGATATACGCGGAAGCAGCTTGCTCGGACGTTCCTTTTTGGACCATGTCCAGGATCGCCGCATCGCTCAAACCAGTATTCTTCAGCTCTCCGAGCGTCTCTCCGGAAAGCACGGGCAACCCTTGCGAGCGGCGCTTGGCGACCGCCAAAATAGTTTTGTCGGAGATCCCGGCCAGGCGAAGCACTCGCGCCTCTCCAGCCCAGAGTCCCAGTTGATTCATCCGCGCCAGTTCCAGAACAGTTTGTTCCGATGATCCCGCGGCCAGCAAATCCGCGATCGATTGTCCATCCGCAAAAGGCTTCTGGCGTTCGCGCGCCAGCTTGATCAGAATGACGGCGGAAGGATCGGTGAGTCCCGCTTCATGCACCTTTTGGAGTTCGCCGATTTCGGCATTCGAAACATTCAGGGGCTTCAGATCGGGAACGTTGTCGAGCCACATCTGCATCTGGTCTTGCTGCTCGGTGTCCGGCTTTTGCGCCGGCTTGCAGGCGGAGAGCAGCGAGAGCAATGCCAGCAGTGATCCAAGCGGCACGCTGCGATGGAAGCGCCTTGATCGGGGAGAGGGCATTTCTTAATTGTAGCCGAGCGGGCGGAAAGCGGAATCGGCGTGTGCCTCGAAGATTAACTGGAGGCGCGTGGCGCAGCCTTCAGGCTGTGCGGTTTTGATTTTCTTGCATCCCAAAGAGCGCACAGGCTGAAGCCTGTGCCACCAAGAGGCGCTCAGACTTTGTAGAGGCGTTCGACGCCGAACACGCCGGAAATTTTCCGGATGTTGGCGATGATGCGTTCGAGTTGTTTGCGGTCGGCGATTTCCAGAGTGAGGTCGATGCGGGCGTGCAAATTATCGGGATGGCTGCCCAGGGTGCGGATGTTCGATCCGGTTTCGCTGATGACGCTGGTGATGTCGGCGAGCATGCCGGGCCGGTCCTGCGCGCGAATCAACAGAGTGACAGGATAAATGGACCCGGCGGCGCCGCCCCATTCCACGTCGATGCGCCGCTCGACTTGATACAGCAGATTCTGCACGTTGGGACACGATTTGGAATGCACGGCCACGCCGCGGCCGCGCGTCACGTAACCCACGATTTCATCTCCCGGGATCGGATTGCAGCACTTGGCGCGAAACACCATCAGGTCGTCCTGCCCGCCGACCTGCAAGGTCGATTCGCCCACGCGCAGCATTCGTTTGACGGTCGAGACCAGGCTCGCGGGAGACTCCTCCGTGGGGGCTTCGGGCTTTGCCGGCGCAACGGGCTCGCCCAGCGCATTGGAAATAATCTGCCGCGCGGAAAATTTTCCGTAACCCAAATCGGCGAACAAATCTTCCAGCTTCGCGCATCCGTATTCGCCGGCGACGCGCAACAGGTCAGCTTCGGGAATTTTCTTCAGGCTGCGCCCGGCTTGCCGCGCTTCGCGCTCGAGCAGGCGCCGGCCCGACTTCGGTGGCCTGGCTGCGCTCGATGAAATTGATGTGGTGGCGGATCTTGCTGCGGGCGCGGGAAGTGCGCACGAAGTTCAGCCAGTCGCGGCTGGGGACGTGGCCCTTCTGCGTGAGGACCTCGACCACGTCGCCGTTGGAGAGGCGATGCCGCAGCGGAACGATTTGCCCATTCACTTTCGCGCCGATGCATTGATTGCCGACTTCGGTGTGAACGGCGTAGGCGAAATCCACGGGCGTCGCGCCGCGCGGCAGCGCCAGCACCTTCCCCTTCGGGGTAAACGCATACACTTCTTCGGGGTACAGGTCCACCTTCAGCGTGGACATGAATTCGGAAGGCTCCTGCATTTCCTTGACCCATTCGATCAACTGGCGCATCCACAAAATGCGCTGATCGTCGGCGTCGGAAACATCCTTGCCGTCTTTATATCTCCAGTGCGCGGCGACGCCTTGTTCGGCGATGCGATGCATTTCCTGCGTGCGAATCTGCACTTCAAACGTCTGCCCGGCATGGATCACCGTCGTGTGCAGCGACTGGTACAGGTTCGGCCGCGGCATGGCGATGTAATCCTTGAACCGGCCGGGAACCGGACGCCAGACCTGGTGGATCACGCCAAGCGCCGCGTAGCAGTTGCGAATCGTATCGGTAATCACGCGCACGGCGAGCAGATCGTAAATCTGGTCGAGCGTGCGGTGCTGGCGGAGGCTTTTCTGGTGAATGGAATAGAGCCGCTTGACGCGGCCATCGACTTCGGCGGTGATGCCGTTTTCCGCGAGCTGCTTGCGAATCGTGTCCTGCAATTCGGTCAGAAAAGTTTCAAATTCCTTGCGCTTGGAAACGACGGTTTTCTGGAGTTCCTGGTAGGCTTCGGGCTCGAGGTAGCTGAAGGCGAGGTCCTCGAGTTCCCCGCGGATCAATCCCATTCCCAGGCGGTGCGCGATGGGCGCGTAAATGTCCAGTGTTTCGCGCGCGATGCGCTGCTGCTTTTCCGGCGCCAGAAAGCCGAGCGTGCGCATGTTGTGCAGCCGGTCGGCAAGCTTCACGACGACGACGCGAACGTCGTTGACCATGGCCAAAAGCATCTTGCGGACGTTTTCGGCCTGGCGCGCCTCGGGCGCCAGCAGGTCCAGGCGGTTGATTTTCGTGACGCCTTCCACCAGGCGCGCGATGTCCGGCCCGAATCGCTCGGCGATGCGCTGCGTGGAAATGCGCGTGTCTTCGACCACGTCATGCAGCAGCGCGGCGCACAGCGTGGTGATGTCCAGCTTCATGTCCGCCAGGATGTGCGCGACCTCGAGGGGATGAGACAGGTAAGGATCGCCGGACTTGCGCAACTGCGTGCGGTGCTGCTCGGCGGCAAACTCGAACGAGCGCCGCAACAGCTCAATGTCGCTCGCCGGGCGCGTCTGGCGGACTTTTTCGACCAGCTCAATAAACCGAGACTGTAGCGCGCGTGTCGTGCGCTCGGTCCTGCCGCCAACCCCGACCAGCGAAGCTAACCCTGCCGGCTTTTCCAACGAAGACATGGGCTTCTATTTTATGTCTATTTGATGCCTCCGGGGAGAAAAGAGTTCCTGAGGTGCTTTACGTGGTGTCCCGCGCGCGGGATGAAGTTGCCGCGCAGGGCGAAAAACTCCCAGGTCTGAAGACCTGCTACATCAGTGCCACATACCTCAATTCAATGTCGGCGAATTAAATTGCTGGAGCCCGCCTCTTCAGAGGCGGGGGACTTCCGTGCCGAGGCGAGGACTACGGATTAAGCCTTGAGCGAATGTTCGCGGCTCGATTCCTGCGCTGGCCGTCATGAATCGACATCGCGCCGGCGGGAATCGCCGACACTTCGCCATGGGGTTCGATGCTCCAGCTTTTGGCCATGCGGTTTCCGCCGGCGGTAAAGCAGAAAAAGGCGGACAATTCGATAATCTCGGAGTTGGTGTAGAACTTCCTGAGTTCCTCGTACACTTCGGCGTCGCGACCATCGTCCAGCGTGAGCGTGCGGGCGTAGTGCAGCGCCGCGCGGGTCTTCGGGTCCGGGTGCTCCCAATCGGGAAGCGCGCAGCTCATCTTTTCGGTCTCGGTGATGGAAGAAGCTCGCGGCGAAACTTGCCGCGCGCAGAACTCGCAACCGACCATCTGAGCGATCTGGATGCGCGCGAGCTCCTTGATTTCGTGCGGCACCGTGCCGCCCCGGTGCAGCATCTCCCAATACGTGGCAAACGCTGCGGCCACTTCCGGGTTGTGAGCCATGGTCCGGTACCACGCCACCGGCGGGCTCTTGGTGACGACGGCCTTCTCGATCACCTCGCGCAGCTTTGGGTGAGTAACATCCTCGGTCCTGACCTGCGGAACATTCGGCACATGATTAGAGGTCGACATGCAAAACTCCTTGTGAAGCCGCGAAATAATGAATTCCTGCCGCGGAGCATGCCGCCCGTAACCACAATCCCCGATTGACCCGGCTGAATTCGGCAACGAACTAAAGGTCATTCTAATTCGGTAATGGGCGAATCAACAACCGAATACAAATCCGATCCCGAGCCTTCTAGAATCAAACGCCGGCCCGCTGGTCGACTGACGTGAAAAACAAAAAGGCGGCCCCGGTAAGGGCCGCCTTTCCCGCAGACATTGCTATAGACCTGTGGACGCCGGTTAGGACTTCGCCGGGGTTTCCATTTTCTTCTGCTTGATTTCCTTGGCCTTGTCGACCAAGTCGTCGGCTTGCTTCAACAGCGCGGCGCGCTCATCCGGGGTGGCCGCTTCGTCGGCCTTGCGGCGGAGCAGGAGGTTCAGATAGGCCATGGCGTCGTCATAATCAGGGCGAAGTTCGATGGCTTTCTTCAGATTGGCGATGCCCTCGTCGATCATCTGGCCGTTTTCCTTGACGTAATCCTCGCGCACGTCGGGCGGCATGGGATCGTCATCCTTCAGAGTCTTGGCCGTCAGGTGCGCCAGGCGCCATTTGCCGCGCATTTCGAGGTTCGAGCGATAGGAGAGCGTCCAGTCGATGACGCCGATCCAGTAGTAGGGCTCGGGATCCTCCGGCTTCAGGGCGATGTGCTTCATGTGGTAGGTCTTTCGATTCCTCAAACATCTTCTCGCTGTAGGGAGTTCCCGCCATGTTGTAGAGAATCGAGCCGATGCCGTCGATGGCCGAGATATTGTTCGGATCGGCGGAGAGGACGTCCTGGAATTCCTTGACGGCCGCCTGGCCCATGCGGATGTTCTCGTCCGACGGCGCGCCGGGAATGTATTGCGTGGCGTAGGCCGTGGCGAGATACAAGCGCGCGTTGGTCAGCGTCGGATCGAGGTCCTTGGCCTGCTTGAAGTCCTCGATGGACTGGTCAAATTTGCCGTCGCGATAGGCGGCGACGCCCTTGTTCAGCAGGTCGCGAGCCTTGAGCTTGTCGCAGCCTGCGGCGCCGAAGGCGAGGGCAAACATGGCGATGGCAAACAACGCCACGGAATTCTTGTTTTTGGAAGAGCGAAAATGCGCAAAAGGATTCATGGCAAACAAACCGTCCCCGCGAATATTTTGTATTCCCCCCGAGAGGGCAATGAAACATTCTGAGCCTTGCACCGGCCGAGTTTTCCGCACGCTCAACCGGTCTATTCCGACTGCCCGCGCGATCCGACAATACCCCATCGCACGGACCACCGCCGCACACTCTACACCAGCATTGCCCCGGATCAAAGCAACTTTATCTTCAAAAAGATGAGATCGAGAATCCGTATGCCCGCCGAAAGCACAACCAGCCCGGTAGAATCCCGGGTCGTTATTTTCCGGCTTCGAGATTGGCGGTGATCAATCCGACTTTGTCGATGCCGGAATTCCGCATGATGTCAATGGCTCTGGCCACGTCGGCAAAGCGAACCGTGTCATCGCCCTTGACGAAGGCGACTTTTTCGGCGCGTTCCTTGAACACGTCGGAAAGGCGCGGCCCGAGCGTATCCCACGTGGCGTCTTCGTCGTTGATTTTCAATTTTCCGGTATCGAGGACTTGGACGACGATCGTCTTCTGCTCGATCTGTTGCTGTTCCTGCTTCTGCGGCGGCGCAGGTTGCGGGACGAGCGCGGCCAGGCCTTTCGGCGTCAGCGGCGTGATCACCATGAAAATAATGATCAGCACCAGGAGAATATCAATCAGCGGAACGACGTTCATCGTCGCCATCGCGCCTTCTTTTGATCCAACATCCATTCCCATTGTCGTGTCTCCTTTTGCGGCGGGCTCCGCGCTTCGCTTCATCGACGCAGCGCGACGCAAGAGCCTGAATCCCTGTTATGCGGGCTCGCTTTCCTGCGCCAGGACCAGCAAGCAAAGCCAGCATGCGAACTTCCGCGTCCCGGCGAATGACGGGACGGCTGAGTGAAACAAAACGAATCCGGGAAGCGAGGCCGAGGCCTCGCTTCCCGGCGAGGATTAATCCGCCGGTGGCGGCGGTGGAGCGGTGCGGCGGTTCTGTTCGGACTTGTCCGTCAACAAGCCGACGTTGTCCACGCCCGCGGAGCGAATCTCGTCCACCACTTTGACCACATCGCCATACTTGGCGCGACCGTCGCTCTTGACGAAAACGGTCTTGTCCAGCCTGTTGGAGATGCGGTCCCGAACCTGATCGGCGATTTGCGAAATATCCGTTTTGGTGCTGCCCAAGTAGATGTCGCCGCTGGCGGAAATGCCAACGATCACGGCATCGTCCTTGTCCGCATTGGGCATATCGATGGGATTGCTGACTTTCGCCAACTCCACCGACAGGCCCTTTGTGAGCATGGGCGTGACCACCATGAAGATGATCAGCAGCACCAACATGATGTCGGCCATCGGAATCACGTTCGGGGCCGACATTTGTGCACCGACTTTTGGCTTGTATGCCATGGACTTACTTCTTTCCGCCTGCCCGGCGCGTGATGAAGTAGTTCACCAATTCCATCGAGGAGTTGTCCATTTCGACGTCGAACGCCTCGACTTTGTTGGTGAAGTAATTGTACGCCCACACGGCGGGCACGGCCACCAGCAGGCCGAGCGCGGTGGTGACCAGCGCTTCGGAAATACCGCCGGCGACGGCGGACAACCCGGTCGCCTTGGTCGTCTCGATGCCTTTGAACGCGTTGATGATGCCGACCACGGTGCCGAACAGTCCGACGAACGGAGCGGTCGAGCCGATGGTCGCGAGGCCGGAAAGGCCGCGCTTCATTTCGGCGTGCACGATGGCGACGGAGCGGTCGAGGCCGCGCTTGGCAGCTTCGATCACTTCCATGTCCGCGACCTGCGAGGAGGCGGATTGAAACTCGGAAAGGCCGGTGGCGACTACCTTGGCGATGTGGCTCTTCTTGTTGCGCTCGGCGATGGAGATGGCTTCGTCGAGTTTGCCTTCGCGCAGCGCGCCGGCAACCTGCTGCACGAACACGCGGGACTGCTTGCGTGCCGCGCTGTACATCAACACGCGGTCAATCATGACGCCGAGTGACCACGCGGAGAGAAGGAACAGAATTCCAACCACGACCTTCGCGATGATACTCATGTTGCCCCACATCGTTCTCAGGTCCCATTGGCCCTGCAGGACGACCAGGTTCATTGCCCATACGGCTAGATTCCCAAGCATGTGATTCGCTCCTTTTTTGGGTGGGCCGTCCGCCTCGGCGGACCGCCCACGCCCCTTTATTTCGTTTGAAATTTACTGGCCGGGACAATGCGTTTGCTGCACCCGGCTGACATCTTTTCCCCGTACCTGATTGGCGGCCCGTTTCAGATGGGCTCACAAGAGAGCCCGATCTTTTTCGACCCGGGCTGCAAGTACAGCCCGGACCCGCCGGGACGCCGTCCTGCACTAACCACCCATTGTGAACGTTACGGTAATCGTCGTGTCGACTTCCACTGGATCGCCGTTGAGCAACGTCGGCTTGTACCGCCATTGCTTCACCGCGTCCAAAGCTGCCTGCACCAGCAACGGGTGTCCGGAAACCACCTCGAGCTGCGCGACCTTACCGTCCTTGTCAATAATCGCGTGGAGAACAACGCTTCCCTGAATACGCGCCTGCCGCGCCAGTGCCGGATAGACCGGACGAGTCTGCGACAAGATGGAAGCAGCCGTCACGTTGCCGCCCTGCTTGATGCGCGAGGGAGCTGCCGCTTTCGGCGGGGGAGGAAGCGCCTGGCCGCCGATGAGGCCCTGTCCGGGAATTCCGCCGAACACGCCGCCGGTGACTCCGGTGTTGGTCGTGACGTCCGGGGGAAGCTCGGCTTCCTTAAACACCGCGACTTCCTTCGGGATGGCGCGCGGCTGCATCAGTTTCCCGGACTGAATCAAGCGCGCAACCGGCTTGATGATCGTCTTCACGGGCTGAGGCGGAGGCGGCGGAGGCGGTGGAGGCGGTGGCGCAATGAGCAACGTCGAGAGCATCGCCTTGGGAAGCGCCTCGGTGTAAATCAACGGGATCAAAACCAGAATGCCCAAAATTATCGTCTGGACGAGTCCCGAAAGAATTACCGACCAGCCCTTGTTGGTCTTCTTCTTTTGATTTGTAGATTCGAGTAAATCATCAAACATGGTACTTTCCTCCTGCCGAAAAACACCAGGTCGTTTCTAAGGCGGGCTCCAAGTAGAGCCCGCACCCGTTTCAAGGCGGGCTCCAAGTAGAGCCCGCACCCGTCCTAGGTCTTCCGGAGCTTATTGCCGGCTGCGGTTCCGGATGCTACTACCGCCGCTCCCTGGCCTCTCCAACGGTTCCAGGCCACAACCAAAGGCGCGGCAATTCCAAAACTGGAGTACGTTCCTACCAAAATTCCGACCACCAAGGCAAAGGAAAAAGCGCGCAGGACCTGTCCGCCCATCAGGAACAAAACGAGGACGGTAAGAAACGTCAGGCCGCTGGTCAGGATCGTGCGGGAAAGGGTCTGGTTGATGGAACGATTCACGATGGCAGCAAACGGCTCGCGGCGCATAAGCCGCGCGTTTTCACGGATACGGTCGAAAATCACAATCGTGTCGTTCATCGAATACCCGACCAAAGTCAAAAGCGCCGCGATTACGGTCAGCGAAATCTCAAAATGAAAAATGGAAAACAGCCCCAGCGTAATGAGCACGTCGTGAAACACAGCTAATACGGCGGCAGCACCGTACACCCACTCGAACCGAAAAGCAATATAAACCAGCATGCCCGCCAAAGCATACAGAGTCACGACGACGGCCTGACGGCGAAGCTCGGAGCCGACTTTCGGGCCCACAATTTCCACATTAACGATGGCAAAGTTGCTCGCGTAGAACGAATCGCGGAGCGCGGCGATGACGGCTGCGTTGGCACCCGCTGCGGAGAGGTTGGTCCAGATTGGTAATGATGCCGTCGCGATCCTTGTCCCGGAAATCGACAAGCTGCCGCGCGAGTTGCGCGTAGCGATCCCCGGCGGTCGCACCCGCAGCAAGCGGATCCTTGCGCGTCAGGACATCCGAGACAGCCTCGGGGCCCACGGCGTTGAAATCCTGCTTGCCGGGTTCGCCCGCCCCCAGCGTGGCGTGCAGTGCCGTCGAGAATGGCCGTTTTGCCGGCGTCCAGAGCCTCGCTGCCTTCGCCCTTTTCTTCCAGGTTGATCAGGACTTCGTTCGAGTTTGGCCTGGCAATGTCGCTGACGGGAACAATCGTGCTGTTGCCCATCCCTTGCTTGTGCCAGCCCGTTGCGAATGGTGTCGATCGGCAGGGGTGCCGGCAAAGCGGACGTCGACAACCGTACCCCCTTTAAAATCAATGCCATAGTAGGGGCCTCCCTTGGCGATCAAAGAGGCCATGCCCACAACCAGCAGCAACCCGGATAAGGCAAAAAAGTACTTCGCCTTGCCCATCCAATCGATATCAACCTGTTTAAAAAATTCCATGCTCACTCTGACCCGTTAGAGTTTGACACCAACCACTTACGATTTGTTCCCCAAATAAACCAAACAAAACCATTTTTTCCAGCAGGCTATAAGTACTACCCGCTGGTTAAATGCTCAATTCCGCCCCGCGAGGCATTTTCGCCAAGTGCCAGTCGAAAATGACGCGCGATACATAGACGGAGGTAAAAAGGTTGGCCAGCAAGCCGACGGCCAAGCTGACGGCGAACCCGCGCACCGGACCCGTCCCAAAGACGAACAGGAACGCCGCGGAAACGATCGTCGTAACGTGCGTGTCAATAATCGTCAGAAAGGCCCGCTTAAATCCGAGGTCCACGGCCGAAACCGGCGCTTTCGCCGCACGCAGTTCTTCCCGGATGCGCTCGAAAATCAGGACGTTCGAATCGACGCCCATGCCGATCGTCAGGATCACGCCGGCAATGCCGGGCAGGGTGAGCACGGCGCCGAAATATGCCAGCGCCGCAAGCAAAATGACCAGGTTCAGAAGCAGCGCGACGACCGCGTTCACTCCGGAGAGCCGGTAGTAAACAACCATGAAGACCAAAACGACCAGCAGGCTGACGATCGAAGCCTGCACGCCGTGGCGGATCGAGTCCGCGCCCAAGCGACGGGCCGACCGTGCGTTCCTCCAAATACTTGATCGAAGCGGGAAGCGCTCCGGAGCGCAACACCAGGCCAAGGTCGTTGGCTTCCTGCTCGCCGAACTGGCCTTCGATCACGCCTGTGTCGTCGATGCGGCCGTTAATGACCGGAGCGGTCTGCAGCCGGTGTTCGAGGACGATGCCCAGTTCCTTGCCGATATTCTGCTCGGTGAAAGGACCAAACCGGCGGCCCGCTTCGGTGGAAAGCGTGAAATCCACATCGAAGAAGCCGATATTTTTCGTGCTGCGCACGGCGGTGGCGCTGCGAAGGTCGCGGCCCGTCACGACGGGCACGCGGTCGATCAAGTACCAGCTTTCGGTGGAGGGCTGGCCGGGAGTGGATGCCGCGCTCTTGCCCTGCACCAGTTGCGCATTCGGCGGCAAAACTCCGCCATGCGCGGCCATGGCGGCCGCTTCGGAGGAATACGGTGTATTATCCAAAACCAGGTGCAATTCCAATTGCCCGCCCGCCTGAATCACGCTCTTGGCGCGGTTAGGATCGCCTTCTCCGGGCAGTTCGACGATGATTTCGTTGTCTCCCTGGCCATAGGGAGCGACCAGAGGCTCGGTCAGACCCAGCGCGTCAATGCGGCGGCGGATCGTTTCTTCGGCCTGGTCCATGGTCTGCTGCTGGATGTTGGAAATTCGCGACGGCGACATCGTAATCACATAGCCGGAGGCCTCGCCCGGGGCCGGAGAAATATTCCAATCGGGAAACTGGTCGGAAATCAGGTTGCGAGCCGTTCCGGCCTGCTCGGGGGCAATGTTATGCACCAGAATCTGCGTGTCGCTCAGCTTGCGAATTTCGTCATACCGGATGGTCTTGTCTTGAAACAGGGTGTTGATATGGTCAAGCGTCTGATCGGTTTCCTGGCTGACGGCCTCCTGCACTTGCACCTGCAGAATCAGGTGCGTTCCGCCCTGCAGGTCCAAGCCGAGCTTGATGCGGTTGGAAAAATTCGACTTGATGGCGGCCAAGGACTTGGGAGGCGAATCGGGAATTCCCACCAAACCGACAATACAAACAAGAATGACGCCCACGATGAAAAGTGCTTTCCACTTGAGATTCGAATTCATGGTTTGGACTGGCTCAGGACTCCGCGGGCGCGAGGCGGTCACGCCCGCATAAAGTTAGGAATAATCGTTACCCCGGCCTTGCTACTCCTCCTTGCTTTCTGGCTGGAGGCTGGCCACTGCGGAACGCAATACTTTCACCTTCACTTGATCGGCGATGCGAAGTTGAATGGAGTCGCCCTCGATCCCCACAATCGTGCCGAACAAACCGCCCGATTGGTAATGACTTTGTCGCCATTCTTCAGGGCGCTGAGCATTTGCTGGGTCTTCTTTTGGCGGCGCTGCGCGGGAAGGATCAGCAGCACATAAAAGATGACCATAATGATGAGCAGCGGCGCGAAAGCCATCAGGCCTCCGGCGCCCGTGCCCTGGGCCATCAAAGACAAAGTTGCATGTGAAAACATCATGGACATCGCTGCGACCACACCCTCCGGAATCTTTCTTGCAGCCTGAACCGTCGCGGACAAAACAAGCCCCGCCATTCACGTGCACTCAGGTTAGAGGACCGCGCCGTCCGCTACCTTACTTATTCCCTGACACCCGCAGGCGGATCAACTAGCTGGGCTCCACGTAGACGATCCGAACCGTTCAGCCTAAAAGCAGAGCCCGCACCCGTCTATGACCGGCCAAGCTTCAGGGTTCACCCGCTTCGATGCGCGCTTGAAACTCTGAGGAGAAATCCGCGAGTTCCCCAAACGCGATAGCCTGTCGAATTTTGCCCATGATGTCAAGGAAAAATGCAACATTGTGGTGGGAGTTCAGAATCGAGGCCAGGATTTCATTCGCCTGAAACAGGTGGCGCAGATACGCGCGCGAATAGGTTCGGCAGACCATGCAGGAGCAACGCTCGTCGAGAGGCCGCGGATCATCGGCATAAATCGCGTTCTTGATGTTCACCCTTCCTGCACTGGTGAACAGGCATCCATTGCGCGCGTTCCGCGTGGGCAGCACGCAATCCATCATGTCGATCCCGCAGCCCACGATAATCGGCAAGCTGCTCGGGCAAGCCGACGCCCATGAGATAGCGCGGACGGTCCGAAGGAAGATGCTCGGCGGCCGCAGCCGCCATCTCGCACGAGAGCGCGTGAGGCTCGCCGACAGCGAGTCCCCCCACCGCGTATCCGGGAAAATCGAGGTCCACGAGCTGGCGCGCGCTCTCGCGCCGCAGATCGGCGTGCGTGCCGCCCTGCACGATGGCAAACAAGGCCTGACCCGGCGTGGTGGAGGCGTCCGCGTTCGCGCGCGCGTAATCGCGGCAGCGGCGCGCCCACTCGGTCGTGCGCTTCACGGCGGCTGCGGCGCGCTCATGGTCGGCGGGATATTCGATGCATTCGTCGAGGACCATGGCGATGTCCGAACCCAGCGCCTGCTGAATCTCGATGGATTTTTCCGGCGTCAGGAAATGTTCCGAGCCGTCCAGGTGCGACCGGAAAACCACGCCGTCATCGGTGACTTTGCGGAGATCGGCGAGGCTGAAGACCTGAAAGCCGCCGGAATCGGTGAGGATCGCTCCCGGCCAGGACATGAAACGATGCAGGCCGCCCAGCTGGCGAATCCGTTCGTGGCCGGGACGAAGATAGAGATGATAGGTGTTGCCGAGCAGAATCTGAACGCCCAGTTCGCCGAGCGCCTGCTGCGTCAGGCCCTTCACCGTGCCGGCGGTGCCCACCGGCATGAACGCCGGCGTATCAACGACGCCGTGCGGCGTCGTCAGGCGCCCCAGGCGCGCGCCGGTCGGATCGGTTTTCAAGATTTCGAAGTGGAATTCCATCCGTTTGAGTTTAGCAGGAGGGCGCAGCATTGCCGAGTCGGCTATTGAGGGGCAGCCCGCTTGGTAGGGGCACGGCATGCCGGGGCATCCTACAAATTGTGCGAATCTGGTCATTGGGGGTTTAAGAGAGAGATTGGTTTTTAATGAAATAATGTTATTCCACATTTCTGCCGCCGGCAGCACAGGAATCGCGGCGATCAGCGACTGCGTGTAGGGATGCGTGGGCGCGCCGAGGATTTGCGCGGCGGCGCCCGTTTCCACGATGCGGCCGCCCTGCATGACGGCGATGCGCGTGGCGAGCTGCGCGACCACGGGCAGGCTGTGCGAAATCAGCAGGTAGGTGAGGGCGAAATCGCGCTGCAAATTCTGCAGCAGCTCCAGAATCTGCGCGCCGACGGAAACATCCAGCGCGGAGACTGGCTCGTCGGCCACCACCAGGCGCGGGCGCAGCACCAGGGCGCGCGCGATGCCGATGCGCTGCCGCTGGCCGCCGGAAAATTCGTGCGGATAGCGCGCGAGCGCGTCTTCGCCCATGCCGACGGCGCGCAGAACTTCGCTGACGCGCGCGCGGCGCGCGGCGCGGGCGAGCTCGGTTCGTGAATTTCGAGCGGCTCGCTGATAATCGCCCCGACGCGCATTCTCGGATCGAGCGAAGCGAACGGGTCCTGAAACACCATCTGCATTTCGCGCCGGAGCGCGCGCAAGGCGGCGCCGCGCGCGGCCAGGAAATCGCGGCCGTCGAACAGCAATTCGCCCGAGTCCGGTTCGATCAGGCGCAACAACATGCGCGCGAGCGTCGTCTTGCCGCTGCCGGATTCGCCGACAATCGCGAGCGTTTCGCCGGCGGCGAGTTCGAGGCTCACGCCGTCGACGGCCGTGACGCCGGCAGCGCGCGCCCATCGCAAACGCGCCGCGCCGCGCCGGGAAATGTCTTCCGCAGATTTCGAGCTTCGAGAAGCGGCGCGGCATCAAAGTGTCCGGTTTCGTGAGCAAAAGGTGGTATTCATGTGTGTCCACGATCAGCGGTCGTGAGTGAAAGCAGACCCGGCTTCAGTTTTACCTAAGTGTGCAGTTGGTAATTTGATGAATTCCAGCTTCACGAACACAGGCTGAACAGCACCTATGCTTTACTCAAACCCATCATGTTCGTGAGAAATGCTGAAGCTAGCTCCGGGCAGCTCTCCTCGATTATCTCTAGTCTTTCTAACAAGGATGCAGCGCGCGCGATGCTCCGGACCGGCGGCGCGCAGTTCCGGCATCGCGGCGGCATTCGGGCGGCGCAGCGGGCAGCGCGGCTCGAACGCGCACCCGGGAGGCAGCGCCGTGAGTGACGGCACGGTGCCGGGAATCGGCTCGAGCTTCTGGCGCACCAGTTGCGGCGAAGCGCGCAGAAGCCCGGCAGTATAAGGATGTCGCGGGCGCTCGAGCACTTCGCGCGCGGGGCCTTCCTCGACAATGCGGCCGGCGTACGTGACCGCGATGCGGTCCGCTACCTGCGCGACCACGCCCAGGTCGTGCGTGATAAATAGAAGCGCGAGGCCGAGATCCCGCCGCAGGCGCGCGAGAAGCTCAAGAATTTGTTTTTGCACGGTGACGTCGAGCGCCGTCGTGGGCTCGTCGGCGATGAGTAGGCGGGGGCCGCGCGGCGCTTTTTTCGTGCGGCGCGCCGCTCGTCCGACTCCGGCCAGCGCCATGGCGATCATCGCGCGCTGCCGCAAGCCTCCGGACAGTTGATGCGGATACTGCCGCGCGCGAAATGCGGGCTCCGGCACCGCGGCGCGCTCGAGCGCCGCGAGCACGCGGCGATCAATTTCTTCGCGCGTCAGGCCCGCGTGGTGCGCGCGAATCGCTTCGGCGATCTGCGCGCCAACGCGCATGATGGGATTGAGCGCGGTCATCGGCTCCTGAAAAATCATGGCGACGTCCCGGCCGCGAACGCCGATCTGTTCGCGTTCGGAAAGCGTGAGCAGATTCACGCGCGAAGCGGAAGCGCCGTTCGCGCCCGCAAGCCACGCTTCGCCGCGAACTTTTGCGCCCGGCGGCAGCAAACCCATCAGCGCGAGCGCAAGCATGGATTTTCCGCTGCCCGATTCGCCGACTAGGCCAAGCGACTCGCCCGATTCGAGCGTGAACGAAACGTCGTCCACAGGACGAATCCATCCCGCGGGCGTGGGAAGTTCGACGGTAAGGCCACGCAAATCGATCAGTGCAGTCACCGGTACATCATAAGACGGATTCCGCGCGGCGGCCTAGCGCTGCCGGAGGAAATCGAGCAGCGCTTGAAATTTCTTCTCCACCGCATGTTCTTGAGGTATAGATAAGCTCAACCGTATCCGAAGCAGCCTGGAACATATTTTCGAAGGAGAATGCCGCATGAGAGTACAGAGAATCGCGCTGAAAATTCTGGCCCTGAGCGTGATCACGGTCGTGTTCCCGGCGTTAGCACAGCAACCGCATCCCACGTGCAATCGATGCCCCGCTGCCTATATCCCCAAGAGTGAGTTGGACGCCTACACGCGGCGCGCGATTGAGCACAAAATCTGTTCGATCAGCAGGTTCGCGCCGTCGACATCGGAAAAGCGCAGGTAGGCATTGAGGGGATGGTGACGCGCGGGAAGTTAGTCCCGGGCTCGGGACCGGCGGGGGCACGCGGTTGCCGAGCACGACCAGGTGAGCGAGATCTACTACATCATCGAGGGCTCCGCGACGCTTCTGACCGGCCCGGACCTGGTGGACGCGCAGTCGAGGCCGGCCAGCCTGCTGTGAAGGGTCCGCGAACAGAACGGACCCGGCTTCAATGCCGCGTCGATCAAAAACCCGGCGACCCACCACCTTGGGGCCGGGATGTGATGGTAATTCCGGCAGGCACGGGCCACTGGTTCACCCGAATCGACGATCACATCACGTATGTGATCGCGCGGATCGACCCGGACAATATCTTTCCTCTCAAGAGCGAAGCGCAATCGCTGAAATACCTGGCTAGTCCGTACAGCCCCACGCAGGGAAATTTTTA
>CAWAEW010000005.1:0-19391 GCA_963781055.1 Terriglobia bacterium
CCCGGAAAATCCCCGGGTCTGAAGACCCGGGCTGCAGCATGTTGTAGTTCGCCTCTTCAGTGGCGGGGCTTTTCTTGCCGGAGGATGAAAGCGCCTTTATAGCGGCGGGGCATTCCAAGAGAAACACCGCCGCGCAGCGAGGAAGAAACTCCCACGCCATTATCCCGGATTTGCTTGGAAACAGGTTCGCGATTTCGGCCGTGTGGCGCGCATGTTTTTTCCATCCACGCCGCCGGAGAGTTTTTCAGGAATGGCGATGAGGCCGTTGATCGAGCTTGTAGAGTCCCGATCTTGCGGCTGAGCGTGTTGCGGTGAATCCCGAGAAGGCGCGCGGCGCGCGACTGGTTGCCGCGCGATCTGTCCAGCACCCTCTTGATGAATTTTTTCTCGAACTCGTTGACGGCTTCGTCGAAATGAATTCCGCGCTCCACCATCTGCCCGACCAGGGCTTCCAATTGATCCTTCACCGTCGCACGCTCCACACGAGAATTGATCCGCAGCCGGGCGATCCAGCCGGCGCGATCTATTTGAGTTCGTGGCCCGTTAACTTCCGGTACGCTTCCCGGTATTTGTCACGCGTAGCCGCCACCACGTCCGGGGGAAGTTCCGGGCCGGGTGGCTGCTTGTTCCATCCAATGCGTTCGAGATAGTCGCGAACATACTGCTTGTCGAACGAGGGCTGGGCACGCCGGGCTGATAACCTTCCGCGGGCCAAAAACGTGAGGAATCCGGCGTCAGGGCCTCGTCAATCCAGATGAGTTCACCATCCACCAGGCCAAATTCGAATTTCGTGTCCGCCAGGATGATCCCGCGCGGCTCGGCATAGGCCGCGGCGCGGCGGTAAATTTCCAAACTGACGGCGCGGACCCGTTCGGCAAGTTCGCCGCCGATGGTCGAGACGGCTTCGTCGAAGGAAATATTTTCGTCGTGGCCCGCCGTGGCCTTGGTCGAGGGTGTGAAGATGGCTTCCGGCAGCCGTTCGGATTCCCGCAGCCCCGCCGGCAAGGCAATCCCGCAGACTTTTCCCGTGGCGCGATAATCCTTCCAACCCGAGCCGGACAGGTATCCGCGCACAACGCATTCAATCGGCAAGGGTTTCGCCCGCCGGCAAAGCATGGAGCGGCCTTCGAGCTGCGCGCGATACGCGTCCAGCTCGGGCGGGAAATCCGTCGAGGTGATCACGTGATTCGGCATGATGTCGCGCAGCAAATCGAACCAGAACAGCGATAGCTGCGTCAGCACGCGCCCTTTGTCCGGAATCGGCGTGGGCAGCACCACATCGAAGGCCGACAGCCGGTCGGTGGCGACAATCAACAGGCGGTCCCCAACCTCGTACAGGTCGCGAACCTTGCCGCGATTGAGGAAGTGAATTCCCGGGAGGTTTGTCTCCCAAACGATTGCATTCATTTTTGGAGAAGCCACAGGTAACTCGTCCCCTCAGAGAGGCGCATATTCTAGCGCAGGACCCGGCGATGTCAACGGAGAAGAAAAACGAAAAGTGGAAAATTTATTCCCGCGGAGAAAATTTAGGCAATGTGCAAAGTTTTGCACACTGCGGCAAGGGAAAACTTTTAACACAGAGAACACGGAGCACACGGAGGACACAGAGAAAAACAGAGATTATTTTTTCTTTCCCAGTTTTTCCTCTGTGTCTCCGTGCCTCCGTGGCAAATCATGCGGCGTTGGTCGCGGCTTGCGCGGCCGCGGGCTCGTCCCAGCGGACCGACACGAGTTTCGAGACGCCCGGCTCCTGCATCGTGACGCCGTAGAGAACCGACGCCTTTTCCATGGTTCTCCGGTTGTGCGTCACGACGATGAACTGCGTGCCCGCGCTCATCTCCGAAACAAGTTTCGTGAACCGCCCTACGTTGGCTTCGTCCAGCGGCGCGTCCACTTCGTCCAGGATGCAGAAGGGGCTGGGCTGATAACGGAAAATGGCAATCAGCAACGCCAGCGCCGTCATGGCTTTTTCGCCGCCGGAAAGCAGCAGCACGTTTTGCAGGCGCTTGCCCGGCGGCTGCGCCACCACGTCGATGCCCGGCTCGCCCGAGCTATCCGGCTCGGACAGCCGCATCTCGCCGGTTCCTCCGCCGAACAGGGTGTGGAAGGCCGTCGCGAAATTCTGATTGATGACGCCGAAGGCTTCCTCGAATTTTTGTTTGCAGACCAGATCGAGCTCCTCCATGGCCTGCTGCGTATCGGTGATGGATTGCAGCAGGTCGGCGCGCTCGCGGCCGAGGAACCCGAATCGCTGCTCGCACTCGTTGTATTCCTCGAGCGCCATCATGTTGATCGGGCCCATCGATTCGATGCGGACTTTCATTTCGTGATACTGCCGAGTCGGAAGCGCGGAGCTCCTCGCCGGAAAGCAGCGCGGGGAATTCCGCGATCAAATCCTCCGGCTGGGCGTTCAGTTCCTCGATGCAGGACTGGCGCAAGTGCTCGCGTTCGGAATCGTTGCGGGCGCGCTCGATCTCGTGCTTGGAGCGCTCCTCGCGGAAATCGCCGAGTTTTTGCCGCGCCATGCGCAGGGAATCGTCCACCTGCGTGGCGCGCACGCGGGTCTGGTTGAATTCGAGTTCCATTTCGGCGCCGCGCGTTTCCAGGCGCTGTTTTTCTGCGCGGAGCGATTCCACTTGCCGCTGATGTTCCGCGGTTTGCTCGGTGAGTTGCGCTTGCTCCTGCTGCAGGGAATCGTGTTGCAGGACCAGGGCGGTGCGCCGCGCCACCAGTTCCTGGAGTTCATGCGCCATGCGCGCCGCAATGGTTTCGGCGCTGGCCAGGCGTTCGGCAAGAGCGGCCATCTCCGCGCGCCGCGTTGCCAGGTCTTCTTGTTTGGCCTGCGCGGTCTGCCGCAGCGCGGTCTGCTGCTCCATGGCCTGTGCGATTTCAAGTTCGGCCGCAGCGCGGGCGCTGGAAACTTCTCCGCGCCGCTGCTGCGCGGATTCGGCGCGCCGTTGCGCCGTAGCCGCGTCATTGCGCAATGCGGGCCAGTTCGGTCTGGCAAGCGCTCAACTCCATGCTGAGGCGCACCATGTCTCCGCGCGCCTGATCGCGCTGCAGCGTCGCGGCCACCGCCAGCTTTTCCGACTCCACGTGCTGCGCCGACGGCCTGCTCCAGCGTCAATTCACTGGTGCGCAGCTCTTCCTCCACATGCTGCAAAGCGGCTTGCGCTTCCGAGGCCGCCCGCTCCAGTTGCAGCACTTCGGCGTCCAGCGAACGCAATTCGCGTTTCATTCCCAGCGGTCCGGATTCCGACGGGCGGCCGCCGCTGACGACGCGGCCCTGATACGTGGTGCCGTCGGGAGTCACGAACGAATACGCGGGATTTTCGCGCGCCAGGCGTTCCGCGACTTCGGCTTGCTCCACCAGGAACGCCGATTGCAGCCGCGGCAGAAATTGCTTGGCGGCGGGCCCCAGCGGATCGCGAAACTCGACCAGGCGGTCCAGGCGCGAAACGGTTTCCTTTTCGATTTCAAACGGCGTGACCGGCTCGTTCGGCTGCAGATTCAGCTTCCGAAGAGAATCCACGAAGAACGTGGCGCGCCCGCCGACCTCCTCGCGCAGCAGCGCGATTCCGGCGCGCGCAACGTCGAACGTTTCCACGACGACATATTCGAGCTCATCGCGCAGAAACTGTTCGATGGCGCCCTCGTACTGCTGCTCGACTTCGGCGTAATCGGCAAGCACGCCGACGGCGCGGAAGCCGTCCGATTCCTCTCCGACTTGATTCTGATGCGCGGCGAATAGTTTTTGGACCGCATCGGCCGTGTACGAGCGGTCGTTCAGGATCTGCTCGACCGAAGCGCGCCGCGCGCGGCCTCCGGCCAGGGCATCGCGCGCCGATTCCGCGCGCGCCGTGATTTCGTGCTGGTCGTGGCGAAGCCCGGAGATCCGCCCCTGCACGTTGCGCACGATTTCTTCCAGGCTGCGCGAGCGCTCGAGCACGGATTGCCAGTGCAGGTCCGCGGCTTGCGCGCGTTCGCGATGGTGCAGCGATTCCTCGAGCAATTGCTGTTCCTGCCGCTCGTACCGCGTCACGCCCTGAATATGATGCGCCAGCGCCTGCTCGGCCTGCGCCTGGTCGCCATGCAGACGCGTTTAATTCGTCGCCCAGTTCGGCGGCGGAACGCCGCAGCGCGGCGATGCGCGCCTCGGTGGAATCATGCGCGCCGGAAAGTTCCGCGGATGCCGCGGCCAGGCCAGCCAGAACGGCTTCCACGCGCGAGACTTCGCCGCGCAGCGCAGCAACCGACTCGCCATGCGCCGCGCCGCGCGCTTCCACCTGCGCCAGCTTGCGCGGCGGCCTGTTCGATTTCCACGTCTCAATTGCTGCAAGCGGCCCGTGAGTTCCGCGGTGCGCTGCCGGTTGAACAGGATGCGGTTCTCGCTGCGGTCCAGTTCCAGAGCCGTCTGCCCGAGCACGTTCTGGTGCTGCCGCAGTTCGCCTTCGAGTTCATACGTGCGCGCGCCGAGGCGCTCCTGCTCGGCTTCCCACTGGCTCACCGATTGCGCTTCCTGCGATTCGTGCTGCGCAATTGCGCCCAGCAATCCGGCCAGGCGCTCGGCCTCCAGATCCAGCTCCTTGGCCTTGCTGGCCAGCACCTGGCGCAGCAAGCCGCGCATCTGCTCGCGGATTTCCGCGTAGCGGCGCGCCTTCGACGCTTGCCGCTTGAGCGACGCCAGTTGCTTTTCGACTTCCACGTAGATGTCGTTGATGCGGGAGAGATTGACCTTGGAGGATTCGAGTTTCGCTTCGGAAAGCCGCCGCTTGGTTTTGAATTTCGTGATTCCCGCGGCCTCTTCGATGATGGCGCGGCGGTCGGTCGGCTTCGAGCTGAGAATCTGGCCGATGCGGCCCTGCTCGATGATCGCGTAGGAGTCCGGCCCGAGGCCGATGCCCATGAACAGATCCTGGATGTCGCGCAGCCGCGCCACGCGTCCATTGATGAGATATTCGCTTTGCCCCGAGCGATACAGACGGCGTCCGACAACCACTTCGCCCGGCTTCAGATGCATCGCGGGTTTTTCCGCGCGCTTTTTCTTCAGGAATTCCGGCTTGCTTGCGGATTCTTCCTCGCCGGGCGCCATTTGCGATTCATCGTCCGCCACGGCATCGGCATTCGTCTTCGATTCTGTCCGTGCTTTCCGTGTCCTCAATGTCTTCCGCGTGAAGCCTTCTCCGGGAGCCGCCATATGCGCTTTCCGGGACACTCACCGGCCCGCGCCGCGACTGCCTCGCCGACGCCGCTTCCGAGGACAAACTCCGCTGCCTCAGCCAGTTCGGGATCGACCAGCGTCAAGGTGACTTCCGAGAGCCCCATCGGCGGGCGCTTGGCCGTGCCGTTGAAGATGCAGTCGGACATCCGCTCGGCGCGCAGCGATTTGTGGCTCTGCTCGCCCAGCACCCAGGAGATCGCGTCCACAATATTGGATTTGCCGCAGCCATTGGGCCCGATAATGCACGTCAGCCCGCTGCCGCTGAACGTGATATGCGTCTTTTCGCAGAATGACTTGAAGCCCACCAATTCAACTTTGCGCAGTTTTAGCAAGATTTCACCTTTAGGGTCCGGGCTCTACTTGGAGCCCGGTCACGAAATGTCCGGGCTCTACTTGGAGCCCGGTGAATAGCAATCTCTGCCAGACGCACAATGGGGCAATAAGAAAGCCCAAGTGCCTGCAGAAACGGGTTCCGATTCCTGGGAAGGACGTGAACTGCGACAAAATCGCTGAAGGGTCGTTTAGCAGTGGCCCAGCCGCCTGGCGCTACGATGGCGGTTACGGGAAAACAACTTATCACGCACTACGCGCGAAGTAAAGACGAAACCCGCGAAAGACTCACTACCAGCAGGGATCGCGCGCGTTTTCCTCTCTCAAGGTTCGGCATAATTTCCATTCCGTCTCCGGACCTTCGGCAGCAGAACTCGGGTTCCTCCGGACTCTCTATGAATATCGGCAAACAGATTCTCAACTAAAATCCCCGCAATGCTTTGCCCTATCCAGAGGATCGGGCCAATCCTTTAAATTCCACTTCGAGGCCGCTCGGACAGGTTTACTATAGGACCTCAATTTCGGGAGGACTTTCGATGCTGTTCGACTTTGCAGACTTACCAGGCCAGGGAAGGCTACAAGCTCTTGGTTTCGACGGTGACGCCGCGCCCGATTGCGTGGGTTGTCAGCCAGGATGCGAAGGGAGTGACCAACGCCGCGCCGTTTTCCTTTTTCAATGTATTCGCGGGGGATCCCCCGGTGATAGGAATCGGGATCGGAAGCCGCAGGCCGGGGCAAGTGAAAGACACCCGCGCCAACATTCGCGCGACCGGGCAGTTTGTCGTGAATCTGGTGTCCGAAGCGAACGCCGAAAAGATGAACATCACCGCGATCGAATTTGATCCCGGCGTGGACGAGATTGCGGAGGCAGGATTGACTCCGTTGCCGTCGGTCCGCGTAAAGCCTCCGCGCATCGCGGAAAGTCCGGTTTCCATGGAGTGCGAGCTGATGCAAATCGTGGACCTGGGCGAGAGCGGACTGGTGCTGGGCCGCGTGCTGGCGATGCACGTTCGCGATGATCTGGTGCTGGACGCCTCGAAGCATTACATCGATACGCCCAATCTGAAGCTGATCGGCCGCATGCACGGCTCCGGCTGGTATGCCCGCACCTCGGACTTATTCGAGATGCCGCGCATTGCGGTGAAGGATTGGGAGCAGAGAACCGGATCGGCCGCTAAATCACTGGGGAAGCTATAAAGGGCCGGATAATGTTCGAGAGGGATGCGAATCGCCGAGTCCCGATTTCTGACGGCCACGCGATTCCCTTGAGAAAGGTCATTTACTCAGGAATGAAGGATTCTTGCGTTTTCCGAAGTCCCGGAGGGGCGATACAACGTAGCCCACCGTGGAAACGGCGGGAACACGGCAGAATCAATGAATGACCCCCGCAGGGGTGGCATATGGTTAACCAAGTGCCGCCCCTACGGGGCTCGTCTTTCTGCCCTCACGCCTACCCACCGCTTGCGCGGCTGGGCTATGTTCTTTCGCCCTTAACGGGGCTGAGCAGAAGGCCCAGCCTAGGTTGCGGCCTAGCCTAGGTCAGTGTAGGCCTGCATGGAGATGATACTTCGTTGCAGGGAAGGGATTCCCGGAACGGATTCCTAGTCTCCCTGCGTCTGTTCCACGGCTTTCGCGGCGCACTTCGCATGAACAATTTGTCCGCCGACATGAACGGCGTCGGGATATGCCAGTTTCAGGGTTTCCTCGCAAATCGGGCAAATTCCCCAATTGATGACGTCATCCGCGCCCTCGCTCATCGCCGGCTGCTTCGAGGCTTTTGGCTGGGCTGGAGCCTGCGGCGGGGCAACCAGCGGCTTCACGGCTTGCGGCTTTTGCTGGGCGGCGGCCGCGGCCGGCGCGGGGGCCGCAACCAGCGGGCGGGCCGGGGCGGCGGCTGGCGTAAGCAGGGCGACCCGTTGCTTCATCAACTCTTCGGCTTGCGCGAAAAGATTTTCCTTGGAGATTTTGCCGGCATCCACATCCGCAAGAATGGAACGCTGGGCTTTGTATTCCTTGTTCTCGATGCCCGCCTTGCTCTGCAGCAGGCGCCAGGCTTTCCGGCGCTCCACGCAAAACAGGACCAGCTGGCGAGACAGAGAGCGATACTCCACGCCGCCATTGGCCCCGGGCATCTTGATGTAAACGCCGAAATCCGGGATGTAGGACCGGTGACTGGGGTTCAGATAGCGGCGATAGACCACGTCCTGCTGCGTGATGCGGACAAGCATATTTTCCAGGAAGATGAGCCGGTCGGCCTCGTCCTTTTTGATTTTCTTCAAGTGGTTGCGGAAGCGCGCCTCGGTCGTGCACCAGTGCGCCACCGTGTACCGGTACGGCTCGTTCGTATCCTTGAATTTCGTCTCGTACCAATCCTTTTCCAGCGAAGGATTGCCCTTCAGGTCGAGCGCTTCCTGGTAGGTTTCGCCGAGCTGCGGGTTGAAGACGAACTCGGGAGCTCCGCGGGAATCGCGAACGCGCTGAGCCTGATCGAGCGCCATGTCGTCGGAAACTCCGTGTTCGGGCTGGCAGGTGGTGAAGCACTGGAAGAAGGCGGTTCCCCGATATTCCAGCCCTTCGAGGATGGCCCGGTAAAGTTTCGGCGCGTTGGCAATCGATACCTGCGCGACGAACGGCGATCCGTGACCTCCCAAGAACGTTTCGGCCACGGTTTTCTTCTCGACGTTCTTTCCCTGCGTGGCGGTTCCAAAGACGTTCATGTCGTTTCCGCCGAGCATCGGGGTCGAGTCCGAATTCTGGCCGCCCGTATTGGAATAGACCTGCGTATCGAGCATCAGGGCTTTCACGTTCGGCCGGTTCTGGAGAATCACTTTCGACATGTTCTGGTAGCCGATGTCGCCCATTCCGCCATCGCCGCCGACGACCCAAACTTTCGGCAGTTCGCGAATCTCCTGATCGGTCATCACGGCATCGGAGAAGTGCGTGTATTCGTAATACTCGCGCGGGGTGATGACTTTTTCCGTGCGCTGCAGCAGGGCATCGGCCAGCCGCTCGGGAATGACGGACCTGCGGCCATGATCGATGATAAAGCTCTCGCCGATCAGCCAGCCGACGGTGATGCCGTCCTGGAACAGCGAGTTCATCCAGGGATAGGGATGCGGGTTGTTCGGCGGCGTCGATCCATAAACCGTGTTGCAGCCGGTGTGCGCGGCCATGGCCATCACCGACATGCCGTTGGCCAGGCGCCCGTCGATAGCCTGCAGGTTCGTGTGATTGAACGCTTCGTTCAACATGACCGCGACGATGGCGTCCACGATTTCCTTGTCCGAAATCGGGCCATGCGCGGCGATGCGCGCTTTCGTGTCTTTTTCATCTTCGCCGCCCAGCCCCATCAGCATGTGAGCGACGGCTTGGCGCAGCAGGTCGTACTCTTCCTGGCTCCGCGCTTTTAGTTCGGCGAGTTTTTGAACGCCCGCCTTTTCCAGTTCGCCGGCCTTGGCGCGCAGGCGGTCGGATTTGGCGTGATACAGCGGCCGCATGTACGCTTCGGTGACCGCCGTGATGCTCCGCAACACGCTCTTTTCGCCGCATCCCGCGCACGCACCGTCGCCCGAGACCAGCGCGTCGTAGTTGCGCCGAACCATCAGCATGTTGCGCAGCGCCGCGGTTTTGGAATCCTCCGGCCGCTCGTCATTGTACAGACCCAGGTATTTTTGCGGCGTGTCCGGCAGCAGATCCAGGAACGCCGTTCCGGATTCGTGCTCCGCATTGACCTCTTCGGTTTCCGCCACCATCTTCAGCGCCATATGCTCGCCGCAGGCCGTGACGCAGGCCGCGCATCCTTTGCACAAGTCCGAAACGAAGATCGAAAAAATGCCGCCTCCTCCGGGAGTCTTTCTTTCCGGCGTCGAAAAGATTGCATTCACCTTCTCGTAGGCCATGGGGACTTTTTCCAGGATGGCGGAGAACTGGCGCTTGGCCTCTTCCGAGAATCCGTCCACTTCGCTGGTCACCTTGCGGATGATCTCGCGCATCGGGGTAAAGGTTTTGTTGGCAAGTGAATCCTTCATCATGGCGCGCGTGCGCTTCTCGACTTCCGGCAGCGTGTGCAGCATTTTCAGGCGTTCGCCTTCATCCGATACGTAGTGGGTGACGGCGGTCCGCAGCACGGTGCCCAGATCCTGCGAGCAATTCGGCAGCGCCGTGTCCGGACAAACCACGATGCACTCCATGCACTGCGTGCAATTCTCGGGAATGTAGAGAGGGGTCTCGCGGCGCGCGACGTACTTGGAAGCGGTATCCCCGCTGCCGGCGGCCATGACTCCCACCGAGATAAACGGCGTAGCCGGCTGGTTGTACCCGTAGTTGGCTCGGAACTCGGCGTCGAATGTCGCAACGCGCGTCAGCGGCGTGCGTTCGGCCTGGCCGGCGGGGAGCGGATGCGAGCGGCACCCGGAGCCGCAGCTTCCTCCATCGGCAACATCCGGGACCACCGGCAACAGCGGGATTCCGCGCAGAGTGGAGCGGTCGGGCGCTTGCATCTCGCCGATGCGGATTTCGCGAACCTGCTCGAAGCCCTGGGTCATGACTTCCATGTTCGATTTCACGACCGCGTCGCCCAGCCGTCCGAATTTTTTCACGTACTGCTTGTGAACCACTTCCCGAAACTGTTCCTGCGTGATGCGGAATTCCCCGAGAAGCGGCGACACCGCAAAGAACGCGCCCAGGAAAGCGTTTCCCTGCATGCGGAGTTGCAGGTCCGCGCGATCGGTGGCGTCTCGCGCGATTTTGAAACCCGGCAAGGTGAAAATGCGAATGTTCTTTTCGATGACCTGCTTGCGCGCCCACAGAGGCAGCCGCTCCCAGGCTTGCTCGCCTTCCTCGTCCGACTCCCAGACCAGGCTGCCGCCCTCGGACATCCCGTCCAGGGGATTGGTGTGGGTGAATGCCTTGGGGTCGCAGCACAGCACCACGTTCACGTGGCGCAGGTCGCAGTTCACGCGGACGCGTTCCGCGGCGGCAACCATGAAGTAAGATGTCGGCGCGCCTTTCTTTTCCGAACCGTATTTCGGATTGGCGCTGACGTGAATGATTTCCTTGGGGTTGCCGAGATCGTCCACGATTTTGTCGCGTTCATAGAGCAGATCGTTCAGGTCGCCCAGGATCGCGCCAAGATTTTTTCCGGTGGTGATGGCGCCCCATCCGCCGATGGAATGGAAGCGCACGGCAACCGATCCCTCGGGCAGCAGAGAAGGCGTTTCGTCGGACTTCACTTCGTACGGGTGGTCGACGCCCAGCACGAAGAACGAGACGCCGTCCGAGGCCTTTTTCCCGTCCTTGCGCGCGCGCGTCCCGGTGGCAAATTCATACGCGCCCAGAACGTGCTCGGGCCGGAAGTCGCGCGACCCCAGGCCGTAAATGCCGCCGAACAGTCGTGGCATCTGTTCGGCTGTAATCGCGGGCAAACCTTGCGCCGCCGGGTGTCCTTCGGAAACAACGGCCTTGCTCAACGCGGTGCGAATGTCGCGCCCCATGGGATTGTCGCCGGCCATGGGCTCGTCGGTGCGTTCCAGGATGATGACGTTCTTTTTGCCGGCCAGCGCCTTCACCACTGCGGCTTCGGGGAAGGGACGTATCACGTTCAGATGAATCGATCCAACTTTGGCATTCCGGTGTTCCCGCAGGTAATCGACGGCCGCTTCGATATTTTCCGCGGCGGAACCCAGCGAAACAAAAACCGTATCCGCATCTTCCGTTTTGTACTTCGTGATCAGGCCGTAGTAACGCCCCGTCAGCTTCCCGAAGTCCTCGTAAGCTTCTTCTAAAAATTGCAAAATGGGCTCGGTAAAATTATTGCGGCGCGCCACAACGCCCTGCATGTAGTGCTCTTGATTTTCGACGGGGCCGATCAGCACCGGATTGGTCAGATCGATCATGGCCGGAACGCGCCGGCGTTTCGGGCCAAACAGCACGCGCTGGCTTTCGGTGGGGCAATCGATGATGTCGTCCGGCGCGCCCAGATATTCGCGCATCAGTTCCGATTCATGCTTGTAGAAAGTGCGCTCGAGGTGGGAAGTGAGGAATCCGTCCTGCACGTTCATGCCGGGAGTCAGGCTGAGTTCGGTCACGCGGCGGATGATCAGCGCCTGATCGGCCACCTGCTGGGCGTCCTTGCCGAACAGGGTGATCCATCCGGTGTCGAGCGACCCGTACACGTCATCGTGCCCGCAGTGGACGTTCAACGCATGCTTGGTCAGCGCCCGGGCGCCGACCTCGATCACCATCGTGGAACATTTTCCGGGCGCGTGGTAGTACTGCTCGATTCCATAGACGACGCCCTGGCCCGACGTGAAATTGACGACCCTGCGCCCGCAGACCGAGTGGGCAATGGCGCCGCCCTGCGCGGCGTGCTCGCCTTCGGCTTCGACCGCAATGGTGTTGTGGCCGAAGACATTCAATTTTCCTTCGGCAAAAGCCTGCTGATACAGCTCGCCTCCCTCGGTGGACGGCGTGATCGGAAAGAAAACCCCCGCATCCGTTATGCGTGTTTCGGTGTGGTAAGAAACCAGCTGATTTCCATTTGCGGTTACTCGAATGCCGGGATAACGAGGTTTTACCTTCATAAAAATGCTTCCTCCCGAGAGATTCCTGGGAACGCCGTCCTAACCCATCATTTGTTTTATGCGGATCGAGGCGTCATTCGCCAAGCCCATTTTTTCCCCTGCGCAATCAGCCGGTGCGGCGCGGCCGGTTTCCACTCGGAAGAAGAAGCGACGGAGCAACCCCGCGGGCTGTCCGATACCTCCCTGAGAGAACCTCCCCTGAGTACCCAACCCGAAAAAGCGGTCACCGATCACAGCGTATTGCAGGTCCATTCTAATGCCATATCTACAAACCGTCTAATTCTATATAAGGCGCCGGGGAAGTCGATGTGACGACCGTCACATTCAACTGTGACGGCTCCCTGATCCGGCACAGATTGCGCCTGTGCCCGCATGGCACTCGATCATGCCGGTCAGGTTAGCTGCGGGCGGATTGCAACAGGATTAAAAGCGCTGCTGGTCGTTTGGGTATTTTTTCAGGCAAGCGTTTCCTTAGTGTGCTTGGCATTGCCCAGGCTTCCATTGACGGTCTATAATTCGCGCCCATATCGTCCTATTCCCGGAGGTTCCATGAAAGGTTTCGTATTTCGCGCACTTCTGGCTGGTCTGTTGTGCCCAATTGTCTGCGGCAGCCTCTCCGCGGGGACAAACCCGCGGCCTGCCGCCCCGGCCGATGATTCGTCGGCCTTGCAGGCGGATCGCGCATTTGTCCAGGCGGTCGCAAAATCCGACAAAGCAGGACTCGAAACGCTTCTCGATCCTGAATTTACATGGACCGACGCTGCGGGAAAGACGTTCACCCGTGCGCAGGTGCTTGAGGACACGCCGAAACCTGGAATCACCGACCAGTCCGGCGCGCAGATCGTCGAGCGCAATTACGGCCGGGTCGAAATGGTTCAGGCGCACAGCGGAAGAGCGAACATCCTGCGGCTGTGGGCGAAGAGGCCCGCCGGCTGGCACCTCCTCGTGTATCAGGAAGCCACTCTTCTCGACGGTCCCGCTAGGCCCGTGGCTGGTACGGCCGAAACCTGCGACAACCCCTGCAAGAGCCTGCCGTACACGCCCAAGAACGACAACGAACGCGACGTCCTGAATGCTTACATGGCGCTGCAAACCGCCACGGTCTATCACAATTCGGAAGAATGGGGAAAGTATGTGGCCGATGAATTTTCCGCTGCCAGCTCCAATAGCAATAAGGTGCTCGACAAGAAGGGCCGCATGGCCGACCTGGAGCGCAGCAAAATGGCGGGATACGCGCCCGTGCCGGTCGTGACCATGAAATTATTCGATTTCGGCGACACCTGCATTCTCGTGTCCCGGCATCAGCCTCTCGGCGGCAAGGCCATGCACATCACGCGCCTGTGGAACAAACGCGGCGGCCACTGGATGGAAGTGGCCAGCTACCAGACGCAGATTCAAGCCGCGCCCGCGAAGCCATACCGCTGAGATGCTCCTCACGCATTCGGAGCCTTTGGTGTTATCCAATCTACCCTTCGCGATTTTTTGAAGGGGTGGAGTGCTTGGTCTATTTCCATTCCGATGATCTGGTTGAGGTTTTCTTCGGGCGCCATCGCGCCCATTTGTCGTTGCCTTCCCGATTCGCTCGCAGCGAATCATCTGTGCGGTTGACACGGCCCCAGCCCAGGGCGTATACAATGTGGAATCCACATCGATATTTGCGCGGGCTCCAAGTACAGCCCGCACCCATAAAGGGGATTTCCGATGGCAGAAAACGAATTAACGGACCCTAAAACCTCGGAATCAAACAAGATCTCGAGGCGGGACGTCATCAAGAGCGTCATCGCGGCAGGCGCGGTGTCGTCGACCAGCTATTTGTTCCGCGTCTCCAAGGTGTGGGGCCAGATGTCGGCTCCCGGCGCGGTCGACCGGCTGATCACGCTGAATGTCAACGGCCAGCAGCGGCGCGTGGACGTCATGAAGCAAGAGACGCTGGTGACGACGCTGCGCTACAAGCTGGGTCTGACGGGCACGAAGATCGGCTGCGACCAGGCCGAATGCGGCGCCTGCACGGTTCTGCTCGACGATGTGCCGTACTACTCCTGCTCGGTGTTCACGCACACCGTGCGCGACAAAAAGATCCAAACGATTGAAGGCCTCGCCAAGCCCGATGGCACGCTGCATCCGGTGCAGCAGGGCGTCATCGACGAGCAGGGATTTCAGTGCGCGTTCTGCATGTCCGGTTTCATGATGGCGACGGTGGGATACTTGAAGACGAATCCTAATCCCACGCGCGCCGAACTGGCCCACGGGATTTCCGGCAACCTTTGCCGGTGCCAGGACTATGACAAGATTCTGACCGCCATGATGCGCGGCGCAGAGAATCTGAGGAAGGCGTAACCATGGCAAACATCACGCCCCCGAAAAAATACAAGCTGATCGGCAAGGATTACACCACCGGCGACCTCTACGCGAAAGTCACGGGCAAGGCCAAATACGCCGAGGATTATCGCGCCGACGGCATGCTCTTCTGCAAGCTGGCGCTGAGCCCCATGCCTCATGCGCGCGTGCGGAGCATCGACGCGCGCGCGGCGCTGGCCATGCCCGGGGTCAAAGCCATTCTCACGGCGGACGATCTGCCCGCCCCGGCCAACAGCATCACCGATAACGGCACCGTCATTTTGGCGAACGCCCGGGGATATCAGGCGCTGACCAATGAGCCGCTGTTTCAGGGCCAGCCGATTCTGGCCGTGTGCGCGATCGACGAACTGACCGCCGCCGAAGCGATTGAAAAAATCAAAATCGATCTTGAGCCTTTGCCGTTCGTCGTCGATCCGCTGGTCAGCCTGCGGCCCGGCGGCCCGAACGCGAGAACGGACGGGAACGCCTGGGTGCGCGTGCCGCCCCCTCCGGCGAAACCCGGGGAGCGGCCGCCAGTGACGCCGCCCGAACTGCACACCGTCAAATGGACCAGCGAAGATTTCGAGGATGCCAAGAGCGGACGCCTGCCGATGGGCAAGGCGACCGAAGAGTGGCACGTCGGCGACGTCGAAGCGGGCTTGAAAAACGCGGCGTTGGTTTTGGACGAAAGCTTCGTTACGCCGAACACCAGCCACCAGTGCCTGGAAACCCGCACCGCCATGGCCCACTGGCAGAACGGCAAGGTCTACGTGTACACCGGCACGCAGAGCACGGCCCAGACGGTTCCGGCGATCGCTCGCTGGCTGGGCATCGAGCCCAGCGACGTCGTATTTATCAGTGAGTATACAGGCGGCGGATTTGGCAGCAAGATTACCGGAGACATCACGCTGGTGATTCCCGCGCTCCTGTCGAAAAAAGTCGGCGCTCCGGTCATGATGCGCATCACGCGCGAGGAAGAGAATTACATCGGCCGCGCGCGTCCCAGCCTGCACGGCCGGATGAAGGTGGGCTTCTCCAAGGAAGGGCGGATCACGGCCCTCGATATGTTCGTGGTCTGCGACAACGGCCCGTACGACATGGTCGGCGACGCATTTTCTTCCGGGCGCATCGTTTCGGTTCTTTACCAGCCGCAGGCCATGCGCTGGCGCGGCTTGACAGTCCTGACGAACACCCCTCCGCGCACTTCCCAAAGTTCCCCGGGCGGAATGCAGGGAATCGCGATCATGGAACCTGTCCTGGCAAAGGCCGCGCGGAAGCTCGGCGTGGATCAAGTGGCGCTGCGGCGCCTCAACGCCCCCGAAGGAAAAGCCCCGTTCGGGCCGCTCGTGGCGGGCAAGCAGCAATATGCGACCAGCTCCTTCATCAAGCAGGCGCTTGACCGCGGCGCAGAGCAGTTCAAATGGAACGAACGGAAATTGACCACCGGCAAGCGGGTCGGTTCGAAGGTGCGGGGCGTCGGCGTTTCCATCAGCAGTTATTCCGCCGGCACGATTGGGTTCGACGGGCTGTTTATCATCAAGCCCGATGGCCGCGTTTATATTCAGTCCGGTGTCGGCAACCTAGGGACGGAATCCTGGACGGACGTGCATCGCGTGGTCGCCGAACTTCTCGGCGTGCCGTGGGAAAAGTGCGAGATCACCTGGGGCAACACATCGAAGAATCTGCCGTGGACTTGTCCTTCCGGCGGCAGCCAGACGACCCATGCCATGACGCGCGCGGCCAACGCCGTGACGTCCGACGCCATCGCGAAGCTGCAGCAAATCGCGGCCAAGGATCTTGGCGGCAAGCCCGAGGATTACGTGGTGGCCAATGAACGCGTTTTCCGGAAAGGCGGCGGCCCCGGGATGACTCTGGCGCAAGCCGCGCATCGAGCCATCCAGTTGGGAGGCATCTACGATGGCCATGAGCTGCCGAAGGATATAAACAAATTCACGGTGGCGTCAGCCACGGCGCTGGCGGGCCAGGGCCTGCTGGCGGCTGCCAAGGACACTTATCCGCACGATGGCAATACATTTTCCTTCGTCGCTTCATTTGCCGAGATTGAAGCCGATGTCGAGACCGGCCAGTATCGCATTTTGGATTTTCTGGCCTACGCCGATGTGGGCACCGTTCTGCATCCCAAAGCCCTTGGCGGCCAGATTCTGGGACGATCGATCCTGGGAATCGGTCACACTATCGGCCAGAAATGGGTTTACGACCAGCATTATGGCCTTCCGGTGTCCAGGCGCTTTTACCACACCAAGCCGCCTACGATTATGGATATACCGGACAAAATGGCGTGGGGAGCGGTTGAGATTCCAGACCCGGAAACGCCGATCGGCGCGCGCGGCATCGGCGAGCCGCCGGTCGGTGGCGGGTGCGCGGCCATTCTGAACGCTCTTTCCGACGCCCTGGGCGACGAGATCTTCCGGCGAGCGCCGGTAACTGCCGACGTCATTCTGGCCTCGCTGGAAGCAGGCAGGCCGGTTGAGGACCCGCTGCGAGCGAACATTTAGGCTCCCTGGGCAAGGCATTGAACTGTAGGCCATGACCGGAAATGCGCGACCGTAAGAAATGAGGAGAACGGAAAATGGCTGTCATTCGTGACGTAATACCAGCGTTCGAACTCTTTCAACCCACGACCGTCGATGACGCCCTGTCTCTGCAGGCGCGGCACGGCGCGAAGGCCTGGGTACTAGCCGGCGGACTGGATAGCTTCGACTGGTTCAAGGATCGAATCAAGCGGCCCGAAGTGGTGATCGATCTGAGCCAGGTCCGGGAGTTGCGCGGCATTCGCGCGGACGCCAACGGGCTGGAGATTGGCGCAATGACCACGCTTACCGAAGTGGTGCGGCATCCCGTGGTTCGCGAGAAATACGGCATTCTGCCCGAGGCTGCCGAGGCGGCCGCCTCGCCGCAGATCCGCAACCAGGGCACGATTGGCGGCAACGTCTCGCAGGATGCGCGTTGCTGGTATTACCGGGGCGGCTGGCCGTGTTATCGCGCCGGGGGCAACATTTGCTACGCGGATACGCCCACGGGCATGAATCGCGAACACGCCATCCTCGACGCCGATCGTTGCGTGGCCGTGAATCCTTCGGACACCGCTCCAGCCTTGATCGCGCTGGATGCGAAATTTGTCGTTCGAACGCCGAAGGGCGAGCGCGTGGTCAATGCCGAGGACTACTTCATCGGTCCTTCCCTCGACATTACGCGCATGACGATCCTGCGGCCCGGCGATCTGCTCACATCCATACGGATTCCATCCACCTGGGCAGGATCGCAGTTCTATTTCGAAAAGGCTCGGGACCGGAAAGTCTGGGATTTCGCGCTGGTCAACGTGGCGGCGGCCGTGGTGACTTCGGGAAACACGATCGAGCGAATCCGCCTGGTCGTGAACGGCGTTGCCGCGCATCCGGTTCGCCTGACCGCGGTCGAGGCTGCCATGCAAGGGAAGCCGCGCAATGAGGAAACGGCCGAGCTAGCCGGGCAACTCGCCGTGCAGGGCGCCGAGCCTTTGCAATACAACGGCTATAAAGTGCCGTTGATGAGAAATCTGGTAAAGCGCGCGATCCGCGGTGGGGCCGCGTAGGAGGAAACTTGCACCTTATCGAGTGGGCGACAAGTCCGTGGGGTCAGCAGATCCCAATTCATATTGCGTGGAGCCTTTTATGGGTGTCCGCGATCGGGGCGGTTGCTTTCCTGATCGTTCATGCGATTTACGTGCAGTTTGTGGCAAAACCCGCCGCCGGGCACTCCGCGGCGCCGCGGGCGCTTCCTCTTTGGACGCCGCGCGGATTCCCGAACGAATCCCGCGGCACTCGTTTGGCGCGCGATTTTTTCACGCCATCATGGCGCTGTCGATGTTCGCCCTGCTTCTGACCGCGTTTTTGCCGAAAGTGGGCGTCGAGTTTGCCTGGGTCAAGTGGCACTGGATCGCCGGAATCGTTCTGACGATTTCCGTCCTCTATCACATCATCCACGCTTCTTTCTGCTGGACTTCTGGTCCATCTGGCCGGACCACCAGGACCGCGAGGACGCGAGGAATCGAATCAAGCTCGCTTTGGGGCAGCCCGCTCCCGAGCCGAAGAAGTTCGCCAAGTACCCTGGAGAACAAGGTGTATCACATGATCGTGATGCTGGCGGGGCTTGCGGCGATCGGTACCGGCCTGTTCATGATGAAGCGCGTGCGCACGCCTTTCTTTACTCGGAATCCCTACGTGTTCAGCGACATGACCTGGGGGTGGATGTACGTGTTGCACGGGCTGGCGGGCGTCGGGTTTGTCGCGCTGGTCACGGCCCACATTTACTTTGCCGTCCGGCCGGAGAAACTCTTCATCACAAGGTCCATGATCTTCGGCTGGATCAGCCGCGAAAATTACCTCGAGCATCACGATCCGCAGCGCTGGGTCGTGGCGGCGGAAGTCCCTGTATCGGGACGTACGGAGTCAAAGAAGGCCCCGGCCTAGATGACTCGCGAAGATATCAGTTCCCGTTGCAGCACGATTGAAGAGAGCTACGAGTTTTTTCTCGCCTACGCCGGCCAGGGGCTCTCCGGCAAGGAACAGAGCCACGCGAGCGGCCAGGTGCGCGAGTATTTGAATCAAGCCGCGGAGGCGATTTCCGGCTTGGCGGTGAATTTTTCCGGCGCGGTGAAAGAGGAAAATTTTCAGCCGGCGGATCGCTACCTTGCATTCCTCTCCGTGCTCGAACGCGACGCCCGCGATTCCCTAGCCTGTATTCAACTCGTTCTCGCCCAGCCCGCGATCAGTTCGCAACTGATCGATAACCTGAACGCTTCGATCCATCTCCGCGCGCTGCTTACCGACCTGTTTCTGATCGATGAGATTTTGAAGCCGCAACCCGTGCCGCCCAAGCCCGTGATCCCGGACTAGAAATCTGTCCCCCGGAAAATTTCGGCC
>CAWAEW010000006.1:0-56906 GCA_963781055.1 Terriglobia bacterium
CATCGTGCACCAAGTGGTCCCGCCCGATGAATTAAATACGGTCGTTTCCAATATTGGTCTCATGTCCGATCTTTCCGCCCTGTTTACGCCGAATTCGGGAATGCATACCGCATTCGTTCAAGTAGGCCTCAAGGAAGACCATAAAGTCAGCAGCTTCCTCTATATGAACAGGACGCGGGACCGCGTGGCCCGGGAATTGCCGGAACTGCGCACTTATTTTCAGGCGGGCGGCCTCGTGGACGCCGTGCTGAACCAGGGGGCTCCGGCGCCGATTGACGTGCAGGTCAGCGGACAAGACTTGCAAACCGATGATCGCATCGCCGAGGACCTCGCGCAGGCAGTTTCGGGCGATTCCGGGAGTGTCCGACGTATACGTTCCCCAGGATATGGATTATCCCGCGCTGCAGGTGAATGTGAATCGTGAGCGGGCCAGCGAGTTGGGACTTGATCCGAAAGAAGTCATCGACAACCTCATTACGTCGCTGACGTCGGACGCCATGATTGCTCCCAGCTACTGGGTCGATCCGAAGAATGGGAACAACTATTTCGTGACCGTACAGTATCCGGAGAATCAGGTGAAGTCCCTGGAAGACCTGAAAGCAATGCCGCTTCGCGCTCCCAACCTGAAGATGCCGACGTATTTAAACCAGGTGGCCGACGTGAGCCTGAGGCTTTCTCCCACGGAAGTGGACCACTACCAGTTGCAAAGAAGCATTGATGTGTACGTGGCGCCTTCCGGAGAAGATCTTGGGAAAATCTCAAAGGTGATTACCCAAACGATTGCCGATACGAAACTTCCTCCAAACATCCGCATCAACCTGCGGGGGCTGGTGGTCACGATGCAATCCTCGTTCCGCAGCTTCGGCTTCGGACTCGTGCTCGCCGTGCTACTGGCGTATTTGGTTCTGGTCGCGCAATTTACTTCCTTCCTCGATCCGCTGCTGATCATTCTTGCCGTCCCCACGGGGCTGATCGGAGTACTGGTCACGCTGGCCTTGTCGGGTACGACGCTGAACATTCAGTCGCTCATGGGCGTGGTGATGTTGCAGGGAATGGTCGTTTCCAACAGCATCTTGATCGTGGATTTCGCGAATGTGCTGCGCAGTGAAGGCCACAGCGTGCGCGAGGCGATTGCGGACGCGTGCCGCATCCGCTTGCGTCCGATTCTGATGACTTCGCTGGCGACCATCGTCGGTCTTTTGCCCATGGCGCTCAAACTGGAAACAGGCAGCGAAGCCTACGCTCCCCTGGCGCTGGCCATCATCGGCGGACTCGCTTCCTCCATCGTCCTGACAATTTTTGTGGTTCCCGCGGCGTACCTGCTGATTTACGAGCGCCGCGCGGCATCGAGCACGACCATTGTTTCTCAGGAGGCGCAATAATGCGCGGCGCGTCGGCGTTTCTCACGATTTTATTCCTGGCGGCGATTCCATGTTGCGGGCAAGCGCCGCAGACGCTCACGCTCCAGCAAGCCGAACAGATTGCGATCCAGAACCATCCGCAAATTCAAGCGGCGACGCAATTGGCCTCGGCTGCGGCGGCGCAGGTTACCCAGGTTCGGTCATCCTATTACCCGCAGGCGTACGGCAGCCTTACCGGCGTCGAGGCGGAACACGATAGCCGCGTCGCCGCCGGCGCCCTGAATAATCCGGTGATCTACGACCGGTTTGCCGACGGCGTTGCCGTGAACCAGTTGGTCACCGATTTCGGCCGAACCTATGAACTGGTCAAGAGCTCGAATTTGTATGCGAAAGCGCAGCAGGAGAATGTGACGGCCACGCGCGCCGACGTATTGCTCCGGGTCAATCAGGCTTACTTTGCGGTCTTAAAATCCCAGGCGGTTCTGCAGGTCGCCGAACAAACCGTCAAATCGCGGCAACTTGTGGCCGATCAAACCAGCGCCTTGCAGAAAAGCCAACCTGAAGTCCGGACTGGACGTGAGTTTTGCGAATGTGGATTTGGCGCAGGCGCAACTCTTGCTGATCCAGGCGCGCAATGATGTGCAATCTTCCTTCGCCGATCTTTCCGCGGCGCTCGGGTACTCGGATCAACGGACATTCGTGCTGACGGACCAGCCGCCGCAGCCTGCTCCGCCGGCGGACTTTGCGCCCCTGCTCCAGGAAGCGTTGCAGAACCGGCCGGAGCTGATCGGACAGGATCTCAATGTGAAATCGGCGCAGAGCTATGCCACGGCGGAGCGCGATCTCTGGTTTCCCACGATTTCCGCAGTCGGCGTCGCGGGGCTTATTCCTTATCGCCAGGATACGCTCGCCAGCCGTTACGCGGCCGCGGGATTCAACGTGAATGTTCCCATCTTCAATGGGCGTCTGTTCACGGCGCGCAAGAATGAAGCGACGTCACGAGCCAAGGCGCAGGAGCAGTTTCTTCGCGATCTTCAAAACCGGATCACGCGAGATGTCCGCACCGCATGGCTCAACGCCAACTCCGCTTTCCAGCGACTGTCGGTGACCGAGCAACTCCTGAACGAAGCCACGCAGGCGTTTGATCTCGCGCAGTCACGTTACGGCCTCGGATTGAGTTCGATCGTCGAGCTGAGCCAGGCGCAATTGAACAAGACGCAGGCGGAGATTACCAGAGTCAGCGCGCAGTACGAATATGAAGCCCAGATCGCCTATTTGAATTATCAGTTGGGACGCATGCAGTGAACGTGATCTCGCCTGTTGTAGCCCGCGTCTTCAGACGCGGGGATTTTCGCGCGATTCGCGGAAATTTCCTCGCCTTTGAAAAGGCGAGCTGCAACAGCGCCGCCGCAGGCCTGTTTTTACCGTCCCATAACAAGGAGCGTAAACGTGCCGGGAATCATCGGTGGCCTCGGCGCGGGCTTTTCGGGTGTGGGAGCCGGGCGCGGGCCAAAATCCGCGACGGCCAGGTAAACATTTCCGGTCTTTCGATCAAGAGCCATGGTCCTGGCGCCAATTTGCGTTTTCACGGTTTCCACAAGCGAATATTTATCAGGAGTGTCTTCGTGGAAGATGGAGAGAGCGCCGTCGGCCCCGGTCGAGCAATAAATGAGTCCCGGGGCGGGATCAAATTCACAAGCGTCCACGCCCTTGCCCATCGGTTGCGTCGCAATCACCTTTCCCGTGTTTGCGTCCACCACGGCCATGTCGCCGCTGCGGCATCCGATGAATACACGCTCGTGAGCGCGGTCCATATCCATGCTGCTGGGCATTCCGCAGGGAGCCGTGGGCCAGGTCGCCAGCAGTTTCAGCGTTTGCGCATCGAATTTCAGCAAGGGTATTGAGGCTTTGCATGTTCAGGAAAATGTGACCCGCCTCGTCGGAAGCGAGGTGCTCGGTTCTCCCGCCAAGATTTTCCGAAGTGGCGACGATTTTTCCGGTCATCGCATCGATGGCCGTAAGGCGTTTGCTGCCGCGGTCCGCGGTGAACACGCGTTTCGTTTTGCGGTCGTAGATGATCCCGTTCGGGTCGTCGCCCACTCTCACTTTGTCGATCACCGCGAGTGTTTTCAAATCGAAAATCGTTACCGAACCCGGATCGGAGGCGCTGATGAAACCGCGTCCAAGTTCCCGGGCGATGGCGGCGCCGTGCGTGTCGTCTCCACCCTTAATTTTTCCAACCACCGCGCCGGAATCGAGGTCCAGCACGATTAATTCGGTGCCGTGCGAAACATATAGCCTGCGGCCTTGGCTATCGGCGGCCACGTAGTCCCATCCGGCATCGCCCGCAATCGGAATCTTCTTGATCAGGTGATAGCCGCCCTCTGCCGCCAGGGCAGAGGCAAGCATCGCGAACGATACGATCCAGCAGACCATGCCGCACAATTTGCGTGGATTGCGCTTCATCAGGTTATCCCTTCATCAATTGGAATTGGGAGCGGCGTGTTACGCCGTCCATTCAGGTGTCTGGATTCTAATCGACGGGAGCCAATTTGGAAACATCCCATCCGCCGCCCAGGGCTTTGACCAGAAGAACGGTGGACGTCATGCGGCGCGTGAGCAGGCTGACCGCTGTTCGCTCATTGGAAAGCGCCGCGGTTTGCGCGGTAATCACGGCCAAATAATTTTCAAGTCCGCCCTTGTAGCGGTTGGTGGCTTGTTCGAGCGAACGGTTTGCGGCCGCGACCGCGGCGTCCTGCGTTTTGGATTCTTCCTCGAGAACGCGCAAATCCGAAAGCGAATCTTCCACCTGCTGAAATGCGGTCAGCACCGTTTGCTGATAATTGGCCGCCGTTTCATCGTAGGCGGCCTTGGCCTGATCGGAAATCGCGCGGCGCCGCCCGGCATCGAACACGGTCTCCAGAGCGGATGCGCCAACAGTCCACAGCGTGCTCGGCCCGGTCAGCCACGTAGTAAATGTTCCGCTTTCGAATCCTCCGGCCAATCCCAGAATGATCGTGGGAAAGTAGGCCTCGCGGGCCAAGCCGATTTGCGTATTGGCTGCTGCGACGCGCCTTTCCGCGCCGGCGATGTCCGGGCGCCTCTCCAGCAACTCCGATGGCAGGCCGGTGGAAGGAATCGGCGGAGCGGCCGGCAACTGCGCCACCGGTCAGACGGAAGGTGGAGGCCGGCTGGCCGACCAGTACGGCGACGGCATGCTCAAATTGGTCGCGCGCCGAAGTAATATCGATGTCCTGCGCTCGCGTTTGTTCCAGCTCGGTTGTCGCCAGATCCACGTCTTCCCTGGAGGCCAGGCCGCCCTGGAACCTGCTGAGCGTCAGGTCGAGCGCTTTTTCAAAAGCGGTCACGTTGGAATCCAGCAGTTGCTTCTGAGCGTCGAGCCCGCGGAGGGTCAAGTAGTCCAAGGCAAGTTCCGCATGAAGACTCAGGCGAACGTTTTCCAAATCGGCGGCAGTGGCCTGAGCCTGGGCACGGCTGGATTCCACGACCATCCGTACACGGCCCCAAACATCCGCTTCATAGGAAACATCCCCCGCGAGAAGGAAATCCGAATAATTGACCGGCGAGGTCGCCCCTAACAGCGCGCGCTTGGTGGACTGGCGCTGGCGCGTGGCCGATGCGTTCGCCGTCACCAGCGGAAATTGCGCGGAGCGCGAAATTCGCAACTCGTCCCGCGCCTGCAGGAACTGATCCTGGGCGGCCCGCAGCGTTTGGTTCGAGACCGTCAAATGTTCTTCCAGGGCATTCAGCTGGGGGTCCTGGAAAATTTCCCACCACTTGCCCTTGCGCTCCGCATCGCTGGGTTCGGCGGGTTTCCAACTGCCTATTTCTTTGTAGGCCGGCGGAATTTGCGTTGTGGGCTTTGTATATTTCGGCCCCACCGAACAGCCGTCGAGCAACAGAAGCCCGAGGCACAGGACCGCGAAGGCGGTCGCGGAAATCAGTTTCTTCGGTGAATCGGAAAGCGGGTCAGCGATCCGGCTGGGCATCATGGTTTCCCCTGGTCGGCCGGCTGAGGCTGCATCACTTTGACGTCCTGTCCATCGATCAGCGAGTCAGGAGGGTTGACGACCACGGAATCGTCGGCTTTCAAGCCCGCAAGGACTTCCATTTCAGCCCCAAAATCACGGCCGGGGGTAATCGGAACCAAGGCGATGGTCTTGTTGTTCTTCACCAGGGCCACTTGCATGCCCGCGGATTTGAAGATGGTCGCGTTGACGGGCAGCGTGAAGGTCGTCACGGACGTTGGCAGCTTCAAATGGACTTCCACGTACGCGCCGGGCTTCAATTCGCCGGTCGGATTATCGACGTCGATTTCGGCGAGCATCGTTCGAGTGGTGTTGTCGATCGATCCGGAATCTCGCACGACGGTTCCTCCGAACTTGCGCCCAGGTAATTCCCTCAAAATTAGGTCCGCATGCAATCCGGGCTTGAAGATGTGGAGTATAGATTTGCGGGACGTTGATATAAACCCGCAGCCGGTTGATGGCGGCAATGTGGAACAATTCGCGGGCCGGGCCCCCGCTGCTTCCGGAATCAATCAGCGCCCCGATATCCGTATTGCGCGCGGTAATGATTCCATCGAACGGGACGTAGATCTTTTCAAAGGATTGCATTTCTTGCAGGCGTTTGACGTTGGATTGAGCCGACTCCACGGCCGTATTGCGCGCCTCGTAATTCCCGATCGCATTGTCGACGTCTTGTTGCGCCACCGATTGGGTCTTCATCAAGTCCTTGTACCGGGTCGCCGTAATTTCAGCGAGGTGGAGGTTGGCCTGCGGCCGTAGCCAGGTCCGCGCGAGCCTGCAGGAGTTGCTGGTCGACTTCGGGGGCGTCGATCTCAGCGAGCAACTGGCCTGCCTTGACGCGCGCGCCGATATCCGCATACCACTTTTTCAGGTACCCATTGGTCCGCGCGTATATCGGGGCGTCGATAAACGGCTGGATGTCGCCGGGCAGGACGATTTCCTGCTGCGGCGCGCCCACCTTTGGATGGATGACAGCCACGATGGGAATCGCGAGTTCCTGCGTTTCCTGCGCCAGTTGCGCATTCGTTTTGCGACGGCTCGATATTCCCCAGATTACGGCCAGAGCGACCACAATCACCATAAAAAGAAGGAGGATTGCCCGCGTCGCGGCGGATCCTGAACAAGGCGCGCCGCTGCATCCGCGCCGCTTTTGGGCCGGTGTTTCCGCCGGATTCCGCCGATTTGCAACAACCCACATCTGATCCTCCGAAAAAATCCAGAAAACTAATCGCCTGGGAGCTCCAGCACCGCCGACTTGCCGGCGTCTTTGCGGAGCCCGTGAATCAGGCTGTATACAGCGGGGACAAACAATAGCGTCGCCACGGTCGCAAACATCAGTCCGCCGATCACCGCGCGTCCCAACGGGGCATTCTGCTCGCCGCCTTCGCCAAGGCCCAGCGCCATCGGCACCATACCGATAATCATTGCCAGCGCGGTCATGAGGACAGGACGAAAGCGGGTAAACCCGGCTTCCTCGGCGGCCTCCAGGGGACGCTGCCCCTCACGGACTCGGTCCTTGGAAAAACTAACCACAAGAATGCTGTTCGCCGTCGCGACGCCCATGCACATAATCGAACCTGTCAGCGCGGGCACGCTGACGGTCGTGCGCGTCAGGAAGAGCATCCAGACAATCCCGGCCAGCGCGGCGGGTAACGCCGAAATAATGATCAAGGGATCGAGCCATGACTGGAAGTTCACGACGATCAGCAGATAAATCAAAAGAATGGCAAACGCCAAGCCGGCCAGCAGGCCAAGGAAGGAAGACTGCATGGTCGCGATCTGGCCGCGAACAATGGCTTGAGACCCGCGGGGAAGATGGCTGCGATTGTGATCGACGATGTACTCTACTTCCCGGGCCACTCCGCCCAAATCGCGCCCTTGCGTCGATCCATAGATGTCGATCACGGTTTGCGCGTCGTAGTGAGAAACCGTCGCCATTCCCGCGCCTCGCGTAATGGTTCCCAGATTCCCGAGGATCTGCCAAGGGGCGTTGCTGCTTCCGTTCACGGGGATGTTTTCGAGGTCTTGCAGCGATTCGAAGTCATATTGCGGGGGCTTCCGTGGCGACCGTGTAACTGACTCCTGATTTGGGGTCCAGCCAGAATGAAGGGGAAGTCTGAAAACTGCCGCTCAAGGAAACAAGCAGATTCCCGGCCACATCGCGCTGCGTAAAGCCCGCCTGCAAAGTCTTGGTGCGATCCACGTCGATGTGCAGCTTCGGCTGGTTAAAGGGTTGCTGGATGCGCAGGTCGGCAATGCCCGTAATCGTGCTCAACTGCCTCATGAGATTATTGGCAAACTCGTGATCCGCTTCGACATCCCGTCCAACCACCTGGATATCGATGGGGGCGGGAAGTCCGAAATTGAGAATTTGGGTGACGATGTCGGCCGGAGGAAAATAGAACATCACGCCCGGGAATTCCCTGGTCAGCCGCAAGCGCAGATCGTGAATGTACTCATCGGTCGGCCGGTGATTTTCGGCCAGCGAGATCATGATGTCGGCATCTTCCGGGCCGATGGGGGCCGAAGTGCTATAGGTATAGTTGAGCTGGCTATTCGGCAGTCCGATGTTGTCGATGATGCTGGCTATTTCCTGTTTGGGAATCTCCTGCTTGATGGAGCGCTCGACGTCGTCGCACAACGCGGCGGTTTCTTCAATCCGCGTCGCGGTGGGAGCCCTTAGGTGCAGTTTGATTTGTCCGGAGTCCACATTTGGAAAAAAATCCTCGCCCAGCCACGGGAGCAGCGCGAACGAACACAGGCAAATTCCCAGAAAAACCATGGGGAAAATGATTCTGTGCGCAAGGCACGCCCGCAGAACTCCCCGGTATCCGTCCCGGAATTTTTCAAACCACAATTCGAACAAGCCTTGCAGTCGCACCAGCGGGTTGCGGCTCGCCAGGGATTTTTGCACCGATTCTTCTTCGTGAGCCTTCAACAAGAACCGGGCCATGGTCGGCACCAGGGTTCGAGAAAGCAGGTAGGATGCAAGCATCGCGAACACAACCGCCTCGGCCAGCGGAACGAACAAATAGCGTGCTACGCCGGTGAGGAAGAACATCGGTACGAAAACAATGCAGATGGAAATTGTGGAAACGAATGCAGGAACCGCGATTTCCTCCGAGCCGTCCAGAATGGCTTGAATCGCTTCCTTGCCCATCGCCAGGTTCCGGTTGATGTTCTCGATGGTCACGGTCGCGTCGTCGACCAAAATTCCCACGGCCAGGGCCAATCCGCCGAGCGTCATGATGTTGATGGTCTGCCCGATGGCGCTCAGGACGATGATGGAAGTCAGAATCGAAAGGGGAATCGAGACCGCGATAATCAGCGTGCTGCGCCAGCTTCCCAAAAAGATCAGGATCATGATCCCGGTAAAGCACGCGGCCAGAGCCGCTTCCCGGATGACTCCGTCGATGGATGCGCGAACAAATACCGACTGGTCGGCGATGGGGCGTGCCTGGAATTCCGGAGGCAAGCCTGCCAGCACAATGGGCAATCGTTCCTTTACCCGGTCGATGATGTCCAGAGTCGAGGAATTCCCCGACTTCATGACGGTCATGAGCGCGGCGCGCTGTCCATCCACGTGAACGATATTGGTTTGCGGGGGATTGCCGTCGCGGACATGGGCGACATCGCGGACGTATATCGTATTCGTTCCGACCGTCTTGATGGGCAGATTGTTGAGTTCCTCGACGGTTTGCGGGCTCCCGTTGAGATCAACGTCGTTTTCCAGCGAGCCAATCTTGGCCGTCCCGGCCGGAAGGATCAGGTTTTGGGCGCCGACCGCGTTTACAACATCGTTCGGCGAAAGACCCTTCGCCTGCAATGCCGGGATGTTCAGGTCCACCACAATTTCGCGCTGTTTTCCTCCATAGGGATTCGGGAAGACAGCGCCTTGCACGGTCGCCAGTTGCACGCGAAGAAAGTTGGCTCCGAGGTCGTTAAGTTGCTGTTCGGAAAGGCCCTTCCCAGAGAGCGCCAACTGAAGAATTGGCACCGCGGAGGCATTGTAGCTGAGGATGAATGGCGGCGTCGTTCCCGGAGGATCGTTTCGAACGGCGCTTTGCGCCAGCGCGGTGACTTGCGCCAGCGCTAATTCGATGTGCGCTTCAGGATGAAAATAAATCTTGATTACACCGAGTCCGTTCAGGGATTGCGACTCGATATGCTCGATATCGTTTACGGTCGTCGTCAGGCCGCGTTCGTAGGAGACCACGATTCGGTCGGCCATTTCCTCGGCCGAAAGCCCCCGATAAGACCAAACGACGCTAATGACGGGGATATCGATGCTTGGGAAAATATCCGTGGGGGTCCTATAAACGGCCAATGACCCTACGATGAGGATAAGCAGCGCCATCACCACAAAGGTGTAAGGCCTCCGCAGGGCTAGCCGAACGATCCACATACCGAATTCCAACTCCTTGGGTAATCTAGCGCCGGGCGGTTCGCGGACCTTAAACCCCGACTTGTATTTCGGTTGAGCAGTTCTAGCCTGTCACGAGCGAGTTCCCGCCACGCTGGATTCGATTCTTGCCGGTCATTCTGGAGACGAATCCTGATTCAGGGCTTTCGAACAATCAATCACGGGGTCCGGCCGCATGGCCGGGTCACGCGCTCCGCCGTATTATGTGATGCCGAGCCTCGAAATTCCGTTACAAATACCTGTCGATTACGGCTCCCCGAGCGACCAGTAAGTCTAGGCCGCTCCGACTTGAAAAATGGAATCAAAAAACAAACCCAACACATGACGCACGTCGCCACCGGAAAGCGTCTTGGGGTCCACCAAATGCTCCAGCAGCAAGCCCTGAGCTACCGCCCCCAGGCAAGTCGATACCGCCGGATTTGGGATCGGGAGGGTTTGCCCGAGCGGGCGCAACAATTCCGAAAACAGCTCGCCAAAACACGCGCGGATCCGCCGGTGCCGGCTCTGCAGCCGCGCATGCGCTTCTGGGTGGCGCAAGGCAAACAGCTTGAACTCCAGGGAGATCAAAACGAGGCGGCGGTCCTGGGCGAGTTGCGCGTAGTGCTTCCGGAGCGCCGCGAGTTTTTCGAGGGGATCTGTGTGGGCGCTGAGCGCCGCGGTGACCGAGTCGATTCGCTCCCTCACCCACTCCTCAAACAGGGCAAAGAAGATGTCTTCTTTGCTCTCGAAATTGGCATAGAAAGCACCGCGGGTATAGCCTGCGCCGGAGGAAATGTCCTCGAGGCGCGCCGCTTCAAAACCATTTTTTGCGAAGACTTGCTTGGCGGCGGCCAGCAGCTTCCGCCGGGTCACTTCGGTGCGTTCGGCTTGCCGGGAAGGGCGCCGCGCGGCCGCTGGCACGCGTGTCCCTCGCTTCTTGGCTTGGGTCTGGCGCATGGAAACCTGTCTCATCGGGCCGGGGCGCTCTGCTTGACATCATACATACGTGTATGTATCTTACTTGGGTGTCTGGGCGCTGGCAAGCGCTAATTGCAAGGCCGGGCGGCCCGTGTTGCGTTCAGTCTGGAAATTAGTCCGGAAATCAGTCCGGAAAATGGAAAGCGAGGACGGCGGGCGCGGCCGGCAATTCCCAAGAATCGAGTGGTCCCCATGCGAACCCTGTGGTTTCGTTTCCTCTTCTTGATTTTCGGCGCACTCTGCCTGGCTGCGGGCGGGTTTGCACAGGCTGGTCCCTTTCAGGGCAGCGTGAGCCCGGCGGCGGCCTCTGCCGCGCCCCTCTCCACGCCCTCGGACCAGACAGTCCGGTTATCTCTCAATGACGCGCTTGAAAGAGGCCTTCGCTACAACCTTGGAGCCGTGAACTCGCTGCAAGATTCGCGCCAGGCGCAAGGGGCAAACGTGGCCGCGCGCAGCCAATTGATGCCGAATTTGTCCAGCGGGCTCCGCGAAACCGCCCAGCAAGTCGACCTGGCGGCGTTTGGTTTCAAGATTCCGCCCGGCGCAGGATTTTCCTTTCCTCCCGTTCTTGGCCCGACCAACTATTTCGATCTGCGCGCCACATTGACGCAGCGGGTGGCCGATCTGCAGGCTCTCCGCACTTATCAGTCTGCCCGCGAAGCGCAGCGCGCCGCGGACCTATCCGTGGTCAACGCGCGGGAAATGGTCGTCTACGTGGTGACCGCCGGATACCTGCAAGTCCTGGCCGAATCGGCGCGCGTGGATTCCGCCAAAGCGCAGGTGGTCACGGCGCAGGCCATTTATCAACAGGCGCAGGATCGTTTTTCCGCTGGATTGAGCGCCAGGATTGACAGGACGCGCAGCCAGGTCGAACTCCAAACGCAAGAGCAGCGGCTGACGGCGGAGCAGGACGAATATGCAAAAGACAAAATCGCCCTGGCGCGGCTGATTGGGCTGTCTTCGGGTCAGGATTTGATTTTGACAGATGCGATGCCCTATGCGCCGCTGGAAAATCTTACGCTCCCCGAGGCTATTACGCTGGCATCGCAAAATCGCTCGGACTTGAAGGCCGCGCAAGCGCAAGTGCGCGCCGCGGAATTTTCCCGCAAGGCGGCGGTCGCGGAGAGATATCCCACGCTCGACATCGATGCCGATTACGGCCTGGTCGGCGTGAATCCAGGGTCATCGAACGGCACGTTCTCGGCTACGGCCCAGCTTCGCTTTCCCATCTGGGCGGGAGGACGCTCCCGTGGCGATATCGAGGAAGCGGACGCATCCTTGCAGCGGACCCGCGCGGCCTATGATGACCTTCGGGCCCGGGTCGAAGCCGAGGTCCGCACCGCGTACCTGGATCTGAATGCCGCCGCCGATCAAGTTCACGTCGCGCAAAGCCGCCGCGAACTGGCTCAAGACGAACTCCAGCAGGCCAGGGATCGTTTTGCTTCCGGCGTTGCCGATACCGTGGAAGTCGTGCAGGCGCAGGAAGCGGTTTCCAGCGCGGAGCAGGATTACATTGCCAGCCTGAACGCGCACAACCTTGCCAAAGCTAGCGTGGCTCACGCGGTGGGCCAGGCGGAAAAAATCACACGCACTCTTTTGAGGAGTCAATAATCATGGCTGTCGATCAGACCAATCCATCTGGCGCCGAATCCACCGGCAGCAACGCCCAGGGGCGCCGCAGAAGCCTTATGTTCGGGGTCGTTGTCGGCGCCGCGATCCTTATCGGGGCGGTTGCCTTCTGGTTGTACTCGAGCACCTACGAATCCACCGACGATGCCCAGGTGGACGGCCATCTCAATGGAATCACGGCGCGAATTGATGGCGAAGTGATCGCGATATACGCGGAAGAGAATCAATCCGTGCAGGCCGGGCAACTGCTCGTCGAGCTCGATCCTCGCGACTATCAAGTCGCGCTCGAACAAGCGGAAGCGCAACTCCTGAAGGCGCAGGCCGAAGTCCGGGCCGAAAATTCCAATCTGCCGATTACGGAGACCTCTTCGCAGACCAGCGTTTCGACCAGCCAGTCGGAAATTTTCGATACCGAGGCAGGCGTCGTGGCCGCCGAGCGAGACCAGGCTGCCGCAGCGTCCCGGTTGCAGGAGGTTGAGGCCAATAACGCCAAGGCGCAGGCGGATGTCGCGCGCTATAAATCGCTGGTGGAAAAAGACGAGGTCTCTCGCTCGGATTACGACCAGGTTGTGGCGACAGCCAAAGCTCTGGCGGCTTCGGTGGATTCGGCGCGTTCCTCGGCCGAGTCCGCGCAAAAGGTCGTGGAACAGCGCCGGGCGCAACTCGACCAGGCGCGCAGCCAGATGACGCTGGCCAACGTGAGCGCGCCCAACCGGATCGCCATCTCCAAGGCCAACTTGCAATCAAGCGAGGCGAATGTGAAGGCGATGCAGGCACAGGTCGACCAGGCCACACTCGACCTCAGCTATTGCAAGATTGTTTCGCCCGTGTCGGGAGTGGTTACCAATCGTACGGCGGAAGTTGGCGAGCACGTGAGCAAGGGGCAGAGGATTCTCACGATTGCCGATCTGGCCGATTTGTGGGTAACCGCAAATTTCAAGGAAAGCCAGTTGAAGCAAATGCACGTGGGACAATCGGTCACCGTGTCCGTCGACGCCTTTGACCAGAATTTCAACGGCACCGTGGAAGCCATGCCCGGCGCCACCGGTTCGGTTACCAGCTTGCTCCCTCCGGAAAACGCCACGGGGAATTACGTCAAGGTCGTCCAACGCTTGCCCGTGCGCATTCGCCTCAAGCCGGGGCAAAAGGGCCTCGACCGTTTGCGGCCAGGGATGTCCGTGGTCCCCAAGGTTTGGCTGAAGTAGAGGTCTGGGTGAGGAAAATGCAGCGGTGACGGACGCTCTGGAAGCACACTGGAAGCCGCGGTTTAATCCGTGGCTCATCGCGCTAACGGTCACGTTAGCCACGTTCATGGAGGTGCTCGACACTTCCATCGCCAACGTGTCGCTGCCGCACATTGCCGGCAGCCTCTCGGCCAGCCATGAAGAGTCCGCCTGGGTTCTGACCAGCTATCTGGTTTCCAACGCCATTATTCTTCCCATCAGCGCGTGGCTATCGACGATCATCGGCCGCAAGCGCTTCTACATGATGTGCGTCGCGTTATTCACCTGCAGCAGCTTTTTGTGCGGTCTTGCGCCGAGCCTCGGCATGTTGATTTTCTTCCGCATCCTGCAAGGCGTGGGCGGCGGCGGCTTGCAGCCCAGCGAGCAGGCCATCCTCGCCGATACTTTCCTGCCGGCCAAGCGCGGGATGGCCTTTGCCGTGTACGGCATGGCCGTCGTCTTGGCGCCCGCCATCGGCCCGACGCTGGGCGGATGGATCACGGACAATTTTAATTGGCGCTGGATTTTCTACATCAACGTGCCCATCGGCATCCTTTCGCTGTTCCTGACCAATCGCATGGTCGAGGACCCGCCCTTTCTGAAACGCGAACAGGAGAGAAGAAGGGGCATTCGCGCCGATTACATGGGCCTGGGGCTGATCACCATCGCCATTGCCAGTTTGCAGATCGTTCTCGACAAAGGACAGGAAGCGGACTGGTTTTCCTCCCATTGGATTACGGCCCTGACGATTTTGTCCGTCTACGCTTTCCTGATCTGGATTATCTGGGAGTGGCATCACGCGAATCCCGTCGTGGATATCCGCCTGTTTCAGAGGCGCAATTTCGCGACGGCGATGTTTTTCAGTTTTACGCTGGGGACCGTGCTTTACGGCACCACGTTCATGATTCCGCAATTTCTGCAGGTGCTGCTCGGATATTCGGCCGTGAAATCCGGGGAAGCCCTGGCTGGCGGCGGATTCGCGATGATTTGCATGTTGCCCATCGTGGGGACGCTCGTTTCCCGGGTCGATCCGCGCAAACTGATGGCCTTTGGATTTATTTCCATATCCGCGGCGATGTATTACATGTCCTCGGTGTTCACGCTTACCATGGATTTCCCCATGGCATTTCTCATTCGCACGCTGCAGATGCTCGGCCTGGCGTTCATTTTTGTCCCTCAAAACGTTCTGGCCTACGTGGGAGTGCCCCGCGAGAAGAACAACCAGATTTCGTCGATGAACAGTTTCATGCGCAATGTGGGAGGGAGCATCGGAATCGCGCTCATCTCGAGTTCGATTTCGCGCATCGGCCAGCAGCGCCGCGGATCTCTTACCGCGCATACCGCGCCCGGATCTCCCGTGTTTGAAAACATGACCAATGGCCTCGCGCAGACCTTGCAGAGGCAAGGGGCAGGCCGTGTGGAAGCAATGCAAAAGGCTCATGGCATGATGTCCCTCTTGATTGAAAGACAGGCCGCGACGCTGGCGTACGTGGACGTGATCTCCATGCTTGCCCTCATTGTTCTTGCCCTGGTCCCGTTTCTCCTCATCATGAAAAGGAATAAGCCGGCCGTGGGCGAGCAAGCCGTCCTTCACTAAGTCTCGCGGGCTTGCCCGTCAACGCGTTTGCCGCATCTCGGCTATACTGTTGTGGCTCGTAAAATTGCTGCGCAAAATAAGCGGGAAATTCGCGCGACACTTGGAGCTTTCTTGTATCCCTTTATTCATATTGGTCCCTTGACGCTCGGCACCTACGGCCTGATGGTTGCCGTGGGCTTGATCTGCGCTTTCTACATTCTTCGCGCGGATTTCGCTCGCCGCAAAGTTTCCGCCGACGCCGAGGCCATCATCGGCATCACTGGCCTGGCCGGGCTCGTGGGTTCGAGGCTCTACCATTTGCTGGAAAGCCCCGCCGAGTTTTTCGCCGATCCGTGGCCGCAGCTTTTCAGCACCATGGGGTTTGCTTATTTTGGCGCGGTGATCGGCGGATTTATCGCTCTGTTGTTGTTGGCCAGGCGCTTTCGCATTCCGGCGTTGCTCATGCTGGACGTGGCTTCGCCGGCGGCGGCCCTCGGATATGGGATCGGCCGCATCGGATGCTTGCTCTCCGGTGATGGCGATTACGGCATCCCCACGTCCTTGCCTTGGGGCATAGCTTCCCGAACGGTATCGTTGCCGACGACCCAGCGCGTTCACCCCACGCCGATCTACGAGTTTCTCGTGGCCATCGTCATTTTCTGGATTCTTTGGAAACTCGGAGCGCGCGGCCTGAAATTGCATTCGCCGAACGGAATGGTCTTCGCGCGCGTATCTGGTGCTAACCGGCGTCGCGCGATTTCTCGTCGAGATCATTCGCATCAATCCGCGGTCGTTCTACGGGCTGAGCAACGCGCAGGCGGCGAGCGTCGTTTCAGTGGTTGCCGGGATCCTTCTTTTTGCTTTTTGCCGCCGCAGGCCGGTGGCGCCGCGCCACGCATAACATCCGCAACGAGCGCCCTTAGTGGTAATCTCTGCAGTAGCCATTCACGATTAATCGAACGTGGCTGGGGGAGATGAACAATGGGGCGTCCCTTGGGAGTCACGATCCTCGTAGTGATGATGATTGCGGCGGGCCTCGGGTTCGCTGCCATGGGATTCGTTTTTTTCTTCATGGGATCGGCGGGAGCGACGGCCACGGCACCCACCAGCGGAGCCGCGGCGGCTTTGCTTGCGGCGCTTGGGGCCGCTGCCGGAGTCATCTTTTTGCTATTTGGCGCGTTGCACGTCGTTCTGGCCGTTGGGATTTACAAGATGCGCAACGTCGCGCGCGTTTTCACGATCTTTCTGTTCATTTTGATTGGAGCGGGAGCCTGCCTGGGATTGATCGCTACGCTGCTGAGCTATAGCCACGTCGCATTGGCGTGGAACATTTTCCTGCTTGCGATCGATTTGCTGGCGCTTTGGTATTTGCTTCGCCCGGAGACCAAGCAAGCATTCTGTGCGTGAACATTCTGCTGCCCGGTCGACTCGCAACCCCAGGGCATCTGCGATATGGCCAAACCATTGAATCGCCTGAGTCGTTTCCTTGGATATTCGGGCGCCCAGAGGAATCTGTTCACAATTCACACCAATTATTGCAAATTTGCTCCTGGTGACTTGCCGGGCTCAACTTCCGGTTTTCCGGATGCGTCCACCATTTCCACCGGGCCGTATTTCTCCAGAACCGATTTTATTTTTCCGGCGTCGCCGACTGCCACCAGTTGCATGGTCGCCGGATTGATATATTTTTTCGCCACGCGCTGCACGTCGTCCGCCGTGATCGCCATGATCTGCGCCGGGTATTTGTCCCAGTAATCGGCAGGGAAGTTGTAGGCCTTGCGCGTGATGGCGTACCCGATCAGTTGTTGCGGCGATTCCAGCGACAGTGCAAAGCGCGCGACCACCGATCGCTTGGCGGCATCGAGCTCGTCTTCCGGCACTTTCTCATCCCGAATGCGGTTGAGTTCCCGCACGAATTCCGTCATCGCCCCTCCGGTGACCTCCGTCCGCAGATCTCCGCCCGCGGTCCACGGCCCCGCATACTTCCGGGCGATCAAATTGCTGTACACGCCGTAGGTGTAGCCCTTTTCTTCGCGCAGGTTCAGAAACAGGCGGCTGGCCGATCCCGCTCCCAGGACTTCATTCAGCACCACCAGCGCCGGGTAATCGGGGCTGGTCCGATCGATGGCGATGTTGCCCATTAGCAGCGTCGTCTGCACCGAACCCGGCCGGTCCACCAGAAACACTTTGGCCTGGGTTGCGGGCCCCGGGCCAGGTTGGAATTTCACGGTCTCTTTCGAACGTTTCCATTCCGCCAGCCATTTCCGCAGTTTGGGGACCAAGACGTCCGCGTGGACGTCTCCGGAGATCGCCAGGGTCGTATTTTGCGGAGTGTAGCGGGTGTCATGCCAGTCCGCGAGCATCGCGGGCGTCAGTGCGTCCAGCGATTCCGGAGTGGCGGTTACAACGGCTGCCGGATAGGTGCCGTACAGCGCTCGGTTCAGCGTCTGATTCGCCAGAAAATTGGGCTGCGAGCGCTGCTGCAAGAGAGCGGGTTTGGCGCGAGCCCTGTATTGCGTCAATTCGTCGGCGGGGAAACTGGGATGAAGCAGGACGTCCGTGGCCAGCGCGAACCACTGTTCGAACGTGTCCGACAATCCCGATGCGTAGAGCACGGCGGAACCGGAACCGAATCCCGCGGAAGCGGAAAGAGACGCGCCCAGAGAGTCAATTTGCTCGGCAATTTGCTTGCTCGTGAGTGTTTTAGTGCCTTCGTCCAGCAAGCGCGCGGTCACTCCGGAAAGGCCTGGAAGGTTCGGCGGTTCATAGAGAGGGCCGGCGCCATTGATGTCGAATTGCACGGTGACGAGCGGGAAGCGGTGGTCCTCGAGAATCATCAGGTGGATTCCGTTCGGAAGAACGGTCTCGACGGGCCGCGGCAGCGTCACTTTCAGAATTTCCTTGGACACCGGCGCACGGTTCAGCCGCTCGACTTTGCTGGTGGGTATCGATTTGTCCTGGCCGGAATCGACTTGACTCCAGCCCACGGCCGGCACTGCAGCAGCCAGGGCCACGGCGATTGCGGCCTGCAGAAGAAATTTCATACGCATCGTCAATCTCATTGGATTTCCTCTCGGGCCTTACTTGGCCGCGGGCGCCTGCGTTTGTGGAACCGTCAGCACGACGGTGCGCTCGGTTGCTTCCAGATATTTGCGGGCCACGCGCTGGATGTCGGCGGCCGTGACTTCGCTGTACTTCACGAGCATGGTGTTGACCAGGGCCGGGTCATGGAAATACACGGCGTAGCGGCCCATCATGCGCGCGCGATTGAGCGTGCTGGTAAGAGATTCGGCCTGGCCCAGCCGGTCCTGGATGCGCACCTTGTCCATTTCCGCTTGCGTCACTCCGTCTTTTTGCACGCGCTCGAACTCTTCGCTAATCAGCTTCTCGACCTCACCCGCGTCCTGCCCCGGTTTCATTATCGCAATTGCCTCGAACAACGACGTGCCGCGCCTCTGGTCGATTCCTCCGCCGACCTGCAGGGCCACGCCCTTTTCCTTCACCAGGAACTGGTAGAGCCGCGAGGAAGGCCCGCCGAACAGGATGTCGCCAAGCATGTCGAGCGCGTACCAGTCCGGCGTATCGGCTGGAACAGTTTTATAAACAATATCGAGGCGAGGGAGCCGCGCGAACGCATCTTCCACCTGCAACCTGCGCTCGGCGGTCTGCGGGGGCTCAGTCATGTCCACGGCGGGCGGGGCGGGTTGCGAAGGAATATCCCCAAAGTATTTTTTAATTTCCGCGAGCGCCTCGGGCGTTTTGAAATCTCCCACCAGCGTCAGGACCGCGTTGTTGGGCGCGTAATACGTCTTGAAAAACCGCGCGACATCCTCGAGGCTTGCCGCGTTCAGGTCGGCCATGGAACCCATCGTGGAATGTTTGTAGGCGAAATTGTCGTAGGCGAGGTTATCGACGATTTCTCCCGTCTTCCCGTAAGCCTGATTGTCCATGCGCAGGCGCCGCTCTTCTTGGACCGTATTGCGCTGGTTGTCGAGGTTGGCTTGCGTGATGCGCAGCGCGCGCATGCGGTCGGACTCGAGGAACAGCGCCATGTCCAGCTGGTTTGCCGGGACGCGCTCGTAATAATTCGTCGAGTCTTCGCTGGTCGTGCCGTTGACGTCGCCGCCGTTCACCCGCACCAGAATCAGGTGCTCGCCCTTGCCCACGTTTTCAGAGCCCTGGAACATCATGTGCTCGAACAGATGCGCAAACCCGGTGTGGCCGGGCAGTTCGTTTCTGGATCCCACATCGTAAGTAATGCACAAGGAAACGGTCGGGGCCGCATGATCTTCCGAGAGCACGACCCGCAAGCCATTTTTCAGCGTGAATTGCTGGATGGGAATCCGCACGTCCTGAACGGCGGCGGTTTGCGCGGGCGGATTTTGCGGCGATGCCACAGCCGCGCCGGTCGCGATGGCCAGCGTCAGGACGAGCCCGGCGGTGCAACGGAACAAGAAGCGCTTCATAATTTTGAACTCCAACCAGGTGTATTTCACACTGGTACTGTATCCTACTTTCTATGGACGGCCTTCGACAGCTAAAGTTTCACTGCCGTTTAGGAAACTTCACGTCCATAATAAGAAGTTTGCGACGTTGATAGATCGGCCGCTTCGATGGGGCGTATGGCCGGGAGGCCGAACTTCGCATCAAATCTTTTTTGGAGGCAAACTGCAGGCCCCATGGAAAATTCCCAGGTTGCGGGCACGAACGCCATCGAAGTTCTCTCCCTGACGCGCCGGTTCGGCTCGCTGGTTGCCGTCGATCATCTGAATTTTTCCTGCGCGCCGGGCGCGACGTTTGGACTGCTTGGTCCCAACGGCGCGGGCAAGAGCACGCTCATCAAGATGCTGACCACGCTGCTGCCGCCCAGCGAGGGAACCGCGAAGATCGCCGGGTTTGATCTGGTGCAGCATCCCGAGGCGGTGCGCCGGAAAATCGGATACGTCTCGCAGATGTTATCCGCCGACGGCGATCTGACCGGTTACGAAAACCTGCTGATTTCGGCGAAGCTCCACGGGATTCCGCGCGCTGAGCGCGTCCGGCGGATTGCGCAGGCGCTGGAATTCATGGACCTGGCGCACGTCTCCGGCAAGCGCGTGCGCCAGTATTCCGGCGGGATGATCCGGCGGCTCGAGATCGCGCAATCCATGCTGCACCGCCCCAGCGTTCTGTTCATGGATGAGCCCTCGGTGGGGCTCGATCCGTCCGCAAAACGCTCGGTGTGGGAACGCATCCGCGAACTGCGCCGCGAATTTGGCACGACGATCCTGCTGACGACGCACGATATGGAAGAGGCGGACCAGCTTTGCGACACCGTGGCCGTCATGCATCACGGAGTACTGGCGGCGATGGACACGCCCGCGGTGCTCAAGGCGCAAGTGGGTGCGGCGGCGACGCTCAATGACGTCTTCATCCATTTCACGGGCGCCACGATTTCAGAGGGAGGGGATCTCAGAGATGTCGCTCGCACACGAAGTACCAGCTCAACGACTGGGCTGAGCCGTTTCCGGGCGCGAATTATCTGCGCCAGACGCTTGCGGTCGCCGAGTCCGATATCCGCAAATTGATCCACGATCCCGTGGAACTCTTTACGCGCATGGTGCAGCCGGTTCTCTGGCTCTTGATTTTCGGCCAGGTATTCAACCGCGCGCGGGCCATCCCGACCGGCGGCATCAGCTATCTGGATTTCATCTCGCCCGGGATTCTGGCGCAGAGCGTTTTGTTCGGCGCGATTTTCTACGGCATTTCCCTGATCTGGGAGCGGGACCTGGGAATCGTGCAGAAATTTCTGGTGAGTCCCGCGCCGCGCAGCACGCTGGTGCTGGGACGCGCCATTTCCTCGACGGCGCGCAGCCTGTGCCAGATGGTGTTTGTCTACCTCATCGCTTACCTGCTGCACGTCCAGCTGCGCTTCGGAATTTTCGACCTGGCGGGAGTCGTGGCGGCGGTGATGCTGGGGTCGGCGATTTTTTCGACGTTTTCGCTGATTGTCGCGTGCCTGGTGAAGTCGCGCGAACGATTCATGGGGATTGGCCAGGTACTGACCATGCCGCTGTTTTTCGCGAGCAACGCGATCTACCCGCTCAGCCTGATGCCTTCGTGGCTGCGCGCGGTCTCGAAAGTGAACCCGCTGTCTTATCAAGTGGACGCTCTGCGGACGCTGATGATCGTGGGCGGATCGACCGCGTTTGGAATCGGCAAGGATTTTCTGATGCTGCTTGCCGCGTTCGCCGTGGTGGTGGCGGTGGCCACGAAGCTTTATCCGACCATCGTCACTTGAGTTCGGCGCGGCTCGGGGGCGGCAGGGAAGATCAAAACCGGAAAAGCTTTAACATAGAGATCACAGAGAACACGGAGAAAAACAAAAAATAGAGAAAACAAAGACCAAAGAGGGAAATGAGAATTGACGGTAACCGCCTGAGGCAAAGGTAGTTTCCATGGGGATGGAGTCTCTCTTTTTTCTTCCTCTGTGCTCTCTGTGCCCTCTGTGTTAAAAGCCTTTAGGTTTCCAAGTGTTCGCCCGCATCCAACGCTGGACGTGCAGCGCCTCGTCGAATTCCCGCCTGAATCCGTATTACCAGAGAAATTTCAGCCCGAATTGAATTTGTCGCGAAGTCGTGGAAGTGCTGGTGATGGCCCCGGCCGAGGGCGACTGCACGGGCGTCGTCGATCCCGGCAGCAACACGGCCGTGATGAGATTCGGCGTGTTGAAGTTGGCGCGGTTCAAAAGATTGAAAATCTCGGCGCGGAACTGGAGGTTCAATTTCTCGAAAATGTGAGTTTCCTTCAGCACGGAAAAATCCCACGTGGCCAGGCCCGGACCGATATACGTGTCCCTGCCCACGTTTCCAAAAAAGCCGCTGTTATTCGGCGGCGCGATGAAAGCATTGGGATTGAACCACTGCGCGGGGGTTCCCAGAATCACCGGGCCGGTGAAGGCGGGATTCAGAAACGGCCGAACCGGGTTGCGCGTGTCTCCGTTGTTCGATGGGTTGTAGCCCAAGTTGCGGGGTGAATGGAAATCCGGACTGCGCGGTCACGATGCTGTTGACCGTCCATCCGCCCACTAGCTGTCCGAATGCGCCAGCTTCGCTGCCAAGATATCTGCGCTTGCTGCCGAAGGGCAAATCATAGCTTGCCGTGATGACTCCCATGTTCCGGACGTCATACGTGGCTAGTCCCCAGTCCGCTTTGATGTCGTACGGATTTGACACCAGGCCCGGCGCGTTGCCCGCGGCGGTTCCATTCAACGAGTCTCCATCATCGAGCGCGCGCGACCAGGTGTAAACGCCTCGCAGCGTCAAGCCCTTGCTGAATCGGCGTTTCAGGTCCACTTGAAGTGAATTGTAGGAACTCGTTCCCTCGGAAAACCATGTCCAGGTGTTTGCCAGCGCTGCGTTCGGCTTCGGCGTACCCGGGGCAATGTAGAAAGTCCCTGCAGGCACCTGGCGCTCCAGGTCGGGAGCGTGGCCGGGCAGGGAGACGCCGGGCAGACAATCGGCGCGGGCGCATTGGCGTCCACGCCGATGAGTTCGTGATAGCCGTGGCTTCCCACATAGCCAACGCTCAGCGAAGTGTTGGGCGAAAGTTCCCGCTCGATCCGCAGGGAATAGGTTTCGACCGTCGGCGTATGCATGTCGGGCTGAACGCCGCCGGGAACAAGATGGGCGCTCGCGGCAGGCGCCGCCGAGGGATTAATCGGAAGATTTAAATTCGCGATGTTTCCCGAGGCAATGGTGTACGTCGGATTGAAGGGCGCATTTTGATCGGCGCGGTAACCAAGCGAATCCTGCAAATCGTTGTACATGCCGAATCCGGCGCGAATCACCGTCTTGGAACCCCAGGGGCTCCACGCCAGCCCGATTCGAGGTTGCGGAAGAAATTTCGCGCGGTTGATCGTGAACAGCGAATTTCCAATCGTCTGGCTGCGAGGAGATGACCCCATTCGCGAAAGTATAGTTGGAGGCTTTTCCGTATGCTTCATTCCACCCGGTGCTGAATTCGTCGCGGAAACCGAGGGAAAGCGTGAGCCGCGGCGAAAGCGGATGACGTCCTCGGCGTAGAAGGCGCCGTACAAGGAGCGCCAGCTCAGCGGCGTCGGCGACGGGATCGTACAAGAAACTGCCTGTGCCGGCCAGTAAGGCGGGCAATCCGGTAAACGTCATTTGCCCGAATTGGCTGAGCGCCAGTGTTTCATTGGATTGCAGACGCTGGAACCAGACGCCGGCGGTAATCTGGTGCCGGCCTTTGGTGACCGTGGCTTGATCGGTGTATGTAAAAAGATTTCGCGCGATGTGCAGGTTGCTCCCGTTATTGCTCCCCGCCAAGCCTATCTGCGCCTGCGGATTCGACGCCTGGCTGCCTCCCACCACGACCGCTCCCACGGGAAGCCCCGCGATGAAGCCTGGAACGGTTGCAGCAGGCGTGCCCGGAGTCGGCTCTCCGGTGAAAAAATATCCGGCGCGGGAAAATCCGAACCGCGCGGTGTTCACCACGATTCGGCGAGAAAACGTGAGTTTCTTCGATGCTGAACACTTGCTCGCGCAGATTCAAAAGGTCGGTGGAGTAGGCATCGAGCGGAGTCGCCGTGGTGCTTCCGCTGTCATCGTTCGTGTAAGCCGCCATCGCCGAATCTTTGCTCGAAAATACGTGGTCCAGCCGCACGGTTCCGAAATCCTCGCGAATCGTTTGCGGTGGACTGAGGAAGACTTCCGCGACTCCGCCCGTGGACGTGACCGGAAAATCGGGAGCGCCGGCGGGGGCCACCGGCCACAAGTTCAACAGCCCGAGGTTCACGACAGCAGCGCTGGCGTTGGACCGGGCAAGCGCGTCGGGTACAAGCTCCACGGACGTCTGGTGCAGGTTCTGGCGGAAGCCTTCATAGTTGGCGAACAGGAACGTCTTGTCTTTTTGAACCGGCCCGCCGATCGATCCGCCAAACTGGTTTCTCTGAAAGGGAGGCGCCGAAGCAACATCGAAGTAGTTGGGAGCGTCGAGGGCGTTGTTCCTTAGAAATTCATAGACGGAGCCATGCCATTGATTGCTTCCGGATTGCGTGACGATCGTGACCTGGCCTCCGGGACGCTTTCCGTACTGCGCGCCGTAGGTGTCCTGCACAAGATTGAATTCGCGAACCGCGTCCACGCCCAGCAATTGCTGGCTCGCGCCTCCCGGCTGCATGTTGTTTTCCGCCGCGCCGGTGAATTCGACGCCGTTGAGCAGGAAGAGGTTTTGCTGCGGCCTGTTTCCGGCGACGGAAAACATATTTCCGGTCGTCGAATTCGAGACGCCGATCCCTCCGGTTTTTTCCCAGGTGAAATTGACGACGCCGGGGTTGAGCGTCATCAACTCGTCATAGCTTCGGCCATTCAGCGGGAGGTCTTTTACCTGCTGCTCCCCCACCAGGCCCGAGATATCGGCGGAAGTGACGCTGACCACTGGGGCGTCCGCTTGGACCTTAACTTGTTCGGTCACTTGTCCAAGGTGCAGGGCCATGTCCACGGTGGCCTCTTGTCCAATGGCCAGATGAATCCCCGTGCGGACGCCTTCCTGAAAATTCTTCTTCGAGATGCGCACTTCGTACTCGCCCACGGCCAGCGCAAGGATCGCGTACCGGCCCGCTTCGTCGGTGACCGTGGAGCGCGCCGCTCCCGTTTCCACATTTGTCGCCGTAACGGTCGCGCCGGAAACCGCGGCGCCGCTCGGGTCCGTCACTCTTCCTGAAATCGCGGCCGAGACTTGGGCGTGGCCCGGGGTTGCGAAGGCCAGAAGCGCGAAAAGACATCCAAAGCTGAAAGTGAACAGAACATGGAAAATGGAAGATGGCTGGCGCTGATCGGATTTCAGAACGGTTCTCATGAGAATGGTCACCCCTTGGACCCTGGCACATTTATAAAATCGCCTGAGAGCGGCACAGGCCTTCAACAAGACTCCGCTGGCGCCGCGCCCCCGGAAGGCGCGCCGCAGGTAAGTGATTTAATACAAATAAAACCGCTATGTCAAATCGACTTAATACGAATAGAAAGTAGGCGAATTGATGTGGTCTTTTGCCTTCAAATCGTATTCCCGGCCCTCGCCGGACATTCGCATGCTTTTTCGCTCGTTCCGCAGAATGCGATTTGGGTATGCGAAATTCGTATAGAGGCGGCTAATTCGTAGCCGAATTCAGGCGATTTGACATAGCAGCGAAAAGAACCGAAGCTTGGCCGTACGAACGGGCGCGGATAAACTCCCCGCCGGAAAAGAGGGCATTTTCGTGGCCAGCAAACTTTCAGCAAGAAACCACATTGAAGGAAAAATTGTTGAGATGGAAGTGGATGGCGTGATGGCCCATGTCACGGTTCGCGTGGGCAAGAATGTGATCGAAAGCGTGATTACCAAGCGAAGCGCCGAAGAAATGAAACTCAAAGTCGGCGATACGGTGACGGCTGTGATCAAGTCCACGGAAGTCATGCTGCAAAAGGGCTGACGCGGCTCCCGCAAAACATGCCCAATTTTCACGGAACTCGAAAGGCGGATCCTGTGCGCCGAATCGTACTGTTTGTCGCGTTTCTCTTCGCCGCTTCTTCTTCTTTTTCGCAGCAGCCGGCCCAATCGAAGGCCGCGACCGGCCCTTCCGAGGTCAAGATCGGCGGCGCAGTCGCAACGCCGTTCAGCGTCTCGCTGGAAGACTTGAAGAAGATGCCGCGAGAAACATTGCGCGTCGAAAATTCCCACACCCAGAAAACGGAAGTGTACGAAGGCGTGCCGCTCGATGCATTACTGCAGAAGGCCGGCGTGCCGCAAGGCGAACAACTGCGCGGGGCGGGCATGGCGACTTACGTTCTCGTGGAAGCCGCGGACAACTATCGCGTGCTGTTTTCGCTGGCCGAGCTCGATACTTCCTTTCAGGACTCGGAAGTTTTGCTGGCCGACACAATGGATGGCACGCCGCTCGCTTCCGATCAGGGGCCATTTAAACTTGTGGCCCCGCATGAAAAGCGTCCAGGGCGCTGGGTCAAAATGGTCGGGGCCATCACCGTTGGGCGGGCAGCAAACTAATCGGCCAGGGCCGCGCCTTACTCACTTTTGAAAACGCTGCCATCTTTCATCACGAACGACACTTTGCGGACGGCCTGAATATTGTCGAGCGGATTTTCCGGCGTGGCGATGATGTCGGCGGCGAGGCCCGGCTGGATGGCGCCGCGCTCGCGGTCCACGCCCAGCAGGCGCGCGGCGTTGATGGTCATCGCCTGCAGCGTGTCTTTTGCGGGCACTCCGGCTTCGACCCAGGAATCGACATATTCGGCGGCCTGGGTTCCGCGCGTTTCTCCGGGCACGTAGACGAATGCGTCGGTGCCGAACGCCATGGTCACGCCGATCTGGTAGGCGCGCCTCAGGCGGTCCACAAACACGGCGTGCAGTTCCGGGAAACCGTTTTCGCGCGCCGCGATTTCGGTGAAATCGGTTCCCACGAGCACCACGTGATTCTTTTTCGCCAGATGCAAATCCTCGTTCGTCATCATTTCGCCGTGCTCGATGGAATCGACGCCCGCTTCGGCCGCGTTGTGCGCGCCCGCCTCAGTCCAGCAATGCGCGGCAAGCTTCAGTCCGTCGCGGTGCGCTTCCGCGACCATGAAGCGGATGTCGTCCGCGCTGTAGATATATTTCTGATCGTCGACGACGATTTTGATGACGGTCGCTCCGAATTGAATATTTTCACGGATGGCCTTGATCATTTCGTCGTGCGTATCGGCGAAAAAATATTCCGGCGTGGCGAGGTCTTGTTTCTCCGGCTGCAAGTGGAACTGCCCGCCGAACGGTGCGATGATGCGCCCGGCATTGAGCATCGTCGGGCCGGGCACGAGGCCGCGTTCGATGGCCTGGCGCAGCGCCGTGTCCGCATAATTGCCGTCGTTGCCGACGTCGCGGACGGTGGTAAAGCCCGCGGCCAGCATATCTCGCGCATTGGCCACGCCTTCAATGGCGCGGTAGGACGTCGGGTCCAGCAGCGTCGTGAAGAAGTAGTTGTGCCCGTCGCGGTCCTTCTTGAGCGTCATGCAAAGATGCGTGTGCGCGTCGAACAGGCCCGGCAGGACGGTGGATTTCGACAGATCGATGATTTTCGCGTCCGGAGGAATTTCCACGTGCGGGCCGACGGCTTCAATTGTTTTTCCGCGCACCAGGATGATCTGATTGGTTTCGGTGGTGCCTTTTTCCGGGTCGACGAGTTTCCCGGCCTTGATGGCTAGACGCGGTCCGGCTCCGGCATGCGGATATTGCGCCGCAAGCCCCGGCAATATGGATGCCAGGAATAAGAAGGACAGGACTTGAAAAAGGACCGATTTCATTTGCAGGCGCATCGGCGGCTCCTTGTGGAATAGGAGACGAAGTTAACAGAAGTTTGGCGGAGATGGAAAGGCGGAACGAAGAACTGGAATTTCGTCAGTTCGCACTAGCCGCGCGCTACCGAGCCTTGGCCGCCAGCCAGGCAAGCACATCGCTCGCATTCCGGTCCGGTGGAAAAACGGGGTAGAAGACGTGCTCGATCTTCGCGTCGCGGATCACCAGCGTCAGGCGTTTTAACAGCGTCATTCCGCTGGTCTCGAACGTCGGCAGGCGCAGGGCTCGGGTCAGCGCCAGATGTTCATCCGAGAGAATCGGAAACGGCAGGCGCAGGCGATCGGCAAATTCGCGCTGGTAGGCAGGGTCCTGCGTGGAGAGGCCGAACAAACGATTGACGCCCAGAGTTTTCAATTCCGCAAAGTGATCGCGGAAAGCGCACGCTTGCGGCGTGCATCCGCGCGCGCCGGGGATCAGGTCCCAGCCGGGCGGGTTATCGACACCGGGAATTCCCGTGCGGGGATAGGCGTAGACCACGACCAGGCCAGGAAGAGAGGATAGGTCAACGATTGTTTCATCCGTGGCGAGCAGGGCGACACGAGGCAGCTGCATGCCGATCAGGTGCCATGCCGCCCCATCGTCTTTCGGTGCGGGAATCGCAGACCAGTCGGGGGCTTCGATGCTGCTGCTCGACATTTTTGGTCGCTCGACTGCCTCGCTTTTTATTCTGGCGCCCGTGACTTTCGGCACGCGCTCTACAGCATTTGCCGCAGAACGTACGGCAAGATGCCGCCATGCCGGTAATAGTTGACTTCCTCGGGCGTGTCGGCGCGCGCGACGGTCTGAAACACGGTTTCCTTGGCGTGTTGGTCACGGGCGCGAACTTCGACGGTCATGCCCGGCGCGAGTTTTGCCACGCCTTCGATGGTGAATTCCTCGAATCCGGTCAAGCCGAGTGACTGCGCGGATTCGCCGGCGCGAAATTGCAGAGGAAGCACGCCCATGCCAAGCAGATTGCTGCGATGGATGCGCTCGAAGCTTTCGGCAATCACGGCGCGCACGCCGAGCAGCAGCGTGCCTTTCGCGGCCCAGTCGCGCGACGATCCCGATCCGTATTCCTTGCCGCCCAGCACGATCAGCGGCACGCCGTCCTTCTGATATTTCATGGCTGCGTCGTAGATCGACATTTTTTCGCCGTCGGGCAGGTGCACGGTCCAGCCGCCTTCGGTGCCCGGGGCAAGCTGGTTGCGCAGGCGGATATTCGCGAACGTGCCGCGCATCATCACTTCATGATTGCCGCGGCGCGCGCCGTAGGAGTTGAAATCCGAGGGCTTGACGCCCTGCGCGATGAGCCATTTTCCGGCCGGTGTATCGACGCCGATCGAGCCCGCAGGCGAGATGTGATCGGTCGTGATGCTGTTGCCGAGCAGGGCCAGCGCACGCGCGTTGCGGATGTCGGTAAGGGGCGGCGGCGTCTTCGAGAATTTATCAAAGAACGGAGGATTCTTGATGTACGTGGACTTGGCGTCCCAGGCGTAGAGATCGCCCTCGGGAATTTTCAGGCCGCGCCAGCTGGCGTCGCCTTGAAACACTTCGCCGTATTCCTTGTTGTACATCGCGGTGGTGACGCTGGCGCGGACGGTGGATTCAATCTCCTGCGGAGTGGGCCAGATGTCACGCAGAAAAACCGGCTTGCCGTTTTTATCGTTGCCAAGCGGTTCGCCGGCCATGTCGAAGTCCATGCGCCCGGCGAGCGCGTAGGCAACGACCAGCGGGGGAGACGCCAGATAATTCGCGCGCACCAGGGGATGAATGCGGCCCTCGAAATTGCGATTGCCGCTCAGCACGGAAACAGCGACCAGGCTGTTGTCCTTGATGGCCGCGCTGACGTGCTCTTCCAGCGGGCCGCTGTTGCCAATGCACGTGGTGCAGCCGTAGCCAACCAGCTGGAAGCCGAGTTCGTTGAGGTATTTGTCCAGGCCCGCGGCTGCCAAATAATCGGTGACAACTTTCGAACCGGGCGCGAGGCTGGTTTTTACCCAGGGCTTGCTGTGAAGGCCGCGCTCAACGGCCTTCTTGGCCAGCAGGCCGGCTCCCAGCATCAGGGACGGGTTTGAAGTATTCGTGCAACTGGTGATGGCGGCGATGACCACCGACCCATTCGAAAGTTCGAAATTGTCTCCATTATTTTTCACCGGGACATGTTTTTGCGCGGTGCCTTCGAGCGTCTTTTCGAACGCCGCTTTCGATTGCCGCAGCGGAACGCGATCTTGCGGGCGCTTCGGTCCGGCAAGTGTTGGCTCGACGCTGGCCAGGTCCAGTTCCAGTTTGTCGCTATACATCGGGTCGGGAGTGGCATCGGTGCGGAAGATGCCTTGCGCTTTAGTGTATTCCTCGACTAGGCGCACACGCGCGGCATCGCGGCCTGTGAAACGCAAATACGCCAGCGTCTCCGCGTCCACGGGAAAGAATCCCATCGTGGCGCCGTATTCGGGAGCCATGTTGGCGATAGTGGCGCGGTCCGGGAGGCTCAGGCTCGAAAGGCCCGTGCCGTAGAACTCGACGAATTTTCCGACGACGCCTTTCTTGCGCAGCATTTCGGTGACGATCAAGACGAGGTCGGTCGCGGTCGCACCCTCGGGCAGGCGGCCATGCAGCTTGAAGCCGACGACTTCGGGGATCAGCAGCGAAAGCGGCTGGCCGAGCATGGCGGCTTCTGCTTCGATGCCGCCGACGCCCCAGCCGAAGACGCCGAGCGCGTTAATCATGGTGGTGTGCGAATCCGTGCCAACCAGTGAATCCGGGAAGGCAAACGTTTTGCCGTCCGATGTCGTGTCGAATACAACGCGCGCAAGGTATTCCAGGTTCACCTGGTGGCAAATGCCCGTATCGGGCGGAACAACTTTGAAATTATCAAACGCCGTTTGTCCCCAGCGCAGGAAAGCATAGCGTTCGACGTTGCGTTGGAATTCGAGTTCGGCGTTGAACGCGAACGCCATGTCGGAACCCGACTTGTCCACTTGCACCGAGTGGTCGATCACAAGCTCGGCGGGGAGCAGGGGATTCACTTTCTTCGGATCGCCGCCCAGTTCGCGGATGGCTTCGCGCATGGCGGCCAGATCGACGACGGCAGGCACGCCGGTGAAATCCTGCAGAAGGACGCGCGCCGGCATGAAGGAAATTTCCTTCTGCGTCGCCGCGTTCGGATTCCAGCCCGCCAGCGCTTCGATGTCGCCAGGGTGGACGAATCGCCCGTCTTCCTGCCGCAAAAGATTTTCAAGCAGGACGCGGAGCGAGAAGGGCAGCTTGGACGCATGGCCCACGCCCTTTTTCTCCAGCGCGCTTAATTGGAAAATTTCGTAGCTCTTGCCGTCCACCGAAAGCGTGCCGCGCGTGCCGAACGAATTCTTGGATGCGGGAGACATTCTGCTCATAATCCTTTCTGGTTGATTGAAGAGCCATAATCATATCGCATCCCGGAGTTCCATGCAGCTTGCGAGTCAGCGAACGGCGGCCTTGATCCCGCGCGACCGCTTCGCAATGCCGTGGTATGATGCCGCTCACAGGCGCCAGGTACCGGAGCGAGAGGCCGCATGGTTGGGCGGCATCTTGTGCTCATGCCTCGGCCGATCTATCTGAATGGAGGGTTAAATGAAACTTTCAATTTTTGCGGTACTGGTTCTTACGTGTCTGTTCGCAATCTCTGTCGGCACCACGGCCCAAGATATGCCTCCCAAAGTTCACAGCATGACCGGATGCTTGCGCGCGGGTTCCGCACCCGATTCGTTCATGCTCACGGATCTCGAAAAGGGGCCGAAGACGGTGGGAATTGTGTCGTCGACAGTGAAGCTGGCCCCGCACGTCGGCCATAAAGTGGAAATCACCGGCACGGCGGTTCCCGAAGCGGAAGCGATGAAGGAAAATAAGGACGTGCCGAAGGCCGCTCACTACATGAAAGTGACCGCGATGAAGCATATCGCAGCCACCTGCCCATAGAGACCTGAATTTTCGGTTTTTATGGCCACCGGCAGGTTCCGCGCCGTCGGTTGCACATGTCTCGTTTTTCCGCCTCGTCCCGAGCGGCACGGTCGTCGGGACGAGGCGTCTCTTCCTTTCTTGTCCCTCCGCGATTCGCTTCGGTTAGAATGGCAGTGGACGCGCGCGCATCCGAATGAACATCCTCCTCATTTCCACGTATGAACTTGGCCGGCAGCCGTTTGGGCTGGCATCGCCTGCGGCGTGGCTGCGCGCGCGCGGCTACCAGGTTACGTGTCTTGACCTGACACGTGAGGCGCTCGATGAGTCGGCCGTCCGGGATGCCAATTTGATCGCATTCTACGTGCCGATGCATACGGCGACTCGCCTCGCCGCTGGACTCATCGATCGGGTGCGCGGAATCAATCCGCTAGCGCACCTTTGCTTCTACGGTTTGTATGCGCCGGTGAACGAGGGATATCTGCGCGGGCTTGGCGTGGGCACGATTCTCGGCGGGGAATTCGAGCAAGGGCTGGCAAATCTTGCCGAACGCCTGCGGCCAAGCCCGCTGAAAAGCAACGGCAGCGAGGCACAGCCGGAGCCGGTCATTTCTCTCTCGCGGCAGAAGTTTCTGGTGCCCGACCGCGCGGCAATGCCGGAGCTTGCGAACTATGCGCGCGTCGTCATGCCCGGAGGCGAGCGCCGCATCGCGGGCTCGACCGAGGCGACGCGCGGCTGCAAGCATCTCTGCCGCCATTGTCCGATTGTGCCGGTGTATAACGGCGCATTTCGCGTGGTGGAACGCGACGTCGTGCTCGACGATATCCGCCAGCAGGTAGCCGCGGGCGCGCAGCACATCACTTTCGGCGATCCGGACTTTTTTAATGGCCCGGCGCACTCGCTCTCGATTGTGGAAGCCCTGCACCGCGAATTCCCGAACGTCAGCTACGACGCGACTGTTAAAATTGAACACTTGCGCAAACACGACGATCTGCTCGCGACGCTGCGCGATACTGGGTGTCTTTTCATCATCAGCGCCGTGGAATCCGTTGATGACCGCGTGCTCGAAAAATTCGATAAGGGGCACACGCGGGCGGATTTCCTCGCCGTGGTTACGAGATTTCGCGAATTAGACATGACGCTGCTGCCGACGTTTGTGCCGTTCACGCCGTGGACGACGCTCGAGGGCTACATCGATCTGCTGGAGGTGATCGCGCGGGAAGAGTTATGCGAAAACGTCGCTCCCATTCAGCTGGCCATTCGCTTGCTGATTCCCGCGGGATCGCGGCTGCTCGATTTGCCGGACGTGCGCGGCATGGCGGAGCCATTTGATTCCGCCGCGCTTGTTTTTCCGTGGCGTCACGAAGACCCGCGCGTCGACGCTCTGTGCAAGACAATCTCCGATCTGGTGCAGCGCGGGGATTCGCTCAAATTGTCGCGCACGGAAATTTTCTCTCACATTTGGCGCGCCGCGCACGCCGCCGCGGGAATCACCGCGGCACGAGCAGCCAGATTGTCCACCGCGCAGCCGATTGCCGTGCCGTTTCTCGATGAGCCGTGGTATTGCTGTGCCGAGCCGATGGACCAGCAGTTTGTTTCCATCGGAAAAGTGAAGCAAGAGGTTCCCAAGGCGGATCAATATGTTTAAGGGCGCGCCCAGGCGCTGTAGCTCGCTTCTTTAGAGGCGAGGTCTTGTTCGCAACATGCAGCAAACCCTCACCTCTGAAGAGGTGAGCTAGAACGATAAGGATAACCCGTGGCATGAGCCGACTGCTGATTCTCGCGAGTAAACTGGGTTACCAGACGCGCAGCTTTGCGGAGGCGGCGCGCTCGCTGGACGTCGAAGTTGTGTTCGCCAGCGATCGCTGCCACCAGCTGGAAGATCCGTGGGCGGACGGCGCGATTGCGGTGCGTTTCGATCAGCCGGAGGAGGCCGCACGGCGCATCGTGCAGCAATCGCTGGTTCGCCCGGTGGACGGGCTGATCGCGCTGGGCGACCGTCCGACCACAACGGCCGCCTTTGCGGCGCGTGCCCTGGGTATCGAGTACAATTCGCCGGAATCGGTGGAAAATTGCCGGAGCAAATTGCGCCAGCGCGAAATTTTGCGCGACGCGGGCCTTCCCGTGCCCGGATTTTTCTCTTTCCGCCTCGATAAACGCCCGGAAAAAATTCTTCCCCGCGTCCAATTCCCGTGCGTGATCAAACCCTTGCGGCTGGCGTCCAGCCAGGGAGTGATCCGCGCGAATACGCCCGAGGAATTTCAAGCCGCCGTGGGACGGATCAAGGCCTTGCTGAACTCTCCGGAAATTCAGGTCACGCACGAAGCGGAACGCGACCGCTTGCTCGTGGAGCGTTATGTGCCGGGCGGCGAAGTGGCCGTCGAGGGATTATTGACTCGCGGAAAACTGCGAATTTTGACGATTTTTGACAAGCCTGATCCGCTGGAAGGGCCGTATTTCGAGGAAACGATTTACGTCACGCCCTCGCGGCTGCCCGAGCAGATGCAGGAGCGCATCGCGGATTCTGCGGCGGCAACCGTGCAGGCGCTCCGCCTCACGCACGGGCCCGTCCATGCTGAATTTCGAGTGAACGAACAGGGGCCGTGGGTGCTCGAAGCATCGCCAAGGCCCATCGGGGGACTCTGTTCGCGCGCGCTGCGCTTTGGGCCGCAACGCATCTTGCTGGAAGAGTTGCTCGTACGGCACGCACTGGGGATTCCGGGAAGCGATCTCGATCGCGAAGACGGTGCGAGTGGCGTGATGATGATTCCGATTCCGAAAACGGGAGTTCTGGAGCGCGTCGAGGGCGAAACCGAAGCCCGCGCGACGCCCGGCGTGGAAGGCATACAAATCACGGCGCGCCTGCACGACTTTCTTTCGGCGTGGCCGGAAGGTTCCAGCTACCTGGGGTTTATTTTCGCGCGAGGGAAAACGCCTGCGGAAGTGGAAACGGCGCTTCGCCTGGCGCACGGCATGCTGAAATTTGAAATTGCGGATCGACTGCCGGTGGAGCATCCAGTGACGGGAGCGCTGCCCGGCGCGGGAACGCCATCCTAAGTATTCATCTCATAAATTCAATTGGGGCGCAGCGCCGATCCATATGACTTCAGGGGCTAACGCCCATGATTTCGGGCTGCGTTATGTCGCGGCTGAAGCGGCCGCGGAAAAACTCAAAAAACTGTCATTCCGAGGCATGCTTTTATGCACGAGGAATCTCTCATTCTTTTGACTTTAAAAGCCAGAGAGATTCCTCGCTTCGCTCGGAATGACACGAAAAAGAGACTTTTTCCGCAACCTGTGAAGCCGCGACCCACAAAGATTATTTAGGAGACAGCTTCTAACCCTTCGCCCTCGGGGGAACGTAATCGGCGGGAAGCTTTGCGCCTTCGCCGAAGAAAAATTGCTCCATTTGCTCTTCCATGATTTTCTGCGACTGCGGGTCCAGTGGGTTCAGCCGATACTCGTTCATCAGCATTTTGGAGTGCTCGATCCACAATTTCCACGCGTCCTGGGAGACGTTTTCATAGACGCGCTTGCCGAGTTCGCCCTTCCAGGGAACCCTTTCCAGGCCCGGTAAATCCTTGCCGAACTTCACGCAATGAACCATGCGCGCACCGGGTTTTGCAGGCGCATTGGATGGTACTGGATTTGTCGGCCCGCAGGAATCGTCCGCCATGTGCATCCTCCCTTGAAGCAATCAAGCAATCGAATCCTTCCTACGATACTTCAAGATTCGCGGAAATCCAAACCGTCGATGGGGGGTGGAAATTTGAAGCGGGCGCCAGCGAAATGATTTTGGATAGTGTATAACTTTTGCAATCCCGGTTCGCTTACAATACCCGGGGATACAGAGTGTTCCCGCAGGAGGCGCGATGCCGGATGTGACGGCGCTGTTCTGGGATGTCGGCGGTGTAATCCTTTCAAATGGATGGGATCGCGCGGCCCGTGCCAAGGCAGCCGAGAAATTCGGCTTGGATTGGGAAGAATTCCAGGACCGGCACGAACTGGCCAGCCCCGCGTTTGAAACCGGACAGATCACGCTCGATATGTACCTGGAACGAATCGTCTTTTATCGCAAGCGCGCGTTCACGCGCGAGGAATTCACCCAGTTCATATTCGCCCAGTCGGAGGAATTCCCGGAATCGCGCGCGGTCTTGTCCGGCGTAGCTGCCAGCGGAAAGTACATGCTGGCCACCATCAATAACGAGGCGCTCGAACTGAACGAATGGCGAATCCGTGAGTTTCATTTGAGGCGTGAATTTAAGGCTTTTTTCAGTTCTTGTTTTGTGGGCATCCGGAAACCCGATGAAGGAATCTATAAAATCGCGCTCGAAGTAACCCAGCGCCAGCCGGAAGAATGTTTGTTCATTGACGACCGGGAGCTGAATCTGGAGTGCGCTCAGAAACTTCGCATGCGCACGCTACATTTTCAGGATGCGGCGCAGTTGCGGCGGGAACTTGCGGCAAACGGCGTGAAGATCGCGGAACCAGGATCAAGGGGCTGAGATGGAACTTGGAATGGTAGGACTGGGCAAGATGGGCGCGTGCATGGTGGAATGCCTGGTGCGCGGCGGACACGGTTCGGCGGCCACGCTATCAAGACGGAAGTAAAAAATGAGGCCCCGTCCATGACGCCCAAAAAACACAGCGCTGCCGAAGCTGCCGCGCCCGCCAAGGAAACCTTTTTCACGGCGGCCGATCCTTGCACGATCGTCATCTTCGGCGCTTCCGGCGATCTTTCCCGCCGCAAACTGGTTCCCGCGCTCTACGGCCTGGCGGCGCAAGATTGCTTGGCGCGGCGGTTCGCCATTATCGGATTTGCGCGCACTCCCATGAGCGACGAGGCGTTCCAGGCGTCGGCCATCGACTCGGTAAGGAAATTCGCGGACGTGGGCACGGCGCAGCAGGAAGCGGAATGCAGGGAATTCGCGAAGGCCCTCGCCTACGTCGCGGGGGAATACCATCGCCCGGAAGCATTTGAGAAGCTGAAGCAACGTTTGAAGGAATTCGACCGCGCGCACAAACTCGAAGGGAACCGGCTCTTTTATCTGGCTACTCCGCCGGAAGTATACCCGCTGATCATCGAGCAACTGGAAAAAGCGGGGCTTGCCAGGGATCCGAACGGAAAATCCTGGGTGCGCATTGTCATTGAAAAGCCGTATGGCCGGGACCTGGATTCGGCGAGAAAATTGAATCAAGCGGTCCTCAAGGTATTCGACGAATCGCAGGTGTACCGCATCGATCATTACCTGGGAAAAGATACGGTGCAGAATCTCATGGTGCTGCGTTTCGGAAATGGTATTTTCGAGCCGTTATGGAACCGGAATTACGTGGACCACGTGCAGATCACCGCTGCGGAAACGCTTGGCGTAGAGCAACGCGCGGCATTCTACGAAACCGCCGGCGCGACTCGCGACATGATCCAGAGCCACGTCCTGCAGCTGACCTCCCTGGTGGCCATGGAACCTCCCGCGGCATTCGACGCCACGGCCGTGCGGAATGAAAAAATCAAAGTCCTGCAATCGATCCGGCCGTTTACCGAACAGAGCATCAAGACCAGACATCGTGCGCGGGCAATACGGGCCGGGAGGCGTACCGGCAACTTCTTCCTTGCTGACCGGATACCGCAAAGAGCCGGGCGTCGCCAAGGACTCCGCGACGGAAACATATGTCGCCGGTCGATTGCAAATCGACAACTGGCGCTGGGCCGGAGTCCCGTTTTACCTGCGCACGGGCAAGCGAATGCCGGGCCGCGTGACTGAAATCGCGATACAGTTTCGCAGTGCGCCGCATCTGGTGTTTCGCGGGCAGGGTCTATCGGGGAACACGCTGGTGCTGAACGTACAGCCCGATGAAGGAATTTCCATTTCCTTCCATGCGAAACTTCCCGGCCAGGAAATGAAATTGAAACCCGTGACCATGGACTTCAGCTACCAAAAGGAATTTGGCGGCGGAGAGCGCAGCGCGTATGCGACGCTGCTGAATGACTGCATGCGCGGCGACGCCACGCTGTTTGACCGCGCCGATGGCGTCGAAGCGGCCTGGGCGCTGGTGAATCCCATTCTGGACTGGTTCGAGTCTCACAAACCGAAATTCCCAAACTACGCGGCGGGGACCTGGGGTCCGCACGAAGCCGACATACTTCTGGAGCGCGATGGCCGACACTGGCGGAAACCATAAAGGCGCGCCGCGGGAGATTCTCCCCGGCGTGCACGTATATTCCAATCCCGCGGAGGTCGCGCGCGGGGCGGCGCGGCTGTTCGTGGACTATGCCTGGCAATCGATCGCGCGATACGGGCAATTCCTGGTCGCGCTCTCGGGCGGAAACACTCCACGAAGGATTGTTCGAGATGCTTGCCTCTTCGGAATTTCGCGGGCAGGTGGACTGGGCGAAAGTCCAGGTTTTCTGGAGCGATGAGCGCGCGGTCCCGCCCGACAATCCGGAAAGCAATTACGGGATGGCCCGGCGCGAATTGCTCGTGCGTGTTCCCATTCCCGCGGCGAACGTGCACCGCATGGAAGCGGAAAAGGCGAATATCGGCCGGGCGGCGCACGAATACGAGGAAGTACTGCGGAAATATCTGGAGCTCGACGATCGCGGGTTTCCGCGATTCCATCTGATTCTTCTGGGTATGGGCACCGAGGGCCACACCGCGTCCCTGTTTCCTGGCACTCGCGTAACGCGCCAAACTTCGCGCTGGGTCAGCACGCCGATGGTCGCGAAACTCAACGCCCGCCGCATGACGCTGACCCTGCCCGTGCTCGACGCCGCGATGCGCGTGGTCTTTCTGGTCGTGGGATCCGAGAAAGCGGAAATCCTGCACGCCGTCCTGCAGACCAAGGCTGATCCGCCGTACCCGGCCCAACTCGTCCAGCCGCGGGACAATGGATTGAAACTCTTTCTCGTCGATGAAGCCGCAGCCGCCATGTTGGTTCCAGCCGATGAGCGCAAGACCCTGCCGCCAGGAAAACCGGCGGGCACGCCCTCGAGCAAAGCCTGGGAGAGGGTCATGATCCTCGCTGGAGACATCGGCGGCACCAAATGCAATTTGGCCCTCTACGAACTTCACTCGACGGGCTACCGGAAAATTATCCAGCAACGCTACGAAAGCCGTGATTTTGCCGCCTTCGATCAAATCATCGAAAAATTCTTGTCCGAGACTCGGAAGGAAACAACGGACGCGGGCGCCGGAGCGATCGAAGCCGCGGGTTTTGGCGTCGCCGGTCCGGTCATCAATCATTGCGTCAAGGCGACCAACCTGCCTTGGGCGGTGGATGGCGCAACACTGAAAAAGCAGCTCGCCACCGACCACATCGTCTTATTGAATGATCTGGAAGCGACCGGTTACAGCCTATCCATTCTGCAACCCTCGGAAATCTCCATCGCTGAATCGCGGCGTGGCCGCACCAAAATCCACCAGGGCGCTCATCGCCGCGGGAACCGGCTTGGGCGAGGCGTTCCTGATCTGGAATGGTGACCACTACGTCGTGGGAAGTTCCGAAGGCGGGCACTCCGACTTTGCGCCTCGAACCGAGCGGGAAATTGAGCTGTTGCGCTACATGAAAAAGCGCCATGAGTTCGTGAGCGTGGAACTCATCGTTTCCGGCAGGGGATTTCGCGCCATCCATGAATTTCTCGATGCTTCCGTGCGGCATGAGTCTTTCGAGGGGCACGAAGATGACGCCGCGCCCGAAATCACCCGCCTGGGGCTTGCGCGGCAATGTCCCGTCTGCGTGCAGACGCTCGATCTGTGGGTGGACATCTACGGCGCCGAAGCAGGGAACCTGGCGCTGAAAGTTCTCGCCCGTGGAGGCGTGTGGGTGGCCGGAGGGATCGCCGTCAAGATCCGCAAAAAAATGGAAGACGGAAGTTTTTTTCGCGCGTTTTGTGAAAAGGAAAAATTCGCGGCGATGCTGGCGCAAATCCCGGTTTACATGGTGCTGAACGAGGAAGCGCCGCTGCTTGGAGCGATGTCCCAGGCAAGCCGCGTGGCGAAGCTCGGCAAGGCTTCCCAGTTTCCGGCTTGAAATAGGGAACTTGCTTAGAATTTCGCGATACATCCTCAGACTGACTAAAGCGTGGAAGGCATGAAAGGCGATTGCTGAAAAGATGCGCGCTACGCCCGCAACAACTTCCACCCAAAATAAATCAATTCACCTGCGCCCACAGAGGAAAGCGGAAGCGTGCCGGAGTGGAGCGACAATAGCCTGGAAAACAAATTTGGTGTTTGCTCGAACAGCCGCAGAGCCTTCTGGCGAATCAAGTCGCTTCCCTCCATCAGGAGCATGAGGCGAGTCATGGCCACCGGCATGGCTGCGATTTTGCGATGTGCAGCCTCGTACGGCGACAAGTTTTCCGCGTGCAATGCCCCGGCCAAGGCAATGGCTTGTTGAAACGCCAGGCTCAGGCCGTGTCCGGTAAGCGCATCGACCGTTCCCGAGGCGTCGCCAGCCAGCGCGATGCATCCCACCGTAACTTCCGGCAATCTTCTTAACGAAGTCGTGTCTCCCAATTCCTTGCTTGCCGGCGGCGCATTTTGAAGTTTTTCGGCAAGAGCAGGGAATCGCGGCAACGCCTCCTCGACTCGCAACTGTGGGTCGCGCGAAAACACGGCGACGCCAACTTCCTGTTCTCCCGTGGGCGTGACAAACATCTGGCACCCTTCCGCCCAATACACTTCGACCATATCGGTCCACGGACGCACCCGAAAGTGCCGCCGGTATCCGAATCGCTTCCTGCGGACGACACTGGAGGCAAGCCCCGCCCATTCGCGGACCGCCGAATTCTGCCCGTCGGCTCCGATGAGCCAATCATAGGGAATCTGTTTTTCCGACGTCGCGAAACTTCTCGAATCCACGTGGATCACGCGCGCGCCCCACTGGAATTCCACGCCCACTGCGATGGCGCGCTCCATCAGAAGTTGCTGCAATCGTGTGCGCCGCAGCACGAATCCCGGCCCGCCGGCAAATTCCGCGCTCACCGAAGATTCTTCGTCCTGAAATCGGACCCCGGCAAAAGGGTGAGCGATGCTGGCGTTCAGGTGGATGCCGAGTTCGCAAAGGGCCGCGACGCCATGCGGCAAGATTCCTTCTCCGCAGGCCTTGTCGATCGGCGGCATTCGCGCATCCAGGACCACGCTCCGAAATCCACGCTGATTTGCGGCGATGGCCGCCGCTATCCCGGCAGGTCCCGCCCCGATAATGACGACATTTTTCGATGCATTCATGGGTAAGCGGCGTTCGTGGTCATCCGATGCCCGCCGGATCGGCGCGGTTGTTCCCGGCCGCGTCAGCGCTGTTTGCCGGGGAGCCGGATGGTGAGTCCGTCGAGTTCCTCCGTCATCTTGATCTGGCAACTCAGGCGGCTATTCGGCTGCGGACCTTCGGCCGCGATGCTCAGCATGAATTTCTCATTTTCTTTCGGCGCTGGAATTCGATCCAGAAAATTGGAATCCACGTAGACATGGCAGGTCGCGCACATGCAATTGCCGCCGCATTCCCCGAGAATGCCCTCCACGCGATTATGTAAAGCGGCCTGCATTACGGAAGTCCCGGCAGGCACGTCGATCTTCCGGGAGGTTCCGTTTGAAGAAACGTAGGTGACCAGTGGCATCAAAAATCCTCTTCATCCAGTCTGTGTTTCACAGTTGAAGATATTAGTGTAAATGGCGGCGGCGAATCCTGTCGAGCTTTCCCGCTCGCCCAACTCAGTTTCACTGTAGCGGATCGGTGATCATGGAAACCAATCAGGCAAAAGGACAGGTTGCCGATAGTACCTCATGGCGAATTGTCGCCCCCTCCCGATTCTGTCCTTCAGGACAGGAGACTCCGAAGTGCGAATGAGAATACTGTGTGCAGCCACAGGGGACCTTGTCGCGAAGAAATGCACCATTCTTCGATTGTAACTGTGCGCCGCGCGGACGCAAATGCTTGGCGCAAATATCCGGCAACATCCGCTGATTGACTTACGGCGGAATCGAGAACTGTCTGAGACGCTGGTCCCCCTGCGTGGAGCCAAACGGGCTTGGGAAGCCAAGCCTCGATTGGCGATCACCGGACCCCCCAGCCGGTAACCGCTAAGGGAGAAACAGTCATGAACCATGTCAAACAAGCGAAGCCGGACGGCGTGACCCATCCCACTGCGAGGGCGAAATTTAGTCCGACAGGAAGGGTGGCTTCGTTCGGAGCATTTCTTATTACTGTTCGCGTTCACTTTTGCCCTTGTCACACAAGGCCAAAACTCCGCGCAGGACCCGGGTCCCCGTACCGGAGCCGCTCAGGCAGGCACGCCAATTGCAGGCCTGACCGCGGCGCAGTTGGCATACTTCAATGATGGGCTGTCCAGATTTCAGGAAATCGAAAGCGTTCAGAATGGGGATAACAACGGTCTGGGGCCCACATTCAATTCCAACTCATGTTCCAGTTGCCACGCGCAGCCCGCGATCGGCGGGACCAGCCCTGCCGTGAACCCGCAGATTCAGATTGCAAACGCCAACGGTGCGACGAACACCATTCCGTCATTTATTACCCTCAATGGCCCCGTTCGCGAAGCACGATTTAAATTTGCGACCGGCCCGAATGGGCGGATCACCGACACGCCGGATGGCGGCGTCCACAGCTTATTTACGATTCAAGGACGCAGCGACGCCGCGGGATGCCAACTCGCCCAGCCGAACTTTCAGCGCATGGTCGAACAGAACAACATTTCTTTCCGAATTCCCACACCAGTGTTTGGCGCAGGCTTGATCGAGAGCATCAACGAGGACACGATTCTTGCGAACCAGGCTGCGGAATCCGCAATGGCTCGGTTTTTAGGCATATCCGGGCACCCCAATCGCAGCGGGAATGACGGCTCGATCACCCGTTTTGGATGGAAAGCCCAGAACAAGTCTCTCATGATGTTCGCGGGGGAAGCCTACAACGTGGAAATGGGAATTACGAACGAGCTTTTCCCGAACGAGCGCGGATATCCCCCAACCCCATCCCGCCAAGTTGCTTGGTGAATCCAACGCCCGAGGACGGCACGAATTTTGACGCGGGGAACACGACGCAAGTCCCAAGCGATGTCGTGGCGTTTTCCGACTTCACGCGTTTTCTCGATCAACCCGACGCCCTCTTGCACCGGTTCCGGTTGTTCCGGGATCGATTCAGAATGGCCGGCGCCTTTTCATCGACGTGGCAAAATGCTCCGTGTGCCACACGCCGACGATGACGACGGGGACGTCCTATGCCGCGGCGCTCAGCAACGTCCAAGCGAATCTGTTTTCCGACTTGCTGGTGCACAACATGGGGCAAGGCTCTGGCCGACGGCATCTCTCAAGGAGGCGCAGGCCCGGACGAATTCCGCACGGCGCCGTTGTGGGGGTTGGGCCAGAGACTTTTCTTCCTGCACGACGGAAGAACTTCGGACCTGTTGCAGGCCATCGAGGCCCATGCGAGCCAAGGATCGGAAGCCAACACCGTCATTCGCATCTTCAACGGCCTGACCCAGAGCCAGAAGCAGGATCTTCTCAATTTCCTGCGTTCGCTCTAAACGGGACCGGGGCTGGCGTGCCGGGCATCGCAGACCCTGGCATGCCGGCCCAGTCGATCTTCGAACGGCGGCCGGACGCTACGCGGGTCCCCAGACTTTGCGTGCGGTATCCACAACCAGGCCGAGCTTCTTCCATTGCTCGTCCATGGAAAGCAAATTTCCGGCCGCCACGGACGCGAAACCGCACTGCGGGCTGAGCGCCAGGTTTTCAAGCGGCACGAACTTCGCCGCTTCGTCGATGCGCCGCCGGAGTTCGTCCTGCGATTCGAGTTTCGGCTCTTTTGTGGTCACCAGGCCCAGCACCACGCTCTTGCCCGGCGGGACCAGGCGCAGCGGTTCGAACCCGCCGGAACGTTCGGTGTCATATTCGAGCAGGAATCGATCCACCTGCAACGATCCGAAAAGCTTTTCGGCGATGGCGTCGTACCCGCCCTCGGTGTACCAGCGGCTTCTGCTGTTTCCCCGGCAGACGTGCAAGGCCAGCGTAACGCTGCCGCGCACAACGTCTTGTAACGCGGCGTTGTCACCGGCAATCGCGTTTTCAAGTTCCTTGTCGGGATCGAGGCCGGCCTGCCGCATTTGCGCGCGCTGTCGCGGGTCGAGATAATGGGAATAATACGGCGCGTCCAGCTGAATGTAGGACACGCCTTCCGAAACCAGCCATCGCACATCGTCGCGGACGATTTCCACGAGGTCTTTCAAAAGGTCGGCGTGCGCGGGATAAAACTTGTCCGAGATGCCGGTCTTATAGCTGGCCAGCATGAAATTCGAGGGTGCTGGAAGCGTGACCTTGAATGGTCCTTGCGCGTTCTTTTTCAAAAACGGGACTTCATGGCCCGTCATCTTGCGGACTTTCCGCAACTTGCCGCCGACGGCATGCGCCGTGCTCCCTTCCACGCCCCCGCCCGGCCCTTTCCATTCCAGCGCCACCCGCGCCGAAACAAATCCGTCCACCGCATCCGCCATGTCCGTGAGCCATGAGCCGCGGCGCATCTCGCCGTCGGTTACCACGTCCAATCCCAATTCGTGCTGCTTTCCCAGAACCTGAAGAATGGCGCGGTCTTCGGCGGCGCGGGGCTGGTCCAGCTCGATGCGGCCTTCGGCATGCGCCGCCCGGGCCTGCAAGAGTTCCGGAGGGCGCAGCAAACTGCCAACATGTTCGGCGCGAAATTGCGGGGTCATGGCGATTTCATCCCCCTTTCGAATCGGGCGGGCGAAACTCCGAATGGATCGAGAAGCGAGGGAACACTAATGGAGGCGAGAGAAAACGTCAAGGCGCGCCATCGCCCGAGGATAGGCTCCTATTCCGATTTGCGCGCGAGTTCATCCAACCAGACGCCGAGCGTGGCGGATTGTTCGGCATCCATCTCGCCGAACACCACGCCCATGCCGTAGCCGGCATGTGTGTAGATGACTTTGGCGGGAAATTCGCAACTGCTGCACCCATAGCGAATGCGCAGGCGCACTTCGGTGTTCTTGGGAAGCGGGTTGATCGTATCGACGTAACACCCGCGCGCGCTGAGTTCCGAGACGCGCGAGCGGCCTCCCAACCCCACTACTTCCGCTTCGGCGATAAACGCGAAGCGCGGCGTCGTCCGGCGTATAGCGTAGGAAGTCTCATTCATGGAAGCACCTCGGTGAAGTGCGAATGGCTTCAAGAACGTCTGTACCTATTCTACGCAGAGCAGGGGCGGAGCGGGGAATCGCGCGCTCAAAATGGCGAAAGAGACATCTGGCCGTTGGGACAGGGACATCCCAGGGAGATAGGGGCATCGGGACCAGGAAGATTGTAGCCATAGCTCGCGCGTGCTAAGATTTGCTCGCGATTGGGTGCAGAAAATCCGACAGGAGTTAAAAAATGAAATCGATTATAACCGTTTTTGTATGCGCAGCCATGGCCATGTTCGCGGTTGGCGCACAGGCGCAGGAGGCTCGGCCGGTGCAGACCTTTAAAACCTCCGCAGGCCCGGTAAAAATCACGCCGGTCTATCACGCCGCGCTGGAGATCGAAGCGGGCGGCAAGGTCATCATTATTGATCCCGCCAAGCCTGCCAACTTCGCGGGGCTTCCCCAGGCCGATCTGGTCCTGATCACCGATATCCACGGCGATCACATGGATCCGGAACTTCTGAAGACGGTGAGCAAGGAAGGCACCGAGATTATGGCTCCGCCCGCGGTGGTGAAGACCGTGACGACGGCGATTCCTATCTCCAACGGCGAAACGAAAAAGTGGGGCGCCTGGACCATCGAAGCGATTCCCATGTACAACCTCACGCGCGGCCCCGCGGCCGGCAAATTGTATCACGACAAGGGACGCGGCAATGGTTACGTCCTGACCTACGGCGGCAAGCGCTTTTACTTTTCCGGCGACACCGAAAACATTCCCGAAATGCGCGCGCTCAAGAACATTGACGTGGCGTTCGTTTGCATGAACCTGCCCTACACGATGACTCCGGACGAAGCCGCCGAAGCGGTCAAGGCATTTCATCCGAAGGTCGTGATTCCGTACCACTACCGAGGGCAGGACACCACCGTGTTCAAGAAGGATCTGGCGGGAACTGGCATCGACGTGCGCTTGCTGGATTTCTATCCGAAAGCGTAACGAGGTTTACCTTGCGGGGGCGCGGTTCGCCGTGCCCCCGCAAGCGCATTTCTCAGGAAGGCATTGGGATTATTTCTTGGCTGGCGCCGGCGGCGGCTCGGCCGGCTTCAAATCATCCGCGGATTTGGTGATATCGTCAATATCCGCCGACGGCAGTTCGTAAAGTAATGCGTCATCTTCTCTCTTCGCGATGTAGTCCTTGCCGGCTTTTGCAATCCCCACTTTTTCGACGCGTTTGCCATCGTTCGAAATGACATTAAGAGTGATTGCCGGATTGGCGTATCCAGCATTGACAAATTTCGTGGCCGTAAGCTTGCGAATTGCGCGCAACAGCCCGTCCGCGCTGACGGCGTCCAACTTTTTCCCGTCCTCGCCACCAATCATCGCCGGATCGCGTCAGGAAATACGCCTTCGTTCCGTCATGCATTTCAATCTTATCCGGATTATCCGCCGCGAAATCGAACAGCCTTTTTTCGCGGAAGTCCTCGATATTCCCGCCGATGGCTTCGCCAAGAGCATCGGCAACCTTGTAAGCCCCACCATGGCCGTGGTTTTCGCGTAATACGTGCCACCGTTCTTTCGAACCTGGAGTTCCTGCGTCCCGGAGGCGTCAGTCGCTTTTACCGTCGCCACGGGCGTGCCCGATGCAAATTCAGGCCGCGGCCTTCTTTTGATCGGCTTCCGGAGTGCTGGGGTCCATGTCCGCCACTCTCAGTTTCTCAATTACGTTTTCGAGCTTCGATGTGTCACCGCGGACATCTTTTGGATTCGAACGGTCCACTGGCCGTTGTCGGAGCCGAACGTGAGATTGAGCTTTCGGGCCGGTGATTTGCACGCTATCGATCTTGTCGAAATCGACAGGGAGCAGGCGTTTGTCCCGCAGGTCCGACAGGCTTTTATTCAGGCTGGTCTTCGTGTTCGTGGGAACCGAGAACACCTTGGGGTCGCCGGAAAGCATGGCGTAGGCCGAGCCGCCGGTGGGCGTGTCATCGCCAATCAGAATCGTTTGCGTCTTGCCGTCTTTTTCCGTGGCGGAGACGGTGACGGCAGGGTCCGCCAAGCCGTAGGCTTTCAGGTCGCTGGTTTTTTCTTCCACCACCGTGGCGTTATCGAGCGGAGAGAGTGTGTAGAGAATTGTCGAAACCGTATCCTGATCGGCGACCAGAGGCATGGGGGAAGTAATTTTCCACCTATCAGGGGCCACGCGGTTGAGGACGACATCATCTCCATTCAGCTTCTTGATTTCCAGTTTGGAAATGTCATCCTGCTTGAGGGAAATAATCTTGGTGGTTGCGCCGGCGCCGGTGGCCGCGCTGTTGTCGGCGGGTTTCCGGTGATTGGACCAGTACAGCGTCGCGGTGAGCGCCGCCAGGACGATCGCGGCCGCGATAAGTTGTTTCATTTTCATCATAGGAATCTCGCGGTAAAAGAAAATATTTCGAGCCGCATCCCCACTACCTTCTCCGCCACCAGACGGAAAGGCCTGCCAGAAGCAATGCCGCCGGCAGGAGGAATTGGCTGCTGAGCCGGACCCATCCAAATTGAGCCTGCGTCATGGTGAGGTTGCGGTCTTCCTGGGGCTTCGGCCGAATGGAAATCAAATCCTCGTCCGAGGAGAGCCAGTTCATGGCGTTCAAGGCCAGGTCGCTGTTGCCGTTAAAGCTGAGGAACGAGTTGGTGGGCCACATCGATGTGCCGACCACGACGAAGCGGCCCTCGGAATTTTCCTTGCCCGTCTTGTAAGTTCCCGCGGCGGCAATCGTCAACGGCCCCTTCTTGTTGCTGGGGTCGTTTACGGAGACGTTGGGCGAATCCAGTTTGGTGGTCGCGAAGCTGGAATCCGAGGACTCAAAAAGTTTCTGCACGGTGGTCTTGTCCGTGTTCTTGACGGTCAGCGTTCGCGCCAGCGGAAACCCCGTCGCCGTGCCTTTCATTTCGTTGACGATGGGTTGAGAGGCGTACGTGGAAACCAGCGCCACCTGCGGACCGACGCCCATCAGCTGTCCCACGGGATTTTCGTCCAGCAGAAGATCCTTATCCAAACTCACGCCCCAGCTCTGCAGAAGGCTGGTCAGCACGTCGTTATCCGCGGTGGGGCGCCCGATCTTCAGCGGCGGATCCAGCAGAAACATGCGCACGGCCGCCCTGCTCGACGTATTTTTTCAGGGCATCGACTTCCGGCTGCTGGTAATCGTCCTTGGGGCCGGCAACCACCACCACCGTGCAGTCCGCGGGGACTTCCGCCTTTTCGATCAGGCTGATGGATTTGACCACGTAGTCATCCTTGCCCAGCGTGTCCTTCAGATGCGAATAGCCGTTGCGGTCGGCATCGTCGATCTGGTGTTCGCCGCTGCCGGAAACAAAGCAAACGGTGCGCGTATTGTTTTTCAGGTCGCGGATGAATGCGCCGGTAATGTCCTCCTCGGTCATGTTCTTGGCTTCCTGTTTTTTCGCGCCGATCTGCACGATGGTCGTGCCGTACTTGGTGATGCCCGCGGCGCGAGCGGCCTGGGGATTCTTGTCGGGATCGATGTAATCCAGATGAATCTTGGGCGAAAGGGTCGTATAGCGGTCGAGCAAATCCTTGGCCGTGGGGAAATTGCTGGTCTTATCGAAATAAGTAATCGTGGCCGGCTGGGTCAATCCCTTCACGATTTTCGCGGTCTGGTCGGACAGGCTGTAGCGCTTGTTCGACGTCGAGTCGTAGGACTTGTTGTAGCGATTGGCAAGGACGTTCGCCACCGAAATAATGGCCAGGATCACGAGGATATAGACGGTCACGTAGGCCGCGTACTTGGTTTGTCTGGCTTCGATCCAACGGCTATTCACTTACGACCTCCAACGCAGGGATTCCATCGAGCGCGCGGTAAAAAACAGACCCAGGAAGATCACCGTCGCGTCAAAAATCGCATCCTTTGAATCGAGCACGCCTTTGCCGAACGAATCGAAGTGCGTGATCACGGACATGTACGAAAGCACTTGCGCCCAGGTGGCGTTATCGTACTCGCTGACCCAGCCCAGCACCCACAGCATCAGGCAGACTCCGAACGTTACCGCGCCGGCGATGATCTGATTTCGAGTCAGCGAGGAAATAAATGTGCCGATGGCCAGGAGTCCGCCGGCCTGCAGCAGCAGGCCCAGGTACCCGATGGCCAGCGGCTTCCAATCGGGATTGCCGTACTTGAATAGAAATGTGAAATCCAAGCACGGTCGAGAGCAGCATGAAGGCGTACATCAGAAGAGCCGCCAGCCATTTCCCGACGATGATTTCGGAGTCCTTGATCGGGGAAGTGGCCAGCAGTTCGATCGTGCCGCTGCGTTTTTCCTCGGCAAACAGGCGCATGGTGATCATGGGAATGAAAAACAGGCCGATCACGTTGATGTTGGACAGCAGCGGCCGCACGACCTGTTCGTTCAGGTTCATGGGGAACTGTTCGCCTTCCATCTGCGCTTCCATGGCCATGTTCACGAAATAGCCCAGCGAGTTCCAGAAGAAGAAGCCGAAAATGACGGCAAACATGACCAGCAAAATGTAGGCGACCGGAGAAACAAAATAGCTGCGAAGCTCCTTGCGGCAAATAATCCAAATGTTCTTCATTATTCTTTTTGTCCCCCTGCCGCGACGGCTTCCAGTTCCGCGGGCGCTTCCGTTCCCAGTGAGCTGCAGGAAGACTTCTTCCAGGCTCATGGCGGCTGCGCGCAGTTCGTTCAGGTCCCAACCGGATTCGACCACGGCGCGCGCGACGTCGCCCCGCATGGATTGGCTCTTGCTGCCCTCGACTTCAAAGATGGTGCGCTTCTGGCCGTCCGCTTTGGAGACCACGCGGCTTACACCGGCCACTTGCTCTAGCCTGCGCTGCACCGCGGCGGGATCGAGCGTGCCATTTCGCCCCGCGACTTCGACCAGCACGGATTCGCCCGACCGGGCGCGATTTTGCAGATTGCTGACCGAGTCGGTCGCCACGATCTTGCCCTTGTTGATGATGATGACTTGCTCGCAGGTTTGGCTGACCTCGGGAAGAATATGCGTGCTCAAAATAATCGTGTGATCGCCGGCCAGGCTCTTGATCAGGTCGCGCGTTTCGTTGATCTGCTTGGGATCGAGGCCCGCGGTCGGCTCGTCGAGAATCAATACGTCGGGATTGTGAATGATGGCCTGGGCGAGGCCGACGCGCTGCCGGTAGCCTTTCGAAAGCTTTCCGATCAGCTTGTTGCGCACATCGGCAACCGAGCATCGCTCGCAGGCATAGCCCACGCGAGTCGGCAGGTCGGACCCGGACAAGCCCTTGAGTTGGCCGACAAAAGACAGATATTCGCCAACGCGCATTTCCGGGTAAACCGGCGGCGTTTCCGGCAGATAGCCGATGCGCTTTTTCACTTCGAGAGGTTGTTCGAGGATGTCGAAGCCTGCCACGGTGGCTGACCCGCCCGAAGGGGTCAGGAAGCACGTGAGCATGCGCATGGTGGTCGTCTTGCCGGCCCCGTTCGGTCCCAGAAAACCAACGATTTGGCCTTTCTGGACTTCAAACGAGATGTGGTCCACGGCCGTATTGCGAGCGTACCTTTTCGTAAGTCCTTTAACCGTAATCATAGGGATTCCCTTTGAACCGGGTCCGGGCTCTACTTGGAGCCCGGCATTTTTACAGACGCATGGGAATAAAAAATGTTTCCACAACTTTAAAATTAAAAAGTGAAGCCCAATCTTAAGAATCCAAGTGGCTCGGTGTCAACTGTTTACCGAATTCCGGCGCACTTTCCTTCCTGCGTCAGGGCAAGCAACTAGAGCTCGCATCTGAGATTCTGAAAGCCCATCGAGCGGTGGCAGGAACAAGTTGCGCAGGAAGTTTGCTACGGTTCCGGCCCGAGCGCCAGCCATTTTATTTTTTCACGCGGGATCTGGCGGGCTTAGGAGTCTGTCTGGCTACACCGGAATATTTGTGGGTCGTGGCTTTAGCCAGCGACAAATGCCGGACGCCGCGTGACGTCATCGAAGACGTCACGCGGCGCGCGGCAGGAAGGCCCGGTAAGCGGAAACGAGGACCTGCACACCAAATTACCGTTAATAGCACGGTTGCTGTTTCGCGCTTCCACGGGGTTGCGATTACTTGCCGTCATGGTCGTGATCGTAATCGTTGTCGCGATCTTGATGGCGGCCGCCACCGGCGGCAAATAGATCGGACATGACTACGACGTTTGCATCGCACGCGTGATTCAAGCAAGGAAGCCCAAGGCCGGCTTCGATGGACTTGAGCAGCGAGAAGTGCGTGTACCGCTGATTGCTCTGTACGCCGCTGACGCCGTAGTTGGTGTCCACGATGGTCAATACCTGGTTGACGTTCGGCGTGGCGCTGTAGTCATTCTCATCCCACAGAACGACGATAGCGCTGCGGCCATCCTTCCAGGCTGGCGAGGCGTGAATCGCTTTCACTAGCGTCTTTATCGTGAGGTCGCCAATGTAGATCAAGGCCGGGTTGAGTCCGACTTGCGTGCCGGTCGATGAGGGATCGAAATCGCATTGCGGGCCTGCGTTTCCGCGGCCGTGCTGGTCATTGCACTGGTTCGGGGCAATGAAGGAATACTCTGGCACGTTACCCGAGGCGAGGTCCGCGAACAATCCGTGCGACCCCTCAAAACCTGCAACATTGCTCAGGCTATTTCGCGGGTTCAGGCCTTCCTGAACGCTGCGGAAGTAGGCGAACGGGTTGTGCTTCACCGCGTAGAGGCTGATGAGCGATTGCGTTTCGGCGGGCAGAGGAGTGGTGAAAGGGTTCACGTTGGAGTAGAAGCCATCCGCATTGTTGACGCCATCGGCTCCGGTCGGCGGCAGGCTTTCCTGATAACTTTTCCAGCGCTTGCCAAAATCGGCCAGTTGGTCGCCAATCGTCTTTCCAGACGTATTCGCTGGCGGCCGGGAATGGATTCGATCCCGTCAATGTTGGTGACTTCATTGATCGTTGGGGGTGAAGTCTCGTTTGTGAAATCGAATACGGATGTCGCGGCGTCGGTCCCCGTGCCCCAGATCGGGCAAATATTGAGGCTTGCGGGCACGTCGGTGGCGACCAGTCCGGAGGCGAGGTTCGTGACGCAGGCCGTGTTGTGCCAATCCGGCGAGTTGTCGGTCAGCACGCCGAAGTTGGATCCGCCGACGACCTCCAGGTAATTCGTCAAGCTCGGATGGGCTACGGCGAAGTAGTTATTCGCGGCGTTGGCGGATTTTGCGTAATAGTTGGTAAAGGGCGCGTTCGGATTGCCCACGATCTGTCCGTACGCGTGATTCTCCATCATAATGACGAAAACGTGGTCCAAATGCGGAACACCTTTAGGGACGTCACCCTCGTTAGCGAACATTGGGCCCGCCAGCAAAGCGAATGCGAGTCCCAGAGTTGCGGCCTTTCGAATCATATTGTTCACCTGTCCTTATCTCATGTGGAGCGAGAAGTGTCGGCCTTGCGGGGACATGGGCTCGACCGCGAGTAATCTGGGGGAGATTTGTTATCGCTCTATTACTACGGCACGAAAACTTGGTGAATGTCGGAGGGATCGGAAGGGAAACGCGGCACGACGCGGCTCAATTGTTTGGGGAAAATCGCAAATCAACTCTTTGCAGCGCCGCGCGTGAATATCGCATTACAGCGGAGTGACAATCGGCGGCGTCTCAGGCGGATTCCGAGTTCTGCTCGGGCAACGGGTAGCGGCGATTGTAAAAATGGCAATCCGCCAGGAACAAGGCGCCGCCCGCATAGCTCGCGGCAAATTCCGGAGCGGCAAAAATTCCCAATTTGTTCACGATTGCTCCCGGACTCAAATTGTAGGCGTGGATGAATCCAAGACACAAGCGCCGCGCCCGCCAGCATCCATCCCGCCGCGGCAAGGAAGCGCCGGTCGAGCATGTAGGCGTTGGCCGCGGCCCAAATCATGGAGACCAGAAGCGCGCCTTGGCTGAGCGCGATCAGCCCGTAGATGGCACAGCGCCAAAACAGGTTCGATCAAAAGGCCTTGGGGCAAACATGAAACGTGGTACAACGCTCGGGGCAAGTCCAGGAGAGTGGGATGACCCACAAGCGTGAGTTCTACGGCTGGAAACTAGTCGGCGTTCTTTTTTCGCTGGATTTTCTCAACATGGGCTTTCCATATTTCGGCGGCGCCGTGATCAACACCTACATGTTGAAGGAAATCACCATGAGCCGCAGTATGTTCGGTCTCGGCTTCACCTTGGCGAACTTGTGCATCGGGCTGCCTTCGGTGATCGTAGCCTACTCGATTGTCAGGTTGGGGATCAAGAAAACCTTCGGCATCGGGTCCGCGTTTCTCCTGATCGGCACGGTGTGGTTGGCCTTTTTCACCGCGAAGCCTTGGCAGTACCTTGTGGGGTTCGGCGTCATCATCGGAACCGGCATCTGCTTCTGCACGATCGTGCCGGTGACAACCTGCATCACCCGTTGGTTCCGGCGCTACCGCGGAAGGGCGATGGCCATCCCCTTGAGTGCTTCAGGCTTCGCCGGGTTCATCGGGTCCCCGTTGATCAACAAAATTCTCACCGCGAACGGCGGCAACTGGCGCCAAGCCTGGGAGACGGTCGCCGGAATTGCAGTCCTATCCGGAATCATTGCTTTTCTATTCGTGAAGGAACGTCCCGAAGACCTGGGGCAAGTCGTGGATGGGATCGAGGAAGACACATTGACAGTTCGCCCGGCCGCGAACAAATCCTTGATCACGCGGCACGTATGGACGCCTGCCGAGGCTTTGAAGACGACTTCCTACTGGATGATTGTCATCGGCGGAGTTGCTTGTCAGTTCCCTTATTTCTTTTTCGTGGCCCATGGAATTCTGCATATGAAGGAATCGGGTTTGAGCGCGGCGGCCGCCGCCTGGGCCATTGGGCTTTTCACGATGGGAGCGATTGTCGGGAGGCAAATCGGCGGATGGTTGATGGACAAAATCTCCGCGCGTTACGCGTTCATGTCCGGATTATGCTGCTATTTCGCCGGTTCGTTTCTGGCGCTGCGAATCCATGGGGACACGCTCGCGATCGCCTTCGCCGCGGCGATCTTCTACGGAACGGCTTTCGGCTGGACGTTCATTTGCATGAATACAGCGACGGCCCACTTCTTCGGACCCGCGGCGTATCCCAAATTGAACGGACTGAACTTGCTGATCGGCGGTTTGTTAAGTTCGCCTGCGGGATTCGTCGGCGGGAAATTATTCGACCTATACCGGAGCTACGCGATTGGCTTTGAGCTCAACACGGTCATCGCCGCGGTCGGCATCCTCGCGCTCGCATTTGCCACGGTGCCGGAGCCGAAAAGCGGAACCATGGCCGCGGGCACGGCAACGTAGAAAAAACGATGCGGAATTTGAAATCGCCGCTGCATGGGCTGTAGGGGCACGACATGTCGTGCCCCTACTTCGCCAGCGATTGGCAATGGCGCGCAAATTGAAAACGATTTTCAAGCAGACCGAGATCGGTCAGCCAGTCGGATGGGCGCCGAAGTATCGACATGCGCAACCAGGACGGTAAGCTTTCCCGAATCGAGCGCGATCGTAAACTCGGTTTGAAATTCCTCGATGCTGCGCGCGGAACCTGTATGCGGAATGCCCGAAGCGCGCGCCACGCCTTCCAGATCGGCGCCCCGCGATGTCGCGGTCGGAGACCCCCCGGCCGACAAATAGCTTTGATTGTCGAAGACCACGTGCACGATGTTGCCGGCACCGGAACGCGCCATGGTCGAAAGCGTGCCGAGGTTCATCAGCAGCGAACCGTCGCCATCGAGAACCACGATGGTCTGCTGCGGCAAACTGACCGCGAGTCCCAGTCCGATCGAGCTCGCCAGGCCCATGGCGTGCTGCAAATAGAAAAAGTTTGGCCGGTGCCCGATCGACTGCAACTCGATCGCGACCGCTCCCATGATCGTCACCACGACGCGCTTCTCGAGTTGCGGGTAGACTGCGCGAAGACATTCGATGCGCTTCATCACGCCTCCATCATCAGTTCGTGCTTCAGCAGAAGCGCCACCGGCAACAGGCTGGCAGCGGCCAGATCTTGCGCGTCTCGCACGCGCCGCTCCAGAGTTTCGGGGGAATCCAGCATCGTGTACGGAACCCGGAGAGCTTGCAGCAGCGGCTCGGTGACCGTGCCGCCGGGAGTGTGCCACGGATAGGTATCTCCGAAAGTGCCGCGGTAGGCGATGAACATCAGAAGCGGCACCTTATACAGGTGCGCCAGCGAAACAATCGGGTTCACCGCGGCGAGAAACCCATGATTGGGAACCAGCATGGCCGACTTCATCCCGGCAAAATGCGCTCCGGCGGAAATTCCGACGCATTCCTCTTCCTTGGACACATGAATCAGCCTTATCGCCGGGTCCTCTCCGATCATTCGGATCACGGGGACCAGCCAGGACTCGGGCAAAGCGGACACCACTTGAATGCCGCAGGCTTTCAGCGTTTGGTACAGCAGGCGGGAATTGGTTTCTGACACGGGCATTGTTCCGCTCCTTCAAGACTGCGTCCGGTTGCAGAGCACCGGATCCTGAGATTTATTTTTAAATTCCCGTCAACGTGGCAGCAGAGCCACCGAGAAATCTATTTTGGATTCCCGGCCGACCAGAAACATACAACTGAGCGACTTAAATTACAATGCGACCTGCTTCTTCTAAAGCCCATAAACATTTGAGTTCTGCTGAGGGTAATAGAAATTTTATGTCATGGCCTCTTCAGCCGCGGCCCGCAAAGCTCCGCCCAATTGTGAGGACGCTGCCGGCAGCCGTGATACGCGAGGAAGTGCGCCCGTTGATCTTGAACGTGAATGCGGCTGAAGCTGTTCGGCTTGGCCGGGACGCTGCGGTGAACTGGTGGCGCCGGCCATGGGTGCGTCCGGCCGCGTATTCACATTGTGAAATATTAAAGTCATATTGACATGGTGGCGATTGCATCTACAATGCGACCGACAAGAGGGGAATCGGCCTGAACTCGGGGGGGCGGAGCGATTCCCGGATGGCGGCGGATTCGGTGAGCAGGAAGATGCGCGGCGAATCTCGGCGATTGCAGCAGCTTGGTTTGAGTTGAGCAAGGATCGGTGCACGAAATCCGGAAGCAGCTTGTTCTTCCAGCGGAGAGGAATATAAAGATGTCCACACCCTATCGAGCCGACCACGTCGGCAGCTTTTTAAGGCCAGCCGAGCTTTTGGAGGCGCGCCGCAACCCTTCGGTCAATGCCGAACAGCTTCGCGCCATTGAGGACCGCCATATCCTGCGAGTCCTGGCGAAGCAGAAGGAGCTGGGATTCGAGATCTTCACGGACGGCGAATTGCGCCGGCGCAATTTCATGAGCGATCTTACCGACGCGGTCGAAGGATTTGACATGGGCGATGCCCTCTCTCGAACGTGGAAAGCAGGCGACGCCGAAGATGCCTCGGTCAGCCGCGTCGCGGGGATTGTGACGTCCAAGCTGCGGCAGGTGCGTCCGCTTACCGGGCACGAGCTTCCATTCATGAAGAAAAACAGCCCGGGCGCGATCAAGATGACGCTGCCGAGCGCCACGCAATTCCCCGCGATTTCTTTTAAGAGCGGGGTGACGGACAAAGTGTACAAAGATCACTCGGCGCTGCTGTGGGACATTGTCGGCATCATGAAGGCGGACATCGCCAAGCTAGCCGCCGATGGAGTGAGCTACATTCAGATTGATGCCCCGCGCTACAGCTACTTCATGGACCCCAAGTGGCGCGATTGGATCCGCAAGGAGATGAAGGTCGAGCCCGATGCGATGCTCGATGAATCGCTGCGCGCCGATAATGCCTGTTTCGAAGCGGCGCGGCGCCCGGGTGTTACCGTTGCGATTCACCTGTGCCGCGGCAATAATCGCAGCCACTGGTACGCCGAAGGCGGCTACGACGCCGTCGCCGAGAAGCTGTTCGGCACGCTGGCCGTGGACCGTTTCCTGCTCGAGTACGACGACGAGCGCTCGGGAACATTCGAGCCTCTGCGCTTCGTGCCCCGCGGAAAGACGGTCGTGCTGGGCCTGCTCAGCTCGAAACTGGCGCGTCTGGAAAGCGGCGACGAACTGGTTCAGCGGATCAAGGAAGCTTCCCAATACGTTCCCTTGGAGAATCTGGCGCTGAGCCCGCAGTGCGGCTTTGCTTCCACCATGGAAGGCAATATGCTGACTGAGGACGAACAATGGGCCAAGCTGCGACTGGTCGTGGAGACCGCGCGCCGCGTGTGGAGTTAAGCGTGGGAACAATGGCGCGCCCGGAGGGAA
>CAWAEW010000007.1:0-15680 GCA_963781055.1 Terriglobia bacterium
TTAAAATTTGAAATCAAATCCAGCACCCAACATCAAGCATGTGATTCCTTAAATCCATGGTCAACGAGCGGGCGCCTACTCATACCGCAGCGCTTCGACAGGGTCGAGCCGCGCGGCCTTGACGGCCGGATACATGCCGAAGAAAAGGCCGACGCTCATGGAGACGGCGACGGCCAAAACGACGGCCCATAGCGGGATGCTCGAGAGGCAGTCCTGGGCAAGAAAACGTTGATGAGCACGCTGATGACGACGCCCAGCAGCACGCCGATGACGCCGCCCGCGCCGGTTAGAACTATGGCTTCGGTCAGAAATTGCCAGATGACGTCGCGGCGCCGCGCGCCGAACGGCTTTTCGCACGCCGATCTCGCGCGTGCGCTGCGTGACCGACATCAGCATGATATTCATCACGCCTACGCCGCCCACCAGCAATCCGATCGAGCTGACTACTGCGGTCAGCAGCGCCACCGAACCCGTGATTTGCTTGAACTGGTCGGCAATTTCCTGGCGCCGTGGACAAGCCGAAATTGTCCGGGGCCGAATAGGGGACGTGGCGCCGGCGGCGCAGCACGGCGCGAATTTCGTCCTGCGCCTCGCGCCATTCTTCCGGGCTTGGCCAGGGCGGCTATGAAGTTTTCATCGTCTTCCGGATGATGTTTGCGATAGGTGCGATACGGCACCAGGACCTGCTTTTCCGCGGGCGGGTTTTGGAAGAACTGGCCCTTGCGGTGCGCGAATACTCCGATGACGCGATAAGGAAATCCTTCCACGTAAATCGTCTTATCCAGTGCATCGCCGCCGGGGAAAAATGCTTTGCCGAGGTCGTAGCCGATGACGGCGACATCCTCGCGGTGAAGATTCTCCGCTTCGGTGAAGAAACGGCCGATGTAAGGCGTTATGTTGAAGACCTGCTCGTAATTGGTGTCGCCTCCGGAGTAATCCAAGCCGCTGACTTCCTTGTCCTTATACCGCGCGGTGATCAGCGGCTGGCGGTTCATGTCGTAGATGTGTTTGAACACGGTCACCGACACTTTCAATACGTCCGGGCACTGTTCGCGAATGGCCATGCCGTCCTCGAGCGTCAGTGATTTGCGATTGCGTTCCTCGGCGGTCATGCGGCCCGTGCTGATCGCCGGGAGCCACTTTGAACACCCAGATGGTATTCGGGCCATAGTCGTCCAGATAGGCGGTGACATCCGCGTAGAAACCCACCAGGATGGACGCCACCGTGATGAGCGCGGTGATTCCGATGACCACGCCAAGCACGGTGAGGAACGACCGCACCTTGTTTTCGCGCAGCGTGTCCAGCGCCATCTTCGCGTTTTCGCCCAACGACATTCGCATGGGTCCGGAGTTTCGCCTCAAACTTCCTGCCGCATCGCTTCAATCGGATTTAAATTCGCGGCCTTGCTTGCCGGATATATCCCGAAAAACACTCCCACTGCCGTCGAAACCGCCAGGGCGATGAGCACTGCCGAAATCGGTACGTGCATCGGCACCGGCGTATTGGCGGCCACGATTTGAGCGAACGCGTACGCCAGAACGACCCCGATCACTCCGCCCACGCCGGACATGACGGCGGTCTCGGTCAGAAATTGCAGCAGAATGTCGGAGCGGCGCGCGCCCAGGGATTTGCGCAAGCCTATTTCCCGCGTGCGTTCGGTCACCGACGCCAGCATCACGTTCATGATCACCACGCCGCCAATCACCAGAAAGACGGCCACGATACCGATCATCGACGCCGCCAGCGCTCCGGTAATGCGCTTGAACAAGCTCACCAGGGAACCGCCATCGAGTATGCCGAAGTTATCGAGATCGTTCGGCTTCAGATGGCGGCGCGCGCGCAGGAGCATTTGGGCTTCTTCTTGCGTGCGGGACATCCAGTCGCCGCCCCGCGTTTGCACATTGATCGCCAGGCTGGTCGCGCCAGTGGCGTAGTATTTCAGCCACGTCTGGATGGGAATATAAACGTAGTTGTCCTGGGTCTGTCCCAGCACCGTGCCGATGGGTTTCCCGACTCCCACGACGTCATAGGGACGCCCGTCCACGTCGAGTTCCTTTCCGATCGGATCGGTGCCCGGGAAAAGTTTGTCGGCGATGTCCGAACCGATCAGCGCGACCTGCGACCTGTGCTCATTGTCCGTATCGGTGATGTAGCGCCCCTCGGCGGGCACCTCGGTTTTCATGTCGCCGATATTCGCGGTCACGCCATAGATGGTGGTGTCCTCGACGGTCTGGCCGCTGGCTTTTGTGCGGCCGAGTTGGTTGGCCTGAGCGCCGACGCGAACCGCGAGCTTGGAATTATCGCGCAGAAAAGTGTAGTCGTCCCAGGTGAGCGGCTTGTTGCGGCGCATCGCCTTCACCAATTCATCCATGTCCGTGATGATGGGGTAGCGCAACACCAGGAACACGTTCGAGCCGAGATTGGCGATGCGGTTGGCCACATACAGATTCACGCCGGAGATTAAAGCGACCACCATGATCAGCGTGGAAACTGAAAGCACCATCCCCAGCAGCATCAGGAAAGAACGCATCTTGTGCGCGCGAAGCGTCTCCAGCGCCACAAAGACAGGCTCGCGGAGATGGATTCGTGTTTTCATCTATTTTTACAGTGGAAGGCTGATCTTCAATTTCATGCAAATCGCCTCGGAAAAGGCTTGTCTCCGGGCTGTGTTCTTATCCCCTTCATCCGCCTGTTTCCGAGGCCGATAGCAAATCCGTATGGCTGAAGTCATCCCCTTTGAATAAAATAGGCTCGCCCGTTGCCCGGGCCAGGGCGTAGGCAAAACAGTCCCCGAAATTCAGCCCTGCCGCGTGGCCGCTGCCCTTGCCAAAATCTTTATAGGCTTCCCGCGCAATGCGTGCCTGCTCGCTGGTTACCGGTTCGATTATGAACTGAGCCTCCCGAATAAAATCGTCAAACCGCCGGCTGGCCACCGGATTCCGTGCTGCGTCGATTACCGCTGCCGCTTCTACAAAATTGACCGCCGAAATGCGCGAGTTGCTTGCTCCGGCGATCAAATTCGCGAATATCCTGGCTTCCGGTTCGTCACGAAGGATGGCCACGACAGCCGACGTATCGACAATCATCGAGGCAGCCCTTTCTCATCGTACAGCAGTTTCCCATGATCCATTGACCGGTAGGGCTCTTGCAGATGCGCCGCACAATCTTTCCCGATTCGTATCAAGCGGTCGGCGAGGCCAGTGCCATGCTCACTGCGGATGCGTTCCAGGCGCTCTCGAACAGCCTCTGTGACAGCGGCAGTCATACTTTCGCCAGTTAGCTCGGACAGTTCATGAGTTAACTTCTGAGTCTCTTCGTTCTTGATGTTCATGGCCATTTAGATACACCTTTCTACCATTATTGCTAAATCATTCTACCATTCCTATTCATATTTCGCAAGCAGATCCAATATGCTGAAAATAAAAGCCTTTAGGTACATTCCTGCTGATTGAGAAATCGAGTGAATAACCTTGGGGAACGCGTCCTACTCACTGCGCCATGCGTATTGGTTTAGAGGAGGCCCTCAATCACCTTGGCAATCTCGTCACGATTGACTAGGCCGACGATGGTGCGGACTTTCTTGCCGTCGCGCCCGTAAATCATGCTCGTGGGCAGGCCCATGATCCCGCCGAATTTCTCGGCGATGGAATCGTTGCCGAAGACGATCGGATAATTCATCGCTTCCTGCTGCCCGTCCACATCAAAGCGCTCTTTATCGAGGAAGGGCTGCACGGCTTTCTTGCCGTCTTCGTCCATGGAAACGCCGAGGATGGTGAACCCGCGCGGGCCGTACTTTTTCTGAAACTCGATCATCCAGGGGATTTCCACTTTGCAGGGCTCGCACCAGGTCGCCCAGAAATTCACCAGGACGACTTGTCCCTTGAATTGGGCGAGGGTGACGTCATGATCGTTCAAATCCTTCAGTGCAACGGTAGGGGCCTCGGTGGGAGCGCTGGCCGTGCTCGACGCAGTTCTTTCGGGCGGCGGAAATTTTCGATCCGCCCACCACATCAGGGCAAGCAGCGCGACCACGCCTAAAGCTACGAGGATTCCCTTTTTCATTATCTAAAATTTCTCCGTTCCGCGCGGGCTTCACGCTTCGCGTAAAATATCCAGCCTAAAATTGCAGCCCGCTACAAGGCGAACTTATTCAGAAAGCCCAGTTTACCCGATAGCCATGTCAGGCGGTTCATGAAAATCAGCGCGCCCACGAACAGCAGCAGCACGCCGCTCAAGACTTCCACGGTGTGCAAGTGTTTCCGGAATCGCTGGTAAAAGCGGAGGAACTTGTTGATTCCCACGGCGGTGAGCAGGAAGGGAACCGCCAGGCCCGCCGAATACACCGCCAGCAGGAAAACGCCGCGAGAGATCGTCTCCGTGTTCGCAGCCAGCACCAGAACCGCGGCGAGAATCGGGCCGATGCAAGGCGTCCAGCCAAAGGCGAATGCGAAGCCGAGCAGGAATCCGCTGGTCACGCCGGAGAGCGCGCCGCCGGCCTTGGCCTGTTCTTCGGTTTGGCTGCCAAGATTGTGGAAGCGGACGTCGCGATTGAGCCAGCGCGTCATGGATGGGCCGGCGAGAAAAATGAGCGCGACCGAAAGCAGTTGCACCGAGCCGAACAGCCCTCCAGGTCCCATGGTTTCGGTTCCCGCGCGGCGCCACAGGATGGCGGCTCCCACCGCCAGCACGCCGCCGATCGCGAGGCCCGTGTTCACGGGCAGCTTGATCAGCCAGCCCACCAGGTGCAGGCCGAACAGAACGATGACGGCCCCCGCAACAGGCCCCATCAGGGCCTTGTGCTGCAGCAGAAACTGGCCCACGGCGCTTGCCGAAGCCCCGAAACTGATGAATACCACGGAAAATCCCGAGACAAAGGCGAGCGAAGAAGCAAACAGGCTGTTGCGCGCGGGCTGCCCCGCTCGCAGCTGTTCGACGCCGACGCCCGACAGCATCGAAACGTATCCCGGCACCAGGGGCAGCACGCAAGGAGACAGGAACGAAATAATCCCCGCTACAAAGGCATAAAGAATCGAGACTTGCATCAGGCGAATGATCTCCGGCAAAAGGCCGTTAAAAGTTTATAGCGGCCCACCCATATTTAGACGGCGGCAACCAACCCAAAGATTCAATCCAAGGCTTCATTTTCCCACATCTAGGCGTTTGTAAGTTGGAATTCTTCCGCGATCGTAACGAGACCCCATAGGCACGACTGCGTTTGCCATTAATCCAGGCGAGGATGCCGAGAGCCCCAATCGTGGGCGCGCTCGTAGTCATGCGCAATCCGCAACAGCGTGGCTTCGTCAAATGCGCGGCCGATGAATTGCAATCCGATGGGCAGGCCCTCGCGGGTAAAGCCGCAAGGCACGGAAATCGCGGGGAGTCCGGTGAAATTTGCCGGGCGGCACATTCCGACCAGCGCGGGGCGGACGCCAATTCGCTCGCCGTCGATCGAAGCGTTTTCCGACGCCAATGAGTGGAGCGGGAATGGGAGCAGTGGGAGCGACAATAGCGTCCACGTCCCGGAAGGCGGCGTCAAATTCGGCAAGCAGGCGCTTGCGCACGTCCAATCCGGCCAGATATTGAATGGCCGTTACTTTTTCTCCTGCTTCGAGACGCTGGCGCACCTCTTTGCTGTAATCGGCGGCATCGACCGGGAAAAATCCGGCCGCTTCGTGGCCGTGCGTGGCTTCGGCAAGCGAAATATCGGTGGCCGCCTGAAGAGAATCGCTCAAGTGCGGCAGGGAAACTTCGCGGACCACCGCGCCGTGCTTTTCCAGGTCGCGAATGGCCGATTCCGCCGCGCGGCGAACTTCGGCGTCGAGTTTCTCCCAATAGTGTTCGAGCGGGCGGCCCAGGCGGAACTTGCGCAGCGGTTTGCCAAGCGCGCCGCGAAAATCTTCCACGCGGTGCGCCGAGGAAGTCGGGTCCAGCGGATCGCGCCCGGCGAGCAGGCCGAGCAGGATCGCCGCGTCCGGGACGCTGCGCGCAAGCGGGCCGACATGGTCGAAGGAAGGCGCCAGCGGCACGGTGCCAAATACGCTTACGCGCCCGAAACGTGGGTTTCAGGCCCACGATCCCGCACAGAGCGGAGGGAACGCGAATGGATCCGCCCGTATCGGTGCCGACCGACGCCGCGCAAAGGCCCGCCGCGATTGCCGCCGCGGAACCTCCGCTGGATCCGCCCGTGATCCGGTCGCGCGCCCAGGGATTATGCGCATCGCCGTAATGCGGGTTGCTGCTCGTAATCCCGTAGGCGAATTCATGCATGTTTGTTTTGCCGAGCAGAACGGCGCCGGCGCGGAAAAGTTTCCGCGCGGCGGTCGCATCCGCCGTGGGGACAAAATCGCGCAGAATCTTCGATCCCGCCGTGGTCCGAATGCCGCGCGTCCAGAGATTGTCTTTCAGCGAAATCGGAATGCCGAGCAGCGGGTGACGGCGTTTTCCGGGCCGGCGATTGCGCGATAGCTCTTTTTCGGCGCGCCGCGCGGCGGCCATGGCCTGCTCCGCGGTGACCGTAAGAAACGCGTTCAGCCCGGGATTGTGGCGTTCGATGCGGCGCAGAAACATCTCCGTCAATTCGACGGGCGAAAGTTTTCGCTTTGCCAGCAATGCGGCAAGGTCTTCGATGGTGGCAAACGCGAGGGGATCGACCTGTTTCATCGCCATGCTTTCATCCTTAGAATATTTTTTCCTGCCGCCGCAGATTTCCGAAGGCTCCGAGGTTCGCGATGATCAGCGCCACGCGAAACTGATTTTCGGTGCGGATCGGTCCGAGGGAAAGGCGCCGGTATTCGAGCGCGATGCCGCAGCACGATCCGTTGTAGCTGACTTGCATGAGCTGGTTTTGCATGACGTTTTGCTCGACGTCATAGCTGAATCCAAACGTGGCGTTCCACCCGCGGCGGTTCACGTCTCCGTAGCCGATCTGGGCGCGGATCTGGTTGGCCAGCGGCTGCAGCACGGCGGTGTTATCGATGGAAAAATGCGCGATCGTAAAATTGAAATTCTGATACGGCCGAAGTTTCAGCAGCGTGCCGGCCGTGCTGATTCTTTGGCGCACGGTATCGTAATCCAGGCGGACTTCGGCGTCGTAGACCCCGCCGGGGGTGATTCGCAGGTCGCTGTCGATGGGAGAAAAGTGGCGCGGCTCGTCGGCGAAGGCAAACGGCGTGATCGAATCCAGGGCCTGAAAAACGTTGCGCGTTCCCGGAACGAGCGCGCCGTTGAACGTGGGATCGAAATAATATTTTTGGGCGATTTTCCAGCTGACCAGTTCGTCGGCCTGGCCGTCGCCGGTGCGGTGGAACAGGCGCTGCGTGATCGAGTACATGATTTCATTGGTGTCGGTGAGCGTCTCGTCCTCATCGAAGCGGATGAAGTGGTCGAACTGGTTCACGCCGCGCACGTAGTTGTATTCAATTTCCGGGTCGATGGTGTGCTTCCATTTGCCGCTCTTTGTTTCCCAAACGCGCTCGAGCGAAGGCGGCCGAAGATCGATGTTCAGCTCGCCCGTGGTCCGGCTCAGCGGAGTATTGACCACCGAGCCGCCGACAATTTGCGCGCCGTAACTCGTCGTCCGGACGGTGTAGCTGGTCGTCGCGCCGATCCACGGGCCCCAGCGCAACGGCACGACGACGCGCGGCGCAAATTCCGAACGCTCCACCACCGCCCCGGTATCGATTCCGGGGACCACGGCGCCCGATTGCAGCGTCTCATCGCTGCGATGCACCGCGCCGGCGAAAGTATCCACGCCGAAATAGACCGGCACATTTTTCCAGGGGGCCTGGTCCACGGAGCTGAATCGCGCTTCGGGAGCGCTGCGCAGGTCGACGGCGATCTCCGGCTGCGCGTTCAGGAAATTCTTGATAACTGTTCGCCGCAATATCGACGCTGAAGCCGTGGAAATTATTCGTCAGAAACGCGGAGGTGCGCACTTCCGAGTTCACCGCTTCGCCGAAAGTCGGCGCAAAGGCCAGCTGAAAGATAAGGGAAGTGAGCTGATTGACATCGGCGACGGCGCGCCATCCGCCCGCCAGCCGCGCGTCGAGTTCAAATTGCGCGCTATGGCCGCCCTGCTTGACGATTTCCGAAACCGAATTGCCGGAGGCGTCCACGACCGTTGTCGGCAACCCGCGGTCGATCACGCCGAAATACTTCGCCGAAATGCTCACGTTTTCCCAGGGTTTTGCGCGAAAATCCACGTTTTGCTGCCAGCCGCGGCGGCTGAGGTAGGCCCCGCCGAGAGAGATATCCGTCCAGCTTTTCGGCGCCCAGTAATATCCGTCTCCCAGGACGACGCCTTTGAGCGAGGTATCGCTGAAATCCGGCATCAACAAACCGGATTGCCGCAGGTTTCGCCCGGCGGGCATGGTCGCGTAAGGCAGGTAGATCAGCGGGATCCGGAATAAGCGGAAGTTGGCGTTGACCAGGGCCACAGAGTGGTCCACGTGAAGCGTCGCGTGCGTGGTAAAAAATTTCCAGCTTGGTTTATCCGGCAGGCACACGGTGAGCCAGGCATGTTCGATCACGTAGGTGTCGGCGTCGATTCGCCGCACTTCCTGGGCGTCGAAAACCAGCGGATTGGGCGAAACCAGGACGTAGGCATTCGGACGGTGCTCCGACCGGATTTCGCCGCGCACATGTTCGAAGCGGCCCGCGCCGGTTTGCACGTTGAAGTCGGCGGTGTCCGCGGTCAGGTGTTGCGTATCCACATCCAGGGTCACGTTGCCGCGGGCCGCGGCCATGTAGGTTTTCGGATTGTATTGCACGTGGTCGGCATGCAGTTCAAGATTTCGATAATGAATCGCAACCTTGCCGTCGGCGAAAAACAGATCGCCTTCCTTGCGCTGTTGTTCCGCTTCCAGCCGCACGGTCGCCGGGCCTGAGGACGCATTGATGGCCTGAGCCGAGACTCCGCCAGCAGCGAATGCCGACGCCAGCAACACGCAAAGCGCGCGCCCTCCCAATGAGCCGGCGATTTTCAAAATCCTGGCCATAAATTTACGCGGACGTTCACCCGTCGAACGGCAAGTGTGAACGGGCTTTGTTGAAAATAGCTCGTTAGCCTAGCATCCCGCCGGGAGGCTTACAAGAATGCGCTGGGCTCAGCGCCCCAGCGGAATAATTCGGACTGCTGCATTCCGCTGTCTATAGATTCCGGTTCGTGCCCGCGGGGCTGCCTGGGGTATCCGTTTCGCGACAACTCGAAGCATTTTTGCCCATGCTGCCGCGCTGCTGTTAGAATGCACGTGACTCCCGATTTCCGTTCGGCGAGACATCCGCAGCGCAAAACGGAACGGTGATAAAAACCTGCCGGCAGTGCGGCGCCGTGAACGGCGATTCCGCTGAAATTTGCTCTATTTGTGACGCGCCTCTGGGCCGACCTGGGCGGGACGCGGCGACTCGTCGTGTGTCTTCTCCCACCGAGGGCAACCTGGCCCTGGAACCGCAATGGCGGCGCGAAGTGTCCAGCCGGCTCCAGGACTATCGCGTCCGGCGGCATGGCGCCGCGCCCGCGGACCTGCAAACCACACTGCCGTTCGAACAGGTGCCCGTTTCCCCGATGGATAGCGCGGATGCTGCAAGCTACGCCGCTCCGCAAGCGCCTCCCGCGCGGACCAAAGGCTTGCGGAAACAGCGCGCCGAGCGTTATGAGATTTCCATCCCGATACACGAAATCCCGGCCACGTCGCTCGAAATGGATCGGCCTGCTCGCGGGAGTCATGGAGTGGATTCGGCCGACGGAGCAATTCTCCCGGTCGCTTCTCTTGCGGAGCGGCGCCGCGCAGCGCTGCTGGATGCCGCGCTGCTCCTGTTCAGCTACGGGGGCATGCTCGCGTTGTTCACCGTGTTGGGGGGCCATATCGGGTGGAATAAACTCGATGCCGCGGTGACCGGAGCAACGCTTGTCTTGTTTTACGCGCAGTATTTTGCGTTGTTCACAATTTTTGGAGGCTCCACTCCGGGCATGATGGTTCGCGGCCTGCGAGTGGTCAGCTTCGACGGCAACGCGCCTACCTCCCGGCAGATGGCTTGGAGGAGTTTTGGATATTTGATTTCCGCGGGGACCTGTTTTCTGGGGTTTCTCTGGGCGCTCTGGGATGAAGATCACCTGAGCTGGCAAGACCGCATCTCGCAGACCTATCTCACACCGGTAGAAGGGTTTGCGGCTGGCGAGCCGCCGTCCGAAGGAACGCACGGGTACGGATCAAACCGCTAGGAAACCACCGCGAGAATCCGCGCCTGACAATTCCGGCAGACGTGCTATCATAAAGGCTGGAAATTTATATCCGCTATTTGGGGCTAAAAACACAATGAGCCGCCTCGCAAGAATCTGTGTCGTTTCGCTTTCGGTAGTCGTGTTCCTTTACGTCGGTTTGGGCTACGTCCTGGGCAAGACCAACGACGACAAATCCTACCGGGCGCTAAGTGTGTACGGCGAGGTTCTGCAGCATATTCAGGAAGATTACGTCGACGAGCCGAATATGGCCTTGGTCACGGCCGGGGCTTTGCACGGACTTCTGGAATCCCTCGATCCGCAATCCGGGTACTTGAGCCCGCGCGAATATGCGGACTATCGCGAACGGACTAAAACTCCGCAACGCGGCGAACCCGGAATGACCATCTCCAAGCGCTACGGCTACATTGTTGTCGTGTCCGTGGTGCCCGACGGGCCGGCCGAGAAGGCCAGCCTGCGCAGCGGAGAGATTCTCGAAGCCATCGCCGGATTCAGCACCCGCGACATGTCGGTCGGCCAGGCGACCATGCTCTTGCAGGGCGCTCCCGGCACGGCCGTGAAAGTGGCCGTTGTGCGTCGAGGAAAGACCGAGCCACAGGAAATCAGCATTACCCGCCAGGTGATTGGCCCGCTGAATATCGTGGCGGACCGCGTGGCTGACGACGTGGCTTACGTCCGCCTGCCGGCCCTGGACCTGATCGATGTAACCGAACTCCACGATAAACTCGTCCAGCTTGATAAGCAGGGCGTCCACAAGCTGATTCTCGACCTGCGCGATTGCACCCGCGGAGATGTTCCCGACGCAATTCTGGCGGCGCAACTCTTTCTCTCTTCCGGCAAGATCACTTCTCTGGAGGGGCAGACCGTGCCGCACAAGGATTTCATGGCCCAGGCGGACAAAGCGGTATGGCAGTCGCCGGTGGATGTCTTGATTTCGCCGAGCACGTCGGGCGCGGCCGAAGTTCTGGCCGGGGCGATCAAGGGAAATAAGCGCGGCGACATCATCGGCGAGCGGACCTTTGGCTCGGCCTCGGAACAAAAAGTGATCCCCCTGGAAGACGGCGGGGCGGTAATCCTCACGGTTGCGTTTTATTCGACGCCTGATGGCAAGTCCATCGTCGACGAAGGCGTGGCCCCCACGGTCGAAGTGCATCCGAAACCCCTTGATCCATCCGCGAGCGATGATATGGAAGATCCCGCGCCGTTAGGGCCCGGACAGTTCCCCAAGGCGGACGATCCGGTGTACGACAAGGCGCTTGAGCTGCTAAAGGGCGGCGAGGCCAAGAAAGCCGCCTGAAGTGTGACGCGCGGACCGAACCCGTTGGACCAACATTCTCCGCAAAGCTCTTCCCTGAAGTATTTCCTATTTTATTTTCTGGGGGTCGTGCTGCTATGCGCGGCCGGCTGTAAGAAAAAAACCGTCCCCGTATCGGCTTCCGCGATTCGCGGCATCACGCGGGAATTTGTGTTCGCCGCGAAGAACGCGAGCGATGGCCGCGCGGAAGTCGGCATGCGGCCTGAATATGCCGCGCGGCAGCCCGGCAAGGCGCAGTCCCTGGTCGCCGATCACATCTATGTCACGGTTCCTCTGACCAAGGCGGGCCTGCCGGATCGCGCCGCGCACGACGCCATCGAGAAGGAGTTCGCGCGCGTGGCCGTGTTTCATCATCTGACGCGCGTCACGCGGCCCGGAGCCCCGGGCCTCGAGCGTTTCGACTATCTGGCGAATGGCCGCCGCATGCAGTCGATTCATCTCATCACTCCTTTGGGGTCCGCCGCCGCGCCCGCGTCCTTGACGGCGCATAACCCGCGCCTTGCGATTGTGATCGACGATCTCGGCAGCGATCCCGCGCAGGCCGATGCGCTCTTCCGGCTTTCCTACCGGTTGACGCTCTCCGTGCTCCCGCACCATTCCAACTCCGCGCAAATCGCGGAAGAGGCGCACCGCCGAGGATACCAAGTGATGCTCCACCTACCCGTGGCCTCGAACGCAGGAGCCCTGGACGAGCCGATCGAACTGCATCCCGGAATGGATTTGAATGCCGTCGAGAAAACTTTCGATGCCATGCTGGAGACGGTTCCCTACGCCGCGGGAGTGAACAATCACGAGGGCTCGCTCGGCACGTCCGATCAAAAGCTCATGGGCGAGCTGATGCCCCTGCTGCACCAGGACAAATTATTTTTCATCGACAGCCGGACAACCGCGGCCACCGTGGCCGAATCGGCAGCGCACGCCGCAGGAGTCCCCGCAGCCTCCCGCAATGTGTTTCTGGACGACGACCAATCGGCCGCCGCCATCCGGAAACAATTTGCGCTGGCCATTCACGACGCCCGGGAAAAAGGTTCGGCGCTTGGCCATCGGCCATCCTCATCCCGAAACGCTGCAGGTTCTCGCCGAAATGCTGCCGGAGGCCCAGCGGCAGGGCGTTACGCTGGTGTTTGCCTCCGATCTGGCGCGGTGAGGATTAGGTGGCACAGGCTTCAGCCTGTGCGGTTTTTCGAGCCGAGGAAAATAAAAAAGCAGACAGGCTGGAGCTTGTCCTACGTGAGGATTTCCTCGGCGAGGGAAACAACGCGCTGCGCGATGGCCAGGGACGAAGTTAGTCCCGGGGACTCGATGCCGATCAGCTGAATCGCGCGCGGGGCTCCCGCGTCTCGCTCAATCACGAAATCGGCGAAGCCTCCATGCCCGGGAGGCACGAGTTTCGCGCGAATCCCCGAGTAGGCGAGTTGCAAGTCCGCTGCATCAAGTTCCGGCAACATCGGTTTTGCTCGCCGCAGGAATTCTTCCACGGGCAGACGATTGCTTTCGTAATCGTTTTTATCCGCGATGTAATCCGCCGTCGGACCCACCAGCACCGTGCCCCACAAGGTGCGCGTCAGATGGACGCCGAGGGTGAGGCCCTCCGCATGGGGCAGCGGGTACACGAGATTATTCACGAGATAGGATTTTGCGCGCACCAGCTCGCAGTATTCGCCGCGCACCGGATAAATGCGATAGTTTCGGTTTCCGAGCATCGCGGCAACATCGTCCGCAAATAGACCGGCGCAATTGATCACGCAGCGCGCTTCGATTGTTTCCCATGTGGCGCGCGCGGGATCGTCCGCATCGCCTTCGGCGATGGTCACGGCAATCGAATCCGGGCGCAGGTCCATCCCAACCACGCGCGCGCGCGGCAATAAATTCGCGCCTTGCTCGGTGGCCAGGCGCGCCAGCGTTTTTACCAGGTCTTCCGCGGAGATGATGCCCGTCGAAGGCACTTCGAGCGCGGCCGAGGCTTCGATGTGCGGCTCGCGCGCGCGAACCGCGGCGCGGTCCACCAGGCGTAGTCCTTCGATGCCATTGGCGCGGCCGTTCGCGGCCAGATGTTCGAGCGCGGCTTCCTGTTGAGCGTTGTGCGCCACGACCAGCTTGCCGCAATTCCGATGCGGCACGTTGTGCGCGGCGCAGAATTCGTACAGCATCCGGTTGCCGGCGACGCACAACCGCGCCTTCAGCGAGCCCGGCGGGTAATAGATGCCCGAATGAATCACGCCGCTGTTGCGCGTGCTTGTTGCCATGCCGAACTTCGGCATCTGCTCGACCAGAAACACGTCGCTCCACCGTTCGGAAACCGCGCGCGCCACCGCGCAGCCCACCACGCCGCCGCCGATAATCAAAATGTTTGCGCGATCCACAGCAGACAGGATAGATGATTTGAGCGCGGAGGCAAGAGGGAGGCAGAGGCAAGGGAGCAAGGAGGCAAGGAAGCAGGGAGGCAAGGAGAAGGAATCTTCCTGATTTTTCTCCGTGTCCTCTGTGTACTCTGTGAACTCTGTGTTAAATGTTTTTCCTTGCACGGAAAAACATTCACCACAGAGGCACGGACAGAGAAGGAGAGGCAGACGCCGAAGTCCGGCCATCGTTTTCAGTTTCAAACTCACGCGGATGGGTGTAGAAGTATCCCTTGCCTGAATTCCATTTTAAATGAGTGAAGACCCTGGAGGATTTTGCCATGCGCTGGATATCCGCACGAAAGAACGGCTCTTGCGTACATTGCGGCGATATTGCTGTCGGGAAATTTTATGGCGGCGTTCGCGCAGGGACGGCCTGAAGCGGCGCCGTTTGACGCTTCGCGCATCACCATGCAGCCTCCGCCGCCCGAGGGCGTCGCGATTCGCGCCGGCCGTTTGTTCGATCCGAGGACGGGAACGAATCTCGCGAATCAGGTCATCTTGATCCAGGGCGACCGCATTGCGGACGTCGGTCCCGCCGACCGCGTGAAGATTCCCGCGGGCGCGCGCGTCATCGACCTCAGCAATGCGACCGTGCTTCCCGGCTTGATCGACCGCCACGTGCACCTGATTCAGGATCCGGAACCGAACGAGGCGCGCGCGCTGATCATCGGGCAGCATTACGCCCTGGCGGATTTGTACGCCGGGTTCACCACGCTGCAGGACATGGATTCGCCGTACACGTACGCGACCGTGGAATTGCGCGACGCCATCAACAAAGGGCTGATCGTCGGGCCGCGTCTGCAGGTCGCCGGGCCCGCAGATCGATCCGCGGGGCGCGGCGTATCCGGCGCCGTCGGAAATCGTTCCGTTCGGCACGGGCCCGGGCATTCCGGCCTGGCAAAATACGCAGAACGTGAATTCGCCGTGGCTGGCCCGCGCCGCCGTGCGCGACCACTCTCATTACGGCACCGACTGGATCAAGATTTACGAAACCGAAGATTATGAAGGCGGCGGCTACCCGAGACCCTACGGCGCGGGCGCGTTCATGCCCGACGGCAAGATGATCAATGTTCCTTCGCTGACGCTCGAAGAAAATCAGGCCATCGTGGACGAGGCGCACCGCCGGGGATTGAAAGTCGCCTGCCACGCCTATGGCGGAGAAGGCCTGCGCAATTGCCTGGAGGCAGGCGTGGACATGCCCATCCACGTGATCGTCGGTGTCACCGGAGCGCGCAGGGCCTGGACGACGAGACGATTCGCCTGTTCAAGAAGCCTCTGGCGGATGGAACCCTGCGGCCCGTGAATCAGACGCTCTGGGACTTGATCGGCCCGCTCGAAAAGCGGACCTGCATCCAGCGGCGGAAAGAAAACGCGCCTGGCTCTGACGGAACTGAGTTTCAAGCGGCTGGTGGCTGCCGGCGTGAAGGAAATTTTCGGCAGCGGCGCCTACACCGTGGGCCACGGCATGCAGGCCTTCCAGTTCGGCATTTACGTGAAGTGGGGAATGTCCCCGGCGACGCCCTGCAGACGGCCACGAGCACCGCCGCCGAAACGCCTGAATTACGATCTGGGAAATTACGTCGGCTACATAGAAAAAGGAAGATATGCCGACATCGTCGCCGTTTCCGGCGATCCACTCACGGACATCACCGAGATGGAGCGCGTGAAATTCGTGATGAAGGGCGGAGTGGTGTTTCGGAACGAGGTGAAGTAGGGGCGGCGGAT
>CAWAEW010000008.1:0-24738 GCA_963781055.1 Terriglobia bacterium
CGAAGACCCGTTGCACACGGGCGCGCACAAGATCAACAACTGCCTGGGCCAGGGATTACTGGCCGTGCGCATGGGAAAGAAACGCATCATCGCCGAAACCGGCGCGGGGCAGCACGGCGTGGCCACGGCGACGGTTGCGGCGCGGTTGGGCCTGGAGTGCGTGGTCTACATGGGCGCAGAGGACATGGAGCGCCAGCGCCTCAACGTCTTTCGCATGCGTTTGCTGGGCGCGGAAGTGGTGAGCGTCAACTCCGGCACGCGCACGCTGAAGGACGCGATCAACGAAGCGATGCGCAACTGGGTCACCAACGTCCGCACGACGCACTATTTGCTCGGATCGGTTTTGGGAGCCATCCGTATCCGATGATGGTGCGCGATTTTCATCGCGTCATTGGCCTCGAAGCGCGCGAGCAGATTTTGAACGTGGAAGGGCGTTTGCCCGACCTGCTGGTCGCTTGCGTGGGCGGCGGCTCCAACGCCATCGGATTGTTTCATGCGTTTCTGGGCCATGCAAGAGTGCGACTGATGGGCGTCGAAGCCGGCGGGCGCGGCCTCACGCTGGCGAGCATGCGGCGCGGATGGCCGCGGCCGCGGGCTGGCGCTCGCCCGGGCGTGTTGCAGGGAACGCAGTCGTACGTCCTGCAAACTCCCGACGGACAGATTGCCGCAACGCATTCGGTTTCGGCGGGGCTCGATTATCCCGCCATCGGTCCCGAGCACGCCTGGCTGGCCGACCGTCATCGCGCCACGTACACGGCGGTGAGCGATGACGCGGCTGTCGCGGCTGCGCGCACGCTCGCGCGCCTGGAGGGCATCATTCCGGCGCTCGAATCCGCCCATGCGCTGGCCGAATTGATCGAACGTGCGCCGAAAATGCCGCGCGATTCCGTCGTGATTCTGAATCTTTCCGGACGAGGCGATAAGGATATGGAAATTCTCGCCCGGTACGTGTAGCGATTGCCATGACAAATTCGGCCACAACCCCAACCGCACCCATCACGAATGCGTCGCGCATCTCCCGCCGATTTGCCGAACTGCGCGCCGCCGGCGAAATGGGGCTGGTCGCGTATATCACCGCGGGCGACCCTTCGCTCGAAGCGACTGGGCAGTTTGTGCTGGCGCTGGCGAGCGCTGGCGCGGACGTCATCGAACTCGGCGTGCCCTTCAGCGATCCCGTGGCGGATGGTCCGGTGATCCAGCGCGCCAGCGAGCGCGCATTGCGCGCGGGAACGACGCTTGCGGGAGTGCTTTCCCTGGTAAAATCGTTGCGCGAAAAAACGGAAGTTCCGATCGTGCTGTTCAGCTACTTTAATCCCGTGCTGCAAATGGGGCTGGACCATTTCGCCGATGCGGCAAAAGATGCCGGTGCTGACGGCGTGCTGATCACCGACCTTACACCTGACGAAGGCAGCGAATATCGCGCGGCGATAAGTTCGCGCGGCCTCGACACGATTTTCCTGGCCGCGCCAACGTCACCGACGAGCGCCTGGCCCTGATCGCGAACGCATCGCGCGGGTTCCTGTATCTGATCTCGCGCACGGGCGTGACTGGGGCGAAAGACCAGCTTGCCGACGAATTGCCGGCTCTCGCACGGCGCGTGCGTCGCGTGACCGATCTGCCCATCGCCATCGGTTTCGGTATTTCGCTGCCCGGGCATGTTTCGGTGCTGGGAGGACTTGCCGATGCCGCCGTCGTGGGTTCGGCGCTGGTTGAGGAGATCGAGCGCGCCGGGAGCGTTGCGGAAGCGGCCGAGGCACTGGCGGCTCGCGTGAAATTATTGAAAGGCGCCGCAGTCGACGGGATGAGCCGGCGTGAGCCACAGGCCTGACAACCTGCGGAAAAAGTCTATTAATTATTATTAATGTTGCGCGTCATTCCGAACGAAGTGAGGAATCTCTCCGGGTTTAAAGCCTAAAAGAAAGAGAGATTCCTCACTTCGTTCGGAATGACAATCAAGAATACTTGTTCCACACGATGATGAGCCAATGGGGGGCCGCACGCATGAGCCACGGGAGCAAGACGCACGAGTCGCGAGGACAACGCGCATGAGTATCGAGGATTGGCGCCGCAAAATTGACGACATCGACCGGCGGCTTGTTGAACTGCTGAACGAGCGCTCCCGGTGCGTTGTCGAAATTGGAAAGATCAAGCACACCAGCGGCGAATCGCTCTACCAGCCGGACCGGGAGAAACAAGTGCTCGACGCAGCCGTGCGCGCCAATCCCGGGCCGCTTCCGGACGCCGCCATTCGCCGCCTGTTCGAGCGCATATTGGACGAGGCGCGCTCGGTTGAGCGAGTGGTGATGCAAAGCGACGACGGGAAAAAAGAACGTTGAAATATCCGCGTTCCGATCGAGCGTACTGCCTTAAGGTTTTGCTACATCATTTTCTGCCGTGAGACGATTTGCGGGTCGGAATGTGAGTTTTGTGGGTCGGAGCTTTAGGTCCGACGATGGCGGCAAGAGAAAGGGCTTTTAAGCCCTGACGCCTCGTGGGCTAAAGCCCCTTATCAAGGCGGGAAATGATGTCGGAGCTAAAGCTCCGACCCACAAATCGCCCGTCGAAATCGCCCGTCGAAATCGCCTGATGAAATCGTCCGGCGAAATCGACTGATGAAAACTTCAGACAAGGAAGAGGAATTGAAATGGTAGTCATCATGCAAGAAGGCGCGAGCGAAGCTCAGATCCAGCATGTGATCGACCGCCTGGTGTCGATGGGTTTTGACATTCATCGTTCGACGGGGGCTTCACAAACGGTTCTGGGTGCCGTGGGCGTGCCTGCGGATTTTGATCCGCGCGACATGGAAGTCCTCGATGGCGTGCGCGAGGTTGTGCGCATCACGCACCCGTACAAGCTGGCCAGCCGCGCGTTTCGCCCGCAGGGAACCATCATCGAGCTGCCTCGCGGCGTGCGCATTGGCGGCCGCGAAGTCGTTGTGGCCGCGGGTCCGTGCTCGGTGGAGACGCCGGAACAAATCGGCTTGATCGCGGATCGCGTCGCGAAAGCCGGAGCCAAGATTCTTCGCGGCGGCGCGTTCAAGCCGCGCAGCTCGCCCTACAGTTTCCAGGGACACGGCGAAAAGGGCTTAAAGATGATGCGCGAGGCGGCGGACAAGAGCGGCTTGCTCGTCTGCAGCGAAGTCATGGACGCGTCGCAAATCCAGATGATGCTGCCCTACATTGATATTTTTCAGGTGGGCGCGCGCAACATGCAGAATTATTTTTTGCTTCGCGCGCTGGGAACGGCCAGGAAACCCGTGCTTCTCAAGCGGGGCATGTCCGCCACGATCGAGGAACTTTTGTTGAGCGCCGAGTACATCATGGCCGGCGGCAATCACAATGTGATTTTGTGCGAGCGCGGCATTCGCACGTTTGAAACCGCCACGCGCAACACGCTCGATATTGCCGCGATTCCCGTCATCCACAAGCTTTCCCATTTGCCGATCGTCGCCGATCCTTCGCACGGCACGGGCATACGCGACAAAGTTCCGCCGATGGCTCGGGCGTCGGTCGCCGCCGGAGCCGACGGCCTGCTCCTGGAAGTGCACAACGATCCCGAGCATGCCCTTTCCGATGGCGCGCAATCGCTTTTCATCGAGCAGTTTGAAAAACTCATGGCCGAGCTGCGCATCATCGCTCAAGCGGTCGGCCGGACCATCGCTTAAGCCATGGCCGCTCCCTTTCGTCGCGTCGCAATTCTTGGCACCGGGTTGATCGGCGGCTCGTTTGCGCTCGCGCTCCGCAAATATTCGCCGGATACCGTCGTAATCGGGTGGGACAAAGGACACGTTTTGCGCCACGCGCTCGAACGCGGCGCTATACACGAAGGCGCCGGTGAGCTTTCCATGGCGGTTGCCGGCGCGGATTTGATTTACGTGGCGCTTCCCGTGGGACATACCATCGAGGTGTTGCCGGAAATCGCGCGGCTAGCTTCGCCCGATGCGCTGGTTACGGATGCCGCGAGCACGAAACGCATGGTGTGCGGCGTGGCGGGGGAATGGTTTCTCGAAGGGCGCGCACATTTTCTGGGCGGTCATCCCATGGCCGGAAAGGAAATTTCGGGGATCGCGGCGGCCGACGCGGAATTGTTTCGCGGATCGAAATACGCGCTGATCGCGGGTCCGGGCGCGGAAAAATCCGGCGGCGCGCCCGATGCGCGCGTTGCCGGATTTGTGGCGTTCATTGAAAAGCTGGGCGCGGAACCCATCTGGCTGGACGCGGAAACGCACGACCGCGCCGCGGCGATCGTTTCGCACCTTCCGCAACTCCTTGCCGTCGCTCTCGCCGGAGTCGTGCGCAATGAGACCGACGAAACCGGTTTGCCGGTGACGCTCGCCGGACGCGGACTGCGGGACGCCCTTCGCCTGGCGGGAAGTCCCTATTCCGTCTGGCGTGATATTATTCTCACGAACAGCGACAATCTGGATCGTGTGCTGGATCAGATGATCCAGGCGCTCGAGCAGCTTCGAGGCGATCTCCGGACTCGCGCGATGGAAGAGCAATTTGCCGCCGCCGGAGAACTGTACAAAATTCTGCGCGATTTGCAGTAAACTTGCGGAACGTTTTCGGAAAAAACCTCGCGCCACCGGGAGCCGGAGTCGATGGATAAACGCGTAGCCAACGCCGACGTTGCAATTGAAAAATTATTTGACGGCGCCGTGATCTTGGCGGGAGGTTTCGGAACCTGCGGCATTCCCGAAAATCTGATTGCCGCCGTGGTCCGCAAGGGCACGAAAAACCTGACCTGCGTATCGAACAACGCGGGCTCGATGGATGTCGGCCTCGGATTCCTGCTGCAGACGCATCAGATCAAGAAGATGATCGCCAGCTACGTCGGCGAGAACAAACTGTTTGAACAGCAGTTTCTGAACGGGGAAATCGAGGTCGAGCTCAATCCTCAGGGCACGCTGGCCGAGCGCATACGCGCCGCCGGCGCGGGAATTCCGGCGTTCTTCACGCCCACCGGCGTGGGCACGATGATCGCCGAGGGCAAGGAAGTCCGCGAGTTCGACGGGCGCAAGTATGTGATGGAGCGCGGCCTGCGCGGCGATTTCGCCTTCATCAAGGCGTGGAAAGGCGACCGCTGGGGAAACCTGATTTATCGCAAGACGGCGCGGAATTTCAATCCGATGATGGCGACGGCGGCGGATTATGTGATCGCCGAAGTGGAAGAGATCGTCGAGTTGGGCGCGTTGCAGCCTGAAAATGTGCACACGCCCGGAATTTTCGTGAACGCTATTTTTCAGGGAACGAATTACGAGAAGCAGATCGAGAAGAGGACCGTGCGGAAGCGCCCGTGAACTGTTCCGATGCTTCAACGGCTAAAGCCCTGTTTTGTTGGCGTCATGATGTCGCGGCTGAAGTCGAAGATCCGGGCCCTGTCGGGAGCGCGACCCGCATAAAATTAATTGCGAACTGGCTTGCGGAAAGGGAAACATGGCACAGTCGGAAGACAGCAAGCGGGAACTGATTGCCCGGCGCGTCGCACAGGAACTGCGCGACGGCTATTACGTGAATCTCGGCATCGGCACGCCGACCCTGGTGGCCAATTATATTCCGGCCGGCATGGAGGTCGTGCTGCAATCGGAAAACGGAATGCTCGGCGTCGGCCCGTTTCCCTTCGAGGGTGAGGAAGATGCGGACCTGATCAACGCGGGCAAGGAAACGGTGACCGAGATTCCCGGCACAAGCTATTTTTCCAGCGCCGATTCGTTCGCCATGATCCGCGGCGGCGCACGTGAACATGACTGTGCTCGGCGCGCTGCAGGTGGATGAAAAAGGCAACCTCGCGAATTGGGCGATTCCCGGCAAAAAGCTGAAGGGCATGGGCGGAGCGATGGACCTGGTGGCCAGCTCGCCGCGCGTCATCATCGCCATGGAACATGCCACGCAGGAAGGGCAGCCCAAGATTCTGAACAAGTGCACTTTGCCGCTCACCGGGATCGAAGTCGTGGACATGATCGTCACCGAACTTGCGGTGATCGAAGTCACGCCCGAAGGGTTGGTGCTGCGCGAAGTGGCGCCCGGCGTTACGCCGGAGGCGGTGCAGAAGGTCACCGAGCCGAAATTGCGAATTGCGGAGAACCTGAAAACGATTTCGGTGTAACGTCAAGCGTGTCCCGTCGCCGGGAGCAAAGCGAGCGTACCGTTGGAACCCAACTCCATCGTCATTGTGAGCCTTCACACACCCAAGGAAAAATTGTGGGGATCGCTCGTCTCGATGAACGCGTCGGGCGTGACGGTGCGCGGCATCGATTTGAATTCCTTCGACGATTTCATCCGGCAGGTGAAGGACCCGGAAGGCGAGCGCATCGGCCTTCCCACGCTGTTTTTCCCCATGCAGCGCGTCGAGAGGATCGCGCTGGACGAGCCGCACGGCTCGATTCCGTCGCTTTCCGAACGATTCGAGCAGCGCGTCGGCCGATCCTTGCGGGATTATCTCGCGCTATTCGTGTAAGCTGCTGGTGAGCCCAATCCCATGTCATCCCGCATCTTCACGGTCCCGAATCAGCTGACGTTTCTTCGCCTCGGATTTTTACCGTTTTTTATTATCTCGATTCATTACCGGCGCTATGACCTGGCGCTGGCGATTCTTATCATTGCCGCGCTGACCGATGCGCTCGACGGCGTGCTGGCGCGCTCGCTGAACCAGAAGACCGCGCTTGGGCGCGTATCTCGACCCCATCGCGGACAAGCTGCTGCTTTCCTCCTCGTTCGTGGTGCTGGCGATGAACCGGCAGATCGGCTGGTGGCTTGCCACGATCGTGCTCAGCCGCGATATCCTCCTGCTGATGACGGCCGCGGTGATCCTGTTGGTTGTGGGTTACCGGCCGTTTCCGCCGAGCATTTACGGCAAGCTCACCACGGCGCTGCAAATCCTGCTGGTGTTTGCCGTGGTGCTGCTTGCGGTCACGCAATGGTCCTGGTTGCGGCAGGTCAAGAACGTCACCGTATATCTGGTCGCGGGGTTCACTGTATTTTCAGGGTTTCATTATTGCTTCAGCGTCGCCCGCCGGTTGAACGAGCCTCATAACTAATCCGCAATTCTCACATATTTCTGAGCGGAAACCTTCCAAAGCCTGTAGAATTTGGACGAAAGCATCACCGCCGAGTACAGCTTCAGCCTGTGCGGTTTCATTTCTTGCTTGAAACATCGCACAGGCTGAAGCCTGTGCCACCAAGCCACGCTGCGGTTTTTTAGCCCCTCGAAGAGTTTGAAACGATTTCAATTTTCGTGGTGAGAATCCGGTAATCCAATTGTTTTACAAGAATTGTAAAGTGATTGGCCGGGGTTTAGCAGGACAGGCTGAAGAGCCTGTGTGACAACAGGTAAATCTTGTGGGCAGGGTTCAGCCGTGCCATAAAGTACGCAGAATGAATGCGGCTTCAGCCGCTGGCATGTTCAAATTTGAATAATCACACAGGCTCTTCAGCCTGTCGGTTCTGATTCTGTTAAAACTAAAACCAGAAAGATTGAAGCATGTCCTACGATTTTGCAAATAACTAAAAATCATGAAACCGAAACTCACGGCGACGGCAAGTCCCGCGATCCATCCCATCATATCGGCGCGGCGGCGTTCGATGACGTCCGCGGGAATGCGATCGGGCATCACGCGTCCGAGCAGGTAACCCGCTGCAAGCCCGCCGATGTGCGCGGCGTTGTCGGTGCCGCTGAACATAAATCCGAGGACCGCGATATATATCAGCCAGCGAATCAAAGCGCTTCGCAGGGCCTGAGCCGAAAAGCTTTTTCTGCCCGTGGTTGCCGCCAGGAGCACGCCGATCAGCCCAAGCAGGGAGCCGGAAGCGCCAACGCTCAAATGTCCGAAAAACGAGCTCAGCACGTAACCCGCCGCGCCGGTTACCACGAACAAGAAAAAGTATCGCGCCGACCCGTATAATTCCTCGACCATGGGGCCGATATCCATCAGCACCCACATATTGAAACCGATATGGAGCAGCCCGCCGTGCAGGAAAATGGCGGTGATGAAGCGCCAGGGCTGCTGGATGTCATAGGTGAGCGGGAGAGACGCGCCCAGCCGCAAGTTGACTCGCGTCGCGATCCCGCCGATATTCATCAGGCCGCCGCCCACGCCTTCGCCTCCCGTAAATTTCAGCGTAATCACCAGGGACAGCACATACATCAGGCAGCAGATCGACAGCATGGCGTAGGTTACGGGCGAAGTTTGCGGCATCCAGCGGCTGAGCGTGCGGCTCGCCGCCGAAAGGGAGTACTTCGTGCTCGCGCCGCACTGGTAGCATTTGGTTGCCGTGGTGCCGACCAGCGCGCCGCAGGAAGGGCAGAGTCTTGGGCGCACTTGTTTCGGCTCCGAATGGAACATTTGAGCGAGCTGGCTGCGCCAGCGGTCGAGTTTATAGCGCCATCGGACTGGAAGAGGCACGTTGTCTCCTTGCCGCAAAATTATTGCATGCCTATAATAGCTGGAATTCCGCGCGGACGCGAAACTCGTATGCGTTGTGGAAATGCGTTCGCGAAAATTTGGGACGGGTGCGGGCTCTACTTGGAGCCCGCGTAGAGAACAGGTGCGGGCTCTACTTGGAGCCCGCCTGAAGAAGGGATCGCTCTGGAAATGCGGAAGGAACCTGGTGGCCGAGGTGCGTGAGCGCGAGACGCCGAGTCTGACGGCGCGCATTCGTTCGGGCTGGCCACTGGCCCTGCTCTTCACGGCGCTTGCCGCGGCGGGTTGCGCGGGACGCCGCCCGATTGCAAGCTCGATTCCCCCGGCGCCGCTCCTCAGCCGGAATCCGCACCCGCGCCACCTCCGAAATCGAATCCGCTGCCGCCGGCGGCAACCGCCACGCCATCGCCGACGAGAAGCGCTCCCTTTATTCCCGGCATTTATGTGGAGCAGGGCACGGCCTCCTGGTACGGCGTTCCGTTTAACGGGCGCCGCGCGGCCGACGGCGAAATTTTCGATATGAATACTCTGGTGGCCGCGCATCGCACGCTTCCGTTCGGCAGCATTTTGCGGGTCACCAATCTGAATAACGGCCGCAACGTTGAAGTGCGCGTGATCGACCGGGGTCCGTTTGTGGGCGATCGCATTCTCGATCTGGCGCGCGCCGCGGCCGTTTCTCTCGACATGCTCGGGACTGGCACCGCGCCCGTGCGCATCGAACTGCTCTCCGGGCCGAGCCCTGCCGGCGGAGAATTCACCGTGCAAGTCGGGGCCTTTACCGACCGCACCAATGCCGAACGCCTGCGCGACCGCTTATTGACGGCCTACCAGCCCATCTTTATTCAGGATTATGATGCGCCCACCGGCCATTTTTACCGCGTGCGCGTTGGCCGTGTTCCGAGTCCAGACGCCGCGCAGCAGCTTGCCGGGCAACTGCGAACCAGCGATGGATTTCAGACGTTCGTGGTCCGGCTGGATCAAATCAATGGATTGACCGCGAAGTAGGATGAGAAGATCAGGCGTCCACACGGATTTCCAATTTAAAGTTTGTTTACAAACCTTCGGCGGTTCGGCGGCATCTGTATGGATTCGGGTTTGGACGCGTTGACAATGCCTCGGTCGTGCACACCGTACAGGTGAGGTCGAAAACCAGCACTTTCAGTACGGAGCAGAAGTCGAGCGAACCCGGCGAGCGTAAGAATTCAGAAGTCAGAAATGAAAATGTGGGACGGAGGCAAGGATGAAGTTGAAATCGTTCGTGATGATGCTGACAGTGGGGGTTTCGCTCCTTCTCGCTTCCTGGCGGCTCCAGCACGGCTGTTACCACCTATACCATCAGCGGCACGGTCTATGGCCTTTCCGGCACGGGACTGGTGTTGCAGGACAATGGTGACGACAACCTTTCGATCGGCGCAAGCGGGACCTTCGTCTTCGCCACGACCATCGTCAGCGGCGGCAATTATAACGTCACGATTCTTACGCAGCCTTCCAATCCCGCGCAGACTTGCGCGGTAACCAACGGAAGCGGAACGGCCATTGCGGATGTTTCGGCTGTTCAGGTCGTCTGCAATACAAATACCTTCACCGTCGGCGTCACGGTCACGGGCCTTTCGGGCACGGGTCTTGTGCTGCAGAATAACGGCGGCAACAACCTGTCGGTCAGCGCAAACGGAAACTATACGTTCTCCACGGCCATCGCCAGGGGGAGCACGTATAACGTCACGGTTCTTACGCAGCCTTCCGGTCCGGCGCAGACCTGCGGGGTGACCAATGGTTTCGGAACGGTTACCATCGCCAATGCTTCCGGTATTCAAGTGAATTGTGTCACCACCACGGTTACGTACACGATTGGCGTCGCGGTCTCGGGTCTCTCCGGCACGGGTCTTGTACTGGAGGATAATGGCGGGGACAACCTGCCGGTCAGCGCGAACGGCAACTTCACTTTCGCCACGGCCATCGCCAGCGGCACCACGTATGCCGTCACGGTTCTTACGCAGCCTTCCAACCCGGCGCAGAACTGCGTGGTCACCATTGGAAGCGGGACGGCCTTGGCGAACGTCACGGGCATTCCGGTTACCTGTTCGAACGTCTCGGCGAACATTGCCGTGACCGTTTCCGGTTTATCGGCAAATGCAAAGGTCGTGCTGCAAAACGAAGGCGGCGACAACCTAGCTGTCTCCACCAATGGCACTGCCACCAATTTCAATACGCCCGTGACCAAGGGCTCGTCTTATGCGGTCACGGTTCTGACACAACCAGCGGGCGCGGCTTGCACCGTTGGGAAGCAACGCCAGCGGCACGATCGGCGGCGCCAACATCGGTATCGCAGTCACCTGCGGCAACATCATTGCTGCGGGCGAGTCGCACACCTGCGCCTTGACCAATGCCGGAACGGTTTGGTGCTGGGGATTGAACGAATACGGGCAACTCGGCAACGGCGCATTGACCGAATCCAGCATCCCGGTGGAAGTGTTGAACCCAGCGGGGAATGCGCCCCTTGGCGGCGTTGTCGCGATTGCTGCTGGCCAAGACCACACGTGTGCCGTGACCAGCGCCGGGGCTGCACTATGCTGGGGAGACAACTCCCAAGGCGAACTTGGCAATGGCGCCTCCACACAATCGAGTCTCCCCGTAGTGGTTTCAGGGCTATCAAGCGGCGTGTCTGCCATTTCCGCGGGCTCCTACCTTACTTGTGCCGTTACAACCGCGGGAGCGGCTGAATGCTGGGGTGAAGGCGACTCCGGCCAGCTTGGCAACGGAACCTCCGCCAACGCAACTATCCCGGCGCAGGTTTCCGGCCTAACCAGCGGCGTGGCAGCAATTGCCGCAGGAGAGTCGCACGCCTGCGCCCTGACCAATGCGGGAGCCGTTTGGTGCTGGGGGGCAAATGAATACGGGCAGCTCGGCAATGGTACCTTGAGCCCATCGATGATCCCTGTGGAAGTTTTAGACTCAGCCGGGAATGCGCCCCTTGGCGGCGTGGTCGCGATTGCCGCGGGCCAAGACCACACCTGCGCCGTGACCAGCGCCGGGACGGCACTGTGTTGGGGAGACAACTCCCAAGGCGAACTCGGCAATGGCGCCGCAACGCAATCGAGCCTCCCGCTGCAAGTCTCCGGGCTCACGGCCGGTATAACGTCGATCTCCGCAGGCTACGGCTTCACCTGCGCCGTGACGACCGCGGGGGCGACTCAGTGTTGGGGTGAAGGTGGTTCGGGCCAGCTTGGCAACACCACCGCCGCCAATTCCATAACCCCGGCGCAGGTCTCGGGGCTAACGGGCGGCGTGGTCGCAGTTGCCGCGGGCGCATCGCACGCCTGCGCCGTGAACAGTGTCGGCGCCGTTTGGTGCTGGGGACTCAACACGAACGGCCAGCTTGGAAACGACACCATCACGGCTTCTCCGGTCCCGGTGCAGGTCGTGGGTGCGGGGGACACCGGCTTCTTGCAACTCTTTTAACGGATCGCGCTCTCGACAGCGCTTTTCCAAGAAGGATTTCCAATGAACGATTGCCTGTTCTGCAAAATCGGACGCAAGGAAATTCCCGCAAAACTCGTGCACGAAGACGCCGAAATCTTTGCCTTCGAGGATATTCACCCGCAGGCGCCGACGCACATCCTGATTTGTCCCACAAAGCACCACGTTTCGCTTACCGATGCCGCGTCCGAGGATGCGGCGGTGCTCGGCCGCATGCAGCTGCTTGCCGCGCAGATCGCCAGGGAGCGCAAACTCACCGGCGGCTACCGGACCGTCGTCAACAATGGCGCCGGCGCGGGGCAGTCCGTATTTCATCTTCACTTGCATTTGCTCGGCGGACGCGAATTTCGGTGGCCGCCGGGGTAAGATGAATTAGAACAATGCGCCGGATTCCGGCAAGAGGACGCGCAAACAAAAACGCGAGGGGAAAGCAAATGGCAATGATGTCGAAAAACGGCCGGTTGTTGGCGAGGGCAATGTGCGTCACGTTTGTCTCGGCAATCGTGTTCGCGATGGGCGCTGCCGCGCAGCAGCAGCCGGCTCCGATTACGATCACCCTGGCGGGGCAATCCATGATCCGGTCGGATATTCGCGCGACCACGCCTGCGGAAGTGCCCGTGATTCAAGGATTGCTGAAGGGCGATGTGATTTTCACCAACCTGGAATCCGCGGTCGCCGAAAAAGGCGAGTCGACCCATGAGGGCAGGGGATTTCTCACTCCGCCCGAAGCGCTCGATGCGCTGAAGACTTTCGGTTTTAACCTGCTATCCCTTTCCGGCAACCACGCATTCGATCTGAAAGTGACCGGCATTCACAACACGATTCGCGAGGCCGACAGCCGGAAAATCGCTCATGCCGGCACGGGAAACAACGTGGCAGAAGCCGTGGCGCCAGGATATCTGCACACGCCGAAGGGCACGATTGCCCTGATCGCCAGCGCGTCAGGCCTGATTCCGCCGGGAGGGCGCGCCACGGCTGACCGTCCGGGCGTGAATGAGCTTCGCGTAGAAGCCGGCGACAGAGAAAATGAGGCGACCGAAGACCTGCCTGCCACGCCCGGAAACATCCCGAATCCCGAGGACGCGCAACGCATCCTGCAAAGCATTCGCGACGCCCGCCAGCATGCGGACCTGGTGATTGTCTACCAGCATAACCACGTCTTCGCCAATCACTCGTTCGCGACGATTTTCACCGAAGGCATGCAGGAACGCCTCGCCCCGAGCGAGTGGCTCATCAAGTGGACGCACGCGGAAGTCGATGCAGGCGCGGACATCATCGTGATGCATGGCGCGCCCCTGCTGCACGGCGTGGAGATTTATCACGGACGCCCCATCTTCTACGACCTGGGCAATTTCATTTATAACTTGACGCCGACGCTGACCTACATCGACGAACCGATGAATTGGGAGAGCGCGGTCGCGTACGTCGAGTTTCAGGGGAAAACTCTGAAATCGGTTTCGTTCCGCCCGATCGGCTTGAACAACGTGGGCGAGGGCCAGCCCGATATTCACAACCCGTACACCAACAACCAGTTCCTCGACACTCGCGGCTTGCCCACGCCATTGAAAGGTGCGAGAGCGGGCTACGTCCTCCAGCGCCTGGCCGACGCTTCAAAGCCCTTTGGCACGACGATGGAAATAAAGGGCGATATGGCGGAAATTAAGCTGAAAGCAGGGAATTAACGCTAAATTTTCGCGTCATTTCATTCGGACTGACCCTGCGGTCCGGGCCACATTCTGGTACGAGAATTTCTCAAGGAAGGACTTGGGAAGCCGCCTTCTCATTCGAACTGTTTGTCGTGTGCATGGCGATGAGTGCGCCATTCAAATATAAGTCCACTGCATCCGATTTCACCACACCCTCATATTGGCAATGTCGAATTCGCAGAAGAAAATGCCGTGCCAGCAGCCTACTGGCTCCCTGCCAGTATCGCAGCATCAAAAATAGAAAAGCTTTGATCTTGTGTCAGGACAAATAGCTGCCCTGCATCACCGCTAAACCGCACGAAGGAGGTCGGCGACGGAAATCTCAACAGCGCTCGCTTCTCCCCTCCCGGCAAGGCGTAGACTTGTAATTCCTCTGGACTTGGTTGCACGACAAAAAGTCCTGATGCCGAGGAAGCGATTACTCCTGACCCTGGCACAGTAGCCCTGAGATCGCCGGTCGAGATGGAATATACGCGTGTCTGTTTATTATCGATGGTAACGAATAGCCAGTCTCCCGAGGCGAACGCGACAGGCGGTATCGTTTCCACTGGGGCTCCGACCGTCTTCGGGAAAGGTGTTTCTACTAGGACATCTCCAACAGGTTTTCCTGTTTCTGCCTCCAACACCTGCATCAAAAAAGTACTGATATGTTCCGCAATTTTGTCATAGCGTGCCTTGAGCGCCTTGTCCTTCTTGATCTCGTCCATTGCCGGTTGCTGTTGGGCTAGCCAGCGGAAAATGACACGATTCTGATCAGGTGATATCTCGATATCGTCAGGGGTAAGCTTGGGGAAAGCCCTTGTCCACAGGGTGCGGCCATCTCGCACGTCCTGCACGGCAAAGGAAAACTCCCAACGGCTTTTTCCAGTAGGAATCTTTGACAACAGAAAGCGTCCATATTGTGTCGTTTTCAGAGATGATTCATCCACAGGATGGATGGTCTTAAAATTAACGGCCGACAGATCAGCGCGAACGATTGACCTCGGGTTAGCGCCCAACTTCGGAAAATCAACGTAAAGAGCTTCTTCGCCATCGATGTAAGCGCCGTTAAATGCCCGCAGCAGGTATTCTTGTTTCATGGCCGACAGGTCCCAGACTCCGCCGCGCGCGTGTGTGGAAATCGCCAGCCAGCGGAAGTCCGGCGAGACTGCAACTGCATCGAGGGGGCCGAGCGCTCCTGCAGGCAGTGTCAGCTTGGACTCGATCTTGGTTGCCGGAAAATCAGATATCGCAATCTGTCCGTCGGGTCGCTGTCCAGCAAGATATTTGTCGTAGATATCCATTCCCGTGGACTCCGGCAGGGCCATAACCATTGTGTGTGTCCCCCAATCGAACACACCCAGCGGCGCCATTTTGATCGGCCGAAGGAAAACGAAGTTGCCCCGAGTCGCAGCTTCTATCTGCTGATTGCCGAGCGCGACCTTGCTGATGACCGCGCCAGAAGGAAATTCGAGAATTTCCGATTTCGCAGGTTCGCGCGAATTTTCGGCAAGCACGCGCTCGGGCGAGACGAAAACAAACCCTCCCCCGAGTATCCATTCGAGATCGCCATGCAGCGGAACCACGGCGCGGGACACCAGATCTGCAGCGATCGATTGCTTGTTAAAACCTGCCGCGAAGAATCGTCCGTCAGGAGAAAAGCCTGCGGGAATGGCCGAAACCCATCCGCTGACTCCGAGTTGGCCGATTTTCTCGAAATCCGATAGAAAGGAGGCATTTTCCACGTTCCCCGCGACAAAGCTTCGTTCGGCTACAATCGCATCTCCGGTCATCACATCGATGAGCCTAAAATCAAGATCCGTCAGTGGTCCTAAAGGCGCAACGAAAGACCCTATGTGAGCTGAAGTATCCCTGTGAATGGAGAAGCAAGCCAGGCTCTTGCCGTCAGGCGAAAGCAAGCTCTCAACGCAGCCGCCAATCAATACGACTTCATGTTCCGATGTGCGCTTGCCACTCATTACATTCCACCGCTCAACTGATAAACGTAAACCGCCCGTGGTGAAGACCACCTCAGAAGAGTCAGGTGTAAACTGCGCAGGTCCCGCTGCCTGTGCGTCAATCTGGAAGCGTTGCATCAGGGGCTGCCGCGTGAGGATGAAAATATTCGATCTATCCTGCGCGAGAACGTAGTTGCCGTCGGGACTGAATTTGATGCGAATTATGTCGCTAGGCAGTCGCGGCTCAAGGCTCCCCTTCAAAATCAATGCCGGGATATGGTCAAATCCTTCGGCGGATCCTTGGCCCCTCACAGTTAGTCCGAGGGCACTAGCCGCCAAAAGTGCGACCAGGAATTCCATTACTATCAATCGAAATCTGTGTTTCATCACTTCACTATGATCCAAGCAGCTTAAGTTTTCCATCCCTCGGCGATAATGGTAGTGCATCCCACCTTGAAAAAGAGGACGGCTGTTTCAGTCCGGTAAAACGTAGGATTCATTTGGAGATTAGGCTTCAACTCCTTCCATGACAAGGCCGGTTAGTGTCAAGTCGGATTTGTAGTTGCCTTTGGTCGTCGAATGGTCTTGCTGGGAACTTTTCCACGGGCTTACCGGAAACTCGGTCATTGCCGGGATAAGCAAAAAAACGAAAAACTCCCTATTGATCTGTCATCCGGCCGCCAAATTATTTGCGATGCTCACGGACAAACTCTTACGGTTCGCCTGGCAAGGGTCCAAAGTCAGGCGGAGGAATACGCCGCTTGGAAGCCGCTTCGTACGCGGAGGCTATCTTCAAAATGATATCTTCTTTTCCGGGCTCCGCCCGAAAGACCAGGGAGAACGGCATGCCGGGTGGCGGCAGAGTTGTGGGCGTGTTGTTGTTGGTCGGAATATATCGCTTTTTGTCGGCGCTCAATACAAAGACGGGATCGTAAACCGTTCGCACATACCCGGCGGGAATAAGGACTTCGGTGAGACCCGCAAAAGGTCCCATGCGGAGTTCACCGCGGATGTCGTTTGGAGGCTCCGGCTGAGGCGCCAGGCCTATCTTTCCGGGCGGAAGTGAATAGTGGAGACGCACGACGGCATCGAGGTGGTTTTCATAGATCACTTTCATTTCCACTCGCCGCAGTAACTCCCGAATCATGATGTGCTCGTCGATCCCCTGCCTTTCGCCGAGCTTGTTGCGCATGTCTTGCATCTCTTCCCAATTCTTAAACGCCGCCCGCTGATCATCGCCCCAGAACTTCGATCGCTCATTGAGCGCGTGGAAATCGATCAAGGTTTCGATGAATCCGCGCGCTTTCCAATCGGCCACCCGCCGCAGGGCGTATTGATTGAATTGAAAAGTGAACGCATTGGATTCGACCTCCTCCTCGATCGCGCGAATATTCAGGTTTTTGGGGACGGGCACGCGTCCCTTCAGCCAAATCGAGGAAGTAATCAATGGGTTTCATCGTGCCGGATCCGAACGTCTTACCCGGCGCAAACTCCGTCGGTTTAATCATCGCGGCGAACTCGGGGAATTGCGGCTCGCCGTTGCGCGTAAGGCGATACAGAATATCGGGGAAAAATACGGGGACAAGCTGTGCCAGAGCTTGCGTGTAGGACGGCTTCATGTTTTCGATGCTGGGATCGTCCGGCCAGAGAGGATCGACGGATTCGACCAGGGTCGCTCCCAGGTAGTCGCCTAGAATGGCTTTGATTTCCTTGGCCGCTGCTTCAGAAATCGGCTCGTCCGCCTTTACACCCGGGAAAGTCAGCATTGATTCACGGACAATCCCGATGCGCATTCCGCGCAGCGAGCCGCGCGTGCCCGGCGAAGCCGCGCTCGCGGCGTAAGGCTTATCCAAAACGCTCGATCTCGGAACCGTGGTGAAGATGTCGCGCGGATCGTAGTATCCGTTGGCCTGAATCCTTGAGGGCATCCAATACCTTTGCCGCGTCTCGCACCGTGTGGCACATGATGCCTGCGCGGTCATTGTAGATGTCCGCGCCGATCGCGCCGCCGAGAAAAGAAATGAGCGATTTGTGAGGCAAAATCAGCGCCACCGCGTTGTGATTGGAGGGGCCGCGGCAGGACATGCTTGTCTCTTCACAGATGCTGCACGCCGCCAGATTTGCGCTCACGGAAACGCCCGAGCCGGAGCTTGAACCCAGGGATGCGGCTCGCGTGGTGTCGTAGACATCGCTTGGATTTCCCGCCCAACTGCTGCGCTGGTAACCCTGGGTCGATACAAATATTTTTGTGGGTCTGTTCGTGCCTCGCTCCACCCCGGCGCCGCCGCGAATGGCGGGAACCGGACGCCCGTTGTACTCCGTGTTCGCGGTCTTGGCGTAGATAATGGCGCCCTTTTCGCGAAGCTGCGCAACCAGGGTCTGGTCCCGAGCGGGGAAATCGATATCGTAGCGGGCATCCCCGCCGCCCGTGCTGCGCATGTCTTTGGCGTCATAGGAATCCTTGAGCGAAAATACGATGCAGTACATGGGCATTTTCGCAAGATTGGGATTCCTGCCGTATTGCGCGTCGAGCTCGGCCGCGCGCTCGATCGCATCCGGTTGCTTGCGGAATTCCTCGCACACCGCCGGCGAGCCGGGCGGCAGCGGCCCGTCGGACGGACGCCGGTCGCGATCGCCCTTGCAGGTCACGGAGCGCTCGCCGCGGATATTGAGCGTGCCGAGTGCGTTGAGCTGACCGGCGTTGGGAATGCCAATGGTCATGCCGTACTGTTGCTGCACGGTCGGATCGGACGCGGTTGGTTCCATCCTGCCAAACTCAATCGGCATTCCGGCATACTGATCGAAATTGGGAAGCAAAGTGGATATGGCGATGGTCTGGGTGGGAAACTTCAGCGGCGCGCCGGCGCGAACTACTCCGGGCGCCGGCGGGATTGGCTCTCCGTCTCTGGTGACCAGCTCGTTGCTGACTCCGTTATACGCCTTGGCGCGATTGATATAGAGGTGGACCAATCCCTGGCAGGTGATCTGGCCGTCTCGAATGGCGCGATGGACGTCATCGATCGTCGCATCCTGGAGGTGAAAGCGCGGCTGCTGCGAATACGAGGCTTCCGCAATCACCAGCATCGCGGCAATCAGGAAAAATGCTCTTTTAGCCATGACCATGGTGCCTCCGGAAATTCCGTTGCGTTCGAGTTTTTATAAATGCAGCTTCACGACCGAAGCACAACAAATGCGATTCCAACGTGCGATTCATTGGGGAAGTGAAACACCCCATGACACGCCTGGACCAATTCAAGGCGTGATCCTATCCCTCATGAAATCGCATTGTGACGCTTATTCATGGGACTTCGCAAGTGCCGAGAAGCAGTATTACCGGAAAATGAGGCAGAAAGGGAAATGAAAAATCGCTACTTATGCGTCATGACGTAGACGCCGTCCCAATTCGCGTCGGGACCCGCCACTTGATATTCCTTGCAGCGATTCAGGTACATGCGCGCGGGGCCGTCTTCGGGCCAGCGCTCGCATAGTTTCTCGAAAATAATCTGGGCGTCCTGCCAGCGTCGCTCGCGGTAGCAGGCGAGCCCCTGGGCAAAAAGTTCAAGGCGTTCCGCGAGTCCCAGCGCGTCGCCTTCGGGAGTGCCTCGGGAAGCGATCAGCTCGTACAACGTGACCGGCTGGAGCTTGCCCTTCACGCGAATCAAGTCGAGTTCGCGAAAAACAAGCAGCGGATCTTCCACGGCCATGTAGGTCGTCTCGCTCAAAAGGATGTGCGTGGCGTATTCCTTATTTAAACCTTCGAGGCGGGAGGAAAGATTGACGGTGTCGCCCAGCGCGGTGTAGCCGTAGCGCAGCGCCGATCCCATGTTGCCCACGGACGCGAAGCCGGTTGTGAGCCCCACGCCGATATCGAGCACGGGTTTCCCCTCGGCCTTCCACTTTTTCTGCATCTGTTTTAATCGGGAAATCATTGCGAGCGCGGCGTGGCACGCCTGCGTCGCGTGCCCCGGCTCCTCAAACGGCGCGCCCCAAAACGCCATGACCGCATCGCCGATATACTTGTCCAGCGTCCCGTTGTGGTCGAAGACAATTTTGGTCATGTCGGTCAGGTATTCATTGAGCAGCGCGGCGAGTTCCTGCGCGTCCAGTTTTTCGGAGATGGTTGTAAAACCGCGCACGTCGCTGAACATTACGGTGATTTCCGTTTTGCGCGGCTTCACCAGGTCGGGATTTTCCAGCAGACGGCGGATCACCTCCGGGCTCAAATACTGCTGGAACGCGCCGCGCACCCGCCGCTTTTCTTTTTCTTCCACCAGCGCGCGGTACATCGCGACCAAGCCGACGTTCGCAACCAGCGTCCCGGACGGCACGATGAAATTCAGCCACCATCCGTGCAGGAAGGCGAACCAAACACCAAAACCAAACGGAACCAGGAGCAGCAATCCAAACAGCAGGGAACGCGGCTGCGCCAACGCCAGCCACAATCCCAGCGGAACTCCGAACAGCAGAATCAGCAGAACATCGACGGCCACTTGATTTGCGCCGCGAACCATGAAATGGCGGTTCAAAATGTTGTCGATCACGTTCGCGTGGATTTCCACTCCCGGATAATCGATCCCGCCGAACGGCGTCGAGCGCAGGTCGCCGATCCCGGTCGCGGACGCGCCGATGAGGACAATTTTCCCCTGGAAGGTTCCCGGACGAAATTTGTGGTTCACGACGTCGGCGATGGAGACGTATGGGTACGTGCCGGCGCCGCCCTGATAATTGATCATCGTGCGCCCAATGGCGTCTGGCCGGATGACGAGCGAAGGACCGAATTCGAGAGCGGTGATGCCGGTCTCGCTGAAATCGAGCACGGTCTGCTGATCGGGCAAGCCCAGGAAGAGGCGCACGGCCTGGACGTCGAGCGATCCGTACATGTCCCAATCGGCAAAATTCTTCGAGCGGCCGTAGGGAAGCACCAGCAGGGAATGCCGCACGACGCCGTCGGGATCGGGCTCCACGTTGAAAAATCCCGTCGCGCCATGCGCGGTGCGGAGCGCGTCGCTCAACACTTCGATATTCGCCTGCGTGCCCAGGGGCGTCAGGGAATACGGATTGCCGAAGCTCTGCATCAGATGCGAAAGATCGCGCTGCCCGGTGCGCGGATTGGCCGCGCGCACCTGCGGGAAGGGGAAGTCGGCGAGGATATTGGCGTAGCGGTCGAGCGTCTTGGCGTCGACGCCTTTCAGATCGGACTGGGAATAGAGGAAAAAATTTCCGAGGACTACATTCCCAAACCGTTCGATGGCGCGCGCAAATTGTTCGTCTCCGTCATACTCCTTCGAAAGTTTGTCGAGATCGGCCAAAACGCCAGGGTCCGTCCGCCCGCCCTGTTTTTCGCGTTCCATCACGGTTTGCCGCAATTCGCGAATCGGCGCCGACGTTTCGTCGGGCTTGCTGAAGGTGATGTCGAAGGCCGCGACTTTCGCTCCGTCCTCGTGCAGAGCGTCCAGCGTTTTCGCGAAGTGCGCGCGCGAAAAGGGCCACCGGCCGAGAATCTCCTGCGAGCGCTGGTCGATATCCACGATGACGATGCGGGGGTCGGGATGCGTGTACTGCTCCGGGCGGATTCGGAAGCGCAGGTCGAGCGCATCGAGTTCCAGGCGGTTGATGAAGGAGAACACGGCGGTCGGACGATCGCCGATGAACGTGTAGGAGTAGATGAACAGCGCGAAAACCGTCAGTCCCAGGCTGATGGCAAACGGAACGCGCCGGTGCCACCACGCGCGAAGCCATTCGCGCGGAACGCGCAGGGCGCGATGCGATTTACCGCCGGTGGGAGTCCCTGACATGATCCGGAAGCTGCCTCTGGGCGCGCAACGCGAAGCTAATCATGAAACAGGAAATTGAGCCGAACGCGGCCTACATCGATCAGGTCCCCATCATTGAGCTTGGTCAAGCCGTTGATCGGAACTCCATTCAATTTCGGCACGCGATCCCCTCGGCCCAGGTAGTAGCCGTCCTCATGTTTGTTGATTTGCGCCGCGATGTCCGGCGTGAACCATCCGCGCAAGCGAACCGTGGCCAATTTCGAATGGCCGATCACGGTAAGCTTCCCGGCGATGCGGTACTCTTTTTGATTCGTGCGGCCGCGAAGGACGGTAAGCGTCGGAACGCGCAATCGATCGGGAGAGAGTTGGGAGCGCTCGCCGGCCGCCGCGGCCTGCTCCAGCATCTTCCGGCGCTCGTGCGTATCGAGGACCATAGTCTCGTTCACGCGGGGAGCCGGGGCCTTGCGCCAGCCGTCCATCGGCAAAGCGGCATCGTGCGTCTGGTCCACCCAGATGTGATGCTTGCCGATCAAAATCGCGTCGCCATCCTTGAGCATCGCGCGTTCCACGCGGATATCGTTGAGAAACAATCCGTTCAGGCTATTCAAGTCCTCCACCACCAGCGACCCGGCCTCGACATACACCCGCGCGTGATAATTGGAGACGGCAAGATTGTCGATTGGAATGTCGTTGTCCGGGGCGCGTCCAATCGTCACCGGCCGGGTTCCCAATGGAACCTCTTTCAGCACGGAGCTTTCGAATTTTAGGACCAATCTCGACATTGCGAGTCACCCGCGGCCAAAGCCGGCAGAACCTTACTCGGAGTTTCGCTTCCAGACTTTCAAGCGGTCCAGCACGCCGTCGGACTTTTGTGTCACGCGCAGGACGATCACGCTGACGTTGTCCAAGCCGCCATACTCGTTGGCCAATTCGATCAGCCGGTCCGCGGCTTCCTGCGCGGACGTGCTGGTCAGCAGCGTGCTCGCGATTTCAGGATCGGTCACCATGCGCGTCAGCCCGTCCGAGCACAGCAGCAGGGTGTCGCCCACCAGCAATATCTGTTCGTTGGCGTCGACCTGCACGGTGGCGCTGGTTCCCACGGCGCGCGTCAGTACGCTCTGCATCTCGCTGGCGTCGGCTTCCTGCGGCGTCAGGATTCCGATGCGCACTTTTTCGGCCACCAGCGAATGGTCGGCGGTCAGCTGATCGAGCGATCCGGCCCGCAAGCAGATACGCGCGGCTGTCGCCTACGTGCGCGAGGGAAAGCCTCTGCCCATCGATCCACGCGGCCACGATGGTCGCTCCCATTCCCCTTTGCTCGGGGTTGGCGGCGGCCATTTCAAAAACTTTGCGGTTCGCCAGATGGATCGCGCTCGCCAGGCGATTGGTCCGCTCGGAAACATCCGTCTGCGGCTCTCCGAAAATCGGAGTCGCGCGGCTGTTCTCCGCCTGCTGGCAATGGGTCACGATCGTCTGGACCGCGAGATTGCTGGCTACCTCGCCATGGGCTTCTCCGCCCATTCCGTCGGACAACACGAACAAGCGCAGCGTGGGCTCGATCTGGTAACTGTCTTCGTTGTTTTTTCGGACGCGCCCGAGGTCGGTGCGCGCTCCGGTTTGAATGCGCAAAAGGGACCTCATTCGACCGGCTACAGGGTTGAATTGATCTCCAAGCTGCCGGTGGTCAAATCACACTCCCGTGCCACTTTGAGACGCATCGCCCCACTAAATTTCAGACTAGCAAACCAGGATTTACGGAGCAATAGGCTGTCATGCAAGTAGTTACGTCCTTTCACGACACCAGAGGATATTGACAAGCTAGGACGGCATATCCATTTCTCATATACTACGGTCTGCGGCGAGCGCGCAGAACTCCTGCCCCTGCGGCATGCCGCACCCTCTCAATGCCGCAACTTGCTGAGATCTGGTACTTTGCGCGGTCCCTCGCGGCCCCGTTGGCAAGGCCGCTGAGACGCCGGTATTCGCTGCGTCCGCTGCCCCGTCCGTCCGCCGGCCGCCAGGCTAGCGCACCCCTTACGCCAGATTCTCCGATCGTTTGCCTGGCGGACCTTGAAGCCGACGATCTGACCTCACTGCGGCAACTCACGCGGCGTGCCCGCATGGTCCGGCTGATCGGCATTTCGCGCAACGCCGCCACTTCCTCGCAACAACACGAATGTTTCGCGACGCTTCCGCGCAAAGCCAACCCGGCTCTGGTCCGCAAGACGGTGGATGCCGCGTTCGCCAACATCGAATTGGCGCAGCGGGAGCGCGCCGCGCGCACCGACCTCAAACGGACCGAGCGCGAGATGGAAGAACTCAATCACATCGGCATTGCCCTGTCGGAAACGCACGACGTGGGCACTCTGCTCGAAATGATTCTGTCGAAGGCCCGTCAGATTACCGGCGCCGATGCCGGGTCCCTGTATCTGCTCGAAGAGGCGCGTCCCGATGTGCTGGCGGGCGGCCCGGGCGAGCGCCATCTTCGCTTCAAGCGGACACAAAATGACAGCATGCGATTTCCATTTGTCGAATTCACGCTTCCTCTGCGCGAGGATTCCCTTGCCGGCTATGCGGCGACGCATGGAGAAGTCATCAACCTGGCCGATGCCCACCGCATCCCGGCCGGCCGCCCTACCGGTTCAATCAAAAGTATGACAAGGAAACTGGCTACCGGACGCGATCGCTGCTGACGTTGCCCATGAAAAATGGGCGCGGCGAAGTTCTCGGGGTGCTGCAGCTGATTAACTGCAAAATTCATCCCAGCGCGCGCCTGACCAGCCCGAAAATCGTGGCCCGGGAAGTGCGTCCATTTTCCAAACGCGCTGTCCGCATGGCGCTTTCGCTGGCATCGCAAGCCGCCGTGGCTTATGAAAATAGCCGCCTGGTTTCGGACATCGAAACGCTGTTTGAAGGGTTTGTGCAAGCCGCGGTAACCGCGATCGAGCAGCGCGATCCCACAACCTCCGGCCATTCGCACCGCGTCTCGCAAATGACCGTCGGACTCGCGGAAATTGTGGACCGCGTGGACACCGGCGCATACGCCGGAACCCGATTCGCTCCCGAGCAAATGAAGGAAATCCGGTATGCTGCGCTGTTGCACGACTTCGGAAAAGTCGGCGTGCGCGAGGAAGTTTTGGTCAAGGCGAAGAAACTCTATCCCATGCAGATGGACGTGGTCTCGCACCGCTTTGATTATCTCTACAAGGACCTGGAAGCGGGCCTGGAGCGCGAAAAAGTCCGGCTCTTGATGGAACTGGACCGGGCCGAGGCCCTGGCGCGCATAGCTTCCCTCGAAGAGGAATATCGTCTTCGCCGGATGGAGTTGGAAAGCGAGTTTGAAGCCATCCTGCAGTCGAATGAGCCGACCGTGCTGACCGGCGGGCAAGTTTGACCGACTCTTCGAAATCGCGCGCCAAACCTAT
>CAWAEW010000009.1:0-32802 GCA_963781055.1 Terriglobia bacterium
GCTCGTGGCCTCTGGCAGCGAGCGCGTAACCGCTCTCCCATTGCAGCGCTCCGGTAGCGGAATAGATGAGCGTGAAATAGCGGCCCGAAGAATACTGAAGCTCGAGCATCTTGTTCGGCATGTCGGGATCGCCCTTTTGTCCCAGCACGTCCATCAGCGCGACCGTCCAGCGCCTGCCTTGCGGGTCGGTGACGAGCTCGCGCTCGAGCGTAATTCCCAATCGTCCATGCTCCAGGAAGGCGGCATAAGATCATTATGAGCAGTCTCGGTCGAGCGCCTCGGGCGACCTGCGCTCCGGTAAATGGTTTCGGGATCAGCAAAACTTTCCGGGCGTTACGCGATTGCAGGCTCGCGTCGGCTTCTTCCGGCGTGTCGCTGATGATCACGACGGGAAGCGCGGCGTGATCGGGGTCCTCGCGCACGGAGTCGAACAGCGACTCGCTCATGTTGTAGACCGAGCAATCGAGCACCAGCGCATCGACGCGTTGCTCGGCAATCAGTTCGTTCACGGAAGTGTTGTATCCGATGGCGAAAACTTCGAAGCCGTGATCGCGCAACGCAAAGGTCAGCAACTCGGCGATTTCCGGCGTGTCGTCGATGAGCAGGATGCGCCGCAAACGCAGCTACTTCTTGCCGGCGCCGGTTCCGGGCAGGCGCGGCTTCTTGCCAGCGGCAGGGCTCCAGGTCCAGGACCCAGACGCGTCCGCCGGCCGTGTAGTAGGCGCGGTGGTCGTTTTCGATCATCGCGCCCCAGGCTTCCAGCGTGCGCATGGCAAAGGTGTATCCCTCGAAGTTATTGCGCGCGTGGTCGCAGCACTTCGTTCGTGTGCCAGTTGTCGGTGAGGATGGCGTCCCCGGCATGCACGCGCAGCGACGGTGTAGAAGCGGTCAAAGGCCGACTCCGGCCGCACTTCGCGCGTCGATCCGCGCTTCTTGCCTTCGCTGACGATGTAGAGTTCCTGCGCGCTCGGGAGCGGCAGGCGGTGTCGGTGTGTTGGCGCTCATAGGGTCTCCGCCATGGCCGCGGCTTCCGCCGCTGCCGCCATGTTGATCTGGTTTCTTCGGGTCCGCCGCCTGGATCAGGGCCTCGGGAAGTTCGACGCCCATCATGTGCCATTGCATGATTGGCAAACTTCTGCAGCTTGGCGATGTGCTCGGCGTGGAGATGGCCGAAGCGCCCTTGCAGCTTCAGGTATTCGGCCACCGGCCGCATGTTTCGCGGGCGGAAGCTGTAATCGTACTCGCGCTTCTCGGGATTCCATTCCCAGATCGGGTAGAGTCCGCATTCGACGACGAGCCGGCCGAGATCGATCGAGCGCGGCGTCTCGTACACGAAACCCTTCTGGCACGGCGTGTAGATCATCAGGAACGCAGCGCCCTTGTGGTTGAGTCCCTTGCGCACTTTGTTCATCAAGTCGATCGGATATCCCACGCTCGCGGTCGCCACGTAGCAGTGAGGATGTCCGGCGGCCATCATGCGGGCGAGATCCTTGGGGAACAGCTTCTTCGCCTTCGGGAACCTTCGGGCCCGGAGGCGAGAACGTGGTCATGCCGCCGTAAGGCGTGCGCGAAGACGCCTGAATGCCGGTGTTCGCGTACTGCTCGTTGTCGTAGCAGATGATCAGGCAATCGTGATTCCGATAGAGCGCGCCGGAAATCGAGGCGAGGCCGATGTCGGAAGCGCTGCCGTCGCCGGCTTCGCAGATGATGTTCGGGAAGGTCCGCTCCACTTGCCCTTGCGGATCATGGCTTCATAGGCGGCGGCGACTCCGGCGGTGAAGCTGCCCGCGCTGCCAATCTGCGTGTGCGCCCAGGGCACGTTGTAGGGCGTGCACAAATACGAACTGTTCGCGACGTACATGCAGCCGGTCGGGCCGACCAGGATGGTATTGTCGCCGGACGCCTTGCTCGTCATGCGGTACTGGATCGACGGCCCGCATCCGGCGCACGTGCGGTGGCCGGGAACGAACGGCTCGGTCGACGGCAATTCGGGGTTGTAGAAACGCGCCCCCTGGTTGGGACTGTCAAACATCGGCAGCAATTGCCGTTGAACTTCGATGGTTGCCATTGTCCGTTCCTCCCGATGGCGGACCAGGAAACCGGCGCCATCGTTATTGTAGTGCGGACCGTTAGGCCCGCCCTAGCAAAAATACTTGCATTACTCTTCGAAACCGACCCAATGCGTGCGCTTTTCGATCTTGCCGCGCTTCTGCGCTTCGAGCATCTTCTGGGTCATCCAGTAGAATTCCTTCAACACGATGGCCTCGCCGCCCATTCCGGCCATGAACGAAAAAACCAGCGGGCGCTTTTGGCTTTCGTAGAGCGCCGCGCAGCCTCCGCGTAAAGCGAACCGCCGCTGCTCACGCTGCCGAGCCCCATGTTGGTTTCGATCACGCCGACCACTTTGAACTTGCTGAGGACTTCGCTTACGCGGTCGGTCGGATACGGCCGGATGGTTCGCAGCCGCACCAGGCCGACTTTGGCGCCGCGCTCGCGCATGTGGTTGATGGCGTACCGCGCCGTCACGCCGTGCGCGCCTTGCAGGAAAAAGACCACGTCAGCGTCATCGGTCTTGTACTCTTCGATCCACGGATCGTATCGCCGGCCGAAGATTTTCGCGAACTCGTCGTGCACCTGCTCGATGACCGCCATCGAACCTTCCATGGCGCGCGCGCGCTCAAGCTGCAGCGGCGGGCCCTGCTCGGGCATGATCTGCGGGCCGTGCGACACCGGATGCCGCGGATCGAGCGGATACGGATGCTTGTAGGGCGGCAGGAATTCCTTCACCTGGCCCGTGTCGGGCAAATCGACGTCGCTGGCGATGTGGGAAACGAAGAAACCGTCCTGGCAGACCATCTGGGGCAGCAGCACGCGGGGGTCTTCGCCGATGCGATAGGCCATCAGGTGATTGTCGAACGCTTCCTGGGCGTCGCACGACCAGCCCATGAGCCATCCCATGTCGCGCGTCGAAAGCGCGTCGGTGTGCTCGGAACCGAAATCGCCCGGGGGATCGAGCGTGCGGTCGGCGATCATCATCTGCACCGGCATGCGGCTGCCCGAAATCGGCGAATAGAGTTCGTAGGCGTACTGCACGCCGACGCCGGAGCTGCCGGTGAAAACGCGCGCGCCGCTCGAGGAAGCGCCGTGCGCGATGCTCAATTGCGAGTGCTCGCTGTCGGCCACGATGTACTCGGCGTCGAGCTCTCCATTGGCCACCATTTGCGCCAGCGCCATCATCGTCGCCGTGTACGGCCGGATCGGGTAGGCCGTAATCACATCGACGTCGGCGTACTTGGCGGCTTGCGCCGCGGCGACGCAGCCGTTCATCCGGACCGTCTTCTTCTTTCTGTTTCGGTAACCATTGCCATGGTTTGCTCCGCTGGTCCGCCTGGTGGCGGACCCCGCAATTTGTGGCACAGGCTTAAGCCTGTGCAGTTTAGATTTTCCGGCACCTGAAATTCGCACAGGCTGAAGCCCGTGCCACCAAAAGCCACCACAAAACAAACCGCACTCGCGAGAAATGGCGTCTAAATACTCTTCGGCGCTCGGTCCGGCAGATTCCGCAACTCTTCCGCCTGCCGTCCGTGCAACCCTTGCGAGATGGCGAACGCCGTATCCATTCGAACGACTCCCGTATCGAAATCGAGCTCCGGCACGCCTTCCAGGCAGCCGGTCGGACATTCCTCGATGCACACGCGGCAGCCCTTGCAGTAGTCGACCAGAATCTTATAGAGGCCGTTCGAACGCGTCGAGCGCACGATGCACGGCTCGGGACAAACCAGGTAGCAGTTGTCGCAGGCGTTGCAGGTGCCGCAACTGAAGCACCGGCTGGCCTCCTCGACCGCCTGCTCTTCGGTGTACGCCAGAATCACTTCGTCCTGCGTCTTGCGCCGGCTGGTTGGCGGCAACATGGCCTGCTTGACGCGCGGGAAGTTCGGGAAATACGTCATGTTCATGCGGTTCAAATCGACGATGACGTCGATGGGAATCGTCCGCGGCTGCAGCGCTTCCCCGCGAAGGAACTTTGTCCAGATTGAACGCGACGCGCTTGCCGTCGCCGACGGCATTGACCACCATCAGCGGCTGGCCTGAGCCGAGCTGCACGATGTCGCCCGCCGCGAAAAAGTTCGTGTCGCCGAGGCGGCCGAACTGGTCGATCTTGATCGTGCCGCGCTCGGTCTTGAATTCGGCCGGCAGCCAGGCAAGCGACGCATGCTGTCCGACGGCGATGATCACGTTGTCCACGGCGAAGCGCTCGGCTTTGGCTTCTCGATCGATGACGATCGGCGAAGCGTTGATCGCGCCGGCAAAACGCGCGGGATGCAATTGCAGGGCTTCGACCTTGCCGTTGCCGAGCACGGCGGTCATGGCCCGGCCGTGCATCAGTTCCACGCCTTCCTCGACCATGTCGTGCAGATCTTCGGGCACGGCGGGCATTTCCTTGGGGCTGCCTTCGACCGTAATCATGGTGACTTCCACGGCGCCTTGCCGCAGGGCTTCGCGGGCGCAGTCGATCGCCGTGTTTCCGCCGCCGATGACGGCGACGCGGGCGCCCAGCTTGACCTTGGACGTGCCCATGCCGATGTCGCGAAGGAACGGCAATCCGAAAATCACGCCGGGCTTATTTTCGCCCTCGGCTCGCGCGCTGTTGGGCTCGGTAAGGCCCACGGCCAGCACGACTGGCGTCATAGTCTTTCTTCAGGGCGTCCCAGGTGACGTCCTTGCCGACTTCGGTATTGGTCTTGATCGTGATCCCGAGTTCGACTAGGCGCTCGATTTCGCGATCGAGCACGTGCGCGGGCAGAACCCAGTCGGGAATGCCGCCGCGATTGAGTCCGCCGGCTTTCGGCGATTTTTCCAGAATGGTGACTTTGTAGCCGAGGCGCGCGAGTTGGTACGCGGCGCTGTGTCCCGCGGGACCTGACCCGACGACGGCTACTTTCTTGCCGTTGGGTGTTCCGGCCTTGACCACGTCACGCGCCAGCGCCTGGCCGAGATCGCCGAGGAACCGCTCGACCGCGCGGATCGAGATGGCCTCATCGTACTGTCCGCGGTTGCAGGCCTGCTCGCACGGGTGGTAGCACACGCGTCCCGTGACCGACGGGAAGGGCATGTCTTCCTTGATGAGCGCGTAGGCGTCCAGATACTTGCCGCGCTTCACCAGGTCGAGATAGCCCTGAATCTTTTCGTTGGTGCCGCAGGCGTTGTTGCAGGGCGGCATCTTGTCCCGGTACACCGGGCGGATCGAGCGCCAGTTGCCGGTGGGGAAACAGGTCTTGTCCCTTTTCCTGCGATGGCGCGGGCGTGATGCCGGCAAACGGGACTTTGAGCCAATCGGGGATATGCGTGCCTTTAGTCGACATAGAGTCCTTTTCTATGCAGCCACTGGATTCAGCGGCAGGATGTGCAGCTCATCTAACGCCAGTTCAAACGCTTTTTTGTTCGCAATCATCGGCTCAATCGTTTCCATCTTCACGATGCCCGTCGTCTTGACCACCGCCGCGATCAGCGGAGCGGCAATGTCAGGGGCGACCAGCTTGCTTCGCTCGGCCGCGCCTTCGGTCGACAGACGGTCCAGGCCGAGTTCGCCCAGCCGGTAATAGAGCCATTTGTGGTCGGCCAGCTTCGCGGCATCCACGCAGACAAGCTGCGCCAGGCGCTCCGGGCCCGGCACGAAACGGATCATGTACTCGGGCGAGTAGTGCGTGTTGATCACCAGTGTTCCGCCGGGAGGCATCCCGCGCATGTAGTCCCAGCCCTTGACCATCGTTCCTTCGACCAGCACGACGATGTTGGGATGTTCGTTCTCGTAGGTGAGAGCGTTTTCGATAACGGTATCGCTCACGCGGCAGTACTTGCGCGTCGGGGCGTTGGTGCGGTCCGGATTGTCGACGTAGTTCTCCATCGACTGCGAGTACTTGCCTTCGTTCCGGGCAGACGCGCCGATGGAATTGACGATGTCGCGGCCCTCTTTGTCCATGATGATGCCGCGCGTCCACACGGTAAGTTCCGTATAACTCATTTGTGACCCCCGTTATTCTTGCGGATGCATCCGCCTGCCATTCTCAGCCTTGTTGCTCAGTTCCTTGCTTTTTTAATGGCTTGGGACTGCCTCGCTCGGAATCCAGAACCGCCAGGAAATCGCTTCGTAAAACGGCGAATGGCGCGACACGCGCGCCGCTCTGAAATTCCGCAATCGCCAGCAGCGTCGCCTTCTTGCACAGGCTCTCGATATCGGCGCCGGTAAATTCTTCCGTGCAGCGGGCAAACTCATCGAAATCGACTTCGGGCGAGAGCGGCACGCGCCGGCAACAGAGCCGCAGGATAGCCGCGCGATCGGCAGCGTCCGGTTTGGCGAACCGGAGTATATAGTCGAAGCGGCCGCTCCGCAATAGCGCGGGCTCGACGCGCTCGACGCGACTGGTGGCCGCCACAAGGATCACGCCTTTGACGTCCCGCAAATTGTCGATTTCCCGCAGAAGCTGGCTGAGAATCCTCTGATAGACGTCGCTGCCGGACTGATCGGCGGCGAGCTTTGGGGCAACCGCGTCGATCGTGTCAAAGAACAAAATGCAGGGCGCGGCGCGCCTGGCCTTCTTGAAAATTTCCCGCAGCGCCCGCTCGGATTCGCCCAGCCATTTCGAGTACAGCTGCGGGCCATCGATGGCGATGAGCGGAATTTGCTTCTCTCCGGAGAGCGCCCGCGCCATGGCCGTCTTTCCGGTGCCCGAAGGTCCGGCCAGCAGAATGCCTCGCGGCGGCGCCAGGCCGACCTGCTCGTAGATGCCATCGTGCATGTGAGAATGCTCGAAGACGGCGTCGAGCAAGCGCTTGATTTCGTTCAGACCTCCGAGGTCGGCAAACGTCGATGTGCTTTTCTCGATATAAAATTCGCGCGTCGCGCTGGGCTCGACTTCCTTCAATCCGGCGAGAAAGTCCGCGCGCGTAACCTGCAGCGCCGCCAGCGCCGGCGACACGCCGCCGTCGGACTCCAATGGAACGGTGGTCAGGAATCCGCGCAACGCGATCATGCCGACTTCCTGGGACAACGCTTCCAGATCCGCGCCGACAAAACCGTGAGAATGCTCGGCGATTTCCTCGAGGTTAACGTCCGGCGCAAGGGGCATGGCGCGCGTGTGAATTTTCAGAATTTGCAGCCGCGCCTGCGTGTTGGGAACGCCGATTTCGATTTCGCGATCGAAGCGTCCGGGACGCCGCAGCGCCGGGTCCAGAACCTCGGGAATATTGGTTGCGCCGATGACGATCACCTGGCCGCGCGATACAAAGCCGTCCATCAAGCTGAGCAGCTGCGCCACAACGCGTTTTTCGACCTCGCCGACCACTTCGGCGCGCTTGGGGGCCACGGCGTCAATTTCGTCGATGAAGAGAATCGCCGGCGCATGGCGCGCCGCTTCCTCGAACACCTCGCGCAACTTGGCTTCGCTTTCGCCGTAGAACTTGCGCATGATCTCGGGGCCGTTCATGTGAATGAAGTGCACGCGGCTTTCGGCGGCGACGGCGCGCGCCAGCAGCGTCTTGCCCGTGCCCGGCGGCCCGTACAAAAGCACGCCCTTGGGCGCGAGAATTCCCAGCCGCTCGAAGATTCGCGAATGTTTCAGCGGCAACTCGACGATTTCCCGCACGCGCGCCACTTCGCGTTCCAGCCCGCCGATATCTTCGTAGGAAACCGCGGGAGCGCGGACCGTCGTCTGCTCGCCTTCCACGACCCTGATGTCGGTGCGCTTGTCGATCACCACCGGCCCCGAGGGAATCGTGCGCACGACCTGGAAATTCACCGCCTTGGAAAACGTCGGCACGCGAACCACGCAGCCTGCGACGACCGGAACGCCCTGCAAGTCCTCCAGCATCTGTTCGGGTGCGATGATGGCCGGCGCGGCCCCCACCCATAGCGGCGAGAAGCGCACGGCCACAGCCTGGTCGTATTCGATGGGCGTTACCGTCACCTGCTCCTGCAACCCCGCGCCGCAATTACTTCGGGCGATGCCGTCGATCTGGATCACGCCTTCGTGTCCTTCGTCGGAAAGCTCGGCGCGAGCGACGGCGATCGTGCCGCCGGTGATTCTCAGCACGTCGCCCGGTCGGGCGCCCATGCGCTTCAAATCAGCCTGCGCTAATCGCGCAATGGCGTGGCCGATATCCTCGACGCGCGCTTCCGCAACGCGCAGGGTAAGGGTTGCCGCAACGGACGATGAGGTGAGTTCCGTCATGGCGCGGATTTGCAATTTCGTTTGGAGTTGGCGGGCAAATCGGTCGAAGAGCGCCGCGAGTTGCTTCTTATCCGCGTGTTTTGGCTCGCGCGGCGCGAAGGTCACGCGGGTCAAGTCATTTCCCAGGCCGGTCAATCGGATCGTTCCCAGGTCGATATGCTCGATGGCCCAGCCATCGGCCCGCGCGGAAGTCACCGCCATGCTCAAGGTAACTTCATCGCTTTCCCAGGGCACGACGATGGCGTGCAGGCTTCCCTGGCCGGTGGCATATTGCTCGATCGCGCTGGAAAGCGCGCTCGGCGAGCCGGGGACCGTGAACTCGATAAGTTCTTCGCTCATGGGAAAACTGTGATACACTGGCCCGGTGATCGAACCAGTTGCGAACCACAAAGTAGCATCCGAGCGCCCGGGTGTCAACCGCTTTTCTCACGGACCCGCCCGCGAGGCTCGCCTTATCGAGCCGATCAAGAAGACGCGCGTCGCCGAGGAAGTGGCCGACCGCATCCGCACGCTCATCCTGGACGGCACGTTTCCGCAAGGCCAGCCGTTGCCCTCGGAACGCGTGCTGACCGAACAATTCGGCGTGAGCCGCGGATCGATCCGCGACGCGTTTCGCATGCTGGAAACGATTGGCCTGATCGAGACGCAGCACGGTCGAGGCACGTTTCCCCGCGAGTTGACCGTGGACCGCCTGGTCGCGCCGCTGGCCTCGATGATGGCGTTTCAGAGCGATCTGCAGGACGAGTTGCTGGACGTTCGCCGGATGTTTGAGCCCGCCGTGGCGCGCGCCGCGGCCCAACGCGCGACGGAAAAAGATTTCGCCGACCTGCAACGCATTCTCGACGCGCAACGGCGGAAACTGAAGAAGGGCCAATCCGCCATCGTCGAAGACACGGCATTTCACGCCGCCCTGGCAAGGTCCACGCGCAATCGCGTGGTCGTGAGCCTCATGGCCACGCTGAACGATTTGCTCGTCGAGTCGCGCACACTATCCTTGAAGCAGAAGGGACGCCCCGCAATGTCCATCGAGGGACACGAGACCGTGGTTGCCGCCCTGCGCCGCCGGGACCCTGATGCGCGCGGCGCGAGCCATGTCCAACCATATCGATCAAATCGCCGATCTGCAGTTACATGCCGGCAAGCCTTCCGGTGAACCCGTCAAGTAGCGGGGATGCGGCTTATGGATGAGAGCCTGCGAGCGCAGATCGAAACTTACCTGTCCTATCTAAATTCCCTGATCCGGTGCGGGTATTCGCTTCGCGATACATTGGCGAATGACCCCGCCGACAAATCGGCCATCGCCGCAACGCGCGCCTGGCAAGAAGATTGCGGCGTCACCGTCAATCAGTTGTCGGGAGGCAGCAAGGCCCATTGGCTGGCCCGGTCGTTTAGCGAAGCCTTCCTGATGCGTTCGGCGGCCGGGCATGCCGCCGAGGGAGCCGAGCCGGACGAAATTGTCCGAAGGCTGATCGAAGTGCTCGAGCAAGCCGTTCACACGCTGTCACGGATGGACGATGGCGCGGTCGTTTCCGCATCGACGCAGGCGCCTGCTCCTCACCGGTTCGATTTCGTTCACAACCTCGAACTCCGCCCCATTCTCGAACAGGCCTACGCCGATAGCCGCCTTGCCCTCGAGCAAAAGCAGTACGACCTCGCCATGCGCACTTCCTGCGGAATCCTGGAAGCCATCGTGACCGACGCCCTGGAACACAAGGGTCTCGGTGCGCTGGGTGCTTCGGATGCGCCTGCAGGAAAGATTGGCGATTGGCCGTTCGAAACGCGGCTCGCCGTCGCCGAGGCGGCGGGACTCATTCGCGGCGGGTGCGCCCGGCTGCCGGCAATTGCGAGGAGCTATCGTGAGATCTCCGAAGGCGGCGACGAAAACCATTCGAAGACGGCCGTATCCGAGCGCGATGCGCGGCAAACCGGGCAGGTCCTTCATGTCGTGATGAGAGACCTGGATCCCGGGCGGTAGAGAAGCTTCAGTGCGGCGCACCGCAAATAGGGCAAGCAACCGGTAATGGCGAATTCAAGCGCGAGCCATGCGAAACGTGACTTGTGTCACGTCAAATTGTGATCTGGGTCACTGCAGTCGCATCCCCACCAGCGCCTTATAGAGTCCTGAGGAAGTATTGTCTTAGGAGATTCCCACCATGAATTCCAAGAACCCTGATCGAAGAAAATTTTTGAAGGGAAGCGCGGCTCTGGCCGGTTTGGCCGTAGGATCGATACCGTTCGCAAACGGTAAAGCACTCGCGGGCGTTACTCCCGATTTGGTCAACACTGGGGGATCCACTTCCAAGCTGGGCGTTACTCCTGACGACCCCGTCATCGAGGATTTGGGCTTCGGCGGGCGTTCTCGTTACGAAACCACGATACGGGCACACAGTGTGGGAGCGCTGAACGTTACGGGATTGCGAAATCTGACTCCGCTTCAGGATACGATCGGAGCCATCACGCCGGCCTCTTTCCATTTTTTGGTGTTGCGTGAGAAACATCTCCCGAATATTGATCCCAAGGACCACACTCTGCTGATCCACGGCATGGTGGACCGTCCCTTGGTCTTCACCATGGACGAATTGAAGCGCTTCCCTTCCGTATCCGAAGTTCATTTCCTGGAATGCACCGGGAACAGCGGTGTGATGCATTATAAGTCGTATCTGAGCGACCAGAAGAAGTACCCCGATACGGCCAAAGACGTTCGTTTCATCGAGGCGCTTCATGGAAGGACCTCTTCCAATGAATGGACAGGGGTACGCCTATCCGTGCTGCTCAAGGAATGCGGTGTGAAACCAGGGGCGGCTTGGATTGTAGCGGAAGGCAATGACACGGAAAAACACGCGAAGAGCATGCCGCTGGAAAAGGCCCTGGACGATATAATCGTGGCCTACGGCCAGAACGGCGAGGCGCTGCGGCGCGAGCAGGGTTATCCCTTGAGGCTGATGGTTCCCGGCTGGCAAGGGGTCAACAATGTGAAGTACTTGAGAAATATTAAGGTGGTGGACAAACCTTACTATTTCCAGAGTGAAACCACGGCCTACACCAATTTGAGACCGGACGGCAAGGCGAGCATATACGAATCTCAAGTTGGCCCGAAGTCTCTGATCACCTTCCCGTGTGACGGCCACCACCTGGCCGAGCCCGGCTATTATCAGATTACCGGCCTGGCCTGGTCCGGCAGAGGCAAGATCAGCCGTGTGGAAGTCAGCACCGATAACGGAACGTCTTGGAAGGACGCGGTTCTTCAGACGCCGATATATTCAAAGGCGCATACGCGATTCCGCTTCGACTGGAATTGGGACGGTTCGGAAGCCGTGATCATGTCCCGCTGCACGAATGAATTCGGCGACATTCAACCGACGTTTACCGAGCTGGCGCAAATGTGGGGCAATATGCATGAACCCCGCATACCGGCCGCCGAAGTTATAAAGTTTTGGGAGACGGCGAATATCTCCGAGTTTCTCAACAATCCAATTCAGTCCTGGAAAATCGGGCAAGATGGGAGCGTCAAAGATGCGCTTTACACCAATCTCAATGTTAAGGTCTAGTTTTCTACTGGCGATGATGGTTGCGTTCGTGTGTGTCGCAGCCAAGGCGCAGGGCCCTACCTATAAGATGGGGCGGGCGCCGACGGATGCGGAATTGCGCGCCTGGGATCAGCTTGTAGGTCCCGAAGGAAAGGAACTCCCTCCCGGAAGCGGAACCGCCGTGGAAGGCGCGAAGATCTTTGTCGTCAAGTGCGCCTATTGTCATGGACTAAACGCGGAGGGCAATTTCCCGTTCGCGCGTTTGGCGGGAGGCGTCGGCACACTCAATACCCCTAACCCGATCCGAAGCTCCGGCAGCTATTTGCCGTATGCGACGACGATTTGGGACTTCATCAACCGCGCCATGCCTCGAGATGCGGAGGGGACTCTCACCCCAAGCCAGATTTACGCTGTGACCGCCTTTATACTCTTCAAGAACGGGACCATCAAGGAGACCGATGTCCTGGACAAGAAGAGTCTGGTGGAGGTCCAAATGCCGAATCGCGATGGATTTTTTCCCAACCCCCCACAATCAACTCCGGATAAGGTCCACTCTTGGCTGCCCTTTTGGGATCAAGTGAAAGAACTGCGGCAAGAGGACAAGGCCTTCGGTGGCAAATAGGAAGGACGAAAACTTCGGCTGCTGTTGAAAATAGCTTCCGAATGCATAGCTTCTTTACGGAGCGCCCATTTCCAGGACCTGGAAATGGGCGCTCGTGTCTCGCGCCAGAACTCCGCGATTCAATCATTCACATCCGGCAAACCATCGGGCTTGACACACACCCGACCGCAGGGCTAAAAACTTGGACATCGAACCTCACGGCGAAGCGCCGGCGGCACTCAGCGAGCGGCCGCGCAAGTGAAGCGGGGCCTTGTGAATCATCCGAGGTTTAAGGAGATGAATACAATGAGACTTTTTTTTGCGCGCACGCTTGCCGTCAGCCTTTTATTCAGTGCAGTGTTGTTCGCGCTGCCGACCAGACCGCTTGCCGCTGCCGATGATGCGCCAACATTTCGTCAGGCGGACCGAAGTTTGACCGTGGCCCTGGCCAGCGGAGACAAAAAGGCGGTCGCGGCACTTCTGGACGATCGCTTCCAGTGGGTCGAGGCGAACGGCAGAATCCATACGAAGGCGCAGGTGCTCGACGATCTGGCGCAGTTCGCCGCCGACAACGAAGGCGCTCTGGACGTGCGGAGCGTGGATTTTCTCGGCCAGGTTGAGCGCGTATTGGGGATTCACCACAACCAGCGCTTTGCGAATCTCTGGGTAAAAAATCCCGCGGGCTGGCAGGCGTTCGTCTTTCTGAACATCCCCATTCCGGCGGAGAGGCCAGACACCATGGCGACGCCGAAACCTCCGACCGAGGAAGACAAGGTCTGCGACAATCCGTGCAAGACGCTGCCCTACAAGCCTGAAAATGCGGCCGAAGAAGGAGTCATGGCTGCATGGTTTCGGCTGAAGAACGACGAATGGCATCCGAATCCGGAGGATTGGGCCGCTCATGCCGACGATTCCCACGAGACCATCACGCCGCGAGCTGACATGCTCAAATTGCAGCACGTTGCGGAATTGGCCGAGGAACGCAAACTCTACGGAGAAGACGGTGGTACCGGGGGTTCCGCGGTAATCTCCATGCGCATGTTTGATTTTGGCAATGTGGTGATCATGGAGGCATTTCAGGGACGAAATCCCTCCGCAAAACCCAACAGCTGGCATCTGCGAGTATTTTTGAACCGCGGCGACGGCTGGAAAATCGCCTTGAGCGGCCAGACGAATATTTCTTAATTTTAATTTGGATGCGTGCCAGGTGCGGCGGCTTTTCAGGAGCGCGGACGGCACGCGCGCCAAATTCTTTTTTCCGCGATTTCGGGTCTCGGGACTCCGCCCCTTTCTTTCTTGACACTATGCCCCTCCCAACGGTAAAGAAGGACGTCCGAATGGCGCCGTGAAATTGGCGCGTTCCGTTCTTCGCAAAAAGATTTTTTATGGTCGCGCCAATGGCGCGAATCGGCCTGGCAATCCCGGAAAATCCGATGTTGAGATCAAAGACTGCATATGTGGCCCTGGCAAGCATCCTTGGGCTGACAAGTTTTTATTCCGGAAAGGCGGCGCGCCTGCCGGCCCAAGACAAGCCTGCCACCACCGCGTCCGGTGCCGCGAAGTTGAATGAACAGGAGACGCGCGGGGAAGGATTTTTCCTGCAGCGCTGCTCACTGTGCCATCTGCCGAGAAAACTGAAATTCGGATCTCCGGCGGTTGTCGGCCCGATTCTCAGCGGCCAATTCAAGCAGGCCGGCCCGGATCAGCTGAAAGCGCTGCGAAGTTACATCCTGAAAGGCGGTCCGGGCATGCCGGGATTTCAGTATGGCCTGGAACCCAGGGAAGTGGACGACCTGATCGCGTTCTTGAAGACGTTGTAGATGGCTTGTAGATCAGAGGGGGCGCTGGTGCAGCGAAGGAAGGCTCTTTCTACAACTTTATTTGTTCTCCTGATTCTCCCGCTCGTTCTCTTTTGCCGGGCAGAAAAAATATCCGCGCAATCGGTTTCGGCGAACGCCGCAATTTCGGGCACGGTGAAATCCACCGAAGGAAAGCCGCTGGAAGGCATCGGCGTCTCCGCGCGAAACGCCCACGAAACTTTTACGACCACGGTGTACACGGATCAGGCCGGACGATACTTCTTTCCTCCGTTGAGCCTCGGCCAATACCGGGTTTGGGCGCAGGCGGTCGGATTTGAAATGGCATCGGCACAAATCGATCTTGCGGGCGGACGCGCGAAGCCGGTGGATTTCGTCCTTCCAAATTTCAGCGATTTTCAAAAACAATTTTCCGGGACGGAATGGGCCGAGAGTTTGCCGGAGGATACTCCGGACGACCGGCGCATGAAATCCGTTTTCATCAATAATTGCAGCGGGTGCCACGAGGTAAGTTTTCTTCTGCAAAATAAATTTGACGCCGCCGGATGGGAAAAAATCATCAACCTGATGCAGACCATGCAGTCCATCGGCTACGCCGTCCCGGGAGCGACTCCTGACGCCTCGATCCACGCGTACAAGCCGGAGTTGGCCGAATATCTGGGCCGAGTGCGCGGCCCCGGAAGCGCTCCGCTTACGCTTCGGCCGCTGCCGCGGCCCACGGGCGAAGCGGCGCAAGTGGTGATCACCGAATTCGATTTGCCGCGGCCGGGCGCGCCGGATTGGATCATGAAGCATAACGGCAAGGACTGGTCCGAAGGAACTCCGTCCCGGTACGATGGGCGCGCCGCCCACGATGTGGCCATCGATGCGAGCGGATTTGTTTGGTTCGCGGATGACGCGACGCCCGGCAGGACGCTGGGAAAACTGGATCCTCGCACGGGACGCGTGGCCGATTACAAGCTGGCGGACGCGAACGACAACGCGGAAGTTTCGCATGCTCTCGTGTTCGACCGGAAAGGAAACATCTGGTTCTCGAACGGAACCGAAGGCAACCCGACGATGTTCGATCCGGAAACCGGACAATTCTCTCGATTTCCCCGGCCGGACGGCTTTCCTTTCTCGGGCGATTTCATTGCGCTGGACTCAAAGGGAAACGTGTGGTCTCCGCACCGCGAGGGCGCTTTTAAGCTGGATCCACGCACCGGAAAATATACGAACTATTCCCTTGCTCCCGCCAAGTCAAATTATGACCTGACCACCGACGAGGATGACAACGTGTGGGTTTCGCAGCCGGGCGGAAACCGCATGGCACACGTCGACGCCAAGGCCGGCAAGGTCGATACCCTGCTCCTCGATCCCGCCGTGCCGCAAGGTTTCCAGATCACGGACGAAGACCGCAACATTTCGGCGAATCTTTGGCTCACGCCGAATACTGCGACGCCGCTCGAAAAAGGCCCGCGCCGGTCAGCGACCGATCGCGGGACGAATACCGTTTGGGTGTGCGAATTTTTCGCCGACCGCCTGGCGAAAATTGATCCGCGCTCCAGGAAAGTCACCGAATATCCGCTGCCTCACCGGTTCAGCCAGCCATATGCCGTCACCGTGGATAAGAATCATAAAGTGTGGATTACGATGCTGAATTCCGACCGGATTGCCAGGTTTGATCCGGCCACCGAAACGTTTACTGAATTTCAATTGCCCACGCGCGGCACCGAGATTCGCCACATCCAGGTCGATAGCAGCACGAATCCGCCGACCGTCTGGCTGCCGTACGACCGGACCAATAAAATTGCGCGCATTCAATTCCGGGAAAGTTTGGGAACTCCGTGAGCAACGCTCAGGCTGTGACGAGCATGGAACGAGGTGCGGCATGAAACGAAGCACAAACCGAATCCTGACCACGCACGTAGGGAGCTTGATCCGGCCTGCGAAGCTGCTCGATTTTGTGCGCGCTCGGCAAGAAGGCCGAGCCTTCGACGAACAAGCGTATGAGAAATGCCTCCGCGAATCCGTCGCCGAAGTGGTCCAACGGCAAGCGCAAGCCGGCATCGACGTCGTGGATGATGGAGAGTTTGGCAAATCCACGAGCTGGTCTTTATACGCACTCAAGCGATTAAGCGGCTTCGAACAGCGCCCCATCCGGCCCGGCGCGGACCCTTTCGCGCGCGGCGCGGATCGCGAACGCTTCCGCGAGTTCTACGAAGATTTGGAAAAACCCAGTGAGCGCAGCTGGTCAAACGTGACCAAGCGCGACGTGGTCTGCGTGGCGCCGATCCGATACACCGGCCTCGGCGAACTCCAGCGCGATATCGAAAATTTCAAGGCGGCGCTGGGCGGCGTAAAGGTGGAAGAAGCGTTTCTGCCGGTGGCGGCGCCCTCAAGCGCCATCCCGGATCGCAAGAACGAGTATTACCGGAACGACGAGGAACTTCTGGTGGCTTTGGCGGAGGCGCTGCGGACCGAATACAAAACCATTGTGGACAGCGGAATTCTGCTGCAAGTGGACGACGCGCGCGCCGCCGTAACTTACGACCGGATGGTGCCTCCGGGAAGTTTTGAGGATTACTATCGCTGGCTAAGCCGGCACGTCGATGTGCTGAACCACGCACTGGAAGGAATTCCCGAAGACCGGATCCGCTACCACGTTTGCTGGGGCAGTTGGCCGGGGCCTCACACGACGGACGTTCCGCTGCGGAAAATTGTCGATCTGATTTTGAAGGTGCGGGCGGGCGCGTATCTGATCGAGGCCGCGAATCCCCGCCACGAGCACGAGTGGCGAGTGTGGAAGGAAGTCAAGCTTCCCGACGGGAAGATTCTGGCTCCAGGCGTCGTCAGCCACGGCACCAACGTGGTCGAGCATCCCGAGCTTGTCGCCGAGCGCATCATCCGGTTCGCGGAGCTGGTCGGGCGCGAAAACGTGATCGCCGGCACCGACTGCGGCTTCGCGCAGGAAGAAATCAACCGGCGAGTGCATCCCAGCATCATGTGGGCAAAGCTGGAAGCGATGGCCGAGGGCGCGCGAATCGCCAGCCGGGAACTTTGGGCCCGGCCGGAAAAATCCGTAATGGAACGCGGGGCCGGCCTCACGTAGAACTTTTTTGAAAAATCCGCCGAGGCGCAGGTTGCTCGACGCCTCAGAGGCTAAAGCCCCATTTTTATTGATGGTTAGATGTCGCGGCTGAAAAGGTTGCGGAAAAATACCTATTACTTGTCATTCCGAGCGGAGCGAGGAATCTCTCCGGGCTTTAAAGTCAAAGATTGAGAGATTCCTCGGCAAAAGGCATGCCTCGGAATGACAGTTTTTGAGTTTTTCCGCAGCCTGTGAGGCCGCGACCCACAAAGCTCATTGACGAAACGGTTTTCAGTCAGGAGGAACCATGGCATATATCTTCCAGGAAGATAAGCTCCCAAAACTGATCTCGGCGGTGCCGGGACGCGAGCGCACGTTTTTCGTCAACAAGGAACTCACGCATATTGACGACATGCTGGCGGGAATCATGCACTACGTGAAGGGAGGTTCCTCGCCCTACCATCTGCACAAAAATTGCGAGCATTTTTATTTCATCATGGAAGGGCAAGGCACGGTGGAATCGGAGGAAGGAACACGCGACGTCGGCCCCGGCGATATGATCTTCATTCCGGCGGAAGAAAAACATCGCCTGCGCGCCTCCAAGTCGCCGCTCTTCTATTTTGAATTCCAGGCGCCCAACCGTTTTGTGACCACGATCCTGGACGGGACGCAGGACGATCTCCGCTGGGAACGCGTGGAAGGCGGAGTGTGGATTCAGTCGTAAGGCCTCTTGTTGACCGCGGATTCCAAGCGCAGCCCGCGCTCGGAATGAGACCAAGGAGAGTTTCATGCTGACTTTTATCGATACGAACAAGCTCGCCAGGGTGAAAACGCCGGAAGGCGAAGTCACCGAAATTTTGAACCGGGAATTGTGCGGGGCAAAAAATGTGGTGGCGGCGCTGCGCTGGCTGAAATCCGGAGAAAAATTCAATGCGGAAGCCTCAAACAAGCACCAGCTTCTCTACCTGATGGAAGGAAAAGGAAGCATTCGCCTCAATGAAAAAAATTATGACGTGTCAAAGGGCGCGGGCGTGTATCTGGGCCCTTCGGAAAGCGCGACGATTCAGCCCGCGGAGGGCGCTTCGTTGAAGCTCTTGTACCTTGTGGTTCCCAAGATTCCCGCGTAGTGTTGCGCTACTGAACGGCGTAAACCAGGACCTCGGCGCAAACCTTTCCGTGCGCAAAATAGATGAAATTCCGGTGATGCAAACGCATTCTTCCCCTACCGCATTTCAAAAATCGGCAGATTCGCGCAGAGGCAGTTATGAAATCATTTCGTGCGGCGTCATTCGATCGCGCGAAGTCCCGCCATGGCCACTTGCTCGTCTTCAAAGGATTTCACGCCGGAAACGCCAACCGCGCCGACGCATTCGCCCTGAACCAGGATGGGCACTCCGCCCTGAACGGCAAGCCTTCCGGGAAATGCTCCCGTTGCCGGGCGTTCCTTGACGATTTCCTCCAGGGCCTTGGTCGGAGTCCGCGCCATGGCAGCGGTTTGCGCCTTCAGGGTCGCGATGGCCGCACTCTGTCCGACGGCGCCGTCCATGCGTTCGAGGTGGATCAGGAATCCTGCGTCGTCAACGACGGCGATGCTGACGTTCCATTTATTTTTTCCCGCTTCCACTTTGCATGCGGCCATGATTTTTTGCGCGTCCGAGGCTGCCAGGCACAATTTATTTCGCACACGTTCTCCTTTTTCGTTCGAATCTTGTTGTGGATGAATGACAACATATCCGATCGGCATGCGCAAGCAGCTAATCCTGCGTGTGCCGGCGAATCATGTGATAGGTGCAAGAACGCGAAAACTTTTTTAAACTCGTTTACCAATGCGTGCCGGAGTTCAATATAAAACAAGTCCACTGCGGCGCGGCATCCTATTGCTTCGCATCCTATCGACTCCCCGCAACCACTGGCGTGGGAGATGTTCCGGTACCAGAGCCTGTCATTCGCCTGTTCTTGTCGATTACGGACTGTTCCGGATCGATCCAGAATGCCCAGATGGCCGCGCCGATAAATAGCAGGCCGGCGGACACACCGAACGGAGCGACCCAGGATCCTCGGGACACGAGATACCCGAACACAGTGGGGGACAGCGCGCCAACAAATTGTCCGCCCATGTTCATCATCCCGGATACAGTGCCGGAAAATTCACCGCCGATATCCATGGGAACTGCCCACGATGGGCCGATGGTCATTTCCAGGAAGAACATCGCAGCCGTCAGGCAGTAGAGCGCCGTATAAGGACTTGCCGACAGCGCAGCGAATAGCGTGCATGTTCCGCAGCCGAGCATGGCCGTAATAGCAACCAGCCGGCGGGATAACTTGAGGTTATTCGTTTTTACCAGCAACTTGTCGGTCAGCCAGCCGCCGAATGCATCTCCCACAACACCTGCAGCCAGCGGCAACGAAGCAAAAATACCCGTTTTGATCAGTGTAAATTTCCGGTATTCGATCAGGTAGGACGGCAACCAGGAGAGAAAAAACCACAGGGAATAAATGTAGGTGGCATAGGCACACATCACGGCCCACATGTTTCCGTGCTTGAGCAGAACGCTCCAAGGCACTTTCGGGCGCCGGGCAATGTTCGCATGTTTAATCTCGCCTTTTTCATCGACTCCACGAATCCGGGCGAGTTCCGCGCGGCTGACCCTGGAGTGTTCTTCCGGCATGTTGCGGTACACCAGCATGTAGAGAATCGACCAGAGCAAACTAAGGATGCCGATCACATAGAAGACCGATCGCCAGCCATAATGAATCATGATGGCTACGGCGACCGGAGGACCGATCGCGGCGCCAAAGCGGCTGGCGGCGTGGCTGATGCCCTGCACGAAGCCGCGTTCATCGCGCGGGTACCACATCTGCATGGCACGCGTAGCGGTGGGAAATGCACCCGCTTCGCCAATGCCCAGCGCAAAGCGAATGCCCCAAAATGATTTGAAGCCGATGGAAAATGTGGTAACGACGGCGATCACCGTGCGGTACGCCATGATGGACGACAGGACTTTTCGCGGTCCGAACCGGTCACCCAGCCAGCCGCCGGGCACCTGAAACAATGCGTAAGACCAGATGAAGGCGCTGAAAATAATTCCCATCTGGACCTTGCTGAACCCAAATTCCTTGATGATCATCGGAGCCGTGTTGGCCATGCTCACGCGATCCAGATACGTGATGAGGTACATCAGGCAAAGAAGCAGCAGCACCAGCCAGCGCTCGTGACTTGTTCTGGACTCGCCTGGACTATTCATATGGCATTCCCCCGTATAGATCCGGTCCGTATCTGCGCGGACGCAAGTTCTCGTCCGAGTCCAGCCAAAAGTCCCATCATGTGCCCTGCGAAGATGTCTCCCGAGATGACTGCCGTGGAAAACCTCTGGTCAATCCGCCATCTCAAAATCTGATTCGGTCTGATATACACTGCGGCGCCACGCGCGGCAATAGTTTTCGCCGTCAAAAACAGCATTCTCCGCGAAATCCATCCGGGTGTATATTTCTTGCCAGCGAGTAAAAACTTTTGAGACGCGGTCAAGCATCGGATAAACCAGCGAGAAATAATCCCGTGGCCCTGAATCGCCGCGAAGTACTGTATCTTGCCTAAGTCAGTTGTAGGGACACGACATGTCGTGTCCCTACAACCGTGATTCGACTAGACTGCAGCGACGTTTGCTGAAATCGCGAGCGATCTTCGGCGGATTTATGAATGCTCCGGGCTAGGATCATTTATCTGTTCAAATAAAACTATGAGCACAGTGCAGATTACCGCTCCTCTCCCTCTCAGCTCTCATGGCAAGCCCGTCGATTCGTTCTCGAAGGTGGCGGAGCTTGAGAACGAATTGAAGCGGACCGTAAAAGGCGAAGTGCGATTCGATCGCGGCAGCCGCGCGATGTATGCCAGCGACGCCTCGAATTACCGCCAGGTTCCCATCGGCCTGGTGGTGCCGCGCGATGACGGCGATGTGATCGCGGCGGTGGCTGCGTGCGCGAAATTCGGCGCTCCGATTCTGCCGCGCGGCGCGGGCACGAGCCTTGCCGGGCAGTCCTGCAACGTCGCCGTGGTGCTGGACTTCACCAAGTACATGAACAAGATTTTGGAGTTGGACCCGGAAGGGCGATTCGCGCGCGTGCAACCCGGCGTGGTCCTCGATACGCTGCGAAACCAGGCCGAGCAGCACCATCTGACGTTTGGTCCCGACCCATCCACGCACAGCCGCTGCACGCTCGGAGGAATGATCGGAAATAATTCCTGCGGCACGCATTCCCTGCTCGCCGGAAAAACCGTTGACAATGTGCTGGAGCTGCGCATCCTGCTTTCCGACGGGACGCAGATGACGGTCGGGCCGGGCGTCGATGAAAGCGAACTCGAATCCATCGTCGCGCAGGGAGGGCGGCGCGGCGCGATCTATTCCGCGCTTCGAGCGATTCGCGACCAGTACGGCGACCTCGTCCGCGGACGCTTTCCGAATATTCCCCGGCGCGTTTCCGGCTATAACCTCGATCAGCTTCTTCCGGAAAACGGATTTAACGTGGCGCGCGCCCTGGTGGGAACCGAGGGCACGTGCGCAATCGTTCTCGAAGCCAAATTGAAGTTGATCGAAAGCCCGCGGCACCGTGTGCTTGTAGGGCTCGGATATGAAGATGCCTTTTCCGCGGCGGATCACGTGCCGGAAATTTTGCCGTTCGACCCGATCGGCCTCGAAGGGTTTGAAGGAAGCATTATCGATGGATTGACGCGCAAGGGAGCGCCGAACCTGGAGCTTCTTCCCCGCGGCAGAGGCATTTTGCTGGTGGAATTCGGATCCGACGATCCGGACCAGGCGGATCGGCTTGCGCGTCAACTGATGGATACGCTGAAAACAGCCGCCGATCCTCCCGCGATGCGGCTTTACACGCAGAGCGAATCGAAGCTGGTCTGGAAAATCCGCGAGTCCGGAGCGCGATCGGCTGCCGCCGCGCCCGGCACGCCGAAACAATGGGAGGGATGGGATGACGCGGCGGTGGCGCCCGAAAAATTGGGCGGCTACTTGCGCGATATTCGCAAGCTGCTGGACGAGTATCACTACACCGCCCAGTTCTACGGCCATTTTGGGCACGGCTGCATCCACATGCGCGTCACGTTCGATCTGCAAAGCGAAAACGGAATTCGCGCGTATGGAGAGTTCATCGAGCGCGCCGCCGATCTGGTGGTGAGTTACGGCGGCTCGCTTTCGGGCGAACATGGCGATGGCCAATCCCGCGCCGCGCTGCTTCCCCGGATGTTCGGCCCGGAACTGATGAAGGCCTTCGTCGAATTCAAATCGGCGTGGGATCCGGGCAACCGGATGAATCCGAACAAGGTGGTCAACGCCTACTTGCCCACCGAGAACCTGCGCCTGGGCGCGGATTACAAGCCGCTCGATCCGAAAACGCATTTCCAATTTCCGGACGACGGCGGATCTTTCGCCAGCGCCGCGGAACGATGCATCGGCCTGGGAGAGTGCCGCAAGCACGATACCGGTTCGATGTGTCCCAGCTACATGGTGACGCTCGAGGAAAGGCACAGCACGCGGGGCCGCGCGCGCATGTTGTTCGAAGCGCTGCAGGGCGAAATCGTGAAAGACGGGTGGAACGACGAGCACGTCAAGCAGGCGCTCGATCTTTGCCTCTCCTGCAAGGCCTGCAAGTCGGAATGCCCCACTAACGTCGACATCGCCACGTACAAGTCGGAATTCCTGGCGCATTATTACGAGACCAAGAGCCGACCGCTGCACATGTATGCGTTCGGCATGATTGACCGCTGGGCGGAACTCGGATCCATGGCCCCCTCGCCTCGCCAATTTTTTCAGCCAGGCTCCGGGGTTCCGGCACGTGTTGCAAAGCATTTTGCATCTGGCTCCGCAGCGGCGCGTGCCGCGCTTTGCTCCCTCCACGTTCCAGGAATGGGCCTGCAGAAATGAAGTGCCCGGCGTCGCGGAAACCATCTCGACTTCTTCCGCCACTGCCCCTCAAAGGGGCGAAGTCATTTTGTGGGCCGACACATTCAATAATTATTTTCATCCCGGCACGGGCCAGGCCGCCGTGGAAGTGCTTCAGGACGCCGGGTTCGGTGTCCGCGTGCCGCAAACTCACTTGTGCTGCGGGAGGCCTCTCTACGATTTCGGCATGCTCGACAAGGCCAAGGAATATCTGCGACACATCATGACAGCCTTGAGCGCGCAGATTGACGCAGGCATGCCGATCGTCGTCCTGGAGCCGAGTTGCGCGTCCGTATTTCGCGACGAATTGCGCAATTTATTTCCGACAGATGAGCGCGCCAAAAGGTTGCGGGACCAGACGTTTCTGCTCAGCGAGTTTCTGGAACGCAAGGCGCCCGGCTATCAGCCCCCTGCGCTTCCCCGAAAAGTGCTTTTGCATGGCCACTGCCACCATAAGGCAGTGATGAAAATGGGCGACGAGGAATCGCTGCTCAAAAAGATGGGCGTTGAATTGAGTTCTCCCGATGCAGGGTGCTGCGGGATGGCGGGCCCGTTTGGATTTGAGAAAGAGAAGTATGCAGTATCCCAGGCCGTGGGCGAGCGCGTGCTCATGCCGGCCGTGCGCGATACGCCCGCCGACACGCTGATCGTCTCGGATGGATTCAGTTGCCGGGAACAAATTCTTCATGCCACCGGACGGCGAGCCATGCATTTGGCTGAGGTCCTGCGCCTTGGTCTGCAAGACAAATCGGGCGGAGTTTAAGATCGGGATTTGATTTTCGGCGCGCGCGGCCCGGAGAAGAAATATTTTTACGGGCATTTCGCGCGAGAAAAAACATTCATGCGAATTTCAGGTTAAGCTGGTAAGCTTCCGGTTCCGGTTAGGTCGGACCAGCTTTGCGCGGCTGCGGTGTAACACAATCATTTAGGCGCCCGTTTCGCACCAAGACAACTTAACTTTTGAATCTTCCAGCAAGGGGTGAAGAGATGAACTCCAATCCGAATCAATTGCCTGGCGTGGAAATTACCGGCATTGCCGGCCGACAAGAAGAAATTTTGACGCCGGAAGCTTTGCAATTCGTGGTGGACTTGGAACGCCGGTTCGGCCCCAAGCGCCGCGAGTTGCTGGCGGCGCGCGGCGCGCGGCAAACGCGCCTGGAAGCCGGGGAGCGCCCCGATTTTCTGCCGCAGACCGCCGAAATCCGCAACAGCAAGTGGACGGTTTCTCCGCTGCCGGCGGACTTGCTGGACCGCCGCGTGGAAATCACCGGGCCGGTCGACCGCAAAATGGTCATCAACGCCTTGAATTCGGGCGCCAGCGTTTACATGGCGGATTTTGAAGATGCCAATACGCCCACATGGAGCAACCTGATCGAAGGCCATGTGAACCTGATCGACGCCGTGCGGCGAACGATTACCTACGCCGATCCGACCAGCGGCAAAGCCTACAAGCTGAATGAAAAGATCGCGGTCATGCTGGTGCGGCCTCGCGGCTGGCACCTGCCGGAAAAGCACGTGATTGTCGACGGCAAGCCGATGTCCGGATCGTTGTTCGATTTCGGATTGTTCTTCTGGCACAACGCGAAGGAGCAACTCGCGCGAGGCACCGGTCCCTATTTCTATCTGCCCAAGATGGAGAGCCACCTGGAAGCGCGCCTGTGGAACGATATTTTTCTCCATTCGCAGGAAACGCTGGGACTCAAGCGCGGCACGATCAAGGCCACGGTCCTGATCGAAACCATCCTGGCGGCGTTTGAGATGGACGAAATCCTGTATGAATTGCGCGAACATTCCTCGGGTTTGAACGCCGGACGCTGGGATTACATTTTCAGCTTCATCAAGAAGTTCGCCAACGACCCTGCCGACATCCTGCCGGATCGCGGCAAAGTGACCATGGCCACTCATTTCATGAGTTCCTATGCCAAGCTGCTGATCAAGACCTGCCACCATCGCGAGGTGCACGCCATGGGCGGCATGTCCGCGTACATCCCGAACAAGCGGGATGCGGAGTTGAATAAAATCTCCATGGACCAGGTGCGGGCCGACAAGGAACGCGAAGCGTCCATCGGCCATGATGGCACCTGGGTGGCACATCCGGGACTTGTGGCGCTGGCTAAAGAAGTGTTCGACAAATACATGCCGAACGCCAACCAGATTGACCGCAAGCTCGAGGATTTTCATGCCACGGCCGCGGATTTGCTGACCGTGCCCAAGGGCGACATTACCGAGGCGGGACTCCGGCAAAACATCGCCGTCGGCATCGGCTATTTGGAATCCTGGCTTCGCGGCATCGGATGCGTTCCTCTCTTCAATCTCATGGAGGATGCGGCCACGGCGGAAATCAGCCGCGCCCAACTCTGGCAATGGATCCACCACAAGGCAAAGTTGAACGACGGCCGGACCGTCACCCTCGAGTTGTGCCTTAAGACCATCGAGGAAGAACTCGCGAAGATGCGGCAATCGGTGGGAGAGGCGCAGTTCCAAGCCGGCCGATATAACGATGCGGCGGGCATCTTGCGCGACCTGATTCAGTCGCCGCGGTTCGTCGATTTCCTTACGCTGCCCGCGTATGACCGCCTGGACGCGGTGGGAAAATCGGCGTCCTGAAAAAATTCCTGAGCTTCGCCTTCGCCGGCGACGGCTCTTGGCTGATCCCAGGGTAGATCGTAAACTTCAAGGAGGCAGGAATGGCGTCCAAGTTGATTCTTCCAGGCAAGCTCAGGTTATTCGCGGGCCTCGCAATCTTCCTCGGGGCCTTGTGTACCGCGCAGGCGCAAGTCAGTGCGCCCAAGTATGAGGTGGATCCCACATGGCCCAAGCCCTTGCCGGACACCTTGGTCACCGGGCGCGCAGGCGGGATTTGCGTGGATGCTCAGGACCACATCTTCGAAATCAACCGGGGCGACCTGCAGGACAAGGAAAAATTTGTCGCGACGCCCGCTGCTCCGGTCCTCGAATATGATGCCGCCGGCAATCTGGTCAATTCGTTCGGGGATTTTAAGACCGCTCCGAGTTCCCCTCACGGTTGCGTCGTGGACAAGGAAAATAACATCTATATCGCCGGCAACGATGACTCGATCGTGCAGAAATATACGCATGATGGCAGCAAGATGCTGCTCCAGATCGGGACGAAAGGCCTGTTCGACAGCTCCACGGGCCTGATCTCGGGCATCGCCATGAACCAGAGCCACACGCTCTTGAATAAGCCTGCCGATATCGCCGTCGATCCCGGAAACGGGGACATTTACATTGCCGATGGCTACGGAGACCATCGCATCGTGGTATTCGATAAGGACGGAAAATACCTGCGACAGTGGGGACGCCAGGGCACAAAGGCCGAAGCCGAAGCCGGAGACGGCGGCGCGTTCATGGGCGTGGTGCATTGCGTGGTCATGGGCAACGATGGCCTGGTCTACGTTTGCGACCGCCAGGGCAATCGGATTCAGGTGTTCGACAAGATGGGAAATTTCAAAAAGAACATCTGGATTAAGTCCGGACACGAAGAAACACCCGACTCGTGGGGCACCGCCTGGTGGCTCCGCTTTTCCCGCGATCCGGAACAGAAATACATGATCGTAGCCGACGGCCGCAACGAACTCGTCCACATTCTTGACCATGCCACCGGGAAGGAACTCACCAGGTTCGGGCGCCCCGGCCATCAAATCGGCGAATTCACGCATTGCCACACGCTGGACATCGACTCCAAAGGCAACATCTACATCGCCGAAACGGATATCGGACGCCGCGTGCAGAAATTCAAGCTGGTGCAGTAATCGGTAAATTCAATCACGTTCGCCCGCGGCACGCTAATCGTCACCGGTGAACGTGATTGCAAAATAGCCGAGGGGGAGGCCACCATGCGTGCCAAAAGAATGCCGGCAATTGCAGGGCTGGTACTTTTCGGCCTTACCGCGAATCTTAACGCCCAGGAAAAACTTCCGCTGAAATTGGTTGCCACTACGCCGTTGCCTGGATTTTCAGGCGACTTCGACCACTTCGGCCTGGACCTGAAAGGCAGGCGCCTGTTCCTCGCCGCCGAGGATCATAAAACGGTGGAAGTGTTTGACCTGGAGGGCAAATGGTTGACGAGCATAACCGGCTTCGGACAACCCCACGCAATTCATTACCTGCCCGAAGTGAACAGGCTCCTTGTGACCGATGGCGATGGCTTCGGAATGGTGGAGCTCGTCAGCGGAGAAAACTACAAGATCCTGAGCAGGATCAAACTTCCTGACGGCGTGGACGGCGCGGTATTCAATCCCGTGAATCACGATTATTACGTCGAAAGCGGGGGCGCCGCAACGGGAGGAAAGACACACAAAATCAACATCATTGGCACCAAGGATTTCAAATTGGCGGGAGATATTACGCTTCCGGGAAATCACTCGGAGGCCATGGCTATCACTCGCGACGGCAAAAAAATGTATGTAAATCTCTCCGGCCCGAAAGAGGTCGGGGTCGTGGACCTGAGCACAGGCAGGCTCGTCGCCCGATGGCCCATTACGGGAGCGGAAACTCCCAATGGAATGGCCCTCGACGAGATGAGTCATCGCCTTTTTGTGGCCACGCGGAATCCCCCGAGATTCTTCGCGTTTGATACGGACAACGGGAAGATCGTAGCCACTCTTCCGATCTCGGGTTTTAACGACGACGTGTGGTTCGACTTTACGCGCAAGCGAATTTATCTATCGGGTTCCGAGACGACCACGGTTCTGGCGCAGACCGGCGCGAATCGCTACGTGCATGTCGCGGATGTGCCGACCGGATATCGCGCCAAGACTTCCCTATACGTGCCGCAGTTGAGCCGCTTCTACGTGGCTGTTTCAGGAAAGGGAAAGCCGGACGCGCAACTCGCATTGAAAGTGTACGACGTGGAACCCTGATCGCCTGCGGGATTCCGGGTTACCCGCCGGCGTGCCAGCCGCCATCGACAAACAGCGTGTGGCCGGTAACAAAATCCGAAGCAGGACTTGCCAGAAACAGAGCCGCGCCCACCAGGTCGGAGGGCTCCGCGAAACGCCCGAGCACGATTCGATTGTGCAATCGTTCCGCGCGCGGCTCATTTTCCCGGATCATGCGGCTGGTATTTTCGGTAAGCGTCGTGGTCGGCGCGATGGCGTTGACGCGCACGCCGAGCGGCGCCCATTCGGTGGAGAGCGCCGCGGTCATGTAGGACACGCCCGCCTTGGCCAGGCCATAAATGCTTTTGCCCAGATCGGTGCTCACCGACCATGTGGAACTCAGGTTGATGATCTTGCCGTACTTCCGGCCGATCATTCTCTTGCCCATGAATTGCGAGCAGAAAAATGTTCCCTTGGCGTGCACGTCCAGCACGTGGTCCCAATCCTGCTCGGTCACTTCCAGCGCCGCCTTCGTGAAACCAAATCCCGCGCAGTTGACCAGAATCAAGTGCCGCTCGCTCGCCTCAATGATCTTCGTCGCGTCGCGTTCCAGCGAGCGAATGCCGTCCATCGTGCCGAGGTCCGCAGCAATAACGTGAGCCCGGCCGCCCGCGCTTTCAATCGAGCGCCGCACCTCGCCAAGCCTCTCCATATTGCGGGCCACTAAGACGAGTTCCGCGCCCGCACGCGCGTAGGCCAGAGCGAACGTGCGCCCAATTCCCTGGCTCGCTCCCGTAATGACGGCCAGGCGGCCGTCCAGCCGGAACGAGGGCAGTTCGCCGGAAGTTGGATCGTGCGTTGTCATGATGCGCAATCGCGAGACACGTTACCTCGTTCGCCCCGTGGTCGTGTCGAGAGGATGGACGTCGTTCACGAGCCGCTCGTCGAACGGATACGTCGTATAAATATCGACGCCGGTCGGCGGTGACGATGTGGTCGTTCTCCAGCCGTATGCCGCCGATTCCGGGCTTGCCCGCGTATGGCTCAAGGTTAAACGCCATTCCTTCTTTCAGCACCACCGGCGCATCCTTGGACGCGGGGCTGAAGTAAGGCGCCTCCCACGGGTTGACGCCCGAGCCATGGCCGAGACTGTCGAGCACGTACGGGTCGGCGGCCGCGAAGACTTCGGCATTGGTCGCGCCGGGGCGCACCTTGCTTCCGGCGTTGAACAGCGCGTTGTAGCATTTCTGATGAAGATCGCGCATTTCTGGCGTCGGCTTCACGTTTCCGCAAACCCACGTGCGTGTCAGGTCGCCCCAGTATCCGTTATAGCCCGCGCCGATGTCGATGATCACGAGGTCGCCGTTCCGGATAATCCGGTCGGAAGTGAAACGGCGATACGGCGCCGTGTACGGGCCCGAGCAAACGATGTTCGAGCACTGCGTCCATTCACTGCCCATCGCCGTCATTGTTTCCCAGGCGATGGCCAGAATTTCACATTCCTTTACCCCGGGACGCAGCCGCTCGATCGCGCGATCGAGCGCGGCCTCGGTGATGGCGTTGGCGATCTTCAGGCATATAATTTCGTCCTGCGTCTTGATTTCCTTCGCGCGCATGAGCACGCTTTGATACCCGTCGGCGAATGTCGTTTTCGGAAACACTTCGCGGATGGCCTCCTCCATATTCAGATCCCAGATGTCGATTCCGACTTTCTTGCCGGCCAGTGAACCGACCAATCCTTCGACCTGTTCGGCCCATCGTTTCATTCCGATTTTTTCGCGGAAATTCGCGCGCGGGCGGATCTGGTCCGGGGTGAGCCAGGGCATTCGCAGGCGGCAGTGCTCGAAATCCATGGTCCAGAGGATCGGGTCGTGATCCCGCGCCAGCACCGTGACTGCATTCCCCATGATGAAGGCAGGGCCGAGATGGTGCCGATAGCCCATCAGATATCGGGCGTCCTCAGTACGGAACACGAACAGCGCATCAAGATCGGAATTATTCAGCGCGTCCTTCGCGCGTTGCAACCGTTCCCGCAACATCCGCTGCGGATCGAATCGCACTTCCCAATCAACTGGAATGAGTCCAATGTCAGACACGTTTTTCCTCCCTGGAGTGGATGGCTTTCATCCATGGCATTATTTTCCGGAGCTTGTCAAATTCCCGATGCCGCAGGCTGGTCCGAAAGCCGCGCATTGATCCGCCGCCCGTCGCCAATCTGATTCCGCGCAAATGCTGCGATAGAATCACTGAAGATATCCTGAAGGAGAAAGATGAAGATCGTGATCACCGATCATCGGTTTCCAGATGTCGAGCAGGAACGCCGGGCGGTCGAGGCGTCCGGCGGAACGCTAGTCGTAGCGCAAACGACCGACGAGCAAGAACTTGCAGCGTGTGCAGGATGCCGATGGCGTGATTACTGCGCGAGCGGCAATTACAAAGCGCGTGATCGCGGCCATGAAACGATGCCGAATCATCGTGCGCTATGGAATCGGAGTCGACACAATTGACATCCCGGCCGCGACTGAGCGCGGCATTATGGTGGCGAATGTTCCCGATTATTGCATTGACGAGGTTTCCGATCACGCGCTGGCGCTGTTACTCATGCTTAGCCGCCAGATGATTCCTGCTATTTCCCTGGCCCGGGAAGACCGCTGGGTGATGACCAAAATGCCGCCGTTGCACCGATTGCGGGGGCAGATTTGCGGCCTGGTCGGCTGCGGGAAAATCGGTTCGCTTCTGGCCGGCAAAGTAGCGCAGCTGGGGATGCGGGTAGTCATCCACGATCCCTATCTGAGCGAGAGCCGCTCCCGTGAAATGGGCGCGGAGCCGGTTTCCTTCGATGCCCTCCTCGCATCCGCGGATTTCATCTCGCTCCACGCACCACTCAACGAAAAGACACATCATCTCTTCGGCGAATCAGCTTTCGCAAAGATGAAGAGCACGCGTCGATCATCAATACCGCGCGGGGTGGATTGATCGATGAGGCTGCGCTTCTCGCCGCGCTCGATTCCGGGAAGATTTCCGGCGCCGCCCTTGACGTACTGGAGTCGGAAACAACGGTCACGCCGGTGCGCAGCGCACTGGTCAATCATCCCAAAGTAATCGTGACCGCTCACACAGCCTGGCTCAGCGAGGAAGCTCGCGCAACCCTTCAAGCCCGCGCGATCTCGCAGGTACTCGCTTGCCTCAAAGGTGAAATGCCTTACGGGCTGATCAATCGCGAGCTGGCCGGGAAAGAAAATCCGCGTCTCTGAAGAGGCGGGCTACAACAAGGCCTGCAGTAATCTCCAATCAAACGCGATCGAATTCAAAAGTGTGACGCTGCTGTAGCCCGGGTCTTCAGACCCGGGGATTTTCGCCGCACCACGCAACCTACAGCGCCATCCTTGACAGGCCGCAAAGTCAACGCCAGCACGCCCGCAATCGCGGATAGCAGCGAAATCTGAATCTCCCCCGCCAGAGCCCATCCCGCGTGGCTGGCAATTCCGCCCATCAGGTAGCCGGCCCCGGCGGCGGCCGCGTAGAGGCTGGTCACGAACATGCCCGAGGCGCGGCTCGATAAACTGCTGCGCACCGCTTTCACGTGATACGCGGCCAGATTCACGTAGATCGTGCCGCTGCCGATCGCGCCGTAGGCAAACGTCAGAATGGCGCGGGGCATAATCGTCTCCGATCCGTGGAAGCACAGGTATCCGAGACACGCGGTGCAAAAAAACGCGGCGCTCAAAACGGCCCGCGGCGAAAAACGGTCTCCCAGCCACCCGCCAAAAATGGAAATCAGCGCGCCCGCCCCGTAAAAACTGATCACAAATCCCGCCGCCTTCGGCGAGTAGTGAAGTCCTTCCCGCAAATAGGTCGGATACATGCCCGTAAACCCGAAGAGCACCAGGCCGCCGATCACGCTCAGGATCGTTAAAATCACCGTGTTCCGGTTCAAAAGCGTCGGCGCCCCGAGATGATCGGTGCGCGCATCGGCGGCGCGGTGCGTCTCGCTGAACCAGGGCCGCACGGTCAAGGCGATCAACGCGATCATCAAGTACCCAAGAATCCCGAAGGCGATCATGGGGGCGTGCCAGGTCCGATACCGCGTCAGCAAAAGCCCGCCCGCGATGGGCCCGGAAAACGCGCCCAAGCCGAAGAAAACATTCATCGATCCGATGGCGGCGGCGCGGTAACCTATAAAGTAATTTGCAGCAATAGCTATCATTACCGTGAGTTGCATGGCCTCGCCGATGCCCGTCGCCGCAAGGTAGACCAGCATGTCCGGAAATCCCGTCGCCAGAATCGTGAGCGCTGTCCCGGTGGAAAAGATTCCAATCCCCAGGAGCAGCACGGTTTTGCGGGAAAACCGGGCCAGCAGAAATCCGGTTGGCAACCCCGCAACCGCAAGGCCCAGGGTAAAAATGGTGGTCAGAAGTCCGGTATCGGAAAGCGAAAAACCGTACTGCAGGCGCACGTCGTGGGCAAGAAGCGGGAAAAGCTGCCGGTCGGCGGCATTCACCGCATACGACGTCAGCAGAACGCAATACATGGCGATGGCCACGGCGCGCGTGCCGGATTCGCCAGGCGCTGGATTCCCCTGAATGGAAACTGTTCCCTGGTAATCTTGGTCGGATTTCATGCCCCGCCTAAGCAATCCATTGTTTTTGACAATCTTAAGCCGGGCGCCACTTCCTGCGTCAGGACAAGCAAGCAGAGCCCGGGAGAAAGGCAATCCATCCAGAACAGTTTTTTCTTTTTGTAATTCCGGATGGCGGCGAGTATACGACA
>CAWAEW010000010.1:0-282134 GCA_963781055.1 Terriglobia bacterium
TTAGACACAATGATTCGCTAAATCGCGGGCAAAGGTAAGAACTCGGCAAGGCTTGGTACGATAGCTTAGGCGACTGGGGTGTTTCGCGTTTCAGAAGACTCGATTTCGCGGTCAAAATAAATTTCCAAGGTAAGTGCGGCGGCATCGAACACAGCCACGCAGTTCTTGCAGGACGCTAGATGGCGCTGTACTTCGCTGGCCACTTCAGGGGCAAGCCGCCCTTCCAGGTATTCGCAAATTAGTCGGATCGTGGCTTTACATGTCATGCTCATGGTGCCCCCCGTATGCATGGGCATCTTGAGTGCGCACGCCGTAAGCCAAAGTTGACGTAGTTTCACAAATTCATATCTTGCAGATAAATATAGCGTTAAATGATTTTTACGGCGCTTGAATAGGCGGGAAAGGTCAAGAGAGCCGATAAATTTTTTTTTCTGGGAACCATTCTTACCGCTGAAACATGCAAAATTTTGCAGGCTGAGGACCCCCGAGCCGCGGCTCAATTCAGAACCGTTATGCGGCCTTCGTGTCGGCAGACGTTTACCGGGTTACGGTCATATTTCGCAGTACTGCGATGCGCTCCGAAAGCGGCGGGTGCGTGCTGAACAATCCGGAAAACACCTGGCGGCGCTGAGCGGCGCGACGATAAATAGCGACGCTGTCGCAGGGGAAACATCCATCGGAATCCGCTGGTTGTACGCGCCAAGTTTTTCCAGGGCGCTGATCAGCCCATAAGGGTGTCCGACCATTTTCACCCCGGAGGCGTCAGCGGCGAATTCGCGCTGGCGGGAGATCCCCAACTGGATCAGCATCGCCGCGAGCGGCGCGACGATGAGCATAAGCAGGGCGCCAATCCCTCCTCCACGATGGTCATCCCGCGAGCCGCCGAAACCTCCAAAGATCAAGGCCCAGCGGCCCATGGTCGCAATCCAGGTGATCGCCCCAGCCAGAGTGGCGGCAATCGACGTGATCAGGATGTCGTAGTTGCGCACATGGGAAAGCTCGTGCGCGATAACACCCTCCAGTTCATCGTCGTTCATCAGTTCCATTAATCCAGCGGTGACCGCGACTGAAGCGTGCGAGGGATTTCGTCCCGTTGCAAACGCGTTTGGCGCGGGCTGAGGAATCACATAAAGCTTGGGCATCGGCAAGTCCGCTTTAGCTGTAAGACGATCCATCACCTCGTACAGTCGCGGAGTTGTCCCGGGAAACCGGCTGCGCGCCGCTGGACATCAAAGCAATCTTGTCGGAAAAGAAATATGCGCCGCCATTGATCACTACGGCCATGAAGAGTGCGATGGTCATGCCCTGCTGGCCGGCGATGGCGTCTCCACCCAGCACCAAAAGCACGGTAAAGGCGGTCAAAAGGAATAATGTTTTTACGGCTCGCATAACTCACCTATATCTAATATACGCTATTTCTGGCTGGAAGTTTCAACCTTGCCATCGACTACGGTCCCTTGGACGCTGAAGCCCTTTGATTTCTTGCCGATAATACAAAGCATGAGCGGGATTCGGGCAGAGCCCCGGGGCGGCGATCTTTGCCGTGGTGCAAGTCTCATGGCAGGAACAGAATGGGACTTCACAAAGTGCCTCCGCATGGATGGAAGACGCATCTCCTTCTGGAGCCTGCATTCGGCTCAGAGCACCAATCCAAATTGGGTCAACAATTCGGGTCAATTGGCGGTGGGGAGAGTTTACCGGCGTCACCAAGTATTGCCGCCGCGACGGAATGGAATATGTCACGGGCATTCAAAGACATACGGAAGAAATGGTCCAAACCCCTCCCCTCCGGATTGGACCACAATCGGAAAATGCAGCGATTACTGTTTCTCAATCTTCCATGGGGAAATCTCAGGGTTTGCCGATTCACCAGGAAGGCGGCACAAATGAGATCTCTCATGCCAGCCATAAGACGGAGATTATTACAGTCGTCCCCTGCGCTCTCTCCCAGATGCCCGGGGGCGCAGGTCAGGCGACATATTCCAAGGAAAGCCCGCGGAGTTCGCTGCCCCTAGGGCCTGGCGTTTCGACAAGCACTGAAATCGAAATACAACGGCCTGAACTTAGCGAAGAAAGGAAACCTATGGCAACCAAATGGCTCGATATGGCGCTCAAGCGACAAAAACCAGATGCTGCTCCCAACGGAACAAACGGTGCCCGCACGCCGGACAAGGCGGCCCTCACCGCGGCTGCTCCACCGGACAGGGCTCAAATAAACTCCGATACGAAGAACCGTCCAAGGCCTCATGGTGATCTGCAGTCTGCGGAAGATATTTACCGGGCCGCCGGGATCATAACTCCCAATGGGATACAGCATCACGAAGGTCATCGAAATGATCAGTAGCGATCACCTGCGCAATTTGCCTGACGCCGCAAAGCGGGCGGCGGTGTTAATGGCGCTCGATGCGGCCGGTGTTTCCACTGAGGAAATCCTGCGGGACGCCCGGATGCGACACGAAGCCCTTGACGCCTATGAAGCTAGCCAGCGGAAACACTTCGAGGAATACTGGGCGCGAAAGGCCGAGGCAAACAATCAGCTTCAAGCCGAAATGGAGCAGGTAGCGGCTGAATATCTCGGTCGTATCGAGCGTACCCTGGACGAGATCACGACGGAAAAGGCCGCCTTCGCCAAATGGCAAGCGACAAAACAGCGGGAAGTCGATCGAATTTCGGAAGCCGTCGGTGTGTGTTTAAAAGACGACGCTCCCGATCCCGTCAATTCCCTGACGCCGGTTAGCAAACGCAAACCTGAGGTCAAGGTCTCATAGCCAAATTGGCGTTACGCGGTCTTTCCTTAACTTACCCACGCCGGCCAAGTTTACCGCCGGACGCTGCCGATTTTCCGGCCTTAACCTCTTCCGCAGGGGCCTCTGCCGATTTCCCTTCCGCGCGGACGAATCGCATGGCGTCGGTTTCCGGATCGATGTCGACGCGCACCACATCTCCCGGCAAGACGCTGCCATCGAGAATGCGCATCGCCAGCGGATCCTGCACCAATCGCTGCACGGTTCGCCGCAGCGGCCGCGCCCCGTAGGCCGGATCGTATCCTTCGTGGACGAGCCTTTCCCGGGCCGCAGGCGTCAATTCGATGCGGACGTTGCGCTCGGCAAGCAGCCGCATCACTTTGGCCAGTTCCAGGTCCACGATCTTGTTGAGCTGTTCCTGCCCAAGCGGATTGAACAGCACAATGTCGTCGATCCGGTTGATGAACTCCGGCCGAAATGTTGCCGCAACGCTTCCATCGCTTCTTTCCGCGCGCGTTCGGGATCGCTGCCCGCGAGATCGAACAGCGCGGAGGAGCCGACGTTCGAGGTCATCACCAGCACGGCGTTGCGAAAATCGACGGTGCGGCCCTTTCCGTCGGTCAGCCGGCCGTCCTCGAGGATCTGCAGCAGAATGTTGAACACATCGGGATGCGCCTTTTCGATTTCATCGAATAGGATGACCGAGTACGGATGGCGGCGGACCTGTTCGGTGAGCTGCCCGCCCTCTTCATAGCCCACATATCCCGGAGGCGCGCCGATCATCCTGGAGACCGAGTGCTTCTCCATATATTCGGACATGTCGAGGCGAACCATCGAGCGCTCGTCGTCGAATAGAAATTCCGCCAAGGCGCGCGCGAGTTCCGTTTTTCCCACGCCGGTGGGCCCCAGGAAAATGAAGGAGCCGATTGGCCGGTTGGGATCGGAAAGTCCGGCGCGATTGCGGCGGATGGAGTTGGCCACGCGTTCCAGGGCGGAATCCTGCCCGATCACGCGCTGCCGGAGACGCTCTTCCATTGTCACTAGTTTGTGCGCTTCGCCTTCGAGCAGACGCCCGACGGGGATTCCCGTCCACTTGGCCACCAGCTTCGCGATGTCTTCCTCGCCCACTTCTTCCTTGAGCATCCCGCCATCTTTTTGCACTTCTTGCAAATGTTTCTGCGCTGCAGCCAGCTCGCGTTCGGCGGTTCCCAGCGTCCCGTAGCGGATTTCCGCCACGCGGGCGAGGTCCCCGGTGCGTTCGAGGCGGAGTTCTTCCGCCTTGAGCTGTTCGATCTGCTCCTTCAATTTGCGGATTTTCCCGACGGCCTCTTTTTCGAGTTGCCACTGCGCCTTTTGCGCGTTGGATTTCTCGCGCAGGGCGGCAAGCTCGACTTCGAGCTCCTTCAGGCGCTCCTTCGAGTGCGCGTCGGATTCGTGCAGCAATGCCTGCCGCTCGATTTCCAGGTGCAGGATGAGCCGTTCGATTTCGTCGATTTCCACGGGCAGCGAATCCAGCTGCATGCGCAGGCTCGCGGCGGACTCATCGATCAAGTCAATCGCCTTGTCGGGCAGGAACCGGTCGGTGATATAGCGGTGCGACAGCGTGGCCGCCGCGAGAATCGCAGCATCCTGAATGCGCACGCCGTGGTGCAGTTCGTAGCGCTCTTTCAATCCGCGCAAAATCGCGATCGTGTCGGTCACCGAAGGCTCGGCAATCATCACGGGCTGGAAACGGCGCTCGAGCGCAGGATCTTTCTCGATGTATTTCCGATATTCATTCAGCGTGGTGGCGCCGATCGCGCGCAACTCGCCTCGCGCCAGCGCCGGCTTCAACATGTTGGACGCGTCCATCGCGCCTTCGGCCGCGCCCGCGCCCACCAGGGTGTGCAATTCGTCGATGAACAGAATGATCTGCCCCTCGGATTCAGTGATTTCCTTGAGCACAGCTTTCAACCGGTCCTCGAATTCGCCGCGGTATTTCGCGCCCGCAACCATCGCCGCAAGATCGAGCGCGACCACGCGCTTGGGACGCAGCACTTCGGGCACGTCTCCGGCCACGATCCGCTGCGCCAGGCCTTCGACGACGGCAGTCTTGCCGACGCCCGGCTCTCCGATCAGCACAGGATTATTTTTCGTGCGCCGCGCGAGAATCTGCATGACGCGGCGGATTTCGTCGTCGCGGCCGATCACGGGATCGAGTTTTCCGCGGCGCGCCAGTTCGATCAGGTCGCGGCCGTACTGTTCAAGCGCGCGGAATGTGGACTCTGGATTTTGCGACGTCACGCGGTGGCTGCCGCGCACGGAAGTCAAAGCCTGCAAAATGGCTTCCCGCGATGCGCCATGCTTGGCCAGAAGCTCGGCTGCGGCATCCTTGTGGATGGTGGCGATGGCCAGCAGGATATGCTCGGCGGAAACATATTCGTCCTTGAATTGCGCGGCTTCGACGAACGCGCCTTCCAGAGCTTTGTTCGACGCCTGGCTTAATTGCTGTTGCGCGGCCCCGGTCACTTTGGGAAGGCGCCCCAGGCGCTCTTCAATCTCGGTGGCGAGAGTTTCCGGGCGGACACCTAAACGGGCAAGCAGGGGCGGCACGATCCCGTCATGTTGCGCAACGAGCGCCCCTAATAAATGCAGCGGCTCGATTTGCTGATGGTCGTGTCGCGCGGCAATGTCCTGCGCCGATTGGACGGCTTCCTGCGCCTTGAGAGTGAGTTTGTCGAAGCGGATCATTATTGTTTTTTACCATCCTTTCAAGAACCTTTGGAAAAGCCAAAGGGCCGGCTTACTACCGGCCCTCTGGCAGCTTGCCAAGCGTCCGTTTTAAGCAAGGCCTTGGAAGCAAGGCCCGCTTTTTTCTGCGTGGGCTCCACGTAGAGCCTCCACCCGCAGGCAATGGGCGCTTACTTACCGTTCGGCGCAGCCGTCACGTTCACCTTCACCTGGCGCGGCTTGGACTCTTCTCGCTTGGGAAGGTTCACGGTCAATACCCCACTTTTATATTCCGCGCGAATCGCTTCGGCATTCACCGTGTTCGGCAACGAAAAGCTGCGGCTGAACGTCCCGTAGGTGCGTTCGATGCGCAGGTAATTATCCTCTGCGACCGATTTGTCAAACTTGCGCTCCCCGCGGATGGTTAGCAAGTTGTTCTCGACGCGTACGTCGATATCCTTCTCGTCCACTTCCGGCAGATCGGCTTTTACAACCAATTCATTCGGCGTCTCGTAAATATCGACCGACGGCGCCCAGGCGGTCAAGGCGGATTCATCGCCCTGGCTGCGAACTGTCTCGTTAAAAATTCGGTTAACCTGGTCTTGCAGCGCGGAAAATCCGCGAAAAGGTTGAAGTCTGGTGATCGTTGTCATTGGAGGGTATCCCCTTTCTTTTCGTTATATCTATTACTGCATGCGGAGCATATAATATGCGTGCTGCACTGTCAAGTATTATTTGATGTTTTTATAGGCCCTTTAAAACTCCACTATCGCTATATAATAGTGAGACTTAGAGAACTATCTGTCAGCCTTGTTGCGCGAACGCCTCCGCTTGATCTATAGTTCTAATGCTCAACTATGCGCCTTTCAGATTTTGATTTTCACTTGCCCCCCGAGCGGATCGCGCAACGGCCGCTGGCCCAGCGCGATGCCTCGCGGATGCTGATTTTGGACCGCGCAAAACAAAGCTGGGAAGACTCCACGTTTGCCACCTTTTGCGACCGCCTTCGGGGAGACGAGTTGATTGTCGTGAACAATGCTCGTGTCATCCCGGCGCGGCTCTATGGCCGCCGCGTGGGCGTTCGCGCGGAAAAGCCCGGACGCAATCGCCGCACGCTGCGCGAATATCTCTCCTCCGAAATTGAAATTCTCCTGACCAGGCAAATTTCCTCCGATGAGTGGGAAGCCCTGGTTCGCCCGGGAAAGAAAATGCGCGTCGGAGAGCGCGTGGAATTCGGCGAAGGTGAACTTTCCGCCGAAGTATTGGATCGCGGAGAGTACGGCCTGCGCCGTATCCGCCTGACCGCGAAGGGAGACGTAAATCAGGCCATTGAGCGCCTGGGCCACATTCCCTTCCTCCCTATATCGGGCGCGAGGACGAGCCGGCGGACCGGGAGCGCTACCAAACCATTTTCGCCGACCGCCCCGGAGCCGTTGCGGCGCCCACCGCCGGACTGCATTTTTCCCCCGCGATTGTCCAAAAACTAAAAGACCGCAAAATCGAAATGGTGGCCATTACTTTGGACGTTGGACTTGGAACGTTTCAACCCATTCACGAAGAAGAGATCGAACAACATAAAATCCATTCCGAGCGGTACCAAATCCCGGAAGAAGCGGCGGCGGCAATTACCCGCGCGCACCGCGACGCGCGCCCCATCCTTGCCGTGGGAACCACGGTGGTGCGCGCCCTGGAAGACGCGGCGGCGAAATCGGCCTTGCGGCACGGCGGAAACGCTGGCGCGGCGGCGCCTCTTGTTCAAGCAGGCTCGGCGGAGGCGCAAATCTTCATCAAGCCCGGCCACCAGTTCCGCGCGGTGGATCAACTGCTCACCAATTTCCATCTGCCGCAATCCACGTTGCTCGTGCTGGTCAGCGCGTTCGCCGGCCGCGAACTGATTTTGAGCGCCTACCGCCACGCGGTGGATTCCGAATACCGCTTTTATAGTTATGGCGATTGCATGTGGATTCGGTAGATTTTCCGGCAGGCGACCACACATTTCGATAAAACCGTATACGGGGGAATTGACGCTTCAAGAATGCGGGGCGTGCCTAATTTCGGCACTCGGGACACTGCATCAAGCTACTGCTGCGTAATCTTCCTCGGTCGATCGCCGAGGTTCGGGCATTTCGTTTGCGGCGGCCAGCGATAATTCCACAACCAGAGGAAGGTGATCGGAAGCCACGAGCGCGCGCCAGCTCTTGTGCACAGTCGAATGGCGGAGAGAAAGCTTCGGGTCGAAAAAGATTTGATCGAGATGAAGAAAGGGGAGCACTCCCGGATAGGTGCGCGTTCGTTTCAATCGAGTCCGCGGATGGGAACCGCCAAAATGGCGGCGAAGCACTCGGGTAGCCGTGCCTTTGGTCCAATCGTTGAAATCACCCAGCACGATGCGCGTTCCGAGAAGCTCGGGGTGATTCAGGATTTCGGAACTGACAAGCTTGTGGACCTGCTGCCGCCGTTCCTGGAAAGACGTTCCCATGTGAACGTTGAACAAATGCAGCTGCGGGCCGCCCGGCAAGGTAATGTCCAGCCGCAGGCACCCGCGCGGTTCCCGGCCAGGTATGCTGATGTCGTAGTTGCGTGCGTGTGTCAGCGGAAACCGGGAAAGCAAAGCGTTTCCATACATTTGTCCAAGGTGCTTGCGATTTTCCCCAAAGCAATGCGGAAATCCCAATTCCTGGGCAATGAATCGAGCGTGATCGTCTCCGCCTTGGTCGCCGGGCAGGCTGAGGACCTCCTGCAGCGCGATGATGTCCGCGTTCAACTCGCGCAGCACCTTCACGATGCGCTCCGGCCGGACACGCCCGTCGAGCCCTCGGCACTTGTGGATGTTATACGTGGCCACCCGCACGTGGTGGCCGTCAGCTATTGGCATTTTCATCCTTATCTTTAGATGCCAGGGCGCGCTTATACGTCGCATGGAGCCGGTACGCCCGAATGAACAAGGAGATAGCGATCCATACGGGAAACACAATCGCAGGGACGATAATTACCAGGGGCCAAAAGATCGCAACCAGCGCAAGGCACAGGAGCAAAACTCCTACGGTGATCCATATGCTTAGTTCCGCCTGCCCGAGCGCCTGGCGGCTGCTCATGGCGGCCCCAACCGTGTTGCCCACGCGCAACAAGCCTCTCATCGCGCGTCCGGCGCTTCCTTCGGCGAATCGACCGTGGTGAGGCCGCGGTGCCAGGGGCGCGGCACGGCGTACTTTCCGGGCGGCCAGCACGATCTCGGTGGAATTGGCCAGGTCATTCTCATACATTTGCTTCATTTCCTGCGCGAAGGCATCGTTTTCCACCACCACATCGAGTTCCCAGTTTCCCAGCCAACTGGCCAGATTCAGGTTCGATGAGCCGACGCGGGCCCATTGCCCGTCGGCCACGGCTGTCTTGGCATGGAGCATCGGCCCGTTCCATTCGAAAATTCGCACTCCTGATTCGAGCAACGTTCTGTATCCGGCGCGCGACAGGGCTCTCAACACAGGAAGGTCACTCGCCCGGGGCAGGAGCAAGCGGACGTCTACTCCATCCATGGCCGCCGCGCCCAGGGCCATCACGTAGGGCGTGGTGGCAAGAAAATAGGCGTCGGTCAGCCAAATGGAGTGCCGCGCCAGCGCGGCTGTAAGTTGATCGAACCGGTAAAGCCCGGCCATGTCGGGATAACCAGCCACGATGCGCAACGCCGCGTCACCCGTTTGCTGGAGTTCTTCCGGGCGGACAAATTCTTCACTGGGAATCGGCTCGCCCAATTGTGACCACATCTGCGCAAAAGCATTTTCCAAATCGGCGACCGCCGGACCGGTGATTCCAACGCCGGTATCTCTCCAGGGCTCGATCCCCTTCGCCGGGTAACCCACCCAGCGCTGCCCGACGCAAAGGCCCGTGACAAATCCTACGCGCCCGTCCACGGCTATCATCTTGCGATGGTCCCGGCGGAGCCAGCCCATCGGAATATCCAGGCGCGGCGAATTGAAACAGCGCACTTCCACCCCGGCCTTTTTGAGGCGTTTCCAAAACCGATAGGAGCCTTCCCCGAGTGCGCCCATCCAATCGTAGATCAGACGCACGCGAACGCCTTCGCCTGCCTTTGCCGCCAGGGCCTCGGCAAATTGTTCGCCAATGTCGTCCGGATGAATGATGTAACTCTCGAAATGGATGGTGCGCTTGGCTGCGCGGATGGCTTCCAGCCATGCCGGGTAATTCTCAACCGCATCCCGGAGGAGCCGGATGTTGTTTCCCGGAATAAGCGGAGCTCCGGCAGCCCTCGAAAAGGCCTGGTCCGCCAGAACCTGCAGAGGAAGCAAAGCGTTTCGATCGGTTCTTTTTGTAGGAATAGGAGCGCCCATCACACTCATTTCCAGAAACCGCCAGCCATGATTCTTGCACAGCTTGCGCCTTCAAGACACACACTATGAAATGGAAGAACAAATGGAAGAGCAAGAATGGGCGCCATCCCGAGCGGGAAGGCTCCCAGCGGCCAGGCAGTCTTCGGAGTCGCAGGCGCTGTGGTTCGCCACAACGCCTGCGAACTCAAATGCGCGGCCGCGCGCGAGTCACTTTTGGAAATAGACAGGGCGCGGCCTAATCGCCGACCCGGCTTCAGACAATCTGAAGTATTTCCCGGCTGCCGGTCGTGTACAAATCCGTGTAGCCCTTCATCTTTTCGCGGAACGCCGCATTCGAAGCATAGTCTTTCATGCGATCTTCAAACGCGCCGACGCTTTCTACTTCATATTCCAGTATGACCCGGTTGAATTCGCCAGTCAGGTCGGTCAGCACTCGATGGTTTGGGATTTTAGCTACCGCGCCTGCCTCCTTTATTTGTCCAGCAAGTTTGCTTGCGCTTCCCGGCTTGGCAATAAAGCAATTGCGAACGACCAGCATAATCCCTCCTGTTTTGTATTTTTTTGGCGATCTCTGCGTGGCGCAGAGCGCGGAGATCATACTACCGAGATGTGGTCAAAAACCAAATTTAAGATCGACCCTGGCCGGTGCGGCAGATTTCGGGCGCGCCTACGGCAACCGACAGACGAAATTCTCCGCTTGATCGGTGCTGCCGGTTCCCTTGTACTTCGCTTCCTGCGGATACGGGCAGAGCGGACGCGTGCGCGTGACGCTGCCTTTCGTTATTTGTGACGCGATGATTTCCGTAGGCGCTACGCCGTGCTCCCGCCATTGCTCCATTGGGGTCAGCGTGTCGAATACATTGGGGCCTTCGCCTCCACCGCAATGCCCCATCCCGGGGACCATGAAGAGGCGCACGGAATCATCCACCTGTTTCTTGCCCAGAATCTCGACCAGCTTGTCGTAATATTCCACCGACGAAAGCGGCGCGACGTTCTGATCGCCCCAGCCGTGATAAATCAGCAGTTTGCCTCCGCGCCCCACGAACGGTTTCAGATCCGGGGAAGTTGGGCTGGTCACGCCCCCATCAACTTTGCGGGCGTGCGCCAGATCCTTGCCCACGTCGAGCGTCATGTAATCCCAGTTCGGATCCTGGAACACGACGTACTTAAAAAGATCGCCGGCCATGACCAGCGGCCCGGCAATTAGACCGGACCAGCGCAGCTCGCTGCCTGGCTCGAATCCCGGAAACACTTCCTCACCCGTTTTTGGATCCATTAGAGGCGAGTAGAATTTCTTCGCTGTCTCCACCTGAGCCGCCGTCAGGCAATTCGGGCCATCAGCGCCCTTGCACTCGGTCACCGCGGGATCGAATTTGCAACGCGTCGGCTCGCTGATGATGCCGTCCTTGACGCCATCGTTCGCGTCGCACGCATCCAGCGCCGCCTGATGCAGCACGGCAAATTTTTCGGGAGGAATTTTTCCGGCCGGATTCCGCGTCATCGCCTGCGCCGCGGACACCAGCTGAAAACTCTCGGCCGTGCGGTCGTAACCCGGATCGCCGGCAATGATACCGTCGAAATCGGTGGGGAAGCGCTGCGCCTCTGCAAAGCCCTGCCTGCCCCCGCCCGAGCATCCGGTAAAATAGGAAAAACGCTGGGCGGTGCCGTACAGCGAGGCAATTACAGCCTTGCTTTGCAGGGCGGTTTCGTGAACCGCGCGATAACCAAAATCGATTACTTTTTCCGGATGGCCCAGGGCAAAGCTTGCGCTGCCTCCAATATGCCCGGTATCAGTCGATGAGGTGGCATATCCGCGGCGCAATCCCTCCGCCAGCGCGCCGTATTGAATGTCGCCGTTCCATCCGCCGTTGCCGACTTCCTGAAACTTGCCATTCCAGCCGGAAAGCGGCAGCCAGATTTCGGATTTAATGTCCGAATCGCTCGATGGGGTGATGGTCAACTCCACGCGGCAGAATGCCGGCAGATTGGCAAATCCGGTGTTCGCACCCTTCGGCGGTATAAATTGTCCCGCGGGCACCACTTTCGCCGAAGTAACGTGCGTTTTCGACAGGGAGAGCGATGACAGACGTTCGCAGGCTGCCGCGTCCACGGAAATGGGCGCCGACGTCGACTGCGCCTGGACGTTTCCGCCCACGTAAACTAGCCCGCCCCCCAAAATGGCAAATATCACGGCTGCTGCGATCTTCATAAGCGTTCCTTCCCTTTGCGTTTTTGAGATCATTTTGCGAGCAGAGCGCACGCCCATTCGGCGGACTGTGGATGCACGGCCCGACCGCTTATCAACGCTTCCTCGTTCTGTTCGTGGATTTTTCTGCGATCGTTCATGAATGAATGCGGACACCGATTGGAACTAGGGGCACTGCAATGCCGTGCCCCTGCAAACTCATCGGAGGCTTAGAAATGCCAGCGATCTTTGGCGGCGCTGATCGTTCTCGCCGCTGCTACGGTTCGAGCGATGCCAGGTACGCCACGATGTCCTGGATGTCGTTCTGCGACAGGTTCCGGACCACGGGCCGCATCAACTGTGTTCCCGGACCGTTGCGCGTATATTGCTGGATATCGTAGAGCTGCCGCGCGAGATAGCTGGGGGAACGCCCCGTTATTGGCGGGAAATTGCCATTGCCTCTCAAATCCTCGCCATGGCACGCGGCGCACGCGACCGTCTTGCCGTTGCCGCCTCGAACCACCAGATCCTCGCCTCTCTTTAAACTCCCGACCGGAACGTACGCAATCCACGAGGATTTCGGGCTGTGCAGCTCGGTCTCCTCCAGATTTACCGGCATTTCCAGGATTCGATCGCCAAGGGGCTCGGTCTCATTTCCTTCCGAGGGAGCGAAAAAGAATCCTCCCACATTGTGGTTCTTCGGCACGGTATCGGTCTCGATCACCTTGATCCACGGGGTCATCTTCATCGAGGAAAAGTATTTTGCGGCGGCGATGGCCTGTTCCTGCGTTAAGCCAGCGGCGTTCCCGGCCATCGTGGCCGTATTTTTCTTTCCTTGATCCGCGCTTTTTCGCGCGCCATGTTTGAAGTCGGCAAGTTGCTCCAGGATGTAGCCCTCGGGCAGACCAGCGAGGCCGGCGTTTTCAGGACGCCCTTTGCCGTTGGGCAAGTGGCACCAGGCGCAACTGCCAACCCACGGGCTTCCGGCTGGGGAGACGCGGTGCGCCACGATAGTGGGCATCGGAGGATGGTCGTTCGGGAACCAATCGAGGGCATTGGAACTATCGCGAAGCTGTTTCCCGGTATAGGACTGACTGCTGCCCGGGAGATGTGTGACCGCTGCATCCTCTGCTGCCGTCGGCGGCGGTGGAGGCGGAGCAGGCGGGCCCACGGGCACGGCGTATGCCCACGCCAGCGGATGTGCAGGTTCTTTATTTTGATTCTGGCCTTGCGGAGGCGGCTCTGCAATCGCCGCCGCGGAAAGCAGAGCCATGACAGCAAACGAAGCGAGGACTTGCGGCCGAAAATAATTCGCCATAAACGCCTCCAAAAATTTTCTTACCCAATGGCTAGCGCGACGCAGGCCCTTGCGACGCTGCCGCGGCAGGTTTCGCGAATTTGTCCGCCGCGATTGCCGCGTTCGGTTGCACATTGGTTAGTTCCGTGGTCGATTGCCCGTCCACCCACGTCGCCGTCCAGTGAAAGGGCATCTTGACTCCGGAGACGGTGCGATAATCCGAATAATCAACGTGCAGCGGGATCAGGCCCACCACAGTGTTGATAAACCGAGCCTGTCGTATCAACAAGCCTGAATCCTTGTCAAAAAACAGCTTTACGCGAGTTCCCTCGGGAGCGGTGCCCTCAACCACTTGGACGGCGTGATTGTCGATCGTGACCGGCGGGAATCCGACGTGCCAATTGCTTAAATCTTGCTTGAGCGTCGCGGGGAAGGCCAGATCCGCGTCCACCCTGGCGCCGTCCAGATCTCCTCCTGTCAGGATAATCAGCGGCACTGGCTTGTCAGCCGATGCGATCCAAGCTTCGGACCCATCGTAAGTTGTCGTGCTGAGGCCCACGGACAAATGATTGGTTACGCTCAGCTGATTCGGAGCTTTCGCGAAAATTTCCGTCGAAACTTTTTGAAATTCCGTGTCGAACCCGGAGTAAGTTCCCTTCGCCGTGAAGCTGGTGAGCTTGGCCAGTTGCTGCGCTCCGCCGACGGCTTGAATAAACTTGTCGAGGATCTGCTCGGCTGCGGCAGGCGACTCGGGCAACCCCGGAATTACCTGCACACGATCCGGATCCGCCGGAGGCGGAGGCCCGTACTGTTCAAGCAGGCTCGGAGTGACCTCGGGGATTTGGTAGCCGCGATGACAGGTGTAACAAGTCACCTTCCGCATTGCGCCGAAGTCGGCCCGATTGATGAGCTCCTCCATCAACACCATTCTGCGCGCGGTCTGTTTTAGAGGAGTGTCGTCGGCGTAGCGCGCCCAATTGCCAGCGCTTTCCTTCACGTGGCAGTCAATGCAATTCATGTTCAAGGAAGCGGCGAAGAAACCCATCGTACCCATGAATTCGTTCACGGGAAGTCCACGGAGCACCTGGACATTTTTGAAAACATCTTCCGACATTTGCGGCTTCTGATCCGCGCCGGCCTTGGCGGATTGGCTGCGCGCCCACGTGGTCCCCAGGAGGCACACGATCAGGGTTCCCACGGCACAACGAATCGTTCGCCTGGATTGGAACTTCATTTTGCCTCCTTCTCTCGCCGTGCGCCAAGAGCGCGGAGCCGTCTGGCGATCGAAGCAGATCGGAGCTTGCGCGGCCTTGCCCTGCCACGTATTCAGCCGCGCATATTAATTTGAAGGGTCACTCCGGTTGATCCGGCCCGCCGACACTATACGCTCGCTCGGTTCCGTGCGCAATAGAAGTGCGCCTGCGCTTTGCAGTGAGAATGTCGGCGTCCTATTCTTGTCCGTTGAAGGGTAGGAGATTTTCGCCTGCCCTTCAAAAATCAATTCGTGACATGCAGCAACGTCTATTATTTCCACGCGGAATAGACCGGCTTGCCCACCATGAGCGCCGGATTTGCGCCGGCGCGCGGACGGAATTTTTCCGCCCGGCCGTTGTTGACCTCGGCGAGGTAGAGATTTCCTTCCTGATCGACGCTCATTCCGTGCACATTCCACAGCGCTCCGGGCCAATCGCCTCCGCTGCCCCATTCGTATAGCAGATGCCCGTCCAGATCGAACTTGATGATCTTGGCGGTCATGCCGTCGGCGATCCAGATGTATCCGTCGGCTGCCTTGTACAGGAACTGCGGCGTGGATGGCTTGCCGGTAGTCCACTGATCCAGGAATTTGCCATTCTCGTCGAAGATCTCGATGCGATGGTCGGAGCGGTCGGTGACGAAGACGCGGTGCCGGGGGAGATCAAATACCACGCCATGCACGTCATGGAAAGTGCCCGGGCGAGTGTCGTCCGGCGGCCTCGATGGCGTGCCCCAGGCCATCAGGTATTTGCCGTCCTTGTCGAACTTCACCACGCGCGTGTTGCCGTATCCGTCGGTCACGAACATGGTGCCGTCGGGCAGCCAGTTGATGAACGTGGGCCGGTTGAAATGCTTGTCGTCGTCGCCGGGCACGTAAGGCGTGCCCAGCGTTTTCACCAATTGTTTTCCGTCATTCGTGAATTCATAAACGGCGTGGCCCTGATCGTCCACTATCCAGATGTGTTTTTCCGGATCGTAGGGATTCATGGTGATGGAGTGCGGGCGGCGGAGCATCTTGTCCCACTTCGTCCAGTCTTCGATGATGTTGCCCTTGGCATCGACCACGACGATGCAGTGCTCCCAGCGAGCGTCCACGCCGAGTTTCCCGCTCCATACCGGATTTCCCGCGGAGGTCACCGGACCCACCGAGGCGTTGCGCCACGGCACCTGGGCGACCGGGAACGAGATGCTCGGTCCAACCGAAGGATAGGGAACTTCCTCGGGCCGCTTTAAGTTGGGAATTTCTCCGCGCTCCAGAATGAATACGCGATTGGGACTTTCGGCATAAACGCTTTCGACCGCTCCATAGGTCCATTTCTCGTGCCCGGGCAACGCGCTGATCGGTTTTGGCCAGTTTGGATCGACGTCATAAGGGCCGTCCACATCCTGGCCCACGCGCTCGCCGGCCAGCGCCGCGATTCCGTATCCCGGCTTGGACTGCGCATGCACGGAAATCATTCTGCTGGCGGCGATCGCGCCCGCCATAATTCCAATTCCAGCCGTGGCCGCCAGGAGTAACGTCAATTTGCGTTTGGTCATGAATTTCATCCCCCGATGGAAGCCTTCTCGAAGTTTGAACCGCTGAATTTGCGTAACGTACTATACACCTGGCAGCACGCGTTGGTCCCTCGGCGCGGTAACGTGCGGGCGAAAAGTCGGCATAGCCGGAAGTTTTCATGCCGAAATGCGCGCATCGCCTGCGAGACTTGGCCATCAGAACCTCCCAATCTTCTGCTGCTCTGTCGGAAAATTCGTTGTGTCCAACGTAGGAAAAGCGTACGACAGATAGACAGAGATCTAAAGCGTGATCGATATTATGGACCTGCGCCAGCAACAGATCAGCCAAGCGGTGGCCGCCAGTCGGGAGTCAATGCGAAAGCCCAAGGCGGTTGCAAGCTAGACGCAGGATGCACCGTTGTAACGGTGCTTTCCCGTTTACCGAGGCGCTGAGCCCCGGCTATTTCGACTTGTAGAACTGTGAGCGATGGGGCAGGTTAGAGGTCTGCCCTCATTGGTTTGGTTTGCAACAAAAACCGGAGTAAGGAAACTCGAGACCTTCTAGTCTTCTTTATGAAGTATCTGGACGACCGTGCGGCGCCGGCTCGCCGGCCAAAGGAGATGGTCCGTGTAGGTCAGCGTCTTTCCATCCTGGGAGACTTTCCAGACAAACCGTATGGAGAGTATACCATTCTTTCTGCCGATCCCGTCTATTTCGTAGGGGCTGACCCTCTTCATGATCAAATGGTCCACAAAGGGATCGCCGCTGATGGGATAGGGCTTGCCGTCAAACTTCACGGTGAACACGCCGGTGCTTTCCTTTCCGTCTGCAGCGACGCGGTGTTGAGTCACTCTCGCGCCATCGGGAACCGGTTCCACTACCCGGATGATGCTTCTGGGCGGATTCGGTCCCAATTGGGATTCGGCGACGTCCAGTTTCCAGGTTCCCATCTCGGGATCGTTTGCCCCAAAAACGACGGTGGCAAACAAAAGCGAGGCCAGCAAGAAAAGCGCCTTGTTGCCCATGAAATTGGCTCCTTCGGTTGGATCGACGAAATGTTGCTTCGATCCTCAGACTTCGCTGCCGCAGTATATGACGCCGACCAACACCTTTCAACTGCCGAATCGCTTGCCCGGCCCAGAGCGTCTTTATCGCGTTCACACCCGCATGAGTACTGATGATGGCGACGATCCAAAGGTTCGCCAATACATCTCAAAATGGAAATCTGGGCTAAATCGAAAATTCTGGGTATTTGGTGTTAATTCGCAACCACGGGAAGGGGAACGAATTGTCCGCAAAAATCAGAACAATCATCTTCGCCTTGGCGGTACTGAGCATTCCATTAGCTCTTCTAGCTGCGGATGATCCCATGATGGGGACCTGGAAGCTGAACGTTCCCAAGTCGCAATTGGGAAATCCGGCTCCAAGGAGCATTATCCGGAAACACATACCCATCCCTGGCGGCGTCAAGGTGGTCCAGGATCGGGTGGACGCCGAGGGAAAAGCAAGCACCGGAGAATTTACCGTAAAGTTTGACGGCAAGGATTATTCGATTAGTGGCGACCCGTTTGTCGACCGATTGTCGTTGAAGCGCGTGAACCAATACAGAGTCGATGGCATTGGCAAGAAAGGCGATAAAATAGCGACGACGTTTCGCTGGCAGGTCTCCAAGGACGGAAAGACGCTCACCTACACGACGAAGCGGTTGTATCCGCCGGAGAGAGTTGGCACGATCATTCAGATTTTAGATAAGCAAGAGTAAAAGACGCAGTTAACGCCACTTCCTGCTGGCCGGGAGTCTGATGCCCACGGCCGGCTCATCGCGGAAAAACTGGCTTGCAAGAATCAATAGAGCGATCTTTCCCGAGTGAAATGTCCGCTCAGGGTTGAGATTTATTTTCAGGAACAAGCCCCGCCGAACTCAGAGACGGCTGATCACCGCCAAACTCCGGGATGTCCCTCTGGAAAACGCGATACACATGGTCATACCCCACGACATGTTCTTGCCTGTCGGGGCCGGTCTGCAAAGTTTCCGGATTCCTGCCTAGCAGGGCGATCGCTTGGGCGCGATCCGCGACTAATACCATGGTCGCTTCGTACAATTTATCGCCGATTTTTATGCGCACGCGAGGATCGCGGGCCACGTTCGATGTCCAGGACTTGTCGTGCGGAAACTGCACGTCCATTCGATCCTGGTGCGAGCGGATGAAGAGCTCGCCGTTGCGGACCGTTGGCATCGTCCGGACCGAGTGGGGAATGAAATAGGGCGTTCGCGTTTCCACCAAGACGGTGTTGAGGCTGCGTCCGGGGTGCGGCACTTTTTCGACGAAGGACCAATCCGTGACGGGCGTGGTGACGACTTCGCCTTTCAGCCATAGGCCGGGGCGCGCGATCATGTGGTGGGCGCGGAGTTGATTCAAGTCGAGGTATTGCGGTTCAAGACCAGTTATGCGCAGCGTCACGAGCACCAACGCCAGGATTACTGCGATGACCCCTAGGGTTATTTTTAATATTTTCATATTTCCGCTTCCTGCTTAGCCAAGACCGGCAGCAGTGATGCTACACCACCGGCCGGCGGGCCGCGAAAAATTCGTTTTTGACCCGAATGCGTGTCCCAAGGTCCGACACGGTGAATCGCCGGGTTGGTGCCTAAAAGTTGGGACAGCTCCCGATAACTCATCCCTTCGGAGCCTGGCCCGGCAGGGATTTCCTACGCCGCGCATGCACAGCTTCCGATTTCGTCTATAATGTCGCGGGGTTGCGGGTGCGCCTCGGCTTCGCCATTCAAAATGCGATTTCTCATTCTCAGCGACATTCACGCAAACGCCACGGCGCTCGATGCCGCGCTCGCCGCGGTCGAAGGCCGCTGGGAAAAAGTGTTTTGCCTCGGCGATCTGGTCGATTACGGTCCCGATCCCAATGAAGTGACCGACCGTGTCAAGGCGCTCGATCCGGTCATCATTCGCGGCAATCACGATAAAGCCGTGGCCGGGCTTTCCGGCCTCGATGATTTCAATCCCGTGGCGCAGATTGCGGCGAAATGGACGCGTGAACAGCTTCGGCCCGAAACGCTGGCATACATTTCGCAATTGCCGACCGGCCCTGTGTCCGTCGACAATGTCACGCTCATTCATGGCTCCTATCATGATGAGGATGAATACGTTTTCGTGCCGGGCCAGGCGATGGGCGGCCTGCTTGATTCCCCCACGGAAATAACTTTTTTCGGGCACACGCATTATCAAGGCGGATTTTCGTATCGCGGTGGGCATATTGGCGTGATCCAGCTGCGCCCCGAGCCCGGACCTAATTTTGCCGCGCTGCGCCTCGAGCCGGGGACTCGCTACCTGCTGAATCCCGGATCGGTTGGCCAGCCCCGCGACGGCGATCCGCGCGCCGCGTTCGCCATTGCCGATCTGGACCATCACGTCATTGAATTCTGGCGCGTGCCGTATGATGTTGCCGCGGTGCAAACGCGCATGCAAAATGCCGGCTTGCCCTTTCCGCTGATCGAGCGCATCGGGGCGGGCCGTTAGAAAAAGTAGGAAGTAGGACAGGCTCAAGCCTGTCCCGGCAGGAGGACGCTTCACTTGATCCCTTTAGAAGAACGCAGCCGGCTCCCCGTCGCCTTTCTCGTCGGCATTGTCATCGTGGCCGTGCTGGTGACCGGGGCCGTGTTGTACAGCCGCTACGCCACGCCCGCCGATTCGCAGATCGAAAAGCCTCTGCCCATGGGCCCTGCCGAGCAGGCCTATGCGCAGCAAATTCATTTCCTGGAACCGAAAATGAGCCGAGCGGCAAATTTCTTGAATCAGGAGGTGACTTTTGTTTTTGGAACCGTCGAGAATGGCGGGGACCGCAAGGTCAAGCAAATTGAAATCACCCTGGAATTTCACGACCCGTTCAATCAGGTGGTCTTGCGTGACACGCAGCGCTTGTTCCTGCCGAATGCCGCGCCCATGCTCCCCGGGCAACAGCGCGATTTTCAAGTCGGCTACGAACACCTTCCCGCGCAATGGAACAACGGATATCCCTCGATCCGAGTGACCGGGCTCTCGTTCAAATAGCGGCGCTAGGTGCACCCTCGGGAGCGCTGGCACGAACTGTGACAATCCCTTGCCGAATTCTCGCCGGAATCGCATATAATCCGCGGCATGGAATTGGCCGCCGAACTTCGTCGCGCTCTGGACAGTGTATGCGCCGCCGGCGTGCCGGAAGTGCGGGAAAATGGCGAATGGCTGGCGGCGCTCGACGGCGTTCAGTATGAAGTCCGCGCGCAGGGCGAAGCGGCGCTGTTGCACCTGTGGAGCGCCCGGCAAAACCTGGTCCGCCGCGTGGTCAGCGTCGCGGAGGAGTCCCCCGAGCGCGTGGTTGTGGAGGTTGTTCGCTTCGGACACGCGCGGCACGCACGCCTCGAATTCCTGGCAGTCGCCACCGGCCGCGAACCTCGCCGCGTGGATCGCGCGCAATTTTCCGATCGCCTGCGCCAAATTCTTACCGACCATTTTCCCGACGAAACCGTCGATTCCCTGCTGACGTCCGCGGACCTGCGCCATTCGCTATCCGGATCCTACACGCGAGGCCTGACGCATCGCGGTTCCGAGGCCTTTGCCGTGCTCGCCGCGTCCCCCAATGAAGACGGCGCAACGATCGACGGCATTCTGACGTTCGGGCTGATCTGGCTGCAACACGCGCGGGATCGCGCCAAGCGCCACTCGGTTTCGGGACTGCGTTTGTTCCTGCCGCGAGGCAAAGCCGCCATTACATCCCATCGCCTCACCGCGCTGGCCGCTCCGCAGGAAGTTGAGTTGTACGAATATGATCCCTTGTACTGGCGCGTGCACCGGATTGCCCTGTCGGACGTCGGAAATCTCGCCACCTGGATCGTGCCGCGCCGCGAAATCGAGCAGGCAATTGCCGCCGCGCTGCCTCATGCCGAACGCATTCGCCTGCTCGCTCCAGAAGCGATTTGCATCGGTGTGGCCCCAGCAACGCAGGAAGTGACGCTGCGCTTTCGCGGCCTCGAATTCGCGCGTTGGCGGCTGGGCGCCATGTGGTTTGGCCTGGGCGATCATCAGGAAAGTTTGACCCCGCAAAAGTGGCTGTCACTAGAAACGCTGGTCCGCCAACTGGAAACGTGCCGCCACCCGCTTGCCTCCGACACCAAGCATCGATTGTATCGAGCGCAGCCGGAGCGCTGGCTGGAAACCATGGTGGCCGCCGACCTGGCGCGGATCGACCCGCGCCTCGATCCCAGGCAAATTTATACGCAAGTCCCCGCGTTTTCCTCGGGCGACCGCGGCATCATCGATTTGCTTGGAACCACGCGGGATGGACGCCTTGCCGTCCTCGAGCTGAAAGCGTTCGAGGATATTCATCTGGCCATGCAGGCCGTCGATTACTGGCTGCGCGTGCGCTGGCATCACGACCGCGACGACTTTCGCAGGTTCGGATATTTTCCGGACACGCCCTTAAAACCCAAGCCGCCGCTTCTGTACCTCGTGGCGCCCGGGTTCCGCTTCCATCCCGCCATTGATATCGTATTGCGATACTTATCGCCGGAGATCGAAGTCTCGCGCATCGCGCTGGCCGAAAACTGGCGCAGGGGGCTCCGGGTAGTATTCCGGCAATAGGGATTGCTTCGGCAATGCGTAAATTAGCGGGAAAAAGGGCCCTAAAATAGAGAAGCAGCCTTGGCAGAGCCAACGCTGCTTCCCGGGGTGTGTCCTTGAAGTGGTTTGTCTAATTAGACGCTGAAAATATGAAAAGGTTGCTCAGATTAGAAAAATTTTAGGTAAATGAATAATTGGGCCAGCTTGCGGAAAATGCGAAATATGAGAAGGAGACGCAACCCTCAGTAAAATAAATACTTGCGCCATTTCTCATCTTTGTTGCCGATCAGCCGCATTAGCTGCCGGGAGGTATGCAATGTAAATGGACGAGGTCTCCGCGCCAGGGCAAACCCGGCCTCCTCCGGCGTGCGGTCCCCCTTGCTGTTGTTGCATTGGTAGCAGCAGGCAACCAGATTTTCCCACGATGAACGTCCGCCGCGCGAGCGAGGCACCACGTGATCCAGCGTCAATTCCGAAGCAGGAAGGGTCTGGCTGCAGAATTGGCAGGTGTTGCGGTCGCGCAGCAGAATATTCTTCCGGGAAAGCGCGCGGGTCTGCTGCGGGATGTGCCGGTAGGCGAGTAGGCGAATCACCGATGGCACAGGAAGCGCCCTGGACGCGGAATGGACCTGCATGTGGTTGATCTCTTCCGCCTGCGCCACACCCTTAATCATCAGGACCATGGCGCGCCGCACGGCGGTCACGTTAATAGGTTCAAAAGTCGCGTTCAGTACAAGAACCGGTTCCTGCATGATCGCGGGCTTTCGGGCCGCAGAAGGCAGCGAGCCCGCCGGGCGCTTTTCTACCCTGGCTTCCGGCAAGTGTTTCGGCCGGGGAGGTCTTCCGCTTTGGCCAAATGGCTTCATTCCCCAAGGTCCTTGTACTGCGACGCTGCCTCCATGTATGGCAACTGAGGCAAAGCTCTAGCAACCGTCAGACCCACCACCCGGGCCGCCCCAGCCTGTTTCAGGGCTTTGGAGCACGCATCAAGCGTCGCCCCGGTGGTAAATACATCATCTACCAGCAAAACACGCAGTTTGTCAACTTTAGCCCTTTGATGCGTAGCATAAGCGCCACGAACGGTCTCCCAGCGCTCCAGTCTGGTTAGACGCAGCTTATTGGGCCTGGGTCTCGTTCGGACCAGCAAATAAGAGCGAAACGGAACGCCGAGGAGCCGCGCCAGCGGGCGGGCTATGAGTTCTGCCTGATTATAGCCGCGCTCGCGCTGCCGGGTCGAATCCAGAGGTACCGGCACCAGGACATCCGCGGCAAACGCTCCGGGGTCGCGATCGGCCAGCCGGGCAAGAAAGCCCGCAAACCAGGCCCCCAGCGGTGTCACCTCATTGTATTTGAGCATGAGAACAGCGCGGGCCATGGCCGGAGTGTAGGCGCCGTAGCTGCGCACCAGGTCAAAGTCATACGCGCCCCCGCTGCACATGTGGCACCGGGGCTCCTCCGGTCCCTGAGCCGCGACCGACGAAACAACCGGCAGCCCGCATTGCGCGCAAAGCGGGCCGTGAAGGGGTTTCGTGAGTTCGGCGACGCACTCCTTGCAAAACGGGATGCGCATCCCGGTATCCAGCATGTGCCCGCATATCCGGCAGGGCGCGGGAAATAGGAGCGAAGCCAAAGCTTCGCGCATTCCGCGCCATTGCGAACTTAGTGAAGAAGCAAACCAGGACACAATGCCCCAAGCCTACTCCTGCCGGGAGGCACGAAAAAGGGAAAAGTGGCAAGTCTGACACGAATCATGACACAAGTATCGAAGAGTAGTGATTCTTGCAACCGCGGCGCGCTCTCCGTCTATTCTCGTGAAGTAAGCTAGCGGTGCGCACGGGGGCATCGCCTGCAGTTTGGTTTCTTGCTGAAGTGTGAATTGAAACTGCGGGGTTACAGCAGGCCCTGCTCGTGTTTTTCCGCGCAACTCACGCAATAGCGCGCCCAGGGCACGGCTTCCAGGCGCTTCTGCTGGAGCTCCTCTTCGCATTCGATGCACGTGCCGTATTTGCCGGTTCGAATGCGCACCAGGGCTTGGTCAATCAATTGCAATATGGCCCGGTCGGTATTGGTCTGGCCAAACAAAAATTCCTTGGTATAGGAATTCGCGGCCTTGTCGGCAAGGTCCACGGTGGGATCGTCATCGGCCGTCCGCCCTTCTTCCTCGGTCCGGGTAATGGTCCTGGCCAATTCATCGCGCCGGGTCTGCAACTTTTTTTTATAGTATTCGAGACGCTTCTTATCCATAGTCGGAGCCCCAACATTCACCCAATCGTGACAGTCACAAACGGGTGATTGTAGGCCTGCTCCTCGCAACTGTCAAGAAAAGCCGGGCCGCTTGAAAATCAACACGGAAATCCTCGCTATGTCCTTGCCCGTTCCCTGGAACCATCTCCCTCTTCTCCCTGTGTAAGCCTTGCCGGAAGTGTGGTACAAGCAACGGGCACAATGAATTCCGCGCCAGACTCCTTGGAAGTCGGACGCCGCGCCCAACGCCGCATCGCGCGGCGCCTGCTGCCGTTTCTTTTCATCCTCTATCTCGTTGCCTATCTGGACCGTGTCAATGTGGGTTTTGCCGGTCTGGAAATGTCCCGCAATCTGGGATTCACGGACCGCGTATTCGGCCTGGGCGCGGGCATTTTCTTTGCCGGCTATTTTCTGTTTGAAATTCCCGGCGCGATCATTGTCGAGCGTTGGAGCGCGCGTCGCTGGATTGCGCGCATCCTGATCAGCTGGGGGTTTGTCACCATTCTTGTGGCAATGGTCCGAACGCCCGCGCAATTCTACGGCGCGCGGTTTTTCCTGGGCGCGGCCGAAGCGGGCTTTTTCCCCGGCATTGTCGTCTACCTGACCCATTGGTTCCGGCATGAAGACCGCGCCCGGGCCGGAGCCTTGTTCTTCTCGGCGATCCCCATCGCCAACGTGATCGGATCGCCGTTCGCCGGCGTGCTGCTCGGGGTGCACTGGCTCGGCATTCCCGGGTGGAGGTGGCTGTTCATTTTGGAAGGGATTCCGGCGATTACGTTAGGAGTTGTGACGCTGTTTTACCTGACGGATTGGCCGCAGCAGGCCCACTGGCTGACCGAGCCTGAGCGGGAGTGGATTGCCGGCGAGCTGCAAAAGGAAAAGGCGGCCAAGTCCGCGACCGGATCGTGGACCGTGAGGCAAGCCCTGGGACAACGGGATGTGATTCTGCTCGCCCTGGTCTATTTTCTGGAGCTGACCGGGCTTTATGGATTTAATTTCTGGTTCCCGACGATCCTCAAGCGGGCCACGAGTCTGCCGAATCTGAGCGTCACGCTGATCGCGGCGCTGCCCTACCTGTTGGGCGTCTTTGTCATGATCTGGAACGGCTGGCATTCCGATCGCACCGGAGAGCGCCGCTGGCATACGGCCGCAATCATCGGATTGTGCGGGATATTCATGGCGTTTTCCGTCGGTTTGAGCGGGCATCTCTGGGCCAGCCTCGCATTTCTGATTCTGTCTGGCGCCTGCACCACGGCTTTCATGCCGAGCTTCTGGGCGATGCCGACCCTTTTCCTGAGCGAATCCGCCGCCGCCGCGTCAATTGGCCTGATCAACTCGGTAGGTGGCCTGGGAGGGTTCGTGGGCCCCTTTTTTGTGGGTTACCTGCGGAATCGTACAGGCTCGTTCACCGCCAGCATGGTCTTCATGATCGTCGCGCTGTTTCTTTCCGCCGCATTGGTGTTGACGCTGCGAGTCAGACAGGCTGGAAATCCGAAACCGTGAGAGCTGGACGAGGTTTCGCAGACTGTTTTGTTGAGATCTCGGCGGAAACGCCTTGAGAGGCCAGGGTGGGCCAACTTCCGAACAGGTCGCTTATTGGGAACCACCTATTGATTGCCCCATCAGCTCACTCGGGTTTTGGTCTTGCCGGAGACCGCAATAGTGACAGTCGCGCCATCTCCTTTGCCTTTCCACAGAGCCCTTCAATTCCCATCGCCAGTAGTAGAACTTCCCGCAACGTGGGCACCGAAATCGGTTTAGCCACACACCTGCGGCCATATATGAGATAAACCAAGCCGCAAAGACGAGGAGCATCACCCGAGATGACTCATACGGGTGCTTTCGGGTCACAATGAAGAGGATGAACATTAGAGCAAAAAAGGAGAATTGCACAGTCTTGAAAACGAAAAAACGTCGTCTGCGGTCTCGCCAAGCCGTCGCATAATGTTCTGCCATATGGTCCACTTTCGGAACGGTTGTTTCATCGACATGCCTGTAAGCTGGATTGTTCCCGCTCAAACGTGCGAGCAATCGAATAGCTGCGGCGGCCATAAGTCCAGCCACAACTCCAGCAAGGACTAAGGTACCCACATTTCCCACTTGGGCAACGCGTAATGTAATCATCGGCACGCCGCGCATTGTATGCGATTTTGCCATTAATCGCTTGCGTGAATGCGCTCGATCGAGGTAGTGCGCTGACCAAAAGGGGTCCGGCCTATCGGAACCTGGCCCGCTACCTTATAAGCCGCGTGTTGCGGCACTTTTCAGCGGCTGATAGAATCGAGTCGGGAAAATTCGCATAATCCTTGCGGGCATCCAGCACATCCCGCACCTGAATCCATACTCGGAAACAGCGGCGTTCCTGCCTGCCGCGGAGGACACTTGGCTAAATACGATCTCGTCATCATTGGCAGCGGTCCCGGGGGATATAACACCGCCATCCGGGCATCGCAATGGGGACTGAAAACGCTGGTGGTCGAGAAGGACGGATATCTGGGCGGCACGTGCCTGCACGTCGGGTGCATTCCGACGAAGGTCCTTCTGCACCATGCCGAAATCTACGACACGTTCAAGAACGCCAAGGAGTTTGGCATCGACGTGAAGGAATTTTCGGTGAACTGGCCGGCGACGCTGGCGCGCAAGGAAAAAATCGTCAACAAACACGCCAAGGGCATCGAGTTCCTGTTTCGCAAAAACAAGGTCGAGAGCATGACGGGCTGGGGCCGCTGGGCGGGGCCGGGGCGCGTGAGCGTGGAGAGCGCCGGAAAGACGACCGAGGTCGAAGCCACGCATATCATCGTCGCGACGGGCTCGGTGGCGCGTTCCTTGCCCGGCATCGAAATCGATGGCACGACCATCCTCAGCAACATTGAAATTCTGAAGCTGCCCGCCGTGCCAAAAACGCTGGTGATTGTCGGCGCCGGCGCGGTGGGCGTCGAGTTCGCGTCGATCTTCAATTCGTTTGGCACGCAGGTCACGGTGCTTGAAATGCTCCCGCGCGTCACGCCGGTCGAGGACGACGAAATCTCGGCGGAACTCGAGAAATCCCTGAAGAAAAAGGGCATTCAGATTTTTACCGAAGCCAAGGTCGAATCGGTGAAAAAAGAGGCGCAGGGCGCCGTCGTTTCGTTCACGGACAAGGCCGGCAAAGTGCAGACCGTGTCCGCCGAACGCGTGTTGATGGCCGTCGGGCGCATGGCGAAAACGGAAAATCTGGGACTCGAAAAATCGCAAGCAAAACTGGAGCGGGGTTTCGTTCATGTGGGCCCGTACATGGAAACCGCCGAGCCGCGCCTGTACGCGATCGGCGATATTGTCGCCGGAATGCCGCAACTGGCGCATGCCGCGTCCATGGAAGGCATCAGCTGCGTGGCGAAAATTACGGGTCACCCGATGCCGGCCATCGAAAAGAATAGGATTCCGAACGCGACATATTGCGAGCCGCAAGTGGCCTCGATCGGCTTGACCGAGCGCGCGGCGCGCGAGGCCGGCTATGCCGTGAAGACCGGAAAATTTCCGTTCATCGGAAACAGCAAAGCCACGATCCTCGGGCATCACGAGGGTTTTATAAAAGTTGTCAGCGACGAAAAATTCGGCGAGATTTTGGGCGTGCACATCATCGGGCCGCTCGCGACGGAAATTATCGCGGAGTCGGTCGCGGCATTGCAGCTGGATGCGACCGTGGACGATTTGATGTCCACCGTGCACGCGCACCCGACCGTGTGGGAAGCCATGTCGGACGCGGTCGCGGCGGTGCGCGGGCTTTCGATTAACGCGTAAAGGCAGTCGAGAGTCGAGAGTTCAGAGTCGAGAGTTTTCATGCCATGAAAGAGTTGCTGGTCGTCGATCTTGGGCTTGTGGAATATGGCGCTGCCTGGGAATTGCAGCGGCGCGTTGCCGCCGCGCGCAAGGCCGGCGTGCTGCCTGACGTTTTAATGCTGTGCGAACATCCGCACGTGATTACGCTGGGGCGCAACGGGAACGCCGCGAATCTTCGGGCCTCGGGTCACGTCCTCGGCCAGATGGGCGTATCGTTTTTTGAAACCAATCGCGGCGGAGACATCACCTATCACGGACCCGGGCAACTTGTGGGTTATCCCATACTGAATCTTTCCGAGATCCGTCGGGACGTGGGCTGGTACGTGCGCAGCCTCGAGGAAGCCATGATTCGCGCCAGCGCCGAATTCGGCGTTTCCGGGCGGCGCGTCGCCGGACGGACGGGGGTGTGGGTGGACGTGCGGGCTAACTCCGCGGCTGACGAAGGAAACGAACCAAAAGAAACAACGGACGAGGAAAAGCTCGCCGCCATCGGCGTGCACATCAGCCGGTGGGTCACCTCGCATGGCTTTGCCTACAACGTGTCGACGGACCTGCGCTACTTCGATCTGATCGTGCCGTGCGGGATTGCCGGCAAGCGTGCGACGTCGCTTGAAAAACTGCTCGGGCGGCATGTCGAAATAGAGGAAATCGCTCCCCGGATCGCGGCGCACCTTGGCGGGATTTTCGGCCTGGACCTCTGCGCCGCCGCCCCTGATGCGCTGGAAGCAATGCTTCGTCAATTTGAAGACCAGCCTGTCGAAGCAACCACGTAAAATAGTTCCGGCGGGCGTCGCTAGGGTTGCGGAAATGTGTTTTGGCTTGTCATTCCGAACGAAGTGAGGAATCTCTCCAGGTTGGAATCGCAAAAGAAAGAGAGATTCCTCACCCGCAGGAGCGGGTTCGGAATGACAACATTTTGAGTTTTTTTTCGCGGCATGAGAAACCCCCGAGGGTTTGGAGCAGGTATGGCCTCCGGCATAACGCGCGAACAACACCTCGATCTCTACTACTACATGCGCCTCAACCGCGAGCTTGAGGAGCAGATGGTGCGGCTGTTCCGCCAGAATAAAATCGTCGGCGGACTGTACTCGAGCCTCGGCCAGGAGGCGATTTCCGTGGGCACGGCGTACGCCCTGGGCCCCGGCGATTGGATCGCGCCGATGATCCGCAATATCGGCTCGCTGCTGGTGCGCGGATTCAAGCCGCGAGACATCCTGACGCAGCACATGGCGCGCTACACTTCGCCGACGCTGGGCAAGGACGGCACGAACCATTTCGGCGACCTGAAAACGCGGCACGTGGTTTCGCCCATCTCCATGCTCGGCGATCTGATCCCGGTCATGACGGGCATCGCCATGGCGGGACGTTATCTCGGCCAGAAGATCGTGACCATGACCTGGATCGGCGACGGCGGAGCCTCCACGGGCGTATTTCACGAAGGATTGAATCTTGCGGCGGTGCAGAAGGCCCCGTTCGTTTTGATCGTGGAAAATAACCAGTGGGCGTATTCGACGCCGGTCGAGAAGCAAACGGCCCTGCGCGATCTTGCCGACCGCGCCAAAGCCTACGGGATCGAGAGCGCAATCGTGGACGGCAATGACGTCGTGGCCGTTGTGCGCACCACGCGCGAGGCGGTGGCGCACGCTCGCGCGGGCCACGGCCCGGTTTTGATCGAAGCCAAGACCATGCGCATGCGCGGCCATGCGCAGCACGATCCGGCGGAGTATGTTCCCAGGGAAATGATCGAAGCGTGGAAGCGGCGCGACCCGCTCGACCGGCACGAAAAGTTTTTGACCGAAAATAAATTGTGGGACGCGAAAAACAAAAACAGAAATCGACCAGCGCATCGCTCGTGAAATTCAGGCCGATCTGGAATTCGCCGAGAATTCGCCGTTTCCCCCACCGGAACTGGCCGCCGAGGGCGTGTACTGCGAGGGCTGCCACACGATCGAGGCGGATTGGAAACGTCCGAAGGAAGAAGTGATGCCGCCGCGTTCCAGTGTGAAGGCGGAGTGGCCGAGGGAAGATTTTGGCGACGCCGCAGCGCCTGCGAAAACCGCGGCAAAAGTTGCAAATGCGGCGTCCGGAAACGGCGCGCGGCCGGTGTCCGCAGGGAAGCCCGCGGCAAAGCCGAAACTTGCGAAAAAGACCGCGCGGGCGCGTTCCAAGGCGGGGCGCTAGCCATGGCCGAGACGACCTATCTCGAAGCCATCCGCCAGGCGCTTGGCGAAGAAATGGATCGCGATCCGTGCCGTCGTGCTGATTGGCGAGGACGTCGGCGTCTACGGCGGCGCATTTAAGGCTTCCGAAGGGCTGCTGGAAAAATTTGGCTGGGAGCGCGTGATCGACACGCCCATCAGCGAATCCGCGATCGTGGGCGCCGCGATCGGCATGGGCTACGCGGGGCTGCGGCCGGTGGCGGAAATGCAATTCATCGACTTCATTGCCTGCGCATTCAACCAGATCACGAATTTCGCGGCGAAGTCGCATTACCGCTGGGGCGCTCCGGTGCCCCTGGTGCTGCGCGGGCCATGCGGCGGCGGCGTGCACGGCGGGCCGTTTCATTCGGCCAATCCCGAGATGTATTTCGTGCACACGCCCGGCCTCAAGGTCATCTGTCCGGCAACCGCATATGACGCAAAAGGTTTGCTGAAATCGGCGATCCGCGACAACAATCCGGTGCTGTTTTTCGAGCACAAGTTTCTCTACCGGCGCATCAAGGAAGATCTTGCCGGAAAGCGATTATACGGTGCCGATCGGAAAAGCGGCGGTGCGGCGCGAGGGGCGCGACCTCACGATTATCAGTTACGCGGCGATGCTGCACACATCGCTCGAAGCCGCGGCCGAACTTGCGAAAGAAGGCATCGAGGCCGAGGTCGTGGATTTGCGCACGCTGCTGCCGCTGGATACCGAAACCATTCTCGCGTCGGTCCGCAAAACAAATAAGCTGCTGGTCGTGCACGAGGACACGCGCACCGGCGGCATCGCCGGAGAGATCGCCGCCCTGGTCACGGAAAGCGCCTTCGAGGATCTCGACGGCCCGATTCGCCGCGTGACGTCGCTCGATACGCCGGTGCCCTATGCGCCGCCCCTCGAGGAATATTTTTTGCCCAGCGTCGCAAAGGTTGTCGCCGCGGCCCGGGAACTGGCACACTATTAGGGCGAGTGACGGTGACTGGAGTCGTGGGGAGTCGACAGTCGAGAGTTTAGAGTCGGGAGTTCAAGAAGGCCGGACACGCTGGCTGGTTCGAGTCTTGGCTCTCAACTCTTGACTGTCAACTCTCGACTTTCCCTGGTGTTTGCAAAACGCTCCAAGCGGCAAGAATCACGAGTCACGAAGCACGAAACGAGGAAACCCATGGCCGTAGACGTCATCATGCCCCAGATGGGGGAAAGCATTTTCGAAGGCACGATCACCAAGTGGCTCAAGAAGCCGGGCGACCGCATCGAACGCGATGAGCCGCTGTTCGAAATCTCGACCGATAAAGTGGACGCGGAGATCCCGGCGCCATCGGCCGGCGTGCTGAAGGAAATCAAGGTCACCGAGGGGCAGACCGTGCCCATCCAGACGGTCGTCGCCGTGATCGAAGCCGCCGGCGCCGCGGCCTCGGCTCCGGCTGCCACGCACTGTCTCCTGCCGCCCGCTGCCCGAAAAGGCGGATGCGCCCAAGGCCGCGCGCCGCCCGCGCCTGCCGCTGCCGCCCCTGTGGCCAGCGCCGCCTCCGGCTGCTCCCGCCAGTGCGCGCGGCAACGGCGCAGAAGGTTCGCAGCTCTCCACTGGTCCGGAGACTCGCGAAGGAGCACCACATCGATCTTGACGGAGATCGAGGGAAGCGGCGCCGGCGGGCGCGTCAGCAAGAAAGACATCCTCGCCGCGCTCGAAGTCGAGAAGCGCAAAGCCCGCGGCCCCTGCCCGCCGCGCGCAGCCCCGTCGGCGTTTCACCAAGCCGCCGGCGCCTCCGGCAACCGGCGGCGCGGTGTTTCACCCCGCGCTGGAAAACGCCGTTCCGCGCGAGCGGATTTATTTCGGCAACTACGAAGCCCAGACCGATGAGCGTGATGCGCCAGCGCATCGCCGAGCACATGGTGGCCTCCAAGCACGTCTCGCCGCACGTGTACTCGATCGACGAGGCGGACATGACGCGCATCGCCAAAATTCGCGAGCGCTCGAAGGCCGCGTTCGAAGCCAAGTACGGCACCAAGCTCACCTACATGCCGTTCTTCGTGCGCGCCTGCGTCGAGGGGCTGCGCGCGTTTCCGACCGTGAACGCATCGGCGGACGGCAACGACGGTGGTGCTGCACCGCGAAATCAACGTGGGCATCGCCGTGGCGCTCGATTGGGGACTGATCGTTCCGGTGCTCAAGAATGCCGAGGAAAAGAATTTCCTGGGCCTCGCGCGCGGCATCAACGATCTGGCCGAGCGCGCCCGCGCGAAAAAACTCAAACCCGAGGAAGTGCAGGAGGGAACGTTCTCGATCACCAACCCGGGGGTCTACGGCGGGCTCATGGGGCTCCCGGTGATCAACCAGCCGAACGTCGCGATCCTGGGCATCGGCGCGATCCAGAAGCGCGCCGGTGGTGATCGACGACGCGATTGCCATCCGTTCGATGGTGTACTTGACGCTGTCCTACGATCACCGCGTCGTGGACGGCGCGATCGCGCACCAGTTTGTCGGCAAAGTGAAGGCGTATCTGGAAGAGTGGAACGAGGAAATTCTGTAAGCAAGCTGACAGCGAGTGCCATCGTTCCGCAAGCAAACCGGTTCCGAACAGTCGAACTACGAACAATCACGGATTCAATTTCGCTTTCGAATAAGGTTTAGGAATGACTTTCGACTCTTAACTGTCAACTCCTAACTGCTCTTCACTCACCCTGCCTTCAGCACGGGCGCGACATCGTGGGCCCACTTGCGCAATTCGGGAAGCGGCACCACGCGGATGCCGTTGTCCGCGAGCACGCCGGTGACAAACTGGTCGCGCACGTTGCCGCGGGCGGGCTCGCGTTCGGTGACGGCCAGAAATTCCGAGTGCTCGACGCGCTCGCGAATCGCGTCCGCGGTGAAGGCCAGCAGTTTGGCCTGTCCCGGGTCGCGCCCCAGCGCCACGGCATGCACGAAGCCGCGCGTGCCGTTGCGGCGGTAGGAAAAGTCGATGCGCATGGGGTCGCCGGGAACGGTGAACTCCTCGACGCGCACGCCGCGCTGCATGAGGCGCAGGATTTTTTCGCTCCGGAAATAATCCGCGGCCTGGGCGCGCACGTCGCTCCGCGTGCGGATTTCCGCCGCGCCGCGCCGCGCCTCGCGCAGGGGCTCGACCTGCTCCTGAAAAATGCGGTCGAGTTCGGCGTCCGGATCCCGGGCCAGCAGGCCCTTGCGGGAGAAAGCTGCACGGCGTTGGAAAGCGTCTGGTCGAATTTTTCCAGGATCGCCGCGGCAGTCCAGTTCGCGTCCGGCAAACTGGCGGTCGAATTCCGCGGGCAGGCGCAGCAGCAGCTCCTCGTCGGCGGCCGGATGCAGCCGCCGCAGGCGCGCGAAATCGGCGGGCTCTTCGAGCCAGCGCTGGCGCACGCGTCCGGAAGAGGGATCGAGCAGCAGGACGCCGATATTCACCCACTCGTCGCGGATCAGGTTGGGCTGGTAGCGCACCACGTGGTACGCGCAGGGTTGCAGAGCTTCGTCAGGCATGTCGCACCTTCCAGTTTGGAAACGGATCGCGGCCCGAATTGCGGGCCGACAGAATCAGTTCGCGCACGCGCTTGCGGCGCGCGTAGAGGCGCTCGATCAGGCGCTCGAGCGCGTTCCAGTCGTCGGCGTACCACTCCGGGGGAATGCGGCCGGCCTCTTCGCCCAGCGCCGCCTCGGTAATGTGTTTTTCCAGGCGATCGAGCCACGGCTCGAATGCATCCATCCCGCGAACGCTCTGGTACACGCGGTGCCGCGCGTACAGGCCGCGCAGCGGAGCGTCCGGAAAATCCCACTCGCCCGGCATTGAAGCAGAATCCGTGGTCGATCATCATCGCCGTATAGGGGGCCGCATAAGGGGCGGTATTCGCTGCCGGCGCCAGCGTAGAAGGACCTGGATCCGCGGCCCGATCGGAAATCTGGCCGGCGGCTTCTTCCGGTTCGCGAAAGAAAATCGCCTGCCGCCCGTTGGTGTTGCACGTCCATTTGTCAAACACAAAAATGCCGAGGAAGTCCGGAGAGATTCCGCACGCGCGACCAGCTGCTTCGTCGGGCAGAAAATCGTGAACCGTCATCCGCGCCGGATGTCCGGGGAACTGCGATCCAAACTGTTTGCCCGCCGAGCAGGGCTTGCGGCCCAGCCCGAGCTGCATCACCAGTTCGGACGTGTATGCGATCAATTCCGGGCGGACCTCGACCACCTCGACCTGCGGCACGCACAATCCCAGCCGCGCCGCCAGCCGTGTAGCAAGCATTTCGTTCGCCAGAATTCTCAAATGTTGCGGATTGTTTTGAAATTTGACGATGTAGTACCCGCCGTCGTCGCACCGCATCAGATGGGCCTGCGCGCCGCCCCTCATCCGCCGCACGTGCTCGACAGCCAGCCTCATGGCGCGCAATGCTATGCAGGCCGAGCCCGGGCCGCAAGCAGTATTGTTCCGCTCGTGGCACATGCTCGCCACGTACCGAATACCCGGCAAACATTGCACCAAAATGGTGCAGCCTGCCGCATAGGGCATTCATCTGTGCTCCAAGCAGAGCTCAGGCCTCAATCAAAAAACAAAAGCCCAGGAAAGATTTCCCGGGCCTTTGGTCCGTCTCTGTGTTTATTCCAGCGTACGCAGGTCTGGGCTCTACTTTTACGCGGAACATCCCGACTGGATCGTACGTTCCGCCCAGCGCAAAACGCTCAGCGCTTCTTGCCGCGCTTGGCCGCCTTTTTTGCCGGCTTCTTTTTTGCTATTTTCGCTTTCTTCGCCTTCTTGGGAGCGGCCTTGGCCTTTTTCTTCGGCGGCGCTTTTTTGCCGCGGCTTTTTCCTTAACCGGGGCTTTTTTCGCCGCCGGTTTCCGCGTGACCGCCGGAGGTTGCGGTGCCGCTGCAACATCGGGGCGCTCGGAGATGACCAGCTCCTCTTCGCTCTCCTCCTCGATAATTTCTTCCGGGTCGCCGCCGAGTTCTTCTTCCTCAAAATGCACGAACTCGTTTTCGTCGCCTTGATCTTCTTTTTTTTCGTAGGCCATCTGGGTTCTCCCTTCGATTCGCCGCCCTTTTGAGGAATGATACGGCAGTTCAAGCCACCGCGGGCTTATAAACGGAATCCGGCACCTTTGTCAAGCGATTGCCGAAACGATCCGTACCACGCCCGCTGTTCGCGGGATCGCCGGACCAGGGTCCGGCCGTGCGCCCGCCCCACTATAGGGACAATCGGGAAAAAAAAGCAAGATCGGACTAGTGCGCGGAAAGAATCGTGAGGGTATCGCCCACCTGAAGCGGCCGGCTGAACAAATAGCGGTTCCCCGATTGAATGGCCTCGACCGTGGTGCGGTAGGCGCGCGCGATGGACCAAAGCGTCTCGCCCTGCTTGACGTGATGCACGACCGTGTTCGAGGCGGGCCCGATGACCGAAACGTCTCGCGGGCCGTCCCGCCGGGCAATGACCGTGTCGGCTGCCGCGCCCTTGGCCTTGCTCGCCTGTGCGGGAGCCGGAGTCATCCCGCCCGGATAAATTCGCAGGGACATGCCGCGCGCCACGCGATTCGACCTCAGGTGGTTCCATTTGCGCAGTTCGGCCGTGGTGACGTCAAACTCATCCGCAATCGACGCAGCTGTGTCCGTGCGGCGCACCCGGTAGCGGATGAGCTTCCCGGTGGCCGCCTCGCTGCGCGCCGCTGCCGGAATAATCAGCTTCTGTCCCTCTTCCAGGGTCGACCCCACCGGCAAGCTATTTGCGTCGGCAACCTCGGAGGGCAGAACATGATATTGCCTGGCGATGGCGGAAAGCGTTTCCCCCTCTTCCACCTTGTGACGTCGCCAGCTAACCCATTTTTCGGGAGGAATGTCGGCTATCTCGGCAAAGAAGCGTTCTGCGGTGCCTTCGGGAATGTGGAGCACAAAGTCGGGATCGGAGGGGGTTACCAGGCGCAGCAGTTCCGGGTTCAGGCTGCGCAGGGTATCGAGGTCGGTATCGATGGTCTCCGCCACCAGGCGCAGATCGATCGGCTGCCCGGGCTTTACCGAATCGGCCTTGAGCGGCGGCTCCGGGTCGAACTCGATGCCATACCGCGCCGGATCCTTGGAGATCAAGGTGAGCGCCAGGATGATAGGAACGTAGTTTTTCGTTTCCTTCGGCAGGGCGTTGCGCCGGTACAACTCCCAGAAATCGGCGTAGCCGGTTCTCTCGATGGCGTGCTGCACGGTTCCGGCGCCGGAGTTGTACGCGGCCATGGCCAGGTACCAATCACCGAACTGCTCGTATAGGTCGCGAAGGTCCCGCGCGGCTGCGTGCGTCGCCATTTCCGGATCCTGGCGCTCATCGAGCCACCAGTTCTTTTGCAGGCCGTATTTCCGCCCCGCAAACGACATGAATTGCCACATCCCGCGAGCGCCTGCCTTGGAGACTGCCTGCGGCTGGAACGCGCTTTCGGCCTGAGCCAGGTAAATCAGGTCCTGCGGCATGCCTTCATCCTGCAGGACTCGCTGCACCATGGCCCGGTAGCGCCCGGCGCGGCGCAGTCCGGTTTCCACGATGGCGCTGCCGCGCGGGGTCTTGAAATAGTTCAGATATGCCAGGACCGGATCGTTGACGGTCAGTGGAAGGTCGTGGGCGATGGCCCCGACTTCGCCTTCCGCGCGGCCGCGAAGATTGGGATCGAATGCTTCCGGCTGGGGAATGGGTTCCTCGGCGATTTCATCGATCGCCGCCGGCGTGGGCTTCTGTTCGCGGAACCCGTCGCCGTCACGGAACGCATCGAGTTCATCCTGGCTTACGGTATCCACGATGTGATGGTACAACCCATTCAGGCGCGCGTCGCCTTCCAGGTCAAATCCGCTGGCGAGCAATTCGTCAAGCGATTGGTCGAATTCTTCCCTCGCTTTTCCGAGATGGCCGGCTTGAAAATCCTGTTCCCCGGCGTCAAACGCAGCCTGGCTATTGGCGGCAAGCCATTGCACCCCATCCGGCGCTTTGAGGCTCAGGGTCAAGATGGACCTGTGCTGCGTATTCAGGGCAAGGTCCGGCAGGGGTTCCTGCTGCGTGCTGGGAAGAGCAATCTGAACAGGTTGAACTTTGACGGCGTGCTCAGCGGTATCTTCGCAGCCCATGCAGCCGGCGAGCGCAGCGGCAGCGGACAATATCCAAATCGCCGATTTTTGGTTGCTAAAGGCCATATTGATTTCGGACCACGAACGGATATGCGCTCCGGAGATTTCTTGGGCCGGGCTTCATGTCGCCGATGCGTTAAAGCCAGCGCCATGGCGACGGCGAATAGAACCCCCACCCGAATAGAGCAAGGCGGCTGCCAAATCAGGCACGGGGCCGCCACCTGAGGGAACCCTGCGCCCCCTATCTTAGATCAACCGCCCCCAAGGGGGTCAAGAGGGAATGTGAAGCTCCGTTAATATTTCATTAACCCAATGAAAAAAAGTGATTTAGCAAATGGCTTGCTTCCCGTCCGCGATCCAATCGCCTGCGCCTTTCAGTCCGATTGGCCCTCGAAGCAGCACAGGCAAAACCCTGGCAACCTACAGTTCCATTTCGCTCATTCGGCCTTCGGATGTGTAGATTGGGAGCACAATGAGCGATTGGACTCCACTCAGGCTTGCCGCTGCGAATCGCGCGAGAAGCAATCGGTCATCGGGAAGGTGGTTTCTTTAGTTCAGTAAGGCAATTGTTTCACGTGGAACTGCCTGCACAACCTCCCAATCGGCTCCAATTTGACCCCGGGCCCCGATTGTTCCTTCTCCCTGCCTCCTGCTTCGTGCCTCTAGCCCTCCTCTTCCTCGACCACGGCGCCTCGGGCGGCCTTCGCCGCCGAGATCACCTTTTCGGCGATTTCCCCGGGGACATAATCGTAGTGCGAAAACTCCATCGTGTAGCTGGCGCGGCCTTGCGTCATCGACGTCAGCGTGGTCGCATAGTTGAGCATTTCGGCAAACGGAACCTGCGCCTTGATCACCACGCTTGACGCGCGCGCCTCGCTGCCGCTGATTCGTCCCCGGCGAGAGCTCAGATCGCCCATGATGTCGCCCGAAAATTGATCGGGGGCATAGACCTCGACCTGCATGATCGGCTCGAGCAGCGCCGGCTTGGCCTGTTTCATCGCTTCTTTGAACGCCAGCGACCCGGCGATTTTAAAGGCCATGTCGGAGCTATCCACGTCATGGTACTTGCCGTCGTAGAGCGTGGCGCGGAAATCGACCACCGGAAACCCGGCGAGGTACCCGCGTTCGGCCGAAGCGCGAATGCCTTTCTCGACCGACGGAATCCAGTTTTTCGGAATTGCTCCGCCGAAGATATCGTCCACGAACTCGACGCCTGCGCCGCGCGAGCGCCGGCTCCATGCGGATGCGGCACACGCCGAACTGCCCGTGCCCGCCGGTCTGCTTCTTGTGCTTGCCCTCGGCGTCGGCCTTGCCGCGGATCGTTTCGCGATAGGGCACCTTGGGCGGGTGCAGCGTCAGGTCGACGTGATAGCGCTTGTGGAGCTTCGCGACCACGACCTCGATGTGCTGCTGCCCGGAACCCGACAGCAGAAATTCCTTGGTTTGCGGATCGCGCGAAAAATGCAGCGAGGGGTCTTCCTCCAGAATTTTGTGAATCGCCGGGCCGATGCGGTCCTCGTCGGCGCGCGTCTTGGGCTCGACCGCGAACGTGATGGAAGGCTCGGGAAGATGCGGCAGCGGGTAATGAATCGGCGCCGCCTTGTCGCCCAGGGTGTCGCCGGTCAGCGTGTCCTTCAGTTTCGCGATCGCGCCCAGATCCCCGGCGTGCAGCTCGGAGACGGCCGTCGCGGTCTTCCCTTGCATCACCTGGACGTGCTGGAGGCGTTCGCTGGTGCCGCGCGTGAAATTCTGCAGCGTCGCGTCGTTCTTCAGCACGCCGGACATCACCTTGAAATAACTGATGCGCCCGGAAAAGGGATCGGCCAGCGTCTTGTACACGAAGATGGACACCGGCTCGGCATCGCTGATTTTCCGCTGCACTTCGCCGCCCTTGCCGGCGGTCTCGGTGTGCCCGAAGGCCAGGCCGCGCCTTGCCGGGTCGGGAAACACATCCACCAGCAGATCCAGCAGCGTGGCGCTGCCGATATTGTGCAGCGCCGAAGTGAGCACGACCGGATAAATGCGCTTGGCAAAAAAAGCGTCGCGCAGGCCTTTCATCAGGTCCTCGATCGGCAGCGTGCCCTTCTCGAAAAATTCCTCCATCAGCGCGTCGTCGCCTTCGGCCACCATCTCGACCAGCGCTTCGTGCGCCGTTTTCGCGGCCTCGGCCAGGTCGCCGGGAATCTCCTCGATCCTCGGCCGGCCGTCGCCGTCCGGCGTGTAGACGTGCGCTTTCATGGTGATCAGATCCACCACCCCGCGGAAGGATTTCTCCTCGCCGATGGGCAATTGCAGGGGAACGACGTTGCGGCCGAACACATGCACGATCGACTCCATGGCGTGGTCGAAATTCGCCAGTTCGCGGTCCATCCAGTTGATGGCGAAGGCGCGCGGCAAGTCGTACTCCACCGCATAGTCCCAGACTTTCTCCGTGCCCACCTGCACGCCTGCCAGCGCGTCCACCAGGATCAGCACCGCATCGGCGGCCACCAGCGCTGCGCGCGTATCGTTGAGAAACGTGCTGTGGCCCGGCGTGTCCAGAAAATTGATTTTTACTTTTTCCGCCAGTTGTTCCGAAGATGCGCCGGCTTGGCCCGAGGTCGCCCATTCCGCGTAGGCCTGGCCGGTCTGGATGGTGATCTTTCTGGCGATTTCCTCCTCATCCCAGTCGGTGACCGTGTTTCCTTCGGCGACCTTTCCCAGCCGGGTGGTCATCCCCGCGGTAAACAGCAACGACGACACCAGCTGGGTTTTTCCCGTGTCGCCGTGGCCGGCAATGCCCACATTGCGTATGGATTGTGTTTCATAGGCTTTCATCTGCTACCCCCCTGTTCGCCGCATGCGGCGTGAGGTCGCTCGCCGGGGCGGGCGGCCGCACCGTGGAATTGGTCGCGGCGTAATGACTTCTTCTCGCGGGCTCCACGCTTCCCGTTCACCCCGCCGGAGTGAAACGTTCCGCGCAACAATCGAGCCCGCACCCTGACGGAAGGATGGTGGTTCGCTTTCCAAGGAGCCGGACCGCGCCCCACCTTGCGCGGATGCTAGCACGATGCCGCGCGGCGGGCAATCGGTCTCGGATTGGTCCTTGGATCGCTGCGAGTAGATGCGAAAAATCGGCAGGCCAAGCGACCAGTCTGCCGCCTCTATCCCATCCCCCTGTCCTCCGGGCCAGCTATATCTTTGGGCAGCCTCACCTATCGAAACAGGAGGCGGGGGCCGCGCATTTAGATACTCTACAATCCCCGGCCGCACAATTTTACGTATTTACCTAGGAGGAACAACGCCATGGCTACCGCGCCTTCATACGTCGAGCAGCAAGCCATTCCCCGGGAAGACGGGCTGATCGAAAATCTGATGGATTTTTCATTTCAGCGGCTGGTAACGCCGCGCATGTTGAAAATGCTGTACGGCGTGCATTTGCTGATTGGCCTGGTCGCCGCCGTCTGGTTCGTTTTTAGCGGCTTCCAGACGTCCACATCCAGCGGACTGCTGGCGCTGATTCTGGGTATCGGGGCGATGCTGCTGTGGATCGTGTACTGCCGGATTGTCGTGGAACTGCTGGCCGCGGTGTTCCGCGCGGCGGCGGTGATTACGAATACGGTGGGATGAGCAGGCAATGCAACTCGTGATTCGTGAATCATGATTTGTGATTCGTGGAAATCAGGCTGTTAAAGTTTGGCTGAATCGCGCCGGAACGCCAATTTAGACGGCCGAGGTCCAACGGAACAAACATCCGGCGGAAAAAAGTGAGACCGCCGCATCCGGCGCCGCGGAAAAACATGAACAAGCCTACACGTCTTCGTGAATGGTTTTTAGGCGGACGACCTCGAATTCCTTGATTCCCGCGGGGGTCTGCACCTTCACCTCATCGCCGACGTTTCGCCCGAGCAGCGCTTTTCCGATCGGCGAAGTGGTCGAGATCAATCCGATGGCGGCGTCGGCTTCTTCCGAAGTCACCAGCTTGTATTCGACCTCGACGGATTTTTTGATGTCCAGCAGCCATACGCGCGAGCCGTATCCGGCGCGGTCGCTGGGAATATTGCTCAGGTTCAGCATGCCGATGTCGCCAAGGCGTTTTTTTAACTGGCCGAGCCGCGCGGACACATAACCCTGGCGCTCTTTCGCGTACTTGAACTCGGCGTTTTCCTTGAGATCCCCGTGCGCGCGGGCCTTCATCAGCTCTTTCGGCAGCTCCACGTTCATCTCATGTTCGAGAGTGGTAATCTCGTCCTGCAATTTCTTCTTAATGTTTGTCAGTGCGTCCGTCATATCTCGTTTTCAGCCGTCACCACATGTATGATTTTCCAGAATTGCGAAGTCCAATGTACACGGAAGCATGCGCGGGGAGCAAGCGGAGCCATGGAAGGGTGGTGTCCTAATCTGGAAGAGGCTGGTGCAACGCGATTTCGTTCGAGGCCGGGCCTTAGCCCGGATGAAAAGCCGCGGCACTTGCAGGACCAAAGCTGTTTCAAAGTGGGACCCTCCCGCCTGTTGTCAACATGAGTACAATCGCGCTTCTGAAGCACGCAGGCGCAAATTCATGGTGTTCAGGAAACGCAGCTTTGTGCTAGCATTTTGAGGTCAGGCGTTCGGAGGTTTCGGGCCGAGCGCGCTTTGAAACCCCCTTCCTAAACCGATACTTCCAAGGGAACCTCTCGTCCCTTCAAGGTGAGAGGCATGACAACAAATCGACTGGAATACCCGGCTATCCCGGAAATGACTGGGACGGATGAATTGTTCCAACTGCAAATTGCCGCGCTTGAAGCCGCCGCCAATCCCATCCTGATCAGCAGGCTCGACGGAACAATCATTTGGGTCAATAGCGCATTCGAGCAGCTTTCCGGCTATTCGCGGCAAGAGGCTCTGGGCCAAAACACGCGGCTACTCAAGTCCGGGCAGCAATCCGCCTCAATCTACAAAGACTTGTGGGAGACGGTTATCTCGGGGCAAAGGTGGCGCGGAGAATTGGTCAATCAACGAAAGAATGGGAGTCTCTATCACGAAGAGATGACCGTCACCCCGGTGAAGGGCCCCATGGGAGAGATTACCCACTTCATCGCCATCAAGCTGGACATTACCGAGAGAAAACAAGCCGAGGAACAGATCCGTAATCTGGCCTTGACCGATTCGCTTACCGGGCTAGCCAACCACCGGCGGCTTTTTGAAGTACTGAATTCGGAAATCAACAGGTATGACCGCACCGCGCGGCCGTTTTCAATTCTATTACTCGATTTAGACGAACTAAAAAAGATTAACGATACTTACGGGCACCTGGTGGGAAGCCGCGCGATCGCCCGGGTGGCCGAAGTTTTGCGAATGCAGCTCCGCGAAATTGATACTCCAGCCCGGTACGGAGGCGACGAATTCGCGGTGGTTCTTCCCGAGACCGGAAGCGAGGCGACTCAAAAAGTGGCACGCCGCATTTCCGAACGGCTGAGAACCGACGCCGAGGAACCGCGTCTCTCCGTGAGTTCAGGGGCGGCCATATTTCCGGAAGACGGCAGGAACATCGATGAGTTGCTGGCTGCGGCGGACCGGGCTTTATATCGCGAGAAACGCGCATCCAAAAGGCTGCCAATCAGGCACGCATCCGGCGCTTGATTTCCCAAGAACGCAGCTCATCAACCCGAGTGCACTGCGATTGCTTGAGCAAGTCCCCTGCCGGCGGCTTTAACCAATTGGCGGCAGAGCGGAAGAAGCAATGGCCCGCAATTTCGCTATCCCTGCGCGGCTTTCACAATCTCCGGAGGAAAAACCAGTCCAAGCCTGCGCGCGGCGTCTTCATTAAGGACGATCTTCTTGACGGCCACCTCTTCGAACGGCAGGTCCCGGGGGCTTTCCCCGCGGAGCACGCGCGCCGCCAGCACGCCACCGGCGCGGCCGGCTTCGTACCATCCCAGGCCGACACTGGCCACCGCTCCACGCGCCGTGAATTCAGGGTCGTTAATAATCAGCGGAAGCTTGGCGTCGCGCGATGCTTTCACAATGGCGTCGATGCTTTGCAGCGCGGTGTTATCTCCGGTCACCCAAAGCGCCTGCACGTTGCGGTAGCACACCACCTGCGCCGCCTGAAACACTTCGCTGGTGCTGTTGGCTGTTACTTCCTCGAGCTTGATGCCTTTCTTTTTGAAAATTTCGCGACCCACACTGATCACCTTTACCGAATTCGCCTCCGAACTGTTGTACACGGTGCCCACCGCCTTGACCCCTGGCACAAGTTTCTGGATCAGGTCGACAGTATCTTCCACCGGGGGAAACGAGCCCACGCCGGTGATATTTGGCAAATGGTCGGTAGGGCTTTTGCCGGCGCCCGCGGCGATCGGATCGTAGACATACGTGAACACGACGGGCGTCTTTTTCGCCATGCTGCATGCGGCGGTAAGACACGGCGTTGTCAGCGTGACGATCAAATCGAGGTGCTGGCTGTCGTAATTCTGGATGAGCAGGGGAATATTGGCGATTTCGCCCTGCGCGTGGGCGCTCAGGACCTGGAGATTCTTTCCGCGCTCGATGCCGCGATCCTTGAGGCCGTCGAACAATCCTTTCATGCAATTGTCCGCGCCTTCGTCGGGGGCGAAATAAACCAGGCCGATCTTGAAGCCGGAGCCGGAGCCGCCGCTTCCTTCCTTCGACCCGCCGGAGGAAGGAACGCGGCTGCAACCCGCCAGCGCGAACGCACCCGCACCCGCGACAGTCTGCACGAGCCACTGGCGTCGCGTAAGCAAAGATATCGTCATAATCTGGTCACCTTTTGGAAGAAGTGTGTGGAGCGATTCATCTTCGTGAACAAACACGCCTAATTTTCAAAAGAGTACGACAGCGGTGGCAGACACGGCGCTCATTTTCTCATCGTTACTCGTAATATGGTAGTCGCGCTGAGTCGAGCCGCAGCATACGGAAATTCACCGTGGACAGCAACCTGCAGTTCGCAAGCATTCCACGTTTGAAAGCAAGCGTCTTTACGCGTAATTCAGACTGAGCATCTCGGCAACGGACGCGTCCATCTGCTCACGGCGGCGAACATCTTCGAAGCGGCTAAGCAGATCCTCGGGGCGCGCCCGTGCGCGCTCGCTGCCTTGCAGATCGTGCAGGATGTGGCCTTTGTGCATCATGATGATGCGGTCGCCCAGGTTCACCGCCTGTTGCATCGAGTGCGTGACCATCAGTGTAGTCAGTTTGTCTCGCTCGATAATTTCATGTGTCAGGCGAATCACCTGATCGGCGCTCTTGGGATCCAGCGCGGCGGTATGTTCGTCCAGAAGCAGCAGGTCCGGCTTCAGCCACGACGCCATTAGCAGCGTAAGCGCCTGCCTCTGCCCGCCCGAAAGACTGCCGATCGCATTGTCGAGGCGATCTTCCAGGCCCATGTTGAGCGAGCGGATGCGATCGCGCAATTCAATTCTTGCCTTGCGGTGCACGGCCCAGCCAAGTCCGCGGCTCCTGCCCCGCCGCGCTGCCAGGGCCAGATTTTCGGCAATCGACATGGTCGGCGCGGTGCCGCTGAACGGATTCTGAAACACGCGGCCGATGAGTTTCGCCCGCCGGTGCTCGGGCCATTTCGTGATTGCATGGCCCGCGAGCGTGATGGACCCCGAATCCACGTAGAACGAGCCTGCCACGGCGTTGAGAAGCGTGGATTTGCCCGACCCGTTCGTCCCGATGATGATTAGGAACGAGCCGGGCGTAAGGTGCAGAGAAATGTCAGTGAGCGCGCGAACCTCGTTCGGGGTATTCGGATTGAACCGTTTGAAGATCCGGTCGATCTGCAGCATGGGTATCAGGCCTCCTTCGCCAGAGCAAGTAACCGGCGCGCATTCCACCGGCGCACCAGGTTCGGCATCACCAGGGCGACGAAGACGAACGTTGCCGTGATCAGCTTCAGGTCATTTGGATTGAGCCCCCAGCGCAAGGCAATCGCCACCAGCAACCGGAACAATACCGATCCCATCACCGTGCCGGTGATGAGCAAACCTACAGCGCGCGTGCCGACCAGCGCTTCTCCGATGATGACGCTGGCCAAGCCCAGAACCACGATGCCGACGCCCATCTGCACGTCGGCAAAACCCTGATATTGCGCGATCAGCGCGCCGCTCAGCGCGATCAGGCCGTTGGACATCGCCAGGCCAAAGATGGTCACCGCATCCACGCTGACGCCGAGCGCGCAGATCATCTGCGGGTTATCTCCGGTAGCGCGCATCGCGGTGCCCAGGTTGGTGCGGAAAAACAGGTAGAGCAGCACGCAGACAAAAACGATGAAAAACAGGACGCCCAGAAGCATGGAGATGTCTCGGACGCCCACGTCCCACCCGGCGACGTTCAAATCCGTCGCGCCGCCGAATATTTTCCCGCCCAATTGTTCGGCGCGCGTTGCGAGCGTTGTTTCATTCAGCAGCGGCAGGTTGCTTTTGCCCATGACGTGCAAATTGACCGAATAGAGAGCAGTCATGACGATGATGCCGCTCAGCAGCTTGTTGATGTTGCATTTGGTGGCCAGCAAACCGGTGACGGCCCCGGCGACCGTGCCGGCGAGCGCGCCCGCGAGAGTGGCGACGGCTGCGCCGTGCCCGCTGACCATGAGCGCAGCGGCCACCGACGCTCCGAGCGTTACCGATCCTTCGGCCGTCATGTCCGGCAAATCGAAAATCCGGAAGCTCAAATACACGCCGAGGGCCAACAGCGCAAGAATCAGTCCCAGTGTCAACGCCCCAATCAGCAAGGTCATGCGGTGTGCCCCCCTTATCCTTGTGAGATCGTCGCCAGCGGCCCGACCCAACAGGCGCCGCGCACCAGATCGGTTTCGCCCACGCCTTCAAAGGGCCGCGTGTCGGCCATCAGATGCATGACGGTCCTCGGGGTCGACGCCGCCAGAACCTCCGCGACCGTTTTCCCAAACGGAAGTTCCCCGCGCTGAACGGGGCGATAGGGAAACACCGCGGCGTGGACGTGCGCCTGCACCGCCGAGCCCGCCTTCATCGGACGCAGGAACGCGGAAACTTCACCGGGCACTTTGCGAGCCGCTACACCCACCAGCAGCGCGAGACTCCGCTCACTGGCGCGCTCGGTGGTGAACGACAACCAGTCGCGCACACCTGGCAGCTCAAGAGAGAGCGGTCCATCGCCGGGAGACTTTCGCAACGTCGCGCCCACAAGACCCGCAGCCTCGGCCAAAACGACAAAGGCGGCAATTTCTCCCCCGGACAATTCCAGCAGTGTGTCGACCAGGTCCGTCAGCGCGATCTTGCCCGGTCCGTCAGCCGTGGCGTCAAACCGCACCATCGAAGAAAAATCGCCCGCGCCCGCGAGGGCATACAAGGTTTCGACTTTCGGAACCAGCGCGCCTTCTTCGATCACGTAATCCGGCAGCGCATGCAAGTCGTTCGTCGGTTGCGTGATTGCGCAACCTCCCGCCGCCAGGAATTCGCCAAAGCGATTCCGGCAATCGGAAAAACCTTCACCGAACGCGCCGAGGCCGAGACCGAACGTTCCGCTGGCGAAAGACATCGAGCGGCAATCGGTTTCGCTAAAACCGCTTGTTGCCAGCCCTTCCGCGTGGCCAATGAAAGAGCACGTAAGCAGCGCGGACGCGGCCTGCGGATACTTCTGGAAGGTCGCCCCACCTCGCGTCAACTGGGCGCTGGTCTTTGGAGCTGCGGCGGCCGCGTGCTCCGCGGCGCTGCTCAAGAGGAGATCCGACAGCCCCGCGGCTTTCAGGACGGTTCGCGTGACGTCGCTCGGATGGCTAATGGACAGGCTGCCCTTGACGGACTTCAACCGCTTGTAGTGATTCAGCAGCACGCGGATGCCGAGCGAGCTGATGTAGTCCACGCCGGCAAAATTAAGCACGATTTGATGCGAGCCCGCCCGCACCGCATTTTCTATAGTGTTGCCAACATGTTCGGCCCATGTGGCGTCCAGACGGCCTGTAAGACGAAGCTCGAGCGAGTCGGCACCCGGATGCTGCGTGATTTCCATCAGCGAATCACCTTGCTGGCCTTTGCGACCAGTTCCGCGGGAATCCGGACCTTGTACAAATCCGCGACCTTGAGGTTGACGATATAGGCGATTTTCGCCACCGCTTGAAACGGAATATCGGCGGGCCGCTCGCCTCGCAGAACGCGCGCCGCCATTTCCCCGGACTCGACGCCGTTATCGTAATAATCGCGGGCAATGATCAACATCGGACCCATATCGGCAACGGTCGGAGAGTAGGTCACCACCGGCGTGCGTGACCTCTTGGCCGCTTCCATGATCGCCGGAAAACTGGAATTGATCAGGTTATCGCTGATCTGCGTCCACGCATCGAGATGACGGCCGCCGAGCGTTGTGGCCGCGTCGCTCACATCGTTGCTATCGGTGACGCCCACGGCTTCGAATTCCAGTGCCGCGGCATTCGCGGCTTTTTCCAGTTTTTCCTTGTCATAGACGGAGTTGATTTCCGCCGGAGTGTAAAGCGTCCCGATGCGGCGGACATTTGGCAGGCAGGCTTTCAGCGCCTCCAGCATTTCCTTCGCCGGCTGATCCAGATAAGACCCGGTAACAAACGGCAGATGGTCAGTGTCGCTTACGCCCGCCTTCACGATGAAGGGATTGGAAACCTGCGTAAACACCACGGGTCTGCCCCGGCCCCGGAGGAGCGCGTTCTGCAATGCGGGAGTACTGGCCGTAATCATCAGATCCGTGTTCTCCGTAATGGCCGTATCAATAATGCTGCTGAGGGTTGCGATGTCGCCCTGGGCGATGTGGCGGCGGACTTCAATATCCTTGCCAAGGACTAATCCCGACTTGGCCAGTCCGGCCATCACTCCCTTTCGGGCTAATTCGGCATTGGTCGTGTCTATATATTCGATCAGGTCCACCATCATCTTTCGCGGAAGCGGGCCGGACTTGGGAATCGCTGCCGCCGGAGTGCCTTTGGCGGCGGGCTGATCTTTCAGATGAAATCCCGAATCGTCCATGACGGCGACCGCGCGCTGCACCACCGAATCCGGCAGTTCCCAGTGATCGCGAAGCCCCTTCAGAGCCAGCCGGTTGACTTCCAGCATCACGGGCGTCACGTTGTCCACCGGGATTTTCGCGGGAGAGCGGCCCTCGAGAACATCGGCCGCAAGTTCCCCTTCCGCATGTCCGAGCGCCAGATAGTCGGCGCCAAGATCAAACAGCGTGCCCTTCTTGATGTTGCCCGGCAGCGAGGTAAACACCGGCACGTGCGCCCGTTTGGCGGCGCTGATGAGAGGATCGATCGCGAGCGTAACCGTCTGGTCGGGGCTCACCCAGAGCGCTTCGACATCGCGCGACAGCAACGACGCGGCGGCTTCTCCGACGGAAGTGGAATTTTCCGCGTTGGCTTCAACCAGCGTGATGCCCAAGGTGGCGCACACCGAGCGCGCCAGTTTCGTTGCGGCGACGGAATTGGCCTCGGTGGGATTCCACACCAGTCCGACGCGCTTCAATTCTGGACGCAATTGTTTAGCCAACCGAAACGCTTCCTCGACCGGAGGCAGCGTGCCGATGCCGGTCATGTACGGTGGGTGGTCCAGGTGATTCTGCTGGCTTATGCCTACGCCCGCGGAATAAGGATCGCTGACCAACCCGAACACGTGATGGCGCGGCGGTGTGGCGAACCGGTTAGCGTTGGCGACCGTCTGCATGGTAATGGTTGAAACGGTGATAATGAGGTCGAAATTCGAGCTGGTGACTTCCTTGGCAATCGCGTTCGCGGTGGAGATGTCGCCCTCGGCGTTATAGTGGCGCAAGGTAATGCGCCCGCCGTCGACGTACCCCCGCTCCTTGAGCGCGGCCAGCACGCCGTTGACGCCGTCTTCGAGCGCGCCGATCGAGGTATGCTGCACGATGGCCACGCGCAGGGCCGGCGCCGCGGCGCGCCTGCCGGTGTCGCGATTGCGGGAACCCAAATCGGAGTACAGCAGCACGGCCGCTGCGCCGGCGATGAGCAACAGCCCCAAGCCGATGCTCTTCAGGATGGTGATAATATATTTCATGTATATTATATATACTGTTTAGTAATCATACGCGGCGGCGCCGGGCCCCGCTTCCGATTAAATCGAGTGGGCGATGCCGAACCAGGCGGCGCCGCGCGTGCGATCATCCAAAAACGCCGCGATCGACGCGCCGACGTTGCGCGAAATTGTCTCAATCTTGGATAGCGTTTGGATCCAGTCCGCGCGCCTCTCGATCTGGGCGGGCGCCAGCACCACGCCCAGCAGCCCGCAGGCGTTGGCCAGGCTGATCAGCATGATGTCGCGGACGTCGGGGATATCGTCGCCCAGGATGGCCTGCGCCAGCCGCGCCGTGACCACTTGGCGCGGCGCGCCGTCGATCACGCGCAACCTCTTGAGGTCGATCACCCAGAGCAGCTTGGACGCCTCCTGCTTGATAATGTCCTTTGTGACCAGCAGCGCCAACGCTTCCCCTTCAAGGTCCCTGCCCTGATAAAAAATCTGCCCCAGACAGTCGGCGACCTTGTGTGACGCCGCTCCCTTGGCAAGAGCGGCAAGCAGTTCGTCCTGAATGGGATTGCCGGTGGGTACGTCGCTGATAATCGTAACTGTATCGACATCGGTGTCAATGCGCTGGGCCAGCGCGAGGTCGAACAGTATCGCGCCGGCCAGCGCGTAACGCACGCTGTACTCGTCGCCGCCTCCCAAACTTCCGGTTCGCGGATCTATTGTCAGGAGCACGATTTCTTCGAGCAGGGTCAGCAAGGCAGCTCCTCATGGACGTTGAGCAACTCGTGCACGTGGCTGATGTCGAAGACCTGCTTCACACGCTGGCTGGGTGCGCAGACCCTGAACTGGTGTTGAGCGCCGCGGGCCGCTCGCGCTCCCTCCAAAAGGGATCCGAGCCCCGCGCTGGAGATAAATTCAACATTCGAGCAGTCCACGGCAACCTGGGGATGGGCGGCCACGGCTGCGAGCAGAGTCCCAGTCAACTCGCCCGCGCTCACACTGTCAGCGCGTCCCTTCACAAATATGATGTGCCAGGGGCCGCGCGTCTCCGTGGTCAGGTGCATTCCGGTCATCGGTTCGCCATTCTACAACAAAACAAAAACTGTATTGACGTGTTCTTCGCCGGCGGCTCTGGAAGATCCGCCTACTCTTGTTTGCAAACGATGGTTGCGGCGCGCCGCGCCGAATGCACAGGCCTGGCTCAGGGCAAACGCTTTACAAGCGTGAGCCGGTTGGTGGCGGCGCGGCGCTCATACGTCATGCTATCGGCTAACTCCCGCAGCATATGAATTCCCAGACCGCCGATCGGACGGTCTTCGATCGCCAGTGACAGGTCTGGCGGCGGCACTGAAAGCGGGTCGAAGGGATGTCCATCGTCAACAACGACCATCGTCAACCTATGATCAGCCACCGACAGCTCGATATCGATCATGTGCTCGCCTGCGTCATCGTATCCGTACTTGATGCAGTTCGTCACCAGTTCCTCGATCGCCAGGCTGATGAAGTACGAGACTTCCGGCGAAATCTGCTGCCCGCTCAGCCATGCTTCCGCCGCCTCATTGGCCGGAGCGATGGCATCCATGGTGTTGCCTAGATGCAATGTAAGGGGTTCACCCACGACGATCATGACTCCACTCAGACAACCATGCATGAATAAAAAACCTTCGTGGCTGCTTCCGCCGCGATCGACGTCCGCTCCCGATGGATATACGACATGCCCGCGAACTACATCGCGCGGATGAAGTTCGAGCCGAAGTTCATGAAGTCGAATGCATGAAGCCCGAATTCCTCCGCCAGGTCGATGCAGACGGCAATCCCCCGGACGCTATTGCCGCGTGCGTCGAGCCGAGGGGAATACACGCCGAGGCTGAACTGCCGGTTGACGACGGCCATGACTCCGCCAGCCACGCCGCTCTTGGCCGGCACGCCCACGCGGTAGGCCCATTCTCCGGCGTAGTCATACATGCCGCAGGTGAACATCGCCGCCAGCACATCCTTAATGTATTTCACCTCGAATACTTCCTCGCCCGTCATTGGGTTCGCCCCCATGTTCGCCAACGTGGCGCCAATCATGGCCAGATCCCGGCTGGTGACGAGCACCGAGCATTGCGAAAAATATTGGGATAACGTCTGGTCGACTTGCTCGTCGATGATGCCGAAATTTCGCAGAAGATAGGCAATGGCGCGGTTGCGGTTTCCGGTCGCCGACTCGGATGCGAAGACGGCCTCATCGATCTGGAGGGGGCGCCCTGCAGCGAGGCTCAGTTTCCCCATAAAGGCCTCGAGGCCTTCCGCCGCAGAGTCTCCCTTGATCAGAGAAGCGATGGCGATGGCACCGGCGTTGACCATGGGATTGAATGGCCGGTTCGTGCCTGGTTGCAAGTCGACCGAGTTAAACGCGTCGCCGCTGGGCTCGACCGCCACGTGGGTCAGCGTTTTCTCTCGCCCATGCCGCTCAAGCGCCATCAGAAACGCGAGCGGTTTGCAGATCGACTGGATGGTGAATTCCTGCTGCCAATCGCCGACGGAGAATTCCTGGCCGCCCACGGTGACCAGACTGATCCCGAAGTGATCGGGATTCGCTTTCCCGAGTTCGGGAATGTAGGTGGCCACTTCTCCTTCATGATTCGACCGGTATTTCTCATGAAGATGGTTTATAAAGCCGGTCAGATGTGAGATTTCGTTCATGCGGGTGATGGGTCCTGGGGAGTCTGGAGGGAAGCTGCCAGAGCAGCCTCGCGGGTGGAATAAATCGGAAAGAACGGATTCAGGCCGCTCAGCGCGAACAGGGAAGCAATCTGCGGCGAAACGGAATGCAAAGCGAGGCGCGCGTTCTGCTTGCGGCAGCGCTTCGCCGCCATCAGAAGCACCCGCAGTCCGATGCTGCTCACAAACGTGACCTTGGCGAAATCCAGGATCAGGGCCGAGGGCATTGCGTCCAGAGCGGAATCAATATTCGCCTCCACCCCGGCCGAGGTCACATTGTCGATCCGCCCGTTTAACTCAATTACGCTTTGCTGAGACATGCGCTTGCTTCTCCGATTCCAGTGCCGAAATTAATTCGCAACAATATAGCTATACCTGGGATGCGACACAATAAGAAAGAACTCTAGAGCCGTCAAACACCGCGCGGCAACGGCGCCGCAGCGCCGGGTTGCGCGCGGCGGCCGATCACAGAGTCACCTCGACGATCGACACGTCGTCTTCGAAGTTGCGCGACCCGCGCACCGCGCGAATCCTATCGATCGTATGCGAAATAGCGCCGCGGTCGCGCGGCGCGCCGGCCAGAATTTCCACGAACTCCTGGTAGGTGAGCATGGAATCGTCCGGCCGCGTGATTTCATATACTCCGTCGCTGAAGAAGTACAACCTGCTATATGGGGGAAGCTCCACCGCCAACTCGGCATACGTGACGCCAGGGAAGCCGCCGATGATCATGCCGGGGTTCGACAGCTCGGTCGGCTTGGCCGCCTCCGCCGATGCGCCGGCCAGAAGGACCGCGGCCGGATGCCCGCCGCTGGCGTACGTGAGTTGCCGTTTTTGTTTGTCGAACACGCCATACCACATGGTGAAATACATGTCGTTGTGGCGATCCATCTGGAATGCTTCGTTCATGGCCGCCAGCACGGATGCGGGCGACCGGAACTCGGCGGCCGGCAGGGTCTGATTGCGCAGCACATTCATCGCGGAAATCGATAACAGCGCTGCTTTCAGGCCGTGCCCGCAGACATCCAGCAGGTACATGGCAAAGTGATTCTCATCGATCCAGGAATACCCGAACGTGTCGCCGCCTAATTCCGCCGACGGAATGAATTGCCAATCGGTGGACAGCTCGCCATTCAGCCGCTCGGGCAGCAGCGAGGTCAGGTATTTCGCGGCTTCCGCCAGCTCTTCCGCGAGGCGTTCTTCGCTCCTCTTGAGCGCCGCATACGCTTCATTGCGTTCCAGCTGCGCGATATATCCTCGCGAGTGAAGGCGCACGCGTGCCCCGAGTTCGATCGGGTCCGGCAACTTCACCAGGTAGTCGCTCGCCCCGAGCGCGAAGGCTTCCGCCTTCACCTTCGGCTCTTCCTTGGTGGACAGGACGATCGTCGGGATTTCCCGGGTAGCCGGGTTGGCACGGTAATACCGCAGCATGGTGAGACCATCGACTTCCGGCATGACCAGATCCTGAAGAATCACGGTTGGCCGGAACTCCGCGGCGGCTTGCATCGCCTTGGTCGGATCGCTGCAATATCGGAATTCCAGGTCCGGATCCGTCGCCAGCATCCGTCGGACGGCCTCGCCGATCATGGCTTGATCATCGACAAGCAGGACGCGGATCGGATGGCGGGATGCAGCCACCGGGCTGGCGCCCGGCTTGGGAGTGACGTCTGTCATGCTTGGCTCCTCTCGCGTGGGCGGTGCGATTGTGCGCCGCGGATCGCATTGGCAATCGCCGCGGCAATTTGATCGATTGGCAGAACTTCGACGGCCGCATTCAGCTTGGCGGCCGCTTTGGGCATTCCGTAGACGACGCTCGTGGACTGATCCTGCGCGATCGTGTGCCACCCTGCGCGACGCAGACCGAGCAAACCCTGCGCCCCGTCCCCGCCCATTCCCGTCAGAAGCACTCCCACAATCGGGCCGGGCCAATATTGCGCGATGGACTGGAAGAACACGTCCACCGAGGGACGATAAGGGTAGTCCACAGGATCCGGCGTATAGCGATAGGTAATCTCTGGCGTCAGCACGAGGTGATCGTTGGTCGATGCCAGCAGAACACGCCCCGGCGTCGGGCGGTCCAGCGGCAAAATGGCCGCCACGTCGTGCCCGGTCTGTCCGGCCAGCCACGATGCCAGCCCCGGAGCGAATTGCTCGTCGACGTGCTGCACCAGGGTCACCGCCGCGCGCAGGCCGCGCGGCAATCCACCGACGACGCGGGCTAAGGCCGCAGGGCCTCCAGTGGATGCGCCGATCGCCACCAGGGGCAGCGTGCTCGCGGAGGTCTCCCGAGCCGCAAATTCAGTAAATTTGGCCGTGGCGGGGCGGAACCTCCCAATCAGCCGGCCGAGCATCGCGATCTTTGCCAGCAGGGGATTCGCACCGGAAGGGTCGCCCGAAAGGCCGAGCACGGGGGTATCGACGGCATCGAGGGCGCCATAGCCCATGGCCTCGAAGACTTTGGCCGTGTGCCCTTCGACCGTCGCAGTGACCACCAGAATCGCGCACGGCGATTGCAGCATGATGCGCCGCGTGGCCTCCGCGCCATCCATGCGCGGCATCATCAGGTCCATCAGAATGAGATCGGGCACGCTGGCGGCGCACTGACGCACAGCCGCCTCGCCATCCTCGGCAATCCAGGCGATCTCGTAGCCCGGTACGCTGCTGACCACGCGGCGCAGGGCTTCCACCGCGAGCGGAACATCATTGACGATGGCAATGCGCATCATTCGGGAGGACCAATGAATTCCAGACACCGCCGCGAGCAGCGTCTGGTCGTGAAAGCTGCTCTTGGTCATGTAACGGTCGGCGCCTGCTTCGAGGCCGCGAAGGCGGTCTTCTTCCCGGTCCTTGTACGAAACAATGATGACGGGCATCGTCTGCAGACGCGGATCCGCTTTCGCCCGCGCGACCAGTTCGATCCCGGTCATCCGGGGCATGTCCACGTCCGTGACCATCAGATCGTAGCTGCCGGACCGCAGCGCGTTCCAGCCGTCCATGCCGTCCACGGCTACCTCGACGTCATAGCCGCGGCTCTTCAACAGGGAACGCTCAAGCTCCCGGACCGTAATGGAGTCGTCAACGACCAGAATCCGGCGGCGTTTGGCCGCAGCGACCGCGGCTTGTCCCAGTCCGCGCAACCGCCCCCTTGCAGCTCTGTTTGAACCGAGCGGATCAGGTCTTCCACATCCAGGATCAGCACAGGCGAGCCATCTTCCATGAGCGCGGCCGCGCTGACGTCCTGCACTTTCCCCAACCGGTGATCGAGCGGCCGCACCACCATGTCATGCTCGCCCAGGAAGCGGTCGACGGCCAGCCCATAGCGCGCGGACCGGTCGCCCAGAAGGAGCACGGGAATTTCCGCTCCCCAGGCCGGCTTGCGCGACATTCCAAGCAATTCATGCGCGGGAACGACGCCGATGCGTTCGCCGTCCAATCGTGAAATATTGCTGCCCTTCAAGCGAGATCAGCTCAGGGAACGGAACCGCTACGGTTTTTGCAATCCTGGTGAGCGGAAAGGCGAAGGGCTCGCCGCCGATCTCCGCCACCAGCGTGCGCACGACCGAGAGCGTCAATGGCAGTTCCAGCGTCAACGTAACGCCATGGCCGATGCGGGAGGCAAACCGCGCCGCGCCGCCGACCGACTTCGCCATCTCATTCACCGCATCGAGTCCGACGCCGCGCCCCGAGATGTCGGTTACCTTCGCCGCCGTCGAGAAGCCCGGCAGGAACAGGAATTCGATCAGCTCGGATTCCGAGAAATTCGCAGCCATCTCGGGCGTGGCGAGGTTTCGCTCGACTACTTTCACACGCAGGTGCTCGACATCGACTCCGCGACCATCATCTGATACGGTGAGCACGAACAGACCTGCCCGGTGACGCGCTTCGATTCGGATCGTGCCCGATGCGGGCTTCCCGGCAGCCACTCGCTCCTCCGGGGTTTCGATGCCGTGGTCCAGACTGTTGCGGATCATGTGGTTTAGAGGGGCTTCCAGACGGTCCAGGATTTCGCGGTCGACTTCCGTTTGCCGGCCCAGGATCGCAATCTGCGCCTGCTTGCCTAACTGCCGCGCAAGGTCCCGAACCAGGCGAGGAAAACCCTCGACCACATCACCGAAGGGGCGCATGCGCGTGGCCACTACTTCCCGATAGAGCCGATCCGACAGCCCGGACGAGCGGAGCGCGAAGGTCTCGAATTCCATGTGACGCGCAGAGGTCGATTGCCGCACGGCCTCGAGTTTCGTCCGGGCAGTGGCCAACAGCTCTCCGGTATCACCCGTCGCATGATCCAACCGCGCTTGGAGTACCTCCAGGATTTCGCTGATCTCGTGCTGGCGACGCTTGAGCGTGAATAGCGACTCGGCAAATGGTTCGAACCAGCGGCTTTGGACAAGTGACTCTCCAGCCAGTCCCATCAGCCGATTCAATGTCTGGGCGCCAACTTTTAACGTGCGGTCGTGTATTTCTGCTCCTGCGGATGGAGCGACTGGCTTGGCCGTTACAGGCAACGTACTAGCTAAAGTTTCTGTCGCGGGAATCGGTGGGGGATCGGCAGGCCGACTTTCAGCATTTGCCGGAAGGGCGGGAGCCGGCAAGAGTGTGAAGGAGAGAGGGCCTTCGGGCTCGGAGGCCACGGATGGCGGTTCCGGCGGGACATTGGCGATTTCGGGCGCGCCTGAGGGGCTTGCCCAGGTTCCGGCGCGGACCTGTCCGAGCCGTCCGATCAACTCCTCAATCGCGGCGCCGTGTTCCTCGATCCACTGAGGGACCGACGCTTCATCCACCGAAGACAGCTGAGACAGAAGATCGCCGGCGGCGAGGAGCACATCGATGCCCGCCGCGTTCAGCACCAGCGTGGATTCCTGAGCCGCCACCAGACAGTCTTCCATCACATGCGCCAGGCGAACCACCACGTCCAGCTGGACGATTCGTGCGGCGCCCTTAATCGAGTGCGCCGCCCGCATGGTGGCTGCCAAATGCGTTTGGGGCGCCGCTCCTCCTTCGATTACCAGCAGCCCATCGGTGAACACCCGCATCTGGGACTCGACCTCTCCGCGGAACAGGTCCCACATGGAAAACGCGCCCAGGTTGCTCATGCGATTTTCCGCTCCAGCGTGCTGAACAGCAGGCCCTCGTCGACCAATCCCACCGGACGATCGCCGCACTGCGCGATCCCCATGGTGTAAACGCTGCCGGTACTGGCCAGCGTCGCGGGCAGCGACTCGACCGCCGTTTCGGGGACATCGTGGATTCCGCTTACTTCATCGACCGGCAAAACCCAGTCGGCACCTCTGGTGGCGAGCGACAAGAAAACGGGCGGCGGGAGCGACACTATCGAGAGCCCCATCCCCGATGAGCGCATGGAGGGAAACGCAGGGGTAGATCTCGCCGCGCACCACCGTCAGGCCCAGCAGTACGTCGGAGCGCCGGTGGGGGAGGGACCGGATCACGCCAGGCTGCATAATCTCGCGCAGGACCACGGCGCGTAACGCGAGCCAGGATTGGCCCACGCGAAAGACCAGATATGGAGTGGTTACCGAAGGCCCGGCATCCTTCTTTTTTCCGGCGAGCAAATCGGTCCACCAGTCGAGGTAGTCGGCTGGCGCCGGGCGCTCCAGCAATTCGTGGCCGCCCGCGGCGTAGACCTCACAGTTGCGGCAATGTCCGACCCTGGGCAGCTCGACGCAAGAGTTGTCGCCCCAAACACCGATGCTCCCCCAGCATCGCGGTGCGGGACCCGTTTGCAGCGTGCTGGCGCTCATGATTGACTCCCGCGCGATACGCTCCGGTTCGCGCGCGCACGCAGACGCGCGGCGGTCGCGGTGTCGCCCTTCGCATCATGGGTCAGAGCAAGATGCGTCAGCGCTCCCACGTGATCTGGTTCAAGGTAGAGCGCGCGGCGCAGTGCGGTCTCCGCGGCACGATCATCTTTCAGCGCCCCGCATAGCAGGCTCAGCAAGAAATAGCCGTCCGCTGAATCGGGGACGCGCCGCACGTAATTGCGGCACGCTTGAATGGCTTCCTCCATTCGGCCCTCATCGCCTAGTTGGCGGATCCGCTGGAGCGTGGGCGCGGCATGGCGTGATTGCCTGGAAGCGGCAGCGACACTCAATTCCGAAAGTCGATGACCGCCGAAGCGGGCGGCCCGGCACGATGTTTCACATGGTCTCTCCGCGCGCGGTCCGCCAAAGAGCCCGGCAGCGGCATCTTCCGAGCCTTGGAAGCGGAAGACCTGACAAAGGCGAATGCTCCCGGGTCCCCAACGCCTGTGAACCCGTGTTCCCGGGCAATGGCAGGTTCGGCATGGCCGATGATGAGAAGACCGTCCTCGGTAAGCAAGCGCCGCAACGTTGCCATGACTCCGGCGCGCGCCTGGGTGTGAAGATAGATGAGCAGGTTGCGGCAGAGCACGATGTCGTAGGGCCGCGTTTTTTCGAGGCCCTGATGTGAAACCAGATTCGCTGGCCGAAACTGAACCATCGCCCGGAACGCCGGCTTGAGTCTCCAGCGCTGCTCGCCGTGGATATGCTGGAAATAAAATGTACGATCAACGCGGTGGCTGCCGCGAAACGACCGGGATTTGAAAACGCCAGCCTGCGCCGCCTTGAGGGAGCTCAAACTCACGTCGGCAGCGTCGATGGTGAAGGCTTCGGGCGGCAGGCCGGCGTCGCTCAACGCAATGGCAATCGAATACGCCTCTTCGCCGGTCGAGCATGGGCAACTGAGCAGGCGGATTGGGCCGCCGCCACGCCATTTCGATTGCACGGCGCTCACGATATGGTCAAATGGCGCGTCGTCCCGAAAGAACCAAGTTTCCGAAACCACCGCGTTCTCGACGAGCTTTTGCCACGGCTCGCCCCCGGCGGCCGCCGCGCGGATGAATGTCTGGAGATCGGCGCAGCCAGATTGTTCCAGGCTGCGGCGCGCGACAGAACCGAGAAACGACGGCCCCATACTGTCGGGGTCAAGACCGAGCTTTTGGGCGAGTAGCTCGCCAAGAGCGGTGGTATCCACGCGGTCAGTCCTCGGCGAAAAGTTGCTCACGCAGTCCATCTGGAATCAGCTGCTCGATCTTAACAAATTGAATAGCTTCATTGCCCAGCGTCGTGAGTTTTCCAAGGTAGGGTGCGTCAGGAGTCGCAATACCGGAAGGGAGCAGACCTCCAACAGATTCGGTGAGGCCTTGATCGGCCCGCTCGACCAGCAGACCCAGCACATGCTCGGTTCCCGAGCGTCCGGGGTAGCGCACCAGGACCATCCGCGTGCTGTAACGTTTCACTGCCGGCGCGCCGCAGAGCATCTGATTCAGGTCGAGCACGGGCACGAAGGCTCCCTTGTAGCAAAACACGCCAGCCACGTAGTCGGGCACGCCCGGAATCTTGCGAAGCCGCACCGCCGGCACGACCTCCACAACCTGTGAAACATCAAGTGCGTAGCGCTGGTCCGCGACCCCGAATAATAGAGCGGCGGCTACAGCCCCGGTATTCATACGGCCGCCACAGCATCCGCAGCCGCATCCGGGTGCTGCGACTGCCCTGCCACGGACACACCCTTGCTGCCGTTAACGCGGAAGAGGGCGACCTCGTTGTGCAGAGCGCGTGCCGCTTGATCCAGCACGTGAATCACGCGCGCGGCTTCGCGCTGGGACTCGGCGGTGGCGCGGGTCGCTTCGCTCAAATGGACCATGGCCTCCGAAATCTGGCGGGCTCCGATCGACTGCGATTCCATGCCTTCGTTGACCGACTCGAACCGCGGGCCGAGGCTTTGCACCTGTTCGATAATGTGGGCGATTTGACTGCCGATCTCGTTCACTTCGTGTACAGCTCCCTGCACTTCCTGGGCGAACTTCTCCATGCCCATGACGCCGGAGGACACCGAGGACTGCATTTCCTTAACCATCTGTTCGATGTCGAGGGTTGCCACCGCCGTCTGGTCCGCGAGGCGCCGGATTTCCCGCGCGACGACCGCAAAGCCCTGTCCGAATTCACCTGCCTTGGCGGCTTCGATCGCGGCATTGAGCGACAGCAGATTCGTCTGGTCGGCCACCTTGTTGATGGTTGTCACCACGCTGGTGATGTTGGCTACTTTCGCGTTGATCGCTGCAAGCTTCTGGGCAATGGTGGTCGAGGCAGCCTCCATTTTCTCCATCGTGGCGCTCATCCGCGCCAGCCCGGTCTGTCCCTGGTCGGCCGATCGCGCCGCGTCGTGCGAAAGCGCGGCGACGTCACCCATGGTTTTTACGAGCGTTTGGGCGGTGGCCGAGATTTGTTTCGCAGAAGATACCACCTCATTGGTAGAGGCAATCTGCTCGCCCAGGGTGGCTTCGAGTTCCTTTGAGGATGCGGAGAGTTGCGTCGATGAGGAGGTCACCTGGATGCCGGACTCTTGCACGCGGCGCACCAGGCCGATCAGCTTTTCCATCAGGTCGTTCACCGCCTGGGCGATCAACCCGACTTCGTCCGGGCCGGTCGGCAGGCGGCGTGTCAAGTCTCCTTCCCCGGCCGATAGCTCGTGCAACTGTTCCCGCACGCGGCTGAGCGAGCGCGTGACGGTTCTGAAAACTGTCCAGCCGAGGAACAGAGAAACAAAAAGTCCGATGCCAATGATCGAAAACTCCAGGTTCCGGCCGCGCGCATAGGCTGCCGTCAAATCCGCAAAATCATTCCGCGACTCGCTCTGCAGCGTATCGTAGAGCTCGCCGAGCTGGTCGGCCAACGGGTCGGCCGAAGGGTACCAGCTCTCCTGGAGGAATTTGCGGACACCCGCTCGATCACCTTTTTTCAACAGGGCCTGGAGCGGATCCAAGTCGCTATCGACTCCGCTTTTGAGCGGCTCCACCGTCTCCGTGAGTTGTTTGTCAACGTCGGTTTTCTGGAGAGCGACAAACTTCGGCCATGTTTCCGCGATGCTCGCTCTGGCAGTGCTGACAAGGCTTGAGGCTTCATCGCCACTGACCAGGCCGTCGGCAAACTTAGCCTGGGCCCCGAATATCTGAACCGTATACGCCGATTCGATGTTTTTCAGGTACCCGGTCGAAACCACCCGGTTTTCGAAAATGTTCTGAAAGGCAGCCTTGCTTTTTTGGGCCTGGAGCAGCCCCTCATAACCCACGCCCAGGCTGACTGCGTTGGCCACCAGAACGAGCAGAATCAGCCGCGTCTTGATGGTTGTGGAGCGCCAGTTGAATGACAGGAAACGCCGCATCGTGCTCCTTTTTGACTGACGATGTAACACAACTGATTGCACTGGCCTGGCAATCCAGGCCGCGAGGGCCGCGACCCGCCACGCCGGCAACTCACTCGAGCTTGAAATTCACCGCAATCGGCATGATGACGGCCATAGGCTTTCCGTTAACTAAAGTCGGCTTGTATTGCCACTGTTTGACAGCATCGACGGCTGCGGCTTCCAGCAATGGCAACGACTTGAGAATCTTCACGGCCTTCACTTTCCCGTCCTCGCCGATGGTCACTTCCATAATCACGACGCCTTGGGTGTGCGTTTGACGCGCCACTGAAGGATAGACTGGCTTGACGTCTTTTATCTTTGTCGGTGGCTTGATATCGCCGCCTACGCGCACCGCTGCAGGGTCAGAGCCGGCCTGGCCCGCGGCGGCGTGCCCAGCTGCAACGAGGCCGAACACGGTCAAGACCAATGCGCAGAGACCTTTCGCGACCGTTCGTCTCGGAAAGTTTTTATTAAATGTAAACATCTTGTGGGCAGTTAAGTCCGCTTGCTTGAATTTCTCTTTGAAAACACGTACGCACGACCTAGTTAGCATATCGTTGTTGGAAGGTCAACTGCCGGATTGCCGCTTTTTGGATTGCTGATTTACTCCATCTGGCTGTGAAACACTCGGATTTGCAGCTAGCACCGCTATCTTAAAGTGCTCACCTAGCGAAGCCATCAACACTTCCTGCGTGCGCGATATCCTCCCCCAGATGAGAACGGTTGTGATTTGACTCCGCAACCCCACCCCTTGGGGTTAGCGTTGTCCGGTTAAGGGCTAAAAGACTCGATGCGGATAATGTGACCGTGGTTTCTTGTGCCGGCGGTGCCAAATTTTCTGTCCAGGCTTCCGGCCTGCGCGATGCCAAATAGCCCGCTGCGCATCGCTCGCCTATATTAAATCTGGTCCGTTTCGTTCCCTATCTTGATGCACGCTGGTCTTCCGCTGAGCCGTTCTCGTGCTATTGCAGCGCGGCAAGAGCGCTCTGCAGTTCATGGTGTATTGGGATCAAGGCGTCGAGGCCGGCGGTTTTCAGTACCGTTTCGACCGAATCGCTGGGGCCAAACAGAACCATCTTACCGCCTCGACTCTTGATTGCGCGCGCGGGAGCCAATAGCGCCCGCAGGCCCATTGATCCGAGGAAAGATACGCTCTGCAGGTCCACCAGGACCGCCTTGCGGCTGCCCGCAATAACGTTCATTTTCAGATCCACCAAGGCGGCGCCCTCGATATCCAGCTTGCCATCGAGGATCACTTTGGTGATGCCTTCCGCCAGTTCTTCTATCGCGATTCCCATGTCGCTGCCTCCCTGCCGGGATGCGCTTGTCAGACCCAGGCAGAATTCTTCGCCTCAATATCGGAGCGGTTAACCCAGTGAGGCGGGATGACCATACCCGACCCAGGTTACAGGAATGTTACAAAGCGATCGGAGCAGGTCGCAGGCAAATTCCCTGCGGAATTCCCTCGCGGCGCTTCAATTTGGCGGGAATTTGCCTGATGCCGATGAGACGAAAAACTCGCGAGTGATGAGACGCATCACACATGCTCTGGAGACGGCTTCTGAGTGCTTGAGAGACGCTACTGGCGATATTTTTTCATTTTAGGGCGCGGATTGTCATCGTTTATCGAGTTGGGCTGGGACGGAATACCGCCTTAAATATTTTCTGGATAACCAAGAGGGGCACAACGGAATCGCTCCGAGGACCGCGCCAGATTCAGTAGAAAGATTTGGGCATCGCGCCGGCGTCATTACACAATTCATCGGCGCGTCGTTCATGGTCATATACCGTTCGACTATCACCCAAGCGAATGAGTTCATGACCGTACTGGAAAGGATTAATAGCGTCGGAATGGCGGTCCAAATCCTGGATTCGCTGCCGGAAGGAACCGACCTGAAAAACACGGCGCGCGCGGACCTCTCCATGCTGCTTTTAGACGGAAACAGCAGATTTAGAAAGACCGAGGCCGCGAAGCAACCTTCTCAACAATCGCAAGAAGAAAAATCGTAGGGATTTAATTTCCAAGAACCGGCGATGCAAGGAATGCCCAATTGAATCTGTTTCTGGAAGAACCGCTAAAATGGCGGAGAGGGGGGGATTCGAACCCCCGTCACCCTTTTGGGGTGAAACTGATTAGCAGTCAGCCCTGTTCGGCCACTCCAGCACCTCTCCGTGGGAAAAACGAGCCGAAATTACGCTGCGTCGGCGGGCCTGACGACGGAAAGTATAACACCTAGCGTCGCACGGAAACTACCGCTAGTGGAATTCGGGTTTCGCAGGGAAATCAAGATGGCGGGTCTTGACCGGTGGCTGCGCGGTTTTCACGTGTGGCGCGAAGGACTCCGGTCTCGTCGGTGTAGAAGCTGCGGAAACCGTAATTGCCGGCTCTGGCCTGGAGCGCATACGTGCGAATACTTCCATCGGCTTCGACCGGGCCCGGCGTGTACTGAATCTGGTAGTTGACGCTTTGCGAAAGCTGCGCTGCCGAGCGCGCGCGTTCGCCGAGCGCCTCGAATTGCCGGGGATAGGCGCCGCCTTCGGCTGAAGCGTAATCCGTCAGCACGGCACGTACCTCAAGCAGTGCCTGGATGGCGCGGTCTTCCGCCTGCAAAGTGGGATTGCCCTGCCGTTCCGGCACGACAAACCACAAGAAACTCCAAATCGCGCCGAGCAGAACCGCGAGCAGCACGCCCCAGCGGATCAGAATTTTTTGGAGGCTGGGTTTGGCGGGCGGGGCTTCGGCGCCAGCAGGAGGAGACGTCAAATCCGCACCGCAATGCGGGCAAATTTCAGTGGCTTGATTGATTTCCGTCTCGCATTCGCGGCACGTATACATGTGGGGAAGTCAGAAGTCCGTCTCAGGCGCACCTTGCGGTTCCGGTGGAGGGCGCGTCGCAATGCATCGTAACGAAACGCGCCTGCGCGAGTCAATTCGCGTTTGATCCGGAATGTATTCCTGCGGGGAAGAGAAAGCCGGAGCCTGGCGTACTGCCCGGCGCGAAGAAAGGTCGCCGCATTTGCAGGCGCCAAAAAGAAAAAGGAGGAAGCTGCGGAGGCTTCCTCCTTCTTTCTCCAGGTACGAGGAGAAACTGTTTAGCCGATCGGAGTGCTGGTGGAATCCGCGACGCCGCTCGATGAGGCGCGGATCGTGCCGCTCTGGTCGGTGTAGAAAGATCGCTGGCCGGTGGTTCCGGGAGTGATCGGAGTGGCTGTGATGGAATAGGCCAGGACATTGCCCGCGGGATCGGCGGATACGACGGCGAATGCGAATTTATATCCGCTTTTGACTCCGGTCGCCAGAACGGAATCAATCAGATCGGCCGAAGCGGACGAAGGATTCGTGCCTCCGGCGCCGGGGCCTAGATCGGAAATCGCATGGGGAAAGCCGCCGTAGGACATTGAGTACATGACCGCGGTGGAGTTCAGGGTGCGAAGCGCTTCGACGGCAGCGGCTTCGTTCGCCGTCATTTTGGAGCGCATCAAATTGGGGATGGCAATGGCGGCAATGATCAAAATGATGGTCACGACGATCAGCAGTTCAATCAGGGAGAAACCCTTCCGGTTTTTGTGGCGTGCGTTCATGTTTCCTCCTGTTCCGGCTCGCAATGTGTCGCGCGGAAACTTGCGCGCGGAACTTAAGTCTCAATTCGTCGGACACAGAAGCGGGGCGCTCTGGCCTGCCAAACAGAGTGTGACGAAGAGCTATTCTACACCGGGAGCGGAAAAATAGGGTGACCAGTAAGGTACCGTTTTTGGCCCGCCCGCGCACTAGGAGTCCTGGTTCGGCTATGATGCATCGAAATGCGGTAGAGCCGGATTTTCCTATGCCACCAGAGCCCGCGTTCGCTTCCCTTGCCGCTTTTTCAGCGCAACACACCCCTCTGATTGAACTGTTGTACGCGGAAGCGAATTGCGCCCGATGGGAGCTGCCGCGAGAAACTTTTGCGGAAGCCTTGCGGCGAAGCGCCGACAAGCGATTCCGGGGCGCAAGTGCCCGGCAATCCCGAAATCGAGGCGTACTTGAAATCCATTCACCTGGGGGATCTGGGTTTGGCATGCGCTTGCGCCGAGGGCAGCGAGACCGCCTGGGAATTTTTCATCGCGGAGTTTCGATCCGAGCTGCGGCGGGCTGCGGCGTCGATTCTTCGATCTTCCGGGCCCTCCGATGAAGCCCGCGCCGTGGAACTTGCGGATTCTCTTTACGCGGAACTTTATGGCCTGCGTTCCGATGGAGGCGGCCGGCGAAAATCCCTGTTTGAATATTTTCACGGGCGCAGCAAGTTATCGACGTGGCTTCGCGCCGTGCTGGCCCAGCGGCATGTGGACCTGTTGCGAGCCAGCGGGAAGACGATTTCGCTCGATGCCGAGCCGCAATAGGAGGCGCCCAGCGGAATGCCGCAACATGCAAACCCCGCGCCGCCCGATCCCGACCGCGAATTGTACGTCTCCCGGCTGGGCAGCGCGCTTTGCGAAGCGCTTGGCGGCTTGCCTGCGCGCGACCGCATGATTCTGGCGTGCTATTACGTGGACCGGCTCACGCTGGCGGAGATTGGACGAATGATGGGCGAGCATGAGTCGACGGTGTCGCGGCAGCTCGACCGCACGCGGCGCGCGCTGCGGGAAAACGTCACCGAGGGCCTGCGGCGCGGCGCGGCTGGCCGCGATGGCCGCGCAGCCCGGGCCGGGCTTGGACGAAGCTCAGATCGAGCGGGCATTCGAATACGCACTCGAAGACTGGCCGTTTGATTTGACGCGAGCGCTGTCGGGGGAGAAAGCCGCCGCCGATCCGCCGGGATAGCGGCGCAGGAAAGAAGGCCATGCAAGATTTTGCTTCTGGACCGTTCTAAGTTTAGGGTGCGGGCTGTACTTGCAGCCCGCTGTTAAGAAGTGCGGGCTGTACTTGCAGCCCGCCGTCATAAAGTGCGGGCTGTGATTGGGGCTCGCGGATATGGGAAGAGTGGAGATGGACGCACAAGAAAAAGACGAATCACGCGCGCGGCTACGTGAAGAAGCGTTGGCGCGCCGGATGGGCGAGGCGCTGGACCGGATTTCGGCCACAGGAGCGGGCGAATGCCCCGACGCCGAACTGATCGCCGCGTACCACGAACGTGCCTTGCAGCCGGAGGAGATTGCGCAGTGGGAGGGCCATTTCGCGGGCTGCTCGCGTTGCCGGAAAATTCTGGCCGTGCTGGCGGCGTCGGTCGACGCGCCGCTGGCCGAAACGGAGGTTGCGCGGCTCGGCGAGTTGGTTGCGACCGCCGCGCGTCCCGCAGAAATTGCGACGCCGCGCACGCCAAAGGTAATTAAGTCAAATCGATTCGACTGGCGCGCTCGCTGGCTGGCTCCGGCGCTGGGCGTCGCCGCCGTGCTTGCCGTATGGTTCGCCTTGCGTGCGCCCTGGCGGACAACCGGGCCAGGGCCTTCCGAAACTCTCGTTGCTCAGGCGCCGAAGAGCGAGTCGCCGCAGGAAAGGGATGTGCGAGGTTCGGACCAAATGTCAACACTGGAATCCAAGAAGGCGCCGGAAACGGCCGCCGCGGTTCCGAAGGAGCGTTCCGTGGCAGGAACAGCGCCTGCCCCTCCTGCGCCACAAGCACCAGCAGCCAATTCCATGGCGAGCAGCAATTCCGGAGATCAGCTGAAGGCGAAGGATGCAGCTGCTGAACAGTCTTCTGCAATCGAGAGGGGGAATCCGACTGAACCGGTTGGCGGTGCGGGTCGAGTGATTTCTCCGGCTTCCCCCGCTGCCTGCGCCTCCGGCTGCCGCACCGCAACTCCAGACTGCCAGGGGCGAGACAACCACCTCTCCAATGACTGCGGGCGCGATGTCTAATTTGCCGGCGCGCGACAACCGGGCGGTGGGAGGACTTGCGGAGAAGGCATGGCATCCGCAGCCAGACCCGCTGCGGAAATGGCGAAAAGCGGCAGAAATATTCAAGCGTTTTCATTGGCCTTGAATGTCGCAAAAATAGGCGGGATCCAGATACAGTCGCCCTCGGGAAAAGCTCTATGGCGCGCCGGCGAGGGCGGAAAAATTGAGCAGTCGTAGGACGCCGGCCGGACATGGATCCTGCAAGCTGGCGCGCCGCAACAGGATTGGTTGGCCGGAGCGGCGACGTCCGACACGGTCTGCTGGCTGGTGGGGCGGAACGGGGCCATCGCACGAACCACGGACGGAGAGCACTGGGTGCAAATCCCTCACCGGCAGTTGCCACCGGGGCGTCCGGCCAATTTCCGGATTGGACAGGTGTTACGGCAAGCTCGGCGCTGGCTGCTGCCATCACATCGAGCGGCAATCAGCGCTATACGACCGACAATGGAGGGCAGACTTGGCGGCTGCAATAGGTTTGTAGCACAGCCACTCTTGGCTGTGCGGGTTTGTAGGCCACATGTGCGCCACCTAATCATTTAATTTTGCAAAAATCGCACAGCCAAGAGTGGCTGTGCTACTCAAAGCCGCTTGGCACCGTACTATTGAGACGGGCTCAAAAAAATTATCGTGCAAGAAATCCGGGCGGCATCGTTCTAAGGGGTGAAGGGCGAAATTCGATCTTCACTGGAGACACACGATGCGAATTATTCGACGATCGCGGCTTTTCTTCATCGTGGCGTTGGCGGCGCTGCTGGCCGCCCGGCCATTGCTTTATCGCTCCGCTTCCGCGCAAACCGCCAGCCCGGCTGCGCCGCAGGCCGCCGACGGCACCGTGACCACGACGCTTGCGGATCAAACCGATCTCGCCCTCACCGTTTACAACTCGAATCTTTCCCTGGTGCGGGACGTGCGCCAGTTCACCCTGCCGGCCGGTGAATCGCGCCTGCGGTTCATGGATATCGCCGCGTCCATCAATCCCGCGACCGTGCATTTTCGCTCGATGACCGAGCCCGCCAAGCTGAGCGTCGTCGAGCAGAATTACGAATACGACCTGCTCGATCCGAACAAGCTGCTGCAGAAATTCGTCGGCCGCGAAGTGACGCTGGTGCGCGCGAAAATCGCCAGCGGAACGACCGAATATGACGAAGTGAAGGCCACGCTTCTTTCCTTGAACGGCGCGCCCGTCTGGAAGATCGGCAATGAAATCGTCACCGGCATTTCTTATGAGAGCATTCGCTTCCCGGAATTGCCGGAAAATCTCTACGAGCGGCCCACGCTGCTGTGGACGCTGCAGAATACCGGCGCGCGGAGCCAGCGAGTCGAGGCGTCGTATCTGACGTCGAATCTTTCCTGGAGCGCGGACTACGTTTTGAATGTCGCGAAGGATGAAGCGAGCGGCGACCTGGACGGCTGGGTCACGCTGGTGAATCACAGCGGGACCGCGTTCAAGAATGCGCAACTGCAACTGGTGGCCGGCGACATTCATCGCGTCGTCGCTCAGTACGGCATGGACGAAATGCAGGGCATGAAGTCAATGGCTGGCGGCAGCGAATGCCCCGGCTCCATTCCAGCAGGAGGCATTCTCCGAATATCATCTCTATTCGCTCGGCCGCCGCACATCGATTTTCGATCAGGAATCGAAGCAGATCAGCCTGCTCAACGCGTCGCGCTTTCCGCTGCAAAAGGTGTACGTCGTGAACGGGCAGTCCTACTACTACCGCGGCGCGGCGCAGCCCGGCGCGCCGGTCGAAAGACCCCGTGCAGGTTTTCTACAAATTCAAGAACGAGGAAAAAGCCGGACTCGGCATGCCGCTGCCTGCCGGGACGATCCGCGTGTATCAGGCCGATTCGCGCGGCGGCTCGCTGTTTGTCGGCGAAGACCATATCGACCACACGCCGAAGGACGAAAACATCAGCCTGCACATCGGCAACGCGTTCGACATCGTCGCCGAGCGCAAGCAGACCGATTACAAGAAACTTTCCGACCGGCTGTATGAATTCGAGTACGAAATCACGCTGCGGAATCACAAGGACGTGCCCATCACCGTCGAAGTGAACGAACCGATCGGCGGCGACTGGGAGATGGTCAGCTCGACATACAAGTTCGACCAAGACCGCAGCGTTCGCCGCGCAGTTCCAGGTGCCGGTCGAAAAGGACGGCACGTCGGTGCTGCGGTATCGCGTGCGGGTGCGGTACTGAGAGATCCGTGACTGGTGACTCGTGACTGGTGACAGGTGTAAAACCCGGCGCGATCGTTGTGAGGCGCCTTTTCTGCGTGATGACACGGGAGGAAAAGGCGCTTTTGCTCTGCACAGGCCGTTTCACGAATGAGATTTGTGGTCGCGGCTTAAGCCGCGACGTTTAGGGGCCAACTTGGGTTTGCCCCTGGCGTGCGGTCGCGACCCACCATGGATTTGGAGACACTGCTAGATTCTGCGGCGCTTGGGTTTAGGGGCCTCGGCTTTGACGGTGCGGGGGCGTGACGATCGCTTCGGCTTCGATTTCCACCAGCATTTCCGGCGAAACCATTCCGCCGACCTGCACCATGGCAGTCGCGGGTCGAATCTTGCCGAAAAATTCTCCATGTGCGCGGCCGATTTTTTCCCACTCGGCGATATTGGCGACGTACATGCGCGTGCGGACCACGTCTTCCATGCACGCGCCGGCCTTTTTCAATGCGGATTCGATGTTCCGCAGCGTCTGCACGGTTTGCGCGTAGGCGTCGCCCACGCCCACCAGTTTTCCGTCCGCGCCCGTGGCCGTGGTGCCCGAGACATGGACCGTATCGCCCACGCGCACCGCGCGCGAATAGCCGATGATGGGCTCCCAAGCCGTTCCCGTCGAAATATTCGTTCGTTTCAATTTCATCGAGCCTCCTCGATTCGGGCGTATTGTCCCATGCGCCGTCGAAAACTGGCATTGGCGCATCTCGACTTGGAGCCCGCCGGAACATGAGCGCGATATAGGCCACGAACATGGAGCACGTTGCAGAAGCGGAGACAATGCATTCAGGATAGTAACTCTGGCTGTCTGTGTTGAAGATTCGGAGGAGATCACGCTTGCGCTGCAACAATATTCTTGAAGCCGTCGGACACACGCCGCTGGTGCGGCTGAACCGGCTGGCCACCGGATTCGACGCCGAAGTATACGTCAAGGCCGATTACATGAATCCGGGCGGCTCGGTGAAGGACCGCATCGGCATCTGGATGATCGACGAAGCCGAGAAGCGCGGCGCGCTGAAGCCGGGCGGCACGATCATCGAGGGAACTTCGGGCAACACCGGAATCGGCCTGGCGCTGGTCGGCGCCGTGCGCGGCTACAAGCTGGTGTTCACGATCACCGACAAACAATCGAAGGAAAAAGTGGACCTGCTGAAGGCGCTGGGCGCGGAAGTGATCGTCTGCCCGACGGCGGTCGAGCCCGACGATCCGCGCAGCTACTATTCGGTGGCGAAAAAACTCGCGCAGGAAATTCCCAATTCGTTTTATCCGAACCAGTACGAAAATCCCGATGAACCCCGAAGCGCATTACCAGACCACCGGCCCGGAAATCTGGGAGGATTCCGGAGGGAAAATCACGCATTTCGTCTGCGGCATGGGCACGGGCGGAACGATCAGCGGCGTGGGCCGCTACCTGAAGGAAAAAAATCCCGACGTAAAAATTATCGGCGTCGATCCGATCGGATCGCTGTACTACGAATTTGCGAAAACGGGAAAAGTGGGCAAGGCAAAAACGTATGTCGTCGAAGGCATCGGCGAGGATATTTTTCCGTCGACGATGAATTTCAAAGTCCTCGACGACGTGGTGCAGGTGAACGACCAGGAATGCTTCATCTGGGCGCGGCGCCTGGTGAAGCAGGAGGGAATTTTCACGGGAGGCTCGGGCGGCGGCTGCGTTTCCGGCGCGCTTGCGCGTGGCGAAGGCGCTGCCGAAGGGATCTTTCGTGGTCGCGTTCCTGCCCGATACGGGCATGCGCTATCTGAGCAAAGTGTACAGCGACGAATGGATGCGCGAGCGCGGCTACGTGGATTCGGAAGTGGCGCTCACGGCCGAGGACGTGGTCGGCGCAAAACACAAGACCGGGAAAGTGCGCGACCTGATCGTCGCGGGGCCCGACCAGACCGTCTTCCACGCGCTGCACACCATGCAGACGCAGGACATTTCGCAGTTGCCGGTATTTGAAAATCAGTCGCCTGTCGGCGCGATCTACGAGGACCAGATCCTGAATCTTGCGCTGCAGGGAAAAGACCTCCGCAAAATGGTGATTCGCGAAGTGATGAGCGACCCGCTGCCGACGGTGCCCGCCGAAGCTCCCGTCGAGCGCCTCACGTACCTGCTGAGCCACGAAGAGCCCGCCGTGTTCGTGCAAATGGGCACCGGGAAATTTGAAATCATCACGAAGTACGATTTGATGGGCACGATTGCGGGATTGATGGAGCAGAAGCGGTAGTTGCGTATATGGCGGCGTGTAAAAATTTCCTCGGTACGCAAGCGACAGGCTGAAGAGCCTGTGTAACAACTTATAGTTCAACAGCCAGCGGCTGAACAGGCTGCGGAAAAGCTCGAGTAGGACAGCCACTCTTGGGTGTGCGCCCAATCAAATTGCTGCAAAACCGTACAGGCAAGAGTGCCTGTGCTACCAAAACCCTCAGAACCAAAGCCCTCAGAAAAAGATAAATCGTTTGCGTTTGCGGTATTTCATGGGCTTGGCATTCGGATCGGGCTGTTCCGGTTCGTAGGGAAGGCTGCGGCCTTCGAATGCGGCCAGGGGATTGTCGTGGAACAGGGCCTGCGCGACCTCCTCGCCGCGGCGCTCGGCGACTTTGTCGTATGCGGCGCGCAGTTGCAGCGGGCGGCCCTTCAGGTTGTGCGCGTCGCTGGCGACGAAGTGGACGCGGTCCTGCGTCGAGCCACTCTTCGGCGCGATGCTGCGCCGCGCTTCCGAATCGGCCCAGCAGGGATTGCGCGGTGATCTGCACGTAGGCGCCCTGGTGCAGCCAGCGATACATGCGTTCCGGCTTGGTGCGCAGCAGGGCGTTGCGTTCGGGATGCGTGATCATCGGCGACAATCCCGCGAGCTGCAGGCTGGTGCATGGTGCCGTCCATGGACGGCGGAATGGAAAAGTCCGCGAATTCCACGAGCAGATAGTTTTTCTGGTTGATGGTGTACTTCTGCGGATTGTTCTCCAGGTCCTGCAAATTTTCAAAACTCAAATGGAAATCGCATCCGGTCGCCAGCGTGATGCGGTCGCCGACGGCCGCCTGGAGTTCGTCCCGGCGCTGGCGGATGAGTTCAGGATCGAATTTGTACTGGGAATTCGCGTGGGGCGTCGCCGACCACGTGGGTGATTCCGTCGGCGATGGCCATTTCCGCCATCTGAATCGATGTTTCCATCGTATCCGCGCCGTCGTCCATACCCGGAAGAATGTGGCAATGAATGTCAACCATGTCAAAAAGTCTTCTGATAGCCAAGATACCCGAATCGTCGCGAGCGAACAATCAGGATCGAATGGGCAATTTTCATTTCCGCAATACGGACGAGGCTTCCCACACACCAATCGCGAAGACCAGCACCGCGACGGCGCGGCGCAAACCTGCCGGGGAAAGCTTGTGCGCCAGGCGCGTTCCGGCCAGCGCTCCGAAGAAAACCCCGGGCATAATCCATAGTCCGGCGGTCCAGCTGACCTCGCCCGCGGCGGCGTAGTTGAGGAAGGCGAGTAATCCGGTGGGCGGCACCATGGCGACCAGGCTGGTTCCCTGGGCCAAATGCTGGTCGAATCCGAACACGACCACCAGCACGGGCACGAGCAGTACTCCTCCTCCCACGCCAAATAAGCCGCCCGCCAATCCCACTCCAAAGGCCATCAGAAAAATCAAAAAAAACCGTTTGTTGGAATTCATTGTGCTGCCTTCGCCGCGGCGCGCCGCGGACCGGACTTGCGCCATAGCAAGACCGCCGCGACGATCAAGAACAAGCCAAACCATTGACTGAGCGCCTTCGACGAGAGACCGATGGCAACCTTGCTGCCGAAATATCCTCCCAGCAGAATTCCCAGCGCGCAGATTGCGCCCGCGACCACAGTCCACCATTCCCCTCTTCCAATACATCAGCAGCGCTCCGAGGCCGAGCGGCGGGAGTTGCAGGAACAGCGATGTTCCTTGCGCCATGTGCTGGTCCATGTGCATGCACGTACACCAGCAGCGGGATCAGAAACACTCCGCCGCCCACGCCCATGAAACCCACCAGAATCCCAACGCCTGAACCGAGAAGGAAATAGATCATGGAAAATGGCGCTCCTTGGAAAGACCGGATAGGTATCTTCGTTCAGGTCCCTGGCTTTCCGCAACCTGTCTTGCAGGTGGGTTGCGAAATATCGCCCCGGAGACGAATGTCGCATGAAATGCGGAAGTCTCGCTAGCTCGCAGCTCCGAAGGAAGGCGTCTCCCCTGCTATACTCTTCGCTGCGTTGCGGCGCTCGATTGGCGGGCGAAGCGCGGGAAACATTTCAGGCCGGGAAATGGCTACATTTTTCATCGAACAATTCGGATGCCGGGCGACGCAAGCCGACGCGGCCGCGCTTGAGCGGCAATTGCGCGAACGCGGCTACGGCGTTTCGGCGGACGGCGAACTCCGCCGACGTCGTGGTCGTGAATACGTGCACGGTGACCGGCCGCCGCGGACCTGCAGGCGCGCCAGGCGATTCACGCGATTCACCGCGAAAATCCGGCGGCGCGAATTGTCGTGACCGGATGCTACGCGCAGCGCGCGCCGGAGGAACTTGCTGCGCTCAGCGGCGTTTCCTGGGTGGTGGGAAATTCGCACAAGCCGGAAATTCCGCGCCTGATCGGGGAGATGAAGCCGGCCGCGCCGCACATGCGACACGGCGGGATTTGTTCCGGTTTCGGCGATCCGCGGCGAATTGCTATCGCTTGAACAAGGCCCGGCAAAAATTCTGACCGGCAACATTCTGGAACACCGGGAACTTCTGGTCGCGCCGGTCGTAGGCGGCGAGGCGGGACACACGCGCCCGGTGCTGAAAATTCAGGATGGCTGCGACAAGCGGTGCTCCTACTGCGTGATTCCGCAGGTGCGCGGGCGCAGCCGGAGCCTCGCGCCGGATCAGGTGGTCGAGGAAATCCGCAAACTGTGCGCGGGCGGCGCTCGCGAAGTGGTGCTGAGCGGAATCGATCTGGGCAATTATGGGCGCGACCTTTCGCCGCGCGCGGAACTTGAGCGAAATGCTGCGGCGCATTCTCGACGAGACGCCCGTCGAGCGGCTGCGCGTCAGCTCGATCGAGCCGATGGACGTGACCGAAGATCTGATTGCGGTGTTCGCGGCGAGCGATCGCATGGCGCGGCATTTTCACATGCCGCTGCAATCCGGGTCGGACCGAATTCTCGCGGCGATGCATCGCTGGTATCGCGCCGAGCACTACGCGCGGCGCGCGGAACTGGTGCGCGAGTGGCTTCCGGACGCGGCCATCGGCGCGGACGTGATCGCCGGATTTCCGGGGGAGACCGAGGAGGATCACCGCGCGACGCTGGCGCTCATCGAGCGGCTGCCGCTGACGTACCTGCACGTATTTTCATTTTCGGCGCGGCCGGGAACCGCTGCGGCGGAGCTGCAAGATCAGGTTTCGAGCGCGGACATTGTGCGGCGGGCGCGCGAATTGCGCGCGCTGGGCATGGAAAAGAAATCGGCGTTTCTTAAAAGCGCATGCCGGGCGAACCCTGCGCGTGATCACGTTGCATCGCAGCGGGGAAGATGCTTCCGGGCCATGGACGCGCGCGATTTCCGGGAATTATCTGGATGTGCGCGTCGCGGGGCGCTGGCCGGCCAATGAGTTTCTCGACGTGCGAATTAGCGGCGTCAAAGACGATGCGCCTCTGGGAGCAGCGTCTTAGAGCGAAAGCCGATAAACCGAAAACCGCTTTAACACAGAGAACACAGAGAGCACAGAGAGCACGAGAAGAACTTCACGGCATCGTTTGCCACACAGCTTCGGAGTTTAATTTCTGGATTTATTCTTGCTCTGTGTCTCCGTGCCTCCGTGGCGAATTCTTGCCGGAGCTTCACGATTCGAAGATGACTTGCGCGAGGGCGGTATTTCCCGTGTGCGTAATGGTCAGGGCGATATGCTTGACGCCGAGGCCGATTGGCGATCTCCTGCGACGCGCCGGACAATTTCAGCGTGGGTTTGCCGCTCGGCTCGCGGACCACTTCGATATCCACCCAGCGCACGCCGCGCGTCCATCCGGTGCCGAGGGCTTTCATGGCGGCTTCCTTGGCGGCAAAGCGGCCCGCGAACCGTTCGGCGCGGTTGCGATGCTTTTCGCAGTAGGCGATTTCCGATGGCGTGAAAACGCGCTTGAGGAATGCCGCTCCGTTGCGGGCGATGGCGGCCTCGATGCGATTCGACTTCCGTGATGTCCACGCCCAGGCCAACGATCATGTTCTCTCCGGGTGCCCTCCGAGGCACGCAACAATCGCTGCAAACCGCGTACGGAAAGTATACCTTGCGCGGTCGATAGAGACAGAAACTGACGCGTTACGCTAAAGTGGTGAGTAGGACACACGTTTTCCATGGCGCGAGCGATGAAAACTCGGACGGCAAGGCGCGCGGCTTCGCCGCGAAGCACTGCCACGCCTCGACGGAACGAGAATCCCGGCTGGACGTTGCGCCGCGCCCGCGGTCTGCAAATTGTGGAATCGCGCGCGCTGGGAAAGCTGGGCTGGCTGGTGCACGGATTCAGCACGCGCGCCGGGGGCGACAGCCGCCTGGATGGCAAGCCGGCGCTGAATCTGGGATTCACGGACTGGGACGAGCGGGAGCGCGTCGAGCGAAATCGCGCGGCATTTGCGGCAGCGCTATCGGCGCGCGAAATGCCGCTGGTCACGCTGCGGCAGTTTCATTCCGACGTGATTCACGTTGTTACCGCGCCGCTGGCATCTGTAGAGGAAGCTCCGCATGCCGATGCGCTGGTCACGCGCGTTCCCGGGCTTCTGCTCGGCGTGCAGACGGCTGATTGCGTGCCGATTCTTTTGGCGGATACGCGGCAGCGCGTGGTGGCCGCGATTCACGCAGGGTGGCGCGGGACGCTCGCGCGCATCGCCATAAAGGCGCTGGGGCGCATGCGCATGGAATTCGGGACGCGGCCGGGAGACGTGGTCGCGGCGCTCGGCCCGGCGATCGGACGCTGCTGCTACGAGGTCGGGCCGGAAGTCGCGCAGGCGTTTGCGACGCAGTTTCCCGCCGCTGCGGATTGGTTTGACGGCCCGTTTGAACAGTTATCGCACGGCGAGGAGCCGCTCTGGCTGCCGTGGCTGACGATGATGCCGCCGGGACACGTGCCTCCTCCGCCGCGCGTGCAACTCGATTTGCGCGCCGCAAATCGCTGGCAATTGATGGATGCGGGCGTGCCGGAATCGCAAATCGACGTGAGCGATCTTTGCACCGCGTGCCGCACGGATTTGCTGTTCAGCTATCGCCGCGAAGGCGCGAAGACCGGGCGGATGATGGCGGTGATTGGCGTGCGCCGGGAAAAGTCGTAGCAGGACAGACTTCACGGACGGCGGAGAAACAAGACATTGTCATTCCGAGGCACGTTTTTCGCCGAGGAATCACTCCTTCTTTGAATTTAAACCGAAGAGGGATTCCTCACTTCGTTCGGAATGACATGCAAAAATGTGTGCGCAGCGCGTAGAACCTACGTTTCTTGCGGCCCGACGCGCGTGCGGGACCTTTACTGCAGTGAGACCAGCGGACCCGAGGTTTCCATCGAGGCAAGCTGGCCGCAGGCGGCGAAGACATCCTGCCCTCGCGAATAGCGAATAAACGAGGGAACGCCTTTCTCGACAAGAATGTTCTGAAACTTCTCGATACTTTCCTCAGTTGGCGCGCGATACGGCAAATTTCCGGGATTCCAGGGGATCAGATTCACTTTGGCGCGGATGTGCGCGAGCAGGCGCACTACGCGGCGGGCGTCTTCAGGCGAATCGTTCACGCCGCCGAGCAGGACGTATTCAAACGTGAAATATTCGCGCGGCCGCAGGGGATATTTTCTGCAGGCGTCGAGCAGCACGCCGAGCGGATATTTGCGGTTGATGGGCATGAGCGCGTCGCGCTGCGCGTCGCTCGACGCGTTGAGCGAAATGGCCAGGCTGGGACGGATTTTTTCCTTTCCCAGCCGCTCGATGCCGGGAACGATGCCGCTGGTCGAGAGCGTGACGTGGCGCGGGCCGAGCCCAAGGCCCTTGGGATCGAGCAGGATGCGCACGGCGGCCATCGTCGCATCGTAGTTGAGCAGCGGTTCGCCCTGGCCCATCAGCACGACGTTGGTCTGCGGCGCAAGCTGCTTCCCGGTTCTCTTCCAGCGCGACCAGAACTTGCCCCACGATTTCGCCGGCCGTCAGATTGCGGATCAGGCCGAGCTGCGCGGTCAGGCAGAAATGGCAATCGACGGCGCAGCCCGCTTGCGTCGAAATGCAAATCGTCTGGCGGCCGTCGCGCGGCATGAAAACGGCTTCGATCTGCGCGGGTTTGGACGCGGTGTCGCCATTTGGACCGCCAATCGAGAATAAATACCGGATGGACCCGTCCACGGACGCAAAGCGGCGCAGGATGCGCGGCAGCGTGATGCGCGCTTCCCGCGACAGCCGCTCGCGCAATGCCGCGGGCAGGTTCGTCATCGCGGCAAAATCAAACCGCCGCTCCCTGTAGAGCGCGTGATAAATCTGCGGGCCGCGATACGGCCGCTCGCCCAGCGACACGACGAAATCGCGCAATTCCTCCGGTGATTTTCCGAGCAGTTCCACAGGCACGCGCCATCTCCGTGAAGCGATGCCTTCATCTTAACATGCGCGTCCGCGGACCACTGCCATTGGGCCAAGGAAGGCATGGCGGGATTCCTGGTGTACCATTTCACTCTCGGTTTCATCCAAAGTGTGTGCGCAGGTTCGGCGCGCAATCAGGGAAAGGGTCAAAATGAAGAAGCGCAAACTGGGCCACTCGGATCTGGAAATTTCTCGCTTCGTATTCGGCGGAAACGTCATCGGCTGGACCGTGGATGAGGCAACGACATTCACGCTGCTGGATGCGTTTGTCGCGGCGGGGTTCAATGCCATCGACACGGCCGACAGCTATTCCCAGTGGGTTCCGGGACACGTGGGCGGGGAATCGGAGACGATCATCGGTAAGTGGCTGAAGCGCAGCGGAAACCGGGACAAAGTGATGGTGTTTACGAAAGTGGGCTGGGACCGAGGGCCGGGGCAAAAGGGGTTGTCGCGAGACTATATCCTGCGCTCGGCGGAAAATTCCTTGCGCCGCCTACAAACCGATACCATCGATTTATATCAATCGCACGTCGATGATCCCGACACGCCCCAGGAAGAGACTCTGCGGGCCTATGCGGACCTGATTGCGCAAGGCAAAGTACGATTCATCGGCGCCTCCAATCATAAAGCCGGGAGATTGGCTTCGGCGCTGGAAGTGAGCAAGAAACTGGGCCTGCCCAGGTACCAGAGTCTTCAGCCCAATTACAACCTCTACGACCGCGAGGAATACGAGACGCAACTTGAGCCCGTATGCGTGACGGAAGGCCTGGGCGTCATCAATTATTTTCCGCTCGGCGGCGGATTTCTTTCCGGCAAATACCGCAAGGAAGAAGATATGGCCAACAAGGCTCGCGCCAGAAGCGTGAAGAAATATCTTAACGAGCGCGGGATGCGGATTCTGGACGCGCTGGACCATGTCGCGAAACGCTCGAACGCCACTCCGGCAAAGGTGTCCCTCGCATGGCTGCTCGCGCGGCCCAGCATCACTGCGCCAATCGTCAGCGTCACGAATCTGAGTCAATTGGAGGATGTGATTGCTTCCGTCGAACTGAAGCTGGACCCCTCTTCGATCGAGCAGTTGAACCAGGCCAGCGCTTACGCCGCAAGTTCCGCCGATTGATGTGAAACGTGGCCATTGCGTTCCATGCCTATCGGCAATGTAGGCACGGCATGCCGTCCCCCTATGCGGTCCAGCAGGCAATTCGCGTTCGCGGGGCGCGTATGCCACAATTAGATAATGAGCCAGCCAGTGCGGGACATTGAAAAGGCGGTACTTCCGAACGGCCTCGTGATCGTCACCGAGAAGATGCCGCACGTGCGGTCGGTCTCGGTGGGTATCTGGCTGGGCACGGGATCGCGCGGCGAATCGCCCGAACGCAACGGAATCGCGCATTTCATCGAGCACATGGTCTTCAAGGGCACCGAGCGGCGCACCGCCGAGGAGATCGCGCAGGCGGTGGACGCAGTGGGCGGGATGCTCGACGCCTTCACGGCAAAGGAAATGACCTGCTTCAACGCGAAAGTGCTCGACGAGCATTTGCCCGTCGCGTTTGACGTGCTCTCCGACCTGGTTTTGCGCCCGCGATTCGACGATGCGGACGTCGCCAAGGAAAAGCAGGTGGTCCTCGAGGAAATCAAGATGGACGAGGACAATCCCGAATATCTGATTCACGAAATGTTCACGCAGAAATTCTGGCACGGGCACCCGCTGGGGCTGCCGATTCTGGGCACTCCGGAAACGGTGCCGCAATTTTCCAGCGGCGCGGTGCGCGAATGTTTTGCTTCGTGGTATGCGCCGAATAACACGGTGATCACGGCCGCCGGCAATCTGGAACACGCGCGCCTGGTGGATCTGGCCGCGCGCGAATTTGGCGGAGTGGCGCGCGGCCGCAGCCGAAGCGGTTCGCACCGCGCCCGAAACGCACGCGGGCATCGCACACCGCAACAAGAAGGAACTCGAACAGGTTCATCTGGTGATCGGCGTGCCCTCGTACCCGCTGGCGCACGAGCGCAGGTACGCGGCGTCGCTGCTGAATATTATTCTCGGCGGCGGCATGTCTTCGCGGCTGTTTCAAAACATCCGCGAGCGGCAAGGGCTGGCGTATGCCATCGGCAGCGACTTGTCTCCGTATACGGATGCGGGCGTGCTTTCGGTGTACGCGGGAACGTCGCGGGAATCGGCCGAGCAATTGATCCACTCGGTGATCGAGGAATTCCGGCGCATTCAGCAGGAAGCGGTAAGCGCCGAGGAGTTGCGCCGCGCCAAGGACCACCTGAAGGGCTCGATGATGCTTTCCCTGGAATCGACCAGCGCGCGCATGTCCAACCTGGCGCGGCAGGCCATGTACTTCCACAAGTTTCTTTCGCTCGACGAAATGCTCGCGTCGATCGAAAAGGTGACGCGCGAGGAAGTGCTGGAAATCGCCCGCGATTTCTTCGCGCCGGGCCGCTTCGCGCTCACCGTGCTCGGCAACCTGGCCGGGTTCGAGGCGACCACCGAAATGCTAGCGTGGAAAAACTAGTCGAGAGTTAAGAGTCGAGAGTTAAGAAAACAATTGTCCGTCGCGGAAAACTCTCGACTCTAAACTCTCAACTGTCTTTTCTTCTTTCCCCTCATTGACGCCGCCGCCGCACTTTGTCATTATTCCGTGGGCCTTTGGATTCTCCGGGCCGAGTCTTCGGGGGAAAGTATCAGCCTGCGCGTCACTATCTTGGGATCGGGAAGCTCGGGCAACTGCACGTTGCTCGAAACCGAGCGGACCCGCCTGTTGGTGGACGCAGGGCTTGGCAAGAAAGAAACGCTGCGGCGCCTCGCCGCGGTCGGCCGCGAGGTGGACCGGCTCGACGGCATCGTCATCTCCCACGAACACAGCGATCATATCGGGTCGCTCGCGCAAGTGCTGGGCCAGTGGCGCACCACCGTGTACCTGACCGAAGCGACGCACACCGAGGTTTTGCGCATTCTGCCGGAAACTTCCCACAAGCGCCTGGACCGCGTGGAGCACATCCGCGCCGGGCAGCGGTTTATCGTCGGCGACATCGAGGTTTCTCCGATTTCGATTCCGCACGACGCCGTGGACCCGCTGGGATTCACGTTTCGCGCGAACGGCACGAAGGTCGCGATCGTCACCGACCTCGGCTATTTGCCCGAGCTGGTGAAAGTTCACCTGCGCGATTCCGACTGCCTGATGCTCGAATCCAATCATGATCTCGATATGCTGAAGGTGGGTCCGTATCCCTGGCATATCAAGCAGCGCGTGATGAGCCGCACCGGGACACCTTTCCAACCATACGGTGAGCGAGTTTTTCGCCGATGCCGAAGGCTTCGACGGGCGCGCGCGGTACGTTGTGCTCGCGCATCTTTCCGAGAACAACAACAATCCCGACGTGGCGCGCATCTCGGCCGCCGAAGCGCTCGCCCGGCGCACCGGCGCCGGGGCATTTTCCGGCGAATTGATCGTCGCCTCGCAGGATTCTCCGCACCCCACACTCGATTTGTAAATCGCGCGGCGTTCTAAATCCAAAGGAGCCGGCATGAGCGAACCACTGACGGTAATTGCCCGGATGCGCGCCAAGGCGGGCCAGGAAGCGCGACTGCGGCAGGAATTGCAGGGACTGCTGGCGCCGACGCGCGCGGAGGCAGGCTGCGTCACGTACGACTTGCACGAATCCAATACCGAGCCCGGACTGTTCGTGTTCTATGAAATCTGGAAGAGCGGCGCGGACCTGGACGCGCATTTCGAGACGCCGCATATGACGGCCCTTCATACGAAAGTTCCCGAGTTGGTGGAAGGGCCGATCGACCTTACGAAGTGCACGAAATTGTAGACAGTGCGAATGCCCCGGTGGGGAAGATTGTGGAGAAGAGCTAGGGTGCGCCGCATCGAATCGTTTCAGTTATTCATAAACCTCTCGCCGGTGCGCGATCCGCGTCACATCGACGGTTTTGGCCATATCATCAATAACGTAAACGATTCGGTAGTCACCAACTCGAATCCGCCATTCGTTATCGCCGCCCTTTAATTTCTTGCAGCCCGGAGGCCGCGGAGCCGACACTAGACGTTCGAGACGCGGCACAATGCGAGCAATCGCTTTCTTGGGCAGCCCGCGCAACTCCCTTTCCGCGCTCGACGTTAATGCGACACGATAGCTACTCACGGGAGAGCTTACCGCTCTTGATGAGCCCAGCTTTTACCTTTTCGAGCGGAATCCGCTTTTCGTGCCGCCGCGACCGCGAAACGAGCACATCTTGGATGTCTTCCCAGAGTCCCCGATGTTTTGTCAGATCGATTTGGACAGCCACTTTGCGGCCCTTTTCATCGGTCACGTACTGGATTCCGGTCATGGCGTTATTTCCCTCCATGGAATGGCATCGGCGCGTCCTACACCTTGTCGTTACAGCGCCGATCTTGCACCTATTAATGAACTTTATCACGGTTGTTCCGTAATTCATTGCCTGCCGTCGGGCGCTTGGGCTCTTGCGAGAGCAAACGGTTGAATCTCTTCTTTGCTTTCATGCTGTTGTCGATCAATCGGCAGTTCGAGCAATGCCGCGCTCGATGGAAACGCATTCTCAATGCGGCACGGCTGTCGTATAAACCCGGTACCAATCCTCCGTAATTTCGCGCCGCGCCTCGTCGAGCGTCAGGCTGCCGGAGCAGACTTCCGCGTGGAGAAAAGTTTCCACTTTGTCCTTGGTGTGCGCGCCGCCGTCGGCGATGGAGGTCTCGAACGGCTCGGGCCAAAGATTTTTCGGATCGGTGGGATGGCCGCCCAATTCAAGGGGAATGAAATGGTCTTCTTCGTAATCTCTTAGCCTCGAATCGGAGTAGCCGTATTCGTCGATTTGCTCGACCTTCAGGCGATGCGTGTAACTTTCCTCCGGCCTGATGGATTTGGTGCTCCACCGGGGATTGCAGATGGTGTCACGGATATTTTCCTGCGTGATTTCCGGATTCACCGCGCCGGGAGTCATTTCGGGATCAGGATAAATATCGGCGGGCCCGACATGCGCCTGGGGCGCTTCATTGCCCGCGGGCGGTGGGTTCACCAGGGATGGGAATTCATGGCGGACCAGCCAGACCAAAAGAATTACCGTAAGTACAATCAAGATTAGTTGGCTGTTTTTTTTCGCGCTCCGCATCGCTCCTAGTTTATAGTACAACAAAGAGGAAACGGTATGCCCCGCAAATTGGGCGATTCAGGATATACCGGTTGCTGCAATGAGCGGCATTTATCAACCTCCGGCAGCATCCGTTCCTAAATTGCGCGCGACACCAAGCGGTCTTCCCTCATGCTAGTAGGGCAGTGATTTGAAGGCCAGGATGTTGTACGAACCGGTGGCGGTAGCCGTGGCCGTGCTCGCAGACGCGCCGGAAATAGTGGTATCCGCCGAGTCAAAATGAAGATTTGTTCCACCAGAGTCGTCGATCGAATATGCCATGATGGTGCCGTAGTAATCGGCGCCGCCATGCAGGACCACCGCGGCATTGGGCGCGTTCACTACCGCGTACATAGAGGTACCGCCCGTAAATGTTAAGGTGCCAGTTCCTGCATAGTTGATTTGGAGATTGGCCGCAATCCCCGAAGCATTATTGATCAGCGTGTTGGAACCAAAGTTGATCGGCGCGCTGGCGCATCCCGTACCCGTAACATTAATCGTGACGGCTTTCGTATCTGGGCTAATGGTGAAGTTCGATCCGCTGCCACTGGCGGTCATGCAGGCGATGTCGTACGTTCCCGGGGCCGTCAGGGTAATCGTGCCTCCTGAACCCACCGAGAGGGTGCCGTAATTTCCCGGAACGAGTACGAGGTTTTGAGCGTGTCCGGCGGATTCGTTTGTGGTCCCCGACGGTGGAACAGTTACCGTGGGAGGAGTCAAAACTGTGGATGCGGACAAGCCTCCGTAGTGGGGATTGCCGGTGACGGAAAAATCGTCTGGGCAGCTTCCCGGGCCTGGAGGGGACCCAATATTGGGGACATAGATTGTTCCTCCTATATTCGTGGATGTCCCCTCCGCAATGAGGCCACCGTTCGTGCCGACGCTTCCAAGATGCGCCGCGTGCGTTCCTGTGTACGTTCCCCCATTTGCGCTGTTATATCCGTCTACGGAAGCGTTTCCTCCGATCGTAAAGGCAGTGTTGGTGCATGAGGTTCCATATGCGAAGAACCCGTAGGGATCGCTAATCCCGCACGGGGACACTGTAATGGAGGGAGGATTGAGAGCGGCTTCTGCCTGAACCATGTGCCGTGATCCGTTGGACGTGACAGCAAGTGCCGTGATCATAAGGACCGGAGCGGAAAGGGTCGGAGAAGTGGCTGCACAGGTTTGATACTGCGTGCAACTTGTGTAAGCGGGTGTGACGCCAGCGGGCGTGCTTAGCAGTACTTCCGATGCGCCATTCCAGCAGGTAGGGGTGGACGCAGGCTGGCTGGAATTGACGGAATAGTAGCTGGTCGTTGGTGTACTGCCGCCTGTTAAATAAGGCTCTGTTGAGTTCTGCTTCCAATTAATCCTGACCCACTCGTAGGGCATCGCAGTCGAGGTGCCACTGTAAGGGTAATTGCTGTTTACCGTCGTGTACCACGAAGTGCCTGTCGGCACGGATGTGCAAGGAACATCGGGCGGGGCATTATTCATTCCCGCGATTGTGTAGCCTTCGTGGCAGAATTCGTCGTCAAAATAAGCATTGGTCGAGTCCCAAGGCCTGACGGTGAGCGAGTTGCCGGCATTGATGATGTAGAGCACGCCGCCCGTCGCGGAGGGCAAGGAGGTGGGAATCTGGGCCGCGATGCTATTCGCGTTGGACTGCTGCATCCGGTCCAGGGCCTCGTAAATCCCCGTTTTGGATGCGAAAAACGCGATTTCATCCGTCCGATAATTGTAATTGACGGAGGTTTCCGTCCCCGACAACATGATCAGCGAAGCGGTGAGCGCGGACAGAATTAAAAGTGCGAACAAACAAAACAACAACGCCACACCGTGTTCGTCGTTTTTTGAATGCCTCATCATAAAGAGTTCCTTGGGCTCCTGATATCCACCATCCGGGGGGCCCCGCTAATTGTTTATCCTGATTTCCGACACCATTGTCGTCGTGGGGTAGGTGACCACAGACTGGTTCACATCTGGCAGCGGGCTTTGGACGTACAATGTGACGCCTATATTCTTAATGAGGGACAATGAGTCAGTGGAGGAATTCCACGCTGAACCATCATATTTATATGCCGTGAAAATGTTCTGGCTCATTACGTTGTCCAGCTCCGTGTAGTACGCCGGCGTGCCCCCTACCGACTTCAAAACCGTCCCGCGCTGCACGGTGCATGGGCAATTCCCGCTCGGGGGAACCACCACTTGAATGTAGACTTCGCTTACGCCGCTTCCATCGATGTCACCCTCAAACTGAATCGCCGACGACGAAAAGCTGATCAATCCGTCCGCAACATAGGGGGAACTTGACATCACTCCGGTCGCGGGGTCGAACAGGGCCAGGCCCGGGTAACCGCATTGGCGCAGATCCCGCAGAATCTGATCCATGAATTGCCGGGCTTCCTGGGCTAGGCCTACTTTGTTTACATCACTCGCGCTTCTTTTCTCGATCTGCATGATCCCGCTCGTTACGACGCCAATGACGGTCGTCAGAATTGCCAGCACGATCATCAATTCCAGCAGCGTAAATCCGCGTTGCGCCCATGTTGCATGGTCCATCTCACCACTTGATTGCATGCTGTTATCCCGTCCTAGCGGAATCCTCGCTTCGGTGGAAGCGTTCGGCTTGTGAATTAATCTTGTTTCCATCATGGTTATGGCCCGACAACTGCCCGGAGGTTCACAGGCAGAGCATACGAAAGCCCACCGAGCATATTTGCATTCAGGGGGCGTGCAGAGGCTGTGACCAGTCGCGTGTAGTTTGTACCGACCGTCATTACGTTCCAGCGGACGTCATATGTCGTGGGAACGCCCGTATTACCGACTCCTCCGCAGTCCACGTACTGCATAGCGTATCCAGCGGGAATGTTGGCATATGCTTGAGTTTGATCGATGCCCCCATACCCGGTGGAAGAGGAACTTGTAACCACGGTGGCCCCAGTCCCGTTCGGGGAAGCTCCCCCGGTAGTGGCAACCGTCCAGACGTTCCCAGCACAATCGGTGACCGATATAGAGGCGTCAGAATTCGGGTGTTGGCCACTTATTTGTTCGATGACCATTTGCGCCAGCAGCGTCGCGGATGTGTCTTTGCTGTTGCGGTTGTTTGTGGCCATCGCTATGACCAGCAAATTGGTGAGCGCGCCGAGACCGACCGCAAGGATCGTCATTGCAATCATCAACTCAATTAGAGTCATTCCCCGTTGGGATCTCCGCCGGAGGTTGGCCTCGCTCATGCGATTAAATGTCATCTTGCCTGGTCTCATAGTTTGGTCCATACCGAGCCGGTGTAATACCACTTTTGGATTCTTCCGGCAGGAGTGATGGTCACGGCCTGCCATGTGCTCGACTTCGTATTTTCTAGAAAAGTCCAGAATGCAGTGGGGCCGCCCGAGCTATCGCAAATCGTCCCGCCATTTGTGCCCGTGATCGTGACTGGAGTGCATGGCAGTCCTCTGGGGCCGAACGTTGCGGCCGTTACGCTGGTATCTATTGGTGTGACAGGTGTGGTTGAGGGCAGCAGTTGGGTCTCAAGATTGGATGAGTTCGGCGCATTTGCTACGGGTTCCTGGACAACTTCCGATGGAATTGTAATCACAGGATCGCCATTTGCCACCGAAGTCCCGCCATTTCCTGATGCTTGCGTCGAGCCCTTTGGAAGCATATCCACGTACGCGAAACTAACCGGAGCCCCTCCCGAGGCTGCTAAAATGTATGCTGAATAATAACGATTATCCCGAATTGCATAAATTCTGGTTTGCTCCAAAAGACCCGCGAAGTCGCTCGCAGCCCCGCGCAGGCGGGCCATTCTCATAGAAGTGAGTATGCTGGGAATTGCCGAAGCCGCGATGATAAAGACAATAATGATCACAACTAAGAGTTCAACCAGCGTGAAGCCGTCATGCCGATCAGTATGGAGTCTCATCGATCCCCGGATTGAAATTTATTCGCTCTCTTGAACTTAAGTCGCCGTTTTCCACGGGCTAACAATAGGCAATCTTAAATCCGTTCCCCCCCCATAATTGATAGATTGCAAGGATGTTAGGAGATTCTGCAATCTTTGGCGCCAAAATAGTATTCAAGCCGCTGTAACAATACGTAACACTTGCGACCCATAGGTACTGTCTTCTCGTCTTTGGGATATCCTGCTCACGACATCTCCAGGGAATTTGGGTATCATTACATGGGGAATTTCACGGTCAATTTTTGATCAGTATGCCGCGCCTTTGCTCAACGACGGCGCGCGCTTCCAGGGAGTCGAGATTGATTTCACGATACACGCGCGAAGAGATGGGCCAGGTCTGGAGCGAAGAGGGCAAATTCCGCCGCTGGCTGGAGGTGGAGCTGGCCGCCACCGAGACGCTGGCGGAGAGCGGCATCGTGCCCGCGGAGGCTGCCGCGAAGATTCGCGAGAAAGCGCGAGTCGATGCCGGGGTCGTGAAGCGCATCGCGGAACTCGAAGCCAAGGTGAAGCACGACGTGATCGCGTTCACCATCGCGATCGGCGAGACCATCGGCGATTCGGATGCCGCGCGATGGCTGCACTACGGTTTGACCTCCAACGACGTCGTGGACACGGCGCAGGCCCTGCAACTGCGCGAAGCGTCGCGCCGCATCGAACACGGCATGATTCGCTTCGGCGAAGTGCTCGAACGCCGCGCGCAGGAGTTCCGGCACACCCCGCAAATCGGCCGCACGCACGGCGTGCACGCCGAGCCCATCACCTTCGGGCTGAAGATGGCCAACTGGTTCGCCGAAAACCGGCGCAATCTCGAGCGTTTTGGCCAGGCCGCGCGGCAAATGGCAATCGGGAAAATTTCAGGGGCGGTGGGCAACGCGTCGCATCTCGGAACCGACGCGGAGACCGCCATCTGCAAGCGGCTGGGGCTGGACGTGGCTCCGGTGGCGTCGCAGGTGATTCAGCGCGACCGCCACGCGCAGTATCTTTCCGCGCTCGCGATCCTGACGGCCACGCTGGAAAAAATCGCGCTGGAAATTCGCCACCTGCAGCGCACCGAAGTGCGCGAGGCCGAGGAACCGTTTGGCGGCGAGCAGCGCGGAAGCTCGGCGATGCCGCACAAACGCAATCCGGTATCGAGCGAGCAGGTGTGCGGCCTGGCGCGCGTGGTGCGCGCCAACGCGGGCGCCGCGTTTGAAAACATCGCCCTCTGGCACGAGCGCGACATCTCGCACAGCTCGGTCGAGCGCGTCATTTTGCCGGATTCGACGATTCTCGCCGACTATCTTCTCGCGCGCATGACCGACATCGTTTCCGGAATGCGCGTCTTCCCCGACCGCATGCGCCGCAACCTGGATGCCACCGGCGGCCTGGTTTTTTCCGGCCAGCTCTTGCAGGATCTGGTCGAAGCGGGAGCCCCTCGCGAAGACGCTTACAAATGGGTGCAGGAACATGCCATGGCGGCGTGGGAAACGGAAACAAATTTCCGGCAGCGCGTGGTCAATGATTCGCGCATCAAGATTTTCCTGGATCGCGAGGCGCTGGAACGCACCTTCGACCTGAACCGGCAGCTTCGCTACGTGGACGCAATTTTTGCCCGCGTGTTTGTCTGAGTGGAGTGCTTTTCGCGGATTAGACGGGCTCGCGCGCGTTTCAATTCCGTGCACGAAATATGTGCCTATTTGAACTTCGCCGGCGCCCAGCGCGCCGCAACCCCTTGACACGGATGCCACAGCGGCTGAAACTAAAATCCCCTTCAAATTAATCTTACTTTTCCGTCGCGGCGGGAAACTGCCCTCTTTATTTCTATCCCGCGCAGCCTTTGGCAGGAGGACGTAGTGCCGCTCATTGAAACCTTCCAGGGAACGATTCTGGTCGCGGATGACAACCAAGAGATTCGCGACCCGTTAACCGAATTGCTGCGCGTGCACGGCTACCGCGTGATTGCCGTGGACAACGGAGAGCGGGCCCTCCAGGAAATTTATTCGCAACCCGTGGACCTGGCGCTGCTGGACGTGATGATGCCGGGGCAATCCGGCTTCTCGGTATGCCGCGCCGTGAAAGCGAGGCCGGAAACGCGGCTGGTTCCCGTCGTGCTCGTTACCGGGCTGGGCAGCGCCGACGACCGCATACGAGGCATCGAAGCGGGCGCCGACGATTTTCTGAACAAGCCGGTGAAGAAAGAAGAATTGCTGGCGCGCGTGGGGTCGCTGGTGCGCCTCAAGCGCTTCACCGACGAGCTGGAAAACGCGGAAACCGTGCTGTGCACTCTGGCGCGCAGCATCGAAGCGAAAGATCCGTACACCGAGGGGCATTGCGACCGGTTGTCGCGCTACACCGTATCGCTCGGCGAAACGCTCGGGCTATCCGGCGAGCAACTCGTGGCCCTTCGCCGCGGCGGCATCGTGCATGATATCGGCAAGGTAGCCGTGCCGGAATTCGTCCTGCTGAAACCAGGCCCGCTCGATGCGGCCGAACGCAAGATCATGGAGCAGCACACCATCGCCGGCGAACGCATTTGCGCCCCGCTCAAAACCTTCCGAAACGTCCTGCCCATCATCCGGTCGCACCATGAAAAGCAGGATGGCACGGGATATCCGGACCGTTTGAAGCGCGGCGAGATCCCGCTTACCGCGCGCATCCTGCAAACCGTGGATATCTACGATTCGCTGACCACCGACCGGCCCTATCGCAAGGCGCTTTCCCAGGAAATAGCCCTTGAATTGATGTGGGAAGAGACGCGCCGCGGATGGTGGGACGCGGATCTGGTCGGCGCGCTGCACGAACTGCTGCAGGTATCGCCGCTGGCGTTTTCCACCAGCGGCGTGTAATCGGGTGGAGCGTTTTATACGCGCTGCACGTAGCGCGCTTCCGACGTATCCACTCTCACTTTGTCGCCGGTATTGACGAACGGCGGCACCTGAATCGTAAGGCCGGTCTCGAGTTTCGCGGCCTTCATCACCGCGCTGGCGGTGGCCTTCTGCACGGTCGGTTCGGTATCGACGACCGTGAGGTCCATCGTGTCCGGCAGCACCACGCCGATGGCCTTTTCTTCGTAGAACTCCAGTTTCACCGTCGTATTCGGAATCAGGTAATACACGGCTTCGCCGAGAATGTCGGCGCCGAGATGAAACTGCTCGTAGGTCTCCGTATTCATGAAGTGATAGCCTTCGTTGTCGGAGTACAGATATTCGTGCTCGATCTCATCGAACACGGCGCGCTCGAGATCGTCTTCCGCCCGGAACCGGTAGTCGATGATCGATCCGCTGCGCAGGTTGCGCATCTTGGTGGCCATGGCGGCGCGCTTATTGCCCGGAGTGCGGTGCTCGACGCTATGCACCGTGTACAAGTCGCCCTCATGGCGGATGGTCATTCCGGGACGCAGTTGTGTTGCTCGCATTTCATTCGCTCCTGATGCCTACGGGGTCGTTCGGCAGGCCACTAAAAGAATTCTCACAAACGCTGTTTGTGGATCACGGCTCCAGCCGTGACGTTCCAAGGCTCGGCTGATTGTGGCTTTCGATCTTTAGCTATTGAAGGCCAATCCGGCCCGTACCAGCCATCAACAAATCATTATAAGCGGCGCAGTGACGCACGGTCAACGGAAGCAAGGCCTGTTTCAAGATCGATGCCGGCTCGATCGCGAGGCGTTTGGAGTACAATCATTCCCGAATCTAACTTGCCAGCAGGAGGAAACATGGCGGAACCTACCTACGAGGAACTCCAGGCCCGCATTGCCGAACTGGAAAAAAAGACGGCGCGCCGCAGCGGCGAGCTGGATTTCAAAATCGGCGAAAAAGGCGGCGTAAGCGTCTACGGCCTGGGCCGCTTTCCGGTCACATTGTATTACGAGCAGTGGATCAGGCTCCTGGACACCGCGCCAAAGCTGCGCGAATTCCTCGAAGAGAACAAAAGTAAACTGAAGCTGAAAGAGAAGTAATTTAGTGGGATAGGCTTCAGCCTGTCTGGCTTTTGGCGCGCGCGAAACGTAAACCGCAAAAGGCTGAAGCCCATCCTACTTTACATTTGCCGCGCGCCGCCCGCATCGAAAGCGAAGCAATCAACTCTCCGTGGTTCTCTGTGATCCTCCGTGTCCTCTGTGTTAAAGCTTTAAGATTTTCACCACTGACGACACTGAGAAAGCAGCAGACAATCCTCTTACGGCCTCTTACGGATGCTTCTCGCGTTCAGCCTTGCCTTCGGCCATGATCTGTTCGATCTCGTCGGGGGAACGCGGCAGGCGCGCGGTGAGCAATTTGTATCCGGTGGGCGTGATGAGCACGTCGTCCTCGATGCGCACGCCCAGATTTTCCTCGGGAATATAAATCCCCGGCTCGATAGTGATGACCATGCCCGGTTCGAGCGGGCGCGATGTGCTGCCGGGATCGTGCACGTCGAGGCCCACGTGATGGCTCAGGCCGTGGATGTAATACCGGCCTAGCGAGTGGCCTTCCTTGTCCTTTCCATGTGAATTGATGTAATCCATGGCGATTTTCTGCAGGCTCGTGGATTCGGGTCCGCCCATGGTCATGCCCGGTTTGAGCGCGGCAAGCGCGGCGTTCTGCGCGCCCAACACGATTTCGTAAATCTCGCGCTGCCGCGGCGTGAACTTTCCGTTGGCGGGCACCGTGCGCGTGATGTCGGAAGCGTAGCCGGAGTATTGTCCTCCCACGTCCATCAGCACAATGTCGCCGTCCTCGATCTGGCGGTCGAGTTTGTTGTAGTGCAGCACGGTCGAGTCGAAATTCGTGCCGACAATCGGAGCGTAGGCTTCGGTTTCGCAGCCCGCGTAAGCATGAATCTCCACCATCTTCGCCGCCACCTGATATTCAAAAAGGCCCGGGCGCATCAACTTCATGGCCGCCAAATGCGCGTCAATGGAGGGATCGATGGCCTTCTGGAGCAGCGCCAGTTCGCCGGGAGATTTAATGGCGCGCAATGTTCCTACCGCGGTGGAGACGTCCTTGAGCGTAGCGCGCGGCGCGGCGCCTTTCACCCAATTGGACCAATTTGCCGCGTGCGGATAGCCGTCCTCGTGCGGCTGGGGCAATTCGGTATAGAACTCGGGGAAATCGCGGCTCAGGTTCGCGAGAGTTTCGTGGAGTTTCACGAACGACTCGACATCGGCGAAGCCGGTTTTTTCCTTGATTCCGGGATCGTCGGGACCCATGCGCGGCCCATTCCATTTTTCCTCGGCCAGATCGCGCGGCGGCAGGTATAGAATCTCGCGCGGCCCGGTCCAGCCCTTCTCCACGGCCGATTCCGGCACCAGCAGCATCGCCGCGCCTTCCTCGTTATGCCCGGTAAGGTAGTAGAAATTTTCTTCCTGCATGAAGACGTAGGAGGGATTCGCTTCCTCGTGCCCCGTATAGCCGAACAGCACGATGGGCGCGTTAATCGCGGCCTCAAGCTTCGCGCGCCGCTCGGCAAACACGCTGTTTGGCTCGCGGTCCCAGGCGGCCGCTCGCGGCGCCAGTGCCGCAAGGAAGCCCAGGACAAAAAGAAAAATGAGGCTGCCGCGCAGGACTGAACTTTGCCGATTCATCGAATCACCTCGCCCGGGACCGTCATTACAACATACCACCGCGCCGTCATCGCAAGTCATACTGTTGTTTATACGTTGCAGGGCCGCTTTTCGAGGCGGCATTTTTGGGGGTGCGGAAGGCTGACCGCCGCGGCGGGCGGGCGCACCATGCAGGCTAAAACCCCGGCGCGCCGGAAGCCGCAGCGCGAACTTCCGAGGATGCAGCCGCCGGGCGCGCGCCAAAGCGCAGCCGCTCGATCCAGCCCTGCGCCACCGACATCACGCCGGTATAGAGGAATCCCCAGACGAAGAGGAACAGGAACGGCGCGGTGGCGTAATTTTCATTCTGGATGGCGTAGACGATAGTCATCGCGAAGTAAAGGCCGAGCCCGATTTCGACGTACGGCATCACGCCGGCCTTGTTGCGATAGAGTTTTTTCTTCCACGTGCCGGTCTGGCCGTCGATATTGAATTTCGGCGTGCGCGCAAATTCCGATTGCACGCCGAAAAGGGCTTCGAGCACGGCCTTGGCGTTGCGCACGGAAAGGCCGATGCCCACGGCCATCACGAACGGCATGTAGACGATCGAGCGCTTCCACGTCTTCGGATACAAAGCGCGCTGCGATCCCAGATAAAATCCGGAAATCGAGCAGCTCGACGCGATGAACAGCGGCAGGTCGATGAACAGCATCTGGAACCAGCCCTGATAGAAGCGCACGATCATCGCGGGCAGCAGCAGCGTCGACAGCACGACCATGAATGGATAGCTGATGTTGGCCGTGAGATGAAAGACGGCCTCGGCCTTCACGTGCGCGGATTCATTCGAGCGCAGCACGCGCGGCAGGATTTTTTTCGCCGTCTGCATCAGGCCCTTGGCCCAGCGCGCTTGCTGCGCCTTGAACGAGTTCATATCCACGGGCAGCTCGGAAGCGCACTCGATGTCCGGCAAATAGAGGAATTTCCAGCCGAGAAGCTGCGCGCGGTAGGAGAGGTCGGTGTCCTCGGTGAGCGTGTCGTGCTGCCAGCCGCCGGCCTCGTCGATCACGCGCCGCCGCCAGACGCCCGCCGTGCCGTTGAAATTAAAAAAGCTGCCGCTGCGCGAACGCGCGCCATGCTCCATCACGAAGTGGCCGTCGAGCAGGATCGATTCGACTTCGGTGAGCGAGGAGTAATGCCGGTTCAGGTACGTCCAGCGCGTCTGGACCATGGCGATTTTGGAATCGGAAAAATACGGGATGCGTGCGGCGCAGGAAATCCGGCGACGGCAGAAAATCGGCGTCGAAGATGGCGACGAATTCGCCCTTCGCCGATTCCAGGCCCGCGGCGAGCGCTCCGGCTTTGTACCCGGTGCGGTCGTTGCGGTGCAGGTAATGGATCGGCAGTCCCAGCGCCTGGTAGCGCTCGACGCACGCGCGCGCGACTTCCTGCGTCTCGTCGGTCGAATCGTCCAGCACCTGAATGTCGAGCAATTCGCGCGGATAATCGAAGCGCGCGACCGCATCGACCAGGCGCTCGATCACGTAGCGCTCGTTGTAGATCGGAAGCTGTATGGTAACCTTGGGCCACTCGGCGACCGGAGGCGGCGGGCCGGGAACATTTTTGCGGTTCTTAAAATATTCGTATACCAGGTGGTAGCGATGCATGCCGTACGCGGCCAGGATCACGAGCACGATGAAATACGGGATCATGATCGCCAGATCGAACGCGTTGAGCTGGTAAAGCCCGCGAAAGGGATTCCGGTTCGGGTCGGTGAGCTTGGACCAATAATTCGTGAACGGGCTTTGCGCCGCGCTGGCGAACAAACTGAGTGCATGTTGCGAAAAATTCAAAACGAACATCCCCCCGTGCGAACATCCTTCCAATGGTAAACGCCACGCCGCGGCGTATGCAGCCGCAGATTGCCATCGCGCTCGTCGCCATCATCGCGCTGGAAGCCGTCTTTGCGGCGATGGCGCGCCTCGGAGACCTTTCGATTCACATCCCCGAATTCATGGCGCTGGGGCTGGGCGCGGGCGTCGTTTACTTCATCGCGCTCTACGCCCTGGAACATACGCGAGACAATCGCGCCGCGCTCTGGCTCGTCCTGCTGGGCGCGCTCGCCTTCCGCCTGACGCTCTTCCCGTTCCCGCCTTCGCTTTCCACCGACGTACACCGTTACCGCTGGGACGGCCACGTCCAGAACGCGGGCTGGAATCCCTATGCCGTCGCGCCGACCGATCCGCGCCTTGCGCCGCTGCGCGATCCGGGTTGGGCCGTGATGCCGGCGCCGGAAATTCCCACGATGTATCCGCCACTCTCTGAACTTGTGTTTCGCGCGACGTGGCGCGTTCTGCCGGGCCCGATCGGCTTCAAGCTGCCGTTTCTGCTCGCCGATCTTGCCATCGTGGCGATGCTCGCCTGGTGGATCCGCTCGGCTGGGGGACGCATCTACCAGATTGCGATCTACGCCTGGAATCCGCTGGTCGTGGTCGAATTCGCGTCCAGCGGCCACAATGATGCGCTGGCCATCGCCGCAGTCGTCGCTACCTTGTTGATTATACGGCGCTTTCCGGCAATGTCAACGCTGACGCTTACCGCCGGGGCTCTCGCTAAAGCCTTTCCTGTCACATTGTTACCGCTGGCCCTGATCCGCGCCGGATGGCCCGGCAAACTGCGCGGCTGGCTCGCCGCAGTGGGCTGCGGGGCGCTTGCCGCCGCATGCGTCTGGCCGTACCGCAATGGCTGGCGCGAGTTCCTCCAAATGCTCAAGTATTACCAGGTGATCTGGCGGAACTACCATTCCAGCATCTATCCGGTCCTGCTGTGGCTCTCGGGTTCGCATGAAGTGGCCGCGGGTGTGGGCGAAGGCGTGGTCCTCGGGCTTGCCTTGTGGCTCGCGTTTCGCCGTGTGGACCCCACGCGCGCCGCGTTTCTGCTGATTGGCACGGTCCTGCTTTTCGCGCCCAACGGCTATTCCTGGTATTTCACGTGGATCGTGCCGCTGCTGTGCTTCTTTCCGAGCCCGGCGTGGCTGCTGCTCACGATCCTGCAGTTTCTCTCCTACAAAATTTTCATCAACTATCGGGCGCTGGGCGTGTGGGAGTTCGATCCGCTGTTCCAGTGGCTGTGCTACGCGCCGTTTTACGCATTGCTGGGGTGGGAAATTCTGCGGCGGAAAAGGGCAGCTGGAGCCATATCCGGCAATCCGCGATGAACTGGCGGATGGCAGGGGCCTTAGGGAATCTGGGCGGGCCACAATGCACGGACGTATACAGTTTCGTCCACTATGCGGTAATAGACGATCCAGCGGCCAGCCAGCAACCAGCGATGACGGCGAAATCTTCCTTTCGGCCTTATCGGATACATTCGAGGAAAGCGCGCCAGGGGTTTGGTCTTTTCGATAATCAGATCCGCGTCCCGTTGAGGCAGTTCCTCCAGCAAATCAAGAATGTATCCTGGCCAAACAATATTGGCCACTAGCGTCGTTTTCTTTTCTTGGCGAGATGCTTTTCCACTTCTTCCTGGGAATGCACCCGTCCTGCGCGAATATCTGCAGCGCTGCGCTCCATCATTTCTATGAACTTGGGATTGGCTTCAATCTCTTCGAGGGAGGCTTCCATGGCAGCGTAGAGGCCAATGGCCTCACGCACTACCTGGCTGCGGTTGCCGGCGCGAGTTTCCGCCAATTCGTCCAAAAGCTGGATGGACTTCTTGTCTAAAACGAACTGTTTTCGCATGAATATGGCCTCGCATCCAAAGCATATGCCTCAAAAGCATGATAATTCAACACCATTCATGAATGGTGTTGAAGTCAGCAGCCCGCTAAGGTGATCCTTCGCGGGCGTTACAAGTTTATGGAGAGCGTGACATCCGGCCGGGGCCCCTGCGGCGGAGGCATTTTCGAGCGGTCGACCGGCCGGTAAAACGTGTCGCGCTCGACCGGGACGCGGCCGGCTTCGCGGATCAGGCGCTCGAGTTCGGCGCGCGGGGTGAACTCGGCGGTCTTGGCGCCGGCGTCGTGGTAGATCTTTTCCTCGACGACCGTGCCGTCGAGATCGTCGGCGCCGAATCGCAGCGCGATCTGCGCGATGCTCGGAGTGAGCATCACCCAGTAGGCCTTGATGTGGTCGAAGTTATCGAGCAGCAGGCGCGAAACGGCGATGGATTTTAGATCGTGATAGCCGGTGGTCGGGGGCAAATGCGAAAGGCCCGTATTCGCCGGATGAAACGCCAGCGGGATGAACGCGGAAAAGCCGTGCGTTTCGTCCTGCAATTCCCGCAGCTTCAGCAGGTGATCGACGCGCTCTTCTTCGGTTTCCACGTGGCCGTAGAGCATCGTGGCGTTGGAGCGCAAGCCGATTTCGTGCGCCGTGCGCGCGATGTTCAGCCACTGCTGGCCGCTGACCTTATGGTCGCAGATGATTTTGCGCACGCGCGGATGAAAAATTTCGGCGCCGCCGCCGGGCAGCGAATCCACGCCCGCTTCCTTGAGCGCCACGAGAACGTCGCGAATCGACCGCTTCGAGATGCGCGAGAAATATCCGACCTCGACCATCGTGAACGCTTTCAAATGCACGGATCGGGCAGCGCCTTTTCAGGCCGCGCATCAGGTCCAGAAAATATTCAAACGGCAGATCGGGATGCAGCCCGCCGACCATGTGGAATTCGGTGGCGCCCTCGCGCATGCCCTGTTCGGCGCGCTGGTAGATTTCTTCCAGCGCGAAATTGTATGCGCCGGGAGCGTTCGGATCGCGGCCAAAGGCGCACAGCTTGCAATGCGCGACGCAAATATTGGTGGGATTGATGTGGCGATTCACGTTAAAAAAGCAGGTGTTGCCGTGCCGCTGTTCGCGCACGGAATTCGCGAGCCAACCGAGCGCGAGCAGGTCCGGCGAGCGGTAAAGCGCGACACCGTCGTCCATGCTCAGGCGCTCGCCCGCGAGGACTTTTTCAGCGATGGGTTTTAATTGCTCGTCGTTGATGTGTAGTTCGCTCATTGGGTCCTTTTATGCCTGCACTCGAGACGCGGAGCAAAAAACCTCGCCTCTGAAGAGGCGAGCTACAACAACCCTGGCGCTGTTCCCTCGAATGCTGTAGCCCGGGTCTTCAGACCCGGGGGTTTGCTGTATGCCAGGCAAACCTTATTAAGGGTGCGCCACGGCCACGGCCGCGCCCCAGAACAGCAGGAACAAGAGACTAATATAACCGTTCACCGTGAAAAACGCAGCATTCATCCGGCTCAGGTCGTTCGGCGAGACCAGCGAATGCTCGTAGGCGAGCAATCCGGCCACCACGGCGATCCCCGCCCACGCCGGCCACGGCAACTGAAAACTCCACGCAAGCCATCCGAGAAGCCCGATCATCACGACGTGCATCGCGCGCGCAATCAGCAGAGCGCGGGCCACGCCAAACCGCTTCGGCACGGAAAAAAGCGCCACCGATTTGTCATACTCAAGGTCCTGGCACGCATACAGCACGTCAAAGCCGCCGACCCAGAGCGTGACCGCGCCGCAAAGAATCAACATGCGCGCGTCGAGCGATCCCGCGATGGCGATCCAGGCCGCCGCGGGCGACATCCCCAGGCAGAATCCCAGCACCAGGTGCGACCACGAAGTAAACCGCTTGGTGTACGAATAAAAAAACAGCACGGCGAGCGCGACCGGAGAAAGTTCGAGCGCAAGAAGATTCAATTGCCACGCGGCAATCATGAGCACCGCGGCGGCGGCCGCGGTGAAAACCCACGCGAAGCGGACGGAGAGCGCTCCGGTCGCCAGCGCCCGCGTGCGCGTGCGGGGATTTTCGCGGTCATAGCGCAAATCGATGATCCGGTTCATGGTCATGGCCGCGGAACGCGCGCCGACCATGGCCACGATGATCCACGCAATCTGCCGCCACGACGGCCAGCCCGGCGCCACGCCCGGAATCTGGGCATAGCGCGCTGCCAGCAGCGCCCCGGTCAGCGCAAACGGCAGCGCGAACACGGAGTGCTCAAATTTGATCATCTCAAGGATCGTGCGGATGCGGTTCGCGCTCACCGGGAAACCTCAAAACCTTTAACCCAAAAAGCTTTAACACAGAGGACATAGAGAGCACAGAGTCCACAGAGAAGTGCAAAACAAGATTTGTTGGAGCCCCAAAATTGTAAAAGGAAGTGCATTAGGATTTTTTCTCTCTGCTTTTCTCTGTGTCCTCTGTGCTCTCTGTGTTAAAGCCTTTGACTTTGCTTTCGCTTTTGCCTTTGCAGCGTGACGACTGCCGTCTAAACTTCCCGCGCCTTGCTCTTCCCCTGCCCTTCCCAGCGGTACATCTGCTCCTGCGGCAAACCCATCTGCGCGAGCACGCGATAAACGTATTGCTCGACCAGATCGTCAATCGTCTTCGGCTGATGATAGAACGCCACAATCGCCGGCATGATCACGGCCCCGGCCTGCTGCGCCCGCAGCATATTTTCCAGGTGAATCCTGCTGAACGGCGTGTCGCGCACGCAGAGCACCAGCCGCCGGCCCTCTTTCAGGCAAACGTCGGCGGCGCGCGCAATCAGGTCGTCGCTGGTCCCCGCCGCGATCGTCGCCAGCGTGCCCATCGAGCACGGAATCACCACCATCGCATCCACCGGATAGCTGCCCGAGGCAATCGACGCGCCCACATCCTTGTTTGGCAAAACATCCGTCTTCGCGGAGTGCTCTCCAATCAGCAGCGAAGGGAGTTTCTTCGCGTCGCTTGTGGCAATGCCCAATTCGTGCGCCAGAAGCCGTGCTCCCGTGTCGGTGACCACAAGACGAATCCGCCCCACGCGTGCGTCGGCCTCCAGCAGACGCAGCGTGGCCTGCGCCAGAACGGCGCCCGATGCGCCGGTGACACCCACGACAATCGTTTTATTCTCCGGTTCACTCATAGATTCCGCAGGAAGAATCAGTCTAGGTGGCCATTTGCAGCAATGTCAAGAAAGGCGGAGGCAGCCTGGCAAGCAAGACGCCTCACTTCGCGTTCGCCGGCGAAGCCGTAACCGGAGCGCCCTGCGCCAACACCACTTTCCAAGCGCCGTGATCCTTCACAAAGACGCGCACAAATCGAAAATCCCCGCCGAAATGGCGGCCTTTGTCGGTTCCGTCGACGGTGACGCGTTCCCACATGATGGCGGTGTTGTCATGGAAATGCACTTGGACCTCGGTTGCCGGGCTTAGTCTAAAGGTGCGGTCGGGCCGCAACAGGTTCGCGATCTGTTGGGATTTATCGAGAAGCTGCCCTTGCGGATTGAGCGCGTAAAAATCATCCGCAAAGATTTTTTGCATATAAGCGCCGTCGCGGTTTTCTTCCGCCTCGATGTAGCGGTTCCTGAAATCGATAATTTCCTGAACGGCCTTGCCGTTGGTCCTTGGACTCGACGCCTGGGCGTGTGCGAGCGAAGGCATCAGCAGGCACGCTGCGAAAGCCGCGATCAGTGTGATTTTCATGAAAGAGCCTTTCGTCCGGGATTCGGCTGCGCTATCTCATTCGGGGCCGTCCCGTGCAGCACTGTTTTTCGGCCCCTTGTCGCCGAGGAGTGTACAACACTCTGTTTGTTTTGCGGGGCTGGAGACGCATTGCCCTCCGGCGTCAGCAGCACTTTCATCACGCCCGGACGCTGCGCATAGCGCACGGCTTCGGCGGCATCTTTCAATGGAAAAACGCGGGAAATCAGAGGCCGCGGGTCGATGCGGCCCGAGCGCAACAGCGCCAGAGCGGGCGGGAACGGGCCGCAGCGCGAGCCGATAACCGTAAGTTCCTTCACGACGATCGGCCAGGTTTCGACATTCGCGGCGCCGTGGAACGTCGATTTCAGCACAAGTGTGCCGCGCGGCGCTGTGATCTGCTGCGTGAGCGCGAGACCCGAAGGCGAACCGGTCGCCTCGACGGTTAATGTAAAAGCACCGGCGCGGCGCGCCAGCGGAGAAGACAGTTTCGTGGTCGCGATGCCGGCCAGGCGCGCCAGGCGCAGCTTTTCCGCATGTTTTCCGATCATCAGGACGCGCAGCCCCGACGCGTGCAGCACGCGCGCGATGAGTTGCGCCAGCTTGCCGTCGCCGATCACGCACGCCTCGCTGTGCGCGCGAATATCCACCTGTTCGAGGATTTCGCACGCGGCCGCAAGCGGCTCGGTGAAGACGGCAGCTTCATCGGCAATGCCGGTCGGGACGCGATACAAGTTCGCGATGGGCAGCGCGAGAAACTCCGCGAACGCGCCATCATGGCCGATGATTCCGAGGACGCGCCGGCGCGCGCAGTGCGTCGGAATTCCGCGCCGGCAATACGCGCATTGTGCGCGAAAGCCAAGGCCCGCGCACGCCAGATTGATCTCTCCGACGACGCGCCGCCCAATCCACCCGCGATCTTTCTTGCTTGCCACGCGTACCACGTCGCCCACGAATTCGTGCCCAAGCGTGCCCTGAAAATTGTGATACCCGCGCAGGATTTCAATGTCCGTGTTGCAGATTCCCGCCAGACGCACGCTGACGAGCGCCCACCCGGGCCGCAAACGTGGCAGAGGCTTCCGTACCACCACAACATGATTCCGGCGTGTGACTGCGGCAAGCATCGAAAAGGCATTGGAGCACAGGACGCACAGGCAGGCAACCCGGCCCGCACGGCGGCATTGCCTGTTCCGTAACGGGACATGCCTTGCTCGTTGACCCTTTTTGCGGCGGCATTTAGCATCGATAAGACTGCACAACCATGCCTACCACTTCTGAAATCGATGCGGACCTCGGCCTGTTCGAGAGGGACATTCGCCAGTTGAAGATCGAGTACGAACAGTACTTTGGCGGAGGCAAGAAGCGGCCTCCGGCGGACATCGAATGGCGCCTCGAAACGCTGGTGAAACGCTATAGCGACCGCGGCGCGGATATGAACTACGGCCAGCGATTCCGCTATGGCAATCTGGTGCAGATGTACTCGAAGTTCCGGGATATCTTCCGCAAGCGGATGAAACAGAAAGAAGAAGGCGCCGTGCAGCGGCACTTTGGCGCGGCCGCCCGAGAAATCGAAAAAGAGCGGGCGCGCAAGCACGCGGCTGAATCAAAGTCCCATGGGGCGGCGCATTTGCCCTTCGCCATCTCCTGCAAGGATCCCGACCACGAACTGAAAAAGGTTGAGGAACTCTTTACGGCATTCCGCGCCGCAAAAGAGCAGGCGGGAGAAAAGGCCAACGGCCTCTCCATGAAAGCGTTTCAGGAGTTTGTCCGCAAGAAGACGGACCAAATCAAGAAGCAAACCAGCGCGGGCGAAGTTGAATACGTGGTCACGGTCGAAGGCAAGCACGTGCGGCTGAAAGCGCGCGTGAAGTCCTAAGATCCGCCATCGGCGGCTGCCCGCTCCAGCGTCGTCCGGGCAGTTTGCAAAAACATCGATTGTTGCCTCGCGAATTTCCTCCAGCCTCAAGGATTCACCTGCTGATTCTCGCTTTTGGATTCCCCCGGCAGCGCGTACAATGCTTGTTTTCTGTTCCTGCAAGGATCCCGATCATGAGCTGAAGAAAGTCGAGGAACTGTTCGCCGCATTCCGCGCCGCAAAAGAGCAGGCGGGAGAAAAGGCCAACGGCCTGTCCATGAAAGCGTTTCAGGAGTTTGTCCGCAAGAAGACGGATCAAATCAAGAAGCAAACCAGCGCGGGCGAGGTCGAATACGTGGTCACGCTCGAAGGCAAGCACGTGCGGCTGAAAGCACGCGTGAAGTCTTGAGAGTCCCGGCCGGCGGCTTCTGCTCCGGCGATTTCAGGCCTTGATATACCACGGCACATTAACGAGCACGATGTTGCGGCTACCTCTGAGCAGCAGCAGCGCTTTCAGAAGTTCCGCGCGCTGATTGTGCAACGGATAGTGATACCAGTGCCGCTCGACAAGTTCCGGCACGACCACCGCAATTTGCCTCCCCGGGTTCTGTGTCTCCATTTCGAGCACGTAGTCGACGATGGGCCTGATGATTAACCGGTACGGGGAAGGCAATGCCACCAGTGTCGGAGGTATGCCACCCGCATTCTCCACTGGCTTTGCGATCAGGCGATCCCAATCGTTCTGCAAGGCATTCGTTTCCTCTTCCGTGCCCACATGGCACAGCGTGAATTTCCTGCGAAAGCGTCAGCGCAAATTGCATGGCGCGCTGGGAAATCGTCGTCCACGCCTGGATGGGCACGATCACGATCGGCGGACCAAGACTGTCGATTTGCAGCGGAGTGGAAATCTGTGTCTCGCCGGCGACTGCGCCGTAATGGCGCCGCACCCACAGCATCGTGGCCATGATCCCGCCGATCAGCAGCATGCTGACCCACGCGCCCGACGTAAATTTCGCGACGAGCACGACCACCAGCGTTATGCCCGTGGCCACGCGCCGAGCCCGTTCACGATCATGCTGTGCAGCGCGCCCGGCCCGCGCGTTCTGCGCCAGTGCCCCACCATCCCCGCCTGCGATAGTGTGAACGCCAGAAACGCTCCAATCGCGAACAGCGGAATCAACCGGTCGGTCACGCCCCGAAAAATAATCAGCAAAATTCCGCGAGAGTATCGCCAGCACGATGATTCCCTGCGAGTAGACCAGGCGGCGCCCGCGATAGCCGAACGAATGCGGCAGAAATCCGTCGTGCGAAACCGCTTTGCACAGGCGCGGAAAATCGGCGAACGCCGTGTTTGCCGAGAGCGACAGGATCACCAGGACCGAGCCGATGGTGAAGTAATAAAACAATCCGCGTCCCGCCACCGCCGCTACCAGCAGCGAAATCACGCTCTGATACCCAGGCTTGCCCGGATCGGTCGCCTGGATGCCGTAGGCGCGCACCAGATAAGCGATTCCGGCCAGCAGAATGGCGAGCAGACCGATGATGACGGTCAGCGTGCGCTGCGCGTTGCGGACGGTCGGTTCGCGAAAGGCGCGCACGCCGTTGCTGACGGCTTCGACACCGGTCATGGCCGTGCAGCCGTTGGAAAAGACTTGCAGGATCAGCCACAAACTCACCGACGTCGCCACCGGCACGCGAGATTCGTTACCGGCGGCGCAACGACGGCCACCGGATGCCCTGCCGCCAAAACCGTTTTCGTAACGCCGATGAAAATGGCGCACAGCAGCGAGCCAAGAAACGCATAGGTCGGAATCATGAAGGCCACGCCTGCTTCGCGCACGCCGCGAAGATTCACGATGGTCACCGCGACCAGAATCCCCAGGCAGATCGCCAGCGTATGCGGCTGAAGTTGCGGCACGGCAGAAACCAGCGCGCCGACTCCGGCGGAAATTCCCACGGCCGCGACCAGAATGTAATCGATCATGAGCGCGGCGGCGGCCAGAAGCCCGGTGTACGCGCCGAGATTTTCCGACGCCACCGTGTACGAGCCGCCTCCGGAGGGATACGCCGCGATGGTCTGGCGATAGGAGAAATAAACGATGGTCAGCAGCGCGACGATGCTGAGGCTGACCGGCACGATGTAGACGACGCCCGCCGCGCCTAGCGGAATCAGCAGTGTCAGCGCGGCTTCCGGGCCCGTATGCGGCGGAGCTGAGCGCATCGAGGCCGAAGATCGGGATTCCGGCAGTCGTGCCGATTTCCTCGGCGCGCTCGTCCGAGGTCGCCAGGGGCTTGCCGAGAAGTACGTCCACAACGGACATGCGTCCTCCAGAAACGGGTGCGGATTCTACGCGCCGTCGCCATGGCGCCGGCTTTAGGCATCGAGCGGCTTGGAGCCCGACGGACAAATAGAATCGAGCGGAGTTTAGTCCGTAGCCGCGGGAATTGGAATGACGAAAGAACCGGCGTACGCTTGGTTTTGAGCGGCAGGGATTGTCCCGGGCGCGCAATTTTAACGGGCTGTTTATTTCTTGTCGCGGCGGCATAAGCAGGCGCTGGAATTTCAGGCTTGCTGTTTCATGCTTCTCGATTCCAGCCGCCGCGCGTACAATAGAGCGTTTTCTATCACCTTCCGGAGGAATCCGTGCCGATCGAACGCGCGCTGGTAAGTGTCTATGACAAAGGGGGCCTGGCCGAATTTGCGCGGCAACTCGCCGCGCGCGGCATCGAAATTATTTCCACCGGAGGCACGGCGAAGCTGCTGCGCGAGGCGGGAATCAGCGTCCGCGATGTGTCCGATCTGACGGGATGGCCGGAGATGCTGGGCGGGCGCGTGAAAACCTTGCACCCGAAAGTGCACGGCGGAATTTTATTTCGCCGGGGCGAAGCCGGCGACCTCCAGCAGGCGGCGGAACACAAGATCGCGCCCATCGATCTGGTCGTCGTGAATCTTTATCCCTTTGAAGCCACCGCGGCAAAACCCGAACTCACGCCGGAAGAATTGATCGAAAACATCGATATTGGCGGGCCGACCATGGTCCGGTCCGCCGCGAAGAATTTTGAAAGCGTTGCCGTGGTCACCGACCCGGGCGATTACGCCGGCGTGGCGGCCGAAATCGCGGCGCACGGCGAAGTCCGCCTCGCGACGCGCCTGGAACTGGCGCGCAAGGCGTTCGCGCTCACGGCACGGTACGACGGGCTGATCGCCACGGAACTCGAGCGTTTATCGGCGGCGAATGGCACCATCGAACTGGCCGAACGAGCGCTCTTGCCGCAGCGCCTGCACTTCGCATTTACGCGCCAGCAGGAATTGCGATATGGAGAAAATCCGCACCAGCGCGCGGCGCTGTACGTTCCCATGGGAGGGGCATCTTCCGGCCTCGCTTCGGCGCTTCAGTTGCAAGGCAAGGAGCTTTCCTACAACAATCTGGTGGACCTGGAAGCGGCGCTCGAACTCGCGGGCGAGTTTCGGCGTCCCGCCGCGGTCATCGTGAAACATAATAATCCCTGCGGCGCGGCCGAACAGGATTCGCTGGTGGATGCCTACACGAAAGCATTGGCCTGCGATCCGGTTTCTGCGTATGGCGGCAGTGATGGCTTTTAATTGCACGGTGGATGCGGCGACGGCGGAGGAAATCGCGAAGCTGTTCGTCGAGTGCATAGTCGCGCCGGGTTACGATCCGGCCGCGCTTGAAAAACTTGCGTCCAAGAAAAATCTGCGGCTGCTGCAGCTACCTGCTGGAGAGCCTTCCACGCGCGATGCCGAACGCGAGCTCAAACGCATTTCGGGCGGCGTGCTCGTGCAGGAGCCGGACCGGCACGAACTGGGCGAAGCCGATCTGAAAGTAGTTACGCGGCGCGCGCCCTCTCGCGAGGAACTCGACGCCCTGCTGTTTGGCTGGAAAGTATGCAAGCATGTGAAGTCCAACGCGATCGTCTTCGCGCGCCCGGGCCAAACCATTGGCGTTGGCGCGGGACAAATGAGCCGCGTCGATTCGGTGAAAATCGCCGTCATGAAAGCGCAATTGCCGCTGGCCGGCAGCGTGGTCGCTTCCGACGCCTTTTTTCCCTTTCCGGACGGGGTCGAGGAAGCAGCAAAGGCCGGCGCCACCGCGGTGATTCAGCCTGGCGGCTCGGTGCGCGACCCGGAAGTCATTGCCGCCGCGGACCGCATGGGAATGGCCATGGTGTTCTGTGGCGTGCGGCATTTCCGGCACTAGCCTGTCCTGCTTTTGGGGGCGTAGGCGAGTCCGCTTCCAAGGAACCCACGGCGCACCGCAGGCATCTAACAATTGCGTGGTTTTTGCCCTCGATAAACGCTAGTCTCGGGTTATGCCCTTTTGGATTGGAAACCCGGTCCGGGAACGGTTTTGACTCGCACCGCGACGTATCGGATAATTTTTTGAACGGTGGTTCTTAAGATGACAATCAGCAGGCAACTTGCCGCAATTCTGGCCTTTCTCCTGGCCGGAGCGCTCTCCGCTTTCGCGGGGCAACCCGGGCGTCCCGCGTTGCAATTGCCCTCGGGCGCGCAAATCGCCACGTCACCCACGCCGGATACCGCGACCGATGCCGACGCTTACTATAATTTTCTGATGGGCCATTACTACGCCGAGCGGTATGAAGCCACCAGCCAGTCCGAGGACGCCAACAAGTCGATCGATTTTTACAAGAAGGCATTCGCGCTGGATTCGTCCAGCCAGCAAATCGGCGATGAACTCGCCGAAATTTATTTCCAGTCCCAGCACATTCGCGATGCCGTTACCGAAGCGCAATCCATGTTGGCCAAGGACCCTGAAAATCTTGGCGCGCACCGCCTGCTGGCGCGCATCTACGTCCGCACCTTGGGCGATATGAGCAATACTTCGGGCCAGCATGACACGCTGGTGAAGGCCGCCGAGCAATATGCCGAAATCGTGCGGCTCGATCCCACCGATACCGATGCCGTCTTGTGGCTGGCGCGTCTCTACCGTCTGCAGAACGATCATGACAAGGCCGAGTCCGTGCTGCGTACCTTGCTGGCGCGCGAGCCGGATAACGAAAATGGCGTCGAGCAACTCACGCAGCTTTTGCTCGATGAAGGGAAATCGCAGGAGGCGGTCTCCACGCTGCAGGGAATTTTGGCAGCGAGCGCCCACAGCGCGGCTTTGGGACCTGCTTGGCGCCGCCGACACCCAGATTCACGACCTCCCGAACGCGGAGCAGGCCTATCGCAATGCCACCGAGCTGCAACCCGATGAGATCAGCCACCGCCGCGGGCTCGCGCAGACCCTGCTGAGCGAGGAAAAATATCCGGAGGCGCTCGAACAATACCAGCGATTGTCGCAGATGGACACGGACGATCCGGATAATTACCTGCGCCTGGCCGAGATCTACAAGCAGATGGACCAACTGGACAAGGCCGAGCAGAATGTCCTGCTCGCCAAGCAGCGCGCCCCGGGAAATCTGGAAGTGATCTACTACGAATCCGCCATCTACGAGGCCGAGGGCCGCTTCGATGATTCGATTCGCGTGCTATCGGACGCCGTGACAGGCGTCAAGTCGCAATCCGAATTCACGCCGTCGCGGCGCCGCACGCTGGCGATTTTGTATCAGCAGTTGGGACAGTTGTACCGGGAAACGGGCGACTACGCCGCCGCGGTGAACACGTTTGAAGAGATGCTGCGCCTTGGCCCGGAAGAAGACCGCCGGGCGCGGGCGATGATCATTGACACTTATCGCGACGCACGGGACATTCCCAAGGCGCTGGATGCCTCCCGCAAGGCGATCGACGCCTATCCGAAGGATCGCGCCATTCGCGTCACGCAGGCCTTGCTCTACGGCGAAAACGGCCAGACCGATCAGGCCGCCTCGCTGCTGCGCGCCATGCTCGACGGCTCGGCCGGCGATTTTGAAATACAGCTCGACCTTGCGCAAGTCTTCGAGCAGGGCAGGCGCTGGCCGGAAGCCGAGCAGGCCGTCCACGCGGCGGAAAAGATCGCGCCCGGATCCTCCGAAAAGGAAATGGCGGGTTTCCTGCTCGGCGCGATTTTTGAGCGCCAGAAAAAATTTGACCAGGCCGAGGAGCAATTCCGCCAGGTGCTTGCCGGCAATCCTCGCAACCCCGCGACCCTGAACTATTACGGGTACATGCTGGCTGACCGCGGCGTTCGCCTGGAGGAAGCCACCGACCTGATCAAGCGCGCGCTGGCGGAAGATCCGAACAATGCCGCGTATCAGGACAGCCTGGGATGGGCCTACTACAAGCAGGACAAGCTTCCGGAAGCGGAAGAGTTGCTGCGCAAGGCGGTCAGCCGGGAGAGCCACGATCCCACGATCCTGAGCCACCTGGGCGACGTCTACGCCAAAATGGGCAAGGACAGCCTGGCCGAGGCGCAATGGCAAAAATCCATCGATGAATGGCACCGCGTTCTGCCCGGCGATTTTGAGCCGGCAAGGCTCGCCGAAGTGCAACAGAAGATAGCCGCCCTCAAGCGCCGCCTCGCGCAGCAGAAAACACCGGGCGACGCCAAGCCGTAGTAGCATACCTGCCTATGAAATCCGTCCGCGTCCCCGCATATGCAAAGGTCAATCTGCGCCTGGAAATTCTCGGCCGCCGCGCGGACGGCTATCACGAGCTGCGCACCATTTTTCAGAGCATCACGCTGCACGATACGCTCACGCTCGAAATCAAACGCGAGCCCGGCATCGAATTGCGCATCACCGGGAATCCGCAATTGGCCGGCGAGCCCGGCCCGGACAATCTCGTGCACCGCGCGATTCGCGACTTGAGCCGCGCGATTGGTTTTCGCCAGGGCGTGCGCGCCGTGCTGGCTAAGCGCATCCCGGTGGGGCGCGGACTGGGCGGCGGATCGAGCGATGCCGCCGCGGCGCTCATCGGCATGTTGCGGCTGACGGGGAAACGCATCGAAGGCGCGCGCCTGACTGAAATTGCATCGGGCCTTGGCGCGGACGTGCCGTTTTTCCTTCATGGCGGGCGCGCCCTGGGCATTGGCCGGGGGGATGAAATTTATCCGCTCCCGGAGGTTGCGAGGCGCTCCGTGCTCGTCGTTTCTCCCCGCGATATTGCCGTTCCCACCGTGGACGCCTATCGGTGGCTCGCGCGGCTCCGCTTGGAGCCCAGCGGAAGATTGACAAAGCCCTCAGGGCCTACTAAACTATGGCGGTTCTGTGCTCTCTGCTGGAGCCCGCAGGGGGGCGCCCTCGGAAACGACTTTGAGGCCGCGGTTTTTCCCCGGTATTCCCGGTTGGCTGCGATCAAGCGGGAACTGCTTCGGCAAGGAGCTGCAGGGGCCTCGCTGGCGGGTAGCGGTTCGGCGGTGTTTGGAATATTCCAGAACCCAGCGATGGCGCGCCGAGCTGCTCGGGCGTTTCCGAACGACCAGGTTTTCGTCTGCTCCACGCTTTCGAGGGCGGAGTTTTGCCGGAAATTGGGCGCGCCGGATTTTGCCTGAACGGTCTCGTTTTCCGGCGGGCTGCAAGTACAGCCCGCACCCGGGCACAAGGGACATCAAATTTGACCGACGATAAGTTTAAAATTTTTAGCGGCAGCGCGAATCCGCGCCTGGCCGCGGAAATTTGCCGAAACCTGGGCGCGAACCTCGGCGAGGCCAAGCTGGGTAAATTCAGCGACGGCGAGGTCTATTTTCAGATTTTGGAAAATGTGCGCGGCGCGGACGTTTTTGTCGTGCAGCCCGGCTCGAATCCCGCGGATTTTCACCTGATGGAACTGCTGATGATGATCGACGCATTCAAGCGCGCTTCGGCCTGGCGCATCACCGCCGTGATGCCGTACTACTGCTACGCGCGCCAGGACCGCAAGGACAAGCCCCGCGTGCCGATTTCCGCGAAGCTGGTTGCCGATCTTCTGGAGACCGCCGGAGCGAACCGCGCCCTGACGCTGGACCTGCACGCGCCGCAGATCCAGGGATACTTCAACGTTCCGGTGGATCACCTGTACGCTTCGCCGGTTCTGATCGATTATTTCAAGACCAAGAACATTCAGAATCTGACGGTCGTTTCTCCGGACGCGGGCGGCGTCGAGCGGGCGCGCGCTTTCGCCAAGAAACTGGACTCGCCGCTGGCCATCGTCGATAAGCGCCGCGTGGACATCGACGTCAGCGAAGTCATGCACCTGATCGGCGACGTCCGCGGACGCGCGACGCTGATCATCGACGACATCATCGATACCGCCGGCACGCTGGTGAAAACGGCCGAGGCCCTGCTGAAGGAAGGCGCGACGAAAGTCTACGCCGCCTGCACGCATCCGGTGCTTTCCGGCCCGGCGGTCGAGCGCATTTGCGCCTCGCGCATCGAGGAAGTCATCGTCACCGATTCGGTGCCGCTGACCGAAGCGGCCAAGAAGGTTTCGAAGATCAAGGTTCTCAGCGTTGCCGGGCTGCTCGCCCGCGGGATTCATTCGATTCACGAAGAATCCTCGATCAGCGAACTGTTTTTTTGATTTGACGATACGATCGGCGTTAGAGATTTGGCGGTCGAAACAGGAAGGACTTATGGAACAGATCATTGTGGAAGCAGCGCCCCGGGAAACTCGGGGCAAGAACGCGGCGCGGCGCATGCGCGTCGCCGGGCAAGTTCCCGCCGTCCTTTACGGCGGCAAGGAAGGCGCGGAATCTCTCGCGGTGAACACCAAGCAAGTATCCGCGATTCTGCGGTCGGCTTCGGGGCACAACACGATTTTCAAGGTGAAGACCCAGAACGCCGAGCAGCCCGCGATCGTGAAGGACTGGCAAGTGGATCCGGTGAAGGGCACGCTGTTGCACGTGGACTTGCTGCGCATCGCCATGGACGTGCGCATGCGCGTCAAGGTGCCGATGCACACGTTCGGCGAGGCGCAGGGCGTCAAGCTGCAGGGCGGCGTCTTCGAAATGGTGACTCGCGAAGTCGAGATCGAGTGTTTGCCCAGCGACATTCCGACCGAGTTTCGCATGGACATTTCCGGATTGATGATGGGCATGCAGCTCCGTCCGTCGGACATTCAAGTCGATCCGGCAAAAATCAAGATGCTCACCGATCCGACGCGCGTTCTGGCCCACGTCGTGGCCCTGCGCGTCGAGGAAGAGAAGCCCGCCGAAGCAGTCGCCGCCGAAGCCGCCGCTCCGGCCGAGCCCGAGCTCATCAAGAAGGGCAAGAAGGAAGCCGAAGAGGGCGAGGAAGGCGAAGAGGCAGCCGCTCCCGAGAAGGAAAAGAAGAAGTAACACGCGCCGGCGCTCTGTTTTTCTGCAGAGACTATGTGCGGAGAGGTTTCAGGCGGGCTCAATTAGAGCGCGCATGCGGGTGGGCACGAAGCAGACGGCAGCGGAGCAGGTGACGCGGATGCGCCTGATCGTGGGTCTCGGCAATCCCGGCATCGAATACGCCTGGACGCCGCACAACCTGGGTTTTCTGGTCGTGGACAAGCTGGCCGAAGAGGCCGGTATTCGCGTCACGCGGCCCGAGGCGAAATCGCTGGCCGGCATCGGCCAGATCGCCGGGCAGGAAGTGGTGCTCGCGAAGCCTCAGACGATGATGAATCTGAGCGGCCTCGCGGTGGCGCGAACTGGTGAGGCGCGCGGGATGCGAGCCCTCGGACGTGATCGTTCTCTGCGACGACATCGCGCTGCCCTGGGGAATGATTCGCGTGCGCGAGCGCGGCTCGGCGGGCGGCCATAACGGACTCAAGTCCGTGATCGGCGCGCTCGGCACCATGGAATTTCCGCGCGTGCGGCTGGGCGTGCAGCCCGAGGAATTTCGCGGCGATTTGAAAGAGTACGTGCTGCGCCAGATTCGCCGCGACGAAGAAGACCTGGTCGCCGAGGAAATCGAGCAGGGCGCCGAGGCCGTGAAAGTGATCCTGGCGGAAGGAACGCAGGCCGCGATGAACCGCTTCAATCGCCGCGTGTCGCCGCCAGACGAGGATGAGACAGAGAAGTAAGGCTAAAGTTTGTTGTAGCCCGTCTCTTAAGAGGCGGGGATTTTCGCAACACTCGCGGAATGCCGACAATGCGCGCCGCGAAATGAAAGTTTGAGAAACGGAGTCTTCCAACATGGACGAACGCCTGTACGACCTGATCTTCATCTGCCGGCCGGCCACGCCGGAGGAAGAGATCAATAAAATCATCAGCACGATCGAGCATTCGGCCGCCGAACACGGCGGCAAAGTCGAAAAAACCGAGCGCTGGGGCACGCGCCGCCTGGCCTATCGCGTGTCCAAGCACCGCGAGGGTTTTTTCGTCTACATGGTTATCCAGAGCACGCAGGGCGACATCATCAAGGAACTCGAGCGGCGCCTGAAAGTCTCCGACGCGGTCATCAAGTATCAGACGATCCGTCTCGATGAGGAGCTCAAGCGCCAGCAGAAGCTGGTCCATCATCGGGAACGCCGCGCCAGCCGCCGCCCGCGCAAGCAAGCTGCGCCCGCTCCGGCTCCGCAGCAGGTTCCGCCGCCCGCCGAGCAACCCGCGGCCAGCTAAGCTGTGTTTCTCGCGTGCGCGGATGGGGTTTGATTCCCGTTGTGATTTACCCGCATCGTATCGCGATGGGAAACAGTTTTTGGTGGCACAGGCTTCAGCCTGTGCGAACTTGAGGAGCAGGAAAATCGGGACCGCACAGGCTGAAGCCCGTGCCACTGGTCCGCGCCAATTATAGATTTTTCAAGAGAGAGGAAACACGATGTCCGATCAGCCGAAACCAATAGCACCAGAAACACCCAGCGCCGCGCCCAGCATTCCCGCGAGTGCCGCGCCCGCTCCCAGCGCGCCCCGCGCCGAAGGCCATTCCGGCGGCGGAGGCCACCGCTCGGAGGGTCATTCGGGCGGCGGCGCGCCTCGCCGCGAAGGCTATTCGGCGGCGGAGGCGGTGGACAGCGCCGTGAAGGCGGCGGCCCGGGAGGTCCCGGCGGTGGTCCGGGAGGCCCGCGCCGCGGCGGCAAGCGCCAGTATTTCCGCAAGAAGAAAGTATGCCGCTTCTGCGTCGAGCGCGTCGACTTCATCGACTATAAGAAGGTGGAGATGCTCCAGCCCTTCGTGCAGGAGCGCGGCAAGATCCTTCCGCGCCGCATGACCGGCACCTGCTCGCGCCACCAGCGCTGGCTGGGCGAAGCCATCAAGCGCGCGCGCAACATCGCGCTGCTGCCCTTCGCGACCGAGCTGTAGAGAGAACGGGAAACGGCAAAGGCTTTTAACGCAGAGGACATAGAGGGCGCAGAGTAAGAAAAGAGAGTTAGTAGCCAAGGCCGGAAAACTCTTATTCGGTGCAACTGGAAAGTTCCGCGGCTTTCACTCTCGATTTTCTCTGTGAAACTCCGTGTTCTCCGTGCCCTCTGTGTTAATGATTTTGTTTTTCGTTTTTTGAAAATCTAGAAATTGCGTAATCGATCTCAGACGTAAACAAGAAGAGGAAGCCATGCAAATCATTCTGCAGGAAGACGTCGAAAAACTGGGCACCCGCGGCGAAGTAGTCGAAGTAGCCGCCGGCTACGCGCGCAATTATTTGCTGCCGCAAAAGCTCGGTCTGGAAGCCACGGCCAATAACATCAAGCGCCTGGAAAAGATCCGCGTCACGCTGGCCAAGCGCACGGCGACGGAAAAGGACGCCGCGCACCAGCAGGCCGCGCTGCTGAACCAGGTGGTCGTCAAATTCGCGCGCAAGGCCGGCGAAACCGACCAGCTGTTCGGCTCGGTGACTTCGGGCGATCTGGCCGAAGCGCTTAAGGCGCAGGGATTTGAGATCGACAAGCGCCGCATCGAACTCGCCGAACCCATCAAGACCATCGGCGAATCCATGGTCCCCGTGAAGCTCGTCCACGGCGTCACCGCGGAGTTTAAAGTCATCGTCGAAAAGGAAGTCTAGGCTTCGCTCCAGGCCGTTTCCAGCGCCGCTGCGCCCGGCTCAACCCGGCGCGGCGGCGTTTTTTTCTCCGTCTTTTCTCCAAGCGGCTTCCACGTTCTGATCTCGTCGAGGCCTTTACCGTACAAGTACAACACGTACTCATGCACAGGTTTTCCTCGCGTTTTCCACAGGCACGATTGCAGGATAATTTCGAAAAGTTATTCACAGGTTCACACAAATTCCACAGGGCAAAGTTATTCTTGCCAAGCTAGAATCAGGTTGGTCGGGGACACCAAGTCCCGGTTCCGCCCCACGACGTGCTGCACCAATCGACCGCCAACTAAGCCAGGGAATCCTCAACCCAGCGGAGGATGACATGACCAATGACGTAAACAGTCCGGTGGCGATACTTGATAAGGAAATTGCGAAGTACCCGTTATATACGATCGAAACGTTTGAGCTCTGCGATTGCTGCGGCGCCCGGTTTGGCATCGGGTACCACCAGGCCTGCAGGCCCTCGGCGAATTCCTCGCACGAGGCGGACACCCTGCCCAGGAAGCTCCGGGAAATGCTTGCCGAGGATCACGGACATGATCGCAAGCATAAGCAGTTCACCGAAATCTGGATCATATCCCAATTGGGATGATTCTGCCGATTGAGGCATGATCCCGGCAGATTGCCTGTCGTGGCTTGCAGGGGCACGGCAATGCCGTGCCCCTGCTGTTGAACCACTGGCATGAAGACTGCGTATCCGCTCGTTTTCTTGCTCTTTGATCGTTCGCCGGGCTTCGAACGGTTTTCCGCCAAATCCACAAGATATTTTTTTTCAACAGATCAACAAGTGGTTTTTGTTTTACATCGCAGTGAGTACTCGCCATTATTATTATGCGATGCGAAGCGAGTTGAATAATTTTCTCGCAAGGCCGCACGTTTTGCGCGGAATGGTTGACACAAGTACATCTCGCAGGCGAAAATTAGGCGAATAATGGCCACACCCACCAATGCTCTTGAACGTCCGCTGCCCCAGAACTTGGAGGCTGAGCGCAGCATTCTGGGCGCGATCCTGCTCGACAACAACGCCCTCAACGCGGCGGTCGAGATGCTCAAGCCCGAGGATTTCTTTCACGATCACCACCGCCGCATTTACCAGCAGATGATTACGCTTGGCGAGACGCAGCAGGCCATCGACCTGGTGACGCTCACCGACCAGCTTCATCGCAGCAGCGAACTGGAATCCTCCGGCGGCGCGGCGTACATCGCGCAACTCATGGACGGCGTGCCGCACGTCTCGAACGTCGAGCATTACGCGCGCATCGTGAAGGAAAAATCGCTGCTGCGCGGACTGATCCATGCCACGCAAGCCATCCAGCAGCAGGCGCTCGAAGCCGAAGAGGACGCGGACGCGATTCTCGACCGCGCCGAGTCCTCGATCTTCCAGTTGGCCGAGGATCGCGCACGCGCTGGCCTGGTGACCTTGCATGACGTCGTCACCGAAAGCAGCCAGCGCATCGCTCATATTTACGAAGGCGGCCAGCGCATCACGGGCCTCTCTACCGGTTACGACCTGCTCGATAACCTGACCAGCGGATTCCAGAACTCCGAACTCCTGATTCTGGCGGCGCGCCCTTCCATGGGAAAGACGGCGTTCGCGCTCAACATCGCGGAAAACGTGGCCGTGCGGGCAAACAAGCCGGTCGCGATTTTCAGCCTGGAAATGTCGAAGGAATCTCTCCTGCTGCGCCTGTTGTCCGCCGACGCCAAGATCGATTCGCACAAGTTCCGCACCGGCCATTTGAATCAGGAAGACAAGGGAAAAATTCCGCGATCCCTCAGCCACTTGTCCGCCGCGCCGCTTTGGATCGACGACGCGGGTTCCGCAACGGTCGTGGAAATGGGCGCGAAGTTGCGCCGCCTGAAACGCGACAAAGGCCTTTCGCTGGTGATCGTGGATTACCTGCAATTGGTTTCGGGGCGCGGAAAGTTCGGCAACCGCAACGAAGAAGTTTCCAGCATCACGCGCGGCCTCAAGGGCCTGGCCAAGGAACTCAAGGTTCCCGTGCTCGTGCTTTCGCAGCTCACGCGCGCTCCGGAACGCGAAGACCGCGAGCCACGCCTCGCGGACCTGCGCGAATCGGGCGCGATCGAACAGGACGCCGACGTCGTCATGTTCATTCACCGGCCGAATTTTTATAAGAAATCGGATGAAGTCAGCATGGAAGAACGCGGCGAGACCGACCTGATCATCGCCAAGCAAAGAAACGGGCCGACCGACAGCATCCGCTTCGTTTTTCAAGGCTCGTTCACGCGCTTTGAACTTCGCGCCCCGGACGCCTGGAGCGACTCCCAGTAAGTGTCTTCTTCATCATGCTTTATTTTGAGCAGGTGTCTTCACATGCCCACAAGTGTGTCAGCGTATCCTCATTGCTTTTCCTAAGACAACGCCTTTCTTGACGGCGCATGTGCGCGAGGATGCGCAAAATAGCTTCCAGTCAATCACTTACAATCGCGCTAAAAATCGAAAACCAGTCATGGATATTGGCCTGCAAGTTGCATGTTTTTGGTGGCACAGGCTTCAGCCTGTGCGGTTTAGGTTACAGTTCGCCGGGAACATCGCACAGGCCGAAGCCCGTGCCACCGGCCTTGCCAAAAATGCGGGCTAGTAACCAACCGGCACGCCATGACGCAGTAGCAATTTTTGTTCTGCTCCAAGATCGGGTACTCTGTGAAGATTCCAATGACACGAACCGTAAAATTTGATGGACGCCCCATCTGGGCGGAAGTAAGCCTGGGAGCGCTGACGCACAATTTGCGCGCGATTCGCCGCCACGTGAATCCGGCGGGCACGCGCAGCCCCCGCCGAATGATTCTCGCCGTGATCAAGAGCAACGCCTACGGCCACGGCATCGTTCCGGTTGCGCGCGCGTTGTCCCGCGCCCGCGCCGACTGGTTCGGCGTCACCTGCTCGGCCGAAGGCGCCGAGTTGCGCGAGAGCGGCATCCGCGAGCCGGTCCTGATTCTCACCGGATTCTGGGCCGGCGAGGAACAGCGCATCCTCGAGCACAACCTCACGCCCGCGATCATGCGGCCTGAACAGCTGCTCCTGCTGGAAAAGGCGGCCGCGCGTTCACGCAAGCCGCGCCGCGGGCCCGTCGGCTTTCATCTCAAAATCGATTCCGGGATGAACCGCCTGGGCATCGCGCCGTCGGAAATTCCCGCGTTCGCGCGCGTGCTGGCCGATTGCCCGCACCTGCATCTGGCGGGCACGTTCACGCACGTGGCCTCGTCGGAAGTTTTTACGACAGAGCAGACCATCGAGCAGGAAAAAACATTCGGGGCCGCGCTCGCCTGCATGCGCTCGCTCGGCCTTGACCCCGGCATCGTGCACATGGCCAACAGCGCCGCGATTGTCAGCCGCCCGTCTACCTGGTACCAGATGGTGCGGCCCGGCGCGATCCTCTACGGGTATCACCAGTTCTTCGAGCCGCCCGCGCTCAATCCGGAAATGGAAGCGAAACTTTCAGTGCGTCCCGTGCTTTCTTTCCGCGCGCGGATTATTTCGCTCAAGGACCTGGCGCCCGGCGCGCGTGTCGGCTACAACGCCCGCTGGACAGCTGAAAAACCTTCGCGCGTCGCGGTCCTCGCCGCGGGCTATGCCGACGGACTCGTTCGTGTTCTCTCGAACAAAGGCCGCATCATCGTTCGCGGCCAGTTCGCCCCTATCATCGGCACCGTTTCCATGGACCTCACCACCGCCGACGTCACCGGAATTTCCTCGGTGCGCGTGGGAGACATCGCCACGATCTACGGCACCGATAGCGGCACCACGCAGTCGGTTCCCGATGTTGCCCGCATCGCCAACACCGCCAGCGCCGAACTCCTCTGCGCCCTCGGCAAGCGCGTCCCCCGGTTTTATTTGCCCTGAGGAACGAAGGGCCTGCCTTGAAGCAGGAAGGGCGTGCGTCTCCGCGGGGTCTGCATTCATTCCATTCCCTCCGCGGCCAGTCCCGATTCGCCGTCGTCCCTCTTTATACAAACTTTATAAGAGCTTGACTCCACTAGACGAAATGCGCTATCTGGAAGTAGCAGTAGGGCTGGCTTTATACAACTCGTCCCAGTCCAGCCCAGTTTGATACAGGTTTATATCGAATGAGTGTTTTCGGCGCATTTTCCTATCTACTCATAAATGAAGTGAGGTCCTATGTCCCGTCCTTATACTCGGCCAGGAAGTTCGGTCCCTCCCGTGGAATCAGCTCCATTTCCGTTGCGGCCTGCGCCGTCAGGTCGCATCGCTCCTGAATTCGGAAGCTGGTGGGATCACATGCTGGTGCGCGTTATTTTTGCGGTTGCGTGCGTGGCTGCGGGCTACCACTTTCATCCGTTCGGGCTGTCGAACCTGGGTGGCTGCGGCAATGGGCCTGGTGTTTTCCATTTCCGTATTCCTGTTCGAGATTCGCCTGCAGCGCGCCAGCTTGCGCCGTTTGATCGGTGCGGCGGTGGGCTCGACTCTCGGCATCCTGGGCGCCTATTTGATGGGGTTGGTTCTGGCGCGCACTTCGATCCCGGTAGGATCGCGATCGTTCCTGGACGTGGCGCTGCTTCTGGTGATGACCTACATTGGCCTGGTGCTCGGCGCGTACAAGGGAGACATGCTCAACCTGCAGGCGCTGGGCGGGTTGTTCGGCAGCGAACGCAGCACGCGGCGCATGCCCAAGGTGCTCGACACCAGCGTGATTATCGACGGCCGCATCGCCGATATTTGCGAGGCGCACTTCCTGGACGGCGTCATGCTCATCCCCCAATTCGTCCTGCGGGAACTGCAACTCGTGGCCGATTCCGCCGACTCCATGAAGCGCCAGCGGGGCCGCCGCGGCCTCGAAGTCCTGCAGCGGATACAGAAAATGCCGCATCTCGAAGTCGAAATCGCGGACGATGATTTTGCGAATGTCGCCGACGTGGACCTGAAACTCATCGAACTGGCAAAGCGCTACGACGGCGAAAATCATCACCAACGACTACAATCTGAACAAAGTGGCCACGCTGCAGGGCATTGAAATCCTCAACGTCAATCAGCTTGCGAACGCGCTGAAGCCCGTCGTGCTGCCGGGCGAAATCATGCGCGTGTTCATCCTGCGCGAGGGCAAGGAATACAATCAGGGAGTCGCGTATCTCGATGACGGAACCATGGTCGTGGTCGACGGCGCGCGCCGCATGATCAACAAGACGGTGGATATCACGGTGACCTCCGTTCACCAGACCACCGCGGGCAAAATGATCTTCGGGCGGCTCGACGAACGGACCGAATCGCAGGCCCCCCGCGCACCCCAGGCGCATCCCATCAACGAAATACCGCGCCAGGCCGAGCACCCCGGTCGCGGAGAGGCTGTTGCCGGAGGCGAGCGCGGGCCGCGCTCGGTGGTTCCGGACACATCCCACGAACCGGAGTGACAGGCTGCGGAAAAATCTATTTCCGCGTCATTGCGAGCCCCGTCAGGGGCCGGGATAAACTCCGCGAGGAATCCCTCTGTATTTTAAACTTAAGTAAAGAGAGATTCCCTGGCGCGCAGCATGCCTCGGAATGGCGCGCTTTTTTTATTTTCTGAAACCCGTTTCGGCCGATATCCGCCAGCTTTGCGTTACGCTGCTCTAATACGATTAAAATTATCGATTGTGTAGGAAAGGGGCAGGGGACTATGACGCCTTCCACCAGATTGTCGAATCGCCGCGCGTTTTTGAGTTTCCTGGCTGCCAGCCCCATTCTGGCCTGCGCGGGGTTTTCTTCGCGCTGGGTCGAGGAAGTTCTCGCCGCGCCGCTGCCCGAGCAGGATGCGGTGGTCATCAAGTCGGTCAAGGAAGCGCTGAACATTTTCGATTTCGATCCCGCGGCGCGCGCAAAACTTTCTCCCGCGCATTATGAGTTCATCACGGATGGCTCGTTCAACAACGAAACGATGCTCGCCAATCGCGCGGGCTTCTCGAAATACGAAGTTCGCCTGCGCCGCCTTACCGGCATCACCAAAGTCGACCAGTCCATTCGCCTGTTCGGCGTGAACTGGGACTCCCCGATTTTTATCTGCCCGATCGGCAGGATGAACGCCTACTATCCGGACGGCGCCGTGGTGGTGGCGCGCGCCGCCAGGGCGACGCGCACGCTGCAGATCCTGTCGGGCTCGGCGATCATCGTGGAAGATCCGAAAGGAATTGACGCCGTGAACGCGGCGCGCGGCGAACCGGTATGGGTCGCGGGGCTCGGGGATACGCTGACTCCGGCTCTTGTCCGGCGCATCGAGGCGACCGGATGCCCGGTCCTGGTCTGGACCATCGATGACGGAGGGGCGAACACGATTGGCGCGAAATCCGTGCAGCGCGCCGGCGTTCGCGATCTGGACCGCGCCGCCGACGAACGCTGCGCCGGTTGCCACGCCGCGTTGCCGCAAATTTCCAGGATTCAGGCGAGCACTCCGATGGACGTCCTCGGCGCGGTCGGCGCGCTGATGGGCGAGAACAGCGTGAAGCTCAGCTGGGACGACGTGAAGCGCGTGCGGGACATGACGCGCCTCAAGATGGTGCTCAAGGGCATCGTCACGCGCGAGGACGCCGCGCTGGCCGTGCAGCACGGAATCGATGGCGTGATCGTCTCCAATCACGGCGGCCACGAAGACGCCAGCGGTCGCGGCACGATCGAGTGCCTTCCGGAAGTTTTGGAGGGCGCGAATGGAAAAATTCCGGTCTTGATTGACAGCGGATTCCGTGGCGGCGCGGATATTTTTAAGGCGCTGGCGCTCGGAGCGACCGCCGTGGGCATCGGCCGGCCGCACATCTGGGGACTCGCGTCGTTCGGGCAGGAAGGCGTGGAGACCGTGATCGAAATTCTGCGGCGCGAACTGCAAGTGATGATGGCGCAAACCGGGGCAGCGTCGATCGCCCGCGATTCGCCGCGATTCGCTGGTTTCGCACGGCTGAATTCGACGCGCGGCGGCCGATCCGCTTGCGGCAAAAGTATTTTTATTTGTCATTCCGAGCAAAGCGAGGAATCTCTCCGTGGTTTAAAGACAACTGAATGAGAGATTCCTCACCTGCAGGAGCGGGTTCGGAATGACAACGTGTTTTAATGTTTTCAGGAACCAGGTAGCCGTCCGACATGACAAGGAGCAAGATCATGGCGAAGAATGACGCGGCAAATAGGAACTCTGCCTCGAAGAGATTTCGTCAAAAAGGCCGCCGCGGGAATCGGCGCAGCCGCCCTCGGCGGAATTGCCGCGAAGGAAACATCCTGCGGCGGGCGCTCCGCGGCACTGGGACCTCAGCGCGGACGTCGTCGTGGTAGGCGCCGGTGCTTCGGGGATACCCGCGTCGATCGAAGCCGCGCAACACGGCGCCAAGGTAATCGTCGTCGAGCAAAATCACGACATCGGCGGACACGGAATCGAAAGCGGCGGAAACATCGCCTTGGGCGGAGGAACGAGCCTGCAGAAGAAATACGGCATCGTGGATTCGCCGGACGCCATGTACCAGGACTTGGTCGCGTGGCACGACTACCGGTTCAGCGACCGCGAAATTATTCGCGCATTCTGCGATGAAAGCGTGGCGTCCTTCGATTTTCTGCTGGCCCACGGCGTGAAATTTCCCGAGGTTTCCCCGAACGGAGCCGACGGCGGCCCGCAAAACGTGATGCGCTCGCAAACCGTCCATTGGACGGGCGAGGTCAGCGCCTACGCGCCGAACGGAGGCAACGGCACCGCGTTGATGCGTCCGCTGGAAGCGAGCGCGAGAAAACTCGGCGTGCAATTTCTCCTGCGGCACAGCATGACGGGCGTCATCCGCGAGGACACTTTTTCCGGAAAAATTCTGGGCATTACCGCGACGCACCAGGGCAAGACGCTGAACATCGAAGCGAAAAAGAGGAGTCATCCTCGGTACCGGCGGCCATACGAGCAATGTGAATTTCCGGAGAATCTTCGATCCGCGGCTGACCGAGGAATACCAGGTGGTCGGCGAGCCGTGGTCCCGCCAATCGGGCGACGGAGAAATCGCGGCCATGCAAGTGGGCGCGTCGCTCTGGGGCGTGGCAAACCAGACGGTTGAGACGCAAGCGCGTTCGCACATTTTCGAAAAGCCATACGTGATTGGAAACCAGTTTGGCTACCCGCAGGGTGGCGGACGCCGCGCCGAAAACTTGAAGGATAGTCCCATCAAGGGCCTCGCGCGCGCGATCGGCCTTCAAGTCGCCGACTATCAAAATGTAATCCACGTCAATCAGGTAGGCCGAAGATTCGTGAACGAATTCGCCACTGGATTCGACTGGTGGAATCCTTGCCTGGAAGTGAACGGCGGCAAAGGCGAAGGTGGCGGCCCCATCTGGGCCATCTTTGACGCGGACGCCGTGAAACGCGAGAACTGGACTTGCGCGCCTCCGTTCGTCGATCCCGACGGCTGGTTTTTTACCGGGCAATCTTTACAAGAACTGGCAGGCAAGATCGTCAGCAAATATCAGAAGAAGCCGATGCCGGGCACGGCGCTCGAAGAAAGCGTCGCGCGCTACAACCGTTTCGTCGATGCGGGCAAGGACGAAGATTATGGAAAGCCCGCGCCCAAATTTAAAATTCAGACGCCGCCGTTTTATGCCGCATGGTCCACGCCCTGCCTGCACGATTGCCTTTCCGGCCTGCGCATCAACGCCAAGGCCCAGGTGATCGACTTGTGGGCCAAAGTAATACCCGGCCTGTACTGCGCTGGCGAAACCGCGGGAGGTTTTAATGAGCACGGCCTCGCTCGCGCCATCGTCTTTGGGCGCATTGCGGGCCGCGAGGCGGCGCAGTCCGCCGGCCGCGCGTGATATTTGGCTGCGTGCAGCAGGCGCGTCTGTTCAATTGATTTCAGACCTATCTGAGAACAACAATTCGCGGTTGCCCGTCGCAGGCCAGTTTCCGAGAACCCCGTTTCTCAGGACTTGGCTCGCGCAGGCATAAGACGCTGAGCTAAAGGAATCAGTGAGTCGGGTCCCAACCGCTATAAACGAAGGAGTTGTTACCGAATCATTACCATTAACAATAGCTTCCTCTTATCGTACAATCGGGCTCCAGAATAATCCAAAGGCACTCAGCTAGGTGGATTCTAACTCTGGGTAAACCTGTGACCAGCTCACCTTTTTTTCGGATTCACTTGCTCGCGGTCGCTCTGTGTTTTGTCTCAGTATCAGCGAAAGCCCAAACGACGATCCGCGTACCTGCAGATCAACAAACAATTCAAGCCGCGATCAACGCCGCCGTTGACGGGGATACGATTCTTGTCTCACCCGGAACCTATACGGAAAATATCAGCTTCAATGGAAAAGCCATAACCGTCACAAGTTCAGGCGGAGCTTCGCAAACAACGATCGACGGCGGACAAAAGGGAGTCGTCGTCAGTTTTACCAATAACGAAGCAAGAGGATCGGTTCTCAATGGATTCACGATTACGGATGATGCCCTTCCGTTGCCAACTCCCGCGACTTTCGTCACCGACGGCATCCTAGTTAGTGGTGCAAGCCCTACGATTACGAATAATGTCATTACGGGCGACCGTGGCCACGGAATCGAAGTAGAGCTTGGTGCGCCATTGATTCAGGGCAATACGATTAGCTACACGGCTACGCAATATGATCCTCGGTTTGACTTTGGTTGCGATTACCTTGACGGTTCCGGCATTTTAATCGCTGGCATCGCCGGCTCACCAACAGAGATCTTGGGGAATATCATCGAAAATAACAAGGCGCAATGTTACGGGGGCGCCATTCGAATCGACTACGCAACCGGGCCAATCATCGAAAATAATGTTATCAGAAACAACGTTTCAATCGGTTTTGGCGGGGCAATTTCCTTAATCGAAGGGGACGAGCTGACCCTCGTTCAGAACTTAATTTACGGGAATAATTCCGGGACTGCAGGTGGAGGCTTATATCTGTCGCTTCTCTCCGAGGTCAGTTACAACACGGGCCCCGTCAATCTTTTTATCATCAACAATACGATTGCCGGAAACACGATTACTATAAACAAGACTCTCGCGATTGACGACTATGTTGATGGTTCACAGATCGCCTTCGGTGGCTACGTTAGCCAGATCGGGCTTTACAACAACATTATCGTAGCTGCCGACAGCTATGGTGCAATTGCCTGCAATCCAGGTTACCAAGACTTAAGTGGATCTCCTCCCTTCGCGGATCACAACGATGTTTTTAACTCAGGTGGCCCCCGGGTCACTGGCTGGTGCCCAGATCAGACTGGTTCAAACGGAAATATCTCAGCCGATCCGAAATTGTCCAATCCAACGTCCGGCGACTTCCAATTACAAACTGGTTCGCCAGCGATCGACAGTGGCAATAACTCTGCTCCGAATTTGCCTACGACAGACCTTGATTCAAACCCTCGAATCCAAAACGCGACGGGGTTGACGTATCCCGTCATTGATATGGGTGCCTTCGAGACTCCCGGTCCCGCCAATCTGCAGGCGACACAAACGTCACTTTCGATCCAACCTACGCAACTGAACTATGGCGATACCGTCAATTTTCAGGCAAACGTCACGGCGCCTTCCGGCATCATTTCCGGAACCGTGGGGTTCTTTGACTCCACAACCCAACTCGGCCAATCCTCCTCGAGCGTTACAGGGGGCGCCTCCTTTTCGACGAGCAGCCTCAATGCGGGAACTCGCCTAATTACCGCAGCTTTCAGCGGTAATAGTTCTCTCTCGGGAAGCGTCTCGAGTCCAACAGCTGTGGTCGTGGCGGGAGAACCGACGTCTCTTACGCTGAACGCTTCCGCCGCTCAGCTTACGTTTTCTCAATCCGTAACGCTCACCGCTGCTGTAGCATCTGCTGTTGGCACCCCGACCGGGAATGTCACGCTTTTCATTGGTCCGCAGCCGATGGTGTCTGTCCCGCTCAACGCACAAGGGAGCGCCAAATACACGTTTTCCAGCCTCAATGTTGGCAACTACAGTTTCAGCGCCCAGTATCCAATCCAGGGACCCTTCGCGTCGACTTCTTCTCCTACGGTCAACGTGCTCATCCAGCAGGCGCCCACATCGATTTCATTGACTGCCACTCCAAATCCTGCGCCATCCGGCCAGCCAGTCACCTTTACAGCAACTGTTCAAAGCCCAGCAGGGATTCCCATCGGTAACGCTGATTTTAACGACGGTACGCTGCCTATCGGCAGTACAGTCCTGGATGCGAACGGCGTCGCGTCGATCACGGTGGCTGGCCTGGCATCCGGAACGCATCCGATCTCGGTTACCTATGCGAATTTAGACGGCAACTTCGCACAATCAATTTCTCAAGTTCTTTATTTGACGATTAACGCGCCACCTCCGAATTTGTCGGTTACTCCTTCTCCGACAGAATTAAGCATTACAAGTGGACTAACCGGGACAGCCACTCTTACGATCACGCCAGTAGGGAATTACAACGGAAGTATTTCGTTTAGCTGCTCTGGTCTCCCCGCTAATGCCAATTGCAGTTTCAGCCCTACGCCGCTAAGTGCAACTGGGAATAACAACGCCCTTACTACAACGCTAACTATCAGTGCACCGGCAATCGCCGCCGTGGTGCAAAGGCGGAAAGACGTTCCCGTAACGTCTGCTGTGCTCACCTACACTGTCGCGTGCTGTCTGATGGTGACCTTATCCTTCTTGTTCGCAGCGCACCGAGAATGTGGCGGGAGATGGCAACGTCGATTTCTTCTGAAGGCCTTCTGTATTGGGTGTGTGCTGCCGATCATCTCGTGCGGCGGGGGATCATCGGCCGGACCTACAGGATCTCCACCACCTACATCCACAACTTATACAGTTGTTGTCACCGCGCTAGGAACCAACAATGCGGGAACCGTGAGCCGCACCACTAATCTTTCGGTTACGATCTCTCCATAGTTGTTCTTCCGTTTCTGGCGGTGACGCCGCTGAACGACTTATGAGGCTGATTCAACTGAAGATTCTTATTTTAGGGACAGTGCGCACCCTCAAACACCAATTGCACACCGATAGGACCGATTTTGGCAAACGATATTGAGATTTTCGTGAAAAATGGGTAGGGGGGAATTTCCATGGGAAGGCCCTTGTTTCTGAAATTCGATTGATGTTACGAGTCCTAGCCCTAAGCCAAGTCCCGTGAAGTCGTCTTCTCGGAAACTGGCCCGTCACCCTTTTCCGACACCTGTTTATAAGTGCCTCCAATTGGTGTAAGCTTTTTGCTCCTCGATGAACTAGAGGCTGGAAGCTATGATGAATCGTGTAACCGCAATTCTGCCCGCTGCCGGACTTGGCACCCGAATGGGTGCGGAGACGCTGAAGCAATTTCTCGAGCTCGACGGCGTGCCCGTGCTCATCTTCACGCTGCGGCGCCTGGCGGCCTGTCCGGCGATCACCGAATTCATCATCTCTACGCGGGCGGACGAAGTGGATTCGGTGGCCGCCAGCATCGCGTCGAGAAAATCTCGGCCGCCGGTCCGCGTGGTTCGCGGCGGTGACACGCGGCAGGATTCCGTCGCGAACGCCTTGACGGAGGTTCCGACGATGCCGATTGATTCTGGTGCACGACGCGGTACGGCCGTTGGTCACGCGCGACCAGATCGAGCGCGTGATCGCGGAGGCGGCCGCCTGCGACGCGGCCATTCTGGGCATTCCGGCCATGGACACGGTGAAGGAAGTGAAGCGCGCGAGCTTGCAGGGCGGCGCACGATGTCGCGCTCATCACAGCGACGATACCTCGCGAGCGCGTGGTCCTGGCGCAGACTCCGCAGGTGTTCCGCGCTTCGTTGCTGCTCGAAGCATTTGCTCGCGCGCGCCAGGATGGCGTGTCAGCTTCGGACGAAGCGGGACTGGTCGAGCGATTGGGCCGCGACGTTCATGTCGTGGCCGGGTCCGAGCGCAACCTGAAGATCACTCGCCCCGGCGACATGGAGCTCGCCGAGTTCTATCTTCGCCAGGAGCGCGCGGCGCGATGACCCGCGCGGGCATCGGCTACGATCTGCACCGCCTCGCCGAAGGCCGCAAGCTGATCCTCGGCGGCATCGAAGTTCCATTCCACAAGGGGCCCGTGGGCCATTCCGATGGCGACGCGCTGGCGCATGCGCTCTGCGACGCGCTGCTGGGCGCCGCGGGGCTCGGCGACATCGGCACGCATTTTCCGGACACCGATCCGAAGTGGAAGGACGCATCAAGCCTGCTATTTCTCGAGCGCGTCCGCGAATTGCTTGAGCGAACACGAATTCCGCATCGCGCACATCGACGCGGTGGTCATCGCCGAAAAACCAAAGCTGGGCCCGCACTTTCCCGCCATGCGCGAGGCGCTGGCGAAGTCATTGGGAATTTCCGCTTCCGCGATCAATCTGAAAGCCAAGACCAACGAAGGTGTGGACGCAATCGGACGCGGGGAAGCGATCGCCGCGCAGGCGATCGTCACGCTGGAACGCTGAGCCTGAAATTCTCACAATACAGTGAAGATCAGCGCGTTTCATCCCGGGAGTGAATACGAAAATCGCGCGCGCAGGTTTAGTGACACAGGCTTAGCTGTGGGTTTGGTTGCAGCAATGACGATCGCGCTGAATTAACCCCCGCAGGCAGAAGCTTGTGCCATTTGGATGACAGGAGATTCAGGTTATGAACCGTCTTACCGGCATCCATGCTGTACGCGAAGCGCTCGAAGCCAACCGGCCGCTCGATTCCCTGATCGTTGCGCGAGGCAGCCACGGCAACCGCATCGAGGAATTGGTGCGGCTGGCGCGGCAGCAGGATATCCCGTGCGCTTTGAGGAGCGCATCCAGCTCGATCGCACCGCCGGCACGCGCGAGCACCAAGGCGTCGTCGCGTTGGTTGCGGCGTCGCCATCGCCAGTTTCGAGGATCTGCTGAAGCCGCGCGATCCGCATGGCGCTCCCGGCCTGCTGGTTCTTCTGGACGGCGTCGAGGACCCGCAGAATCTCGGCGCCATCGTGCGAACGTCGCTGGCCGCCGGTGCGCAAGGCGTGGTCATCCCCGAACGCCGCGCCGCCGGGCTTACCGAAACCGTGGCGCGCGCTTCAGCCGGGGCGCTGGCGCACTTGCCGGTTGCGCGCGTCAAGAATCTCTTCCGCGCGATGGAGGAAATGAAAGAGGCGGGCTACTGGCTGGTGGGACTCGACGAACGCGCCGAAAAGCGCCACACGGAAGTGGATTTCAAAGTTCCGGTTGGAATTGTTCTGGGCGGAGAGGGCAAGGGATTGCACGCACTGGTCCGCGAGCGCTGCGACTTTCTGGTTTCGATCCCGACGACCGGTCCGGTGCGCGCGCTCAATGTTTCGGTCGCCGCCGGCGTCGTGCTGTTCGAGGCCGTCCGCCAGCGCGGCCAGACGGCCCGCCGCGAAAACGCCTCTGGCTGAGTAACTCCATGGCACAGAGAATAAGCCGGGGAACCCGGTTCAATAGCTTCTCCGGTCCAGAAAAATTCGCACAGGCGTGAAGCCTGTGCCGCGACTACTTGTCGTACTGAATCATCGAGAAGACATCGATTCCCGGCAGCTTTTTGCGGCCGTTGAGAAACGTCAGTTCCACGGCGAAAGATGCGCCGACCACTTCGCCGCCAAGCTTGCGCACCAGCGCAACGGTTGCCGCGGCGGTGCCTCCGGTGGCGAGCAAATCATCGCTGATCAAAACGCGCGGGCCCGGCTTGATGGCGTCTTGATGAATTTCGAGCGTGTCCGTGCCGTATTCGAGGTCGTAGGTAACCGATGCCGTTTTCCAAGGCAGTTTTTTTGGTTTGCGAACGGGAACGAATCCCGCGTCGAGCCGGTAGGCCAGCGCCGGAGCAAGGATAAATCCCCGTGCCTCGATGCCCACGACGGCATCGACATGTTGGCCCTCATAGTGACCGCAAAGCGCGTCCACGAGGCTGTGAAATCCGGTGGGATTCTGCAGCAGCGTCGTCAGATCGTAAAACAGAATTCCCGGCTTCGGATAATCGGGGACTTCTCGAATCAACTCTTTCAAATGGTTCATTCCGTTCGCTCCGATTCCTGAATTCAATATTCTGGTTCGATGGTGAAAATACTAGCGTATTCCGGCTGCATCTCCGCATCGTTCTCGTCCAGGCGCTCGACCCTGGCCATGCGCGGGCCGCTTCCAGCTCGCCTTTCAGCGCGTCCAGTTGCGCCGCTGTGCCAATGGCATAAACTTCCACGCGGCCATCCGGCAGATTTTTCACGTATCCGGCGACGCCTAGGCGTGACGCCACACGCTCGGCAAAATAGCGGAATCCCACGCCCTGCACGCTTCCCGACACATAAAATCGCTTGGCAAGAGTTTCCGTGGCCATGTGGCATGCCCTGATCGCCAATTCGCAGCCGCGCGATTGTAGCAGAGGTCCCGCGGTCCGCGGGGCGGAAATCGTCATCGTAGTTCGCTACATGGTTCGGGAATTGCAAACATCGAAATGGCGTCACGGGTCATGTACCATTCAAGTGGGATGTTCGAGGCTGATCACAATCCGGTTGGGTCCAGGTGTCTCCGCAACGCGCATCGCCTGATTGCGGCCGCGGCGGCGATTGTTTTGGTGTGTGTTCCCGCCCTTGCGCAGAAAGCACTGCGGGTGCTCCTGCGGCCGAGCCCTCCGGTGTGGAAATCGTTTCCAGCGGCGGAGAACCTAAGTTGCGTGTTGGCGGCGTCCCATTTTTCGTGCATGCCGCGCAATTTGATTATTTCCGCATCCCGCAGGATCTGTGGGCGCACTCGCTGCTCCGCTATCGCGACTTGGGCATCAACACGATTGACATCCGCATTCCCTGGAATTGGCACGAGCCGCGCGACGCCCAATTTGATTTCGATGGCCACACGAACCCGAATCGGGACTTGCGAGGTTTCCTGAGTCTGATTGCGCAGATGCGATTCAAGCTGATCGTCCGGCCGGGTCCCGTGATTGGCGACCACTGGCGCAACTCCGGGATTCCTTCGTGGCTTCTCGCCTATTCGGAATACGGGATGAGCGCCGCGGACATCCAGGATGGCGTCGCGCCGCCCGACGCGCAGCTTGCTGATCGAGATTCGAATGCGGCCGCGCGCGGCTGGCTTGCGAATGAAATCCACATGACCTATACACGTCGCTGGTTGACCGCCGTCGCCCGGGTGCTCGCGCCCTACAGCGCAAAGAATATGATCTCGATCGGCGATCCATCGAGCCGGGAAGGAGAATCGCAAGCAAAACAAATTCCCGGTCCGCTGCTGTTTGTTGCGCTGGACGATGCCGTGACGGTTTCTCCGGGCGCCGAAGCTCCCGATCTGGCAAAGTATCTGGCCGAACTCCGCAGGGCGCTGGCGCGAGGCGGACTCGACGCAATCTCTTTCCTGAACATTCCCAATGCCGCAGCGCAAGGCCTGGCGGCGCTTCCGAGCGCATCCGTGCCGAAAGATTCGTCTCCGGTTAGGCTCGCGGGCCAGTGGATTTTCGATCCACAGGCCTCGCCGCTGATAGCGAAACCTGTATCCGTCAATTCCGCAACCATTTTGCGGAAGTCTCTGCTTACCACAACGGATGCTTCCTCGCTTTCGTTTCTCGCACACGCGCTCGCGACACAGCCGGATTTCCCGCCGTTTCTTTCCGTTTTTTCGGCGACGACCTTTGCACCAGCCGGAGACACGCGAGCGGCGCAACCAGCTCTGGAGAACACTTTGCTTGCCTCGCGTCTCCTTTTGGGGAGCGGCATTCGCGGTATTGTCTACTCGCCGCTACAGGACACGCTCACTCCCGCAGGCTGGGAAACCCCTTCAGCGGCGCGTTATTTCCGCTGGGACGCTCCGCTCGACCTCGCCGGAAATAAAGGGCCGCGCGCCGGCGGCGTAATGCGAAACGGGCAATTTATTTCCGCGTGGAGCGCCATGCTGGCCGCATCGCACGTGCAATCCGATTTCGGAATCGTGGATCTGCGCGTGTCCGCAGAAAAGACAGATGAAGCCGCCAGTACGCTCTATGCGGAAGAAATAGAGAAATTGTGCCGCGCCGCGGCCCTTGCGGGATACGCGCCGGAATTCGTCAATCCCGCGGCGCAGGCAGTGGAACGATTGTTGCGCGACCCCGTGATTTTGCTGGACGTCCCGCAGGATGTCGGGAGAAATTTCCAATTATCGGAACGCGCGCAGGAAGCTCTGGTGGAATTTGTCCGCAGGGGCGGAGTTCTGGTGTATTTCCCCGCGCGGCCTGCAGGATCGCGCCTCGGCCCATTGTGGCAGGGCGCACCGGCAATCCCCGCTGCAGGGGACACCATCAACGAGTGGCAATTCGAACGAGGCCGCATCATGGCATCTTCGACCGATTTTTATTCCTGGGTGCATCTTGCCCGTGACAGCAGCCAGAACGTGGCAGAACCGGAAAGTTCCGCGGGCATAAAATCCTTTGCCGCCCTAATGGAGCGTTCGGGAGCGCGCCGCGTTTTACGCCTTGCGAATGGCGGCGAACTCAACCCGAATCTAATTGTTTCGCAGCTTGTTTCGAACGATGACGCCGCTCGGTCCGCACGGTCTTTTGTCTGCGCGGAAAAGCAACTGTGCGCCGCCGAACTGATTAGCGTGACAAACCTGAATCCTGAGCAACCCGCGAAGCAATCATTCGAAATCAGCGAACCTCGCTTGGCGGGCGCAACGTCAGTCCCGCCAAAGATAACGTTCGATGTCACTGTCCCGGCGCGCGACTCGCTGCTGCTTCCGGTCCACGCTCCACTGTGCTCCGCCGCTGCGCCGGGAGAACGCTGCTCCGACGAAGTGATTGTGGCCGGGGCGGAATTGATCGGCGCGCAGCGCGAGGGCAAAACGCTGGAATTGGCGTTCTACGCTCCGGCGCTCGCAACCGTCCGCCTGCGCCTGGAAAGCGCGCCGTCCAAGGTTGAATTCGAGGGGAATTTTCGCGCGGAGAACGAATGGAAGCAGGAAACCGGGGAACTCGAGGTTCAGCTGCCGCGCGGGCCATCCCCTGACTACGCGCGGGTTTTACGGATTCACTTGCGATACACGCCGCACGTGACGGAAAAATCGGATCCGGAAAAGGAAAATTTCCGCGGATTGGAGTATGAAGTCTATAACGCCATCCGATACCCGCTCGGCTCGGACGTCACGATTCCCACAAGCCCTCCTCTGCTTATTGCCGACGCGAACTCGGGCGGCCGTATGGTCATTGCTACCCATAATCTTTCGGACGATCTGCGTATTTCGGATTTTTCTCTGGATGGCGCATTCCATGGCACAGGTTATGCAAGGGTATTTGGTGATGAGCAGCAGATCACTCCCATGCGATTTCAACCGTCTCGATCCGCGGCGAGCAGTCCGCCGGCGGCGCCGCCGCCCGATGGCCTGCTCAGCGGGCAACTCGCGATTCACTCAGGCCACGAGCGCGGAACCGGCCCGGTGCTGTTCCTGACGGCGAACGACGCGGGGAATTCGCATTATCAATACGATTTCGAGCGGAGCGGCGCGCCGGATTGGGTGCTGGAGAGCAGCCGCTTGCGCCTGATTGTTTCGCCTGCCTACAGCGGACGCGCGCTCGCGCTTGTGGACAAATCCACGAATGACGACCTCATTACTTTGGGTGGCGCTCTGCATGATTTTCTGATTACCGCCGGCGCTCGGCCGCAGGACGCGGGGGTAACGTCGGACTTTGCATTTAACCGCGGCTACGAAGCGAAGTGGATCGAGGGGAAGCCCGATACCGGCCTGCGGCTATCTTATCGGGAATATGAAAATTCTCCCGCGGGGCTTCACGTCGAGAAAACGTTGCATTTCGTGAAGCCGGAAACCATCGAGGCGTCCTACCATATTTCTTTTGTCACAGCGCCTTCGCCGGCAACAGGCAAATCCGATGCGCGAAGATCGTTCATTTCGGAATTGTCGATACCCGTGCCTGCAGCGGAGGAAGGGAATACACAATTTTGCTGGGAGACCGCGCCATCCTCGACAACTGCAAGTCCGCTGTCGAAAGCAAATGCCGCCGGGGTTTCCCAGTGCGAGGATTTCATTTCCAGGGGCGAGCCGATTTCGCTGCCGGAAGGCGTGGCGCACCTGGAAATCCACTCTTCCGGCAGGCATCCGCTGGTCGTGGAATGGACTGCTGGCCGAGCGATCATTGTTCCCAAAGCGTTCTCCGCCCAGATTCGTTTTGTGGTTCGCGTTCCGCAGCCGCTGGAGCCGCCCGGTGAATTCACTTTGCGGTACACTGCAGGGGACGCGCAATAGACGGCCCGATTTGCAAAATCCCGTGCTACAAAAGTTCCGGCGGCCGCATCCAACGAAATGAAGCAGACACTATGAAACCTCGCTCGATCCAGTTGGCGGTGTTTTGCGCGATGGCGCTGCTCCTGGCAGCGATGCCGGATGCGGCGCGCGCGCAGGACGCCGGCCCCATGCAGCCGCCGGCATCCACGAAGTTTCCCGTGCCTCCGCCGCCCGTCAAGCCCGAGCCGCCTCCGATTCCTCCCGAGGAAATTATCCGCAGATTTGCCGCGAACGAGGACGCGATGGTTCGCGCGATCCTGGGCTACAGTTTCCAGAAGAGCGTGCGCATCGAAGAAATAGGTCCCGACAACAAGCCCACCGGCCAGCTGGAAATCATCACGCAGCAACGGATCTCTCCCGACGGCAAACTATATGAGAAACCTCTTCGCCGTCCCCCGGCCACGCTTCATTATCTGGATATCGAGCGCGGAGATTCCGATCTCCTGGCGGCGACTCCGCTGTTTCCGCTTACAACCGCGCAGCTTCCGAAATATGAAATTAGTTTTGGCGGGAAACAGCCGCTCGACGAATTGAGCGCCTACTTTTTCACCGTGAAACCCCGCGCGCTGGAACGCGCCCATGCGTATTTTTCGGGCACCGTGTGGGTGGACGTGCAGGACCTGGTCATCGTGAAGACCATCGGCAAGTGGGTCACGGAAACCGGCGACGTCACTTCTTCCGTGTTGCCGTTCAGCGTATTTGAAACCTACCGTCAGCAAATCGGGAAGAATCTATGGTTCCCAGCGTACTCCCGCTCGGATGAAACGATCGAAGTTGGAGGCGTGAGCGTGCCGATTCGCGCGATCGTTCGCTGGACGGACTTTACGCGCGATGCGAGCGCTCCCGCGGCAGACGCTCCAAGCGCGGCGCCTCCATCGCCAGCTCCGGCAAAGCCCTAGCCCGCAATTCTCACAAACTCCTGAGTGTAACCTTTCCAAAGCTTGTAAGAATTGGACGAAAACCCTTGACAGGCCCTGGTGGCACAGGCTTCAGCCTGTGCGGTTTTGATTTTCTTGCATCGCAATATCGCACAGGCTGAAGTGGAGTGAACCCCTATTTTGAGACAAATGGAACTGGCACACTTAGCAGTGAAAGGGGCTGCAAGTGGGGAAGAAACGGTTACGGCGGCATACGCGGGAGTTTCGTCGGATGGCGGTGGAGCGGCTGAAGAGCTGCGATAACATCGTGGCGTTATCGGAGGAACTGGGCGTTCATCGACGTCTGCTGTACCAGTGGCGGGATCAATCGGAGGCGTTGCAAAGTGAGCAATCGCCTCCGGGGAATTCGCGGGAATCCAGTCTGCGGAAGGAAATCAATCAGCTCAAGCAAGCGCTGGCGGACAAAACGCTGGAGCTGGATTTTTTCAAAGGTGCCTTGCAAAAAGTCGAGGCTCGACGCCGGAACAGCGGTATCACTGGCGAGAAGGCATCTACGACGAAATTCAGGAAGTGATGCCTTTGCAAGGCAGCCTAAGCATCGAGCGGATGTGTCAGATGGCCGGAGTGAGCCGCGCAGGTTTTTATCGTTCGCTGCGCGAGCGGGTGCCGGTCGAGGAAGAGATGCAAGTGCGGAGCGAGATCCAGCAGATCGCTGTCGAGCATCGGCGGCGCTACGGTTATCGGCGGATCAGCGCGGAGTTGCGGCGACGCGGGATGGTGGTGAACCACAAGCGCGTGTTGCGGATTCTGCACGAAGATAATCTGCTGGGTCTGCAGCCGCGAAAATTTGCGGTGACCACCGATTCCGATCACCGGTTCGAGGTCTATCTGAATCTGGCCGGGCGCATGAATCTGACCGGGATCAATCAGTTGTGGGTTGCGGACATCACCTACATCCGGTTGAAAAATGAGTTTGTTTACTTGGCGGTGGTGCTGGACGTGTATTCGCGCAAAGTGGTGGGATGGGCGCTGGACCGCACGCTGGCGGCGCGGTTGCCAATTGCGGCACTGGACAAGGCCATCGCCGAGCGACAGCCGCCGCCGGGCCTGGTGCATCACTCGGATCGCGGCGTGCAGTACGCGTGCGGAGATTACGCCCAGGTTTTGCAGCGACACCAAATGATTGCCAGCATGAGTCGTCCGGCGAACCCGTACGACAACGCCAGTTGCGAAAGTTTCATAAAGACGTTCAAGCGAGAGGAAATTTACGCCAACCAGTACCGCGACCTGGAGCATCTATTCGCGAATATCGAAGCGTTCATCGAACAGTACTACAATCGGCAACGATTACATTCGGCGTTAGGCTATCGTTCGCCAGAGGAATTCGAGCGAGATGCCAGTCCAGCGATCCATTCTGCTGGAGCAACAATGAGTTTTTTCAGGCATGGGGAGATCTACCAGCCCGATGAGGAAAGCGAAAACAGCGGGGAGCGACCCTGCAGCCGCCCCCCGGCTCATCGTCCCGATGAGTCTCCAACTGGCTATTCCTCGGCGAGTTGCTCTCCAGCAGAGCTCGCCTCCGCTTCACCAGTCGGGCGCCATCCTGAAGAAGAAGGCGCAGTTTGAGAAGCAAAAATCATGGAACGGCTAGTGTGCTAGTTCCAAATTGTCTCAGCTGAGGGGTTCACCCCAGAAGCCTGTGCCACTAAAAGCCATCCCAGCGGCGTTCTAGCCTGTCCGGAGAGATTGAAAACGATTTCAGTGGTTGCGTGGTGAGAAATACGGGCTAGGAATCACCGCCAGCCATCGCATTTGCAAACAGTCGGCGTCTCCCATGCATTCCAGCGGGTCGGCGAGCCGGGCAACACCATAGAGCGCTCTCGATAATCAGCGTCCGGGTTTATGGAACAGCGAAGGCGCGCCTTCCTCTTTCGGCTTTTCTTCCGTGGGAGCGGGAGCGGCGGATTTGGGTGGTTCCAGGACCCACTGAAACCCTCTGTTGTAATCGACGTAGGCCATCGTGAGTTGCGCTTGCGGCGGAGCGACGGCCGGCAGAGCCGATTTGAGGAAATCGATATCGCTGGCAACCGCCGACTTCTGGCTCTGCCCGTCGACGACAAACGCCACGGATTTTGCCACGATCTCATTTGCCGCGCGGATTTGCGACAATCGCGGATCATTCTGCCGCAGCAGATCGAGCAGTTCGGGCTCATCCTTCATGCGGTTTTCCGGCGGGTAGCGCACTTCGACAAGCGTGTGCGGCTGGCCTTTTTCCGGAGGGTAAAGCTGGTAATAGCTCGGACGCAGGACGCGCGTTTGCCAGTAGTCGTTCCCGAATTCTTCCTGGCGGATATGATAATCGAGGGTCCAGGCTTCCGGCCCATATCCATCCACATAATCGGCCAGGACGATGCGCAGCAAAGGCTCGTCTTCCTTTAAATTAATCTTATTGTGCAACTGGCCCGCGAGCACACGGAGACGTTCAAGCACGGCGACGCCCAGTGCCTCGATATCGCTTGCCGACTCGGCATCTCTCGGTTGGCCCGTGGAGTGGAGCACGGATGCGGCGAGGTGCGGGAACTCGACGTCAAGGCGCACGGGCGCGTCCTTCGACTCCGGCTGCACCCACTCGACCGCGCCCAGGATCACGCCGGCGCGAAGTCCTCCCAGCGCCGTAACCACCGGCGGCGGCGAACCCGGCTCGCTGTGCGCATCGGCCGTGGCCACGATAATTCCGTCCTTCGCGGCGCAAATCACGACGCGCCCTTCGGCCAGGTTTACCGCCACTTCCTGCGCATATGCGCGAGAGGGAAGGAACCACGGATGCACACAGAGGAACACGGATAAAAACAAAAAAGGAAAAAATGAAGGAAAAAGGCGGGGTTGATTTCGGTTCATCATGATTAAGATTTAGAAAATGAATTTCTCTTCTTTTTATCCGTGTTTATCCGTGTGCATCCGTGGTTCCAACGGATTTTTCCTGCCGCGCGATGGCCTGCACGGCCGTGATGGCCACGACGTTTACGATGTCCTCGGCCGAGCAGCCTCGCGAAAGATCGTTTGCCGGGCGGTCCAGCCCCTGCAAGACCGGGCCGAGCGCCTGTGCTCCGCCGAGGCGCTCCACCAGCTTGTAGGCGATGTTGCCGGAGTCGAGATCCGGGAAGATTAGCACGTTCGCGTGGCCGGCGACCGGAGAGCCCGGAGTCTTCGACTGCGCGATTTGCGCGATCAGCGCCGCGTCGGCCTGCAGCTCGCCGTCCGCGGAGAGTTCCGGCGCGCGAGCCTTCAATATGCGCAAGGCCTCGCGAACTTTATCCACGCGCGCGTGTTTGGCCGATCCTTTCGTGGAAAACGAAAGCAGCGCGACACGAGGTTCCGCGTCGAACAGCGCGCGCGCATTTTCCGCCGTAGCGCGCGCAATTTCGGCAAGCTCTTCGGGATTCGGCTCCGGAATGACCGCGCAATCGGCAAACAGCAGCGCTCCAGCGGGGCCCAGGTCGAGTCCGGGGCGCGGCGGGATGACCATGATAAAGAAACTCGACACCAGCTTTGCATCCGGCGCCAGGCCGATCGCATGAAGCGCCGCGCGCACGGTTTCCCCCGTGGTGTTGGTCGCGCCTCCCACGGTTCCGTCGGCATCCCCGGCGGCCACGGCGAGCGCGGCAAAGTACAAAGGTTTGCGGGCAATTTCCTCGGATTCCTCGAGCGTAGCGCCGCGCGCGCGCCGCCGTTCGTAATAAATCTGTACATAGGTTTCGAGCCGCGGGCTTGCCGAGCAGTCGATGATCGCAATATTTTTCAGCGGCACGCCTAAATGTGCCGCCGCCGCTTCGATAATTTGTTTCCGGCCCAGCAGCATGATCTTCGCGAGGCCTTCCCGGGCAATCGCGCCCGCTGCGGAAATCACGCGCGGATCCTCGCCTTCCGGCAATACGATGCGCTGGGGCTGCGTCCGGGCGCGCGCCTTGATTTGTTCGATCAGATTCATGGCCAAGTTCAAGTTATCACAGGTTTGCGCGGCACGGGTATCAGCAACGAGTCATTCCGGCGACGAAAGGGACGGTAGTGATTCATTTTGAAAAAATGTCCTCTTCGTCCCTGAGAAGAACGGACGGAGAGGCCACTTCAATCTCGTGGCGCATCGGCACAGTTGGTCTTGAAGAGGCCGCCCATTCTTAGGGCAGGCAGTTTTTTGCCCTATCCACAGCCCAAGCTGATGCACTATCGGTGGAGCGAGCTGTTTGCTCGCCTTCCGGTTTTCTGTACAATGGAAGCCTAAACCAACCATTTCGGAGCAGACGATGGCGCTATTCGAACTGCTGTCGGGCAAAGCAACTGGATCGCGAGAGGCGGATACCATTCGACACAAAGGCAAGAAGCTAAGCGACATTCTGGACGCGCACGCGAAATTTCATAAGGGGCAGCCGGGCGGCGAGCGCGCCGATCTTTCCGGCGCCGACCTTTCCAAAACGGATTTGCGAAAACGCGATTTGACCGGAGCGAATCTGGTGGGATGCAATCTTCAAAAGGCCGACCTGCGCGGCAGCAAGCTCAGCTTTGCGGATTTGAGCCAGGCGGACCTGCGCAAGGCCGACCTGCGCAATTGCGATTTCACGGAAACCAAGCTCGAAGGCGCGGATTTGAGCGAAGCCGATTTGAGCGGCACGGAATTGTTTCGCGGCGATCTGCGCTCGGCCAAATTGCACAGGACGATTCTTCGCGGCACGGTTCTCGGCAGGCAAATCTTCGCGGAGCCGATTTTTCGGGGTCGGACCTGGCGCTCGCCAGTTTTCGCGAAATCGATTTGACCGACGTCAAACTGGATGGCGCCGACCTCAAGGACGCCGTCGTTCGCGATAATACCTCCAAAGCGGCAAAAGGATGAACGCGGCGGTTCGCAAGCTCCTGAACGAACTCGAAGAACAGGGCCGCGCCCACGATGCCCGGGAAACTGACCGTTCGCGCAAACTCCTGAATCTGCAGCCAGACACGGCGCAAATCGTGAGCATGCTCGCGCGCGGCTCGAGGGCAAAACGCGTCCTGGAAATCGGCACGTCCAATGGATACAGCACCATCTGGCTGGCCGCTTCCGTGGTCCCGGCGGGAGGACGCGTGATCAGCATCGACCGCAGCCCGGAGAAGCACAAGATGGCGCGGGAAAATCTGGCGAAGGCTGGGCCTTTTGGAGCATGTGGAATTGCGCTGCGGAGATGCCACCGAGATCGTCGCGTCGCTCGCCGGGCCGTTTGATTTCGTGTTTTTCGATGCGGATCGGATCGATGCCCACAAACAATTAGCTTTGCTGCTGCCGAAACTTGATGCGATGGCATTCCTGCTGGCCGATAACGCGTTGTCGCATCCCGCCGAGATTGCCGACTACCTGAAGATGATCAAAGGCCTGAAAGACGTGCAGCACGCATTGATCCCTGTCGGCAAGGGATTGAGTGTCGCGCTTACCGGTTCAAGTTAGCCATCATTTCTTACCAAGAGGAAGAAAAGCCCCGTCCGCTGCGGCGGATGGGCTACAGCAATCTCCCATGATGCGAGTGCGCGTTTCGGGTGAGGCAATGCTGTAGCCCGGGTCTTCAGACCCGGGGATTTTTCGCGCCCTGTGGAAACTTCATCCGCCTGCGGCCCTCGCAGATCGCGAAAAGGATTTTCTTTCGATCTAACCCCGCAAACATTTCACAATTCAAATTACAGAAACCATAGTTAGGAAATTGTCCGCGGGACTTCCGTGAAGGAATTTATTTTCCGGTGGCGGATGCGGCCGCTTCGTCGGCATCCGCGCGCGCGGGTCCTCGGCGGCGGGCGTCGATCCCCAGGCGCTTGATCTTCTGATTGAGCGTCGAGAGCGGAATTTGAAATTGTTCCGCCGCGTCGGTCTGATTCCAGCCGGTGTGTTCCAGCATGTCGCAGATCACGCGGCGCTCGATCTCATCCATGATTTGAAACAGCGAAGTCTTCGAGCTGTCGGCCCCGGCGCGCGAGCCGGGCTCACCGGGCAGCGGGGGAAGAAACTCGGAGAGATGGAGCCTCGTGCCCCCGATGAGTTCCTTCGTCCGCACGCTTTCCGGAAGCAGATCGACGTCCAGCACTTCCTGCGAAGAGAGAACCACGGCGCGTTCGACAACGTTTTCAAGTTCGCGCACGTTTCCCGGCCAATTGTAATCGACCAGGAGTTTCAGCGCGGCGGGAGTGAAATGTCCCACAGGACGCTTGTTTTCCTCGGCGAATTTGTTCAGAAAATGTTCCAGCAACCGCGGAACGTCTTCCCTGCGCTCGCGCAGAGGCGGCAGCGGAATCGCGATCACGTTCAGGCGGTGGTAGAGATCTTCGCGGAAGCGGCCTTCGCGGACCAGATTGAGCAATTCCACGTTGCACGCGGCGATGATGCGGACGTCGACCTTGATGGTTTCCGTGCCGCCCAGGCGCATGAACTCGCGCTCTTGAATGACGCGCAGCAGTTTTGCCTGCGTTTCCGGACCGATCGTGGAGATTTCGTCGAAGAAGATGGTGCCTTGGTCGGCGACCTCAAACAGGCCTTTCTTGGAGGCAACGGCGCTGGTGAACGCGCCCTTCACGTGCCCGAAAAGTTGCGATTCAAGCAAATCGACGGGAATCGAGCCCGTGTTGATGGGGACGAAAGCCTTGTCCGCGCGCGTGGATGCGGAATGAATGGCCTTGGCGATGAGTTCCTTGCCCGTGCCGCTTTCGCCGTGGATCAGGACCGTCGAACGCGAAGGCGCCACCTGGGTGACCAGGTCGAGCACGGCCAGCATTTTGTCGCTCTTGCCGATAATGTTGGGAAAGTTGTAGCGCTGCTTGAGCGCGCGCTTGAGCTGCAGATTTTCGTCGCGCAGGCGGCGGCCTTCGACGGCTTGCGCGACCTGCACGAGCAATTCGTCGTTGGACCACGGCTTGGTGATGTAGTCCTGCGCGCCGCTTTTGAACGCGGCGCGCGCCATGTCGATCGAGCCGTAGGCCGTGATCAGCACGACGGCATAGATTCGGATCGCGCCGCCGGATTTCGCGCAGCAGGTCGAGGCCGTTGCGGTCGGGAAGGCTGACGTCCAGCAGAAGGAGATCGAACGGTTTTTCGTCGAGCAGCGCGAGGCCCGCTTCGCCGGTTTCCGGCGCTCGACGTGGTATAGCCCTCCGTATTGAGCAGAAGTTCCAGGCCCTCGCGAATTTCGACTTCGTCGTCGACAACCAGGATCAAGCCTTTAGACATGAACCGCTTTCCGCGCAACCGGGAATTCGAGCCGGAACGATGTTCCTTTGCCCGCCGTCGAGCGCACGTCCACTTTTCCGGCGTGCTCCTTGATGATGCCGTAGCTCACCGAAAGTCCCAGGCCCGTGCCGCGGCCCGAGGATTTCGTGGTGAAAAAAGGATCGAAGATGCGGTGCAGATTTTCGCGGGGAATCCCGGAGCCCGAATCGGTGATTTCGATTTCGACCGAACCATTGTACGAAGCCGTGCGGACCTCGACCATTCCGCCCGCGGGCATGGCATCCCTCGCATTCATGAACAGGTTGAGGAAGACCTGTTGCAGCTTGTTATTCGAGCCCAGCACGGGCGGCAATTCCTCCTGCAGGTTGCGCGACACCTGCACGTGCGCGGTGCGGAACGGGTGCGCGACCAGCGAAAGCGTTTCCTCGACCACGGCGTTCAGATTCACTTCGGTGAATTCCGCCGCGCCGGTGCGCGAAAAATTCAGCAGATTGTTGACGATCTCGCTCGCGCGGAACGTCTGCTTGACCACCTTTTCGATCAGTTGATGCCGCGGATCGCCGCTGGGCATCTGCTTGGCCAGCATCTGAATGTAGTTGGAAATCACCGCCAGCGGCGTGTTCACTTCGTGAGCGACCCCGGCGGCAAGCAAACCGAGCGACGTGAGTTTTTCGGTCTGCACCATTTGTTCTTCCAGGCGGATTCGCTGCGTGATGTCGTCCACCAGGATCAGCCGCCCGATGCGGTCGCCGGATTTTCCGACCAGCGGCGCAATCGAAACATTCACGACCAGATTTCGCCCGGCGTGGTTTCGCATGTGGAATTTGTAGAGGCTGGAGATGCGGTCATCGCCGGCGCGGGCGGCGATTTCCGCCATCAGGTCGGGCGGCAGGACTTCTTCCACTTTGCGGCCGACGGCTTCCTGGCGCGGCACGCCGGTCAGCCGTTCGAGCTGCGTGTTCCAGGATTCCACGGCGCCGTCGAGATCGACCGCGAGCACGCCCACATTGAGCGACTCGACGATATTTTCGGAAAAATCCTTCAGCCGCTCGATTTGCACCGCTTTTTGTTCAAGCGAGGTGTAGAGCTGCGCATTGTCCAGCGCGATGGCCAAATACCCCGCAATCGTGAACAGAAGCTCGACGTCCTCGCTCGACAGGAAATCGCCATCGACTGTTTTTCCCACGCCCAGCACGGCGACGGCGTGGTCGCGAATCTGGCAGGGAATAAAGTAGTTCAGGTCGAGTTGCTCCAGCGTCTGGCGCACCGATGGAGCGGATTCGCGCGCGGCCCGCGCCGATTCATAAAACAAGACGCCATGCGCGAACGGTTTCTTTTCCGCATCCAGGAAACTCAGGTCGAGCGGCCCGGTGTAGCGCACGCCAACCGAACGCGCCAGATGGTAGGTTCCCGGATGCGCTTCGTCCTGAATGAAAATGGCCAGGCGGTCCACCAGCAGCGCCTGCGAGATGCGATCCATCACCGATGCCAGCATCGGATCGAGGCGCACTTCCGAAGTCAGCGTGCGTCCGAACTCGATCAGCGTGCGGCGATAATCGAGGCGGTCCCTGTAAAAGAAACGGTCCAGGCGCGCCTGAATCCAGTCGCGAAAAGGCTGAAACAAAAATGCGGCGACCACGATGGCGATGACGCCGCCCATCATCCCGGAAGGCCACGCCGTGTGGAACAGCGCGCCGACAAGCGCCACGAACGCGATATATACGGCGACCACTCCGCCGCTCGCGGCCGTGTACGCAAGGCCGCGCTTGAAGATGATGTCCACGTCCATCAGCCGGTAACGGATGATGGCGTAGCCGAAGCACAGCGGGATCAGCACCAGGGAGATGGTGGACAAGTTCATCCAGGGCTGCGGAACAACGCCCAGGAAATACGGCACAATGTAGAGGAGCAGGAAAGGAAGAATCCCCGCCAGCGCTCCGCCCGTGACCCATTTGAGCTGCTGCCGCAGAATGCCCGAGGATGCGCGGCGATAGCTGTTCACGAACACCATTGCCGCGAGCATGAAATAAATGCCCAGGCACGCCAGATCGAGCCGGTCGAGCAGAATCCGCGCCTCGATCGAGGGCATGAATCCCAGCTCCCGAAGTCCAACCAGGATCCGCGCCACGAGCAGCGCTCCGGGAACTCCATAGATCGCGGCGAGGATCGCGCCTTGCCATCTGGAAGCGGGCCGCCGCTCGGGAAACACCAGCGCGAAATGCAGCAGCAGAGCGGGTTGCAAAAGCCGCGCGACAATCCCGGCCCAGTAAATTTCCCAGTCAAATGGGCTCAGCTTGCCCGTGTACTGGAAGGAATACAGGACGAAGGAAACCAGGCAAAAAATATAGAAGTGCACGGCCCGCGTGGCGTTCCAGCGGCGGGCGAAAATAAACAGGCCGATGAAAAGGTAGAGCAGTCCCACAATGCGCAAATAATTTTCCAGGGAAGCGGGCCGCTCCGCGGGCTGGATGACGAGTTGGGCCTCAAACTGTTTTCCGCCGCGATTGATCCGGTAGTGCGCCTGCGACCATAGCCCGATGCGCCACAGGCGCTTGGTCACGTCAATCGAGCTGTGGATGGGCACATCGTTGATCGCCAGAACAGTGTCTCCGGTACGCAGGCCGGCAAAGGCGGCGGGAGAGTTGGGGGAAATGTGCCAGGCCACAACGCCGGACGGGCCGTCGATCCAGGATGCGCCGTCGTCAGGGGATGGCAAAGATGGCGCGCTGCTGAAAATTGATGATGCCGAAGACGATGGCTGCAAGGGTAGCAAGCGCGAGGACGGCTGCTCCCAGCCGGATTTTCAGGCTATCATTGATAGGAGCGCTCAATGGGGTCCTCGACAACGCCTAATCGAAAGCGAAATCAGGCAACTCCGCTTCCAAATTATATAGGTTATTCCAATAACTTAAATGCCTAAATTGCAGTCGCATACGACGACCATCGAGCAGGGGAAGGGGGACAATACTTCCAGCCTTCCATTTATGGAAGGCACATTCCTGATTTTCATAGGCCAGCTAATGCTAAAACTGGAAGCTTACCCCACCCCGAAACGCCCGAAAAACTGGAACAAGGACAATCGCGAGAATCCGCCCATTCGCCGACACATACCCCTGACCCAAGACATTGCTGAAATCCGCCATCGCTTCCCATCGTCCATTCAAGCCCGGAAGGGGTTGGCGGATGGAAAGATGCAAATTAGGGTCAATCTGGTTTTCCGCTTCACCAAATGCGTCCACGCGAGAAACGCGTGGCGCCGGAGACCCACTTATAACTTGCCGTAAACTGGGTGCCCGCACGGGGGACTTTTCCGGAAATACGCGCGCCGACGCCCTGATGGTTCCGGGTCGCGATGTTGCTGCGAAAATCCGCCGAAGTCGAATCCAATTCGCCTACCGGGGTGAGAGCGCCCGCCCAGTCATATAAGGCCGCAAATTTCCAGATCGTCGGAAAGCTTTTGGCGATAGGCGACGCGCGTTCCCCAGGAACTGGAACTCCCTCCATCGTAAAGAAATTGGCGGGAGAACGTATCCTGCACAAAATCGGGGGTCGCGGCGGGTCCTGATCCGAAAATGGCTTGATGCTGCGCGGCATCATGGAACGCGGCCACTTCAAATCGCGAGCGGTTGGTCAGCTTGTGCTGGATTGAAAATTCTTCATGCCAGTTGCCTTCGAGGACAGGATCCCCGCCGTGCAAAAGCACAGTAGGAAGGCTGTCGAGTTCTTCGATCGCGGATTCCAGCGCTCCCGCGCTTCCCCAATGGGCTGACGGAGGGTTCGAGGCGACGACAGAAAGACGCCATCCAGCCCGGAGCCAGCAGGGCGTCTAGCCGAGCGTGCGGGCGCAGCGCCGAAACCGACGTTACGAAGCCAGCCCGCAGATATTCCGCGCCGGCTTGCAAAGACAAGCGATCGCCCAGTGCAACCTGTTGGCTTTGATCAAAACGCATTTCCTGAAACGCCAAGCCCGCTTCACCGAATTTGGACTGGTGCAGGACAAAGACGGTTTCCGGGCCATGTCCCGGCGGCGCCGGAAGGCAGCCAGACGCTGGCAAATGCTCCCGAAGCGCTTCGCTGATAGCTCATTTGGCCGGCAACCAGCAGGCGTCCCAGGTTCCCAAGTTGCTGGTCGTACGACACCGAAGTGGCGGGAGCGTCCGGAAGACTGGAGGGAGAGCCGGGACGCAGCGCGCCGTTTGTCAACTGCACCAGTCCATGCAGGCTGCTGGGCTCCAGGCAGTTCCGCGCCAATCGTGCTGGCGGAGAAGACCGGATCCGAGTCGCGCCATTGCAGGATCGTTCGGGTGGCTGCCGAGGAGCGCAGCACCCACTTCCAGTCGTCGGGTTCGGATGTCACATCGGGCTTCCGGCGCAGTGTGTCGAGCGAAGCGAATACGGAACTCATCTGCACGCGCAGCATGGTCGTTAAATCGGCGGCCACGGCGACGTGGCGTTCCATGGCCGGGAGAAATCCCGCCAGCGATACGCGCACGGCGTAATTGCCGGGCTTGAGATGATCGGTGAAAAACGTGCCGTACTGGTTGGAAAGTAACTGCGAAACCGTCCGGCCGCCCAAATCTTCCGAGATCAGCCAAACGGTTGCGCCCATCTGCGGCGTGCCGGAAGGATCCGAGACCACACCGGAAAGCGTGCCGTAACCCTGCTTCGCATCCGCCCGCGCGCCAACGGCAAGAACCACGACGATGACCCAGCCCAGCGCTCTGCAAATCGACTTCATGGGGACGGGTTACCTCCCTGTGGCACCGCTTGCTGCCACGTTAGGATTCACCAGCGGGGGTGTCACGGTAAAGTCCGCCGAACGGGAAACCGTCTGGTTCGACAGGAGATCGGTCGCTTGAATGTCCAGTTTGTATTTTCCGGGCGGCAGGCTTTTGGGAGAAATCAACTGCTCGAAGGTAACCTGCTCGCCATTTTGCTTGAGGTCCGCGCCCGGTTTTCACTTCGTGGGAGATGGTTTGCTGGCCCTGAGTCACTTTCAGGTCCAGGGACACATTGTTCTTGTGGGTCTTGTCATCCACCTTCAAATTATAAAATTGCAGGTAAATGCCCATGGGCTGATCTTCGTGGAATGCCGCGTCGAGCTTTGGCCGTACCTTGGTCGAGCCGAGCACGAACTGCCCGATGCCCACGTCCTTGGACGAGACCGGTTCCATCTGGTCGGCCAGAATCAGCGAGCTGGCGTCCAGTTTGTCATCCGGAATGGGCGAAACCGGCAGCCGCTCATTCAGCACGCCCACGTTGCCGCTGTTTACGTCCTTGATCACGATGTCGATTTTGTACAGGCCGGGACGCAGCGGCACCGCTTTCTGATAGATGGAAAATCCCTTGAGCGACGGTTCGAGCAGCGAATCCGGGAAATCGCGCTGAATCACGTCTTCGAACGTCTGCACGACGCGTCCGGTCAGCGTGCTGATTCTCGCGAATAAATTCAACGTCGCCGAACTCACGCCGTCGCGATCGCGAAACGTCATTTGCTTGTTCTGGATCTGCACCGTTACCGGAACCAGGATGGTGTCGCCCGTAATGCGCAGGTAATCGGTCCGGTAGTCGAACGATATCTGGTTGCGGAGAATTCGCGAGCTGACCACTTCCTCGAGATCCTTGAACTTCACCGGCGGAGGAGCCTGCACCTTGGTAAATTGCTCGAGGCGCGTGAATTCCTCGTTGCTGTCCATGTTGTTCGCTCCCATCATTCCGACTGGGGCCGTGGACCCATCGGTGCGTGTGAAGCGGGCGGCCTGGCTGGACATGCCCATTTGTTCCATCATGCTGGGGTCGGCTCCGGGCACATGGGACAGCGCATCCTTTTCGCCCGGATCCATCGTCATGTGATATTCGCCGGTGCCGGTCGGGTCCACGAATTCGATGGTGATGTTGCTTCCGATTCCTTCCATGTAGCGGTAGGTCCAGTCATCGAAGGCATAGACCGTGGCTTGGCCGCCGCCTTCGCTCATCGGGCGCTCATAGGTGCTTCCGGCGGAATGGGATTCGATTTCGTCGGGAGGACCCCACATGATGTAGATTCGTCCGCGGTCCGTTCTCCATCCGGGGATTCCGGAGGAGAACCGCTCGTTGGCGTACGCGATTCGGCGGTAATGCTCTTCCTTGAATTCGTTCTCCACGGTGTCCGGAGTGGGGTCGCGGCGCTGCCAAAACGCTTCGATGAACTGCTCGCGCTCTTCGTTGGTCTGCAATTGCAGGAACGCGGCGCGCTCTTCGTCCGTGATGATGTAGGGAACTTCTTCCTCAAGCCACTTCTTGTAGGGGGTGGCGAGTTCCTTTTCCAGTTTCCTCAGGTTTTTGGTGTTCTTGGTCGTTGACTTTTTTTCCGGAATCCGGCTGTTTGTCGGCGGGAGCGTCCTGGGAGTCCTTGTCCTGGGCGTGCGCATGCGCCCCGAAAGGCAGAAGCATGGCTCCGCCCAGCAGTATCAAAAATGGTATGCGGCCCAAACGATTCATAACGATACCTCGCCCCTGATTCGGAAGCATAATTCTATCCCCCGGTATTGCGCTCGTCAATCAAGGAATGCTCGCAAAACGCGGGCCTGGCGGTGATTACGGGCCGTGGCGCAGGCTTGTTTGGCAAAGCCACGCAGGCCGAGCGTGAACAGACGACCACCTCCCCTTGACCGGCAAATACTAAGAACTGCGGTTGGGTTCCGGGGTTGCCTGCAAAAAAGGGGACGATCCGTCCAGAGGGGGCGTTCCGGCGCCGCGCGGAATCTCAAACGGCGAAAAACGCATGGCTTCGTTACACGGCAAAAAGTTTGTGCGCGGCTGAAAACTAATGCTGGGCGGAGCCGGGGATCTCGAACTCGTCGAGCGTGCTCCCATCGATGGCGACCGCCTTTACATGTGCCGTTTTTCCATCCACGCTCACCATGACAAAATTCTCGATGCTGGCGACCTTCTGCGTGATTGCTTCCGGCGGCTTGCTCACGTCGTAGAGCGGGGCGCCACCTCCGCCGCTGATAACGTAATGAATTCCGTTTTTCAGGTAGTGCTGGTAGTTATGATCGTGCCCAAACATCGCGGCGGAAACGTGATATTGCTCGAACATCGGCACTAAAGCGGTCATTTGGGGATTGTCGCCCTGGCGGCGCGCTACCGCCGTGAACGGCGGATGATGCGCGATCACGAACCGGTAATCGGCGCCCTGATGGCTGGCCAGATCGTCCTCCAGCCAGCGCGTCTGGTCGGCCCAAAATGCGTCCCTTTCTCGTTGGCTGGCCGCGACGTTGGCGATGTCGCTGTTGATGACAATGAAATGAGCGTTCCCCCAATCGAACGAGTAATAGGGAGCATCGTGCTGAAAAAATTCTTGAAAGTAGTGCGTGTCGCGCTCATGGTTGCCCAGGGAAGGATAGAAAACGGTTTGCCGAAGCAGATCCCTCTCGATGTCAAAAAAAATCGGCCAAAGAGAGGTGTCGTTCCCGTCGGCCACAAGGTCGCCCGTATGAAGGACGAAATCCGGAATGCCGTGCTTGAGTATTTCAGTCACGACGCGGCGGTGCACGTCATGGCGCGTGCGCGTATCGCCATATAAGAGGAATTGGAAAGGCGCGGGTTCGGCAGCCGATGGGGGCGTCTTAAAAGATCCCTTGGCCGCCTCGTGGCCTGGAACCTCGTATTCATACCGCGTGTTCGGTTTGAGTCCGGCCAGGGTCGTCTTCTCCACCTGTAGAGATGGCGAAATATTGGGCGCCGCCCCGGCTTGCGGCCGGAAGGCGACTTCATCGCTCTGTACGATCCAGACGACCGTGGCGCTCTTGGGTGTCGCATTCACAACAAACGGTCCGCCCACGATGTTCTGCGCGGTGGATGGCGCGGGAAAGGCGGCAGCCGGGATTTTATCTTCGATCTTCGTATTCGTAATGATTACGGCGGAAGGACGGGCGGCAGGCCCGCTGCCGGATGCGCGGTCGCCTTGGGCAACCAGGGGCAGGCAGACGAGCAAAGAAATGACCAAGGCCGCGTATCTTCTCAACATTTCCAATCTGCCTTTCTTTTCTGGCGGGAGATGCACGGATTCTTGATGGACTTGCCCGGCGCGAAGCTGCTAATTCGTTCTCGTTCCATCCGGATTCGATTCTAGCATCGTTTTCCGGCGTTCTTTATGACTCGAATTTGCGTCCGCTCCGCTTTCGAAATGAGAAGCGGGTTCCCCTGCGGGAATCCCGCTCCTCCGGGACTTGACTTACTTCTCCGATTGCGAAGACCAGCGGACGCCCATCGCGACCGTGGGCTGGTAATACTCCCGCTGGATCATGAATTGCGGACTGCCTTGATAGAACCCAAAGACCGCATTGTTGAGGTTCAATCCATATATGATGAAGCGTAGCCCATGGTTCATTTGAATGCTGCCCTGCGCGTCCAGTTGGATATGTGTGTAGAAGTAGACGTCGCTCAGCGGTCCATTCACTCCACCGGGAGTGCCGTCCGAATACTGGTAGGCATAAATGTTGGCTTGATTATAGGAAAGGCCGACGCGAATCGAAACCCTGCCCCGATCGTAAGTAGGGCTGATGTTCCAAGTGTTCGGAGCGTTCCGCTCAAGCCTGGGGTGGTCCGAACGGCCCGGGATGCCGTTTGCTCTCGACGCGGTGTATCCGTAATTTCCGGAAATGCCGAGCCCGCCCCACGCCCCAGGCAGAAACGAGAGGTGTTGTATGTAGGCGGCTTCAAAACCGCTTATCCAGGCGTTCCCGGCATTGACCGGCTGGCTTCCCAGGTAATTGCCCAGTGGACCGCCGGGAGGCTGAAAGTTTGCCAGCTCAAATTGGGTCGTAACGATGGGGTTCGACAGGTATTTGTAGAAGTATCCCGCCGAAATCATGCCGAAGGGATTCAGATAGTGCTCAAACAAAACGTCAACATCGTCGCCGGTCTCGGCTTTCAGATTCGCATTGCCCAGGCTAGCCGAATACCGGTTCGCTCCGTTTCCAGTATCCGTCCAGCTCAGGGCTTGAGCAATGTCCTGCGGATCGGGCCTGGAAAGTCCCCGCGCATAGACAAAGCGAACGTCTGTATTCGGGGCGAGGGAATAGCGGAGGGAAGCGCTTGGGAGAAGCGTGATATAAGATCCGCTAAACGTATTCGGGTTTATGCTCGTGCACGTGCCCGTCGCCGGCGGCGCGCACGGGAAAGTGCCGACCGACAAATTCGTCACGCCGAGGTTTGTCCCTTCCACGCGTAACCCCGCAATCAGCCGGATGCGGCTCGAAAAATCTATCGTGTTCATCACGTAGCCGGCGGTCACCTTCTCCACCAGGTCAAACTGCGAGGGGTCTTGTCCCTGGGTGTTACTGGAGGTGAAGGCGCTGGGATTCGCATTCGCGTACGCGATCACGTTTTCATAGCTCGGGTTGTAGCCCAGATTGTAATTGCCGCCATTGTAATAGCTGTTGTTGGTCAGGCTGTTCGGGAACTGCGAAAGCGGAATCGTGCCAGTCGGCTTGAGGGTCAGCGTGTAGGTGTCCGCAAACTTGTGCGCGTTTCGGAATTTGGCTCCGATTTCAATCGTCGCCAGCTTTGAGCCGATATGATAGCGCTTGGCTCCCGACCCGGCCGCTTGCAGATTGAGTTGCGCGGTAAGCCCCAGATCCCTGGTAATTTTGTGCAACGTCAGATTCGACGGATCGTATGATTCCGTGTAGCAGGCCGCCGTCCATCGAGGCAGGTACTGATTCGACGTGTTGGTCGGATCGTACTGGCATGCGCTTGTGTCGAGCGTGGAATCGAAACTCGCCGTCGAGGAGGATGAATTGCCCAGGAAGGACCGCCCAACGGACAAGTCCCACGTGAACCAGGTCGTCGTCAGATCGTGCCTGCCCCCCAGCACAAGACTCCCGATTCCGATGTCCGGATTCCGCAACTGGGTGCTGAATGACGGCGTACCGGAGCACGGAGAGACCGTCGCTCCGGAACTATCGGTCCCGCAGCCCACGTTGCCTGGATTGAGCAATTGTATGCCGGGGGTGTTATCCGTCAGCGAGTACGCCGTACGGTCGCCGTAATTCTTGAAGTCCGAGTAGAGATAGTGAACATATATATCCGAGTCCTGGCCAACTCTGTAGTCAGAACTCCCCGCGATTCCCCACCGAGACCGGAAATATTTATATTCGCGAATATCCATCGCGTCTTTCCAGTTTACGGTCTGGCCGTTGGGCAACGTCGCCAGGTCGGGAACAGGTTCGATGTCGTCAATGCCACGCCCGTTCCAGTCGTACGAGCCACCGACCAGGATGCCGAAGCGCTTGCTCATGCCAAAGCGATAGCCAAGTGTGCCCGTTTCCTCCGTTTCGCCGCGTCCGTTGATGATCGGCGTGTATCCGCCCATGCTGCCTAATGAAATCGTAGGCTTATCCTGAGCCGTCTTGGTTACCAAATTGACGGAGCCACCGATGCCGTCCCCGTCCATGTTGGCTTGCAACGTCTTGTTGATTTCCACGTCCTGGACGATATCCGCCGGGATCGCGTCAAACTTGATCTGGCGAACCCCTGACTCAGGCGACGGAAGGTTCATGCCATCCACCGTTGTGTTCGTCAATTCCGGCTGCGTCCCGCGAACCTGCACGTATTTCCCCTCGCCTTCATCCCGCTCCAGCGTGACGCTCGGCAAACGGCCGAGCGCGTCGGCCATGTTCGCGTTCGGCAGACTGCGGATCACTTCCGCGGGAAGAACTTGCACGATGTTGTCGGCCGTGCGCTCCACGTTGATTGCTTCGGCCTCGGCGGATGGTCGTTCGGCGGTGACGACCACGGAATCGCTTGCGGACTGAACGGTCATCTTCGCATCCACATTCGCCGTTTGCCCGGCGACCACATCAACCGTCTTCGTGAAGGGCGCAAAGCCCACGTAGGAAACGGTGATCGTATGGCTTCCAGGGTTCAATCCATTGATGAAAAACCTACCCTGCACGTCGGTAACGACATTGGTGTTTTCCGGCTGCACGGAAACCTGCGCTCCCACCAGCACGCCCCCGGCGCTGTCCGTAATATTTCCTGCAATCGCGCCCAATCGCTCTTGCGCATGGGCTGGGATCAGACCGAGAACGCTGAACAGCAGAGCCGTCAGCAACACTGAGAGATGAACATTGCGCATGCCTGGCCTCCAAATAAATTAGTGGAACAGGATGGCATTAAATTATGTACATAGGGTGAGAGCACTGTGACAGTAACTTAAAGTCTGCGAGGCACTCGGATTGCAGATGTCCCCCGGGCCGGATTTTCATGACATAAGAATTTCCCGAGTGGGTGTACTGTAGTCGCGCGGAATCTCAATCGGCGAGGGACGCTTTGGCTGGTGACACGGGAAAGGTCTTGCGCGCCAAGCTCGCGGAACGCCGCGGAATGCTCGTTCCGGGGGCTTCCAATGCGTTGGCGGCGCGAGTGATCGAAGACCTTGGCTTTGAAGCGGTGTATGTCAGCGGCGCGGGAGTGACGAACACGTTTTGGGGCATGCCTGATCTCGGATTTATTAGCCTGACCGAAATTGCGCAGCACACCACCGCGATCCGCGAGGCGGTGAACATTCCCGTGATCATCGACGCGGACACAGGCTTTGGGAATGCCCTGAACGTGCGGCACACGGTGCGCGCGCTGGAACGCGCCGGGGCCGATGCCATTCAGCTTGAAGATCAGACCATGCCCAAGAAATGCGGGCACTTTGAGAATACATCCGTAATTTCCGCGGAGGAAATGGCCGGAAAAATCAAGGCGGCCGTGGACGCGCGTTCCAGCCGCGACCTGCTGATTATCGCTCGCACCGATGCGCTGGCCGTGGAAGGATTTGATCCGGCCATCGAACGCGCGCAACGCTACATCGAGGCCGGTGCGGATGTAACTTTCGTCGAGGCGCCGAAAAGCGCGGACGAAATTCGCGAAATTCCGCGGCGGCTTTCCGTGCCGCAAGTCGTCAACGTCGTGGTTGGCGGAAAGACGCCCGTGTTGGCGCAGCAAGAACTGGCCGAGATGCGTTACGCGCTGGTGCTCTACGCGAACGTTGCGCTGCAAGGTGCGATCACAGGGATGCAGGCGGCCTTGAGACATCTCAAGGCCAACGGCCGGATGGACGAAGCAAACGGGATGGTGGCAAGTTTCGCGGAGCGCCAGCGGCTCGTCCAGAAACCGTTGTTTGATGCGCTGGAACGCAAGTACACGGAACGTAAGTAATCGTTCGCACCCAACATGAAAATTTATCCCGTGAGAGTTCATCCTTCTTCCGCGCAACTTCCGCGCGAGGAGCAGTTGGCGTGGAAAATTGCCCGCGTCGCTGCCGACGATGTCCCCGCTTCACGCGAGGTGACCGAGGCCATTATTGACCGCGTCATCGATGACGCCGCAGTGGCCATCGCCGCGATCAATCGCGGCCCTGTGGTATCGGCGCGCGAGATGGCTCTGGGGCACACGCGCAGCGCGGGCGCAACTATTTTCGGCGTCGCCTCTCGGCAACTTTTTAGTCCGGAGTGGGCGGCCTGGGCCAATGGCACGGCGGTTCGCGAACTCGACATGCACGACACGTTTCTGGCCGCGGATTATCTCATCCGGGCGACAACATTCCGCCCATTCTTGCGGCCGCTCAGGCCATGGAACGCAGGGGAAAAGATGTGCTTCGCGGAATTGCCGCCGCGTACGAAATCCAGATCGATCTCGTCAAAGCGATCTGCCTGCACAAGCACCGGATCGACCACATTGCGCACCTGTGCCGCGCGCAAGCGCCAGAATCCGCGCGACGCTCGGCCTTCCGGTGAGCACGATCTATCAGGCGGTGCAGCAGGCGGTCACGTCAGCTTATTCACCACGCGCCAGTCGCGCAAGGGCGCGATCAGCAGTTGGAAGGCGTTCGCCCCGGCGCACTCCGGCAAACTGGCCGTCGAAGCGGTTGATCGCGCCATGCGCGGCGAGGATTCTCCAAGCCCGATTTACGAGGGCGAAGACAGCGTCATCGCCTGGATGCTGGACGGACCCGAGGCGCAATATGACGTGGCGCTTCCCGGCCCGGGCGAAGCCAAGCGCGCCATTCTGGAAAGTTTCACGAAAGAGCATAGCGCCGAATATCAAGCCCAGGCGCTGATCGATCTTGCCTTCCGCATGAGGAAACAGATTGCCGATTTCTCGCGGATTAACAAGATCGTGATTCACACGAGTCATCACACGCACAGCGTGATCGGCACGGGCGCGGCCGATCCGCAAAAGTTCGATCCCAGCGCCAGCCGCGAAACTCTCGATCATTCGATCATGTATATCTTCGCCGTGGCCCTGCAGGATGGCCGCTGGCATCACGTCGATAGCTATGCGAAGCAACGCGCGGGCCGCGCGGATACGATCCGGCTCTGGCGCGGCATCGAAACCCGCGAAAACCCGGAGTGGACGCGCCGCTACCATGAGGTTGATCCCGCGAGGAAAGCATTCGGCGGGCGAGTCGAGATTTTTTTTAACGATGGGTCGCGGATGGAAGATGAACTGGCCGTGGCAAACGCGCACCCGCTGGGCGCGCGACCCTTCCGGCGCACCGATTACATCCGAAAATTCCGGACGCTCACCGAGGGCGTTATTTCACCGCAGGAATCCGAACGATTCCTCGATGTCGTGCAGCGGCTCCCGGATCTGCCGGCCGCTGATCTCCGCCGGTTGAATGTCGAGCTTCCGGAGAACAAACTTGTGAAAGGCCGTCCCGGAATTTTCTAGCATCCCGGATGGCGAACAGGTACGGGAAACATCCCAAAGCATCCGTGGAGGCGGGCAATGGCTGGTAACACCGCAGCGGAGATCACGGCACGCGTTGACCGGCTGCCCGCCTGCTGGACCGTCTGGCGTTTGGTTGTGCTGCTCTCTCTCGGCGCCTTTTTTGAAATGTACGATCTGTTTCAAACCGCGTATGTGAGCCCGGGGCTGATTTCCAGCGGCATTTTTCGAGTGGGCGCAAAGGGATTGTTCGGCCTCACAGACCAAGCCACGTTCGCCGCCGCCACGTTTGCCGGACTTTTCGTGGGGACGATCTTGTTCGCCTCGGTTGCGGACAAGTTCGGGCGGCGCGCCATCTTTACGTTTTCCATGCTCTGGTACACCGTCGCGAACGTCACCATGGGATTGCAGCACACGAACGTGGGCGTCGACCTGTGGCGGTTTATTTCCGGCCTGGGAATCGGCGTCGAGATCGTGACCATCGACGCGTACATTTCCGAGTTCGCTCCCCGGCGTATCCGCGGGCGCGCCTTCGCCCTCAATCAAAGCGTGCAGTTTTTGGCCATTCCGGGCGTCGCTCTGGCTTCCTGGATTTTAGTTCCTCGCTCGCCGCTGGGCGTTACGGGATGGCGCTGGGTGGTTTTTCTCGGCGCTCTGGGCGCGATCGCCGTCTGGTTCATCCGCCGGAAAATTCCTGAATCGCCGCGCTGGCTGGCGCAACAAGGCAGGTTCGACGAAGCCGGCGACGCGATTGCTCTAATCGAAGCCCGCGTCGAAGCCGAGATCGGTCATCCGTTGGCCGAGCCCGTTGCCGGCCCGGTGGAATTGCCGGGAGCGGGAAAATTTTCCGAGATCTGGCAACCGCCGTACGGCGGGCGCACTGCCATGCTGATCGTTTTCAATTTCTTCCAGACGATCGCGTTTTACGGATTCGGCAATTGGGTGCCGGCAATCATGGCTTCCCAGGGCGCGAATTTCATCACAGCCTGCAATATTCGGCCGTCATCGCGGTCGTCTATCCGGTCGCGCCTTTCCTGTTCATGTCGTTTGCCGACAAGTTCGAGCGCAAGTGGCAAATCGTGGCCGCAGCCATCGGCACGGCTTCGTTCGGCCTGCTCTTCGCGCGGCAGTCGGCTACCGCGTGGCTGATCACCCTCGGAATGCTGATCACGCTCTCCAATAATCTGTTGTCCTATTCCTTTCATACCTACCAGGCCGAACTTTATCCCACGCGCATCCGCGCCCGCGCCATCGGATTCGTCTATTCCTGGAGCCGCCTATCGACCATGTTCACCAGTTTTATGATCGCTTTCTTTCTGGAAAACTTCGGCACCAAAGGCGTTTTCGGATTCATCGCCGGCAGCATGTTGGTGGTGATCCTGTCGGTCGGCGTGTTCGGCCCGCGCACCAATAATCTTTCGCTCGAGGAAATCTCTCATTAGGAGGTTGATCTGCAGAAATTTGGGCCATAGTGTGCCGCGGAAAGCTCCTCTTCGATTGTGCAGCAACTTGGTATTCTGTTTTTCCGGAGTCCCCGGAGGGACGGCACACAACGTAGCCCACCGTGGAAACGGTAGGGGCACCGAGCGCGATAACTTACAGCCCCGGAGGGGCGGCACAATGTTAACCCGATGCCGCCCCTCCGGGGCTTGACCGTTAGCATTAACTCATACCCACCGCTTGCGCGGTGGGCTACGTTCTTTCGTCCCTGATGGGACTGGACGAATCCAAGGTGGAATTCTTCACTCTATGGGATTGGGATAGAGTTACAGCGCGACCCGATGGCCGAACACCGATCCTAAGTACCTGAATGGCTTCCGATGCGTATTCCAGACGAACCATCCACCGGTTGCAATAACCGCGCCGAAGGATTATGTTTTCCGGGTAGCTGTTTTGCACGGGTCCGGAACGCACTGCGCGAGTGTTGCAGCGTTTGGCCCCGCCGCTTTTCCGAATGAAAATCTTCCCGATGCGTTATTGATACAAATCGCATTCAAATCGCATGGGGACGTCGAATTTTTTTTGCCGATGACGCCTGAATTGAGGAAAGTTATGGCGCAAGCCGCCGCGACGCAGACCAAGGTCCTGAACTACATCGACGGCAGTTGGGCCGAACCGAAATCCGCCGAGTGGCGCGACGTCGTCAATCCCGCCACCGGCGAAACCATTGCCCAAACGCCGCTCACCGCCGCGGACGAAGTCGGCGCGGCGGTCGAAGCGGCCTCCGCCGCCTTTCGCCTCTGGCGGCGCACGCCCGCGGAAGACCGCATTCAGCCGCTCTTCAAACTCAAAATGCTGCTCGAAGATCACGTGGACGAACTGGGCCGCATCATCACACTGGAAAACGGGAAAACGTTTGCCGAGGCCAAGGCCGAACTTCGCCGCGCCATCGAGAATGTGGAGGTGGCTTGCGGCATTCCCACGATGATGCAGGGCTACAACCTGGAAGACGTCGCGCGCGGCATCGACGAAATGATGATTCGCCAGCCGCTCGGCGTCGTCGCCGCGATCACGCCGTTTAATTTTCCCGGCATGATCCCGTTCTGGTTTCTGCCCTATGCGATCGCCACCGGCAACACCTTCGTCTTAAAACCGTCCGAGCGCGTGCCGCTCACCATGGTGCGCGTCTTCGAGTTGCTCGAACAGATCGGCTTGCCCAAAGGCGTCGTCAATCTGGTGAACGGCGGAAAAGCCGTGGTGGACGCTCTGCTGGATCACCCCAAAGTCCGCGCCGTGAGTTTTGTGGGTTCGACGCCCATCGCGAAATACGTCTACGCGCGTGCCGGAGCGAACGGAAAACGCGCCCAGTGCCAGGGCGGCGCGAAAAACCACGTCATCGTCCTGCCCGATGCGGACATGAAAATGGCCACGCAGATCATCGGCGACAGCGCGTTCGGCTGCGCCGGGCAGCGCTGCCTCGCGGTTTCCGTCGCGGTCACCATCGGCGAGGCGCAAAAAACGTTTTCGCGATTCGATCACCGAGGCTGCCACGTCGCTGCGCGTCGGCAACGGCCTCGACGAAGGCGTGCAGATGGGCCCGGTCATCACCGCGCAGAGCAAGGCGCGCATCGAGTCGCTCATCGCGACCGGAGAAAAAGAAGGCGCAAAAGTAATTCTCGACGGCCGCAACGCCAAAATTCCGAAACTCGAATCGGGAAATTTCGTGAAGCCCACCATCCTCGACGGCGTGCCCGCTTCAAGCGAGCTCACCGACACGGAAATCTTCGGCCCCGTCCTGAGCCTGGTCCACGCGCGCGACCTGAGCGAAGCGATCGACTTCCTGGAGCGCAGCCCCTATGGCAATCAGGCATCGCTTTTCACCTCCAGCGGCTCGGCCGCGCGCCGTTTCCGCTACGAGGCTCCCGCCGGAAACATCGGCATCAACATCGGCGTGGCCGCTCCCATGGCCTATTTCCCCTTCACCGGATGGAAAGACAGCTTCTTCGGCGACATGCATGCGCAGGGACGCGACGCCATCGAGTTCTATACGGATAAAAAAGTCGTCATCGAGCGATGGGGAGAGGAACACTCGAGGAAGTTTTAGGCGATGCGCTGGCGTTCAAGACAAATCGGATGGTTGGAGCGGGATCAATGTTGGGTATGCTATGAGCACTTTGAAACCCGTAGAAAGTAGTGGGAGAGTTTTTGTACTTGGGGCTGGTGCTTCCGTTAATTTGCAGGCTATCCACTTGCTTCAGACCTCGCTGACTTTCATTCGCGATTTCCAGACACTCGACGTAATGACTAAGGACGCAGCCTCAAGAGTCCTTGGCAAATTGAGTGATGCGGAAGCGCAGTTTAAGAGGCGGGTAGTCCGCGACCCGAACAGTAATGCCAACCTTGAAGAACTACTTACATATTTAGAGCTTAATCATTCTTTCCCCGGCACAATATTTGCCGTAAACCCATGGGGCGAGACCGACAGCGAGGAGATGTGAGAGGCCTAATAACGGGGAAATCTCTAAACTACCAATACGATCTCAACCTCGCGTTGTCAGGGAAGCTACTTCAACACCTACAATCTCCATCCAACTTGCCAGAATATCTCGGATCTCCGATGCATGGTCGAATCTAGTAAAGCCGGGGATACTATACTCACATTCAACTGGGATATTCTTCATGAGATCATTCTTTGGAAAGCTGGCCTTTGGAGCTACAGAGATGGATACGGCTTTCGATGTGGCAGCAGGGTAAGATGGAAGAAATCTCGAAGATTGTTGTTTTAAAGCTTCACGGATCGGTGAATTGGGTTCAGAAAATCCATCAAATCCAGTTCGCGAAATTGCCGATGTCGCAAGTTTCTTCCCAAAGTCCAAGGATTGGGAACCGCGGAACCACAGGAGCCAGACGCAGAGAGATTCCGGTAGAAAACTTGTGTTGCCGACTTACCTGAAGGATATTTCTACAAATCGAGTGCTGATTCAGATATGGGCTGCCGCACATTCGGTGATTTCTCAGGCGAGAGAAATCATCGTAATCGGTTATAGCTTGAATCCAGTCGACCACCCGGCTCGGCTCCTTTTCGGGACCGGTTAACTGAAAACCAGGCTTAAGTAGAGTAACCGTCGTCTCACCCGACGTGACAGCGTGGGGTGCTTTCTCCATCAATTGGATAGGTCCATGCACCGAATCCCCATGAAATTTGAACAATGGGTCTGCTCGTAACGGGATTCGGCCCAACAAATCCACACGAAGCTGCCCCGCCTGCCATTTCTCATTGCTTCCCAGGCTTCCCCGCAGCCTCCGCCTCCGCCGATTCCTTCGCCCGGGTCAAAATAAACCCCTCAATCGACTTCACCTGCTTGGCCGTCAAATCTTCGGCGAACGACGCCATGCCGAATTCGTGCAGGACGCCGCCGCGGACGATGTTCTGGAAACTCTGGTGAGTGGATTCGGCGGAATAACGCAGGTCGGGCACGAGGCCGCTGCTCACGACGTTGGCTCCGTGGCAGCGCGCGCAGTAATCGGCAAAAAGCTTCGATCCCTCGGCCACTTCCGCGGGCGTCACGGCTAGCTTGAACGTCGGCATCGGAACCGGCGGCACGGTTATCTCGGCGATCACGAGCTTTCCGGTTCCTCCCAGGGTGTACACGGTGAGCCGGCCGCGGCCAAGCTTGCCTTTGCCGATCGGACGATTATTTAAAACGGCGGGGCCGCCCCATCCGGACATTACGGCCACGTACTGTGTTCCGTCGACCGAATATGCCATGGGCCCGGCGGCAATTCCGACGCCGGTGTCGTATTCCCAAAGCTGCTTGCCATCGGTCGCGCGATAGGCGACCAGTTTTCCGTCCGCCTGGCCTTGAAACACCAGATTTCCGGCCGTGGTCAGCGTCCCGCCGCTTTTCGGAAACAGCTGATCGGCGTGCCAGACTTCCTTGCGCGCTACCGGATCCCATGCCACGAGGCTGCCGGACGATTGCTCCTTGGCATACTGCGCGCTCAGCGGGCCGTGGTAGGCGCGGTTGAGGCCGGTGATCTGGTCGTGCAGATCCATTTTCCAGTCTTTCGCCGTGGCATGGAGCGACGGGCTGTTGAGCACGGCAAGGTACACAAGGCCCGTCTGGGGATTAAACGAGATCGGTTGCCAGTTGTGCGCGCCTTCGGTTGCGGGGCGCACGATGGCCGCGTCTTTCATCGCGCGGATGGCGGCGTTTTCAATGGGCCGCCCATTGGCGTCAATGCCGGTGGCCCAGTTGACGTCGGTGTACGGCGTTCCCGAAATCAGCGTGCCGTTTTCCCGGTCAATCACGTAGAAAAATCCGTTCTTGTTCGCCTGCATGATCACGCGGCGGTCGCGGCCGTCGATTTTCAGTGTTGCCAGCAGAAGCGGCTGCGTCGCGTCGTAATCCCAGTTGTCGCCCGGCGTGGTCTGATAGCCCCACACCTGTTCGCCGGTATCGGCGCGCAAGGCGATGATCGACGCAACCCACTGATTGTCGCCCTTGCCGCGGCTCTTGTCGTACCAGGGGGTCGGCGTTGCCCGTGCCGACGTAGACGAGATCGAGATCGGGATCGTACACGATGCTGCTCCAGGGGCTTCCGCCGCCGCCCGTCTTCCACCATTCGCCCGACCACGTTTTCGCGGCTTTTTTCAAGGCTTCCGATTCGCCCGGCTGCGAAGGATCGCCGGGGACGGTGTAGGTTTTCCACGCGAGTTTTCCGGTATCGGCGTCGTACGCGGAAACGAATCCGCGAACCGCATATTCCGACCCCGCGTTGCCGATCACGACGCGGCCCTTCACGATGCGCGGCGCGCCCGTGATGGCATACGGCCCGTCCTTGGGCGTGGTCTGCACATCCCAGACCGGGGCGCCTGTCTTCGCGTCGAGAGCGACGAGCCGACCATCGAGCGTTCCCAGATAGACGCGGCCTTTGTAGAGCGCCACGCCGCGGTTCACCACGTCACAGCAGACATATTTCCCGTGATCCTTCGGCACCTTCGGATCGTAGGTCCAAAGTTGCGTGCCGGTCTTGGCGTCCAACGCCCAGACGATGCTCCATGCGCCGGTCGTGTACAACACGCCGTCCTTCTCAAGCGGCGTCGCCTCATAGGCGCGCACGTCCGGAAAATCCTTGGACCACGCCAGGCCCAGCTTGCCGACGTTCTGGTCGTCCACCTGCTTGAGGGGGCTGAAACGCTGCTCGGAATACGTGCGGCCGTATGTGATCCAGTCCGCCGAATCGGCATTCGCGGCGCGAAGCGCGGCGTCGTCCACTTGCGTTTCGGCGTGCCGCGCGCAACCCGCCATGCCGAAAACTAAAACTGCCGCCGCTGCCAGCCATGCGTTTCGATACCATGTGTGATGCATATTCCCTCCGCCAAAAATTCGCGTGTTTGGGCCGAACGGCACCCGCGAACCCAAAATGTCGATTGTGAATTTCCAGGCAGGCGGCATTGTATACCGACTTGCGGATTCGGGAACCCAAATTGCATGGTGTGAAGAGAAGAGCGCATGGCGGTGCTTCTCCGCATGGGCTGGCCGCCTTCTGAGGAGTGCGAACGGAAAGCTAAAATGAAAGATTCACCCAACTCTCTGGTTACCTAAAGCGATAAGACATTAATAGCAAATTGCTTTGTTTCAGCAGAAATTGACGGTAAGATTTCGGCTGGAGTGGGGCGCGATTCACACGCCTTCCCGCATCGGAAATGCATGGCTTTGCCAGCAAACACTGCGCATCAGGGATGCTCGCTCGCCGGATCCGCCGGGAAACTAACAAAGGCTTCTTTGCGTAGTACCATATAGGGGTTGAAGAGGAGTCTTCAGGCAACCGCACCCCGGTTCAAAGATCATGAAAATGTGGCAAAAAATTGGGATCGGCGTGGGTGCAGCCGCGCTCTTGGGTGGCGGAATATGGCTGGCCATCTGGCAGATCAACAAGGGCGTGGTCACCGTACAGACAGGTTTCGTGACGCGCCAGGACCTGGCCTCGGTGGTTACGGCTTCGGGAGAAATCAAGCCGCTGACCTACACCAACGTGCTGGGCGAAGGAATCGGCAAGATCACGGACATCGTGGTGAAGGAAGGCGACCGCGTTAAAAAAGGCGATGTCCTGCTGCACCTGGAAAGCGTCCAGCCCATGGCGGACGTGAACGCGCAGCGCGCAGGCATCCAATCGGCCGAGGCAGGAGTCGTATCCGCGGAAGCCAACGACGTTTCGGCGCAGGCGGACATTAAATCGCGCGCCGCGGATTTGGAGCACGCGAAACTCGATTGGGAGCGCGGCCAGGAACTTTTCAAGAAAGGCCTGATTGCCAAGCAGGATTACGATACGCGGCAAGCCGCCTTCGATAGCGCCGTGGCGGCGCTGGCGTCGGCGAAAGCGCGCTCCGAGCAGGCCCGCGCGGAACTTGCACAAGCACGCTCCGCGCTGACGCAGAGCAAAGCGCTGCTGAACCGCCTCTCCGACGTGCTGAACAAGACGACCTACACGGCTCCCATTAACGGAGTGGTAACCTACATTGCCGTTCGCGTCGGGGAAAACGTGGTGCCCGGCATTCAGAATGCGACTGGAAGCTACTTGATGACGATTTCCGATATGTCCGTGGTGACCGCGGAAGTCATGGTCGATGAAACCGACATTACGAGCGTGAAAGTGGGCGAGCCGGCGGAAGTGACCATCGACGCGCTGCCCGGGAAATATCTTCAAAGGCAAGGTCACTGAGGTCGGCACCCAAGCCGTGCTTCGCAGTTCGGGCCTGGCGTCCACGCAATCCACGACGGGCAATCAGGAAGCCAAGGATTTCAAGGTGGTCGTGACGCTTGAAAATCCGCCCGACGGACTTCGCCCCGGTCTTTCCTCGACGGCCAAGATCACCACGGCGACTAGGAAAAACGTGCTCACGATTCCCATACAGGCGCTCGCCGTCCGCACGCAAAAGGACCTGGAGGAGGCCGCGAAGCAATCCGGAGAAAAGTCGGTCACTCTCGCGGCGGCCCGTCCGGCTTCCGACACAGGCTCGACGGGAGCGTCTTCGTCCTCGCTGATGTCGAAAAACCCCGATATACAGGGACTTTTCGTGGTCCGGGACCGCAGGGCCGTGTTTGTTCCCGTGAATACGGGGATCATCGGCGTAACGGATATCCAGGTCCTGGACGGCGTCCAGGAGGGCGATCAGGTAATTACCGGGAGGCTATAAAACTCTGCGCACGCTCAAGCCGGGTGCGCGCGTAAAAGTGGACAACTCCACGCCGAAAGCCGAAGATGAAAATTGAGTGCTACCTGGATTTGAGGAACTGAGCGATGCCCACGCCGACTCTTTCGCCCGATTCGTTTCGCCAGGACCTCGTCGATCAGGGCATTGCCATTCAGACCGAAGATCTCTGGAAAACGTACGAGATGGGCGCCGAAAAGCTGCACGCATTGCGGGGAATCAATCTGGTGATCCGGCGCGGCGAGTACGTCGCCATCATGGGCCCTTCGGGGTCGGGCAAATCGACGTTGATGAACCTGATCGGATGTCTGGATTCACCCACCTCCGGAAAATACTGGCTGGCCGGGCGCCTGGTGAGCGAGTTGGACGACGACGAACTGGCCTACATCCGGAACAAGGAAATCGGTTTCGTGTTTCAAACTTTTAATCTGCTGCCTCGCGCTACCGCGCTGCATAACGTCGAACTTCCGCTGATCTACAGCGGCACCCCTTCGGAAGAGCGGCTGGCCATGGCGAAGCGCGCGCTGGAAGCCGTCGATCTCGGCGATCGAATGCACCACAAACCCAACGAGCTTTCGGGAGGCCAGCGCCAGCGAGTGGCCATTGCGCGCGCCCTGGTCAATTCTCCCTCCATTCTCCTTGCCGACGAGCCCACGGGAAATCTCGACTCCAAGACTGGCGATGAAATCATGGCCCTGTTTGCGCGCCTGCACGCGGAAGGCAACACCATCATTCTGGTGACTCACGAACATGATGTGGCCCAGCGTGCCAATCGCATCATTCACGTCCGCGACGGCAAAGTCGAATCCGACGAGCCCGTGAAACACTGATTCATCCATGAGAGGGTATGATAAGAGCCGCATGCGGCAGGTTTTCGTGGCCTAGGCATTTCTTAGGGGGAGTGAGGCGAAGGGCAGCCTGTGGGCTTTTCACCAACGCTCGTCCACCCTCCGCACGTTGGAAAAAACGCGAAAAAAGTACCTCATGTTGTCAGTCCGACCGGCAACCTGTGAAGCTTGCTCCACCTGGACCATCGAGGAATCCATAGATTGCGCGCCCGAATCTCCACGTTCATCGCCATCGTCCAATCGTTTCTGCTCCTGGTGCACCTGGCCTTGTACGCAACGTGGATGTTCTTCCTCGCGCCGATCAATTCGTCCCACCGCGCCGAATTGCGCGTCACGTTAGCGATTCTTTGCTTCAGTTTTGTCGCCGCTTCCTTGCTCGCGCGCCAGTATTCCAACTGGATGGTGAGGGCCATCTACACGCTCGCCGCCCTGTGGCTGGGACTCGTGAGTTTCTTCTTTCTTGCCGCGTGCCTGTGCTGGGCCGTGTACCTGGCACCGTTGCTGTTCGGAATGCGGCTGGAACGCAGGCCTTTGGCCTTCGCATTTTTCGGCCTGGCTATTCTTGTTGCGGTTTACAGCATCTTCCGTGCGGCGCGAACGCGCGTCAAGCGGGTCGCCATCAAGCTGCCCAATCTTCCGGCTGCCTGGCGCGGGCGCACGGCGGCACTGGTCAGCGATTTGCACCTTGGCCATATCCGAAATCGCCGATTTCTCCGGCACATTGTCAGGATGCTGACGCGGCTGCGTCCGGACATCCTGTTTATTCCCGGCGACCTGTTTGACGGAACAGAAATAGACCCGAACCGTCTTGCCGAAGCCTGGGCTGGGTTCTCCGCGCCCTTCGGCGCCTACTTTGTGACGGGAAACCACGAGCAATTTTCCAGCCCCTCGAAATATCTCGAAGTCGTGACGCGCGCCGGAATCCGGGTCCTCGAGAATGAAAAAATTGTTCTCGATGGCTTGCAGATTGTCGGCGTGCACTATCGGGATTCGACCAACGTCGAGCGCTTCCGGTCCATTTTGAAGGCTGCTGCTCTGGATCCCGGGGTGGCCAGCATCCTTCTGATTCACACGCCCGATCGCCTGCCGATTGCGGCGGAAGAAGGCATTTCCTTGCAGTTGTCCGGGCATACCCACGGCGGGCAGTTCTTTCCATTTACCATGATTGTCTCGCGCATCTATGGCCGGTACGCCTACGGATTGAACCGGCTTGGAAACCTCTGGGTCTATACTTCCTGCGGCGCTGGGACATGGGGCCCGCCCATGCGTTTGAGGACAACCCCTGAAATTGTGCTGATCCAATTCGAATAAACCTTCGCCTCGCATTCAAATAGCATAAGAAGTTCGAACCCTTTTGCTCCGTTTTTTCGAAATTCATAAATAAAGCATTCAGGCGGTGTTCCATTGTGGCGCGGCGCTGCGTGGCCGACCCGCGCCATCGCTAAAGTTGCTGCTCAGGCGGCCGATTACCCATCCGAGGCACCAATATCCGCGGCCTTCGGGAGGTTCCCAATCGGGCTTATACGCCACAAGGGACGTTAAATTTTCAGTTTGCTCCAGCACACGGGGGTAATAAATCATGGCACTTATCAGCATCGCGAACATCGTGGGAAGCATTACCAATCAATTGCTCGGACAAGGAAATGACAGCCAGCAAGGAGCGGAAGGGCCCGCCACCGCAAACACCTCCGGATTGACGACACTCACCGAAGACAGCTTTACTCCATCGAACCAAAGCAATTCTCCTCAAGGTGCCGCGCAGGAAGCCGGACTTTTTCATGTCAGCCCGCTTGCTCTTTTTGCCGCGACTCCCGACTCTCTGGCGTCGCAAACAACACAGCCTCAAGCAAATCAAAATTCCGCACCTGCGCAAGCCGCGCCGATTGCGGCGACAAATACGGGCGCAGCCCCGCAGGCAACAACGGCGAATGTAAATTTCGATGGGATAACGGCCGCAACCACACAGGCCTCCGCCGCCACGGCTGTGCAAACCGTCTCCGTGGCAAACACTCAAGGTCAGATTCAATCCTTCAATCAAGCGCTTGCGGCGCTCGGCCTAAGCAACAACGACATCCAAAAGCTCGACCAGATCGCAACGCTGGTGAACATTTTCAGTCCCTCGGCTTTTACCGACCTGATCGGCCAATTTCAGGCGCTGGCGCAACAAGCGGCACAGCTATCCGCTGTGAACATATCCGCTAGCTCAGCCGCGAATTCCAGCGGATATCAAGTGCAGGGATTGTCGCTCCAATTTACCGGTCCGCAACAATTGTCCAATACCAGTGCTACGGAAGGAGGCAGTCAGGGTGGCGGATCACAGGCCGCACCGGCCAGCTTGCAGTTGGGACGCGTGCAATTCACTCTTACCAACGGAGCAGGCCAATCCGCAAACGTGCTGGCTCCTCAACAAAAACCCGGCGCGGCGGCCGCGGGCTGAAAGGCCGGGAATGCGGCAGCACCGCGCCAAGCGTACGCCATAGTTTAAGATTGTATTTCGTTAGCGATTCGGGAGCGGAGCAGGATCGTTCGCCCTTATTGTGTCGCGGGCGACTCGCCGGCACCGCAAATAACGATGCGCCGGAACAGGCAGCGCCGGACGCGGGTGCGGGCACTACTTGGAGCCCGCCGGAACCGGGTGCGGGCTCTACTTGGAGCCCGCCGGAACTTGGTATAAATTCATTGCTCTCCATTCGCTATCATGTTTGCATCGCGCACAAATTGGCGGCTCGATCCAAACCGGTTTGCGCGGGCTCTCGACGAGCACCGCAAAAGCGGCAAGGAACTATTGGATTTGACCGCGTCGAATCCCACCGAGTGCGGGCTCGACTATCCGGTCGAGGAAATTCTCCCGGCGCTGGCCGATCCGCGCGCGCTCACCTACCATCCGGAAAGCAAGGGTTTGCTTGAAGCTCGCGAGGCTGTCGCCGGATACTATGCCGGCCGCTCGGGATTTTCGTCGGGCGTCACGCAAGTCGATCCTGAGCATATTCTGCTAACCTCGGGAACCAGCGAAGCTTATAGCCACATTTTCAGGCTGCTGTGCGAGGTGGGCGACGAAATTCTGGTTCCCGCGCCCAGTTATCCGCTCTTCGAATTTCTCGCCGATCTGGCCGATATCCGTCTGGTTCCGTACCCGCTGCTCTACGATCATGGCTGGCAAATCGATTTTGTCTCGCTCGGCGCGGCGCTCACGCCGCGTTCCCGCGCCGTGATGGTCGTGCACCCGAATAATCCCACCGGCTCGTTCGTAAAGTCTCGGGAGGCGGCCGAACTCGCCGCGATTTGCGCAGCGCGGGAAATGGCCATCGTGGCGGATGAGGTGTTTCTGGATTATGGCCGCAATGGGGTGGGGGCTCTACTTGGAGCCCGGCAGGAAGGAGATCCCGCGCGCACATTTGCTCTGCACGACGCGGCGCTTACGTTCACGCTCAGCGGGCTTTCCAAAATTTCGCTGCTTCCGCAAATGAAGCTCGCCTGGACCGTGGTGTCCGGCCCGGAAGCGCTGGTGCAAACCGCTGTCGAGCGCCTTGAAATCATCGCCGATACCTATCTTTCGCCCGGCACGCCGGTGCAGGTCGCGCTGCCGAAATTTCTTTCGCTTCGCTACGCGCTGCAAGCGCAATTGCAGCATAGAATTTCCGCGAATCTTTCCGTCTCTGGACGCCGCGCTCGGCGAATCTAAACTTCTCACTCGCCTCGATCGCGAAGGCGGCTGGTACGCGATTCTCCGCGTGCCCGTAACCGGAACCGACGAAGACTCTCGCCGTCAATCTGCTGGAACGCTGCTCGGTGCTCGTGCATCCCGGCCACTTTTTTAATTTTGCTAAGGATGGATTCCTCGTGCTTAGCCTGATTACGCCGGAACTCGAATTTGAGAGAGGGTGTGAAACGGTTGCGGAAATTCTTCGATCGTTAGGCCCTTACGGCTCTGTGTTTCAAGCTTCTGCTTCAAGCACAACCACAGGCTGGTACGTCCGTGGCACAACGGCTTCGGCGATGGCGATCAAGCGTTCCTGCTGATTGAAAACGCGCAGGCGCGCGGGCTTCCATTCGCCGGAATTGAGTTCGGCGGTGGCGCCTTGCGCGGAGTTGGCGCGGCCGGGCTGGATTTGGGCGATTTGTATATTGAATTTCGAGCCGTGGCGCACGCGCTTTTCCAGCAGGGGCGGCACGGTGACGCTCGGCAATTCGGGTAGCAGGCGCTCGAGCGGGATCACGTAGCGCGCCAGATTGCCTTCCGCCGCGGCGCGTTCGAGGTCTTCCAGTTTCACGGCCTGGTCGAGCGTGAATTCGCCGACGGCCGTGCGGACGATTTCCGCCAGGTGCGCGCCGCAGCCCAGGGCCGCGCCCATATCGTGCGCCAGCGAACGGATGTACGTGCCCGCGGCGCATTCGATGGAAAATTTCGCAAGTGATCCCGGCGACTTCGTTGACGCGAAAATCGTACACCTCGATATCGACCGCCTTCAGTTCCACCGGTTTTTTCTTGCGAGCCAGTTCGTGCGCCGGGCGGCCGTGAATCTTTTTCGCGGAATAGGCCGGCGGCATCTGCGGAAAAATGCCGATGCGCGCGGCGGCCAGGCGCTCGATTTCCCCTCGGTCGAGTTCGGGAGCCGTGTCCGGGCCCGATCGGCGCGCCATCCGCATCGTACGTATCGGTGGCGAAGCCGAAGCGGAACGTGGAGTCGTAGCGTTTGCGGCGTCCCGCATAAAATTGCGCCAGGCGCGTGGCCCGGCCCAGCAGCAGCACGAGCACGCCGGTTGCAAGCGGATCGAGCGTTCCCAAATGTCCGATCTGGCGGAATCCCAGAATGCGGCGGGCCGCGTCAACGACGTCGTGCGACGTCCGGCCCTGCGGCTTGTCGATGACCAGGGCGCCGTCCAGCGGCGCGGGTTGCGTTTTTTTTGGCATGGGATTGGAAATTCAATTCATAAATGAAATTGCAGCACCGGTCGGTACTACATCCGGGCACAACCAGCATTCCTTCCGCGAATCGTGCGGGTGCCGTTCAGTGGCACAGGCTTCAGCCTGTGCGGTTTTGATTTTGATTGCCCGGAACGGCGCACAGGCTGAAGCATGTGCCACGAGAACCCGCTCAGACAGGCCTGCGCCGCCATCAGGTCACAGGTTTTTTCGCCTGGCGGAGAAGCTCGTCGATGCGCTGCCCGTATTCCTCGGAGTGATCGAGGATGAAATGAATTTCGGGCGCGCGGCGAAGCTGGAGCCGTTCGGTCAATTCATAGCGAATGTAGCCGACCGCCGCGAACAGCCCGCGTATCGTGCTCTTCTGCTCGGCCTCATTGCCCATCACGCTGACGAAGACGCGCGCGTGCTTCAGATCGGGCGTCACGCGCACCTCGGTGATCGTGACCAGTCCTTCGATGCGCGGGTCCTTCAATTCGCCGGCGACCATGATGCCCAGTTCGTGCCGGATTTCTTCCGCGACGCGTTCGTGCCGGTGTCCCGGGATCGTCATCGTTCGTTTCACCAGATGTAAAATTCAGAAATATAATTTTTTATTAAAGCAGGCTCCAAGTAGAGTCCGGACGCGCTACGAGTGTTCCAGCACTTCCAGATCATGCCCGATCAAATCGCGCCCCAAATGCCGTTCGGATTCCTCGAGCACGGTGCGCAGGGATTGTTCGACGTGCCCGGCGTTGTTGGACAAGCTCACCACGCCCACCACGGAGCGCTGCCAGGAATCCTGCCCTTCCAGTTCCGCCACGGCCACGTTGAATTTCCCCCGCAGCCTGTCTTTCAGGCTGCGGAGCACCTGCCGCTTGTCTTTGAGCGAGTGCGCTTCGGGGATATAAATTTCCAGGGTGAGCAGACCGATCGGCATCGTCATCCCTGCGAACATCTGAAAACAGGCCCTGCGCGCGGGGCCCTAAAAAATTAAGCGGACGCTTCCGCGAGCAATATCTTCTGCATGTGGAAGCATTCCAGAATGTCCCCGACCTTGACGTCGCTGAAGTTGGAGACTGTCGCGCCGCACTCAAATCCGGCGCGCACTTCGCCAGCGTCCTCTTTGAACCGGCGCAGGGAACTGATTCGCCCGGTATAGATCACGACGCCGTCGCGCAGCACCCGCACTTCGGCATCGCGCTTGAGCACGCCGTCCAGCACGTAGCAGCCCGCGATCGTGCCCACGCCTTTCACGCGGAACGTATTGCGCACTTCGGCGCGGCCCAGATGGGTTTCCTTGAAGACCGGCTCGAGCAGCCCGGTCATGGCCTTCTTGATTTCGTCGGAAACTTCGTAAATCACGGAGTGCTGCCGGATCTCGACGCCTTCGCGCTGCGCCAGATCCGTAGCCTTGCGGTCGGGGCGGACGTTGAACGCCACGATAATCGCGCCGGAAGCCGACGCCAGCAGCACGTCGTTTTCGGTGACCGCGCCGATGCTGGCGTGAATGATTTTCAGCTTCACGCGATCGTCGGAAAGCTTCGGCAGCATTTCGCTCAGCACTTCCACCGAGCCCTGCACGTCCGCCTTGATGATCAGCGGAAGTTCCTTGACGTCGCCCGCCTTGAGCTGTTCGTGCAACTGGTCGAGCGTGATGCGCGCCCCGGCGGACCGCGCCAGCGTGGCTTCGCGCAGCTTGCCCTGGCGGAATTCGACAATGTGCCGCGCGCTTGCGCTTCGTCGGTCACCTGGAACTGGTCGCCCGCTTCGGGCGCGCCCTGCAGGCCGAGCACTTCCACCGGCGTCGAGGGCCCCGCGATTTTCACCGGGCGTCCATGATCGTCAAACATCGCGCGGACCTTGCCGTAGACCGCGCCGCAGATAAAGACGTCGCCGGTGTGCAGCGTTCCGGTTTGCACCAGGATGGTGGCCACCGCGCCGCGCCCTTTATCCACGCGGGATTCGAGCACCGTGCCGGCAGCCGGCGATTTCGGATTGGATTTCAGTTCGCGCAGGTCGGCGACGAGCAAAAGCATCTCGAGCAGCTTGTTCAAATTTATCTTCTGCTTCGCGGAAACTTCCACCATCACGGTGTCGCCGCCCCATTCTTCGGGCATCAAGCCGCGCTCGGAGAGTTGCCTCTTGACGCGTTCGGGCTGCGCGCCCGGCTTGTCGATCTTGTTGATGGCCACCACGATCGGAACGTTGGCGGCTCTGGCGTGATCGATGGCTTCCTGCGTCTGCGGCATCACGCCGTCGTCGGCGGCCACCACGAGCACGACGATGTCGGTCACTTTCGCGCCGCGCGCGCGCATTCGCGTAAACGCTTCGTGGCCCGGCGTATCGATGAACACGACTTTGCGGCCGTCGACGTGAACCACGGACGCGCCAATGTGCTGGGTGATCCCTCCGGCCTCTCCCGCGGCGATTTCCGTTTCGCGGATCGCGTCGAGCAAGCTGGTTTTCCCGTGATCGACGTGGCCCATGACGGTCACGACCGGCGGACGGGGTTCCAGGTTTTCCGGTTTTTCTTCCCGGGCGACTTCCTGGACAACGTCTTCTTCAAACGTCAGCACCTTGACGATGCCGTTGAAGGCTTCGGCGAGGCTTGTAGCCGTGGCCGTGTCTAGCGCCTGGTTAATGCTCGCGAAGATGCCGCGATCCAGTAAAATTTTCAAAACTTCCTTGGCGCGCACATCCAGCTTTTCCGCCAGATCGCGAACCGTTACGCCCTCGGTAATCGTGATTTCCCGAGGCTCGCGGGGAGGCGGAGCGGGCGCGCGCTCAATCTGCGCCGTGCGGCGCTCTCCCGGACCTACTCGTGCGCGGACCGGATGCAGCTTGCGCTCGCCTTCTTCAAAGCGCTTCTCCATCGTGGGCCGCGCGCGGGCCGCGGGCTTGCGCGCATAAATCGGTTTGCCGGGTTCTGCTTTCGGCGGAGCCTTTTCCGAGGGCAGCGGCGGCCCCGGACGTCCTCCGGGACGCGGTGCGCCGGGACGTCCTCCGGGCATTGGCTGTCCGGGGCGGCCTGTAACAGGTTGTCCTGGGCGTCCGGGCGCGCCCGGACGTTGCGGAAATCTCGATGGCGGACCGCCGGGCCTCTGGCCAACGGAAGGCCGCGGAGCTGCGGGAGGATTCACGCGAGCGCCGGGCGGAAGCGGATTCCAATTAGGTTTCGGCGGAGCTTTCGGGGGAGCAACCGGGCGTGCGGCAGCCGGTTTTGCTCCTGCCTGCGCCGGAGAAGTTGCGTGCCGCGGCGCCCCTTGCGGTTTCAATCCAGCTGGCGCCTGAGTAGTTGCAGGCCTTGCAGGCGCGGCTGGAGCAACCGGCGGACGCGCAGCGGGCCTGGCCACTACGGGCGGCGGAGCCGCAGGTGCTGGTTTGGCGACAACGGGCGGAACGTGCGCGGGTTTCGCCGGGACCGGGGCGGGCGCCGCTGGTTTCACTTCGACTGGAGCTTCCGGAGGAGGCGCGACCGCAACGGGCTCGGCAACCACCGGTGGTGGTTGAGCGGGAATCACAGGAGCGGGCGAAGGCGGCGGGGGAGGCGCCACGACAGCAGCTGGTTTCATCCGAGCCGCCCGGGCAGCCGCTTCTTTTGCCGCCTTGTCCGACGCAGCCTTTTCTTCCGCGGCCACTTCGGCATTGGCCATGTCCCGAAAGTGCTTGCGCACGATTTCGGCGGCGGACACATCGATCGAGCTCGAATGCGTCTTTTTTTCCGTAACGCCGGCTTCAGGCAAATAGTCGATGATCGCCTTTGCCTTGACCTCGAGCTCGCGCGCCAACTCGTTGATTCGGATTTGATTCGGTTCTGTCATTGCCCTCCGGGCAGGCTACTTGTTGCCATTCTCTTCCGGCGCTCCCGAAGAATTTTCGGATCCCGCGCTTGCAATTTCGGCTTGCGCCTCCGAGTCCGCCACGATTTCTTCGGCCTCGGTCGGCGCCTCGATATTTTCAGCGGCCACGTCGGCGCCCTCGATAGCTGCCTCAGCGGTATCCGCTTGCTCCGCGGCGTCTTCCGAGGAGGCCTCTTGCTCGGCGAGCGTCTCGAGCGATTCGGTTTCCGGCTGCGCATTTTCCAGCGATTGGAAATAGGCCGACACCGCCAGCTGAATCTTTTCGACCATCTTCTCGCCGATTCCCGGAATTTCCGTGAGCTGCTCGGGCGTCATGTCGGCGAGCTTCTCGATGGTCGAGACTCCGTGGCTTTCAATTCGCTCGATCGTTTTCGGCCCCACGCCCTGCAATTCGGAAAGCGGCGTTCCCGGAGCGGTCAGGGCGGACATTTGCGCTTCGATTTCCTGGCGCTTTTCTTCCTCGCTCTTGATGTCCACGTTCCAGCCGATCAGCTTGCTGGCCAGGCGCACGTTCTGGCCCTTCTTGCCGATGGCCAGCGAGAGCTGCGTATCTTCCACGATGATTTCCAGGTGGCGCGTCTCGGGATCGATAATCTGAACGCGGGTCACTTTCGCCGGAGAAAGCGCTTTCTGCGCGAACGTGACCGTGTCCTCGGAATACGGAATGATGTCGATTTTTTCACCGCGCAATTCGCGGATGATGGACTGCACGCGCATGCCCTTCATGCCCACGCACGCGCCCACCGGGTCCACGTCCTTATCGCGGCTCTGCACCGCGATTTTGGTGCGCTCGCCGGCTTCGCGGGCCGCGGCGCGGATCTGCACCGTGCCGTCGTAAATTTCCGGGACTTCCATCTCGAAAAGACGCTGCACTAAAATGGGATCGGCGCGGGAAACGATGACCTGCGGGCCCTTGGCCGAGCGATCCACGGCGCGAATTACGACGCGCAGGCGGTCGCCGATGTTGTAGGTTTCCAGGCGCGATTGTTCGCGCTTGGGCATGCGCGCTTCGGCGCGTGCCCAGGTCCACGATCACGTCGGGGCCTTCGGTGCGCTTGACCACGCAATTCACCAGTTCGCCGACGCGCCCGTTGTATTCGTTGAAGATGGTGTCGCGTTCGGCCTCGCGCACCTTCTGCATGATCACTTGCTTGGCGGTTTGCGCCGCGATGCGCCCGAGCACGTCGGTCGGCCGCCGCATGACGACCTCGCCGCCTACGACCGCATTCGGGTCGAATTTCTTCGCCTCGGCCAGCGTGAATTCTTTTTTCGGGTCGGTTACTTCCTCGACCACGGGACGCACGGCGAACACGTCGACCTGGCCGGAGTCCGGATTGAACTTTGCGCGAAAATCTTCCTCGGTTTTGTAATACTTGCGCGCGGCAACGATCATCGCGTCTTCGATCGCGGCGACGATCACTTCCGGTTCAATGTGCTTTTCCCGGCTGATCTGCTCGATTGTCTGATACAGCAGACTGGCCATCTGTCCCTCACCTTAGAATTCCACAACCAGGTTCGCCTTGCGAATTCCTTCCATCGGCAAAGCAATCACCCGGCCCTTCACTTCAATCTGTACCTTGCCGTCGGCGAAACCCGCCAGGCGGCCCTCGAAAAATTTCTGATTCTCCACCGGCTCCGTCGTCGATATTCGCGCCAGCCGGCCGGCGAATCGCTGGAATTCCGCCGGCTTGGTCAGCTTGCGGTCCAGCCCCGGCGAACTGATTTCCAGGATGTAGTGCGGCCCGGGAACCAGATCCTCGACATCGAGAATCGCGCTTAACTGATTGCTGACGGCTTCGCAATCCCTGTGGCTGACGCCCCCAGGCTTATCGATGTAGACGCGGAGGAAGCGATCCTTGCCGACCTTCCATTCCACGTCAACCACTTCCGAGCCCAGCGAGCGGGCCACGCGCTCGGCCGCATCGCGGATGCGCTCCAGATCCATACGCCAGCTTTCCGCTGCCCCCGGGAATGCATTTGCCCGCCGACACACATGCGATAATTTGCGCTCCGGCTTGCGCCCAACAAAAAAGTGGGCTCTCGCCCACTGAATTTCATGTCCGGCTTAGGCATTACCAGTATAGTCAGCCGTCCCTTCAAAAGCAAGCCGCAGACGCTTCCGAAGGGGCTATCGGTCCTAATTGCCAAGCCATCGCCTGGAAAACAAAATGCCGGAGGCGCGTGTGCGGAGCCCCCGGCATTCTGCCTGATTCCAGATTGCAAAATACTATTACGGAGTCGGTTTCTTGGCTGGGGCTGGAGCGGGTTTCGGAGCCGGACTCGGAGCCGCCGTCGCGCTCTTGACGGGGTAGGCCTGGTCATAGAGGCGCACGATATCCTGGGTGATATCCGATCCCGAGGAGCCGTAGACGACCGGGCTGCCCTGCGCGGAGGTGTCCAGGACGACGGTGAAACCGTTTTCCCGGGAGTAGCGGTCCAGGACGTCGAGCAGCTTGCGGCCGATTGCGTCCACCACTTCGCCTTGCGCGGCGTTCAATTCTTCGTTCAAATCGTCATTATCTGCGCTGCAGGCGGCGCGCGAGCAATTCGCCCTGGCGCTGCATTTTTGCTTTTTCGTCGTCGCTCAGCGTGCGCGCGCCTTCGCTCAGACGGCGCTGAAGGTCTTCGATCTGCTTCTGCGTGTTCTGCAGATCGGCTTGTCTGGGCGCAAACTGGGATTGCAACTGGGCTTGCGCCTGCTTTCCTTCGGCCGTGGCCACAATCGCGTTGCGCATATTGATGGTGGCGATTTTAACCGGAGCCGCTGCTGCATTGGACTGCGCTCGCGCGCCCGGCACCGGAGCCATGCATAAGATGGCCAGTGCGGCAAAAGTGCTTTTCAAACCTAAATTGACGTTCATCCTCACTCCTTATCCTCTTAAACGAAATGCACAAATCGCGGATTATAGCGGTCTAAATTCACTGGCGTCAATCGGAAATGCTCTTTGCTGCCCCGGTTGGACCTCATCCCATCAGTCTCTACCCGCTCACGTCTTACAGATGCCTCCGGACGCGGGCCGAGTTGGCTGGGCCGTGGTTTGATTTTCGCCGGGTCCCGGCCCGGGCCGCAAACCGCACTTACCGCGGAATCGGAACAAACAGGATGCGCCCATTCGCCGTGTCGGAGATGACGGCGAGATTCGTCAAAGGATGGATATCCAGAGAGAATTGCGGGAGTCCCGAGGCGGTCAGATTTGCACTGAGCGGCGCGGGCGGCAAAGTGAGCACGGCGCGGATCCTTCGGCCAAGAAAATCGGACACGGTGATCGTGTGGCTGAGCGTATTGGTGCTGACCAGCGTGCTGGTCAAATAGTTGTACGCGATTGCCGTTGGGTTAATGCCGACTCGGAACTGCGATTCCGACGATGTGACGGGATCCATGATGGCAACCACATTCGTCGTGCTGGAGCTTGCAAGGAAACATCCGACGGTGTTGGTGGTACCGCAGTCGGACGGCACCGGATCGTAGACCACGGAGGTCGGCGTGTTCAGCGAGAAAGAGTTGGAAAGCGAACCTCCGCCAAATCCAAACCCAACTGAATCGGCTCCGGCCTCGGCCGCCGCAACTTCATGATTTTGGTTGTTAAACGCAACCGCGACCGGGAATCTGGCCCACCGAGAAGCGTGGAATTCCCCGCGGTGGAGACATTTAACACCGTGACAGTATTGGCCACGCTATTGGCCACGGCGGCTTCTCCCGTATCCTGGTCGGCCGCCACGCCCTCGAACCCGCTCCGGTTGTAATCGTATTGAGAACTGTTTGGCCGAGTTCATCGACCACCGATGCGGTTCCGTCTCCATTGTTCGCCACCACGGCGATGTGCAGGCGCGGGAAGGTGGCGACTCCAATCGGATTGTTGCCTACCGCGACGGTTGTGCCGGTGGCGCTGGCGAGGTCAATCAGAGCCACGCTATTGCAGCCCTCGAGAGCGACTGCGACAAGGTTGGACTGAGGATCGATGGACACTCCGGATGGGTAGGGAGTTGCCGAGCATGCCGTAACGTCCACGCTCTGTTCCACGGTAAAGTCGGACGCATTCGTGCTTACGCCGGAATTTACAACTTCGACGGCGAATCGATGCGCCGTCGACAGCAGCGTGGAGGGAATCGTCGCGGTCAATCGCCGATCGCTGACGAGCGTTGTGGGCAATGCAATCCCGTCCAACTCCACAACGGAACTCGACGTGAAGCCTTTTCCCAGCACAGTCAGTTGTTGCGGGGCAGGCGCCGGAGCGCTGGCTAGCGTCGAATTGGCCACGTAAGTCTTGGGGCTGGTTTCCGTGATGGAGAACGGCCGAATCGGGCCGAGCGAAAGAATCGAAACGGAATTATCGGTCTGGTTGGCGACGACCGCGATGTTCGTGCCAGGGTCGATGGCCACGGCGACCGGCCCGGGCCGCGTGTTGTACAAATTGCCGTCATTCAAGCGCACGGGCGTCGTGGGATCGATCACCGACAACGTGTTGGTGTACGGATTCACAACGACCGCGGTGTTGGTGAGAGGATTAAACGCGGCGGCCGCCATTCCGTATTCAACCGAATTATTGGTCTTCAGAGTCAGCGTATTTACGGATTGATCGATCAAACTGAAGAACGAGACGACCCCGCCGGCCGATGGGTCGACCAGGACCGCTTGCTGCGTTTCCGTATTGATGCCGATTCCCTGGATGGTGGACGTCAAACCGACGGTCGCCACAGGCTCGGCATAATTTATCGTTCCCGTGGCGGGAGAATTCGTCACGTCGGGCAGGGTCGCCAATGTGGTCTCAGTATAGCTGAATTGCGAAATTCCCGGCCCTAGTCCGGTCACCGCATAGAATCCGTTGAAGGTTGGATCCGGGGTCCCATTCACAGTGGCCCCCTGGATTTGCACGACGTCGCCGATTTGCACCGTTAAAGGGGGTTGCGGAGATGTGGGTGTGGACGCCTGAACCGTCACCGTGACGACGTTGGTGGCTCCGGTGGAAGTGCCGGTGGAAGTTCGGGACAAGTTCGTGATCTGGTTCAGGGTTTGGCTATTAAGGTCCACGATCCCCATCGATCCAACGCCGCCCGGCGTGGCAATGGCCCAGTTCAAATGCGGTTCCACGGCGACGCGCGTATTGGCGCCAGTGCTGATGGTCACGGTTCCGACAAATGCTGGAGGAGATTGAGTCACGTCCATCAATATGCCGTAGTTCTTGACTTGCATGGCCACCAAAGCGCGCCCGGTAACCGGATTGATGCCCACGGCGCCCGGCGCGTCTTGCAGCGGCGGGGTAACAAAACTGACGGACTTGCTGTTTAAATCCACGATGGCAACCGTTTTGGTCGCCGTGTTCACGACCAGCGCGATATTGCGAACATAATCGACGGAAACGCTGGTGGGGCCGGAAGTCGGGCAGGGAGCGACCGCGCCCACAGCGGCCGTGCAGATGGTCGCGACGACCGTGGGGGTTGGCGCCGTGAGATCAATCAAGTTGACGTTATTGGATCCTGTATTGACCACGACGGCCAACCCCGTTGCGGGATTGATCGCGACATCGCTGGGCGAGGTCCCGATCCCATCTTGAGCGGATAATTCGGCCAGATCGCGTGATCGACGAACCACCATTGTAATTCGGCTGGACGGCCAGATTGGTCACTGCGAATTTTGTGGCGTCCGTACTGTTCTGGATAGTCACCGGATAAAAGCCCGGAGTCGCGAAATCACTTGAGTTCGAATTGCCGCCGATGGTTACGGACATTTGCCGCGTGCTATTGATCGTGCTGCTATTTGGAAGTTGAAAGGCGCGGAGTTGGCCATTGAAATAGGCGCTCACCGCCGGATTTAGGGCCGTGCCAAAGAAACCTCCATCCACATTGAAACCGAGGACTCCCGAAGTGCCCTGCGGAATGCTATCGGGAGAGGGGCCGACCAGCCCGGGCCGGACGCTCTTCACCGTGATCTGGCACGCCGTGGGGGCCGTGCAGGATTGCGGCGCGCCCTTCTGCTGCGAAACGCTAACCTGAAGAACCGGCAAGGCCGGCGGCGCTGGCGGAGCAGATAGCATGTAATCGGGAATCCGGATTCGAATTAAGGAACTGGAAACGTCCGAGACCAGGGAAGAGGGCAACTGCACATTATTGACGTACACATTGTTCGTCGAAATAAAATTTGTGCCGGTAATGTAAGTGTCCTGAAACAGTCCGCCCAATCCCATGACGTTGGGGCTGACCAATGTCACCGTCGGAGGAACTGATGTTACGATGGTGATAATAACCGTAGCCGTGACCGATGTGTCAGCCACTGAAGTGGCCGTAACCGTGATCGAATTGGGCGAAGGGGCCGTCGCCGGAGCAGTATACAAGCCGGTACTCGGGTCGATCGTTCCGTCCGAGCCGGCCGTGGTGACGGTGGGGAGCGACCAAGTTACATTGTTGCAGTTGGGATTGGATGTGAGAATGCATCCCGGGTTGTTGACGGTGGCGACGAAATTGCTAAACGTTTCACCTGTGCCCACGGTGGCGGCGTTTGGGGTAATGGAAATACTGATGCCGCTGATGATCGTCAAGGTGGCGGTGGCGGTCTTGGTGGTGTCGGCTGCCGCGGTGCCCGTAATGGTCGCGGTGGGGGTAATAGTGACCGTACCGTTCGTCGTAACCGTGGGGATAATCGACGGCGCCGTGTACAAGCCGGTGGAATCGATGGTGCCGCAGGCGGGGGCGGTCACGCCGGTCGGGCAAGTCACGGTCCAATTCACGGTCGTATTGCTATTTCCAGTGACCAAGCCGGAGAACTGCTGAGTCCGATTCGTAATCACGCTGGCGGTCACGGGCGTAATTGTGATTGTCACGCCCGAGTTGGAACTCCCACCGCAACCAAACGCGCCAAGCGCGATCGCGAGTGTGAGTCCTATTGAGCAGAGCTTCCACCACCTCATCCCTATCCTCCAAACCTTTGCTTTCATGCGACCTTCCTGCGTCTACTCCTGCGGCAATCGAAATCTCATTTTCGCCCCTGCCGCCATTCCCGGGCTATCCTAAATTCAATTTCGTCTGCCCGCCCGGCGCTTAGAACGTCCGGCTCACCGTGAACCGAAGCGTCCGCACGGGATCGAAGAAATTCGTGCGCTGGGGATTGCGATAAAGTTGCAGAATCCCTTGCTGGGACGGAGTCCCGTTCACGACCTGATCCCAAATATCCGCCGGCAACCCGTTTTCGTATTTAAACCAATTCATGTCGAAACAGTTCGTGGTGATGCCCTTGGTCGATCGCACGGCGGGTTCAGCGGGTTCATGTTATTCGGGTTTCCCGGGAAACTGCGTCGTCGGCGCGTTGATGATCTGCGACATCCGGTTGAAGTTATACGCCCAATAAATGCGGAACGGCGCCTGCACGATGGGCAACTGCACGACGAGTTCAACGCCCGCGGAAGTGCGAAGCTTGAAATTGGTTCCCGGCTGGTACGGAAGTGTGGAATTGATAGTGGTGTTGCTGCCCGCGAATGTTTGTTGCAGCGTGGCCAAATCGGACGAGTTCAGCTGCAATTGATCGTGCCGCAGCGCCCCGGTCGCTCCCGCATCTCCAAAGATCGACGCGCTGACATGCGGCGCAATGGGAATCCGGTATTCGAAGTTGGCTACCGCCTGCGTATCTCCGCCCGGAAACGAAGTTTGATACGTCAGCATGGGAATGCTGACCGATCCGGTGACGGGCTGTCCGGTGGAACCCAGCACCCTTGGATTGGCGTACGAAAAACTGTAATTCGACAAGGTGGGTACAAATACCACCGGAGAAACAGTGCGGATATCGAACCCGCGCAAGGTGTCCTCGCCTCCCAGGTAATACCGGCTGAAGGGAGGAATCTCCCTGCCGCCATATCCGGTCTCGAAGGAGGTCAGGAACCGCATGGCGATTACGTTCCGCTTGTGATAGGTGGGCCGGAAGTACTTGGCCTCGAACACATCCGATACCGTGTTGACGTTCCCGCCGATGGGCCCGCCCTCAAACGAGATGGACTCAAAAATACTTTTTCCATGAGTCGGATTCACCGGATTGTCCACGGTGTTGTAGCTCAACGTGGGAGTGACTTTGCTTTCCAGAATGCCCTGCAGCGCCGAGGGACCCGCCAGGGACTGGAACTGCAGCACGCTGAACAGCGCCGTGGACGCCGTGCTCAATCCCGTAATGCTCGTGCTGGTCAATCCGTAGGTGAGGCCGAGGCGCGTGAATCCGAGTTTCCTCAACGGATAGCTGGCGAACAGGGTGAAGCCATCGCTGTTCTGCACGTAATTCTGAACCGTGTTGGGGTTCAGTTGGACCTGGTAGCCCAGGGCCAGCGAAGTCTGCTGGGCCTGATCGAAATTATAGCGGCTGTAGAACACGGTGAAGCCCGTGCTGATCGGCCGGTCGAACAGGTACGGTTCGGTGAAACCAAATGAAATGTTGCGCTGCAATGTGCCGACGTTGGCGGAAAGCGTGAGCGTTTCGCCCAGCCCCAGGAAATTGTTGGTCTGGTAGGTCAAGCCGATGTAGCTTCCGGCAAAGCCGCTGACCCCGCCCGTCAAACTGATGGATTGTTTGCCCTTTTCCTTGAGCTTCAGGAGGATGTCCACCGTGCCTTGTTTGACGTTGCGCTTGATTTCGGCGTTTTCCGGTTTGACGGCCTCGAAGTAATCGAGCTGATTGAGGCGCAACAGGCTGAGTTCCCACAAATTGTTGCGGAACATGTCGCCTTCGCTCAGCAGCAATTCGCGGCGGATGACTTTGTCGCGCGTTCCCGTGTTTCCGGAGAATTCGATGCGCCGCACAAAAAACTGTTTTTGCTGGTCGAATGCGAACGTAAGGTCGATGGTCTTGGTGTCATCGTGCACGTCGGTGTCCGGCACCGCCGTAAAATCGATAAATCCGTAGTTGCCGTATAGTTTCGTGTAATCCTGTATCGCTTTGCGGACCTTGGCCACGCTGAAAATTTCGCCCTTCTTGATCGGGAAAAGCGATTCCAGGAAATCCGTTTTGAAGAAGAGGCCCTCGTCGGGATTCGCATTGCGCACGTGGATCGTGCCCATGCGATACCGCGCGCCTTCCTCGATGGGAATGGTGATGTTGGTCACCCGCGACGTTTTGGAGCCCACGAACGGCACGCTTCGCTCCAGAAGACTGTTCGTTACCGTGACGTTCTGGATGATCGGGTCTTTTACCAGCACCTTGAAATATCCGTTGTCCTGGTAGAGCCCGCGAATTCCGATTTCCAGGTCCTCGTCCAGCTTCGGCCGGTCGAACGTCTTGGCCATGATGGGAATGCTTCCCAGGAAGCTGAGCGGAATGGCGATGGGGCGGGAATTGCGCATGGTGCGAATAATCCTGCCGCTGGAGAACGCGGTGTTCCCCGTAATCGCGATCTTGCCCACCTTCACTTTGGGGCCTTCGTTGATATTGAAGGTGAGCTTGACGGCGTTGGTGCCGGGCAGCCGCTCGTAGGTGGGCTTGACGGTCGCAAACTGGCGTCCGTGCTCGGCCAGCAACTCTTTCAGAACGACCTCGGCCTTCTTGATCTTTGTGGGATCGAACTGCCCTTCAATCGACAGGCCGACTTTGCGTTCCTTGAACCGGTCCAGGATGTCGGACTCGGAAATGGATTTGTTTCCCTTGTATTCGATGCGCCGGATGATGGGACGCTCGGTTACATAAAAAATTACGATTTTCTGGTTCGGTTTGTCGGCGCTGTCCTGGATCTCCAGGCGGATGTCGTCGAAGTATTGCGTATTCCACAGGGCATGAAAATCGCGGCGGAGGGCGTCCATGTTTACGGGGTCGCCGACCCGGGAGAAGATGCGGGCGCGAAGCGTTTCGCTGCGGATTCTTCGATTGCCCTGGAATTCGATCCGTTCGATGGTAGGAGTTTCGGCCGCGTTTGCCGTGCTAGGCTGCTGCGCGGGAAGTGGAAAGGCCCGTGCCACGGGCCCGACGCACACAATGACGGCTGCGAGCAGGCACACCATGCGCGCCCGCAGCCCGGTCTTGAAACACGAATTCGTTCGCGCGGCCAGAGCAATGCTCAAGGCCGCTTCCCCCAAAACAAGATTGTACGCTCCCCCAGCCGGCTCTCGTGAGTCAGCCTGCGCGCGTAGGATTCGCTAGTGGGTAACCGGGGTTGCTTCGACCACCGGTCGGAAACTGAGCCCGTCAGTTGCGACGTAGACTTCCAGCGTTGCCGGGCGTTGCAGGCCCCCCTGAATCAGCGCTTCGGACAACGGATCTTCGACGTACTTTTGCAGTGCCCGCCGCAACGGCCGCGCGCCATAATTGCGATCCCCGCAGGTTTTCTCGAGGATCCACTGGCGTGCTTCCGGCGTCAGTACGATCTGTACCTGGCGGTGGATCAAAGTGTCGTTGATCTGGCCGACCAGCAAATCAATGATGCGGAGCAGTTCTTCATCACCCAACGGGTTGAACAGAATAATTTCATCCAGCCGGTTCAGAAACTCCGGATTGAACACGCGCTTCACTTCGCTCAGCACGAGTTCATCCATGGTCTTCACATTGCCCTCTTCGGCCGACGATTGGAAACCCATCGTGGACCGCTTCTGCAGATGCCGCGCGCCGAGGTTGGAGGTCATGATCACAATCGTGTTCCGGAAATCGACGGTATTGCCGAGGCCGTCCGTCAACTGGCCGTCTTCGAAGACTTGGAGCAGGATATTGTACACGTCCGGATGCGCCTTTTCGACCTCATCCAGCAAAATAACGGAATAAGGCGTGCGCCGCACCCGTTCGGTCAGTTGGCCACCCTCTTCGTAGCCCACATAGCCTGGAGGCGCGCCGATCAGTTTCGAGACCGAATGCTTCTCCATGTACTCGGACATATCGAAGCGAATCAGCGATTTTTCGCTCCCGAACATGAATTCCGCCAGGCGCCGCGCGACTTCCGTTTTTCCGACGCCGGTCGGGCCCAGGAACAGGAAGCACCCGACGGGACGCCCCGGCGCCTTGAGGCCGGCGCGGCTGCGGCGGATGGCGCGTGCCAGGGCCGTAATGGCTTTGTCCTGGCTGATGACGCGCTTGTGCAATTCGATTTCGATGCGCAGCAGCTTCTGCTGTTCGTCTTCCTTGATCGAGTTCACGGCGATGCCGGTCCAGCGCGCCACCACGTCCTCGATGTCCTCGCGCGTGACGATCCCCGTGTTGGTGTCGTCCAGCTTCAGACGCTCGCGCACCACGCGCAGATTTTCCTTTTCCTTCCGCTCTTCCTCGGAATAAAAGCGCGCCTTCTCGAATTCGTGATTGGCGATCGCCGTTTCCATCCGGTGCGTGATGAACTTCACGCGTTTCTGCACCTCGGCCACTTCGTCGGGCAGCATGGCCTGCCGCAGTTTGACGCGCGCGCCGGCCTCATCGATCAAGTCGATGGCCTTGTCCGGCAGAAAGCGGTCCGGAATATAACGGCTGGAGAGATAGACGGCGTAGCGGATGGCTTCGTCCGTGTAGCTGACGGCATGAAACTTTTCGTAGCGCTCGCGCACGCCTTCGAGGACTTGGATGGCTTCGTCCTCGGAAGGCGCTCCCACCTTGACGGACTGGAAGCGGCGCTCGAGCGAGCGGTCTTTTTCCACCGACTTCCGGTATTCGCCGGGCGTGGTCGCGCCGATGCATTGAATTTCGCCGCGCGACAGCGCGGGCTTCAGGATATTGGCCGCGTCCAGCGACCCTTCGGCCGAGCCCGCGCCCACCAGCGTATGCAGTTCGTCGATAAAGACGATCGAGTTCTGGCTCTCCATCAATTCCTTCATGATGGTCTTGAGCCGCTCCTCGAACTGCCCGCGATACTTGGTGCCGGCAACGATCAGCGAGAGGTCGAGCGACAAAATGCGCTTATCGGCTAGGAACGGCGGAACGTCGCTATCGGAAATCCGCTGCGCCAGGCCTTCGACGATGGCTGTCTTGCCTACTCCGGGCTCGCCGATCAGCACGGGATTGTTCTTGGTGCGGCGGCAGAGGATTTGGATGACGCGCTCGACTTCGCGCTCGCGGCCGACCAGCGGGTCGAGTTGTCCTTCCAGCGCCGCCTGCGTCAGGTCGCGGCTGAATTCGGCCAGCAGGGAAGTTTCTTTCGGGCGCGAAGCGGCGGGCTTTTTCACCGGCGCTGCGGGCTAGTTCCTCGCGCAGCGCGGTGAGTCGCAGGCCGCGCTCCTGCAGAATTTCCGCGCCAAAACATTTTTCCTCGCGCAGAATTCCCAGCAGCAGGTGCTCGGTGCCGACATGCTTGTGCCCCAGGCGCTCGGCCTCTTCGGTGGCGAAGTTCAGAATTCGTTTGGATTCCTGGCTGAGAGGAACCTCGACCGACGTGGAGATGCGCTCGCGGATCGTGATGCGCTGTTCGATTTCCTTGCGGATGGATTCGATGGACCCGTGGGAACGCAGAAAACGATTCGCCAGGGCCTTATCCTCGCGCATCAGTCCTAGTAATAAATGCTCAGTCTCAATGTACGGCGAACCGTACTGGCTGGCTTCGTAGCGCGCGAAAAATATGACGCGGCGGGCCTTCTCTGTGTAGCGTTCAAACACGGGTCAACTCGTTTCTCCCTCAGTGCCACTTCAGGGTTTTGGTCTTTCTTCGTTAGCTGGGCTCCAAGTAGAGCCCAGACCCGAAACCGGCAGGAGTAATCCGTGCTCAAGCTGCAGCACGCGATCTGCGCGTCCCGCCAGAACTGTGTTGTGCGTCGCCAGGATGGAGGTGAGCTGGTGCTCGCGATGCAATCGCTGCATCAACTCAAAAACTGCCAGTGCATTTCGCTCATCCAGGTCTCCGGTAGGTTCGTCGGCCAGCAGCAACGCCGGCCCCTGCACCAGTGCGCGGGCAATGGCCACGCGCTGTTGCTCCCCTCCGGACAACTCCCCCGCCCGCTGCTTCATTCGCGCTTCCAGGCCCACTTCCCTGAGCCAGCGCGCGGAGGTTTTGAGCGCCTCATCGTACCCTGCGCCACGCATCAGCAACGGCATGGCCACGTTTTCCGCCGCCGTAAAGTCGGCCAAAAGGTGGTGCCGCTGCCATACAAAACCAATGGAGCGGTTGCGATAATCCGCAAGCTCGCTTTCCCGAAACGAATCTATTGCTTTCTTCCCGAAGTATACTGTACCGCTCGTTGGTGTGTCTAGCGCAGCCAGTAGATGCAGAAAAGTACTTTTCCCCGCTCCCGATGGCCCCACGATCGCGATCAATTCTCCGGCCTCGACGCTCACGTTAACACCACACAGCACAGTGACTTCGCTGCCGCCCGCGGCATATCTCTTGTGCAAATCGCGCGCCTCGATCAGCGTGCCCGCGCGGGGCGTCGCGTTCTCTTGTGCTCTTGCCGTGGCTGTGGTCTCTGCTGGCATAATCACTCAGCGAATTCGCTTTGTCCGTCCCATTTCGGTTCTAATGCCCCTACGAATGTTCGTCAGGACCCGGGAACCTTATACAAATTTAGATGCCACTTTTCCACTTTTCGTTCCCTTCCTACTGTACCGTAGGGAAACCGCAGGGCCGCCGGGGCAACCCTTTTCACTTTCTCGCCCTGTTGGTCTCTGTGCAAATATTTACTCTTTTTGGCACCCGCCACCTTGTTTCCCAAGTCATTGATAAGGTTGCGATTGTAGCCATTGCCGGATGACCCCCTGCGGCCTCTGCCCGCAGCTTTCACGCCAGCAAAGCATACACCAGCTATACGTGCAACCAGTACGCCATATTCGCGATTCATTGCATCAAAATTTTTCGCTTGTGCATTTCGGAACAGGGCAGGATTTCATTGTCCGGCAGGACAGGCTCTTGTGGTCAGCGAAGCGAATTGTCAGCCTGTCTGCTTTTGATTTTCATCGCCACTATCCAAACCTCGCTGAACAAGTCCGCGGAAAAATTCAAAATGCCGTCATTGCCAAGGCGCGCTTTTTGCCGGGGAATCCCTCTTTCTCTTGCGTTTCAAACCAACAGAGATTGTTCGCGGAGTTTATCCCGGTTCCTGCCGGGACTCGGAATGGCACGCAAGAACCACTTTTTCGGCAGCCCGTGAAACCGATCCCAACTTTAATTCGACGGCCACGCATGGCAGGTCTGGCATACGGTCGGAGCATTATTGAGCTTGTGGCAATTGATGCAGACACCCATCGATGTCACGCTGGTTGCCTGGGACATGGCAGCCATCTCGGCGACCTGCCCGTGGCAGGTCTCACACTTGATGCCGGCGTTCAGATGTTTGCGGTGCGTCCAGTTTACCCCTTTCGTGACCATGTAAACGCGCACCCATGGGATGGGCTGGCCCGACTTTGAGAAAGAGGCGAGCTTCTCGATCGAAGGCTTATTTGTCGCGACCGTGTTGTGGCACGACATGCATGTGCTGGTCGCCGGGAACGTCATCAAGTTTCCCGGCTCGGGATTGGTGTGGCACGAACTGCACTCCAGACCCAAGGCCAGGTGCGTCTGGTGGCTATACGGGATAGGCTGCACGGGCGGCGTGTGCTCGGCCACGTTGTCGGGCACTTCTTTCCGCAGGTCCGCGGTTCCCGCTGATTGTTTTGCTTTCGCCGGGAGACATGCAAAGAGCAACGCCGCAGCCAATGCGGCTGTCGCGAACCTGGCTACCAATATGATCCGTTCTCTTCGCACAAGCATTCCTCCCCTGCATTTTTGAGAGACCCCAGCGAACTCTATTCCTGCAAAAATCATGCTTTGCAGGTCCCGGCTTCACGGATTGCGGAAAAACTAGAAGCTGTTGCACAACCCGATTTCGACTCAATGGAATCAATAACTTAGCTGGGTTGTGCAATACGCTCTAAGAACTATTGTCATTCCGAACACGCTCCTGCGGGTGAGGAATCCCTCTTTCTTTGCTTTTCAGACCTGGAGAGATTCCTCACTTCATTGGAATGACAACGTGAAACATTTTTTTCGCAGCCTGTTCAGCCGCTACATAAAAACGCCAATAAAAATTGGCCTTTAATCCTTGAATCGCGAACCGCGCTCCGCCGGCGCGGATTTATGAGACAAGTTCTATTTCCTACGACGCCTTGCCCGATGGCTTGGCCACCACTTCCTCGAGGCTCGTCCCGAAATCCTTGAGGATTACCGCCGCGGCATTGCGCCCCGGCATCCCCGTGACCGAGCCGCCTGGAGCGGTACACGATCCCGTCTGATAGAGCCCGGCAACGGGCATGCGGTAATTGGCCCAGCCGGGTACCGGACGCATGTTTCCGGATTGCGCGGGATCGTTGGCTCCGCCGTGCGCGCTTCCTCGCCACATCGATGGGTTCATGCGCTCGATGTCCAGCGGGCTCTCGATGAATTTCCCTAAAATTTTGTCCGGCGTCAGATTCGGCGCAAATTTCCGCAAATGATTGAGCAGGGAATCCGCGACCTGGTCCTTGATGTTGTCCCAGTGCTTGGGGCCTTCCTTCAGCGCGTACGGCAGGTTGCTTTCGATTTTCACGGTGTGAAATCCGGCCGGCGCGCGGCTGGGATCGACAACGCTGGGGCTCACAATCTGCAGTCCGGGCGGATCGTCCGGATCGATCACTCCGCGAGCGTCGATGTAATTCATTCTCAGGTAGTAATCCAGCCTGGGAGCGATGGCGGCTTCGCACGTCGAGATCGTGCCTCCGGTCGCAAGAGGATATTTCGGCGGCTCCGACATCGCGTAATGCAGGCTGAGCATCGCGTGTTCGGGCTCGAACAACTCCACGCCCTCCAGAAACTCCTCGCCCCACAACTCGCGCGGCGCCATGTTCACCAAGTGCTTGATATGCATGGTCGAGACCACGGATTTTTCGGCGCGGTACGAACTGCCGTCCGTGCAGTGCACGCCCACGCATTTATTATTTTCGATCATGAGCTGCGTGATCGGTTTGTTCGTGAGCACCACGCCGTTGTGATCCTCGATATAGCGGCCGAGCGCGACCGCCAGCGTGCCCGATCCGCCCTTGGGGATGGGACGCCCGCTGAGCTGCTGAACCACGAGCGCAAACGCCTGGCTGCCCGTGCCTTGATTTCCGCCGGGGACCGACCCGAAATGCCCGCACACCAGATTGGCGCGGCGCATGTACTCGCTCTCGTACAGCTCCGTGACCAGGTCATATCCGGACATCGCGAACCGCCGCTTCCACACTCCCGCCTTGGGAATCTTGGGCGCGCCGCTTTCGCCGGAATCGCCCCGGCTTTCCCTGGTGGCCGCGGTGTACGCCTTGTATTCGGCCACCATCCGCCGGTAGGTTTCCGCGTCTTTCTTGGAAAATCGCGCGATCGTGTCGCAGGTGCGGTCCAAGTCGTGCCAGACCGTGATGGACGCGCCGTCCAGGAAAGGAATGTGCATGACCGGATCGGATTCGATGTACTCGCCATAGCCGTAATCGCGCAGAGGCAGCTCATTGTTTCGAATCAGCGGGTTATTGGCGATTCCCGAATGTACGCTCGAGCATAAATCCTCCTTGAATCCCGGCAGGCAAACTTCGGCCGTCTTCGTGCCGCCGCCAATCGTCGGGCGGCCCTCCAGCACCAGCACTTTGAACCCGCCCTTGGCCAGGTACGCCGCGCAAACCAGGCTGTTATGCCCCGCGCCCGCAAACACAAAATCAAATTTGTCGCCCGGCGCCGCGCCCTGTCCGGCCATCGCGCCAAATGGAGCCAGCGCCAGCGGCGCCAGCGCCGCACCCTTCACAAACCCACGCCTCGTGATTCCGCTCATGTCGATCTCCTTCCGTGCCCGGGCTGGTACGCTTTCTCAGACTCTTGCCGGGTCAACGCCGTTACTGCAATCCCATAAAATGTGAGTGTACTCTTCGCTAGAGAATTGTAACGAAGATTTAGCGCTCATCGGCTGAGTTCTAGTGGCATGTTGCAGAGACAACGTTACTGCGGATGCGGCGGGTCGGATCGGAGTATTTCCACTGGATCCTGCCCGAGTTGCTCCATGATGCGGCCGACTCCTAACAAGCCCAATGGTTATCTTCTCGGCTCATACCGCATCGCCACCGCCCCCGAGGCGAACTCCAGCCGGCTCACGAGCCTCAAGTCGACACGCTTCGATAGCCCCGCGAACAACGTCGGCCCGTGGCCCGCCAGCCTGGGGTGCACCACGAACTCGTACTCATCGATCAATCCCAACTCCGCCAACGCGAGCGGGAGCTTCACGCCTCCCACGAACAGTCCCTTACCCGACTCCCGCTTGAGCTGCTGAACGGCCGTCCCTAGATCCCCTCGCACTAGCTCCGCGTTCCAATCGACCCGGTCCAAAGTGCTCGAGACGACGTACTTCTTTGCCGCGTCGATCGTCCGGGCGAAGGGTTCCATCCAATCAGGCCTCGCTCCCGTCCGCGCCGGCGGCCGAAACGCTGCCTCCATCATTTCGTAAGTCACCCGGCCAAAGAGGAGGGCATCGGCCTGGTCGAGGTTCTCGATCGCGTGACGATGCAAGTCTTCGTCCGCGGGTATTGCACGATGATCGCAGCACCCGTCCAATGTGACGTTGATGGAATACCGAAGGGGTCGCATCAAGCAAGAGTACCGCCGACGGGGTAGACCAGCAACGTTAGCCCGCTTCAGGCTTCTGATAAAGGTCATTTGCAATGCCCGCGAAAAGGTATCTACATTGTTGACACAAGTCTCGTGGGAAAGCATACTTTAGATACTAAGTATCTGTATGGGAGGGCCCGATGAGAGCCATTGTGAAAAAATGGGGCAACAGCGCGGCCATCCGTATTCCCACCTCCGTCATGCAGGCCACGCGCCTCGATCTGGATGAACCCGTGGACGTGCGCGAAGAGGCCGGGCGAATCGTGATCGAGCCGCTCCGTAAGAAACAGTACAACCTTGACGAATTGCTGAAGGCGATCACGCCGAAAAATCGGCACGAGCCCGTCGATTTTGGTCCGGCGATGGGCAAAGAGGTCTGGTGATGGCCCGATACGTGCCGGAAGCCGGAGACATCGTCTGGCTCAACTTCACCCCGCAGGCAGGACACGAACAGGCCGGACACTGCCCCGCTTTGGTCATAAGTCCTGCCGCCTATAACGGCAAGACGGACTTGATGATTTTTTGCCCAATGACAACTCATGTGAAGAACTTTCCGTTCGAAGTAGCCATCGCCGGGGAGCCTCCAAGCGTCGTCCTGGCGGACCAGGTGAAAAGCCTGGATTGGCGCATTCGAAAGGCCAGGCGGAAAAGTGCAGTTTCGCCCGAGGAACTTGCTGAAGTGCGAGCGAAAATAGTTGCGCTCATCGGTTGAGCGTTTTCCTACTCATACCGCAAAATATCCACCGGCAGAATGCGCGAAGCCGCGCGCGCCGGAATCAGCGTCGCGGCGACGCTGATGGCGAGCGCGGCGGCGGCAATCCACATCCCGTCGAGTGGCGCTGGATTGGAACGGAACGTACGGCACGGAATAAACTTGCGGGTCGAGCGGGATCAGGTGATAGGTGCCGGCGGCCCAGGAGATCGTGTAGCCGGCGACCAGTCCGGTGAACGTGCCGATGACGCCGACCGTCAGGCCCTGCAGCACGAAAATATTGCGGACTTGCGGGCGGTAAGCGCCGAGCGACATCAGCACGGCGATGTCGCGCGCGCGGTCGGTCACGGTCATGGCCAGCACCACTAGAATATTCAGCCCGGCGACGAACGTGATCAGGCCGATGAACAGGGCCGTGACAAGTTTTTCCAGGGACAGCGCGCGGAACAGCGCGCGGTTTTCGTCCTGCCACGTCGTGGTCACATAGCCGGGGCCGGCCGCCGCGCCGATCAGGCGGGCGACCTCCACGGCGCGGTCCAAATCCTTGATGCGGAATTCCAGGACGCTGGCCACGTCTCCGACACCGGCCAGATTTTGCGCGGCGGGCAGCGTCGGCGAAGACCCAATTGGCGTCGTAATCATAGAAGCCGGAATTAAATACGCCCGCAACGCGGAAGCGCCTGGATCGCGGCACCATTCCGTAAGGAGTGAGCCGGCCCTCGGGACTCGTGAGCGTGACGTAGTCGCCTGTGTGGATCTTCAGTTCGTCCGCCATCAGATGCCCCACCAAGATGGCATCGAACCCATCGGCATCGGGCGCAAAATCGGCCGACCCGGCAACAATGTGGCGCAGGGCTTCGTCGGATCGCTCCTCCAGCGCGGGATCGATCCCTTTGACGACCACGCCGCGCGCGTTGCTGGCTCCGGAAAGCAGCACGGTTAAGTAAATCGCAGGGGCCACGCTGCGCACGCCCTCGACGTGGCTCAACTTTTCGGCGAGGGCGCGGTAGTCCTCGATCCCTTCCGCGCCGGGGCGCGACAAATTGACGTGCGCGGAAACGCCCAGCAGGCGATCCTGAATCGTCCTGCGAAAGCCCGTGTTCATCGACAGCGCAATGACCAGCGTAGCCACACCAGCGGCAATTCCGACTACGGAAAACGCGGTGACCAGGCGTAAAACGGCAGGCTTATATGGCGACCGCAGATACCGCCGCGCAACCAGCCAGGCAAATTTCATTTCGCATCGCCCGGAGTGTTCTCGCCCGGTTTTGGCCCATCCTCAGCGGCGCCTTCGCCGGAAGTCTCGGGCCGGAGCAGGGGGAATAAAATGACTTCGCGGATGGAGTGGGAATCGGTGAGAAGCATGGTGAGGCGGTCGATGCCGATGCCTTCGCCTGCCGCCGGCGGCATCCCGTGCGCCAGCGCGCGGATGTAATCCATGTCCACTTCCCGCGGCACTTCCTCGCCGCCCGCCTCGACCTGCTGGCGGAAGCGGCGCTCCTGCTCGGCGGGATCGTTCAATTCGGAAAAAGCGTTGCCGAGTTCCATCCCAGCAACATAGATTTCAAAGCGTTCGGCGAGCGACGGATCGTCCTTGCGGCATTTCGAGAGCGGCGAAATATCGGTCGGGAAGTCGTACAAAATCGTGGGCTGGATCAGGTGCGCCTCGGCCAGCGTCTCAAACAATAGGCCGGTGATCTGGCCGTCCTTCTGGCCGGCCAGGCCGGTGAGCGGCTCGCGGCCTTGCGATTGAGTCCATGCGTTATAGCGCTCCACGGCGGCTAGCGGTCCTCCCGGCGCCGCTAATTCCGCGACGGTGAGAGCGGGAGCGGCGCCCTCGGGCCAGTAGCGGCAGACGGCCTCGCGCATCGACAGGCGCTGGAATTTGCCAAAGTCGATTTCGTACTCGCCGAACTTCACGACCGTCGATCCGGTCACTTCCAGGGCGAGATGCGCGAACAGCTCTTCGCTGAGCGCCATCAAGTCATGGTAATCGCTGTAGGCCTGATAGAACTCGAGCATGGTGAACTCGGGATTGTGCGCGGTGGAGATGCCCTCGTTGCGGAAATTGCGGTTGATTTCATACACGCGGTCCAGGCCGCCGACAACCAGCCGTTTGAGGTACAGCTCCGGCGCGATGCGCAAGTACAAATCGAGATCCAAAGTATTGTGGTGCGTGATAAAAGGCCGCGCCGCAGCGCCCCCGGCGATGGGTTGCATCATGGGCGTTTCGACTTCGATGTAGCCCCGGGCGTCGAAAAATCGCCGCAACTCGCGGATGATTTGCGCGCGCCGGTAAAAAATCTCTCGCGCCCGGTCGTTGGAAATCAAGTCCAGATACCGCTGCCGATACCGGATCTCGACATCCGACAGGCCATGCCATTTTTCCGGCAGCGGCAGCAGGGATTTGCTCAGCAGCGCCAGTTCGGTTACCCACACGGTGAGCTCGCCGGTCCGGGTGCGAAACAGATGTCCGCCGACTCCGATCAAATCGCCCAAATCGAGCAGTTGGAACAGTTCGAACGCCTTTGCGCCCACGATGTCCAGCTTGACATAAATTTGCAGCCGCTGGCCGGAGCCCGAGATGTGCGCAAAGCCGGCTTTTCCGTGCAGGCGAAGCGTCAGAATGCGTCCGGCGACGCGCACCGGCGGCTTGGAGGCTTCTAGAGACGCCGCGTCAGCTCCTGCATACTTTTCCACCAATTCCGCGGGAGTTGCCGTCCAATCGAATTTATGCGGATAGGGCTCGTACCCGCGAGCCTCGATCTCGGCAAGCTTCTTTTGACGTTGGAGATACTGGTCAAGCGGCTCAAAAGGTAACAGGGGGCTCTCTCCTCAAAAGTCGAGCGGAAGTATAGCGGGTGGCCTGGCGGCTGGCAAGGAAGGTGGGTATTTGCAGGGTCAGGATGTGGTATCATTTCGAGTCGCGGGGGGGTGCTCCTTGGGAGTGATGGGCGCCAAGCGTTTAAGGCAGCGTTCGCGTTCCGTGCGCGAGGATTGGCTCGCCTGGCTGCCGAACGAGATGGACCGGCTCTTTGACGCTACACGCGGCGAGCTGGAATCTTCCAACGTCATTCTCAGCATTGCTTTGGACGAAGCCCTCGCGCTTTGCGAGCGGAAAGAATTTGAACGCGCACAGGAATGCTCGGTGGTATTCGCGGATCTTTTTGACCGTCTTGCCATTCGCTTAAGTCTTGTGATTCGCACCATTAAAGAACACGGCTCCCATTTCGGAACACTGCCAAACGTGGCTCCACTAGCCTCTTCTAATTTTCGTGGGGCGACCGCGCAGAAAATAGCAACGATGAGCGGCTTGCTCGCCAAGGTCGTTTTCAGCAGCAGGACACGGTTCTTTCATAAGCTGAATTCGATTGAGGAAATCATGGAAGAATTGCAAAAGGAAACCCGCTCCATCGTTAACAAAGTTGTCGAAGGCAACTCTATGTTTCCGGATCGTGCCTGGCGGGATCTGGAAGTCCGGGGCTACGATCTGAACACGTGCATGGGGGAGACAACGGTCGTCCTGAAATCGTTTTTCTGCGCCTTGCCTCCCGAGGAATTGGAACCCTTCCGGCGCAGGCTCGTCACCCTGGTTCCGGCTCTTCTCACGGCAGATCCCGGACAGACGCAGCCTTAGGGCAGCAAACAACGCCTATGATGTCCGCGGAAATGGGGCCGTCCACGGGACGCCAGACGGACAGGGCATGTTATCGAAGCGAATCCAACACAATCGAAATGAAATGAATGCAACTCAAGGAGCCAGGGTAGCATCCCAGAACCAGAACTCGGATGCGTCCCGACGGGTACGGTGACCCGCACGAGACAAACCGATTCCAGCGAAATGACCGAGGCAGAGGCCATACGCCTCGCCCAGCAGGGCGATGCTGGTGCGTTTGAACGCATCTATCGGCTTCATAGCCGGCGGGTTTACGCGTTGTGTTTGCGCATGGTCGGAAATACGGCCGAGGCCGAGGATCTCACGCAAGATGCCTTCTTGCAGTTGTATCGCAAGATCGGGACGTTTCGCGGGGAATCCGCGTTTTCCACCTGGCTGCACCGCCTGGCTGTGAATGTGGTCTTGATGAAGCTTCGGAAGAAGACACTTTCGGAGACTCCGCTGGATGAGACCAATGATCCGGACGATGAGAACAGCGGGCCGCGCAGGGAACTTGGCGCTCCGGACTTGCTGCTATCCGGCTCGATTGACCGGGTGCACCTGGAAAGGGCCATCGAACAGTTGCCGCCGGGATATAAGCAGGTGTTCGTGCTCCACGATATTCAAGGCTTTGAGCACAACGAAATCGCGGGGCTGATGGGCTGCTCGATCGGGAATTCGAAATCGCAATTGCACAAGGCCCGCATGAGGTTGCGGGAACTGCTGCAGGAAACTCTGCGCAACCAGGCGCGGCAGGAGCGCCAGGCCGCAAAATCGGAGGCCGGCGGATCCGGGTAGGCTACGCGAGCGGGATTGTGAGTTGCAGGAAATAACCCGGCGGCGATATGAATCATCAGCGAAATTGGAAAGCAAGCTTTGGAATGGGAAAGCAAGAGGACGACGAAAATGAAATGCGATCAATTTGAGCGGATTCTGGAACAGCAGGACGACGCCCCGTTGCCGCAGCCGGCGCTGGCTCACATGGAGGCGTGCGAAGCGTGCCGCACCCTTACAGCCGAACTGGGCGCGATCCGCGATGCCGCCCTGGAACTGGGCGCCGAGGAACTCGCGGTTCCCGAACGCGTATGGATTTCCCTGCGCAATCAACTCGATGCCGAATGCCTTATTTCCGAGCAGCGGCAAACCGTACCAAGCGTGCGGCGCGGCTGGTGGGCCGCTTTCCAGCGCCCCGCTCTGGCGGGCGCTTTTCTCTCGTTGATTCTTGTCGCGGCTTCCATGGTCGGTTATCAATCGGGTTCCGTACAAATGGCAGTGCGTTCGCCGCTTGCTCCCCGGCAAGACAGCGCTCCCGTTCTTTCCGCGGAAAATACATTCAAGGAAGAATCGTTGGCCATCGGAAACGTTTTGATTCCAGAATTACAACTGAAGGACGCCGCCGTAACGGATTCGATCCGGCGCAACCTCAACGTGGTTGACCACTTTATCGCCATGTGTGAAAAGAGTGTTCGCGAACAGCCGGACAACGAAATGGCGCGCGAATACCTGTACGGGGCTTATGAGCAGAAGGCGGAATTGCTGTCCACGGCCATGAATCGGAGTGTTACGGGAGGGGTGCAGTGAGCGTATCTTGCAATGTTGCAAAGGCCGGCGCACTTGGTTTGATCATGGCGGGATTGGTTCTGGCCGCTTCTCCCGCGCACGCCGATCCCGGCGAGCGCGTTGAGAAACATTTTATCGTACAAAGCAAGCCCAAGGTCACGGTGCGAAATTCCAACGGGCGGATTCAGGTGAAGGCCTGGACGAAGAACGAAGTGCTGGTCGCCTGGACCAATGATAGCGGAAAGAATGTGGTGGAAACCGAGGAGGCCGGGAATCGAGTCGAGATCGTGACGCAGGAAGCCGGAGGGAATCTTTCGGCGGACGACCTCAAGACGGATTTTGAAATTACGGTTCCAGTGGAGAGCGAACTCCACGTGCGGACCGATTCCGGCAACGTGACGGTTGAAAGCGTGCATGGCGACATGACCTTCGACACGGTCGGCGCGAACCTGCAGCTTACCGATGTCGATGGGTACGTCGTTGCCAAGACCATCGATGGATCGCTGGTCTGCACGCGCTGCTCCGGAAAGCTGGAAGCCAACTCCATCAGCGGAAACATGCAGATGATCGATCCATCGCTCGACAGCGTGCGCGTGCAAACCTCTTCCGGAAACATTTTATTTGACGGCAGCTTTTTGAGCCGCGGCATTTATATCATGAAGAATTTCAGCGGCACCATCGAGGTTCACTTTACCCCCAGCGATTCGTTCGACGTGCGCGCCACCTCGCTGAAAGGCGACGTGATCAATCAGGCGTCGTTCAAGCCGGACACGCACGGCAGCCCTCATGTGGAGTCCAAATGGGGGCATAGCCTGTTTGGCACCCTGAACGAAGGACACGCAAAGGTCGAGCTCTCTTCCTTTAGTGGTACAATCAAAATTCTGAAGCGTGATTAGCGCGCTCGGAATCGCTTGCAGGAACCATCTCCATCAAACAAGCCCTCGGGGCCTGTCCCGGAATGCCGCATGGTTTGCCTGACCGGTTTCATGGGTTCGGGCAAGAGCACCGTGGGCCGTTTACTGGCGGCCCAACTGGCCTGGCATTTCGTCGATCTGGACGCGGAAATCGAGCGCCTCACCGGTCTTCCCATTTCCCAAATCTTTGAGCAGAAGGGCGAAGCGGTGTTTCGCGATATCGAGCACGAATGCCTTGCGCGCATTCTGGGTTCGGCATCGGATCGCGACACGCGCCTGGTCCTGGCGCTCGGCGGCGGCACGATTGCACAGCCCCGCAACGCCGCGATGCTTCGCGAATCGGGTTTGTCCCCGCAAGGCTCCGGGGCGGTCCTCATCTGGCTCGATTGCCCGATGGAAGATCTTCTGCAGCGATGCGTGTTGATGGGCGGACGGCCCTTGTTCCGCGACGAAGCCAGCTTTCGCAAGCTCTACCTGGAGCGCTTGCCGTACTATCAGCAGGCGGACTATCGCGTCACGAGCAAAGGCGAGCCCATCCGCGTGGTCGAGCAAATTCTCGCGCTCGGAATTTTTGGCCGCTCCTTGGGCGCGCCCGCGGACGGAAAATTGCCCGGAGCTTCGATCGTATGAGATTCGCGATAACAATTCGCAAGCAATCGTTGGCGTGGCTGGTTGTTCTCACCTTGGCTGCCGGCATGGCGGAAATCGCCGCCGCCCCGGGGCCGCGCGTTCCTTCTCAGAAAGAGAAAAGCGCCCCCTCGGCCGCCGTCTTTACGCCGGACAAGGGAAAATTCCGCATCCTGCTGGATGGGCAAGCCATCGGCAGCGAAGAGTTTGAGATTTCGCCTTCCGGCGATACATGGACAGCGCGCGGCTCGACCACGGCGCACGCGCCCGGCGGCACGGACATCAAGGCGACCGGGCAGCTCAAGCTTTCCGCCGACGGCTCGCCCATTCGCTACGTGTGGTCCGCCGAGGCGCAAGAAAAAAGCGACCGGCGTCGTCGAGTTCGAGAACGGCACGGCGAAATGTTCGGCCAACCTGGGCGGGCCTTCGCCAATGATGAAGGACTTCAAGTTCGCGACGCCGCATATCGCCGTGCTCGACAACAATCTTTACCACCAGTACGCCGTACTCGCCCAGATTTACGATTGGAATGCCGGCGGCAAGCAGACCTTTCCCGTCGTGATCCCCCAGGACCTTACGCCCGGAAGCATTTCGGTGGAATCGATCGGCCCGCAGCAGGTGGAAAATGTGACGTACGAAGCGATGCGCGTCAGCTCGACGGACCTGGAAATTCTGCTGTACCTCGACGCAAATCACCACCTGATGCGGCTCGAAGTGCCTTCCTCGAAAGTAATCATCCAGAGGGAGTAACCCATCGCTGGTTGACGGGTAGCGTATTCGAATAGCCTCTCATTGCGGCGACGGGACTTACCTTGGTTTGTTGAGGGGGCGTTTCTGAAGCTAGCTGTTTTATTAACGCTTTGATATATAATGGATAACGTTTTGCGCGAGAGGGACTATGGCCGAGGAAGCTGACGTAACCAAGCCTCAGTTCGACTTTGAGGGGCATCGCCGTCATGCCGTGTCAGAATACGCCCTCGTCAGGTCTCTTTACGAGGAGTTCGCATGGGTTGTCCGAGATATATTAGCAGATGCAATTGAGCGGAAATCACTCAAGGTCAGCTCGATAGAGGCGCGTGCTAAGACATTTGAAAGTTTCGGAGCAAAGGCAAAGGCACCCCTGGACCGAAGCCCGGAGGAACCGAAATACCCCAATCCGTTGAAGGATATAACAGACTTAGCGGGGATACGCGTGATTACGTTCTTTCCGCACCAGATCAAACAAGTCGGGGATTGTATCCATGAAGAGTTCGATGTTGCTGAATGTGTTGACCATGCAGCAACCTTGCAACAGGAGGAACGACTTGGATATCTGAGCGTTCATTACCTAGTACGTCTAAATGAAAATCGGATACGTCTCCCAGAATATAAAAGGTTCGCAAGTTTGACGGCTGAGATTCAGGTCAGGACAGTCATGCAGCACGCATGGGCTGAGATTGAGCATGACATCCAATATAAGTCTTCAATCGCTATACCAATCTTAATTCGTCGCCGCCTCATGACGCTCGCCGGCCTCCTTGAAATTGCTGATCGCGAATTCGAGGCGATTCAGCAGGCTGACACTACTCTCCGAAATGAAGCTCGCGAGTCTGTCGAACTCGGACATCTGGAACAGGTCGAAATCACTCCCGATGCGTTGCGCGCCTATTTAGATAAGCAACTGGGGCCTGATGATCGGATATCTGACTATACCTATGAATTTACGGCGAAGATTCTGCGGGAATTGGGATTCTCCAATTTCAGACAGGTAGACGATTGTATAGCAGGGTATGATGACGATCTGATTAGTAGAACTGTTCACGGAACACGTCAAGGCCAGATTGAACGTTTTGAACTTATGCTATTGGCTGGGATGGGAGAGAATTTTGCGCAGAAGCACCCTTGGAGTCAGGACTTGTGGTTTCGGGAAATGCTACAGAGACAGTCAGAAAAAATTCGTGGTGGAGGGATAGAGATGAAGAGATACACTCCTCCTGTAGCTTCAAGGGAGCCATCCCCACTACCGAAGTGAGTCCCCGGACTACGCTGCCGTATTTGACCGCGCCAGGAACAATGTGAATTCTGTGGTTAATTATGGAGTGGCTGATTGGCTTCGATAGTTCCGAGCACTCAAAAGCCTGCCTTGGCACAATCGAAACGAGACAACCATCGCGCATCAGCTCGACGGACCTGGAAATTCTGCTGTACCTCGACGCAAATCACCACCTGATGCGGCTCGAAGTGCCTTCCTCGAAAGTAATCATCCAGCGGGAATAGTTCCCGCGTGCGGATTCCATTCGAGTGTGATGCGTCTCAACTACATGCGGGGCACGCCCATGCAAAGTTTGAAAAGAATCGGGTGCTCAAAAATGGTCGCGCTGATGAGCGCGGAAACGGCGGCCTTGGCGTCTAGAAGCTCTTCCGCCCTGCTCTCCGGTCCTCCGCTCCAAACGCGCCGCACGTCCTCCGCGGCCTGCTTTTCGATGTCTTGCGAATGCATGTGCCGCAGCTCCTGCCTCAAATAATCGGTGATGGCCTCAAACTCTCCCCGGTCAAGCCACATACCGTGACATTGCGGGCACCAATCGACCAGGACCGACGACTTTCCAAAAATGACGGAGACCATTTTAGACCGTCTTACATTTGACGCAGGCACGCTTGCCCGCGACCGCGCTTGTTTTTCCCAGGTTCTCGATCTCGTCGTTCAGCCAGCGCAGGGAGCCATCCGCAACTTTATTTTTCAATTTCCGCAACTCATCCTGAATCAGCCAAACACCTTTGCATTTGGGGCAGCCTTCAAACTCCATGGAGAAAATGGAATACTGGGTCAAATTATTTCCGCAGGCAGGACACAAATCGGCCGTGCTCTCGCCCGCTTTGGCGCCCTTAATCGGCGGGACCTCCACTTGAAAGTCCGTCTCGGTGCTTGGTTTTTTGACGCGCTTGTACCAATAAGGAACATGAACATTGTTCACGAAATCGGAGAATCCCTTGCCGCGTACAGGCATGATTTTCGCAAGTTCCTTGTCAATCAGGTTGAGTTCGCCGCCATCGAGCCAAAATCCCCCGCAGTTCCGGCAATAGTGCAGAAAAATGTCGTCGGACTCCAAAAACTTTACTTTATCCAGGATGGAATCGTCGCATCGCGGGCATTTTTTCAACTGCTTCTCGGGTTCGGCGTTCTTTTCCTGCTCGCAGTATTCGATGCTGCCCTGCACTTGAAAAGCCAATTTGTCCAGTTCGCCGGCGTCCAGCCACAGGCTGCCGCACTGCTCGCACATGTCATAGGAAATGCGGTCTTTTTCCGTAACCACCTCGTTGTTTACCATCTCGCTTCCGCAATTCAGACAATTCATGCTGGCAACCTCCGTCGGCGTTCTGTTTCAGCTTCCCAATTGCAATTTTAACCCGCGAAAGAACCATACGTGCGGCACGCGCTCGGGTCAAGCCCGGATCGCCGCGGCGGCTTCAACCCGGGTCAATATCGCCAGGGCATGTCCCGGTTGGACGTTCTTTTTCAGAAGAAGATCACTCCGGAATTATCTTTACGCGCCTTCCTCCTGATGGGGTAAACTGCGCCCCATCATTGCCATACCGCTCTCCAACGGAACAAAACTCGGCACGTACAGCGTCGTCTCGCAAATAGGCGCGGGCGGCATGGGCGAGGTGTATCAGGCGCACGACACCAAGCTCGGGCGCGATGTGGCCATCAAAGTTTTACCCGAAGCGTTCGCGCATGACCCCGAGCGGCTCGCCCGATTTCAGCGCGAAGCGAAGATGCTCGCGGCGCTGCATCATCCCAACATCGCCACAATCTATGGACTGGAACATTCCGATGGCACGCATTACCTCGTCATGGAACTGGTTCCCGGGGACACGCTGCAACAGCGCGTTAAGCACGATGGACCTGTTCCCATCGAGGAAGCTCTCACGATTGCAAAGCAGATTGCAGAGGCCCTTGAAGCCGCGCACGAAAAAGGAATCATCCACCGCGATCTGAAACCCGCCAACGTGAAAGTCACATCCGAAGGCAAAGTAAAGGTTTTGGATTTCGGGTTAGCGAAGGCATTTGAGGGCGACCCATCGAGCGTGGACATCGGCAATTCGCCTACTCTCAGCCAGGCCGCCACGATGCAAGGCGTCATTCTCGGAACCGCCGCGTACATGAGCCCTGAACAGGCGCGCGGCAGAGCGGTGGACAAGCGCACGGACATTTGGGCCTTCGGTTGTGTCGTCTACGAATTGCTCACGGGCAAACAAACATTTCACGGCGAAGACATCACCGAAATTCTAGCTTCCGTCGTGAAGTCCGAGCCGGATTGGACCGCGATGCCCGCCGCGACGCCGCAGAAAATCCGCGATCTTTTGCGGCGATGCCTACAGAAGGACAGGCGCCAGCGCTTCCACGATGCGGGCGATGTGCGGATTGAGATTGAGGAAGCGATTGCGGCACCGAAAGATTCCGGTGCCACGCAGGCTGCTCCAGCTTCCACAAGCAAGTTGCTCTTGACCGTGGCCGCAGCGCTGGCAGTGCTCTTGCTCGCTGCGTCGGGCGCGTTGTGGCGGGCCACGCGCCCTGTTGAGCAACCACTGCGACCACTGGTGCGGCTGGACGTTGACCTCGGCCCCGACGTTTCACTTGACTCGCCTGTCGGGGCCGACGAAATCCTTTCGCCCACCGGCACGAGGCTGGTGTACGTATCGCAAAATCGGCTCTTTACCCGGCGCCTCGATCAACCCAACGCCACTGAACTTGCAGGAACGCAGGGGGCATCTGAGCCCTTCTTTTCCCCCGATGGGCAGTGGGTTGCTTTCTTCACAGCGGGAAAGCTGCAAAAGATTTCGGTGGAGGGTGGCTCGGCAATCACCTTGTGCGACGCAGGCATTGGTATGGGCGGCAGTTGGGGCGAGGATGGCAACATCATCGCGGCGCTCAGCCTTATCAGTGGCTTATTACGGATTCCTTCCGCCGGAGGGCCTCCAACGCCAGTGATCGACTTACAGAGCGGAGAGATCATGCACCACTGGCCGCAAATCCTGCCGGGAGGCAAGGCCGTGCTGTTCACAGCTTTCACGGGGGGTGAGGCCGACACGGCCAACATCGAAGTGATGTCTTTGGCGGGTCATCGTAGGAAAACCCTCGTGCGAGGCGGCACGTTCGGGCGCTATTTGCCCAGCGGCCATCTGGTTTACGTGAACCGAGGCACACTGTTTGCTGTGCCGTTCGACGCGGACCGGCTGGAAGTTCACGGGACACCTGTCCCGGTGCTCGACCAAGTCGACTACAACGCCACATACGGTTCGGCACAACTCGATTTCTCCCAAACCGGAACGCTGATCTATCGCAGCGGCGGAGCGGGAGGCGGACTCTCCATTGTTGCGTGGCTGGACGGCGCGGGGAAGGTGCAGCCGCTGTTAGCCAAACCTGGCGCCTACGGGCGTCCTAGCCTGTCGCCAGACGGGCAGCGACTGGCCCTCGAGTCGGGCACAGACATCTGGGTTTACGACTGGCAACGAGACACGATGACGCGCTTGACCTTCACCGGAAATGCCGCAGGTCCCGTATGGAGCCCGGATGGTCGGTACATTGCGTTTCAAGTGCTGGGAGAAGGCATGTCTGTGATCCCTTCCGATGGATCGGGCAAACCGCAGCCGTTGACTCAGAGCAAGAACATCCAGTATCCGTGGTCGTTCGCGCCTGACGGAAAGCGGCTGGCGTTCATAGAATCGAGTACCGGGGGATTTCAACTATGGACCGTGCCGCTGGAGAGCGATAGTGCGGGCCTTCGACCGGGGAAGCCGGAGATTTTCCTGCAAACCCCGGCGGACCAGCGGGCTCCCTCCTTTTCTCCTGACGGGCGGTGGATGGCCTATTCTTCAAACGAGTCGGGGACCTTCCAAGTTTACGTACGAGCTTTCCCGGACAAGGGCGGTAAATGGCAAATCTCGAACAGCGGTGGCACGTACCCGATGTGGTCGCGCAACGGGCACGAATTGTTTTTCGAGACTTTGGATAACCACATCATAGTGGCGGCATATACGGAAAAGGGCGATTCCTTCGAGGCCAACAAACCGCGAATGTGGTCCGAAAAGCAGCTCGGGGGCGTCGTCAACACTGTGAAGAACGTCGATCTCGCGCCCGATGGCAAGCGCATCGTCGCGATAATGCCGATCGAGACAGCGGAAGGACAGAGGGCGCAGAGCCACGTGATCTTCCTCGAAAACTTCTTTGACGAAGTGCGCCGCAAGGTTCCAATCGGCAAATAACTGCAACCGCGCTAATCCGCAATTCTCACAAACTCCTGAGTGCAACCTCCACAAAGCTTGTAAGAATCGAACGAAAACCCTTGCCAGGCCCTGGTGGCACAGGCTTCAGCCTGTGCGGTTTTGATTTTCTTACATCGCAACTTCGCACAGGCTGAAGCCTGTGCCACCAAAAGCCGTCCCAGCGGCTTTCTAGTGTCCGGAGAGATGGAAAACAGTGGTTGCGTGGTGAGAAATACGGGCTAATCCTGCAAATCACCAATAAAAACCAGCATTTTGAGGTGGTTTGGGCGGATAAAGTACGGTTAGTCGGCAATACGCAAGTTATCCTCGGACGGGAATCGCTCGCTGGTGAGTCGGCTTATTCCTGGAAAGTGGCCGCAGGTGACCGCGCGGCGTAACGTGACGATCGCGAACGGCAATGAATTCCCTGCCTTGCCTTAATGCAGCCGGAACGAGACGACTATTGTAGTCACCACGGCGGCCGGGCGGCCGTTTACGTACCAGGCGTGATAGCGCCATTGCTGCACGGCTTTGGCCGCGGCGCGCGCCAGAATGGGCGGGCCGTCGAGAACCGTCAAGCCCGTCACGCGGCCCTCTTCGGAGACGTTTACGCGCAGGACCACGTCGCCTTCGATGCCTGCCTTGCGGGCGACGTCCGGATATGCGGGAGCCACCGAGTGTTCCAGATGCTTCTGCATTTCCGCGGCATCGACGGGAACGCCTCCCCACCAGGATTCCAGAATTTTGCGGCGGATTTCCGCGAAAAATCCGGCGGGGTCGTAGTCGCTTCCCGGCTCATCGGAACTGGCGGCCTGCAACATGGACGAGGCATCGCCGCTATCCATCCAGCGTGAGGGCGGCGTGGCGGTGATTTCCGGCCGAGGCTTGCCAAGCTTCAAAATGATATTGCCGGACATGGCCCTGAGATGAAAAATTTCTCCGCCGCCATTTAATTCGCCTTCGAAGTGAATGGAATGGGGACCCACGCTGGAGTCCTGGTAGCTGACCTGCAGAGGCAGGGAAGCGTCCGCCATAATTCTGTGTCCCGCACTCTGTTCAATGACCGCGTCGATCGTCGCAGCCATCTCGCGCGGGATATACACAACGATGTCCCCGTTGTTCGAAGACAATTGAGAAGCTTCAGGAAGTTTGCGGGCATTTTTTGTATTCCCTCCGGCATCGGCTGCGGCGCGGCCGGACGAATCAGTAAGCCACGCCGTGACATTGCCGGACCGGGACGATACGTGGAGTGGCGCGTCCACCTGTCCGAGAAAAACGTCACCGCCGGTTTCCACGGATGTGGGCCCGGTCACATGCGCGATCCGCACCGACCCTCCCTGCGTGTGCGCCCGGATCGTTCCGGAAGCGTCGCCAAATTCAATTTCTCCACCGGACGTATCGGCGGTCACGTTCGAGCCGGCGCTTTGTACGTAGATGTTCCCGCCGCCCGAATCAAGCGTCGCGGCTCCGGAAATTCTGCCCGCCCGGATCTGTCCGCCGCCCGTTTGCAGGATGGCGTCGCCGCTGATATTTCCGGTGGTGATGTGCCCGCCGGAGGTGGTTGCGCGCAACGTGCCGGCAACATCGCCGATGGCGATATGCCCGCCCAGCGTTTCCAGCCTCGCCGCAATGTGTCCCGCGGCTTCGCCTGGAGAATGGGAGGATGCCGGCACGGCGTCCACGCGGCCCGCGGTGATATTTCCTCCCTCGGTGAACAAATCCGCGTAGCCCTCGATATCCTGAAGTTCGATATTGCCGCCGCGCGTGTGAACCTCGATGTTGCAGCGCCGCGGAACGTGAATTTCATAGACCACGCTGAAGCGCCCGCCGAACTTCCGCCACGGCAGCACTCCTTCCAGGGAAACGCCCCAGGGAGTTGGACGCGCGGCTATCTTGAACTGTCCGAGGAATTCCTGCGCGCCGGGCTCGCGAGAGTCCGCTTCGATTCGGACAGAGTAGGAAACCTGCGCGGATTCGTCCGTGAAAATATGGATGTTGCCCGGATCAGTGTTCACGCGAATGCGCATGCCCGGTTTGGCGGGAATCGTGCCGGATTTTTCTATCGAGAGCAGGGGCGCGGATTCGGGGGGATCGGCCGCGAGTTCGCTTTCCAGCGAAACAAATACGGAATCATCCGGCGCAGGACCCGCGGCCGCGGCGTCTGCCCGGGCGGACAGCAGCAAGGGCACGGCCAAGAGAGCCAGGAACGCTCCCAAAATAAGTTTTCGCGGATTCATCATGAGTTTGAATCGAGTAGGACAGGCTTCAGCCTGTCGGCTTTAATGTCCGCGAGGAGAATCCAATGCGACAGCGCTGAAGCCCGTCCTGCTTATGGGTGATCGCCGGCGCCGAGATCCCGCAACGCAGCGGCGCTTTGCAGGCGAATATAATTGTTGGGATCGTTTCGCAGCCGGTCGCGCAGCACGGCCAGCGTTTGCGGGTCCACCGATCCAGGTTCGCTCCCGTTTTGCAGGGAATCGAGAAGGAGATTGATGGCCGAAACGCGCACTCCGGAATTGGTGTCGTTTTGCAGCGCGTCCAGAATCGTTTGCCGGACCGCCGGGTCCTGCTCGAACCCCTGCAGCGATTCCAGCGCTTTCATGCGCACGCCGGGATTGGCGTCCGAGCGGGCCGCGTCCAGCAGCGAGCGGCGCACTTCGGGGTCGGCGGCGCGGGTGCGCAGCACGTTGAGCGAATCCAGGCGCGCGCCCGGATCGAATTGCTGGCCATTTTCCAGAACGAAGGTCAACGCGCGTTCCACGTCGGCATCCTCGGGCGCGCCCTCGATGCTGGTGGGGTTTTGCGACATCAACTGCACCTGCACGGTGGGAGTGCGCGAGCCGGAGGGCGTCACCCAGGCAACGCTGGCGCTCTCCGCGCTGTGCAATTGCTCGTCCGTAATTTTCGGCGCGGCGGAAACCGTCATGACCGGGCGAGGCGCAACCTGCGCCGGCGCGACCCGCATCCTCTGCCCCGCCACACCCGCCAGGAAGCTGACAATCACCAGTACGGCCATGCTCATCGCCGGGTGATAGACCAACGTGCCGCGCAGAACCGACCACCACGCCGCGGGAGAAAAAATGAGGCGCCAGCCGGGCTGATTCCGTTTGGCCTCGCGATCGTCAATCGCTTCCGCAAGCTGGCTGCGGCACTCGGCCAGCAGCAGGCCGGAGCGATCGAGCGAATCCGCAGGCTGGTCGAGCGATGCAATGGCCTGATGCAAATTAACTTCGCGCGCAAAGACGGCGGCGCAAGCGGAGCATTGCGCCGCGTGCGATTCCAGCGCCGCGCGCGCGGCCGGATCGAGTTCGTCGCAGGAATACAGGATAGCCAGCGCCTCGATGTCCTCGCAGCGGATGGGCATCGCGTTGTTCAGGTCTCCGGCGTTGTGCAAAAATTCGCTCACAGCAAGCCTTCCAGTTGCTCGCGCAGTTTGCGCGTGGCGCGAAATAACGAATTCTTTACTGTTTCTTCAGACGTGCCAAGCGCGTCTCCGATAGCACGCAATTTCAAGCCCTGGTAATGCTTCATCTCGAATACCATGCGTTCCCGAGGCGTCAGCCGTTTGAGCGCGATCGAAATCCGCTCGCCGATCTCCAATCCCATTAGACGCTGTTCCGGGTTCGATGCCGCGCCTTTGTCCTGCTGGCGGTCAAAAAAATCAACCGCGGAAGCGTCCCCATTCCTGTTGATCGCGAGTTCCGGCGCCTGATCTTCCGGCCTGCTTTTGCGGCGGCGGAGGAAATCCAGGCAAACGTTGGTCACGATGCGATACATCCAGGTATAGAAGCTGCACTCGAAGCGGAAGCGGTGAAGGTTTTTGTAAATTTTGAGAAAGGCTTCCTGGTAAACGTCGCGGGCGTCGTCGGGTTTGTGCAGGATGTTCAGGGCAATGCGCAGGACGTCGCGATCGTAGCGATGCACGAGCGCTTCAAATGCTTCGCGGTCGCCGCCCTGCGCCCGCTCGATCAGGACGCGATCATCGGGGGCAGCCAAGGCTCGGCTGGAAGAACTAAACGCGGAAGATCCTTGCCCGGAATCGCCGGAGCCGTTGACAGCCCACGCGATTGTCATTCCGTCAGCGTCCATCTCGGTGTTCGACCTTTGGCCTGGAAGCTCGTCGTTGCGTGAGTCTGGCCGAGCTATCCTCAGAGAAGTCCCATATAATTAGACGCAGCAAAGCGCGGAAAGGTAGGCGGTTTCAATCTCGGAAGTCAGCCTGCCTCGCGTGGCTGCTAACCCATTCAATCACAATGTATTAGACAATCGCGCTGGGATCAATCCATTTCATTTTCGGATTCCGGGATGATATAAGACTCATCGGCTTTGCAAGCGAGCGGGACATCTGATGAGCAATCCGAAAAGCGGCGCTGCCAACGGCGGCAGGAAAACGCTGCACAAGATTTCCGTCGTGCCCATGATTGCGGCGACGTATTTCATGGTTGCCGGAGGCCCCTACGGACTCGAAGACATCGTCCAGAAAACGGGCTACGCCGCCACGCTGCTCATCCTGTTGATTACGCCTCTGCTTTGGAGTTTGCCGACTGCTCTGATGGTGAGCGAACTGGCGACCGCGATTCCCGAGGAAGGAGGCTTCTACATTTGGGTCCGCCGGGGAATGGGACGTTTCTGGGGATTTCAGGAAACATGGCTGACGCTGGCGGGCAGCATTTTCGAAATGGCGCTGTACCCGAATCTGTGCATCGCCTACATCGGGCGATTCCTGCCGGGGCTTGTGGCCGGGCATCGCGGACTTTTTCTCGGATTCGCGATGATCGCGCTGTGCACGGCGTGGAACCTCCTGGGCGTGTATTCGGTCGGCGAAGGGTCCGTGTGGCTCAACATCGCGCTGCTCGTGCCCTTCGTGGCGCTGATTATTTTCGCGCTGGGAATGCAGAGGGCCCCCGGGGACGCCGCGCCGGTTCCGCTGCGCCATGTGGACCTGCTCGGCGGCGTGCTCATCGCCATGTGGAATTACATGGGCTGGGACAATCTCTCGACCATCGCGGGCGAAGTGGAATCGCCGCAGCGCACGTATTCGCGAGCCATGTTCGGCGCGGTGATTTTGGTTGTGGTGAGCTATCTGCTGCCCGTGGGCGCCGTGGCCCGCACGGGAATCGATCCCAATAGCTGGACGACGGGCGGCTGGGTGGACGTCGCGCAAATCATCGGAGGCGAGACGCTGGCCATCGCCATTGCGGTCGCGGGAGTGATCGGGGCCATCGGAACGTTCGGCGCGCTGATGCTTTCCTTCACGCGGCTGCCGATGGTGATGGCCGAGGACGGCTACCTGCCGCGCGTTTTCACGCGAATCGATCGCAAGGGCGCGCCCTGGGTCGCCATCGTCGTGTGCGCGATTCTCTGGGCGATCTGCTTTCCCTTGGGATTTGAGAAGAGCCTCATCCTGGACGTTTTGCTGACCGGGCTGAGTATCCTGCTGGAATTCTGGGCGCTGGTGGCGTTGCGAATCCGCGAACCGGAACTCAAGCGGCCGTTCCGCGTTCCCGGCGGCCTCGCGGGCGCCATCGCCATCGGCGTGCCGCCCATGGCGCTGATGATCGCGGCCGTGGCGCGCAATCGCACGGAGCTGGTCGGGTCGACGAACGAACTGGCGATTGGTATCGGCATCGTCGCCGCGGGCGCGGGACTTTATTTTCTGAGTAAGTTGATTCCGCGAAAGAACGCAGCGTGAGATGGTCGGACAGGCAAAGCCTATCCTACTGTGCGCTGCGTCTCCAATAAATCAGCGGCCAGGCCAGCACCGCGAGCGCAAAAGCAACCACGATGTAGCCGTTCGCGTGGAAATACGCGTTGGGCTGCTTCAGCAAATCCACCGCGCCGGGAACGAGCGTGATCATCGCGCCAAGCAGGAAATAACCCATCGCGTTGAAGCGCACGATTTGCGCCACGCCGATCCACAGCACGGCTGCCGTCACCAGGTGAAACGCCGCCTCGCGAAAATAGGCTCCCGGCGTCGCCACGTTGCCGGCCACCAGCACCGCATAAAGAATCAGGATTCCTGCGCGCATCCATCGCGGACGAACATACGCGGCAATCAGGCCGGCGGCCAGCCCGACCAAACCAGCGGTTAAAAAACTCATCGATATGGACGAGGCAATCGTGGCGGACGCGGGATTGAGCATATCCAGGTTTCCCGGCACGGCCGCGCCCAGCGTGTGCCGCAACAACGGCCAGCGCGCGAACAATCCGGGCAGGCGGCCAAGTCCCATGACCGCCGCCGAACCGAACGCCGCCACGCAAAATGCGTCGCGATAGTATGCCGCTTGCATTCCGGTCCACTCGGGAATGCGCCCGGGGCCGAACGCGCGATCCAGAAAAAACCAGGCAATCCCCAGCAGGAGAATGACTCCGGCAAAATCGATGGACAGGCCGAAAAACCGCAAAATGGACTGGATGGCGTAGTACATCGCAAGCGGCGTTGTGGTTGCGTAGCTCTTGGAGCACTTGTCGGAATCTGGTTCGCCAGAATCACGATCGCCGCGGCCAGCATCCATAGCGACCATTTCCCCAGTCTGCGCCACGGAACCCGCGCGAGGTCCGGATGCTTCAGGCTGCGGAATAGAATCACCAGGATCGTGATCAGAATCACGGCCATGCCGATCGCCCGGCCGTAGGTCTGCGCGAGTTGCGCGGTGGTGGTGCGGCTTTCGGCGTCGAGCCACGCCTGGGGAATTTTGATAAAAATGCGATAGCCGGAAACTTCATCTCCTTGCACGCGGAGTTGCACGCGGATGTGCGCGCCCTGCTGGCCCGATGCCGGATCGAGCGCCGCTTTTTGTTCCCACTCGAACAGGTGATCGGTTCTCGCCGGTTTTTGATCGGTCTGGGTATCGACCAAATTCCAGCCCGAAAGGTCCATCTTTTTCTGATCGCGCAAGAAAGTTTCCGCGCGCGCCAATGCCTCATCCTTGGAGAGATTCGCGCCGGGCGCTTTCTCGTCCAGAGTGTGATGAATCGAATGCAGCGTCCCGTCCGTTTTTAAAACAACCAGGTACTCTTCGTTCTGGGAGTCGCGGAAAAAGCGGATGGTCCAGAAAGCGGAAGGAACCTGGTCGCGATAGACGCGGTTCGCGGCCGCGATGCCAATGGTGCGTTGCAAATATTCGTTGGTGTAGCCGTCGAACGTGTAGGTGATGGTCGCGGCGTGCCGGTAGGTTGCGGGATCGATCTTGAGGTCGCGCAGCGCCTGGTTTGCCCGGGCCGTGGCTTCGTTCGCGTCAATCTGGAAACGGACAAAATCTCCGATCGCTTCGTTTTTTACGCCCGCCAAAAGCGCCAGGCCCAGCGCGCCGCAAATCACCAGCGCGCCAAGCGCGCGTTTGGACATCGCGGCATAGCCTTTGGAAACGCCTGCCGGCGCGGCTTCGGAAACAGCCTCCGGCGCGGATTCTTCGGTCGATCCCGGCGCCGCTTCCACCTGCGGTCCTCCGATCGGGCGGGCGCTATTCAGCAGGGACGCGTCCGTTTCAAATCCCCCGCGCGACAAATAGAAAAAGGCCGCGACGCCGAGCGGGATCAACGCGCCTCCGCCCACAATCGCTCCCGAAACTCGCAGATACGCGCCATGCGAGCGCAGCAGGGAAGTGCTGATCAGAAACGCATCCACCGTGTAATGCCACGTGAGCGTCGCCCAGATTCCCCAGCGCAGCATCACCAGCCCCACCACAATGCCGATCAGGCCGACCTCTATCCCGCGGATATACGCCGGCTCCTGCGGATAATTGCTGTGCAGAAATCCCCAGGCGAACGCGGGGAGCACGACGGCCAGCACTCTGGATTTCGTCAGGCGATGCAAATACGGGATGGCGAACAGCCGGAAGAGAAATTCCTCGCTGGTCGCGGCGTAAATGCCGATGCACAGCGGATAGACCCAGGGCAGCGCGGTGCTCACCACGTTTTCATAGTTCAGATCCTGCGGAGCCCACGCGCCCAGCTTCCGGCTGATGATGTAGAAAACCGTGATGTATCCGATGTGCGCGGCGGCCAGGCAGACGCCGATCACGTTGGCGCTAAAGAATTCCTTCGTGCGAATGCCGGGCAGGCGCAATGCCGCGCCGAGCCGGATTTTGTTCGGCTGCGAGATGCGGTACAGAGGCTCGCCCGGCACGATGGCAAGAACCACGAGCAAAGCGCTGACTACGCTGAGCGCGACTGCCTGGCCCACCTGGCTGAGGAAAAAGCTCGAATAGGGAGTGTTCGTGTCGTATCCGGCGCGGTCCAGCGGCCACTGGTTCATGGTCATGGCGAAGTACAGCCCGGTCAGAAATAAGCCCAGCAACAGGCCCGCGCGCCATTCGAGCAAGCCGCGGCGCCCCAGCGAAATGATGACGTAGAGGCATCCGCCGATCAGAAAGGCGTAAGGAATCAGCGCGATATACTCGAACAGATTATTCGATTCGCGCAGGCGCGTGATAGCCGCGAACCCACGCCTCGGGAACTTTCAGGAATTCGTCGTAGCCGTCCACGCGGTCCCCGGCGAGGCTCACGTTCAGCCGGTACGGCGCGTCCTTGGCGCGAAATCCGCGGAGTTCCCAGGAGAAGCTCCAGTCGCGCCGGTTGGGGCGTTCGGTGGAATTCGCTTCTTCCTCGCGGAACTCGTAGCGGGAGAGATCCAGATGCAACGTGTCGCGCAGAAAAGATTCGGCGACGGCCTGTGCGGCGGGGCGTTCCAGGCGGGCTCCGGGCGCGGTTTCCTCCTGCACGTGCGCGTATCCGACGATGCCCCCGGTGGGATCGACGCGCACGTCGAATTCTTCTTTCTGGAGCGGGCGGAAAAAGCGCGTCTGCCAGTACCAGATGTGAATGACGTTCCGCATCATCTGGTTGGCTCGATCGAGGCCTACTTCGCGCTCGAGGTAGGTCTTGGCCGTGTCGTCCAAATCGAAAACGATGCTCGAATCGTATCCGTCAAGCCGGGCGCCTTGCGCGGCTGCAAATTGCCTGGCCTGCTCCAGGGCCTCCGCGCGGGGAACCTTGAATTCGACCGCGGCTTCGGGGAACGCCTGGAAAAAATATTTGTACGCCACGCCCGCGCCAATCAGGCCGGCGAGAATCCAGATCAGAAGTATCCGCGCGTCCTTCCCGTTGAGCCGCTCCAGCGACAATCACGCCTCCCTCGAAGCAAATCCTGGACCTTAGTTCTGATACCCCGCGAAAAGCCGCCCACGCCTCTGAAGAGGCGGGCTACACCAGATCTCCCGGCTTGTGCAACTGCTGTAGCCCGGGTCTTCAGACCCGGGGTTTTTCCGCCCCGATCGAGAAACCCTCTCCAGAAACCAGTCGGGGCCGAATTACGTTACGCAGGCGCGCCCAGTCATCCATCTTTTCCTATGCGCTGGGCGATTGCAAGCCTCGGCGCGGGCATGTGTACGGTGATATAAAGAATGCATGAAGGTCGTGCCCACAACGGAACTGATGTACCTCAAAGGCGTAGGGCCGTACCGCGCGGAGTTGCTCGCCAAGCGCGGCCTGCGCACGTTTGAAGACCTTCTCGGCTATCTGCCCTTCCGCTACGAAGACCGCATCCGTTTCGCGAAGATTCGCGACATCGCGCCCGGGCAAATCTACACGCTGCAGGCGCAGGTCGCGAGCGGCAGCCTGGTGCGGTATACGCGCGCACGCGGCGGCATGTATCACTTGCTCGTCCGCGACGACACCGGCTCGCTCGCCTGCAAATTTTTTCACGGGGATTATCTCGAGGGAAAGCTGAAGCCCGGACAGCGCATGGTTCTTCACGGCAAAGCCGAACTGGACCCGAACCGGCCCGGGCGGATCGAAATGATCAATCCGGAATATGAATTGCTCGGCGCGGAGGAGGCGGACTCGACCGAAGTCGGGCGAATCGTTCCCATCTACGAGGCCATCGGCGGGATCAGCTCGCGCATGATGCGCAGGATCATCTATCAGGCGCTTGAAAAATTTGCCGGGCCCATGCCCGATCCGCTGCCCGAGGAAATTCTTGCGCGATACAAATTTCCTTCGCGGCGCGAAGCGATCCATTTTGTTCATTTCCCGCCGCCGGCTGAGCCGGTCGAAGCGCTGAATGCGTTTCGTTCGCCGGCGCACCAGCGATTGATTTTCGAGGAGTTTTTCTTTTACCAGCTAAGCGTCGCGATGCGCAAGAAAGCGGCGCAGCAGCAGCCGGGGATCGCGTTTCGCGTGCGCGAGCCGGCCATCCGCGAAGCGATCAAGCGCGTGTTGCCCTTCAAGCCCACCGACGCGCAAAAGCGCGCGCTGGCGGAAATTGCGGCGGACCTGGAACGTCCCGCGCCCATGAACCGCCTGCTGCAAGGCGACGTGGGAAGCGGAAAGACGATCGTGGCGCTCGAAGCGGCTACCATGGTGATCGAAAACGGATACCAGGTCGCCCTCATGGCGCCGACCGAAATTCTTGCCGGGCAGCATTTTCTTGCCGCGCGAAAAATATTTGCCCGCGCGGGTTATCACGTCGAGCTGCTGGTCAGCGGAATGAAAACGGCGGAGAAAAGGGAAGCGCTTGACCGCGTGCGGTCCGGAGCCGCGCAGCTTGTCGTCGGCACGCACGCGCTGCTCGAGCCGCAGGTGGAATTCGCGCGGCTTGGCCTGGTGATCGTGGACGAGCAGCACCGGTTCGGCGTCCTGCAGCGCAAGGAACTCATGGACAAAGCGGCCGCGCCCGACGTCCTGGTGATGACGGCCACGCCGATTCCGCGCACGCTTTCGCTCACGCTTTACGGCGATCTCGATATCTCCGTGATCGACCAGATGCCGCCGGGCCGCGTGCCCATCGAAACGCGCTGGTCGTCCGAGATGCATCTGCCGGGCGTGTGGGAATTTCTGCGCCGTGAAATGGGCGCCGGTCGGCAAGCCTACGTCGTCTATCCGGTGATCGAGCAATCGAAATCGGCCGAATCGCAGCGCTCGCTGAAAGCCGCCATCGTGGAATACGAGCGCCTGAAGCAATCGTGTTTCCCGAGAAAAAAGTCGGCCTGCTGCACGGGCGCATGAAGAGCGAGGAAAAAGAAGACGTCATGGAGCGCTTCCGGCGGCGCGAACTCGACCTTTTGGTGGCGACGACGGTGATCGAAGTCGGCGTGGACGTGCCGAACGCCACCGTGATGGTCATCGAACACGCCGAGCGCTTCGGCCTTTCCCAGCTTCATCAGCTGCGCGGACGCATCGGCCGCGGCGGCGAAAAGGGAACCTGCATCCTGATCGCGCCCAAGACTCCGGGAGAGGATGCTCGCGTGCGCCTGGAGACCATGGTGCGCACCACGAACGGATTCGAGATTGCCGAGACCGACTTGAAAATCCGCGGCCCGGGAGAATTTTTCGGCACGCGCCAGCACGGCGACCTCGGCTTCCACATCGCGAACCCGCTGCGCGATTTCGATCTGCTCGAACTCGCGCGCCGCGAAGCGCTTTCCCTGGTCGAATCCCCCGGCGCGGAACCCGCGCGCCGCCGCCTGCTCTCGCAGCTCCCGCAGGAATGGCAGCGGCGGTATCAGCTGGCGTCGGTGGGGTGAGAATACTGTGAATTGGTGACTGGAGATTCGTGAATCGTAATTCATGAGACGTGATTTAAGAGCCGATAGAACCGAAGGTTAGCAGGAGGAATATCAAATGGGCGCTCGGTGCGCTATGCGGAAAGCTTTCTAGCTCCCTCGTAACTCTTGACTGCTCGACTGTCAACTTGTGTCGACGCATCACGAATCACAAATCACGCATCACGAATCACAGTTCCATCCCCATGCGCGTAATCGCCGGCAAATTCCGGAGCCGCACGCTGCGCAGCCTGAAAGGGCAGGAGCTGCGGCCCACGAGCGACCGCTTGCGCGAGACGCTGTTCAATATTCTCGGCCCGGCCGTGCAAGGCGCCGCCTTCATCGATCTTTATGCGGGCACGGGCGCGGTGGGCATCGAGGCGCTAAGCCGCGGCGCGCGCAGCGCATGTTTCATCGAACACCATGCGCCCGCCGCGGCATTGATCCGGCGAAATCTGGATTCCTTGGGAATCGGAAAAGAAGCGGAAATTCTCGGCGTCGACGTCCTGCGCGGCCTGGAGCGGCTGGAAGCGCGCCACGCTCATGCCGATTTTATTTTTCTCGATCCACCGTACGCCGCAAGCGAGGAATACGAAAAAGTGCTGGCGTACCTGGGCGAGTCGCCGCTGCTGGCGCCCGGCGGCCGGGTCATCGCCGAGCATTCTAAAAAGCACGCTCTGCCGGAGCGTGCCGGGGAACTTGAACTTACCCGCGTCGTCGTCCAAGGCGATGCCGCGCTGAGTTTTTACCGGCTGGCGCTGGCGGCATGACCGGCGGCTCTCCTGGACGCCAGTGGCCCAGGCTTCAGCCTGTGCGGTTTTGCTTTTCACCCGATCTCACAATCTCACAGGCTGAAGCCTGCGCCATAAAAATCCGTCCCGCGCGCTATTTTTTCTTGAACAAACCCTTCAGCGTGTCGACCGCGTTTTGCGGCGTAATCGCCTGCCCTGAAGGCGTGGACGATGGCGTCGAACCCGTAGCCGAGGCGGGCGCGCCAAAACTCGGCCCGCCCTTGCCGGGCGATACCTTCGGACTTCCGATTGTTCCCGCAAGCGCGAACGGCACCGTGATTTTTCCCACGCGGCTGCCAATCAGGCCGCCCACGATGCTGCCTACCGCTCCCGAACCCAGGGCCGCGGCCGGGTTCACCGTCGCCGTTCCCTGATAATCGAGCGTGCTGTCCAGCCCCACGCTTCCTTTCAGGTCCACAATGCCAACCGACGAATCCAGATGAATCAGTTTGCTGGTGACGCGCTGGTTGGCGATCGTGAAATCGCCTTCAAGAACCGTGAACGGAGTATCGCTTCCGACTCCCGCCATCTTGGCGAGCGATTGCGCCGCGCCCGCCAGATTCACTCCGGGCAAGTGTCCATTTCGCACCGCGAATTTTCCCGATCCCGACAGCGTTTTCTTCCACGAAGAACTCAGGCTGCCGAGAAGTTGCGCGTCGAGTTCGCCGGTTCCGCCCATTTTTCCGCGCGCCGAAGGAGTTACGTCCAGCACCTTGGCGACATCCAGATTCCGCATCTGCACGTTGGCCGTGAATCTGGGAGGATCGGTGGAGCGGTCGACACGCGAGGAAATCTGCAGCGTTCCCCCATACATTCCGATACTGATCGGAAACAGTTCCGCGCGATCGGTGTACACGCGCATTTCGACGTTCGCCGGACCCACGGTGTAGGGCTTGCTGGTAATTTTTTCGACGTTGATATGCCCTTGCGCGATCATTTCGCCGTGCCCCGATGCGGGCGCGGCCGCTGCCGCTTTGGCGGCGACCGGAGGATCGCCTGCGGCGGAAGGCTTAGCGGCAGGCGCACTGGCGGTAGTGGCTCCGCCCGCCACGGCGATCAGTTTGTCGATGTCGAGTTGCGACGCGCTCAGTTCAAAATTAACTTGCGGGTGCTCGACGTCGGGAACGCTCAGCGTGCCCTTCACGTCGGACGCCTTTGCCAGATCGGCCACAAATTGCGCGTCCATTTTTCCGCCCGAAAGCGTGATCATGCCGGACTGGAATGCCACCGGCTCGCTAAAGCCCTCCAGCGTCAGCGTGACGCCGGAAAGTTGCGATTCGGCCTGCCAGTCATGCACGCGCATGGGGCTGACGGCAAAATTGTGCAGCGTGATGTTGATGCCTTTGGTGTCGGCGGTCGGCACGATGCCGCCGCGCGCAACCGATCCCACCAGGACTTCCGCGTTCGTCAGGCCGATGCTGTCGATCTGGTCCAGCGACACGCCCGAGGATCCGTCGGATTTTGCGGCGGACGATGCCGGCGGCGCATTTTGCGCCGAGGAGGCCGGGACAAACGTGTAATTGTCCTTGCCGCTGGTATCGGTCAGCAGGGAGACCTTCGGATGCACCAGATCCACCGAATTGACGTGAACAATGCGGTGCAGCAACGGGCCGAGCGCCACATTCACGCGAATTTCATCCGCCGATACCACATCGCCCTCGGGAAATCCCGATGGATTGCCGATGTGCAAGCCTCCCACGGTCAGTCCGATGCCCGGCAAAATTCGCGCGCGGATTTCTCCCAGCGTGACCTTGCGGTCCGTCTGTTTCCCGATCGCTTCGGCTATGGTATTGCGATATCGATCCACGTTCAAAAAATACGGAGCGGCGAGAGCCAGGAGCAGCAAGACAATGAAAAGAGACAACAGGATTTTCGCCCATAGAGGGAAACGCCGAGTGGGAGCGTTCGAGGAATTTGCAGTAGCCATTATTTCTCACATTCCTCGGGCGGTCCATTTCTCATCGTTAAGTCAGGCGCCCGAACGCACATCCTATCCTTGCAAATCACATCGCCGACGGCAAGCCATTCGTTCCATTTAGGCGGGCTGCAAGTAGAGCCCACACCCGTTTCAGGCGGGCTCCACGCTTCACTGGAAGCCTTCAGCGTAAAATCCGAGCCCGCGCTGGTTTGCTCGGTCGAAAATCGCGCTGCGGGCGTATAATTCTTCGGGGGTCATTTATTTGCTCGGACTCGGGGAAATTCGACTGAGGCAGATGCCGGTCTCCGCGCCTGAATCCATCGAACCAACACGGGCCCCTCAGCTTGCCCTTCAGAAAACAGGTTCGCTCGCTCAGTTCCTTTCCAGCCTCAAGGTTCTGGTTCGGGAGCCTGCTCCTCCCAGAAAATTTCTTGGCGATCCATACTTTCGCGACTGCTGGATCGATCAGCGTTTCCCAAAGCAGGCGTTTGCAATCGCCATTGCGCTGCAGGTGCTTCTGATTTTATTTCCTCCGCCGATCTGGAGCTCCCGCCCTCCGCGCGTCGTCGCTCCGCCTCCGCAAATGGAACTGACCTGGTTCGGGCCCGCGCACGATTTTCCGGCCATTCTGCCTGCCGCGCTACGCATGAAATCGGCGCCCAAAATGGACGTTTCGAAAAGCAACCCCGTCGCGGTGCCGACGCCTTTCATCCCCGGCAAACGATTCTCTCCGCGCCGCTGCACCCGACGCATCCGCGGCAGACTCTGATTCAGCCAGCAGTTCCGCAGGAGCCGCCCAAAATTTTGCCCGCGCTCCCCAATATCGTGCAGCTTGCAAATGCCCAGCCGGCGCGCCCCAAACTTGTACTCACGGCCATGCGGCCCAAGACGCCTTCGCATCTTGCCGCTCCGGATGCTTCCGCTCCCGACCTCGCCGCACCCGAAAAACAGATAGGCGCGATCAACATTGCTGCTTCCGCGCAGGCTCCGCCCAAGCCGATTGTCCCGGTCAGCCCAATGTCCGTGCCGCGCGCGGCCGCGCAACGCGGTGATCGGAACTCCGCCGCTCCAGAAATTGCCGCGCAAACGGCCAACAACACCACATTGATCGCACTTTCAGCAACGCCCACCCTGGCGCCTCCTCCGGCGATCCCCGCCGGGAATCTGTCCGCGCGAATTTCCATTTCTCCGGACGGCCCGCAGCCGGGGTCACCAGGCAGCAGCGCAGCCAGTCCGCCTGGAGTCACCGGTAGCGGGCACGGTCCGGACGGAATTTTCATCAGCGGCGAGAACACCGCGAAAACAGGCGCGACTTCGGGATTAAGCATCGGGTCTGCGACACGAGGATTAGGCAATCCGCTGCCGTCACGGCCCGCTCCGCGCGCGCGCATCGCCGCCGAGGATTCCAATGCGCAGCCGCTACAATTCCGGTTCCGTAAGAGATATTTCGAAGCTGGATGTGCCGCCCGAGAAGGTGCTGAGCGGCAAGCAGGTCTACACCCTGCACGTGAACATGCCGAATCTGACGAGCGCGTCCGGCAGTTGGGTCCTGAATTTTGCCGAGCTGGACGAAGACGACGCGGCGCCGTATCCGAGGGCCAGTACAGCGGAACTTGCCGGACCCGTCCCATTTCGAAAAGTGGATCCGAAGTATCCTCCCGAACTGCGCACCCTGCACGTGGAGGGAGAAGTCGTGCTCTACGCGATCATCCGCAAGGATGGCAGCGTGGACAGCATCCAGTTGGTTCACAGCATCGATCCGCGCCTGGATGCCAACGCCATGGAAGCTCTCGCGCAGTGGAAATTTCGGCCCGCGGAAAAGCGCGGCGAACCGGTTGACCTGGAAGCCGTAGTGCACATCCCGTTCCGTTCGCGAGCGCCCGGGTTTTGAATGTAGTTGGTGGCACAGGCTTCAGCCTGTGCCACCAAAAGCCTTTTTGCGCCGCGTTGCTGCACGAAACTTCCGATTCGCAAGGAACAATAAATCCAATCTGTGTTGGTGGGAAATTCAGGCTAAAAATGTTCCCGCAGATTGCGGAAGCTCTGCAAAATCAGCAACCGCCCGGCTCCGCTGCGCACTTCTTCATGTTCCATCTCCCAGGTGGCGGAATGAGGGATGAACACCGCGTTGAGCCCCGCTTCCAGCGCCGGATTGATATCGCTGCGCGGGCTGTTGCCGACCATCCATCCGCGCGATTTCACGACGTGATGCCGGTTCACCAGCATGCGGTAGGTCGCGACGTCTTTTTCCGGAACGATTTCGATGGCGTCAAAATGAATCTGCAGACCGGACCGCTCGACCTTGGCCGCTTGTTCGGCCGCTTCGCCTTTCGTGAACAGGATCAGCCGGTGCCGCTCGGAAAGATAGTCCAGCGTTTCCACCACGCCATCCAGCACATTCGGAGGAATTCGTTCGAGATCGTCCACGCGGTTATGGATCCCTTCGACCGTTTCCCGGTTGGCCTGGTGCCCGGCCAGCTTCATGTATGTTTCCTCGAGCGACCGCCCGAAGCTGCGCACGCCGTAGCCGTGCTGCCGAATGTTGCGCCGCTCGGTTTCGTTCAGGATGTGGCGGGCGTAATCGCGCTTGAAGCCGAGGGGTTCGAGCAGCGTCAGGAATTCCTCAATGGTTTGCTCGAAGAAAACATTGTTTTCCCATAGCGTATCGTCGGCATCGATCAGTATGGTTTCTCGAGGCATGATTCTGGCCCGTTCGGGCTTGCTATCCTTCCGTCCAAAATCCAAGGCGCCGATGCGCGGTCCGTAAAATTGGATCCGGCGCGGGTCCCCGGATTAGCGGCCGGGAGTATGGCTCGCGGGAACGCGTGCGAATTCGCGCGCCTAGGAATGTTCCGGCACTCCGGCTGCGAGCTTTTCCAGGATTTCGAGCGCGATCTTTTGCGTCTCGCCGTAATGCGTCAGGTAGCTCTGAAATTCGCGGTTCATTTCGAGCGCGTCTCCGGCGTTGAGTTTCATGCGCAGGATCATGTCGCGCATCCGCACCGGATGCGGCAACAACGCGTCTTCTCTCAATTCATCGAGCGCGGACTTGGCATCGTAGCGGTCCATCGTTCCTCCCGGCCAGCACAGGTTCGAATAATTCTACAGCGAAATTGGGTGTAAACGGAAAAAGACCTGCGCCGGAAAAAGAAGGCGATACACCAAGAGGAAACCTCTGGAAAATCAAACCGTGGGCAGGAATTCGTACCGGTCAATGCGGGCGGCGACGCCTTTGCGGCCATTGTGCGGTTCGACGCGGATAATCTGGGCAAAGCACCGGATATGCACATCGCCGGCCATGGTGATTTCGCGGGGCAAGGTAAGAATAAACTCGATGGAGTTGCCCGGTTCAAATTCGGCGTCGATCAAAAAGTAAAGGCCACGGAAACTGACGTCCCGCGTTTGTCCTTGCCGTTCGCTGCTGTCAGTCCCGCTGGAGCGGACTGTCAACGGCAGCGTCATCGTAAATCGCCGCGAGGCTCGGCGTTCGATCGATTGCGCCATCACTCCCCCGGAAGAGGGCGTTCCAGGTTCGAGACACCGTAGCATTGCCGCCCGAAAATCGCAATGGGAATCAGGCGGAACAGGCCCCGGCATTCGAGAATGCCCGGCTTTTAGGGGCCGAATGGGCTGCGCTCGCCAAAGACTGAGTCGGAAGGGTCTCGGATCCCTTTCAAATCTGTGCAGGGGAACCGCGCATTGCTGATTGCGGCTGGAGGGGGGACTCTCGGGGATCTTCAATGGGGATGCAATCGCGCCGCTCTGGGCGCGCCTGCCTATCGCGTTTCTTCAATCGCCGCCCAGTCCAATCCCCAGAAATTGTCGCAATCCAAAAACTCCACCCCGATCCGGACAGTGTCACGATCCGCGGGGCGTTGCCAGGCGACGCGCACTTGGGCTTTTTGGCCCGTGTCAAATCGGACGATTTCCAAGCATTCGCCGGGTTTGGCGGGATGGCTGCACTGCACCGACGCTCCGTAGCGGCTCAGCAGCACGGTCTTGCTGTCTTCCTCCCAGGCGCCGCCAAGCCTATCGCAGCAAAGGTGCACGGGGATCGCGGCCACCTTTCGAGGGCTCCTCCGCAGATGACGCCCCAACTCGCTGGCCGTGAGAATGATGTGCAGGAGTTTCGCGCGCTCCAGATTATCCAGGCCTTCCGCCGTATGTTCGATCTCATCCGCCTGCCGCGAGCACTCGTGAATGAAATGCCTCATGGACTCCGCGTCCGCCACGCCCAGGCGTTGCGCCTTCCGCAATTCTTCGTACCGTTCCAGCCTCGTATAGCACACGTCGATGAAATGGCTCAGGCAAAGCGCCTCGCCGTCAATCGACGAAACGCCCCCTAGTTCACAAGCCGCGACGCTGCAGTGTTTTGTATTCTTCATGGTTAATTCCTGCGCATCTCCGGCGTTTTTTTGCTCCGACATGCTTCGGGCCGAATCTCCAGCCAAATGTGCCAGCCTTACTTTTCTTCCATCTTCTTCGCGCCGCTGAGCAGGCTATTCAGGTCTGTCCCGATCTGCTGGCCGTTGCTTTCGATCTCGACGGTTCCCTTAAAATAAGCGCCTTCCTCAATCATGATTTTGCCCGTGCTGAGGTCACCCACCACCGAAGCGTCCTTCTTAATTTCAATCCGGTCCGACGCGCGGACATCCCCGTTCACTTCTCCGGAGATCACCGCTTCCCGGGCCACGATCTCGCCCGCGACATGCGCGCTTGCCCCCACGGTTAGCCGGAAACCCCCAATGGAAACCAGCCCTTCCACCTTGCAGTCCAACCGGAGGTCTTCGTCCCCGGTAATTTCCCCTTTAATTTGCAGGCCGGGGCCGAGGTAAGCGAGCGTGCGTGCATTGGCTCCCGGAGCGCTCGAAGGCGCCGACGGTCCTCGCTGCGCGGTATTTGGTGTCTGCATAATTCCTTCCTGGTTTACAGTTCCATGCAAAAATGGCCGAATCGCGACGTATTTCCAGCTTAATCGACCTGTTCCCGCGGAAGCAAGGAAGGCTTGTTTCCCGGTTGCCAGTTCTGCACTGCTGGAAGCGACCGCCATTTCGGGTGATTCGTGGAGAATCATTCCGTGAAGGAAAGGTCTGCTCCCTTGGGAGAAAATAAAGGCCATTCGATCAATGAGTTTGGAGGTTGCGGCTTTTCAGGGCGCGGGAAAACTCAAAACGGCGTCATTCCGAACGAAGTGAGGAATCCCTCCTTCTTTTGACATTCAAGCGCATAGAGATTCCTCACGGAGTTTATCCCGGTTCCTTCCGGGGTTCGGCATGATGCAAAAAGAGGCTTTTCCCGCAGCCTTTTTCGCCGCCGAAGCGCCGCATTTGTTCCCAAGCGCGTCTCTATGGTTTGATAGGGATGCCTATGCCGGAACTCCTTCACAGACCGCTCTTTCTGCCGGGGCCCGCGGGACGCCTCGAATCGTTGTTATGGTCTGTCGCGGAAAATCCGAAGCGCGGAGTGCCGCTTGCGGCTGTCGTCTGCCACCCGCACCCGCTGTTTGGCGGCACGATGCACAATAAAGTGGTCTACCAGACCGCGAAGACCCTGCACCGGTTTGGCTTGCCGGTCCTGCGGTTCAATTTTCGCGACGTGGGATCGAGCGAAGGCTCGTACGACCATGGACTGGGCGAGCGGGACGATGTCTCGGCGGCGCTCGATTTTCTTGCCGGGGAATATCCCGGCGCGCCGTTGCTGGTTGCGGGGTTCAGTTTCGGTTCGTGGGTGGGCCTGCGCGTGGGTTGCAGCGATTCGCGCGTCACGGATCTAATCGGACTGGGCCTTCCGGTCGGCGACCTGGTTGGCGACCGGGGATTTTCCTACCTCGATGCCTGCGCCAAACCAAAGCTCTTGGCCGCGGGCGAATTTGACCGGTACGGCCCGCCGGATAAGTTAAACGCCATGGTCGCGCAGTTCTCTCCGCAAGTGAAAGAGCAAACCAGCGTGGCCATCATTCGCGGCGGGGACCATTTTTTCACCGGACATCTTGCGGAACTGGACCGTGTGATTTCCAAGTGGATGGTCACGCGTCGCCCGGAACTCGCTGCATGCGTGAGCAAACATTGTAAGACGCGCCGAACTTGAAAGACGATGACGTATGCAGAATCCATCCGGCATTAGCCGCTGACGGCGAAACCTCGAGCTAGACACAGCAACTAAATTCTGGCCCGTGCGATTTTGAAGGCCGCACATACGCCACTGATTTATCAATTCTTGCAGCAAAAACCGCAACAGGTCCGCGCCCGGCGGATGTGTGGGTCGCGGCTAAAGCCAGGCTTCCGACGTCAGGAAAAATGGGTTTCCGTTACTGAAGCCTCAGGCCTGTTTCCCGCGCTCGAACAATCTCGAAAATTGATCCTGCGAGGCGGGTTCCACATTCACCAGCGAAAGATTGGCGGACACATGCTCGGCGCGGCTCATCCCCACCAGGGCCGTCGTAATTCCCGGCGTCGAACGCACAAACTGCAGCGCGCGTTCCGCATCCGTGTTCATTCCCAGCGCCGCCTTTACGAACGAAGGCAGGCCGCGCGACAACTGGCCTTGCAGCATCGACGCGCTGGCCATCAGCGTGATGCCCAGCTTGTTCGCGGCCTCGACCATCGGCACGACGCGATCATCCAGTTTCTGGTTCGCCCGCGTGAGCACTTCGGTCATGCCCAGGTTGCACGGGAGTTGCACGAACCGGAAGTGGTGCGATCCGCCCGCAATGTCGCGCGCCAGCGATTCCATGGTCGCGAGCGAAAGATAGTCCGGAGAATTCTCCGTCTGGCGGAAGGCATTCCACGTTGCCATGCCGTAGAAATGAATTTTGGCGGCGGCCACGGCGGATTCCAGAAATTCAAATGCCGCGCGCACGCGGCTGTGGAACATTTCCCGGGGCACTTCGCCCAATTGCGTTTCCGGGTTGTGCAGGTAATAGACGTCGATGGTCTCGACGCCCAGGTTGCGCCGGCTGCGTTCGAGCTGGTCGGCAAGAAACCGCGGCGCCATCGAGTGGCATCCGGCGGCGACGTCGCCTTCGTGCAGGATGCCCGTTTCCACGTACTCGCGATTGAAATATTCGTTCGCATCGGCGGGCATGTTTCCATCCGGCGTCAGGAATCCGCCCTTGGTGCAGAGCAGCAGCTCTTCGCGCGAAAATCCTCGCCGCGAAAGCTCCGCAAGCGCCGCCCCGACGGATCGCTCCGAGCGCTGGAACCGGTAATTGATCGCCGAGTCGATCACGTTCGCGCCCGCTTCCACGGCGGCCACAACCGCATCGGTATAGGCGCTGATCGGTGCGCTCGTCCGCCTCGCCCAGATACGTGCCGATGCCCAGAGAAGAGAGCCACAGCCCCTGCTGCTCGCGGAAATGCCCCGCGGCGGCGCGGCCCGCAAATCGCGCCGCGTATTTCTTCGTGCCATCGGAAGTCGCAAACGTGGCCATTTCACCTCGCAGAATCGTGAGCCGCGATTATATGCGAATCGTCTGTGAACTACGAGATGGGCATTACCGGAAGGAATCCACAGATGCACACTGATGAACACTGATAAAAAAGAAATGAAGGGATAAGGAACAATCATTTCCGATCTTTAGTGTTTGGTTTTATCAGTGTTTATCTGTGTTCATCTGTGGCTGATTCGCTTTGCTCCGGCGCGAGCAATCGCGAGCACGCCCGCAGAATCCTGCGATACGGCCATTCGCTGTTGCGCTTCGCGCTGGCGGAATCCTGAGGCGCGGCGGCGGAAGAGCGCGCTGTGGCTTCGCGAAAAAACATTTCGCCGACTCGCGGCTTCTTATAAAACCACCGCGCCAGCAGACCCAAGTGATCTTCCAGTTCGCGGCAGCGCGGCGGCGTATTCGGCGGCGCACGCGGCCGATTCCAGGGCCGCGGACGGCTCCAGCCATTCGCGCAGGATCTGCTCGACCGATCGCGGCTCGCTGGCCAGCGCCGCGAAGCGCAGCATGCGCGGCTCCTCGATGCGGCCCGCCCGCACGACGAATACGGCCACCGTGTTTTCCTCCACGGCCCGTTGCAAAATTACGGCGTTGAGGTCTTCCAGCCTCCGAGCCAGCTTCGGGCAGGCCGCGCAGGGCCTCTTCCGCTTTTTCAATGCGGCGATGCACTGCCGCGGCGCGCTCGAAATCGAGCGCTTCGCTGGCCGCCTCGCGCTCGCGTTCGAGTTCCGCCGTGAGCGACGCGCCGCGGGTCCCGAGAAACGCGACCACGCGGCCCACTTCCGCGTCGTACTCTTGCTTCGTGCATCCCGCGAAACACGGCGCGAGGCACATCTTCATCTCCGAATACATGCAGCCCGGAAAGGCCGGATCGCGGCGAATCTTGATCTGGCAGCGCCGAATTTTAAACAGGTCGAGAAATCCGGACGCGAATGCATCGGCCGCGCGCCGCGACCGAAATGGCCCGAAATAAAATCCGTTCGCGCTGATGCGCCGCGTCGCATAGCAGCGCGGGTAAGCATTCGTCAGGCTGACTTTCAATACGGCGGGAGGCCGCAGCCGCGCCCGTTCGCGATAATTCCCCGGCCAAAGCCGCCGCGCATGCTGCCAGTGCAGAAAATTTAATTCAAAGGGGGATGCAGCGACGCGGTAATGAACGCGCGCCGCAAACTCTCTTAAATTTAAGCGTTTCGACGCGGGTTCCGGCGGCCCCAGCAAACGCTTGAGGCGCTCGCGCAAGTTTGCCGTGCGCAGCAGGTATGGCTGTGCGCCTGCGAGCTCCGCGCGCGGCTCAACCAGAAATACCGCCGGCCGCGCAGGCACTGCGGCAAAACATTCGGCGTCGCGCGCCGCGTCAAATTCCGCGGAGGAATCGAATTCCATCATTCAAGAAGTGTAACCCGGGAATGCAGTCGAGAGTTCACAGTCGAGAGTCGATAGTTCAGCCTGCACGCCTCACTGGAGCCGTGCGGTTGAACGTGTCCGTGCTTCCCGCCACGACGCAAGCCTGCGCGCTCGGCGCGGTCTAGTGGCACAGGCTTCAGCCTGTGCGGTTTTAGTTTTCATGCATCAGAACTTCGCACAGGCTGAAGCCCGTGCCATCCAAAGCCGATTCGCATTGTATCGCTCTACACGGCGCTTGCGATTCGCAACCCGCATCTAACCCAATCAGCGTTCATGAGAAATCCAGTTTGGAGCCAGCAGTTCAATCAAAGCGCAGTTGAGCGGGGCGACAGGTTTTGTCTCTCTAACTCTTAACTCTTAACTCTTAACTCTCAACTCCCAACTCTCAACTGCCTTTCAGCACTCCCGCCGCAATCACCAGCCGCTGAATTTCGCTCGTGCCCTCATAAATCTCCGTGATCCGCGCATCGCGGTACATCCGCTCGACCGGATATTCGCGGCTGTACCCGTTGCCGCCGTGAATCTGCATGGCTTTGTGCGTCACGCGCGTGGCCATCTCCGACGCAAAAAGTTTCGCGATCGAAGCTTCCATCGAAAATCGCGCCCCGGTGTCCTGCTTCCACGCCGCCTTGCGCACCAGCAGCCGCGCCGCGTCGATTTCCGTGGCCATGTCCGCAAGCATGAACTGGATGGCCTGAAAATCGGCGATGGGATGGCCAAACGCTTGCCGCTCGCTGCGCGTACGCCAGCGCCTGCTCGAATGCGCCCTGCGCGATCCCGGTAGCTTGCGCGGCAATCCCGATGCGCCCGCCGTCGAGCGTCGAAAGCGCGACCTTGTATCCTTCGCCTTCGTTTCCAATGCGGTTTGCCAGCCGGCACTTCGCAATCGGTGAACGAAAGTTCCGTGCACGCCGTGGCATGAATCCCCAGCTTCTTTTCTTCCTTGCCCACTTTAAACCCGGGCGTGCCGCGCTCGACCACCAGCGCCGTAATCCCTTTTTCGCCTTTCGCCGGATCGGTATTGACGTACACCAGCGCGGCATCGGCCACGCCGCCGTTGGTGATCCACGCTTTCGTTCCGTTGACGATGTAGCGGTCGCCCTGGCGCACCGCACGCGTCGCCAGCGCCGCCGCGTTCGATCCCGCCTGCGGCTCGGTCAGCGCGTAGCAGCCGATCTTTTCGCCGCGCGCGAATGGCGCGAGAAATTTTTTTTTCTGCTCCTCGGTCCCGAAGCGATGAAGCGGATCGCAGTACAGCGAATTCTGCACCGAGAGAATGACCCCGGTCGAGGCGCAAACGCGCGAAATCTCTTCGATGACGATGGAGTAGGAGATGTGGTCGAAGCCCGCGCCGCCTTCGGATTCCGGCAGCGCCACTGCGGTAAGGCCCAGCTCCGCCGCCTTGCGGAACGTCTCGCGGGGGAATTGCCCGGTCTCGTCGATCTCGCGCGCCAGCGGTTTTACTTCGCTTTCGGCGAATTCGCGCACCGTGCGCTGCAGCAGCTTCTGTTCTTCGCTGAGTTCGAGATTCAACCGTGACTCCGGAAACGCGCGTGCCGCCTACGAATGCAGCGCCTCGCGCAGCTTCGCATAGGTCGTTGAAAGTTCTTCCGGTTGCATGCGCGTTTCGCTGACCGTGGTCATGAAGTTCGTGTCCCCGGTCCACCGGGGCAGCAGATGCAGATGGAGGTGATCGGCGATGCCGGCGCCGGCCGCGCGGCCCAGGTTCATGCCCAGATTAAATCCCTCCGGGTGGTAGATTCCCTGAAGCGCCGCCTGGACGCGCTGCGCCATCTGCATCATTTCCGCTAATGTCGCCGCATCGAGCCGCGGCAAAATCCGCGGTATGCGCGTAGGGAACGATCATGACGTGGCCGGAAGTGTACGGGAAACGGTTCAGGATGACGAAATTTTTCACGCCGCGCAGCACGATCAGCGATTGCTCGTCCTGGTTGGCCGCGGGCAGAGTCGCAGAAAACGCAGCCCGTGACGTTTCTGGCTTCAGCAATATACCGGTAGCGCCAGGGCGTCCAAAGGTAATCCATAAATTAAGAGGTGACCGTAAGAGATGGCGAACTGGCCCGCCGCTCGCGCAGTTAGTTTTGCGGCGGAACTGGCGCGGCGCCCTTATGCTGCGGCTTGTCCGCGCGGCCTTGTCCGCGGCAGCCGAAGCGCCGCCGTTGACATGATCCTTCAGCTCCTTGCTGGGCTTGAAAAACGGAATCTTTTTGGGCGGCACTTCGACTTTGGCGCCCGTCTTCGGGTTCCGCCCGGTGCGGCCGCGGCGCTGGCGCGTGCGGAAGCTGCCGAACCCGCGGATTTCGATGCGGTCGCCGCCCTGCAGCGCTCCAATAATGCTTTCGAAAATAGTTTCGACGACGGTTTCGGATTCTTTGCGTGGAAGTTCAGTGACGCGAACAACCTCTTCTACAAGGTCCGCTTTTGTCACGGTGGAATCGGTCATTGATATATACTCCGCGAAATTCTAAATTGCGCCCAGTCGGTGCTCGGGCGACGCGCGTCTCAGGCACACGCCATGCGCTCGCTGAAGAATTCCCCTGCAGCGAGCCGCCTTTGGTGGCAAATCCATATCACCAAATGAGGCTTAAAGGAAATGATAATTTACTGCTCCGGTCCGGGGGACGCCGGAGCGGCTACAACGAACGCTTGGCCATGATGGCATCGCCGATGGTGGCTTTCGCCGAAGACTTCGTCGATCGGTAGTCATCCATGTCGCGGCGTTCCGCTTGCTTCACGGCAGCGCGGTAGCTGAGACCGATTTTATGCTGGTCCTGGCTAATCTTCACGATTTTAAATTCATATTCGCGGCCCGGATCGAGCAAGCCGCTCTGCCGCACGCCCGGCCGCGGCGGGGCTGCGGATTTGTCGCCTTTGCCGCGCCGTTCGTCGATCTCGGAAATGTGGCAGAGGCCTTCGATCCCGTCCGCCAGCTCGACAAACGCGCCAAACGTTGTGACGCGCGACACCTTGCCGCGGACCAGATCGCCCACCTTGTGCTTTTCAAACCACGACGACCAGATGTCGTTCACCTGCTTGACGCCCAGCGAAACGCGCCGCGTGGCCTGATCGATTTTCAGAACCTTGGCTTCGACCGCGTCGCCCTTCTTATAGACATCCGCGGGATTCTTGATCCGCCCGGTCCAGGAAATGTCGCTCACGTGGATCAGCCCGTCAAATCCTTCCTCGATTTCCAGAAATGCCCCGAATTCGGTCAGATTGCGGATTTTTCCGCTGACCACCGTGCCGACCGGATACTTGTCCGCAAGCTGCTGCCAGGGATCGGCCTGCGCCTGCTTCATGCCCAGCGAAATGCGCCGCTCGTTGGAATCCACGCCCAGCACGATGACTTCGACCTCGTCGCCCACCTTCACGATTTTCGAGGGATGCGTCTTGCGTTTGGACCAGCTCATTTCGCTGACGTGGACCAGGCCTTCAATCCCCGGCTCCACTTCCACGAATGCCCCGTAGTCCGTCAGGCCCATGATTTTCCCGGTGAGCTTCTTGCCTGGTGTGTACCGCTCCACCACCGAGGCCCACGGATCGGGCAGCAATTGCTTGCGCCCCAGCGACACACGCCCTTTTTCCTTGTCGTACTTCAGGATCTTGACTTCCACTTCCTCGCCCGGCGAAACTGCGTCCAGCGGGCTGGCCACGCGTCCCCAGGACATATCCGTAATGTGCAGCAGCCCGTCGATGCCGCCAAGGTCCACGAACGCGCCATAGCCCGTGACGTTTTTCACCACGCCGCGAACCACTTGTCCCTCGGCCATCGTGTCCAGCATGGTCTGCCGCTGCGCCTGCACCTGCTCGTCCAGAATCGCGCGACGGCTGACGACCACGTTTCCGCGCTTGCGATTCATCTTCAGCACGCGCACGGTGATTTCGCGGTCCTTCCATTCGTCCAAATCGCGCACGGGATGCACATCCGCCTGCGAAGCCGGCAAAAATGCGCGCACCCCGATGTCCACCACCAGCCCGCCCTTGATGTGATCCACAACCTTGCCCGTGATGTCGGTCTTCTTGCGGTAGGCCTCTTCGATCTTGGCCCACGCCTGGCGACGCCGCACGCGCTGGTACGACAGCAGCACCATGCCGTCCTTGCGGTCGCCGGTGCGCTGAATCTCGACGGGTTGCCCGACCACCAGCGGAAATGGCCCATCCAATTCCGCGAATTCCTGCGCCGGGATCAAGCCCTCGGTCTTGCCGCCCAAATTCACCACGACGCCCGAGTCCGTGATCGCCACAACTTGCCCGGTCTCAATTTCGCCTTCCGCCGGCGCCTGATGCGGCGTGGCGTACTGTTCCATGAGCTGTTCCATCTCCGCGGTCGACTCCGTGGAAGCCTCGCCTGCCTCCACGTCCGCTTCCACCACATCGCTCACGTCGACATGTTCGATGGCATCGGTTCCATTCGGTGCAGCTATCGGCTCCGCGGGAGCTACAGTAACTGCGGGCGGCTCCGAAGTTACTTCTACGGCAGCGGCAACAGGCGTCTGCTCCTCCTGCGAGGGAACGGGAACGGTTGATTCCGCTTCGATCATTGTTGTCGATTCCGGCGCCGGTGTGGCGGCGGTTGCGGACTGTCCGGCGGAAAGCTCCGCGCCGGGGTTTTCGTTGTCGGAAAACATCTTTATGGCCTCCAATGAGGTCCTACCCTTGCCCATGACGTATCAATACATTATATCTTCCGAGTCACGGGACAGTGCAGGGAAGGAAATGCGGCGTCCCACCCAGGGGCCGCACGGAGGCGATGATACCCGCGCCCCGTGGCCTGTGTCAATGAAAGCCGGGCTGGCAGGGGCAAGCCGTGATTTCCGCCGGAGGCGGATGATTTGTGATTCGTAGGCGGAAGTTGAGAGTTAACAGTTTAGAGTCAAGAGTTGAGGGAAAGACCTTGCAAGGACGCGCGTATCCCGAACCGAACGAAATGTGCGTTATAAACTTTCGACTGTAAATTCACAACTCTCGACTCTTCACGAATCATGACCTTACCCGCCCTGCTTGGCGAACCTCGCGCCGGTAATCCGGCGCAAACAGTTCGATCGTCTTGCACATTTCGTAGAGGCGGGAACGGATGCGCCTACCGAGACGGTCCTCGAGCGAATCTTCGCGGGCGGCGGAAACGGCTTGTCCGGAAGGAAGCCTCGGCGCCGGGGCCGCGGGGGTTGCAGGGCCGCTATCCAGATAATTCGTGGTAAGCAGCGTGATGCGCCGCTCGTTATATCTGGAATTCAGGATGTGCCCCACAGTTTCCAGCGCCCAGGGAGAAGGCTTGCTGGCGCCCAAATCATCGAGCAGCAGGACATCCGCTGTAAGTACCGGTTCGAGGATGCCCAGTTCGGTGGTCTGGTTTTCTGAGTTATAGCTTCCCTGAATTTCCTTGAGCAATTCGCGGTAGTCGTAGAAGAGTCCGGTATGCCCGCGCAATACAATCTGGCGAAGCGCGCTCACCGCAAGATGCGTCTTGCCCGCGCCGCACGGCCCCATCAGCAGCAAGCCGGTGTCAGGTCCGGCCGGATAATCGCGCGCAAACGCTTCGGCGACCAGTTTGGCTTGCTCCAGGCTGCGGTTCCAGCCGGCGGATTCCCGCGCGGCGTCATAGATATCGGTATCGAAGTTGTCGAAGTCGCAATGCTCGTAGCGCTTCGGGATGCGCGCGCGCGCCATTATCCGTTCAGCGCGGTCGCTGCCGGTGCAGTCGCACGGCACGGCCCAGACCCGGCGCATCACATCGGGATCGGAAGTGGGCTTGATCCAGGAGACGCGCTTCGGCTTTTCTTCTTCCTCAAGCCGCTCGACGGTCTTCCATCCGGTGCCGCCGCACAGCGTGCAATCAGGTCGCGCCATAAGGCAAGCATAGGCGCACGCCGCAAGATGCGCAAGATGACGTGTCCTGTGGAAAGCAGCAGCGCGTGTGGAAAAAGGGAAAATGAATCCACAGATGGACACAGATCAACACTGATAAAAACAAAAATGGAGGGAAGCTATAGAAGCGGGGTTTTGAATTTACTCTTCGCTTTTATCGGTGTTCATCTGTGTTTATCGGTGGATGATTCGCTTTTGTGTACGCGGATGACCTTCGGCGGCGGAACGCGCACCAGGGCGTTGTCCGGAGGGCGCGCGGCCGCCGAACGCAGGCCACGGGAAAGTTCCTGCTGCACGAAGGAAGTGAACGATTCCATCTGGTGCTGCATTTCGGCCATTTTCTCGCGCATGTTTAAAATGATTTCAATTCCCGCGAGGTTGACGCCCATTTCGCGCGTCAGCGTGAGGATCACTTCGAGGCGTTCGAGGTCCGCATCCGTGTACAGCCGCGTATTGCCCTGCGAGCGCGAAGGCTTCAGCAGTCCCACGCGTTCGTACAAGCGCAGCGTCTGCGGATGCAGCTTGTACAGCTCCGCTACCGCGGAAATCATGTATCCGGCGCGGGCCTTTTTCCGTTTTGCATTCACGCGCGGCATCGCAGCGCTCCTACGCCTTGGCTCGGTCGAAAATTCCTTGCGAGGATCTTCCGGCGCGAGTTTTTCCAGTTCCTTCAATAGTTCCCGCACGCGCTCATCGACCGGCTTGGGCACCACCACCTGCAATTCGACGTACTGGTCCCCGCGCCGCCCGGCGTCGCGCACTGACGGGACGCCTTTTTCCCGCAGCCGCAATTTCTGGCCGCTATTGGTTCCCGGAGGAACGCGCAGGATCGAGCGCCCGTCCATCGTGGGCACCTCGATCTTGGCGCCCAGGGCCGCCTCTGTCACGGTGATGGGCACGGTCGTGTACAGGTCGTCGCCTCGCCGCTCGAAAAACGCGTGAGGCTGCACGTCGGTAATGATGTAGAGATCGCCGGTGGGCGCGCCGAATGTTCCGGCATTTCCTTTGCCCGCGACGCGCACGCGCGATCCGGTCTGCACTCCGGCGGGGATTCGCACTTCGATCGTATCCACGCGCCGCACGCGCCCATCGCCGCCGCACAACCTGCACATATTTCGAATGCGTCCGGTGCCGCCGCAGCGCGTGCATGTCAGGTTGAAACGCATGCGGCCGCTGGTCTGCGCCACTTGTCCGCTGCCGCCGCAAGCCGTGCAGGTCTGCGACTGTCCGACCGTTCCCGTGCCGTGGCAGTCGGTGCAGGCGTCCAGCCGCGCGATGGTGAGCTTCTTCACCGTCCCGCGCACCGCTTCCCAAAACGTGATTTCAATCTGGTATTCGAGGCTGGAGCCTGCTTCGGCGCGAGAAGGCGCTTCAGCTACCCCGCCGCCTCCGCGAAAGTACTGGCTGAAGAGATCGCGAAAGCTCGGACCGCCGCCCGCGCCGCCACCGCCTCCTCCAAAATCGAATCCCCCAAAATCGAAATGCACCTCTTCGCCCTCGCCCGGCCCAGGCACGCCGCCCGCGCCCGGCGTTTCAAATCCGAATTGATCGTACATCTGGCGTTTCTTGGTGTCGGACAAAACGTCGTAGGCTTCCTGCACTTGCTTGAATTTTTCTTCCGAGGATTTGTCTCCGGGATTCAGATCGGGGTGATATTTGCGCGCAAGTTTCCGGTAGGCCGCACGGATTTCCTTCTGCGCCGCCTTGCGCGAGACGCCCAGAAGTTCGTAGTAATCTTGTTTCGCCGTGGTAGCCATGTTTTAGTGACCGATGACCCGTAATTCGCAAAGAGTCGAGAGTTATGGGTTTACAGTTGAGAGTTCAGAATGCCATTTCGCGGTATCCGGGATTTATGCGGCGCCAAGGGATTTTTGCTCTCAACTCTCGACTCCGGACTATTAACTCTCTTTTTCACCTTGGTGGCCCGGCTTCCCGCTACAACTTTTCCCAGCGCGCATTGATTGCTGCCAACTCCTGCTGCTCGCGCTGGTGTTCTTCGCGCCGCTGTTTGCGTTCCTGATCCAGTTTCCCGCCCATCGCCGCTTCCTTCTGATTGGCGCGGTCGATCCACCGGTCAATCCACGCGGTCTTGGCCTCCACGCTGGCGGCATCGGTCCGGAACCTCGCAAAGTTTCCGCTCAGGTCCACTCCGCGAGGCGGAAAATCCGGCGGCGGCGCTTGCTGGGTTTCGTAAAACAGGCGCTTCCAATCAGCGCTCGGCGTTTCCGAAAGCGTGATCTGCACCATATACAAGTCGTCGCGAAGTTTTTGAATTGCTTGTGGCGGCCCGGCGCGCTTGATGCCCTCGTACGTGGTCAACGTCAGCTCCTGTGAAAGATCACAAAGGCTCGTCCATGCGGAGGGCGCGAAATCACGCCCTCCGCATCTTTCCGCGGGCTGCCCGTTCTTATTTCAGGACGAGCAAACACGACCCGAACTTCATTACTTGTGGCTGCATATACAGCCCCTGCCCGAATTATACGAACCGCGTTAGTTCGGCTTCTTCGTTTCGTCCACGTCCACGTACTCGGCGTCGATCACTTCGCCCGGAGGCGCGGAACTCGATCCCGCCGTTGGACCTCCCGCCGCGCCCGGCCCGGCTTCGGCAGAACCTGCGGTTCCGGCCTGCGCTCCGCTGGCTTGCGCGCTCTGGTAGAGCACTTCGGCGAGTTTATGCGAGGCGCGTTCGAGTTGCTGCGTAGCCGACGTGATCTGGTCCAGGATGCCACCGCCAAGCGCCGACTTCGCCGCGGCCACGGCCTCTTCCACCGGCTTGATATCGGATTCGGAAAGCTTTTCGCGGTTGTCGGCGAGCAGCTTTTCGACCTGATACACGCGGTTGTCGAGGATGTTGCGCGCCTCGATCTCCGCGAGTTTCTTCTTGTCCTCCTCGGCATGCGCCTCGGCGTCGTTGCGCATCCGTTCGGCCTCTTCCTTGCTCAGGCCAGTCGAAGCCGTAATCGTGATCTTCTGCTCCTTGTTGGTTGCGTGATCCTTCGCCGAAACATTCAGGATGCCGTTGGCATCGATGTCGAAGGTCACTTCGATTTGCGGCATTCCCCGCGGCGCCGGCGGAATTCCCATCAAATGGAATTTGCCGAGCGTGCGGTTGTCCTGAGCCATCTTGCGCTCGCCCTGCATCACGTGAATTTCCACCGACGGCTGGTTGTCCGCGGCGGTCGAAAACGTCTCCGACTTGCGCGTGGGAATCGTGGTGTTCCGCGGGATCAGCACAGTCATCACGCCGCCCAGGGTTTCCACGCCCAGCGACAGCGGCGTCACGTCCAGCAGCAGGATGTCCTTCACCTCGCCGCCCAGCACGCCGCCCTGAATCGCCGCGCCCACCGCCACCACTTCGTCCGGGTTGACGCCCTTGTGCGGTTCCTTGCCCCCGAACAAATCTTTCACGATTTGCAGCACGCGCGGTATACGCGTCGAGCCGCCCACCAGCACTACTTCGTCGATTTTGTCGGGAGTCACACCCGCGTCCGATAGCGCTTGCTTGGTCGGCGCGATCGTGCGCTGCAGCAGGTCTTCCATCAATTGTTCCAGCTTCGAGCGCGTCAGCTTCAACTGCAGGTGCTTCGGGCCCGACGCATCGGCCGTCAAGAAGGGCAGATTGATGTCGGTCTCCTGCATCTGCGACAACTCGATCTTGGCTTTTTCGGCGGCTTCCTTGAGCCGCTGGATGGCCATGCGGTCCTTGCTGACGTCGATGCCCTGGTCCTTCTTGAACTCCGCGGCCAGCCATTCGACAATGCGGTTGTCGATGTCATCGCCGCCCAGGTGCGTGTCGCCGGCCGTGGCCTTTACTTCCACCACGCCTTCGCCGACTTCCAGAATCGAAATATCAAACGTGCCGCCGCCCAGGTCATAGACCGCAATGGTCTCGTCCTTTTTCTTGTCCAGGCCGTAAGCCAGCGCGGCAGCGGTGGGTTCATTGATGATGCGGAGCACTTCGAGCCCGGCCACTTCGCCGGCTTGCTTGGTCGCTTGCCGCTGGCTGTCGTTGAAATACGCGGGGACCGTGATGACCGCCTTGTTTACCTTCTCGCCGAGAAAATCCTCGGCCGCTGTTTTCAGTTTCTGCAGAATCATCGCGGAAATTTCCGGCGGGCTGTAAGCCTTGCCGAAAATGTCGACGCGCGCGTCATCGTGCGGTCCCTTGGTCACCTTGTAGGGCACGCGCTTGGCTTCATCGGTGACTTCGTCGAAGCGATGGCCCATGAACCGCTTGATGGAATAAATCGTATTTTCCGGATTGGTCACGGCCTGGCGCTTGGCCACCTGCCCGACCAATCGCTCCCCGGTTTTGGTGATGGCCACCACCGAAGGCGTCGTCCGTCCGCCTTCTTGGTTAGGGACTACGACCGGTTCCCCGCCTTGCATGACGGAAACCGCGGAATTCGTCGTTCCCAGATCAATTCCTATGATTTTACTCATTGCAGCAAACCCTCCTTCAAAACTCCCATTGGCTCCAGCGGAACCCGTACCCTCCAGCGAAGCTCGGCATGAGTGCTTAACACGCAACAAGTATAATCATTGAGTGTATCTTTGTCAAGTAGTTTGATTGCGATGTATCTATCTATATTTGCATATACTTATGTCACTTTTTTCTCCTGCTTTGTTGCCTCCTCCATACTTGCTTGCTCAACCCTGCCATTTCTCCTCGCTCACCTTTTCCCCCCTTTAAATTTCGCACGACCTGCAAATATCCCCCCTTTTGGCATCGCCATCCTCCGAATAGGGCTGCACTTGCCCCGCGGAGCACGAGGCTGGCCTAGCGATCGATTCCGATAACCATATCGCCCACTCCCACGTCTATGCTCATTAGGGTGCAGAAAGCGTCCGATTGGGGTTAGAATACGCCGTTCAGAAAATTCAAGGAGACCATCGCGTGAAACCGCTTCCCGTCCGCCGCATTGGATTTTTCTTTTTGATTTTTGTAATGGCCGCTGCGTTGAGCGCATCGGCGCGCCCGGCGCCTCAGGCGTCCGGCAATGTTGCTTCGCTCCTGGCTGCAGGCGGATCGATTCGAAAAGCGATGGGCTCGCCGAACGCTCCCATCACGATGGAAATCTTTGGGGATTTTCAATGCCCGGCATGCCGCAATTTTTTCGAGACCACGGTCAAGCAAGTGATTGACGACTACGTGATTCCGGGAAAGGTATATCTGGTTCACCGCGATTTCCCCCTGGAAATGCACCCCTACGCCATGCAAGCCGCGCGGCTGGCCAATGCGGCCGCCGCATTGGGGCAATTTGAAGCCATGGAACGCGCGCTTTATGATCACCAGGATGACTGGTCGGCCAAGGGAAATATTGACGAAATGATTTCCGCTTCGTTTTCTCCCGCGCAATTCAAGAAATTTCAAGCGTATGAGGCGCAACATATCGCGGAAATCAACGCTTCGATCCAGCGCGACCGCATGCTCGGCGAACAGCGCAACGTGAATCAGACGCCGACCGTTTTTGTGACCTCCCATGGCAAGACCGAAGCGCTTCCGGGCGGGGGCGTCGACTACAAATTGCTGAAACAATATTTCGATTATTTACTCCGCCAATAAGCATGGCTAGTAACGCGATTTCCGCAGAAACCTCCGTGCGCCCGGCTGCCTGGCCGCGTGCGCTGCTCCTTGCCGGGCGCGTCGCGCTCGGCCTGGTTTTCCTGGTGGCCGCGTACACGAAGCTTCACTTCAACGGCGCCTGGCATTTCGGCGATTACCATTTCTTTTTCGGCATGGCCATCAATTCCTATAACCTGCTGCCGTTGTGGGGGGTCGAGTGGCTCGCCCGCAGTTTGCCGTGGTTTGAGGTCGCGCTCGGCGTGCTGTTGATCGCGGGCGTCGGCTTGCGCTGGATCGGCCTGGCCGCCAGCGCGCTGCTGCTGGTATTTATCGCCGCGATGACGCGCGCCTACTTCCTCGGATTGGAAATCATGTGCGGCTGCTTCGGAAACAACGAAAAGCTGGGCCCGCTGACCCTGCTCCGCGATAGCAGCCTGTTGGTTCTGGCCCTGGCCGTCACGATTGGCGCGTTTGCCATCAAGAAACATCGGAGCACGCTTTCATCCTGATCTCCTCTTCCTCTCCGCCTATTTGCGCTAGAATGAAACTCTCATGGTAGAGCTGCCGCCGATCACGCTGCGCCTGCGCGGCCGCAAGGTTGTCGGACGCCTCGCTTTTTCCTTGCTGCTTCTGGGCGCGATTGCCATCGGCATACTTACGGGCCTTTTATTTGTCTATTCGAGCGACCTTCCGCAGATTCGCGCGCTGGAGGATTATCGCCCCGACATCGTCACCGAACTGTATTCGGACGACGGCCAGGTAATCGGCAATTTCGCGCTGCAGCGCCGCGTTCTGCTTACCTACGAGCAGATTCCGCAAGTCTTGAAGGACGCCATCCTCACGACCGAAGACCAGCATTTTGAGCAGCACTGGGGCGTGGACTTCACGCGCGTCGCCGGCGCCGCCTGGCGAAATATTGTGGCTCGCCGCATGGTGGAAGGCGCCAGCACCATCACCATGCAGCTGGCCGGCACCCTGTTTCTGGACCGCTCCGACCGGCACATGGGCCGAAAGATTCAGGAAGCCTTGCTGGCCATTCAGATTGAACGCCACTATTCCAAGCAACAGATTTTAACGATGTACTGCAATCAGATTTATCTCTCCCACGGCAATTACGGCTTCGAAGCCGCCTCGGAATATTATTTCGGCAAGCCCGTGGGAAAGCTGACGCTGGCCGAAGCCGCCCTGCTGGCGGGCATGATCCGCGGACCCAGCTATTCGCCGATCCTTCATGCGCAACGTTCCCTTTCACGGCGCAACCTGGTTCTGGAGCTCATGGCGCGCGACGGGAAAATCACGGAAGTCCAGCGGCGCCAGGCCGCCGCGCTGCCCATCGGCCTGCATATTCAAGCGCCGCGCAATACGCTGGCCCCTTATTTTGTCGAGGAGATTCGAAAGTATCTGGAAACCACGTATGGCACGGAAACCGTGCACCAGCGAGGGCTGCGCGTCTATACCACGCTCAACGTTGCCATGCAGCGCGCCGCCAATCAAGCCGTCCGCGACGGCCTGCACGCCTACGACCGGCGCCACGGCTGGCGCGGCAAGCTCGAAAATATCTTGCAGAAAAAGAGCGATACGCTCGAGTCTTACGAAGACGACGACTGGCGCTGGCCCATCAACAAGGGCGATTACGTGCAAGGCCTGGTCATGGCCGTCGACTCCAAGGCCGCCACGATCAAGATCGGCCCGTATCGCGCCCTGCTCACGCAGCCCGATTTTGCCTGGACCGGCGCCAAATCTCCCGCCGAACTGCTGAAGCCCGGAGACCTGGTGCAGGTCAGCATCAAGGACATCAACGGAACCGTGGCCCGCGTGCAACTCGAACAAGACGTTGGCCCGCAGGCCGCCATGGTGGCCATCGACAATCCCACGGGCGAAATCAAGGCCATGGTCGGCGGCTACAGCTTCGAGGAATCGAAATTCAATCGCGCCACGCAGGCCCAGCGCCAGGTTGGTTCCTCGTTCAAAATTTACGTCTATTCCGCCGCCGTCGAGCAGGGCTTCACTCCGTTCGATACCATCCTCGACGCGCCGTTCACCACCATGAGCGGCGGCCAGCCCTACTCGCCGCACAACTATGACGAAAAATTCGAAGGCATGATCACGCTGCGGCGCGCCCTGGAAGGTTCGCGCAACGTTCCCGCCGTGAAGCTGGCCGAAAAAATCGGCATCAACAGCGTGATCGACATGGCGCGGCGCTTCGGCATCACCAGCCCCTTGCCGCCGTACTTGCCCATCACGCTCGGCGCCGCGGACCTGAATTTGCTCGAGCACACTTCCGCCTTCACCGTGTTTCCCGACGACGGCATCCGCATCGATCCGCACATGATCCGCCGCGTGACCACCTATGACGGGGCCCTGCTCGAGCAGGCGCATCCCGCGGTCCACGATGTGATCGCACCCGACGTCGCGCGCACCATGATGGCCATGCTCGAAGACGTCGTCGAGCATGGCACCGGCATGCCCGCTCGCGCCCTGGGCCGCCCCGCCGGCGGCAAGACCGGCACGACCAACGATTTCACCGACGCCTGGTTCATCGGGTTCACGCCGGAGATTACCGCCGGAGTCTGGGTGGGTTACGACGACAAGGCTGTATCTCTCGGCAAGCCCGAAACCGGCGCGGTGGCCGCGTTGCCGATCTGGCTCGAATTCATGCAGGGCGCGCTGGCCGGAAAGCCCGTCGAGACGTTCCAAAATGTCGTGCCGCTGGAAAAAGTCGCGCTGACCAAGACCGTCATTGTCGACACCCCGGACAGCGCGCCGACCGAGGGCGGCGAAGCCCCGGGGATGCCCGATGCCGCGCCGCAAAATAATCCGCTCCGCGCCCGAGAAAGTTTTTCCCGGCGAAGCTCCCGCCAAAGCCGCCCCTCCCGCGCAAAATCCTCCCGCCGCGCCAAGCCCGCGCAGTTAAGGCCTAGATTCTCCCGTCAGAAACGACAGAGTTAGCGGAAGAGTACAAAGTGCATTGTCTGTTTTTCCGAAGTTCCGCCCGACAGGCGCGACAACATTTGGGTCAGCGACGATTTCAATCATTCGCTCGTCTATTTCAGCCCGGCTGCAAAGAAGTTCACTCACTATCCGCTTCCGCAAGTCTGGCCGCTCGCGGGCGTCCTCAAAGTGGAGATCGAACCCAACAACACGGTATGGCTCGGCTCGCGTTTCACCGAGCACATCGTGGCCATCCACTTCTATCCGTACGCCTACTCGGCGGATGCGCCGCCGTTGCCGTGGTTTTTGCTGGGAAGTTCGGGAGAGCGGCGTCTGCCGCTCCCCCGAATTCGGACAGCGGATTTTTAAAACTTGAATTGCGCCTTTAGTTGAATCAAACGCGGCGAAGCGTCGGCGCCCAGCCCAACGCCATAGATCGTCGTCGCCGGGGAGATCGTGCGTTGCAGCGTCCCGAACGCCGGATTGCTGACGTCGTTTATAGGATTGTCGAAGTTCGGATGATTGAAAACATTGTAGAACTGGAAGCCGAGGTCGAACTCCGCCTGTTCCCAATGAGGGACTACCTTGATGCTCTTCCAGATCGAGAAGTCGCTATTGAAGTAGCCTGGTCCCCGCATGGTGTTGCGTCCCACGTTACCGAAACCAGAGGGCGATGTGGTAAACGCGCTTGTGTTGAAGCACGGTTTCGTTGCGTCGGAACCTGGTCCCGAGCACGATCCTGGCGAGCCGGTTCCGACACTTGCAAGCACAACCGGCGCAGGCGTGAAGCCGCCGCTGAACGTCTGCCCGTAATTTGTGCTCTCCAGCGATCCGGTCGTCCCTTCATCCACGACGCTGAATGGCAGCCCGGTGCGCGCCAGCAGCGTCCCCGAAACATTCCAGCCCTTCAAGAGCCCGTCCGGCCCGTGCCCCCATGTAAGACTTTTCAACGGCAATTCCCAGAGATAGTTGAGGCTGAAGTAATGCCGCACGTCGTAATCCGAATTCCCGTACATGCCGCGGATATTATTCGGATCTTGCGGGAAGATCAGGGAAGTGTTGGTGGAGTAAAAAGCGGCGTAGGCAAGCGGGGCAAAGCCGCCATTGGAAATTTCGTCCAGCGAGTGGCTCCAGGTGTAATTGGCTGTAATCTGCCCGCTTCCATAGCGGTGTGTCGCCGAAATGGACAGCCCGTTATAGTTCGAAACGCCTTCGGTGAAAATTCCCTCCACGTACCCGAATCGCGGATCCGGCGGGGCCGTGGGAAATCCCGCAAAGCTGGCGGAATATGCATTGAGCGCTGAATTCTGCACCGGTTCGTGGATGCCGTGGTTTCCGGCATAGGCAATGGTCACGGACGTATTCGGTCCAAAGCCCTGTTCCACCTGCAAACTCCACTTCTGATATTGCGGCACATCCGTGAAGTTATTAACGTAATTGATTGACGGCGGCACGAACCCTGGCACGCCCGCCGCCATCTGCGCTTCGGTCTGCCCGCTGTTGAAGCCCGACAAGAAGGCGTTATTGGAGGCAACCGCGGCGCCGATCAGGTTATTCGTTTCCGCGGGCGAAATCAGCAGGGGAGATGGGCCTCCTCCTACGGTGAATGTCTGAGCGAGAGGGGGATTGGAGGACATATTGTCCACGATCGTTCCCGGGAAGGCGTCGTAGAAAATCCCAATCCCGCCGCGGATCACGGTGTTGTGGGTGCGGCCAAACGGCTGCCATGCAAAGCCGACGCGCGGCGCCCATTCGATATTGGTCAGCCCCACCAGGGCAGTTCGATTGTTCAGCACAAAGATTTTGTTATAGGGAATATTCGCGGCATTCGCTCCGCCCAGGTTGGGATCGTTGACCAATTGCGAGAAAGGTTCCACCAACCGCGAAAAACATAGATCTTTGCAGGTTGGGTTGGAAGCATGGTCTCCCCGCAGCGACAGCGTGATCATCAAATTCGATTTCACTTGAATGTCGTCTTCCGCGTACGCGCCCAAATTCCAAAACTTGAACCGCTGTTCGGTTGCCGCCGAGAAGAATTGGCTGTACACGGAAGCGTTGAGGACGCCGATGTTCGGATCGGTGTAAGCGGGATCGTAGCCTCCATTGTAAAGAGCATCCAGGTTGTCGGCGACCATCTGCCCGCTGGTGTTGACGCCGTACACCAGGTCCGTCACATCGTTGCGGCGATATTTCACGCCGAACTTCAGGATGTGATGTCCCGCAACTTTGGTCACGTCGTCCGACATCTGCACTTGCGTGACGTTGCGCCCCTGGGGCGCCAGAAAATCCAAGCCGCCGAGTTCCGTGAGGCTTCCGTCCCCCATGAATAGATTTGTGGGGAATGCGGCCAGCGCCGCCGGCAGGTTCGGCGCGTTGAACGTCGCCGAATACCACTGCCCGGACAGGATGAACTGGTTCGTTACCGTCGGGCCAAACGTGTGGTTCTCCGAAAGCTGTCCTTGATATTCCGGTTGAGGGCTGACCAGGTTGAATAGCGGACTTATGGGATCGGTATACGAACCTTGAAAGCCATCGTCCGCCTGCACTCGCCCGAAAATGCGGTCTTTCGAGCCGATGATGTAGTCCATGCGGCCCGCGTACAGCGCCTCATTTACGTTAAGGGTGGAGGATGTTCGGAAGTGGTCCACGCAATTGGTAACGCCGGGCGGCGCAAATGGAATCGTATCGCCTGCTGCATCAATGGTAATGCTTCCGCATCCGGACGATCCATCGGAAGCCCCCGGGGTCGCATGGCCCGCCACCGCCGCAGCATTATAAAGCTTGAACATATTTTGATAGAAGGGGACAGAGGCCGGGTGGTTGATCGATAAGTTATTGAGCGTAGCCGTCTCAAAAGCCGGATCAGGGACAAGGACCGTCGGGGCCGACGACGGAATCACAAGGCGCACGCCTTCGGTGTCAAAGTACCAGAACAACTTGTCCTTGATAATTGGTCCTCCAGCCTCCCCGCCATACTGGTTCGCATTCGCAAACGATTTTGGAGCGCCATTTGCGTTGTTGAAAAAACTGTTGGCATTGAACGCCCGGCCATTCCAGTAGTAAGTCGCGCGGCCATGAAACTCGTTGCTCCCGCCCTTGGTGACGAAATTGACGTTGGACCCGGCCAGGCCGCCGTATTGGCCGCCATACCCGTTGCTGACGATCGTGGCTTCCTGAACCTCATTCTGGCCAAGCATCAGGGACGTGGCCCCGGAGTTGTTCAAGCTCAAGTATGGATCGTTGTCGTCCATTCCGTTGACCGTGAAGAGATTGCTCGTGCCCGACATTCCGTTCACCGAGTAATTTCCGTACCCGCCGAGCGTATTTTCCGTGACCCCCGGCGTCATCAGGAGAGGGTAAGTCATGTCGTTTCCCTGGTTGGGCATGTTTTGAATCTGCCGTTCGTCCAGGGTCGCGGCAAGGTCGCCGTTCTGGGTCTGAATAAGCGGCGCCGTTCTGACCACGCCGACCTTTTCGGTCGCTGCCTGCAAACTGAGCTGCAAGTCCACCGAAGTGACTTGCCCGATACTGACGGTCGTGGTCTGCGTGACGGGCTGAAACCCCGTGGCCGTAACGTTCACCTCATACTGGCCGGGCGATAACAGCGAAAAGCGATAGACCCCGGCGGTATTCGTCTTCGTTTCCAGGGTCGTGCCGCGCGTCAGATCTTTTAACCGCACCGTGGCGGATGGCACGGTGTTGTTCGCCGGGTCGGTGACCACCCCGGTCAAATCGCCGGTCGTGGAAGTCTGCGCCTGGGCATTCTGGAAAGCGATCGCCGGAAGTATGACCAAACTGAACAATAATATGGAAAATATAAAAGATCTTGAAACGCGCATTAGTTTCCTCCTTGTAGGGTTGCCGAACCTTTGAGGCTGCGCGGGCTGAAGGGGCTGTCCGCGGAGGAGCGTATCTTGCACACTTCCGTAAATAAAGCGGGAGTTTTGAACCGAGCGGATCAATCTTTGCAATGAAGCAGCGAGGAAGCAGGGTGCCGCGTATGGCTGGTTGTTGCGGGAACTTCCCAGTCTCGTGTGGGGAAGAAACACCTCCCCGGGCCTCCGTCTTCGGATGACAGGCTCCCATAATTCCCCGTTTTGCCGCCGAGTGGCCTGAGGCGTCGAGAACCGCCTAGGATGGAAGACGAAAACCCCCTGCAAAACCTCAGGACACGACGCAAAAACTGACGGGATTTTAAGCCTCGATATTAACAAATGTCAATATATGGAATAGACAATTGAGGAAGATAGAAAACAGAGTTCAGCCGAGCCGAGCCGTGCCCCTACCCGCCGGCCCCTTTCGATTGTGTTGAGTCTATTTCATTTCACTTTGCGGAACGGATCCCAGCCCCCGGCTTGCAGAGGTTTACCGCGTCCTTTCGCATCCACCAGGGTGATGCGTCTTTGCCGCACAATTTCCCCAATCACGGTGATGGGGACACCTCCCAACTGGCCTGGCAGGCGCCCTCCCAGCCGCTTGGGCACGGTGAACAGCAGTTCGTAATCCTCGCCGCCATTGACCGCCATCTGCAAGGGGTCCAGCCCCCTGCGCTGCAATTCAGGCGGCACGTTCACGAGAGGAATTTGGGCCGCGAACACCTTTGCGCCCACGCCGCTGGCCTTGCAAATATGCCCCAGGTCCGTCGAGAGGCCATCCGAGGTATCGATCATAGCGGTCGCACACCGATGATCGGCCAGCCACCGACCTAGCGCCAATCTCGGTTCCGGATGGGTATGTTTCCCGAGGAGCTTTTTCCATTGCCGATTCTTATGCAGCCCGCGCTGGACCAACCGCAAGCCAAGTTCCGCCTCCCCCAGCCTGCCGCTGACGCAGATAAGATCGCCCGGCCGCGCTCCGGAGCGCAGGACGGCGCGCCCTGCAGCTATTTCCCCGATGACCGTCAAGTTGATCAGGACATTCGGATATTTCGTCGTGTCGCCCCCCGCCAGGATCAAGCCGAACCGGCCGGCGGCGTCCGCCATCCCGCTTAGGAAACCATCCAGCCACTTTGTGGTGCAGGAGGCCGGAAGGGCCAGAGCCATGAGAAAGTACCGTGGCAGGGCGCCCATGGCTGCGATGTCGCTGGTGGCGCGAGCCAGGGCCTTAAAGCCAACGGCGCGTGGCGGGTGGACCTTGCGCAGAAAATGGACGTCTTCTAGAAACGCGTCGTTGGTCACTACCCATTCGGTCCCTTTTCTGGCGGCCATGACCGCCGCGTCGTCCCCGATGCCCACACGCAAGCCGTTGGTGGGGTTGGGAAACCTCCGGTGGATCCGTTCGATCAGCTGATCTTCTGTGGCCATAAGGACAGTTGTCAGGAATCCCTCCGGTATGCTCTCATAGTCGGCAAAGTTATGGTATGGCGTCGAGAGGGAATCCGGGTGCAGGCATCCCGGAAGAGACTCAAGTCTGGCACGGAACGCCCGGATTGAATCGGGCATGGAACCTGAGGTCAGGATTTGGCGCACCTTGGGCCTGGAAATAAAGGTTGACTCGGCCCACGGTGTGAAACTAGACTTACCCTGGTTTCGAACCAAGGCTCTCGGTTCAAACGGCCACTACGGCTTTTGGCAACACCAGTTGCCGCTCAGGGAATAAGCGGCGCAAACCTCTCGTCGGCAGTTAAGTAGGAATCACAGGTTTTCTTGATGAAGCCCGAAGCTTATACATTATTCATCGCATCCACACGGAAGGGTACACTCCGGAAGATCATCGTACCCGTCTATGTGCTGCATCTTCTTGCTGTTCTTGCGGTTGTTGGCGGAGTCACCGTTCTTGCCGCTGCCGGCTCTTATACCCGGATGCTCTGGAAAGTCGGAAATTACAATACGCTGCGGCGCCAGCAGGACACTCTGAAGCATAATTACGAGCAGCTGCAGACGAGCGCACAGGATACCAATGATAGGCTGAACTCCCTGCAATCGCTGGCCACCGAAGTCGCCATGACTTATGGATTCATGCGCTTCCGCCAGAGCCCGTTCGGCGTGGATGAGGCCCCGGCCGACTCCGGCGCGGACTTTGAGCATTCCGTGGCGGAATTCAACTTCCTGCAGAAAAATGCGAGTTCCGCGGCCCTTCCGATGGGCAGCCTGCGGCTTCTGGCAACGGACGGATTGGGAGATTTGACTGTCCACGCCTTCGCTTTGGCCCGTGATTGGCCATCTGACGGGAAGTTTCGGCGAGCGCATGGACCCGTTCAGCGGGGAAGGCGCCTTCCATACCGGCGTCGATATCTCCTCCCAATACGGCGATTCGGTGCGCGTGAGTGCCGACGGCGTGGTGATCGAAGCCGACGAACGCGCCGGCTACGGGCGGCTCGTGGTCGTCGACCACGGCTATGGCGTGACGACCTGGTACGGCCATCTCTCGACCTTTAAAGTCATGCCCGGCGAACAGCTCCACCGAGGCGATATAATCGGCAACGTCGGCGTCAGCGGACGCTCGACCGGCCCTCACGTTCATTACGAAGTTCGCATCAATGGCGCTCCGGTCAACCCGATGCGCTATCTCCGCCAGGCCTCCGCAGCCGACTGATTTTCTCCGCATTCCCAGAAGAACAGGCTTCAGCCCATTGATTTTGTTTTCACCTGGACAAAATTCCCCAACCTAAATCAGACGTAACAAGCCCGTATGGTCGGCCTTTTGCGCCTCAGCGCCAAGTCCATTCCGCGCACACCTAATTTCTTTAATCCTTGGGAATGGCAGGGACATACATGCGGAATTATTGCGTCTTGCGATTTTCGCCCAGCTTCAAAATGGCAGGCGTCAGCTCCACCAGGATGCGAACCTTCTCGGCCGTTGCACTGATGTCCGCGCTTTTCAGCACGGTTTCCAGCACGTCCAGGGTTGTGGGATCCATGGACTGGCGCGTTTTGGGACTTTCCAGGCCCGCGCGACCGATCAGCCGGAATACTTCCAGAGCCGCCTGGAGCTGACGCGCGTCGGTCTCCGTCTGGCAATCTCCTTCCAGCGAAACGCGCAGGTCGTTTCCTTCCGGCCGCGCGGCCAGCGTGATCCACTGCACCGACCGCGCAAGGTTCAGCAACTGCGCCGACTGGACTCCGCCGGGAGAATAGTTGGCTGGAATCGCAGGCACGCGCGTGATTGCGAATACGGCAGCGCCGGCCACGCCCGCCGCGCGGTCGCGCGCCGGATCGCCGCCGGGGCTAGTTTCAGGATGTTCCAGCAAGGGAGCGATGCTCGCGCCTTCCACGATGGCGATGCGGTGATCGTTCAGGAACGTGAGGGAATTCCAGCCCTTTTGCCCTTGCGTGTCGCTGGGAAACAGGAAGACGTCGCGCCCTTCCTGATGGTCTACTTTCCCTTTGCGCAGCGCATAATCATGTATCTTGCTGCGGTCGAAGCGCCCATCGGCAATCAGGACAGTTTGCTTTTTCTCCGAAGCCAATCCGGACGGCCAGGAGGCGATGACCACGCGGTCCAAATCTTTCTCGAAATCGAAACCGGTCGACTGCACGAAATCCGCGTAGTCTCGATCCGGCAGAGTGATCGGGCCCCGGTCGGGCCGCTGCTGGTAAAAAGCGGACGCGCGAATGGCCGCCAGATCGGCGTACACCAGTGTGGGCGCCCCGGTCGGCACTTCCGAGAGCAATTCCGGAGCAAGGGAAGCGTCCGCCCGTGCACTGCGGCGGAAACTGGAATAGACAATCGCCGCTCCGGCCAGCGCGACGACCGCTAAACTGCCGGCGATGATCACGGTTTTTTTTGGCCGTGGCATGTACGTTGTTCCCTCCGGGGATATTCTCTCATTGTCGGTTGGGAGACGCTACGAACTTTCAGGGGAAATTCCCTCCCGGCTGCCTGTCGCTTGTCGCATGCCGGAAGGTATCGTCCTTAACACGCCGGGACCAAGCTGCGACCCGGATTTACACCGTCGATCTTATGGCCAGGAGCGATTTCACAACCGCCGAGGAGGTTGCGCCGAACTTGCTATTCGACTCTAAAGCAATCTCATCCGTGATCTTCTGGCCAGCATCGGCTTTCCGGACAACTTCGCCTGCGGCATTATGAAATCGGGCGTGATCCGATACCAGCGCCGAATATTCGGCAACTTGGAATATTTCCCGATGACCTGGCGGAAGGAGAAATAGCATGACAGAGTTTCCTGACGGCTGCCCAAAAAAAATAATATTGTTCCCCCGTTGCGGCGGATGGGTGTAGACTGTTACTTCCAGCACGGACTTGATAAACGAATGCGGGTGTGGGCTCTCGATTGAGCCCATAGATAAACGGATGCGGGCTCTACTTCGGGGCCGCCGGAAGATAGTAGAGGTTTGCACAGGTCTTCCACAGGGTACCCTTGCAATTGGCGTTCCTTTTTGTTATATTTCCTCGGTTTGCGCCGTGCTGGCGTAGCTCAGTTGGTAGAGCATCTGATTTGTAATCAGAGGGTCGGGGGTTCAAATCCCTCCGCCAGCTCTGCCAAAATTTTTTGTTCAGGGGAAGAATCCCAAATGATTGCGGGAGGCAAGTTCCTGCATCGCGAAGAAAGTGTGTTGGTGTCTCTGTAAACTTCGCGGTTGCATGGCGGCCTGCCAGGGTGTGGGCTTTACTTGGAGCCCTCGAAGAAAGTTGCGATTCCCCCCGTGCGGACGGGTGGGTGAGTGGCTAAAACCAGCAGACTGTAAATCTGCCGCTCCTTGCGGGCTACGGAGGTTCGAATCCTCCCCCGTCCACCATCTTTTCGCAGGGAAGGGCCGCAGGAGATGACCCGAAGCGCGAACAGACATAGACGGAGCGGTATCTTTATTGGATTTGGATGCGGGTTCGATTTGGCGCCGTCTATAGAAGTAATGTTTGTGTGGCGCAAGGCAAACAGAACTCGCCTGGGTAGCTCAGATGGTAGAGCGCGTCCTTGGTAAGGACGAGGTCACCGGTTCAATCCCGGTCCCAGGCTCCAGAAGTTGTGGGCTCGATTTGGAGTCCGGCGGATTAAAGTTCGGGCTGCAGTTGCAGTCTGGCATTTGGACAAGTTGTTGTTTTTAAGTAAGTCCGGGCAGTTGGCTTCGAGCCCGCCGGAAAATTTGAGTTGGAAGACCGGGCGGGGGTAACTCAACGGTAGAGTCTCGCTCTTCCAAGGCGATGGTTGCCGGTTCAAATCCGGTCCCCCGCTCCAAAGATCGGTGCAAGCAGTTCTTGCAGACGGGCTAGTGCAGCCTGCATGGAAAATACGAACAGCACTACAGCTCGTCTCTACGAGGACTTGACGCAATGGCGAAGGAAAAATTCGAGCGAACAAAGCCGCACCTGAATATCGGGACGATCGGGCACATCGATCACGGCAAGACGACGCTGACGGCGGCGATCACCAAGGTGCTGTCGAAGCACAACCCGAAGGTGGCGTTCCGGGCGTTTGATTCGATTGACAACGCGCCGGAAGAGCGCGAGCGCGGGATCACGATCGCGGTGTCGCACGTGGAGTACGAGACGGCGAACCGTCACTACGCGCACATCGATTGCCCGGGGCACGCGGACTACGTGAAGAACATGATCACGGGCGCGGCGCAGATGGACGGAGCGATCCTGGTGGTGGCGGCGACCGACGGGCCGATGCCGCAGACGCGGGAACACATACTGCTGGCGCGGCAAGTGGGCGTGCCGTCGATTGTGGTGTTCATGAACAAGTGCGACATGGTGGAAGATCCGGAGCTGTTGGAGCTGGTGGAACTGGAAGTGCGCGAACTGCTGAAGCTGTACCAGTTTCCGGGCGACACGATTCCGGTGATTCGCGGGTCGGCGCTGGGCGCGCTGAACGGCGAAGCGAAGTGGGAGAAGTCGATCGACGAGTTGATGGACGCGGTGGACAAGAACATTCCGCAGCCGGTGCGCGACGTGGATAAGCCGTTCGCGATGCCGATCGAGGATATTTTTTCGATTTCGGGACGCGGCACGGTGGTGACCGGGCGCGTGGAGCGCGGCAAGGTGAAGGTGGGCGAGGAAGTGGAGATCGTGGGCTTCCGTCCGACGATGAAGCGGGTGGTGACCGGAATCGAAATGTTCCGCAAGCTGCTGGACGAGGGCATGGCCGGGGACAACGTGGGATTGCTGCTGCGCGGGACGGAAAAAGAAGAAGTGGAGCGCGGGCAGGTGCTGGCCAAGCCGGGGTCGATCACGCCGCACACCAAGTTCAAGGCGGAAGCGTACGTGTTGACGAAGGAAGAGGGCGGGCGTCACACGCCGTTCTTCACCGGATACCGGCCGCAGTTTTATTTCCGGACGACGGACGTCACGGGAGATGTAAAGCTGCCGACGGGCGTGGAGATGGTGATGCCGGGAGACAACGTATCGGCCGAGATCAGCCTGATCACGCCGGTGGCGCTGGAGAAGGGGCTGCGCTTCGCGATCCGCGAAGGCGGCCACACGGTCGGCGCAGGCGCCGTCACGGAGATTATCGAGTAAGTATTGTTTGGGAAGTCCGAGGAAATCCTATGCGCGAAATCATTACATTGCAGTGCAACGATTGCAAAAACCGGAACTACACGACCACCAAGAACCGGAAGAAGCACTCCGACCGGATGGAGACGCAAAAGTTTTGCAATACGTGCCGCAAGCACACCGGTCACAAGGAAGTGAAGTAGCCGGGCGCGGGCTGCGCTTGTAGCCCGCCTGTAACGGGTGCGGGCTATACTTTTAGCCCGCCAATAATATTGTAGGGGAGTAGGTTCAACGGTAGACCATCGGTCTCCAAAACCGAGAGTGGGGGTTCGAATCCCTCCTCCCCTGCCACTTCGGCAGCGGACGGGCGCGGGCTTGCATTGCAGCGCGCTGAAGCAGTGGGTGCAGGCGGGGGCGGGAAGGATTTGGGGATGTCTATGGCGGAGGCGGTCAAGTTGAAGGACGGCGGGGAATCTCGCGGCGGCGGCAACGGCGGCGGGAACGCGGTCGCATCGGTCTTCGAGAAGATTGGCGAATATCCCCGCAAGTGGCGCGCGTTTCTGCACGATGTGCGCGTCGAAATGCGCCAGGTCACCTGGCCCACGCGGCACGAAGTTTTTGTAACGACCTGGGTGGTGATGGTCACGGTCGCGTTTTTTGGAGTTTTCTTTTTTGGCGTGGATAGCGCCGCGAGCTGGATTCGTGCAGCAAGTGATTAAACTATTTTCGCACTGAGGCACCGGGGGGACATGGCAAAGCAGTGGTACATCATCCACACCTATTCCGGATTTGAGAAGAAGGTGAAGGAAAGCCTGGAGAGCCGCGTGGCCGCGTTCGGGCTGCAGGACAAGATCGGCCGGATGATGATTCCGACCGAGGATGTGGTCGAGGTGCGCGGCGGCAAGAAAGTGGTTTCTTCCCGGATGCTGTATCCCGGCTACGTCCTGGTGGAAATGGACATGGACGACTATACCTGGCACGTCGTCCGCAACACGCCGCGGGTCACCGGATTTGTCGGATCGGGCGAAACGCCCACGCCGCTTTCCGAGGCCGAAGTCGAAAACATTCTGCACCGCGTGACCACTTCCGCGGAACGCCCGAAACCCAAGCTGGTCTTCGAGCGCAACGAGCAGGTCCGCATCATCGAAGGGCCGTTCGCAACTTTTACCGGCACGGTGGACGACGTGAACGCCGACCGCAGCACGCTGAAAGTTTCGGTCACGATTTTCGGCCGGTCCACTCCGGTGGAACTGGATTTTGTGCAAGTGGAAAAGATCGCCTAGTCTCGCAACACCTGGAGACGGGCCGCACGCAGGGGATTTCCGATGGCGAAGAAAGTACAAGCAACCGTAAAACTGCAATTGCCGGCCGGCAAGGCCACTCCGGCGCCGCCCGTCGGCACCGCGCTCGGTCCGCAGGGCGTGAACATCATGGATTTCGTGAAGCAATTCAACGCCAAGACTGCCAAGGAACCCGATGGCATGATCATTCCGGCGCTGGTCACAATCTATAGCGACCGCACGTTCACGTTCATCACCAAGACGCCTCCGGCTTCCGAGCTTTTGAAGCGCGCCGCCGGGATCGTCAAGGGATCGGCCGAACCCAACCGCACCAAGGTCGGCAAAGTGACGCGCAAGCAGGTCGAAGAGATTGCCAAGACTAAACTGCCGGACTTGAATACCACAAGTCTGGACTCGGCTGTGCGCACGGTGATGGGCACGGCGCGCAATATGGGTCTGGAAGTGGAAGGGTAGGAGAAGCGATGGCCCGCAAACCTGGAAAAAATATTACCAAGGCGCGCACACTGATCGAAGCGCGCCCCTACAAACTTGCCGAAGCCTCCGAGGCCATCAAGAAGGCCCACTTCGTCAAGTTCGACGAAACCGTGGAACTGGTCGTGAACCTCGGGATCGATCCCAAGCATTCCGACCAGATGGTGCGCGGCACCGTGGTGCTCCCGCACGGCTTGGGAAAAACCAAGCGCGTGCTGGTCATCGCCACCGGAGAAAAAGTCCGCGAGGCGCAGGACGCCGGCGCCGATTTCGTCGGCGGCGAGGACATGGTCCAGAAGATTCAGGAAGGGTGGACCGATTTCGACGCCGTGATCGCCACTCCGGACATGATGCGTTCCGCCGGACGTCTGGGCAAAGTGCTCGGCCCGCGCGGCCTGATGCCGAATCCGAAGACCGGCACGGTCACGTTTGAAGTCGCCAACGCGGTAAAGGAAATCAAGGCCGGCAAAGTGGAATTCCGCGTCGACAAGCAGGGAATTGTTCACTCGTCGATCGGAAAAGTCAGCTTTGACGCGGGCAAAGCTTGCCGACAACGCGCACGCTTTGATCGGCGCCATCTTGAAGGCGAAGCCTGCGGCGGCCAAGGGGAAGTACGTCAAGAAAGTCACGCTGACGTCCACCATGGGCCCGGGCATCACGATTGACGAAGCGGAAGTGGAAGCGGCCATCGCGGCCGCGGCCTAGTCGGCGGCGGGAATCCCGTGGCGCCTGAAATTAAAGATCAGAAAGCGGAGCAGGAAATGAAAAAGCGCAGTGAAAAACAGGAAGACCTCGACAAACTGAAAACCCAGCTGGCGACGGTTTCCACCGTGATCCTTTCCACGTTTCAGGGCATCACCGTGGAAGACGACAACAAGTTGCGCCGCGCCGTGCAGGCGGCGGGCGGCCATTATCAGGTCGTGAAAAACACGCTGGCCGAGCGCGCCGCTTCGGGCACGCCGAACGAGCCGCTGCTCAAGGATCTCAAGGGCACGAATTCCATCGCGTATACGGCCACGGATCCGGTGTCGCTGGCCAAGGCGCTGACGAAAATCGCGAAGGACGTTCCCGCGTACCAATTTCGCGCGGGCATCGTCGAAGGGCGCGTGCTGTCGATCGCCGAAATCCAGCAACTGGCGTCGCTGCCGTCAAAGGAAGAATTGATCAGCAAGATCATGTTTTTGCTCGGCGCTCCGGCGCAGCGCATCGCATCGGCGCTGGCCGCCGTCAACCGCAACCTGGCCGTCACGGTCAGCGAGGCGGTCAAGGCCAACAAGTTCGGATCGGAGTCCGCTCCGGTCGAAACAGCTCAATAATCCCAATTGCATCTAACAGGAGAGGACACAGCAATGGCAAACAAGGTGGAAGCAATTCTCGAGGAAATCAAGGGCCTGACGCTTCTTGAGGCCGCCGATCTGGTCAAGAAAATGGAAGAGACCTTCGGCGTCTCGGCGGCGGCTGCGGCGCCGGTCATGATGGCGGGCGGAGCGGCGGCAGGCGGGGCGGCTCCGGCCGAAGAGAAGACGGAGTTCTCGGTTGTGCTCACCGACGTGGGCGCGAACAAGATCAACGTCATCAAGGCCGTGCGTGAAGTCACCAGCCTGGGCCTGAAAGAAGCCAAGGACCTGGTCGACAGCGCGCCCAAGCCGATCAAAGAGGGCGTGAACAAGGACGAAGCGGCCACCATCAAGAAGAAATTCGAGGATGTGGGCGCCAAAGTCGAGGTCAAGTAACGATTTCAAGTAACCCAGCAATTCCGGCGCGAGGTGCTACCGCATGGCGGTATTTGCCGCGCCCTGAGGGGTTTGCTTACGCAAGTTCCAAGACGTGATAACTCAACCTTGACTAGGTCCCGCCGGGACCTGTGGCGGCAGTGTCTACCCTGCCGCCTATTGGCGTCCCGGCCCAACCCTGCGATTTTCATGAGGTCATAATATGGAGAATGGAAACGGCAATCATCATATGCGCGAGCGCGAGCGCCTGGACTTTTCCAAAATCCAGAGCTCGATTCAAATCCCGAACCTGATCGAGGTTCAGAAGAAGTCTTACGCGCGGTTTCTTCAAATGGATTTGCTGCCGTCCGAGCGCGAGGATGGCGGGCTGCAATCGGTTTTTTCCTCGGTGTTTCCGATTCAGGATTTCCGCGGCCTGTCGCAGCTGGATTTTGTGGACTACGCCATCGGCAACTGGGAATGCAAGTGCGGCAACCTGAAGGGGCTGCACCACCTCCGCGCCACCTGCCGGAGTTGCGGCGCCTCGGTCGTCACCGACCCGTACAAGACCGGCGACGTGCTCTGCTCCAAGTGCGGCACGTTCAATAAGAACACGCCCACCTTCTGCGAAAAGTGCGGCGACCCCGTCGGCATGCAGCTCAAGTATGACGTGAATGAATGCCAGGAACGCGGCATGACTTACGCCGCGCCCCTGAAGGTCACCATCCGCCTGACCATTTACGACAAGGACCCCGACACCGGCGCGAAAAATATCCGCGACATCAAGGAACAGGAAGTATTTTTCGGCGATGTGCCGCTCATGACTGAAAACGGCACCTTCGTCATCAACGGCACCGAACGCGTCATCGTAAGCCAGTTGCACCGCTCGCCCGGCGTGTTCTACGAATCCGCCAACAACCGCTCGTATTTCCTGGGAAAAATTATTCCCTACCGCGGCTCTTGGGTCGAATTCGAGTACGACACGAAAAACATCCTGTACGTCCGCATCGACCGCAAGCGCAAGTTCCTCGGCTCCATCTTCCTGCGCGCCCTGGGCATGAAATCGAACGAGGAAGTGCTGCGCACGTTTTATCAGGTCGAGCGCGTCACACTGCGCGACGGCGACCTGCACTGGAATGTTTCCGAGGGCCTGATCGACCGCAAGCTGTCTCACGAAATCAAGAATCCCAAGACCGATGAAGTGCTGGTCGGCGCGCACAAGCGCATCACCGAAGCGATCTACAAGGAACTGGTGAAGGCCAAGGTTCCCGCCGCTCATGCGAGCGTCGCCGATCTGGAAGGCGCTTACACGGTCGCGGACCTGGTAAACCGGCAGACCGGCGAAGTGCTGCTCGAAGCCAATAAGCCGCTCACGGCGGAAATCTGGTCGGCGCTCGGAGAGGCCGGCATCACCAGCGTCGATGTCTTCTTCCCGGATCGCGACGATGTGGGCGTGGTGCTTTCCCGCACGCTCGACAAGGATGCCATCCGCTCTCCGCGCGAAGCCCTGATCGAAATCTACCGCAAGCTCCGCCCGGGCGATCCCCCGACGCTGGAGACCGCCACGGCCCTGTTCAACGGCATGTTCTTCGATCCGCGCAAGTACGATTTCAGCCGCGTGGGCCGCTTGAAATTCAATATCAAGTTCGGCCTGGAGACTTCGCTCAATACGCGCACGCTCGATGCGGCCGACTTCGTCGCTTCGATCCGCTATTTGCTGAAGCTGCGCAAAAACATCGGCACCGTGGACGACATCGACCATCTCGGCAACCGCCGCGTTCGCGCGGTCGGCGAGTTGCTCGAAAACCAGTTCCGCATCGGCCTGGTCCGCATGGAGCGCGCCATCAAGGAAAAGATGTCCGTGTACCAGGAAATGTCCACGGCCATGCCGCACGATCTGGTCAACGCCAAGCCGGTGATGGCCGCGATCCGCGAATTCTTCGGCAGTTCGCAATTGTCGCAGTTCATGGATCAGACCAATCCGCTCAGCGAAATCACCCACAAGCGCCGCCTGTCGGCTCTTGGGCCCGGCGGACTCTCGCGCGAGCGCGCGGGTTTCGAGGTTCGCGACGTCCATCCGACGCACTACGGGCGCATCTGTCCGATTGAAACGCCGGAAGGCCCGAACATCGGATTGATCAGCTCGCTTTCCTGCTACGCGCGCATCAATGAGTTCGGCTTTATCGAGTCGCCCTACCGCAAGGTGAAGGGCGGCCGCGTGATCGATTACGCGCTCATCGTCAACTCCGGCGAAAGCGAATTCAAGGCCGGCGAAATCATCGAGCGCGACAAAGTCGACGCCGTCAACGAGGAACTCAAAAAGCGCAAGGTCACCTACGACCCGTATTGCTTCTACCTTTCCGCATGGGAAGAAGACCGCTACGTGGTCGCCCAGGCCAACGCATCGCTCGATGAAAAAGAACGCATCACCACCGAACTGGTCAATTGCCGCCAGGCCGGAAACTTCGTCCTCAAGTCCCGCGAGGAAGTCGACTACATCGACGTTTCGCCCAAGCAGCTCGTCTCGGTCGCGGCCAGCTTGATCCCGTTCCTTGAGAACGACGACGCCAACCGCGCCTTGATGGGTTCCAACATGCAACGCCAGGCCGTGCCGCTGATTCGCGGCGAAGCCCCTCTGGTCGGCACCGGCATGGAGCGCGTCACCGCGCGCGATTCCGGCGCCGTGGTCATCTGCAAGCGCGACGGCATCGTCGACCAGGTGGACTCCGAGCGCATCATCGTGCGCGTCGAATCCGACCACTCGGGCGTTCTCTCCCGCGAAGTCGGCGCCGACATCTACCAGCTCATCAAATTCAAGCGTTCGAACCAGAACACCTGCATCAACCAGAAGCCCCTGGTCCGCGTCGGAGACCGTGTCCGCCAGGGACAAGTCCTGGCCGACGGGCCGTGCACCGAGCGCGGCGAACTGGCTCTGGGGCGCAACGTCCTGGTCGCGTTCCTTCCCTGGCGCGGCTATAACTTCGAAGACGCCATCCTGGTCAGCGAAAAGCTGGTCAAGGACGACTACTACACTTCGATCCACATCGAGGAATACGAGATCGAGGCGCGCGACACAAAGCTTGGTCCCGAGGAAATCACGCGCGATATTCCCAACATCAGCGAAATGTTTCTCCGCAACCTCGACGAAAGCGGCGTCATCCGCATCGGCGCGACCGTGCGGCCCGGCGACATCCTGGTCGGCAAGGTCACTCCGAAGGGCGAAACCACGCTGACGCCGGAAGAAAAACTCCTGCGCGCCATCTTCGGCGAAAAGGCCGGCGATGTGCGCGACGCTTCGCTCTACTGCCCGCCGGGCATCGAGGGCACCATCGTCGACGTCAAGATTTTCTGCCGCAAGGGCGCGGAAAAAGACGAACGCCACAAGGCCATCGAAGCTTCGCAGGTCTTTAAACTCGAAAAGAACCTGTCCGACGAAATCCGCATCCTCACCGACGAGCGCCTGAAACGCCTTTCCGCGTTGCTGGACGGCAAAGCCTTGACCGCCGACCTGCACGACGAAAAGACCAACAAGCGCCTGATCACCAAGGGCACCGAACTTACCCGCGACATCATCGAAAAGGTCGCCACGCGCAACCTCAAGCGGTTGAAGCTGGCCGACAAGGATCCTCTGCTCATCGAGAAAATCGATGAAATCGAGGAGATGACCTCGCGCCAGATCGACGTTTTGCGAAAAATTACCGACGAGCGCAAGGAAAAGCTGCGCAAGGGCGACGAACTGCCTCCCGGCGTCATCAAGCTGGTGAAGTGCTACATCGCCATGAAGCGCAAGCTTTCGGTCGGCGACAAAATGGCCGGCCGCCACGGCAACAAGGGCGTCATCGCGCGCATCGTTCCGGAAGAAGACATGCCGTATCTGCCCGATGGCACTCCCGTGGAAATGGTTCTCAATCCGCTCGGCGTTCCTTCGCGTATGAACGTCGGACAGATTCTCGAGACGCATCTCGGATGGGCCTCGAAGGAACTCGGCCGCAGCATCGCGCGCCTGATCGATCAGAACAAAAGAGGCGACGCCATCCGGCGGTGGTTCCGCGAAGTCTTTTCGGACACGGCCATCTGGAAGACGCTGACGAATCTGGACGACGACACGCTGCTGGAATATGCCGACAGCTTCCGCCAGGGAATTCCAATGGCGACGCCCGTATTCGACGGCGCACGCGAAACCGAAATCCGCCACCTGCTCGAAGTGGCGGGTCTTCCGAGCGCGGGCAAAGTCACGCTGTGGGACGGCATGACCGGCGAGGAGTTCGCGCAGGAAGTCACCGTGGGCTACATCTACATGCTCAAGCTGTCGCACTTGGTCGACGACAAAATCCACGCGCGCTCGATCGGGCCGTATTCGCTCATCACCCAGCAGCCGCTGGGCGGCAAGGCGCAATTCGGCGGACAGCGCTTCGGCGAAATGGAAGTGTGGGCTCTGGAAGCTTACGGCGCCGCGCACATCCTGCAGGAATTGCTGACCGCCAAATCGGACGACGTCTACGGCCGCGCCAAAATTTACGAGGCCATCGTCAAGGGAGAGCCGGGCATCGAGCCGGGCGTCCCCGAATCGTTCAACGTCCTGGTGCGCGAGTTGCAATCGCTCTGCCTGGACGTCGAACTCATGAAGCGGCAAAAACAGATAGAGAAAGCGGCCGCCGATTAAATGACGTTAGGCTGAATTGAAATTTGGCTGATTCATTTCGGCTGAAAGTCCGGAAGGCCCGCAGGGCCGGCACAACGTAGCCCACCCCGGAAGGGGTGGGAAAGGGCCCGAGGAAAAACGAAAAGCCCCGTAGGGGCGGCACAAAGTTCTCGGCCAAGCGAATGAAGTATTCAGGTTTCTTTTCTTACTCCCGGCAAGCCGGGATGGCTTCGAGCAACGAACCGCCGGAGCAGGAGGAACATACCTTGTATCGAAGCAGCCCTTATGATCGCGCCAGTCTGATTGCCGATTTTGATTCCATCCGGATTAGTTTGGCGAGTCCGGAAAAAATCCGGTCCTGGTCCCACGGCGAAGTCACCAAGCCCGAGACCATTAACTATCGCACCTTCAAACCCGAACGCGACGGCTTGTTCTGCGCGAAAATTTTCGGTCCCGTCACCGACTGGGAATGCCTCTGCGGCAAGTACAAGCGCATGAAGCATCGCGGCGTCATCTGCGACAAGTGCGGCGTCGAAGTCACTTTGAGCAAGGTCCGCCGCGAGCGCCTCGGACACATCGAACTCGCCTCGCCCTGCTCGCATGTCTGGTTCTTCAAGGGCCTGCCTTCGCGCATCGGCTACCTGCTGGATATTTCCATGCGCGATCTCGAGCGCATTCTGTACTTCGAAGGCTACGTCGTGATCGACACCGGCGATGTTCCGGGCATCAAGCAGCACGAAATGCTCCCCGAGGAAAAGTACCGCGAACTCCAGAAGGATTTTGCCGGGCAATTCCGCGCGCAGATGGGCGCGGAAGCCATCAAGGAACTTCTGAAGCGCGTCGAAGTCGAAAAGCTTTCCGAAGAGATGCGCGAAAAGATGAAGGCCGATCCCAGCCTGCAAAAGCGCATCAAGTACGCCAAGCGCCTGAAGGTTCTGGAATCGTTCCGCAAGAGCGGCAACCGCCCCGAATGGATGATTCTGGACGTGCTTCCGGTTCTTCCGCCGGAGCTGCGCCCGCTGGTGCCCCTCGATGGCGGACGTTTCGCCACGTCGGATTTGAACGATCTCTATCGCCGCGTCATCAACCGCAACAACCGCTTGAAAAAGCTGATGGAATTGCACGCCCCGGACGTGATCGTCCGCAACGAAAAGCGCATGTTGCAGGAAGCCGTGGACGCGCTGTTCGACAACGGACGCCGCGGCCGCGTGCTGCGCGGCACCAACAACCGCCCGCTGAAATCGCTTTCCGATACGCTCAAGGGAAAGCAGGGACGTTTCCGCCAGAACCTGCTCGGCAAGCGCGTCGATTATTCCGGGCGCTCGGTCATCGTCGTCGGCCCGGAACTCAAGCTTCACCAGTGCGGCCTGCCGAAGAAAATGGCCCTCGAACTCTTTAAGCCGTTTATCTATCATCGCCTCGAAGCCCAGGGCCACTGCACCACCATCAAGCAGGCCAAGGAAATGGTCGAGCAGCAGGACCCGGTCGTTTGGGACATTCTGGAAGAAGTGATTCGCGAGCATCCGGTATTGCTCAACCGCGCTCCCACGCTTCACCGCCTCGGCATTCAGGCGTTCGAACCCGACGCTGGTCGAAGGCAAGGCCATTCGAATTCACCCGCTGGTCTGCACCGCGTTCAACGCGGACTTCGACGGCGACCAGATGGCCGTGCACATTCCGCTCTCGCCCGAAGCGCAGGTGGAAGCCTCCGTCCTGATGCTCTCGGCCAACAATATTTTGTCCCCGGCCAACGGCTTGCCTCTCGCCGTCCCGACGCAGGACATGGTTCTCGGCATCTATTATCTGACCAAGGCCAAGCCCGGCGCCAAGGGCGAAGGCCGCGCCTTCGGCCTGACCGAGGAAGTCGTGCTCGCGCTCGAGTCCCGGGAAGTCGAATTGCTCACGCCGATCCGTCTCCGTTACGACGGCGAAGTCATCGACCTCGCCGCCGCATACGACGATCAGGACGTGCCGCACGCCGAGCCCGTCATGATGAAGCGCCAATTCATCAACACCACTGTCGGCCGCGTGATCTTCAACGACCACCTGCCGAAGGAAATGCCGTTCATCAACGGCCTAATCAAGAAAAAGGGCGTGCAGCAGCTCTGCTATTACTGCTACCTGCGTTTCGGACTGAAGCGCACCGTGCAGATGCTGGACGAGCTGAAAGAACTGGGCTTCCTCTACGCCACCAAGTCCGGCATCTCCATCGGCATCGACGACATGGTTATTCCCGGCGACAAATTCACGCTGGTCGACAACACCGAAAAGGAAGTCGTCAAGGTGCAGCAGCAATACCTGGACGGCGCCATCACCAACGGCGAGCGCTACAACAAGGTCATCGCCATCTGGAGCGACATCACCGAAAAAGTCGCCGAACAGATGTTCAAGGCCATGGAGAACCAGGACAAGGAAGGCATCATCAATCCGATTTACGTCATGGCCGATTCCGGCGCCCGCGGATCGAAACAGCAGATCCGCCAGCTTTCCGGGATGCGCGGCCTGATGGCCAAGCCCTCGGGCGAAGTCATCGAGACGCCGATCACTTCCAACTTCCGCGAAGGCCTCACCGTGCTGCAATACTTCATCTCGACGCACGGCGCGCGCAAAGGTTTGGCTGACACGGCTCTGAAGACCGCCGATTCCGGCTACCTCACGCGCCGCCTGGTGGACGTTGCTCAGGACGTCATCATCAGCGAGATCGATTGCGGCACCGCCGACGGCATTTACGTCGAACCGATCACGGAAGCGGGCGTCGAAGTCGAGCCGTTGCGCGACCGCGTCGTCGGCCGCGTTTCTCTCGACAAGATTCGCGACTACGAAGGCAACGTCATCGTCGACGTCAACCAGGAAATCAGCGAAGAGCTGGCCAACCAGATCCAGGCCGCGGGCATTGAGCGCGTCAAGATCCGCTCCGTGCTCACTTGCGAATGCCGACGCGGGGCCTGCGCCCGCTGCTACGGCCGCAACCTGGCCACGGGCCGCACGGTCGAGATGGGCGAAGCGGTCGGCGTCATCGCCGCGCAGTCCATCGGCGAGCCGGGCACGCAGCTCACCATGCGCACCTTCCACATCGGAGGAACGGCGACGCGCGTCACCGAACAATCCAAACTCGAGGCGCGCAACACCGGTTTCGTGCGCTTCATTGATCTCAACGTCGTCCGCGGGCGTGGCGAGAACCTGATTTCCATGAACCGCAGCGGCTTGATCGCCATCGTGGACGAAAAGGGCCGCGAAAAAGAGCGCTACCACGTGGTCTACGGCGCGCGCCTCAAAGTCGAGGAAAACCAGCCGGTCAAGCTCGGCGAACTTCTGGCCGAGTGGGACCCCTACACGTTCTCGATCCTGACCGAAGTCGGAGGCACCATTCAGTTCAAGGACCTCCAGCCCGGCATCACGATCGAAGAGCAAGTTGACGAAGTCACCGGCCTGTCGCAGCTCGTGGTTACGCTGCCGCCGGGCGATGAAAAACACGCGCCCACGATTCTGGTTCGCGATTCCGCCGGACGCACGCGCAAAAAATACCTGATGCCTTCGCGCGCCCACTTGATGGTGCAGGACGGCGACGAAGTGCAACCGGGCGACGTGCTGGCCAAAATCCCGCGCGAAACCACCAAGACCAAGGACATCACCGGAGGCCTCCCGCGCGTCGTGGAACTGTTCGAGACGCGCAAGCCCCGCGATCCCGCGGTCATCAGCGAAATCGATGGCGTCGTGAAGTACGGCGAAATCAGCAAGGGATTGCGCAAGATTTACGTCGAAAGCGAAGACGGGAAAACGCAGAAGGAATACTCCATCATTCGCGGCGTGCACATCAACGTGCAGGAAGGCGAACACGTCAAGGCGGGCGAGCCGCTGATCGACGGACCGCTCAACCCGCATGACTTGCTGGCCGTCCTCGGCGAAAAATACACGCAGGCCTACCTGGTGAATTCCATCCAGGAGGTCTACCGCCTGCAGGGCGTCAACATCAACGACAAGCACATCGAAACCATCGTTCGCCAGATGATGCGCTGGGTGAAGGTCGAGGACGTCGGCGACACCGCATTCCTGCTCGAGGAGCAAGTCGACAAGTTCCGCTTCCGCGAGGAGAACGACCGCATCATCGCCGAGGGCTCGCGTCCCGCCACCGGGCGTCCCTTGCTGCTCGGCATCACCAAGGCGTCTCTCTCCACCGATTCGTTCATCTCGGCGGCGAGTTTCCAGGAGACCACGCGCGTCCTCACCGAAGCCGCCGTCGCCGGCAAGGTCGATTACCTGCGCGGCCTGAAGGAAAACGTAATCATGGGCCGCCTGATCCCGGCCGGCACCGGCCTGGAACGCTATCGCAACATCGAACTGCTCACCGAAGTGCCTCCTCCGCCTCCGATGGAGGAGATTCTTCCCCCGGCCGAGCTATCGGCCGAAGAAGCCGCGGCACTCGATTTCCTGCGCAAGGATGCGGATGCGCTGGCGGAGGGGTCGGATTAGGCAGGTTGGGCGATTCACAATTGGAAAAAAGAAATGGGCGGCCCGATTGTTGGGCCGCCCATTTTTATTTGGAACCAATTGTGGAGCGCATCATTGCGGCCGAAAGTTCATAGGCAAATTGCACCGCTCAAGTTTTGTTTCATGAGGTGATTTAAAGACCTTCCTGCGGGCCCGGGCCGCCTGCCCCGTCAAACAATCTCTGTCAACTCCTTGTATTGCGTAAGGAAGCCCCGGCAGAACTTATTCGAGTACGCTGCACTAAGTTGATCTAGCGTGAACGGGATCGCGTTGCGTAACCCCTTGATCGAGGGGCTCGCGGCGGCCTGCATCTTCGTCATCTTCCAGAATCCGTTTAGGGACAGCAGGAACATCGAGCAAAGTCCCAGATTGGAGGGAAGGCACCATAGCTTCGTCCTTTTTCCTTTCTGTCGCGGCGACTGCATCCATAGAAACGTTCCTAATTCAAAATAGGTCAGCGCAAAATCAAAGTCCGAATATTGTGTCTGCAAAAAGCAAGGCCCCGCTTCGTTCCTGGCGAGCTGAGCCAAATCGATCGTGCGCCCGCACAGGATCGAGTGTATTTCCGCGCGCTCGGCGTCCGGCATCTGCATTGCCGCAAAGGCCGCCGGTGGGCCCGCGAACTTGGCGATGGAAATCACCGTATGGCGAGGTGTTGTGACCCTGTCGTAGAGCGGGTTCGACGCCACATACAGGCTCTGCTTCATCACGCTCGCCATGGCAACGAATGCGTCGGAAAGCTTCTTATTCGCATTTCCCGCAATCTTGAAAGAAGGACCGTTCCGGAGCCGGGCGACCACGCCGAGCAAATCGCCTGGGGTCATCGACCCGAAGATTCTTACATGCAGGCTCGTGCACCAACCCATCGAAGATAAGAAGATACTCGCGAAAACCACCGCCCTGGTTTTAGCCAGCCCTGGTGAGAATTCCACCGCCACCGACGCCGTGGTGCAAGAGAAAGGGATTTGCAGTTTCCATAGATCTGGCGCGGCGCCATGGGAAATCGAAGCGCAACGCCGCCAAAAATGATTGGCCGAATTGCGCTTCGTCGAAAAGGGCTCCAGTGTCAGCACTCCCAGAGTAAACGGGGCCGTTCCGGCATGCTGCTTGACGTAGGCTTCCGGATCAAGAACGAATTGATATTCGGGCCGCACCAGGTTCGGATCGAGCAGCGGCTGAACGCTCGTGTGAACGTCGAATACGATGATGTCTACGATGTTGAAAACGTAGCTCATGCTTCCCCGTTCCTTTCTTTGCCATCGCCTGTAGATTGCTGACCCGGCATTTCCGTTGACTGACCGCCTTGGACGTTCTATTCTCCCTATAGGCCTTAGGTACCAAGGCCCGGAGCCTACGGGCGAACGAATCACTTTTGTCGTTCAAATCGAAGAAAAAGTGAAATCTACCGTGCCAGCCCTAAAAAGCTGGCACGATGTTTTTATACGACAACCACGGGCGGTGTCTTCGGATCTCCCGTAACCGGCACCACTTCTTCCACATCCAGAGGTTTCCAGAAGCGCACCGAAGAATCCGTGGTAATTACTTTGCCGTCTGCGTCCCGCAGGGTTGCGATGGCCGAGCTGACTTCCAAAGAGAAGTTGTTCCGGACGGCCGTGTCAAATAGGTCGACATACTTTTTTTCCGTTGCCAATCGCTTCAATTCTGCGACGAGGCCTGCATCCTTGCCCACCGTCGTCACACGAAACCACCCGACCAGGGTCACAAGGTCCGGGCGTTCTTCTCCCAAGGCCCCGACGAATTGATGACCATTCTTCAAACGAACTGTCGTCTTGGCGATCGGCTTATTCTTGTATAATCGCAACAGTTTCCCTAGTGCGGTCTTGTCGTCATCGCCCAAGCGCACCGTCTGTGCCTCCATTCGTTTCTTTTTGTTGCACCGAATCTTGAGGTCAATTGCGCCTGTTACCAGGCCAATGAGCGCGCCGATCACCGCCAGGTAAATCAGTTTAAAAACGCTTAATCCCGACCTTGTATTTAAGTACGGAATCGGCGACAGCAAGATCATGATCACGGCCGACGCCAGCACGCTGTAGATCATCTTGTCCCCGAGCGCGATGCCCGGTCCCCATGTTGCGCCGAACGCATTCAGAATCAGCCAAAAGAGTAATCCAGGCGCCACCAGTCCCGCTATTCCCAGGGGCACGCCGCCGAGCGTGTCCGTGCCCAACAAAGCCACCGTTACAGGTTTCTCGGTGGAAACAATGGATTCGCCGGATTGCCCGTTGATTTGCCACGTGAAATCCGCGGTGAAAAGGATGTTCAGGCTGCCTGGATTGACCTCTGATCCTGATGTCAGACAGACCGTATGGGAAACCTTGGCGTGGGCCGCAAGCGGTGCAAGTGGAACAACTCCTGAAATTTTGGACCCCTTGCAGGAATTGTCGTGCCATTGCAGGGACTCGGGAATCGTCATCCGCAGCATCAGAGACGTCAGGGGAATGTCGCTGTCGTTCGAGATCCAGACTGATACGGTAATTTCATCGTTTTCGCGAATCGACGAATGAGATAAAGAAACCAGCAACTCTGGTTTCGGACTCTGGAAAGGAGGCGGGGGAACTTTCTTTTGAGCCCTCACGATAGTAGCCAAACAGGCCAATACCACGAGGAAAACAATATGCCGGAGGGAGTTCTTGATGCCTATACGCATAGCACACTGTAAAAATAGAGTTAATCACCCCTTATTAAACCGGATGAAGATATCATGTATGATAAACATCTACAAAGGAAAGATTGGACAGTGTCGTTAGCACATGATATGTCCGGTTGAATTAGCGCATGAAATGTCCGCTTTATAGAGGCGGCTTGGGAAGAAGATGCATGCGGGGAGACTGGCATGCACAACTATCCGAGGGCCGCCGTGGAGCGGATGATGAAAGTTCAGGAAGTGATTTTGCGAGCGATGGCGAAGAAGATTTCCTGGTGGCAGGCGGCCGAAATCATTGGCCTGAGCGACCGGCAGATGCGGCGTTTGCATTGGCGGTATCGGGAGTTCGGCTATGACGGATTGCTGGACCGCCGGGTGGGCAAGCCCAGTCCCAAGCGCGTGCCGTTGGCCCTGGTCGAGCAGGTGCTGGCGTTGTACCAGGAGAAGTATTTCGATCTGAACGTGCGTCATTTTCACGAGAAGTTGCGCGAGCAGCATGCGATTCGGCTCAGCTATACGTGGGTGAAGAAAGCGCTGCAGGGAGCTGGACTGGTGCGTCGGGAACGCAAGCGCGGGGTGCACCGACGGAGGCGGGAGCGGCGGCCGTTGCCGGGGATGCTGCTGCACATCGATGGCAGCCGGCACCGCTGGTTTCAGGACGACCGCTGGTACGACTTGCTGGTGATTCTGGACGATGCCACCAGCGAGATTTATTACGCGCAGCTGGTCGAGGAAGAATCGACGATGACGGTGCTGCGGGCGCTGCGGGACGTGATCGAGCAGCAAGGCATTTTCTGCGCCCTCTACAGCGACCGCGCCAGCCACTTCTTTTGGACGCCTCGGGCGGGCGGGAAAGTGGATGCGGAACGTCCGACACAAGTGGGACGAGCGTTGCGGGAGTTGAACATCCGGATGATCCCGGCGTATTCGCCGCAGGCGCGGGGGCGATCGGAACGCGGATTTGGAACCTGGCAAGGGCGGCTGCCGCAGGAACTGCGCCTGCAGGGAATTCGCACGCTGGAGCAAGCGAACCAGTTTCTGCGGGAGCGCTACGTGGCCGAGTTCAATCAGCGGTTTCGGGTCTCGGCGTTGCAGCCGGGCAGCGCGTTTTTGCCGTGCCGGAGAAAGGATCTGGATGTGGTGTTCTCGGTGCAACACGAGCGCGTGGTGAATCGGGATAACACGGTCGCGGTGGGAGGAAAACTGTTTCAGATCGAGCCGACGCGCTGGCGGGGAACGCTAGCGGGGTGTTCGGTCACAGTGTGCGAGCATCTGGATGAGACCTGGAGTATCCGGTACGGACCGCACATCGTAGGCCGATACACCGCGCAAGGATGGCCGTGGCCCTGCGAGCGGAAACTGGATCGCCGGAAAAGGGCTGTGGAAAAGCCGCTCCGTGGAAACCCAAAAGCAGGGTTTCCACTGCGCTTGGAAATCCCGCAAAAGGCGCGGGATTCCCACTTTCCCACAGCCGCGACGACGGCGGTCCATCGATCTTAAACCGGACATATCGTGTGCTACGAAAACCGGACATTTTAATTTGCTAACAACAAGAAAGATTGGACAGTGGACGCGGCATGGCGTTAGCGAACGAATGGGTTTTGGACGGGCGGCCAAGCGTTCTGAGTTCAAACCAGACCTTGAAGACCTAGCCATCCGCACATCCCTATTGCTTTGTCCTTGATAGACTCGATTGCGAGGTGTTGTCCATATAAGGTAGGCTGGCTTGCCCTTGCCCTCCGAAATTATTTGAACCAATGATTGGCGGTGACCAACCCTTCCGCATGTTTATAGTTGATGGAATCTCGCCTTCGAATAATACTACTGCAATACGTTAATGCTGATTTGCTGTTCTAGGTTTTTCGGGTGCCCGACTCTTCCAGCCCTTGGAAGGGTCGGGGTTTTGAATTCCTTCCCGGAAAAATCAGGCCTTCTGACGCCTTGAAAGCCATGAGGGATCGGTCACCCGCAACTTCAACGTCGCCTCAAAGACCCAACCACCCGCCTCAACGTCCCAGGTCCGTTCTTCTATACGATTTGCAATTCACGAGTCACGAATCACCAGTCATTAGTCACCAGTCACCGGTCACCGCGCGCATCCTGTTATCCACTTCGCTAAACCCTCACTCCGCTTCGGTTGCCCACATCCCCAATTGCGCCCATAATTTTTAAGCAAGGTTGTCCTCACAGGTCTTCCCCCGGGCCAGAGGCGCCTTCCGATAAGTATTGCCGATGGCCAAAATTTCCATTCCGCGAACGGATTCGCCCGCCGAATCTGCTTCGGCGCCACAGGACCGCGACCGGCTTACGCGCCGCGAGCGAGGAGTCTGGCGCGCGGCGCTTGTGCTTCTCGGCGCTCTGGCGCTGGCTCTAGCGATTACCTCCTGGGACGGCGGTTCCGCCATGCCTCATTATCTGGAGGCCTTGCCGGTGGGGCTCGTGGTGCTGGTGACGCTATTCGTTACCTACGCGTGGCGCAAGACCAACGAAATTGCCGAGTTGCGGGGACTGGTCCGCGGGATCGAGCAACGCTCCCATGCCGAACAGGACGCCGAACAGCTCGATCATCTCTTTTCGCTGATCTCCAAGTCGCAGCAAGGCTATCGTGATCTGATCGATACATTCGAAGACCTTTTGTTTTCTCTCTCCATCGACGGCAAAGTCCTCACGGTCAATAAAAGTTTCGCCGACCTGCTCCAGCTTTCCTTCGCGGATCTGATTGGGCGGCCCATCGCGGAACTGCTGGAGCTTCCCGACTCGGGCGATCGCCTCGCTCTGGAACAATGGACGCCGCGCCTTCTCGAACGGCGCAGCTGGAATGGAGTGGTTCGCGTCCGCGTGAAAAAGACCGGCGCGATTCACTATTTTGACTGCGTGTTGCACGCGATCGTGCGGGACGATGCGGTGCACGGAGTGACCGGGCTGGCCCGCGATATCACGCGGGAGCGCGAGAATGAAACGCGCTTCACGGAACTGTTTCAAACCTTGCGCGAGGGCGTTTATCTGGCCTCCGCCGACGATCGGCTCACCGAGGTCAATCCGGCGCTGGCGCAAATGCTGGGCTTCGATCAGAAGGAAGACATCACGAACCTGGAAATTTCGTCGCTGTACGCGAATGCCGCGGACCGCGAGGACGAGCGCAGGAAGCTGAGCGAACTCGGATTCCTGGGCGCCTGCGAAGTCTCGCTGAAGCACCGCCAGGAAGGGCGCCGGGTTGTCGCAATGCATACGGCGGCGGTCATCCGCGACGCGGCCGGGAACTTTGTGCGGTATCAGGGAACATTTGTGGATGTCACCGAGCAGCGCGAGATGGAGCGCCGCCTTCACCGGGAACAGGAATTTGCGCGCCGCTTGATGGATAGTTTCCCTGATCTCGTGGTGGCCCTGGACCGCGAAGCGCGCTATACGTTTGCCAGTCCCCAGATTTATAAATCTCTCGGATACCGCCCGGAAGAATTGATCGGGAAGCGCGTGGGCGGCCGCAGCGATCCTCACGACCGCTCCGCGATGCTGGACCTGTTCGACGATCTGATCTCGAACCGGCTCTCCGACGCCCAGATCGAATACCGCACGCAGCACAAGAACGGCGAATGGCGGGTGTTTCGCGCCTCGGCCCGGCCGCTGCGCGACGAGACCGGCCGCATTACCGGCGTCATCGCTTCGGCGCGCGACATTACCGAGCAGCAGCGCCTGCAGCAGCAGTTGATTCAGTCCGAGCGCCTCGCGGCCATGGGCCAGATGATTGCCGGAGTCGCCCACGAGCTCAACAATCCTCTTACCGCGATTCTGGGCGTAACCGAATTGATGCGCGACCAGACCACCGATGAAAACTCGCGCCGCCAGTTGGACCTGGCGCATCTCCAGGCGCGCCGCGCCGCTCACATTGTGGAGAGCCTGCTTGTTTTTTCGCGCCCCGCGACGCCGCGCAGCACGCTGCTCCACCTGCCCGACCTGTTGCAGCGCACCCTGCAGCTTCACGAGCATTCCTTGCGCGCCAATCACATCCACGTGGACGTGGCCGCCCGGCCGGACCTTCCCACGGTGCTGGGCGATTCCAATCAGCTGACGCAGGTGTTTCTGAATCTCATCGTCAACGCGGAGCAGGCCATCCGCGAAGTTCGCGAACAGGGCACGCTGCGGATTCGTCTGGGAGTGGTGGGCGAGCGCGTGCTGATCACGTTCCAGGACGATGGCGTGGGGATTCGCCGGGAAACGCTGCCGCGCATCTTCGATCCGTTCTTCACCACCAAGCGTCCCGGCCGCGGCACCGGCCTCGGACTCAGCATTTGCATGGCGATCATTCGCGAACACAACGGAGATATTTCCGCGCAGCCGTTATCCGACGGCGGCTCGGTCTTTACCGTGTCGTTGCCCGTTTGCACCCAGTCCGTGGCGCTTGCCGAACCAGCCCTGGTTCCCGCGGCCAGGCGCGCGGAAACAAGCCCATCGCCGGCCGCGCAGTTGGCAGGGAAGAGAATCCTGGCGGTGGATGACGAGGAAAGCATCCTCGAACTTGTGGCGGACGCCCTGGGATCGCGCGGGTTCTTGGTGGATCGCGCCTCTTCTTCCGAACGTGCAATGGCTCTGGCCGGCAAAAACGAGTACGACGTAATTCTTTGCGACCTGAATCTTGACTCCAATGCCGGCCATAGCGTTTCGGGATTCGACGTTCACGACCGCATTTGTGAAATGGTGGAAACTCGTTCCGGCACGCGCCCGCATTTCATTTTCATGAGCGGGGATCTGGTGGAAGCCGCCATCAGGGAACAGGCCGGTCATCAAGGGAACCGCTTCCTGCAGAAACCCTTCCGCATAGCCGAATTGCTGGCCCTGCTGGAAGAATTGTCCGCCACAGACACCATCCTCCTGCCGAAGAATAGTTCCACATAAACCTTTCCTCTGTTAAAAGCCAAGTGCGCGTTCCGTGGACTATTTTGAGGGGCTGGCACTCGGCAAATCGATGCCGAAATCCCAGACGTATCCGCTGATGCCCTCGTTGGTCATTTCAACGAAGGCGTATTCGCCGGGTTCCAGGCGCTGGTCGACGGTGTAGCGGAAGACGCCGCGCGCTGGGGTCCACGTCTGGATCTCGATGTCGCTGGCTTTGTGTTTTTCTTCGCCCGTAAAGCGGACGCTGATATTGTCGAGGACGCGGTGGCCTCCCTTAATCTGCGCGCGTAGCAGCCGGAAGCGCGGCTCGCGCTCATCGGATGGACGCATGAAGAACTCAGGCTCGGCCGTGGTGAGTCGCAATGCCGCGTGCTCGCCGGGGATTTCCATCGTTTTTTTGCTGGGGATAAGCGGCACCCCGCTCATGATCCGCTCGACTTCGCGGCCCGCCGACAGCTTGACGTCCGCATTGCTCTGCTTCATTTCCCGTATGAGCTTGTCGCGGTCGAGCGCGTAGAATCCGATTCCGTCCGGCAGAAACAGGCCCGGCTTGATCTCCAGGCTGAGGTCGACGTCAATGCCCTTGGTGCGCTGGGCCAGGTCGGAGGCACGGATTTTAGCTTTGAGCTGCGCATCTTGCGCGGCCTGTTCGGCTTCGGATTTGTGCGTGGCATCCCAATCGACCAGCGCGGCGGGAATTTCTTCCCACTGCGAGCGCTCGACGCTCCAGTACCGCACCCGGTCGCCCTCCACCGCATATTCGCGCGCCAGTTGAAACGTTCCATCCTTCAAAATCAGTTTTTTGCCCTTGGGGAGAGGAACGCGGATGGGTCCAGCGGCGGGAGTGGATTGGGAGTTCGCATCTTGTTGCGCGGAAAGTGCGCCGGACAGGCTGAGCGACACGGCAAACAGCGCCGTAAGAAGGACGAGGATTGGAGTGGAGGACTTCTTCATGGCTCTGCGTTGCCTGGCTCCTGCCCTGGTTCTACGATACAGGCCCGGGCGCGTGGGTTTTTCCCCCGTAATTTGAGGATAACGCCCGGACATGCCGCGCGCAACCGCGCGGTTTTGTAGCGCCCGCCTTCAGGCGGGCACTACGGATTCCGAAAGCTGTGCGCGAAATTCAACTGGATTTGGGGGAAGATCGGAGGACACGCGCCTTTAGTGCTGGCAGCGAGGAAACAGAGCGGCAAGGACGCTTAGATCGGCATTGGTGAACAGCATGCGTTCGACCTGCCCTCCGGCGGCTTCGGCAGCGCGCACGATCGAGCCCAGATGTTTGCTGCGAGCAACTCCATGAAGGTGCTCGATGCAGATTCCCGTTAGCCGGGAAATTTCTTCCTCTGTAAAAATTTTCTGGCTCGATTTGATGGTGACCATTGGGTCTCCTGCGTTATTCCGGCGGGCTCTGTTTCTTGCGTCAGGGCCAGCAGATAGAATCCGCACCTGATATTCCGAGCAATCTTGCTTCCGTTCTTTTAGTTTCCGCTTCCAAATTCCAACAAAGTTACAAATGAATAAAATAAAAGGATTTAGCGGAGAAAGATCGCGGAGAAATATGTAACGCACTGCAAAAGGAAAATGTTTCAGTTTGAAAATAATGCCGTTTTTTGTACCGTGCTATGAACTTTTGTGCAGATTCATGATCTCGTTCAGCTGCTTTGCGTGTCTCACGTCATGCGCCGCCAGCGTTCGGAACCAATCATAATAGTGGAGGCTGCCCAGCAAGGGATGCTGCAAGCGGTATCCGCGAAGGTTTGTGCCCCGGCCCGCCCCCAGCACGGCGAGGGTGCGCGCGCGCTGTTCGGCGAGTCGCGACAACATTACTTCACGGTCGTCCAGTAGCAGAGTATCCAGGGGGATCGGCGTTTCGACGCGCCTGCCGCGCCAAGCCACCAGCGCCACAGGCACATGAAATCGTTTCAGCAGAGGAACCACTACAGGAGGTTTTCGAGTGATCTTTGCGGCAGCGCCGGCCATCAGCGTTTCCACCATGGTCACGTGCGCGACAATTTCCGCGGCCGACCAGGCTGCTTCGATTGGCGGTGTTCGCCAGTGTGCGCCCGGGATCTTGAGCGCGGCCGCCTCGAATCTTTCCCTTGTGCGGCGAAGTCGTTCGATCAGTGGCCCCAGGTTCATCATCCTGACCGGCTACAACTCCGATCCGCCGGCACGCTCGAAAACATGGGCCAGGTGCAAAACACGGTCTTCGCCAAAGGCCGGGCCATAGATTTGCAGGCCAACCGGGAGGCCTTTAGAGGTCTTGCCGCTGGGGACGGAGATGCCTGGGACGCCCGCCATGGACCCCGTAACCGTATAGCTATCAGCAAGATACATCTGCAGCGGGTTGGCCGTGCGTTCGCCCAGCCGGAACGGCGGAACCGGGGACGTGGGCGTAATTATGACGTCCACTTTTTCAAACGCTTCGCGGAAATCACGCGCGATCAGGGCGCGGATTTTCTGCCCTTTCAAGTAATACGCGTCATAGTAACCGGCCGAAAGCACATAGGTGCCCAGGACGATTCGGCGTTTCACTTCCGGGCCAAAGCCGCGCCCGCGCGTTTTTTGGTACATCTCGATCAGCGTTGCTCCCGGGACGCGGGGGCCAAAGCGCACGCCGTCGTAACGAGCCAGATTGGAGCTCGCCTCGGCGGTTGCAATGATGTAGTAGGCCGCAATGGCGTAGTCGGTATTCGGCATGCGGATGGATACGCGCTTGCACCCGAGTTTTTCGAGCAGGCGAATTCCCGCCTCGATTTTTTGGCGCACTTCTGGGTCGATCCCTTCGCCGAAATAATCGTCGGGGATGCCCATGCGTAGGCCGTGCAGAGGGCGATCAAGTCCCGCGGCGTAATCGGGCACAGGCACGGCGGAGGAAGTCGCATCGCGAGGGTCTCGTCCGGCGATGACAGACATCACGGTGGCCGCATCGCGGACGGTGTGCGCGAACGGGCCAATCCGGTCCAGCGACGACGCATAGGCGATCAGCCCATAGCGCGAAACGCGGCCATAACTCGGGTTCAAGCGCCGGCACGCCGCAAAACGAGCCGGGTTGGCGAATCGAACCGCCCGTATCGGTGCCCAGGGAAACAACGGCCAGATTGGCGGCCACCGCCGCGGCAGAGCCTCCGCTCGATCCTCCGGGAACGTGATCCGGGGCCACAGGGTTGCGTACCGGGCCATAGGCGGAGTTTTCGTTCGAACTCCCCATGGCGAATTCGTCGCAATTGGTTTTTCCGAGGATGATGGCCCCGGCGGTTTCCAGGCGCGTCACTGCCGTGGCGTCATAGGGGGGCTTATAACCCTCCAGGATGCGCGAGCCGCATGTAGTGGGAATGCCGCGTGTGCTGATGACGTCCTTTACCGCCAGGGGCACGCCGGCAAGCGATGGCAGCGCGTCGCCTGCCCCGATGGCGGCGTCGATCCGGTCGGCCTGGGCGAAGGCGCGCTCGGGCGAGAGCGCGAGATAAATGTTGAGTTTGGGATTCGCCTGGTCGATGCGCGCGTAGAACTCCTTGACCAGTTCGCGCGCCGAGATTTTCCTGGAATCCAGGGCCGCCCGGACTTCCGGAATCGTCCATGTGGTCGGGGCGCTCACTTTTCGATCACCCGGGGAACGCGGAAATAAGGCGCCTCGGGATCCGGCGCGCCGCGCAGCACCTCCGTGATGATGTCGGCGCGCATGACCACATCTTCGCGCAGCGGCGCATCACCCATTGAGGCCGCCACAACCTGCGTCATGGGTTCGACATTGGAAGTGTCAATTTCGTTCAGCTTATCGATGTAAGTAAGAATGTCGTCGAGCTGGCCGCGATAGGTTTCGACCTCGGCGTCGGTCAGTTCCAGATTGGCCAACGCCGCCACTTTCAACACGTCTTCCCTGCTGATTTTCATGGTCCTGCCCTGTTGTTAATTCCGGCGGGCTGCACGCTTCATGTAAAGTGTTCAGCGTAAAAATACAGTCCGCAGCGTTGTTTCCAGCGGGCTGCAAGTACAGCCCGCACCCGGTTGTATTTAGCAAGATTCTAGCACATGCGTGCGGTGTCTCCAGCGGCTGGCAGGGGCGCAGCTGTGCCGAAAGGGCACTTTTCAACCTAGTTCTAGTACCCTGGGCACAAAAAATATGAAGCAGTTCGCCTATCGATAATTCTCTAAACGCATGTTTACAATTGGTTTGGAAGGGAAGAGTTTGGCGTCCTTCCAGAGTCGTTTAGGCCCGAGCGCAGGCGGAAATCGAAAAGGCCAGGGATCAGAACCAGTTTCAAATTGGCCCAATTAGGGCAAATGAGGTCTGAGGCAAATATTCATGAACTTGGTCACTCCAGCGATTGACACGTTTCTAGCCTCGGGAACATGCGTGGTGCTGATCAGCCTTCTGGTTATCAAGATCAGGACAAGGAATCGAAAAATGACGATCGGGCCAAAACCCAACGCTCACTATGCCGCGATCATTCGCCAAGCGGCGCGTTCCGAATTGAACCACACGCCGTCGAAAGTTTCGCATCATCAACCAGGCCCCAGTCTGCCATCTGGACTTCTTTTTTCAAGAAACGGATTTAATCGAGTTCCACCTCAGAAGGAGAAAACCATGGAGCGGGAAACCTTCGGCAACAATCTAGCCGCACCCCTTAGCTTTGAGGCCGCGAGCTTTTCGAGCGGGACTCCGCTCGAAGCCGATTCTTTCGTGCAGGAGGCCCCGCAATATGTTGCGCCGGAGGAAGCTCTCCCGCCGTGCATGCAGTCTCCGGCTGTTGCGGAAGAGACGTCCACTTCGCCCGTCGAGGCGCGCATCGTTGATACGGAAGTTCGGCCGCCGCAGGAGATGGCGATCGCTGCCGAATCAGGCCACGTCGATGAAACCGGGCGCGAGCGCGATTCATTCACCGAGAATCCGGAAGGCGAGCGCGCCGAAGTCGAAGTGAAGACGTCCGCCCTCTGCTTGTGGGAGGGCGAAAGGCACGCCGCAAATGTTTCAAACGGCCTGAGCCATGATGATTTCGTGCCCGCTGCCAAGTCCACGGCGGCGGAAATCGCGGAAATGCCGGAGGTGCAGACTCCTATGGCTATCGAAGAAAGCGCCAAGCCCACCGAGAATTCGGAACGGCCGGAAAAATTTGCCGGCGCGGAACCGGAAGCGCCGCGGATGATGCCTCATGCCGCCGCCGAAGTAAAATCAGCCGCCCCAACCATGCTGTCCTTCCACGGGTTGAAGCAGCAACCGTTCGACGTCACCCCGGACCCTTCGTATCTCTATTTCAGCCCATCGCACCGCGAGGCGCTCACGTCGATTGCGGAAGGAATCGAAAATTTCCGCGGATTCATGACGCTGGTGGCCGAGCCGGGAATGGGCAAGACGACGCTGCTGAACAAGTTGATGGAGGATCTGAGCGCGTCCGCCCGCGTCGTGTTCCTGTTCCAGACGCAGTGCAACTCCAGCGAGTTGCTCGCGTTCATCCTGAATGAATTGGAAGTGGACCATGCCGGGATGGACGTCGTGGCCATGCACCGGGCGCTGAACCAGGTTCTGCTGGAAGAAATGCTGCGGGGACGCCGGTTCGTTTTGATCGTGGACGAAGGGCAGAACTTGCAGGATTCCGTGCTGGAAACGATACGCCTGCTTTCCGACTTCGAGACTGCTCATTCCAAATTGATTCAAATCGTTCTCGCCGGGCAGCCGCAACTGGTGGACACGCTTTTGAGGCCGAATCTGGTGCAACTGCGCCAGCGCATCTCCGTGCTTTCCAATCTGAAGGCGTTGAGCGCCGCCGAGACGCGCGAGTACGTCGAGCACCGCCTGCGCGCAGCAGGGTGGAACGGCCACTCCCTGTTTACGCCCGATGCCATGGAAGCAGTCGCGGAACTCAGCGGAGGCGTTCCACGAACGATCAATAATCTTTGCTTCAACGCGCTGCTCAAGGCGTTCACGCGCCAGCAGGAAATGATTGACTCCGGGATCGTGAGGGAAGTGGCCGGGAAGCTTCACCTGGAAGGGCTTGCCCGGCGTCCCGAGAAGGTTGCCGCCCCCGCCCCGCAAGCGCCTGCCCCGCAAATCGACCGCAGCGGCACCGCACAGCTGGTGCGAGCCCTTTCGGCAGCTCTTGCCGCGGCGGCTCGGCCGCATTCGGAATCGGAAAACGCCGCCAAGTCGAAATCGAATTCGGGAGTGGTGGTGACCGGAAAGCTGATCGAAAAAATCAGCGCCCAGAGCTGGAGCAAGAAACACGAATTCCGCCTCGATGTATCCTTCGAGCGGGATCCGATTACCGGCGTCAGCGTTGCCGACCGGCATTACTGCTGCAATTTCTACGTTGGCGAGGAAGAGGCCGCCGGGCTGCAGGTGGGCAAGCCCGTCCGCATCCGAATTGAGCAGGATTGAGCGGAACACGCTCCGCAGCTTGCCAAGAAAGAGGTCTTGCGGGGTGCATCGAAGTTGTAGCTCGCCTCTTCAGTGTTCGTTGCCAAGACATCCTTTACACTGGGTGCCAAGACATTCTTTACACTTCCCGTTCAGGGTCCGGTTTGATTTCTGAGTGGGACTCGTAGGGAGCCCGGAGGGCGACCGGAGAGTCCCACTCAGCGGCGAGTTGCTGCTCTCGCCTCACTACTACCAGAGGTCTGCTGTTGCCTCGGTCCATATCGATCTCACGAATATACATGTGCCGATAGCTCACCAGTAGCTTGCCATCGAACCGCTCGATCCGCACCCGTTGTCCGGCCAGTGCTTTGCACACAAACCATCGCTGCTGGCCTTGGACCAAACTGCCTTGCGTATTCAACCGTTGCACTTCGCTGCCTTCCGGATATTCCCATTCCGGAGGGCGCTGCTGATACGCCCGCGGACTGGGCCGGTAGTGTTCGGCGGGCCGCTGCATTCCCAGGGCCTCATGGGGCCGTCGATAGTTGTAGCTGTACTGGAATTCATCCAGCGCCAGTGGCCAGTCCTGAATCCGCTCGGGCACCCCGCGATGCCGCAGCGCTCCACCCAAGGTGCGATGAAAACGTTCCACCTTGCCTTGCGTCTGCGGATGACACACCCGTCCGTACAGCAGCCGAATCCCTTGCTCAATCAACCGCACCGAAAGCCACGTCAACCCCCAGCCGTTGCTGGTCGACCACCACAGCGAGCCATGATCCATCAGCATCGCTTGCGGCACTCCATAACATTGCAACGTTTGCACCAGGCATGGGTAGGCTTGCTCGATGGTCAGTGCGCTTAACGCGTACAATCCCACCGCGTACCGGCTGTGATCATCCAGAATCGATAGCGGATGGCATTCCCCGTCCCGCAACGGATATTTCCCTTTGCTGTCCATCTGCCACAGCTCATTCGGCGTGGAGCGCTGAAACCGCGTCGGTGCCGGACCATGCACCGGGATGACGATCTGCGCCTGCCGTTCCAGAATGCGATGAATCGTGCGCACGGGCAATTCCAGCCCCTGTTCCTCTCGCAGAATCACCTGCAGCTTCTTGGCGCCCCAACCGGTCTGCTCGCGCAGTCCCACCACTCGTTCCTGTTTCCACTCCCGCGTCTGCTGCGGACTGCGGTGGGGACGCCGACTCTGTTCCGCCACCGCCGTCAAGGTGCGCATCTGCTCATACCGGCGGCGCCACAAATATCCCGTCGGACGGGAAATGCCAAACTCCCGGCACAGCGCCGACATTCGTTCTTGTCCGCTCACCGCTCGCATCACGAACTGCATCCTTTGCTCGTTCACATTCGTCGCCTTCCACCCCATGGCTTCTGGCCTCCTCGGCCAGAAACTTAACCCCAAGGTGTAAAGGATGTGTTGGCAACGAGTGTAAAGGATGTCCTGGCACCGTACACTTCAGAGGCGAGGATTTGGTTGCCAATGCAAAGGAAACCCCCGCGTCTGAAGACGCGGGCTACAATAACCGGAACCCGAATTTAAGGATGTCAACAGAGCCACTCAGGGTTTGAGTTCCAGGAGAAAGAGGGATTCGACACCCGCAGAAACGGAAACGGAATAACGACACATTGAGTGTTTCAGCAGACCGTCAGCCTGTTTACAATTTTGCTCTCGCACGTATATATACAAAAGGAAACAGACTGAAGTCAGTCCTGCCAAGGCTCCACAACCTAGCCCGCATTTCGCACAAACTCCTGAGTGCAATCTTTCCAAAGCTTGTAAGAATCGGACGAAACCCTTGAGAGGCCCTGGTGGCACAGGCTTCAGCCTGTGCGGTTTTGATTTTCTTAGATCGCAACATCGCACAGGCTGAAGCCTGTGCCACCAAAAGCCATCGCTGCGGCTTTCTAGCCTCTCCGGAGAGATTGAAAACGATTTCAGTGGTTGCGTGGTGAGAAATACACTAGTGCAATTTAGATTCCGTGTCTCGCGGGAAAATGCTTCCATCTGGAAACTGAAAAATTAATCAGGGGAAAAAGCGCCTCATGCCAGCGGCGCTGGCTTTTTCAAATACCGGTCCACAATCGCGTCGGCGGTGCGGTAGGTGAGCGCGAGGATGGTGGGCGTGGGATTGGAGGAGCCGGAGTTCGGGAACGTGGAAGCGCCGATGACGAAGAGGTTGGGAATCTCCCAGTGCTGCAGGTACGAGTTCACGACGCCGCGGTCGGGGGACGTTGCCAGCATCGTGCCGCCCTGGATGTGCGTGGACTGGTAGCGCACGACGTCGTAATCGCCGTAGCCCGGGAAGGGATTCACTTCCTTGGCGCCCATGGCGTGGCCGATCTCGACCATTTTTGCGTTCATGAACTCGGCCATTTTCCGCTCGTTTTCCTGCCAGTTGATGGTCATGCGCAGAAGCGGGTCGCCCAGGGGATTCTTGTACGTGGGGTCGAGGTCGAAGTGGTTGCCCTTGTGCGGAATCTGCTCGCCGGCGAATGCGATGACGCCCGTGCGGTCGAAATATTCGATGGAGGTTTTCTTCCATGCCGAGCCCCAGCGCGGCAGCTTCATCGAGCGCGGAGTGTTGCCGAAGGTCGAGAGGGGCTGCGTGCCCACGCTCATGGCTCCGATCATGCCGCCGCGGATGAAGGGGAGATTGCCGTGGTCGAAGACGTCGGCGTCAAAGTCCGAGATGCGCACGCCGGTGCCGCCCGCGCCCATAAACTTGTTCATGGGCTTTTCGAGAAACGCCTGGACTCCGAAACTCACTTGATGCGTCAGATTTTTCCCGAGCGTTCCTTTTCCGGTGGCGGGATCGTACGGCGTTCCGATGCCGGAAAGCATCAGCAAGTGGTTGTTGCCGAGCGTGTAGGAGGCGAGGATGACCAGATCGGCGGGCTGAAAAATTTCCTCGCCCGAATCGTCGATGTAGGTTACGCCCCGCGCTTTTCCGGCGTTTTGCGAGGAATCGTGAAGGATGCGTTTCACGGTCGCGCCGGTGCGGATCGAAACGCTCTTGCGCTGGCGCACGACGGGCAGCAGGACGCTGGTCGGCTGGGCCTTGGCGTTGATCATGCACGGCGTGCGTTCGCAGAATCCGCAGAAGGCGCACGCGGGCCGCGAGACGCCATCGGGGTTCGTATACTCCTCGCTGGTAACGGCCGTGGCATTATTGTAGGGATGATAGCCGAGAGATTTTGTGGCGCCGCGGAAGAGTTCGCTGAAATACGGCGTAATCGTCGGCGGCATGGGATATTCGGAACTGCGCCAGCCTTCGAAGATATTGCCGCCTTCGATCTTTTTTCCGTTTAGATTTCCGGCCTTGCCGCACACGCCGACTTCGCGCTCGGAGCGCGCGTAGTACGGCTCCATCTCATCGTAGGTAATGCCCCAATCCTGCACGGAGTGGTCTTCGGGCAATTTCTTCGCGCCGTAACGTGCGACGGTTTTGGAATATAGCTCGAAGCAATCCGGCATTAGTCGGGGGTAGACCGCGCCCCAGTGCTCGCCGGTGCCGCCGACTCCCGAGCCGGGAAGGAACGCGCCGTATTGGCGGATGGGAAGCGCGCGTTCGGAATCGCGATGGCGCAGCGTTACCGCTTCGCGCGACGGGTCCTGCATCATGTGCAGGCGGACGAAGTAGTCCAACTCGTCCATGGCGCTGGTGTAATCGGCCATGCGCGCGCGGCCTCGCTCCAGAATGACAATCGAGACCGGCGAGCGCGCACTGAGTTCCTTGGCCATGAGCAGGCCGGTCCAGCCGCCACCGATGATCACAACGTCTGTTGAGGGGAGAGTTTTCATTTCGTGTTTTTACTTTTAGCGGATTCT
>CAWAEW010000011.1:0-64810 GCA_963781055.1 Terriglobia bacterium
AATTAGGACACATCGATCTGCGGGAACGGTTTGACCGCTCACTCCGGAAATGTTATAAAAATGAGCCTTCTGGCCACCCGCATTGCGGGTTTTGGGTGTCCCTCCTGCTCGAGGAAATATGGAGTTCGAATTCATTAGCAGGGGCAAAGCACTCTTTTGCCCTCTTAGGGGTGTGGGCTCCGTTTTGCGCTGAACGTATCGCCTCCACGGAGGTGAAGCGGGGAACCCGCTGCAAGAAGAGTGGCAGCCTGCACCATAACCGGTCAGCCATTTCGAAAGATGTCTCGATCCCAAAGGCCCGGACCGAAATGGTGTGCCGGAAGGCAGTACCAAAGAAGACGGCTAGCAATCAAGATTACGAAGTTCCGACGGAGGATCACAGATGGGTACTTGGCTCGCGGGCTTAGGCTCGCTTCGAAGCCGATTTACGAAAGTAGGCGCGGCAGCAGCCGTACTGACCTTGTTGGCCGCCAGCTCCGCCATGGCTCAGGAAAGCGCCGGAGGCGAGGCAAGCCTCAAGCTTCCCGACCTCTCGCAGGTCACATTCCTGGGGGTCAATGGCCACAAGCTATTGACGATAGGAATCCTGTTTTGCGTTTTCGGCCTGATGTTCGGCTTGGCCATTTACAGCCGGCTGAAGAACCTGCCGGTGCACCGCTCGATGCGGGATGTTTCGGAATTGATCTATGAGACCTGCAAGACCTACCTGTTTACGCAGGGCAAGTTCCTGCTTTTGCTGTGGGTCTTCATTGCGGTCATCATCGTCCTGTACTTCGGGGTGCTATCTCCCGTGCCGGACAAGCCGATCAGCACGACGCTTCCAATCATCCTGCTGTTCAGCCTGATCGGAATTGCCGGCAGCTACGGGGTCGCCTGGTTCGGCATCCGCGTGAATACGTTCGCCAATTCGCGGACGGCGTTTGCCGGGCTGCGCGGCAAGCCGTATGCGATCTATCAGATTCCGCTGGAAGCGGGCATGAGCATCGGCATGATGCTGATTAGCGTGGAATTGTTGATGATGCTCTTCATCCTGCTGTTCATTCCCGGCGATTATGCGGGCCCGTGCTTCATCGGATTCGCGATTGGCGAATCGCTCGGCGCGGCCGCGCTGCGCATTGCCGGCGGCATCTTCACCAAGATCGCCGACATCGGCTCCGATTTGATGAAAATCGTGTTCAAGATAAAGGAAGATGACCCGCGCAATCCCGGCGTGATCGCCGACTGTACCGGTGACAACGCCGGAGACTCGGTCGGGCCCACCGCCGACGGGTTTGAAACGTACGGCGTCACCGGCGTGGCGCTGATTACCTTCATTCTGCTGGGCGTAAAGAGCCCAGCCGTGCAGGTGCAATTGCTGGTGTGGATCTTCGTCATGCGCATCGCCATGCTGGTTGCCGCCGCCGCGGCATACTTCATCAACGGCGCGGTCGCCAAAGCCCGCTTCGGCAATGCCGACAAAATGAACTTCGAGACGCCGCTCACCACGCTGGTCTGGCTCACATCGTTTATTTCGATCTCGTTGACGTACGTGATCTCGGCCTTCATCATTCCGTCCATTGGCGGCGACACCACACAGTGGTGGAAACTCGCATCGATCATCTCCTGCGGCACACTGGCCGGAGCCATCATTCCGGAACTGGTAAAAGTGTTCACGTCCACCGAATCGCGGCACGTCAAGGAAGTTGTGACCTCGGCCGAGGAAGGCGGCGCATCGCTGGACATTCTGTCCGGCTTTGTGGCCGGCAATTTTTCCGCTTATTACCTCGGGATGGCCATGGTTTTCCTGATGTCCGTCGGCTACCTGGTTGCCCGCATGGGATTGGGATCGGTAATGATCGCGGCTCCCGTCTTTGCATTCGGGCTGGTGGCCTTCGGATTCCTCGGGATGGGGCCCGTGACGATCGCGGTCGATTCCTACGGGCCGGTCACGGACAACGCGCAGTCCATTTACGAACTGTCCCTGATTGAGAATGAGCCGAACATCCAGGAAGAACTGAAGAAGGATTTCAACTTCGACGTGAATTTTGAGCGCGCTAAGCACCTGCTCGAAGAAAATGACGGCGCGGGCAATACATTCAAAGCGACGGCAAAACCCGTCTTGATCGGAACGGCCGTGGTTGGCGCGACGACCATGATTTTCTCGATCATCATGGCGCTCACCAATGGACTCACGGTCAATGTCGAGAAGCTTTCCCTGCTCTACGCGCCCTTCGTGCTCGGCCTGATCACCGGCGGAGCGATGATCTACTGGTTCACAGGGGCTTCCACGCAGGCCGTGACCACCGGCGCCTATCGCGCCGTTGAGTTCATCAAGGCAAATATTAACCTCGAGAGCGTGGTCAAAGCGTCGGTCGAAGACAGCAAGAAAGTCGTCGAAATTTGCACCAAGTATGCGCAAAAAGGCATGCTGAATATTTTCATCGGCGTATTTTTCGCCACGCTGGCGTTTTCCTTCCTCGAGCCGTTTTTCTTCATCGGCTATCTGATATCCATCGCTATCTCCGGCCTCTACCAGGCCATCTTCATGGCCAATGCCGGCGGCGCATGGGACAATGCGAAGAAGATCGTGGAAGTCGAAATGAAGCAAAAAGGCACGCCGCTGCATGACGCGACCGTCGTGGGCGATACCGTGGGCGATCCGTTCAAGGACACTTCCTCGGTGGCTTTGAACCCGGTCATCAAATTCACCACGCTGTTCGGCCTGCTGGCCGTCGAACTGGCCGTGAAGCTCACGCTCCATAGCGGCAGTACGCTGACGCACTTGCTCTCCGCGGCGTTTTTCGCCGTGTCGTTTGTCTTCGTTTACCGGTCGTTCTACAGCATGCGCATCCGGCAGTCGAATTCCTGAACGGGTGCGGGCTCTACTCGGAACCTGCGCGTATAAAGTTCGCCTCCGCAAAGACGGGAAACGGGGAGGCCGCTGCGGCGGCTTCCCCGTTTTTATTTGAGCGGTTATTGAAACTCGAAACGACGCGCAATTCCTGCACCATTTCGTTGACATGGACCGTTCCCTTTGTTAACACTCACACAAGTACTCCCGGAAGAACTCCGCGCGGCAAAGGCCGCGCAAGATTCAGCAACTAGCCGGAGGACGCGTGAAGAACCTGGCCCTCATCCTTCTGTTCAGCCTCTCAACGTCCGCCGCCGCGCAAGACGGCAAGCCGCTCGATCATCCGGGATGCGAATCGTACTTCATCACGTTCTGGGCGGACCTTCACATTCCCGGGGGCATGATCTCCCACTGGGAAAAAAGCCAGGAAAAATGGTACTTGGAAACGGGGCGGAAGAAGTATCCTACCGTCTGCAAGGACGCGAAGAAAGCGACGTACCTGCTGGTTTACACCACGCAGGAGCGAGCCGTTAAGGTCAGCCAGCTCCAGCGCCTGAACGGCGGCCAAAGAAATATATCGGGGACGATTGCCGCGGAAGACGGCAGCACGAGCAGCGTCGATGTGACCATGGATACGCCCGGCTTGGATGTTCCCGTGCAACGCAGCGTCCCGCGCACGACGATTTATATGTATGTTTTCACGACCGGGAGAATTCCGTTTTTCTCGGGCGGCAAAGCGCTGAAACGCCCATTGCAAGTGTTTGTCGAGAGGCGGCACAAGCGGCGGCTGAGCTACGTGGTGGGCGCGTACGCCGGGTTTAGCGATGCGGCGCGCGATGCGTTCGAGGATTCGATTCGTTTTATCTCGAATCCCGCCGCGAATTAAAACGTGATCGGGTAATCATCGGAGGAGTTCATGAATCCAAAGCAACCGGATCGCAGGCGGTTTCTGAAAAAGTGGCGCGGCGCTGGCTGGATTGGCCGTGGGGGCCTCGGCGAGCGCCCTGCCCGCTGCGGCCGAGTCCGCGCCGGAGAGCATCGACGAACTGCACAAGCATGGCGAGCGCTCCCACTTCGTGAAATCCGTGCGCACCGGCAGCATCAATAATCCGGAGCGCCGCTTGCCGAACGAACCGCATGATTTCGGATTAAGAACGCCGCTGCAGGATTCGGCTGGAATCGTCACGCCGGCTTCGCTTCATTACATCGTTTCCCACGGCTATGAACCGCCGGACATCAATCCACAGGAACATCGCTTGCTGATTCACGGCATGGTGGATCGCCCGCTGATGCTGAGCCTGGAAGATTTGCGGCGCCTGCCTTCGGTCTCCCGATTTCATTTCATCGAATGCCACGGCAACAGCACGACGGCGGGGCTCAGCGGCGCCGCGCGGATTTCTCCGAACGCTACCGTCCAGGATACCCACGGAGCCACAAGTTGCAGCCAGTGGACGGGAGTGCCGCTGTCTCTGCTGCTCAAGCAAGCGGGAGTGCAAAAGGGCGCGACCTGGATCATCGCGGAAGGCGCGAGCGCCGACAAGCATTCCAAGAGCATTCCGATCAAGAAGGCCCTGGACGACGCGCTGGTCGCCTATGCGCAAAATGGCGAGCCGGTGCGTCCCGAACAAGGGTATCCGTTGCGCCTGGTGGTTCCCGGCTGGCAAGGAATCAACAACGTGAAATGGCTGCGGCGAATCGATTTGGTGGATGAACCATACATGGCGATGATGGAGATCAGCAGGTACGCAAGGCTCATGCCGGACGGCAAGTCTCGCTGGTTCGAATTCGAAATGGGCCCGAAATCCGTGATCACGCGGCCCTCCGGGGGCGAGACCCTGCCCGTTCCAGGATTTTACGAGATCACGGGCCTGGCGTGGTCCGGAGGCGGAGCGATCCGCCGCGTGGAAGTCTCAACCGACGGCGGCAAAACCTGGAAAGACGCGCAGCTTCACGACCCCATCGCCAGCAAGGCGCACACGCGTTTTACGATTCCGTGGAATTGGGACGGCGAGGAAGCCATGCTGCAATCCCGCTGCACCGATGACAAAGGCGTCGTTCAACCCACTTTGGCCGAACTGGCAAAACTCTGGGGCGTGGACATCGATTATTTTCGGACCACGTCGCTCATCGTCAGCGACATCAATGCCATTCAGCCCTGGAAAGTCAACCGGGACGGGAGCGTGAAAAATGCGATATTTTAATCTCGTCGCTGCAACTCTGGCGCTCAGCACGTCTCTCACTGCGCTGGCGCAAATGCCATCGTACAAAAATGTCGGCAAGACTCCGACTAAGCAGGAAATCGAAGCCTGGGACATTTCCATCGGGCCGGACGGCAAAGGCTTGCCTGCCGGAAGCGGAACCTCCAAGCAGGGGGCGGCCATCTATGTCGCGCAGTGCGCGGTATGCCATGGGGTTTCCGCCGAAGGAGGAAAAATCGGCCCGCAACTCGCGGCAGGCAAGGCGGAGTACGAAACGCTGACCACGCTGAAACCCGTGAAAGCCGTCGGCGATTACTGGCCCTATGCCACGATGGTCTGGGACTACATCAACCGAGCCATGCCTCGCAATCAGGGAGGAACGCTCAGCGCGAATGAAGTCTACGCGCTCACCGCGTTCATCCTCGCCAAGAGCAACATCATCAAGGAAGACGACGTCATGGATGCGAAGACGTTGCCAAAAGTGCAAATGCCCAACCGCAATGGATTCGTTCCCGCGAGCTTTGCGGACATTCCGAATGAGCACAAGCGGGGATGCAAGCAAGGCGTTTGCCCGTAATTGGGTTCTAGATTACGCCTTCAGAACACCCGGGAATTTTGTTGGGCTATTATCAAACCCAGGAAAAACCGTGCGCAGATTGTTGCTGCCCAGGTGCCCGCTGATGACTTCTCCCAGCACGGAGCGGAAATCGGTGGTGAGCGCCAGATCGCGGCCCTCGTTCAGTTGACCCGGGCCGAGGCCCGGCCATTTGCCGTATACTTTTCCGCCTTTCACCGGGCCGCCCATCACGAACATGCAGTTCGCATGGCCATGATCGGTGCCGCGATTTCCGTTTTCGTGGGCGGTGCGTCCGAATTCGGACATGGTCACGACGACGATATCCTCCATGCGGTCGCCCAGGTCCTGGTGCAGCGCGGCAAGGCCTTGCCCCAGATCGCGCAGCAGATTCGCCATTTGCCCCTGCGCGCCGCCTTCGTTCACGTGATTGTCCCAGCCGCCGGTGTCGACGAAGCTGACTTCCATGCCGATGTCGGCTTTCACAAGTTGCGCCACTTGCTGCGAGCGTCTGGCCGACGCGGCCCTTGGGATAGTCGGCGCCATTTTCGGGCTGGAAACGCGAGGGATCGGCCTTGCGCAGCATGTCGATGGCTTCGAACGTTTCGGTGCCCGTGCCGCGCAGGACGTTGTCCACGGTTTGCGCATAAAGGGCTTCAAAACCGCCCTGCACGGCCGTGGATTGGCTCATCACGCGGAATTGCTTTACATCGGCCAGAGCGATTGCCGGAGCGGCGCCGCGCAGCGTGAGCGGAAGATTCGGCCCCATGGCCACGGCGCGAAACGGAGAACTATTTTCTTCCTGCGGTCCCTGGACCGTGCGATTCAGCCAGCCGTCTTCGGTGGACTTTACGCCGGGCGTGCCGGATTCCATGAAATCCTGGGCGTCAAAATGCGAGCGCGTCGTATCGGGCGAGCCGGCGGCGTGCACGATGGCCAGTTGCCCATTGTGAAATAGCGGCCCGAGCGGCGCGAGGCTCGGATGCAGGCCGAAGAATCCGTCGAGATCCACCGCCGTGCCTTCGCCGCCCTGGCGGGGTTGCGGAATCGCAATCGTCGGACGGATGCGGTAGTAATTCTCTTCCCCGAACGGCACGACGATGTTCAGTCCGTCGGCGGCGCCGCGCTGGAAGAGCACGATGAGTTTTTTCTTGTTGGGCATCGGCGTGGCTGCCACGGCCCGCTGCAGGAATGCGGGAATCGTGCTCATGCCGATCATGGCCACGCCGCCGCTTTTCAGAAAAATGCGCCGCGAAACGTTCATGGTTTTTCTCCCTTGCCTCTTCTGTAGCGCCAGAATCGATCCGCCTGCTTTCCATCCATATTCTAAGTTCGTACAACGTTACTGTAGCTCGCCTCTTTGGGTGAGGGTTTCTTTCATTTACAGGCAAGGTCTCCGCCCGCCGCGGCGGACGGGCTACAGTACTCCGCAAATCTTGTGTGTCGTTCATCGCCGTTGAAACTCCGGCGAACCGAGAACCAGGCCCGCGATCATCGCCGCGTTCACCTGCTTGACCGGATCGTCGAGGCTGGCTTGCAAAATCTGCGGGTCGCTCAACTGTTTTTCGAGCGTGTCTCGCGTTTGCGTCGATACCTGGCCGCCAAGGAGCACTTGAATCGCCTGGTCGAGCGTCGCATGCGGGTCGGTAGCCGCCTGGCCGCCCAGCAGAGGCTCGATCTCCACCTGCACGCCTCGCAGGCGATTGGCCGCCAGGGCCAGCGAAAAATTCATGCGGTTGAGCAGCGCGCCGGTATTCACCCACGCGTCGGCCTTGTCGGAATAGCCGGTGGGAGGCTCGCATTGATATAGCGGCTCGCCGATGCGGTTGGTCCATTGCACGAGCAGGAATGGAATGTCCACGTCCGCGCCAACGGCGCGCGTCGCGGAAACCACCAGCTCAAACGGCGTCTTGATCTTGGCCCGGTACACGTCCTTCGACCAAAACTCAGGCGAATAAATCATCGTGCGCAGCACTTCGCGAATGTCGCCGTCCGATTTCTGGAACGTTTGCGCCATGCGATCGACCAGCGCTTCCGGCGGATTGTCGGAAACAAATCGCTGCGCCAGCTCGAAGGAGATGTGCCGCGCGGTGTGCGGATCCCGCGCCAGAATGATCGAGGACTTCCTCGCCGTCCTTTATTCCCCCGGCATGGATCGAATGCCCGAGAACCGTTTTCTTTCCGGTGTCGTGAATGCGCTCATCGAAGAAAAATTCCGGATCGCGCCGCGGCTCGCGAATCGTCCATCCGGTGAACGCTTTGGCGACATTGATGACGTCGTCCTGCGTATATCCGCCATCGACGCCGAGCGTGTGGAGTTCCATCAATTCGCGGCCGTAATTTTCATTCAGGCCGCGCTCCTGCTTCCCTTTCGCATTGGGATTGTTCGGGTTTGCATTCGGCGGCGCCTGCCCCTGCGGAAAACGCGGCCTGCCGAATGGTCCCCGCAAAAGGTCCGCCCATGCGCTGCTGGCGCATTTCCCTGCGTTGCTGCTGTTCCTGCTGCAATTTTTCCCAGGCAACAGGATCGGCGGAGAGCCAATTATCGAGGAAAAACAGCATTGCCGGGCTCTTCGCCGTGGCTTCGAGCAGGTCGCGGAATTTCCCCATGGCGTGCGGGCGAATGGCGTCGCGTTCATATGCGGTGATGAGCCAGCGGTCAGCGCCCTTGGCGGCGAACACGTTGAAGTGGTTGTACCAAAAATCCACCATCATCTCGTTGAGTTGCCGTTCGCTGTACACGGCGCGCGTCATTTTGGCCATGGAGAGTTCGGCGACGATGCGCTGCGGCGTGCGAACGTCCTGGTAATTGAACATCGGGTTGCCGAAGCCGCCCTGCCCTTTGCCTTGCCCTTTTTCTTTTCCCGGATTTGCATTGGCGTTCATCGCGCCGGCATCAAAATTGGGGAGGCCTTGCGTATCGGCTTTTTCCATGTCCGTTTGCATGGCCTGCGCGGCCGGCCGCAAGCGCTCCTGCTGCTCTTTCCGGTATTCTTCCAGGGTCACGCCTTCGCGCCGCGCGGCCATTTGCGGCTGCGGGAATTCCTCCAGAAGCTTGGCGGAAGACATTTTCAAAGTGGGGAACCTATCCAGGCGCGCTTCGAGCGGGGAGTCGTCGATGGATTCGGGATGAAGCTGCCGGTCGATCCATTTTTCCAGGCCCATCTGCTTGACGCGTTCGAGGTCGCCTGGACGCGGCCCGAACCCCAGACGGTTGAGCGCCTGCAGGATGGCTTCGTCCTCGGACAAATCGCTGGACGGGCAAGCCCTTCAGGGCCTTCGAGGATTCGCCTTTGTCTTTCTTATCTTTCGCGGCCAGGACAAAAGGCGCCGCCAATACGGTTAGGGTAAAAAGAAACATCGCCGCGATTCCGGTAAAAGTTTTCTTCTGCCGGCGGTGAAGCACAGTGTTGCGGGACGCGGGTCGTGTCATTTTTCCGCCTCCGTGCGCGGGCGTTCGACTAACAAGAGCGGCGGGCAATCTTCGTGTCGCACGGTATGTTAACCCATGAGGGAGAGAAAAGTTGCGGCGGGGAAATGCTTGTGTCTGGAAGGTATTCCAGTGGCGCCGGCCTTCAGCTCAGGGCGATTTCTCCCGCCTCCGGCAAAGCCGGCCGCTCGCGTGCGGAACGGAACGCGTCCAGGCTCCAGACGTCCTGCGCTTCGTCATGGCGCAGAACAAAATAATCGCCGTCCTCTGTTCGTACACGGAAATAAGCCGCTCCCGGGGAGTACCACCGGTCCTGAACCTCGATAATTTCGAACACGCGGCCGCGCAAGGCAAACCGGATGGGGCGCTCGTCGGCTCGGTACCCGGCATAGCATTCGACGCGCATTTCGCTCATCGCTCACCTCCTCCCGGCCTCGTGTGGCCGGACGACTACATTTCCAGTTTACTCCGGCCAGGAGGGAAAGTCAGTTGGAGGAATCACGCAGTTCGGCATTGTAGGCCGCGCCGAACAGAAGGATCGTCGCGGTCAGCTGCATCCAAAGCATCAGGCCGATGGTCACCGCGAGGCCGCCGTAAATCAGGCTGTAAGGCACCTCCCGCAGGTAGAAACCCAGGGAAATGCTCACCACCCACCACAATATCGTGGCGACACCCGCTCCCGGCGCGACCGATTCCCAGCTCTGGTCGCCGGGACATCCGATGCGATAGATCACGGAAAGCACGAACAGCGCGATCAATAGAGAAACAATGATGTACAAACCGCTCCAGAGCAGACGAATGAGCACGGGCATCGAAGACATGTGCAGCATCCAGTTGCGCACTTGCCTGCCGAAGACGACCAGGTTCACGATGAAAATGGACGGCACGATGGTGGCGCTGAGCAGCAGCAGCGCCCGCAGGTGCTTGACGATCACATCCTCCTTTTCATATTCCCCGTACACAGTTCGAAATCCTTCCACCAGCAGCTTCATCATCTGAGTTCCCGCCAACAGCGTTCCGCCCAGCCCCAGCAGGACCCATTGCCAGGGATGCGTGTTGTGCCGCGCCAGAAACCCGCTGAGAATGCCAAGGGTTCCCGGAGGAAGCACGATGCGCAGGCGCTCGATGATTCCCTGCAGGGCCTGGCGGAACGCGGCGGATCCGGCCACGGCGCCCAGAACGACGAGTATCATGGGCGAAAAAGCGAGAAACATGTTGAAGGCGACGGCCTGCGTTTGCGTAATGCAGTCCGGGACAACGCGCCGCGTTGCACGGTAGACCCGGTGGAGGAATTTCGAAATTTGCGCTGGCTGCAATGTTTTGTAAGTTAGGAACCACGCCAGAATAGCCTAATTTCCGTCCTTTAGGGATATCCAGCGTAAAATTCTGGAACTGTGGGAATTACCCCCCAACGATCCGAGATTGACAGCGGGCCGTCAAAGGGTGTATCGCATGTGCTGAAAACAAAAATTGAAATTGGGAGATTTCCGGCGCGGGCGCTTCCGCTCACCAAAACAAATACAAATCGATAGCCAAGGAGAACGAAATGGAGAAAAAGAATTTGCGCGAGGCGGGATTCGGCCGGCGAGGATTTCTGTCTGGATCCAGTCTTTTGCTGACAGGCGCCTTCTTGGGCGCGTCCGAAAAATGGAGGCCCAGCCAAGCCGTTTGCAGCGCCTCCCGAGGACGTCCCGCAGGACAAGGAGGCCCTGATCGCGGACTTAGTGACCGCGAACCACATTTTGCAGGACCAGGGAATCGTGGACGGCTACGGCCACGTCAGCGTGCGGAATCCCGCGAACCCGAATCACTTTTTTATCTCGCGCTGGCTGGCGCCGGACCTGGTCACGCCGAGCGACATCGTGGAGTTGGACCTGGATTGCGTCCCGGTCAACGGCGATACGCGAAAGCTCTACAGCGAACGCTGGATCCACAGCGAGATTTATCGAGTGCGGCCGGACGTCAAATCCATCGTCCACACGCACGCGCCAACCGTGGTGCTGATGGGCACCATCAACGAGCCTCTGCTGCCTGTCTACCACATGGGCGGATTTCTAGGCACGGGCGTGCCTACGTTTGATATTCGCAAATCGTTCGGAATGACGAATATGCTGATCAATGACGCGGCGAAAGGCAAGGCCCTCGCCCAAACGCTCGCCGACCGGCCCGGGGCCTTGATGCGGGGTCACGGCGGGATCGCGGTAGGAAACAGCATCATGCATTCGGTCGGCCGAAGCGTGTATCTGAAAATCAACGCGGAAATGCATATCCAGGCGGGCGGCAGGAAGATCGAAACCCTGGCCCCGGAAGAGGCGCACCTGGCGGAAGTCGGCAATCAGGAGTTCCCGAAGGACTGGGATTTGTGGAAGCGGCAAGTCATGGCGAAGCGACAGGGATAATTCGCGGCGCCCGAAGCAGCAAACCCGTACCCAGCGTCTGGCAAATAACCAAAAGGAAACCCGGCAGGAGACTCTTCCTGAAAAGCGGGGCGCGCCGGTCTTGTCGCCTGACGCCGCGCCAGAGTACACTCATTGAGCAACTTCCGCGGAGGTGCGGCATGGCTCGAATGGTTCGTTGCGGTCTGATCCAGGCGCATTGCGAATGGTCTCCCACGAAATTCCCGCTGGCGCAGATCAAGGAAAAAATGATCGCCAAGCACGAGAAGCTGATTGCCCAGGCGGCAAAGCGCAAAGTGCAGATTCTGGGATTGCAGGAACTCTTCTACGGGCCGTATTTCTGCGCCGAGCAGGAGCAGAAGTGGTACGGCCTGACCGAGCCCGTGCCGGGCGGCCCAACCACCACGCGGATGCAAAAGCTGGCGAAGAAATACGGCATGGTGATGATCGTGCCGGTGTATGAAGTCGAAATGGCGGGCGTGTATTTCAATACCGCCGCCGTGTTCGACGCCGACGGAAAATATCTCGGAAAATACCGCAAGCATCACATTCCCGCATTGCCATCCGGGATTCTGGGAAAAATTTTATTTCACGCCGGGAAACGCGGGATACCCGGTGTTTAACACGCGCTATGGCCGCGTGGGCGTTTACATCTGCTATGACCGGCACTTCCCCGAAGGCGCCAGAATCCTGGGCCTGAACGGCGCCGAGATCGTCTTCAATCCTTCCGCGACGGTCTCGGGGCTTTCCGAATATCTCTGGGAACTCGAGCAGCCGGCGCACGCCGCGGCCAACGGCTATTTCGTCGCCGCATCGAATCGCGTGGGCATCGAGCAACCATGGCAGATCGGGGAATTTTACGGGAAGAGTTATTTCTGCAATCCGCGCGGAAAAATCATCGCGCAGGCCAGCCGGGATAAGGATGAATTGCTGGTCGCGGATCTGAATCTCGATGAGATTCAAGAAGTGCGTGAAACCTGGCAGTTCTACCGCGACCGCCGCCCGGAAACCTACGGCGAGATCACGCGCACGCTGGCCTCCGGCACGGCGCAAGCCGCGGATTGAACAGAGTCGAATCCACGGATGAACACAGATAAACACTGATGAAAGAAAAGCACGAATGCAAACGAGGGAACGATTTGCGCACGGACCAGGCTTCATCTTTTCGCCAATCTTATGTTTCTTGTCTTAGTTTTTATCAGCGTTTATCTGTGTCCATCTGTGGATAAGAGGGATTTTTCATGACGACGCAGCCCAAGGAAACCACGCGCAGCGAAGAAGTGATGCGCAAGCACAAGGAATACCTGTGGCCGGCGGTCACGAATTTTTACCAGCAGCCGCTGGTGGCCGACCACGCCTCGATGCAATACGTCTGGGACGTCGAGGGGCGCAAGTACCTCGATTTCTTCGGCGGCATCCTGACCATTTCCGTGGGCCACGCGAATCCGAAAATTACCGGCCCCATCAAAGCGCAAGTGGACCGCCTGCAGCACCTCTCGACGCTCTATCCGAACGAACAGATCGTCGCGCTGGCCGAAAAAGTCGCGCAGATCACTCCGGGCGCGCTGCAGTCCAGCTTTTTTACCAGTTCCGGAACCGAGGCGAATGAAGCCGCGATTCTGCTGGCGCGAATGGCGACCGGCTCGTACGACATTGTCGCCCTGCGCCACGCGTATTCCGGCGGATCGTCGCTCACGAAAAGCGTGACGGCGCAGTCGCCGTGGCGCAAATCGGGGATTATCAGCGTTGGCGTCGCGCACGCCATCAATCCGTATTGTTACCGCTGCCCGCTGGGCTTGAAATATCCCGACTGCGAAGTGGCCTGCGCCAAGGACGTCGAAAACCTGATTCAAACCGGCACCAGCGGCCAGATCGCCGCCTTCATCGCGGAGCCCATTCAGGGCGTCGGCGGCTTTATCACTCCGCCTCCCGAGTATTTCAAGATCGTATTTCAATGCCGTGAAGAAGTACGGCGGCTTGTTCATCTCCGATGAAGTGCAGACCGGATTCGGGCGCACCGGGAAAAAATGGTTTGGCATCGAACACTGGGAAGTCACGCCGGACATCATGACCTGCGCGAAGGGCATGGCCAACGGAGCGCCCATCGGCGCGACGATCACCACGAAGGAACTCGCCGCATCGTTCCAGGGACTGACGATTTCCACCTTCGGCGGAAATCCGGTGACCAGCGTCGCGGCCAAGGCCACCATCGAATTCATCGAAGAGGAAAACCTTCTCGAAAATGCGCATACCGTGGGCGCCTATTTCCGCGGCAAGCTGGAAGAGCTCCAGCAGAAATATCCCGTCATCGGCGACGTTCGCGGCAAGGGGCTGATGCTGGGGCTCGAACTGGTGAAGGACCGCCAGACGAAGGAGCCCGCTCCCGAGGCCACCAACCAATTGCTCGAACGCACGCGCGATCACGGCCTGCTGATCGGCAAGGGCGGCCTCTATGGCAACGTCATCCGCCTCTCGCCGATGCTGAATATCGGCAAGGCGGACGTGGACGAGGCCGTTCGGCTCCTCGACCAATCGCTGGGCGAAGTTCGAGTCTAGCGTTCGCGCAACTTTATTTGGCGACCGTAATGACGGCGCCCGGAAACGACAGTCACACACGAAAACAAATGGCAACCACACCCAGCCTTTTCCCGGACCTTACAAGAGAGATTTTTTTCGACATCGAAACGCTGCGCCTTTCCCATGAAGTCGAAGGCGGCTGGTCGAACATCGCGCGATTCGGCCTGGCCGTCGCGGTCACCTGGGATGCGCAAAGCGGATTTCGGCGCTGGTTTGAACAGGACGCGAAGGCGCTGATCACCGAAATGGGGCAATTTGACCGCATCGTTTCCTTCAATGGCGACCGCTTCGATTTCGAGGTGCTTCGCGCCTATCACCCCGTGGATCAACTGATGAAGAAATCCTTCGATCTGCTGGTGGATTTGCATCGCAGGCTGGGGCATCGCATCAAGCTGGACGATCTGGCGCGGGAAACTCTCGGCAAACAGAAAACCGGCGACGGACTGGAAATCGTCCAGTGGTGGCGCGAGGGCCGCAAGGAAGAAGTGTGCAAGTATTGCGAGAATGACGTGCAATTGCTCGTGGACTTGATGGAGTTTGCGCGGAAGAAAAAATATGTGGTCGTGAAATCGCGCCAGTTGCCTGTGAATTGGCCGTGAACGGTTTGCTGTAGCCCGCCTCTTCAGAGGCGGGGGTTTTGCGCGGCCATGACAAGAACCCCGCCTCTGAAGTGTACGGTGCCATGACATCCTTTACACTCGTTGCCAACACATCCTTTACACCTTGGGGTTAAAGTTTCTGGCCTGAGGAGGCCAGAAACCATGGGGTGGAAGGCGACGAATGTGAGCGAGCAGCGAATGCAGTTTGTGATTCGAGCGGCGAGCGGGCAAGAAGCAATGTCGGCGTTGTGCCGGGAGTTTGGCATTTCCCGGCCAACGGGATATTTGTGGCGCCGCCGGTATCAGCAGACGCGGACCTTGACGGCGCTGGCCGAGCAGAGTCGGCGTCCGCATCGCAGTCCGCGGAGGACGCTGCAGTGGAAGCAGGAACGAGTCGTGGGTCTGCGCGAGCAGACGGGCTGGGGTGCCAAGAAGCTCCAGGTGATTCTGCGGGATGAACAGGGGCTGGAATTGCCCGTGCGCACGATTCATCGAATTCTAGAACGGCAAGGGCGGATCGTTGTCCCGATGCATGGTTCGGCGCCGACGCGGTTCCAGCGCTCCACGCCGAATGAGCTGTGGCAGATGGACAGCAAAGGGAAATATCCGTTGCGTGACGGGGAGTGCCATCCGCTATCGATCCTGGATGATCACAGCCGGTACGCCGTGGGGTTGTACGCGTTAAGCGCACTGACCATCGAGCAGGCCTACCCATGCCTGGTGCAAACGTTGCAATGTTGCGGAGTGCCGCAAGCGATGCTGATGGATCATGGCTCGCTGTGGTGGTCGACCAGCAACGGCTGGGGGTTGACGTGGCTGTCGGTGCGGTTGATTGAGCAAGGGATTCGGCTGCTGTACGGACGGGTGTGTCATCCGCAGACGCAAGGCAAGGTGGAACGTTTTCATCGCACCTTGGGTGGAGCGCTGCGGCATCGCGGGGTGCCCGAGCGGATTCAGGACTGGCCACTGGCGCTGGATGAATTCCAGTACAGCTACAACTATCGACGGCCCCATGAGGCCCTGGGAATGCAGCGGCCCGCCGAACACTACCGGCCCAGTCCGCGGGCGTATCAGCAGCGCCCTCCGGAATGGGAATATCCGGAAGGCAGCGAAGTGCAACGGTTGAATACGCAAGGCAGTTTGGTCCAAGGCCAGCAGCGATGGTTTGTGTGCAAAGCACTGGCCGGACAACGGGTGCGGATCGAGCGGTTCGATGGCAAGCTGCTGGTGAGCTATCGGCACATGTATATTCGTGAGATCGATATGGACCGAGGCAACAGCAGACCTCTGGTAGTAGTGAGGCGAGAGCAGCAACTCGCCGCTGAGTGGGACTCTCCAGTCGCCCTCCGGGCTCCCTACGAGTCCCACTCAGAAATCAAACCGGACCCTGAACGGGAAGTGTAAAGAATGTCTTGGCACCCAGTGTAAAGGATGTCTTGGCAACGAACACTGAAGAGGCGGGCTACAGCAAATGCGTTATCCGGCAGCCGAAAATGCCCGATGTATTGAGGATGAATTTCCAATGCTGAAAGATGCATCGAAACGCGCCGGACTCATTGCGGGACTGCTCTTCGTCCTGGCAGCGTCCGCCTATTCCGCCGACAAAATCGTCTGGAAATCGATTCCCGACGCGATCCTGCAAATTGACGCTCGCCCGGTGAAGATCTGGAATCTGTTCCAGGCCGGAAAGAAACTCGATCCTCTGCTCCTGCAGCTTGGCGCGCGCTCGCTGGTCATCTATGTGCGCAATCAGGAAGTCTACGAAATCAAACCCGAAACGCTCGAACACAAAGGAGAGGACCTCTTGTGGCATGAATCAGACAAACCCGCAAAACCTCTCGCGACTTCCGACTGGAGCGCGAAGGACATTGGCTCCGCCTGGCGCGTGCGTTTCCAACTGGCCGGCGAGGGCCGCATGATCGACATTCAAATTCCTCAAATCCCCGATTTGCGGCGCGGGATTTACTGACGCATGGCCGCGACCGACCCATCCCCCGCAACCGGGATTCATTCCGGCGTGCTCGACTCCGAAACCATTCGCTCGAGCTCGCTCTATAACGAAGACCTCGCGCCGATTCCGGCGTCCCGCCGGAGCTGGAACACGTACAACTACGCGGCGCTGTGGATCGCCATGAGCGTCAACATTCCCACGTACATGCTGGCCAGCGGCATGATCGCCGGCGGAATGAGCTGGCGCCAGGCGATTTTCACCGTGTTTCTCGGCAACGTCCTGGTTCTCGCGCCCATGCTGCTCAACGCACATGCCGGCGCGAAGTACGGAATTCCCTTCCCGGTTTTCGCGCGGGCCTCGTTCGGCGTGCTGGGCGCGAATGTTCCCGCGGTGTTGCGCGCGCTGGTGGCGTGCGGATGGTTCGGCATTCAAACCTGGATCGGCGGCGAAGCCATCAACGCGATGCTGGTTGCGCTGATCCCCTTTTGGCGGACGTATGCCCCCGGCGTATGGATTTGCTTTGCCGGGTTTTGGCTGCTTGCACGTCATTGTGATCATGCGGGGAATTCGGACCATCCAATTCCTGCATGGGGTCACCGCGCCGTTTCTTTTGATCATCGGCGCGGCGCTGCTCGCCTGGGCGGTGGTGAAGGCCGGCGGATTTGGAACCATGCTCGCCGCGCCGTCGAAATTCCAAACGTTCGGCGAGTTCTTTCATTTCTTCGTTCCGTCGCTGACGGGCGTGGTGGGCTTCTGGGCCACCGTGGCGCTGAACATTCCCGATTTCACGCGCTACGCCCACAGCCAGCGCGCGCAAATGGTCGGCCAGGCGCTGGGCTTGCCCACGACCATGACTTTCTATTCGTTCATCGGCGTGGCGGTTACTTCGGCGACCGCGATCATTTTCGGACAGGCGATCTGGGACCCCGTGCAGGTCCTCGCGCGGCTTGGAAATCCGATCGCCGTGGTGATCGCCATGCTGGCGTTGCTGCTGGCCACGCTGAACGTCAACGTCGCCGCCAATCTGGTTTCCCCGTCGAACGATTTTTCCAATCTCTCGCCGCGCCTCATCAGTTTCCGCACCGGCGGCCTGATCACCTGCGTCGTGGGCGTCGCGGTATTTCAGCCCTGGAAGCTGCTGGCCAATTACAGCAACTATATTTTCGGGTGGCTGGTGGGCTATTCCGGATTTCTCGGCCCCATCGCGGGCGTGATGATCTGCGACTATTTCGTGGTGCGGAAGAAAATCATTCTGGTCGAGGATTTGTACCAGCGCCGCGGATTTTATGAATTTTCCAGCGGGATCAACTGGCGCGCGATGGCCGCGCTGGCGGCTGGGGCCGGGCTGGCTTTCGTGGGACTGATCGTGCCGTCGCTGCGGGGTCTCTACAATTACGCCTGGTTCGTGGGATTCGCCGCGAGCTTCGTCGTGTACTGGGCGCTCATGGGAAAGAGGCGCGAGTAGGACAGGCTCAGCCTGTCGCAGTTCTCCGGGCGGCTGATGCTACTGCCTCGCCGCGCGCATCTTCCAGCTCTCAAACGGCTTGCCCTCGTCGATCTGCTTCATCGAAATGCACTGGTCCACCGGGCAAACCAGCGCGCAGAGATTGCAGCCGACGCATTCGTCCTCGATGATGCGCGGAACGTGCACGCCCATTCCGTTGGGATTTTTCTTGCCGTTGCCCGCGACCGTGTAGGGCTCGATGCACTGGTGCGCGCCGTCCTCGCAGGCCACGTAGCAAAGCTGGCAGCCAATGCACAGGTCCTGGCGAATATCGGCGATCACTTTGTAATTCAGGTCCAGGTCGCCCCAATCCTTTATGTTCGGCACGGCGCGGCCGCGAAAATCTTCGGTGGTGCGGAATCCGTGGTCGTCCATGTACGCGGAGAGGCCGTCGATCATGTCTTCCACGATGCGGAATCCGTAGTGCATCGCCGCCGTGCAGACTTGCACGCACGGACGCCCCCAGCGCGATGTGTTCGGCGGCGTCGTTCCAATATCCGATGCCGCCAATTCCGGCAATCGGAATTTTCACCGCTTTCGCCACGCTCGAAACCATGTGCAGGGCAATCGGTTTCACGGCCGGGCCGCAATAGCCGCCGTGCGCCGACTTCCCTCCCACATTCGGCCGCCCGCGAAAATGTCTCCAGGTCCACGCCCATCAGCGAATTGACGGTATTGATCAGGCTGACGGCGTCCGCGCCTCCCTTTTCCGCGGCCAGCGCCACGCGCGTGACGTCCGTGACGTTCGGCGTCAGCTTCACGATCACCGGCGTCTTCGCCGCTTCCTTCGCCCACGCCGTAATCATCTCCGTGTACTCGGGCACCTGCCCTACCGATGAGCCCATGCCGCGCTCGCTCATCCCGTGCGGGCAGCCGAAATTCAGCTCCAGCGCGTCCGCGCCCGCATCCTCCGCGCGCCGCACAAATTCGTGCCAGGTTTCGCGCTTCGATTCCACCATCAGCGACGCGATCACCAGGTTCTTCGGGTAGCGCTTTTTCACTTCCACGATTTCCCGGAAATTATCCTCCGGGCGGACGGTCGCTGATCAGCTCGATATTATTGAGGCCCATCACCTTCGCGCCGTTGTAATCGATCGCGCCGTAGCGCGACGAGGTGTTGGTGATCGGCTCGCCGATCGTCTTCCACACCGCGCCGCCCCAGCCGGCATCAAACGCGCGCATCACCTGCCCGGCCGTGTTGGTCGGCGGCCCGGAGGCCAGCCAGAACGGATTGGGGGACTCGATGCCGCAGAACTTTACGCGCAAATCGGCCATGATGCACCTCCAGTGCGGTGACTGGTAACCAGTGACTCGTGACTGGTGATTCGTAATTCGTGATATCGATCAGTCATTTTTGAACTCATGATTTCTTTAAGGAGCGCATGAGAAACCAAGCGACCGTCGCTAGCATTCCGACCCAGCCGAGAACGCGGAGCGTCGCGCCGATCTGCGTGTCGTGCTCCAGCACACCTGCGTGCAGAACAGGTAGAACCAGTCGTGGATCACGTCTTCGGAGTCGCCTACGGTGAGTAGCGGCAGCTCCTGGGCTCGCGCATCGGCCATGTAAATCCCGATCGGAAGAAATTGCTCGAAGAAAAAGAACGCGCAAAAAGCCGTGCCGGGAATTTGCCGCCGGAACGCGAAATAAACCGCCAGCGCAAACGGGACAAACAGCTGCAGAAACGTTCCTCCGGCGACCGCGATCCATTCGCCGAAGAATCGGAACAGCAGATGCCCGCCTTCGTGGATCGGAATAAAAACCAGATCGAACCATTGAAACAGATGGCCGCCCGCGGCCGCATTTCCGATCAGCAGGACGTAAAAAACGAGCCAGCCCCAAAACACAGGACGCGGAACCAGCTGCCAATTTTCCTCGAGCGCATCGAGAAATGGAAACCGTTCGCTGAGCGATTCCGGAATATCCATGGGAGTTCAATTCTCCCTGCGAGCCGCGCCGGAAGTTTCCCCAAGCCATGCATCGATGCCGCGCGCGGCAGCCATGCCTTCGGCGACGGCGTCCACCACTTCTCTGCCGCCATTCACGCAATCGCCACCGGCAAAATATTTTTGATTGCCGGTCTGATGCCGGGCATCGGCGACCACCGTGCCGTTCTTGCGCAAATCAATTCCCTGCACCGCGCGCAGAAATTCCGTGACCGGCTTCTGCCCCACCGCGCGCACCACCATATCCACGTCGATCGTGAACCGGCTATCCGGGATCGGCTCAGGCGTGCGCCGCCCGCGCGCGTCCGGCGCGCCAAGCACCGTGCGGATGCATTCCAGGCCCGTCACCACGCCGTCCCGCCCGAGGACACGCACCGGCTGCGTCTGCCAGAGAAAAATTACTCCGTCTTTTTTCGCCAGCTCATATTCGTAGGGGAACGCCGACATTTCCTTCTCGCTCCGGCGGTAAATCAAATACACGGTTTCCGCGCCAAGACGCCGCGCGGCGGTGACCACGTCGATCGCCGTATTCCCCGCGCCGATGCAGGCAATGCGCCTTCCGATCGAGACTTGTGAAAACGGCAATATTTTCGTCCGCTCGATGAATTCCATCGCGCCGCAAACACCTTCCAGATCTTCGCCGGGAATATTCATGGCCCAGGTTTCGCCCAGGCCCACGCCGATAAAGATCGCGTCAAAATCCTTTTCCAATTGGTCAAAACTCACGTCGCGGCCGACTTCCACTTTTTGGCGGAACACCACGCCCAGCGACTTCACCATTTCCACTTCGCGCAGCGAATCGGCGACGCGCGTTTTATACGCCGCGATTCCGTAGGTGCTCAATCCGCCGGGAAGTTCGCCGCGATCGAAGATCGTCACCGCATATCCTTTTCTTGCCAGTGCCGCCGCGCACGACAGCGACGCCGGGCCCGAGCCGATGCAGGCCACGCGCCGTCCATTTGGCGCGCCCGCATGGAACAAGGAAATGTTGCGGTCGAGCACGTGATCGACGGCATAGCGCTGCAAGCGTCCGATCTCGATGGCCTCCTCGCCCTTCTCGACCATCACGCACGCGCCTTCGCACAGCGCTTCGGTGGGGCACACGCGCCCGCAACTCTCGCCCAAAATGTTCGCGTCCAGGATCACGCGCGCCGCTCCGCGCGTGTTCCCCGTCATGATCCGCTTGATGAAGCCGGGAACGTCGATGCGCGTGGGGCAGGCCATCGTGCAAGGCGCGTCGAAGCAGTACAAGCAGCGCGCCGCCTCGATGGCGGCCTGGCGCGCGTTCATGCGCGGCGTGATGTCCGCGAAACTTTCTTCGTATTGCTCGGGCGTCAATTTCGGCGCGGTCTCGTGAAGGGGCATGCGCTCTCCTCAAGTGCGGCGGCTCCCCTGAAACGCACAACCCGGTGGATTGATTTTTCCACCGGGCATCAGGGCCAGCTTCCAGGCGTCATTCTAGCATCGCAGCGCGCGCGCAAATGCAAACGAAATTGCCGGCGTGCCGCAAAAACCGCATCATTCGGGTCGCCGGTCAAGCGTCCAGGGAGAAGAGGGACCCTTGTCTGCCCGGTATGACTTTCATCGCCACGCGCCAAACCGGACAGGCAAGGGTACCTGGCCTACAGGATGTGAGCCCACAGCAGTACGCCGTATCACCGAGAATTTGCGGCGTCGACCCATAATGACGGCGATTATTATTTTTGCGCAGCTTGCTAAGATGCCAGCTTGATCCGAATCCTGCGCCACCGGGGGAACCATGGCCTTTGACACCATAATCCGCAACGGCACGATCGTCACGGCAACCGACACGTATGCCGCCGACATCGGCATCACGAACGGCCAGATTGTCGCCATCGCCAAGGATCTTCCCGTGGAAAATGCCGGCAAAGTTCTCGACGCCAAGGACTCGATCGTCATTCCCGGCGGCATCGACGTGCACACGCACCTGGACATGCCGTTTGGCGGCACCACCAGCGCCGACGATTTTGAAACCGGCACGCGCGCCGCCGCGTTCGGCGGCACCACCACCCTGATTGATTTCGCGATCCAGTACAAAGGCCAAACCCTGCGCCACGCCTTCGATACGTGGATGAAGAAAGCCGAAGGCAAAGCCGTCGCCGATTACGCGTTCCACTGCATCATCACCGAACTCGGCAAATCACAGCTCGAAGAGATGGGCGCGCTGGTCCGCGAAGGCGTGTCATCCTTCAAACTCTTCATGGCCTACCCCGGCGTCTTCATGATGGATGACGCCTCGATTTTTCGCGCCATGCTGCAGGCCGCCAAACACGGCGGCATGATCTGCATGCACGCGGAAAATGGCGGCGCCATCGACGTCCTGGTGCAGCGCGCCCTGGCCGAAGGAAAGACCGCGCCGAAATATCACGCGCTGACCCGCCCGACGACGGCCGAAGGAGAAGCGACGTCCCGCGCGATTGCGCTGGCGGAAATGGCCGGCGCGCCCGTGTACATCGTGCACCTTTCCTGCAATGACGCCCTGGAGAAAGTGCGCGAGGCGCGCGATCGCGGCTTGCCGGCATACGCGGAAACGTGCCCGCAGTATCTTCATCTCTCGCTCGAAAATATGGATGTGCCCGGCTTCGAGGGAGCGAAATACGTCTTCACTCCCCCGCTGCGCGAAAAATGGAATCAGGAAAAACTCTGGCAGGGCCTGGCGCGCGACACGCTGCAAGTCGTCTCGACCGATCATTGCCCTTTCTGTTTCAAGGAACAAAAGGAAATGGGCAAGGACGACTTCACGAAAATTCCAAATGGCGGACCCGGCATCGAGCACCGCCTCAGCCTGATTTATTCCGGCGGCGTGCACGGCGGGAAATTTTCGGCGAACCGCTTCGTGCAGCTGGTTTCGACCGCGCCCGCGAAACTTTTCGGCTTGTACCCGCGCAAAGGCACGATCGCGATCGGCTCGGACGCCGACCTGGTGATTTTCGATCCCAACGCCGAACAGGTTATCAGCGCCAAGACGCACCACATGCGCGTGGACTATTCCATGTTCGAGGGTATTCGGGTGAAGGGTGTGACGAAAACCGTGCTCTCTCGCGGACGCGTCATCATCGATAACGGAAAATTCACCGGCCGCGCCGGCGCCGGCGAATTTCTGCGGCGGAAAACCTATTCCGGGAAGCCTTCGTAAATCCACCAGGCGCCCCGAGATCGCCTACTCGCGAAATACGCCGTAGACCCAGGGAACGCCGAATTCGCCTTTCTGCATCTGAACAATGATGTCGTCGCCCGGCTGGAATCGGTCGTAGTCGTTTTGATCCACCGCGATCCGCTCGATTCGCCGTCCCGTAGCGCCAGGAAGTAATGACCAGGCGGCGGCTTCGCGGCAAACCGCCGGTCGCGAATTTGCCGACAACCGTCGCCGGAATTCGGATGGGACGTGAAGTATCCAATTTCCCGTTCAGAAACAGCAGCCCCGCGAAAATCCAGGGCACCGGGATCATTCCGAAATAAATGCGCTTCATGACTTCGATTTCCAAATGCTTTCGCGCCCGAAAATCAATCCAATACCCAAGAGCGAGGGAGAGGAAAAAAACGAGCCCCGCGAAAATCAAAATGGAATCCAATTCCAGCGGGGGAAACACCTGGCTGGCGGCGACGAACACAATGATGCCCACCAGAAATATTGCGGTTCTGCGCACCAGCCGCCGCCGCACGACCAACTCTGCCGCAGCGGAAGTCAACCCGCAGAAGGGGCACTGATCGGCCGTGCGCTCGGACCCGCAATCGAGACACCGCGTCATGTCTGGGGCAAGGCCGCCAGGAGCGCTTCGAACTGCGCTTTGCCGCTCTCGTCCGGCAAAGAAAATGTGACGCCCATTCCTTTTCCCGGCTCGACACGACTTACCGTGCAATTCAGCGGCAGGACCGGGTCTAGAGCGAGGCGAGCCGCAAACGTCGCGCCCATCCAAAGCGGCGGCGTGAGTTCGATGAATAACCCCGAAGGGCCAATGTCCCGAACTGTCCCCTGACAGAATGGCGGATCCCCATTCGATTTCGATTTTTGCACTGAATTTTCGGCGCTGCGAATGGCGGCGCTCCGTGTTGGAGAGCCCTTCCGCCATGGGCGTGGTTTTCATCCGTTTATTCCCCCGCAGGATGCTAAGTGCCGCATCGCAGAGTGTCAAGTTTCGATTCGCGGTTTAATTCGTGTCTCCAGTTCCGAGTGGCTTTGCGCCCGCCGCGATGCGGAGTTCTCGTACAGCCTCCCCATTCCCCTATCGTTCATTCTTGCCGATCTCGGCGCGCAAGTTCCCGCAGGAGCTGTTCGCGGATCTTCTCGGAAAGCTGCGAAAGGCCGAGTAAATCTTCGATATCGGGCCGGGGAAGATCAGTAGCGAGAGCGGCGGCGCACTCGGCCGGAGCGTGTGCATGCCGCAGCAACACCACTCGTATATTCACCAACTTCGACCACTTCTCATGCCTGGCGACACTCGCGACAATCCGAGCCGGCACAGACTGCTTGGACAACGTTTTCAGAAGCTGGGATTCGTTCAGAAACGCGTTGTCGAGCGCAATCCGCGCCACGTTTTCCGGCCCTTGCAAAATCAGTCCCGCCGCGACGCGGGCCGAGCCTCGCCGGGCCAGCATCAGCCTCTGCCCCAGCGGCAATTGCGGCAACTGCGCGAGGATGCGTTCCTCCGCCAGGCGCCGGAGTTCCCCGGAAGAAGCGGGCAGCAGGCTGATTCTCACCAAATCCATCAAGTGCAAGTCGCGCAGCACGCGCAGGGCAACCAGGCGCGGCGTGTGCGGGTGCGCCGCCAGGGCGCGCCGAACGCGGTAACTTCCCCGCCACGCTTTTCGCTTGGCAATTTCCTCGACCAGAGCGCCCGGCAGGTCTTTTCGCTCCAGCAAAAGGCAAACATGCGTCTCGTCGAAATACGGATTGTCGATCAGGATGCGGAGGGCGTCTTCGCCGCAGGATAGCAGCAGGCCGGGAATATCTTCCAGGGCCGCGGTGCGGGCGTCTTGCACGCTGCTGAGATCTTTAGGCGCCATGAGTCGCAACTTGCGAGGACGATCCGGCAAGCCGTGCGGCGATGCGCGCCGCCCCGACGGCCGGAGAAATTTCCAGTTGAGAAATCTTCGCGCGCGGGGCGCCGCTCTGGAGCGCCGAATCGAGCAGTGCATCGAGCATCTGGCACCGCCCGAAGACGCCTCCGCATTTCACGAGCGGAAATTCCTGGTCATTCAATCCCAGGCGGCGCACCACGGTCATGGCCAGATTCCCTAACCCGATCGCTGCCGTAAACAGGATTTCCTTCGCCGCGCTGTCCTCGGCATTCGCCGCTTCCACCACCGCCGGAAACAGCTTCGGGAAAACATCGTCGGGATTTTTCATGATGCGCTGCATCAGTTCGTCCCAGTCCGGACAATTCAATGCGGCTGGAATCATTTCCGCCAGGCAACGTTGCCGGAGCGTCTAGGTCGCGCGTCCTCGCCACGGCAGCGACCGCCCGGCGGCCGATTTCATAAGCGCTTCCTTCGTCGCCGATTCGCGGCCCGTAGCCGCCTGCGCGCGCTGTTTCGCCCGCGGCATTTCGCCCGTACGCTGCCGATCCCGTGCCGGCAATCAGCACGACTCCCGGGCCGGAACCCGCCGCCGTCTCCAGCGCAATTTCGAGGTCCGTGGTGACCTTCACCACCGCGTGCGGGAATTCGTGCGTCAGGAAAACGATCATGCGGCGGACGACGCTTCGCTGGCCTGCTCCGGCAAGCCCCGCGCACACGCCGGTAACATCGCCCGGCTGCAAATTCGCGGCCCGAAGCGCTTCCGCGGCAGCCTCGCCGATGGAATGAAACGCGGCATCAAATCCGGAACGCAGCGCGTTCGCGGGGCCGCCGTGCCCCGCGCTGACGATCTCTCCTCCGGCATTCGAGAACGACGCAGTCCGTCTTCGTCCCGCCTCCGTCAAATCCCAGCCAATACGCCATATTCCCTCGTTATTCGCTTCGCCGCGCGATCTCTGGAGCGCGCTTGACGCCGCGGGGACTCGCTCATATGATCGCCACGCCTGCGCTATGCGCCTGACCTCTCTCGACCTTATCCTGATCGCCGTTTACCTGGCCGGCATCACCGCGTTCGGCATTGCGCTTCGCAGAGGCCAGAGCACGGTTCGCGACTATTTTCTGGGCGGCCGCACGGCGCCCTGGTGGGCACTGGCGTTTTCGATTGTCGCCACGGAAACTTCCACGCTCACCATCGTCGGCACTCCGGCATTGGCTTTCGCGGGAAACCTGACGTTCCTTCAATTGGTTCTCGGATACCTCGTGGGCCGCGTGGTGATCGTACTGGTTTTTCTGCCCCGCTACTTCCGGGGAGAATATTATACGGCCTATCAGTTGATGGAAAGGCGGTTTGGCGCAAAGGTAAAGGGTGTCGCCGCGAGCACGTTTCTGGTCACGCGCGTCCTGGCCGAAGGCGTGCGCATCGCCGCCATCGGTTTCGTCATCAAGGCCGCGTTTGGCACCCAGCAGCGCACCTCGGTCCTGCTGATCGTGGCGCTCGTGCTCGTCTACACGTTCGAGGGCGGCATGAAAGCCGTGATTTGGACCGACGTCGTGCAATTCCTTCTCTATTTTTCCGGCTCGATCGCCACCTTCTTCCTTCTGCTTCATGCCATTCCCGGAGGCTGGGCCACGGTCGTTCATGCGGCCTCGGCAGCAAACAAATTCCGCATGTTCGATTTCTCCTTCAGCTTCACGAATCCCGCGAAAACCTACACGTTTTGGTCCGGCATGATTGGCGGCACATTTTCTGACCATGGCGAGCCACGGCACCGACCAGACCATCGTGCAGCGCCTGCTGGCCGCGAAGTCCGAGCGCGAAAGCAAGATTGCATTGTTAGCCAGCGGCGGAATTATTCTTTTCCAGTTCGCGTTATTTTTGGTTCTGGGCGTGATGCTCTATGCGTGGCACGGAGCGCCCGTCGTCCATCCGGGACTCAGTTACGATTCGGTGCTCCCCGATTTCATCGTCACCTCCATGCCTTCCGGGATGCGCGGCCTCATGATCGCCGCGATACTCGCCATCGCCATGTCCAACGCCAGCGGCTCGCTCAATTCCCTGGCCGCGTCCAGCGTCCTCGATTTCCACAAATTGCGCGGGCGCGACTTGCCTGACCAGACGCAGGAAGAGACGCCCGCCGGAAACGAAACATCGAGACCAGCTAGCGCCCCCGGCCATTTTCTGCGTCTTTCGCGCGGCATGACGCTGGTTTGGGGCTTCCTTCTCGCCCTGCTCGGCACATTAAATTGGGGCCCAATGCTCGAAGCGGGCCTGACCATCGCCTCGATCACTTTTGGCATTTTGCTCGGACTTTTTCTGCTGGCGTTCCTTTTGCAGCGGGCCACCGCTTCCGGAGTGCTCATCGGAATGTTCGCGGGGCTCGCCGGAATCCTCTACATTCACTTCCGCACGCCGCTGTTGTGGACGTGGTACGTTCCGGCCGGCACGGCAATCACATTCCTTGCGGGAGCAATCGCTAGCTACGCAAGCAACAAGTTAGGACAGCCTTCAGAGCCGGTGTGACAATTTCTGAATCTTTGTGGGTCGTGGCTTTAGCCACGACATGAACGCAGCAGAATGAATGTAAGGATCGGAAAAAGCAATGTTTTGGCGATTTCTCGTCCCCTCTTCAGCCGCTGGCCTGTCCAAATTTGAGTAATCACACAGGCTCGGAAGCCTGTCCACCCCGCCTCATTGGTACAGCAAGTATTTCGCCCGCATCCTGCGGAACGCCGCGAGGTCATTGTCCCACCCCGCAACAATCGCGGCGGGAGCATCGCCCTTCGTAAGCCGCTCAATCGTCGCCGCGTTCCCTACCAGCGCAATCATTTTCGCCACATCGAATTTGCCCGGATAGAGTTTCGACAATGCAGCGGCAATCTCCATCCCCATTCGCATGGTCTGCAACGCCCCACGATCGGTCACCACGACTCGCGCCCCCTGGCACAGTTCTCCCTTGTACAAGCCCGAATCCGGCGTGAATCGATCCGGCTCGAACCGCACACCCGGAATCGCCCGGCGGTTTAGCGCTTCCGCGAATTCCTCGGCGTGAATCCACGGCGCTCCCAGCCGTTCGAACGGCTTGTCCGTCCCGCGCCCGACGGATACGCCGCCGGCCTGCAGAATTTCCAGCCCGGGATACAGGATCTCAGCGGTGCCGGAAAGAAGATTAGGCGAGGGATTCACCCACGGCAGACCGGTCTGGTCGAAATATTCAGGCCTGCGCCAATTCTGCATTCGAATGACGTGCAAGACGCAGCCGATCTTTTTTTCAACGTTGAACATTTTCGCCATTTCCCCCAGCGTCATGCCCATTCGAACGGGCATGGGAAAATAGCCGGTGAAACTCGTGAGGTCGCGATCGAGCATGGGGCCTTCGATGCGTTCGCCGCCAAGCGGATCGGGCCGGTCCAGGACGTAGTACGCAAGATGATGCGCCGCCGCCGCTTCCATCGTGTACCCCATCGTCGTGATGTACGTGTAGAAGCGCACTCCGGCGTCCTGAATGTCAAAGACCAGGGCGTCGAGGCCCGCGAGCATCGCAGCGGTTGGCCGGTCGGTCTCCCCGTAGAGGCTATAAACGGGCAGCCCGGTGGCCGCATCGGTCGTGGAGGAAATGCGCTCATCCAGAACCCCGCGAATCCCGTGCTCGGGACTGAACAGAGCCACCAGCTTCACGCCCGGCGCGTGCGCCAGCAAATCGATCGTGCTGCGCCCGTTGCGGTCGATCCCCGTCTGATTGGTAATCAGCCCGATACGCTTTCCCTTGAGGGGCGCAAAATCCTCCGCTTCGAGCACGTCAATCCCAGTCAGCGTATTTGCAGTAGGCGCGGCCTGCGTCGCCGCAAAAGCAGGAATTTGAATCCACAGATGCACACAGATCAACACGGATAGAGACAAAAGCGACGATAAAAGCTTCAGAGTCCGCGAATCGGCAGCCCTTTTCACGCGTGCGCGCAATTGCATCATCGCAAGCCCAAATTCTGCCATGAACGGATTTTAATCGATGTTTTCATCAGTCTCTTATCCGTGTTAATCCGTGTGCATCCGTGGTTACAATCGGGTTTGTCTCGGACCGGCGCGGATGCTATAAATAATTGCAGCATGCAGGCGTCAATCCTGGAATCCGGGCGATGCGAAAATTAAGTCGCTGGATCCTGCTGCTCGCTGTACTCGGGTGCGGGCTCTACTTGGAACCCGCCAGATATTTGATGGCTACTACGAGCCGCACGCAAAAATCTCCGCGCACGCCTGCCGCGCCATCCCCGGCAAATCTTTCTCCCGAAGCCGAACGCTGGGTCGCGCAAACCCTCAAGAAAATGACGCTCGACGAAAAGATCGGGCAAGTGTTCGCCGTGTGGGCCTATGGCGCATTCGTGTCCACCGACAGTCAGACTTACCGCGAACTCCTGCGCGATGTCGAGGAAAAACATATCGGCACGTTCGCGATTCAAACGCAAGCCTCGCCGCTCGGCATCGAACGCAGCCAAGTGTATCCCACGGCGGTGCTGGTCAACACGCTGCAAAGCCACGCCAAGATTCCTCTGCTGGTTGCCGCGGATTTTGAGCGCGGCACTTCCATGCGCGTCGAGGAAGGCTCGTCGTTTCCCCATGCCATGGCCGTGGCCGCCACGGGACGTCCCGAAGACGCCTACACCATGGGCAAGATTACGGCGCTTGAAGGCAAAGCAGTAGGCGTTCCCTGGATTTTCGCGCCCGATGCGGACGTCAACAGCAACCCCGATAATCCCATCATCAACACGCGTTCGTTCGGCGAAGACCCGGCGCGCGTATCCGAATTTGTCGCCGCCTTCGTTCGCGGCGTCGAGGAAAACGGCGGCCTGGCCACCGCCAAACATTTCCCCGGCCACGGCGATACGAGCACGGATTCGCATCTCGATCTGCCGACCGTCACGAGCGACCGCGCGCATCTGGACCGCGTCGAACTCGCTCCGTTTCGCGCAGCCATCGCCGCCGGCGTGGGCGCCATCATGACCGGCCATCTCGCCGTGCCCGCCCTGGAACCCGATCCCGACCTGCCGGCCACGATGTCGCACAGAATTTCAACCGACCTGCTTCGCGGACAAATGGGCTTTCAAGGCCTGGTGGTGACCGACGCGCTCGACATGGGCGGCGTAACAGTGCGCTACCCTCCCGGCGAAGTCGCGGTGCAATCCATACTGGCGGGCGCCGACGTTCTTGCTGGTGCCGCCCGTGCTGGATGCCGCGCTCGAAGCCGTGCGCGATGCGGTGGCGTCGGGCCGCATCCCGATGTCGCGCCTGGACGAAGCCGTGACGCGCGTGCTTCGCGCCAAGGCCAAGCTCGGCCTGAACAAATCGAAACTCGTGGATCTCGACGCGCTTGCCGAAAAATTCGACCGCCCGGAATTCGATCGCGCGGCGCTCGATATCGCCGATCGCGGCATCACACTGCTTCGTGATGATCAGCACATTCTGCCGCTCAATGCCGCAACGCCGCAACGCGTGCTGCTCGTCGCCGTTTCGGGAGACGTCGATCCTTATCCCGCCGGAAACCTGGAAAATGAAATCCGCTGGCGCGTGGATTCGCTCACTTCGGTGCGCATGGACACGCGATTTGTGCGCGCGGACATGGTCAAGCTTCCGCCGCCCGATACCTACGACGTCGCCATCGCCGCTATTTTCGTGCGCGTCGCCGATCGCAAGGGCAGCATCGGCCTTCCCGACGACGAAGCCGCCGTGGTGGATCGCCTGCTCGCCGCCGGAAAGCCCGCCGTCGTCGCCTGCTTTGGCAGCCCGTATTTGGCCGAGCGATTCCCTGCCGCGAAGACGTGGATCGCCGCGTTCAGCACGGCCGATGTCGCGCAAAGAGCCATGGGCCGCGCGCTGTTCGGACAGGTGGCCATGGGAGGCCGATTGCCCGTGCATATTCCCGGAGTCGCGCCGCTTGGCGCCGGGCTCGATTTGGCCGCGAATCCCATGAAATTGCGCGAAGCGGACGCCAGCGCCCAAGAAAAATTGCAACCCGTCTACGACGTGCTCAATCGCGCCGTCGCCGATCATGCATTTCCCGGCGGCGTGCTCGCGGTCGGCTACCGCAATGAACTTGTCGTTCATGGGTTCGGCCGGCAAACGTATGACGCGAAATCGCCTGCCGTGAATGCGGACACCATCTACGATGCCGCTTCGCTGACCAAGCCGGTCGTCACCACAACCCTCGTAGCCATGCAGGTGGAAGCAAAGCGCATCGACGCTGGATCTGCCCGTGGCGCGCTACATCCCCGAGTGGAATTCCGGCCCGAATCCCGAGTGGCGCAAGACCGTGACGATCCGCCACCTGCTGACGCACTCTTCCGGGCTTCCCGCGCACAAGGAATATTTCCTCACGCTGCATTCCAAGCGCGATATCGTCGCCGCCATTTGCCGCGAACCTCTCGAATACGCTCCGGGCACAAAGACCGTCTACTCCGATCTGGGATTCATCCTGCTCGGCGAAATTCTCGAGCGCGCCACGGGCAAGACAATCGACCAACTGGCGAGCGAACGGATTTTCACGCCTCTGGGCATGACGTCCACGACTTTTAATCCCGCGAAATCGCTCGCCGCCCGCATCGCCCCAACGGAAAATGACGCGACGTTCCGCAAGCGTCTCCTGCAGGGCGAAGTGGACGACGAAAACGCTTTCGCCATGGGCGGCGTCGCCGGGCACGCCGGAATGTTTTCCGACGCTCCCGACCTCGCGGCCTTCTGCCAGATGCTTCTCAACGGCGGGATCTACGCCCACAAGCGCCTGCTCACCCGCGCAACGATTTTGCAATTCACCGCGCCCCAGCCGCTGGCAGGCGGCGCGCGCACGCTCGGCTGGATGACGCCCACTCCGAACTCCTCAAGCGGCCGCTATTTTTCCGCACGCAGCTACGGACATCTCGGTTTTACGGGAACGTCCATCTGGATCGATCCCGACCGGCAACTGTTCGTCATTCTTCTCACCAACCGGGTTTATCCCACTCGCGATAACGACAAGATTACGGCCGTGCGCCCCGCTGTGCATGACGCCGTGATCGAGGCGCTAGGCCTTGCCCCCGCTGCTCGATAGCCCCTATTTCTGAATGGTGGCACAGGCTTCAGCCTGTGCGATGTTTCGAGGCAAGAAGTCAAAACCGCACAGGCTGAAGCCTGTGCCACTAGCGCCGCTGACTGGTTTTCGTCCAATTCTTGCAGGCTTTGGAAAGTTTCCGCTCGGAAGTATGTGAGAATTGCGGGCTAGTCCCCCTTAGTAAATAAGCGATTATCAAAGCATTCTCGGCAGCAAAATGGGTTGCGCGCGTGCGATGATGGTGAGTGAAGCATGGCCAGGAAAACGCCAAAAGCAACCGAACAGCGCAATCCCCGCACGCGCGGACTTTCCTCAAAATCCGCGCTGGAAATTGTGCGCGCGATCCATCGCGAAGACGCCGACCGTGACGAAAGCCGTCGCCAAAGCGCTCCCCGCCATTTCGCGCGCCGTCGAGGCTATTGTCCGTGCATTTAATTCCGGCGGGCGTCTTTTTTACATTGGCGCGGGAACCAGCGGGCGCCTTGCGGCGCTCGATGCGGCGGAACTTCCCCCCACATTCGGCACGCGTCCGTCGATGGTCCAGGCCGTTATTGCGGGAGGCCGCCGCGCCCTCACGCACGCCGTGGAAGGCGCGGAAGATGATCGGGCGCAGGGCGCGCGCGATCTTGCTGCGCACGGCCTGTGCGCTAAAGACGCCGTCGTCGGCATCACCGCCAGCGGTTCGACACCCTATGTCCTGGGAGCGCTCGAATTCGCAAAGCGGAAAGGATGCGCGACCATTGGCATCACGTCGAATCCGAGGACGCCGATCACGCGCCTGGCGCGGATCAGTATCGTCACGCCCACCGGACCTGAAGTCATTTCCGGATCGACGCGAATGAAAGCCGGAACCTCCCAGAAGATGGTCCTCAACATGCTCTCTACCGCTGCGATGGTTCGGCTGGGCCGCGTGTATGACAACTGGATGATCGGCGTGGCTTTGACGAATCGGAAGTTGCAAGCCCGAGGGCTGCGGATCCTGATCGAGGCGTCCGGAGCCACCGTGGCTGATGCGACACGCGCGCTGCGTCTTTCCGGACACAATCTGGGCGCCGCGTTCATTATTCTAAAGACAGGAGCAAGCGCGCAAGACGCCAGACAACAATTGCGCGATACCAAGGGAAATGTCCACCACGCTCTCCACACTGCAAAACGTAGCCCAAGAGGCGCAATCCACGCACATGGATAAACTTCTGATCGAAGGCGGAAGGCCGCTGGAAGGATCGGTGCGCATCAGCGGCGCGAAAAATGCCGCTCTCCCCGCGATGGCCGCGGCGCTGCTGACCAGCGACCGCGTCGAGCTGAATAACGTTCCGCACGTGCGGGACATCATCACCATGGGCCGCCTGCTCGCGCATATGGGAGCCGTCGTCGAGTCGGCCGAACTCCCGCCCACCTCCATGGCCATTCAGGCCGAGCAAGTCAACGGCGCCGAAGCTCCCTATGAACTGGTGCGCACGATGCGCGCCTCGATTCTCACGCTCGGCCCGCTGGTCGCGCGCACTGGTTCCGCGCGTGTCTCTTTGCCGGGAGGCTGCGCGATCGGCGCGCGCCCCGTGGACCTTCACCTGAAAGCGCTCGAACAAATGGGCGCGGAAATCGGCACCTCGCACGGCTACGTGGAAGCGCGCGTTCCCGGCGGAGGCCGCTTGCCCGGCGGAAATGTTTTTTTCGATAAGATCACCGTCACCGGGACCGAAAACGTGCTCATGGCCGCGGCCCTGGCCGAGGGAGAAACGCAAATCGGCAACGCGGCGCAGGAGCCGGAGATCACCGACCTGGCCGAACTTCTGATCAAGATGGGCGCGGACATCGAAGGGGCGGGAACTTCCACGATTCACGTGCGCGGAAAAGACCGGCTCTACGGCGCCACGCACACCATCATTCCGGACCGCATCGAGGCGGGCACGTTTCTCGTGGCCGGAGCCATTACCAACGGGTCGCTGGAGCTGACCTGCTGCGAGCCCGAACATCTGCGCTCGATTATCGCCAAGCTGCGCGAGACCGGCGTCGAGATTCACGAAACCGCTCCCGGCACATTGTCCGTCCGCGGCGCAAGAAGGCTGGTCGCCGCCGACGTGCGAACCGAGGAGTATCCGGGCTTCGCCACCGACATGCAGGCGCAGTTCATGGCCCTCATGACGCAGGCCATCGGAACATCCGTCATCACCGAAACTATTTTCGAAAACCGGTTCCTGCACGCCAGCGAAATGATCCGCATGGGCGCCAACATTTCGATCGAAGGGCGCCGCGCCATCGTCCACGGTCCCACGGAGCTTTCCGGCACCGGCGTCATCGCTTCCGATCTTCGAGCGAGCGCTTCCCTGGTGCTGGCCGCGCTGGTCGCCAAGGGCGAAACCCTGGTAGACCGCGTCTATCACATCGACCGCGGCTACGAGCGCATCGAGGAAAAACTTTCCTCGGTCGGCGCGCGCATCCGCCGCGTGCAGTAAAACAAGGTGACTGGTGATCAGTGACTGGTGACCCATCCGAATCACTTAGTGGCACAGGCTTCAGCCTGTGCGGTTTTCGTTTTCTTGGACCAGAGCTTCGCACAGGCTGAAGCCTGTGCCACCAAATTCATCCTCGTACGATATTTCTGATTCAGATTTCCTGGTGAAAGATACTCCCAACGATTGCGTGCCCTGACGCGCGCTTTAACATAGGGGCCTCATTCCGAGCGAAGCGAGGAATCCCTCTGTGTTTTTTCCCATTCGAGCGAAAAATAAAGAGAGATTCCTCGCTTCGCTCGGAATGATGAACTCATAGATGGTGAACGAACTGAATTGAGGAGCTGAATTGAGAGACTAAATAGATAAGTGAACAACTAAACTGCAAAGCCCAAAACAAAAAGGGGAGGCGATCGCTCGCCTCCCCCTTTTCTAACCATTCAATATTTTCCTAGCCCAAGACGAGCCGGCGATGAAGTCATCGACCGCCTTTAGCCCTGCCCGCCCGCCGCTTCCTTTTTGTTGTTTTTCGCGCGCCTCACGCAAAATTGCTTTGCGCGAAAGGCGAATCTTGTTGCCCTCGATCGCCAGCACCTTGACGAGCACCTGGTCGCCCAGTTTCAGTTCGTCCCGGACGTCGCGGATGCGCTGCTCGGCGATTTCGCTGATGTGCAGCAAACCGTCGGTGCCGGGGAAAATTTCCACGAACGCGCCGAAGTCCGCCAGCCGCACCACTTTGCCGAGATACGTCTTGCCGATTTCGGCCGACGCCGTGACATCGCGAATCATCTGCCAGCGCGGCGTCGGCGGCCGTGCCGCTGTTGGCGAACACGTGCACCTTGCCGTCGTCCATGACGTCGATCTTGACGCCGGTCGCCTCGATGATCGAGCGGATCTTCTTTCCGCCCGGCCCGATGAGGTCGCGAATCTTGTCGGTCGGAATCTGCAACAGATAGAGCCGCGGGGCGTAGACCGACATCTTGCCGCGCGCCTCCGAAATCGTCTGGTCCATGATGTCCAGAATGTGCAGGCGAGCGCGCCGGGCCTGCTCGAGCGCCTGCCGCATCAACGGCACGCTCACGCCGCCCACCTTGATGTCCATTTGCAGGGCGGTGATTCCCGTGCGCGTTCCGGCGACTTTAAAGTCCATGTCTCCGTAGTGATCTTCCGCTCCGGCGATATCGGTCAGGACGGCGGCCTTGTCGCCTTCGACGACCAGTCCCATGGCGATGCCCGCGCACGCCGCGCGAATCGGCACTCCGGCATCCATGAGCGAGAGCGAACCGCCGCAGACGGTGGCCATCGAAGAGGAGCCATTGGATTCCATGATGTCGGAAACCAGGCGCATGGCGTAGGGGAAGTCGGCCTCGGGCGGAAGCAGGTTCATTAACGCGCGTTCGGCAAGCGCGCCGTGCCCGATTTCGCGGCGGCCCGGCCCGCGCAGGAATTTCACTTCGCCGACCGAAAACGGCGGGAAATTGTAGTGCAGCATGAACCGCTTGAACGCCTCGTCCTCGAACAGCAGGTCGAGCCGCTGCTTGTCTTCCTTCGTGCCCAGCGTGGTCGTCGCCAGCGCCTGGGTCTCGCCGCGAGTGAACAGCGCCGAACCGTGCGCCCTGGGAAGCACTCCCACTTCGCAGGTAATGTCGCGGATTTCATCGAAGGCGCGGGCATCGGGACGCCGGTTGTGATGGAGGATATCGTCGCGGAAATAATTCTCGCGCAGCCGCTCAAACGCGCGCATGGCCAGCGTGCGCTTGTCTTCGTCCTCTTCCGGAATCGAATCGCGAACCGCTTTCTTCACTTCGTCGATGCGGTGATAGCTTTCCTTCTTCGGGTATTTCTTGGTGTCCAGCGCGTCGTGCAGTTGCGCGCCGTATTTCTGCTCGATTTCCTTCGCCAGGGCTTCGTCAAACGGCAGCGCGGGAACGGTCACCTTGTTGGGCTTGACCTTGTCGTGCAGTTCGCGGATCGCCGCGATGATGTGCTTGATCTGGTCGTGCCCGAATTGCAGCGCTTCGGCGACCTGGTCTTCGCTCACTTCAATCGCGCCCGCCTCGATCATGACGATGGCCTGTTCGGTCGCCACCACGATGATATTCAGCAAGCTCGTCTTCTGCGCGGCCACGGTCGGGTTGGCAACCAACTTGCCGTCGACCAGTCCCACGCGCACAGCCGCTACCGGCGTGGTGAACGGCAAGTCGGAAATAAACGCCGCCGCCGACGCGCCCGTGATTCCGATCATGTCCGGATCGTTTTCGCTGTCCGCCGAAAGCACCATGGCGACGATTTGCGTTTCATTGCGCCATGCTTCCGGAAACAGCGGACGCAGCGGGCGGTCGATCATCCGCGACGTCAGAATTTCGCGCTCCGAAGGGCGCCCTTCGCGCTTGAAAAACCCGCCGGGAATTTTTCCGGCTGAATACGTATATTCGCGATAGTCGACGGTGAGGGGGAGAAAATCCCGGTCATTCGGCTTGGTATCCATGCACGCCGTGACCAGCACGACGGTATCGCCGTAGCGCGCCAGGACGGCGCCATTGGCCTGTTTTGCAATTTTTCCGGTCTCTAGCGTCAGCGTACGTCCGCCGACCTCGACCGTAACGATGTGGGGTGCTGGAGCTGCTTGCGACATATCCTGAATTCCTTTCGCTTTTCCGCCGCGCCCCGAACCATCGGGGATTGCGCGTGCGGATAGACCATTACGAGTGCGGGAGCAATTCTTCCCGTTTTGTTTGGAAGAGAGCGACGATGAGCTGCTGCGAGAGGAATGCCGGAGACTGCCTGCAAAAAAAGCGGCCGGGCCACAATGGCCCAAAAGCCGCCTAGAAAGCTCGCAGGACTCCGCGAAGGCTCGGAGATGTCGTTGCCGCGAAACCACTCTGCGCTTGCAGGGCGGTTACTTGCGCAAACTGAGGCGTTCGACAATATCGCGATACCGATCCGGGTCACGACGGTTCAGATAATCCAAAAGCCGGCGGCGCTTGTTGACCATCATGATCAATCCGCGTCGCGACGCATGGTCCTTCAGGTGCGACTTCAGATGCGTCGTCAGATAGTTGATGCGCTCGCTCAACAGCGCAATCTGAACTTCCGGCGAGCCTGTATCCTTCATATGCTCTTCGATACTGCTCGATCAACATTGACTTGGCTTCTCTCAAATCGCCCTCTCCGCCGAACCCATTCATTATTTTCTCTCGTTTCGTCTTCTCTTCGACCTTAGGAGAGTATCACACGCCCATGCCAACGCGCAAAATGTTTGTGCTGTGGAAGCCGATTCGAACCAGATGCCGGCGGTTTGGGGCCATTTACGGCCATTCCCTGCCGGATACCATTTGCGTTGATTCCTTTGGTGGACTCTGTGCTCTCTGTGACTCTGTGTTAAAGGTTTTGCCTTTCAAAAAACAAAGATTTAACACAGAGGGCACGGAGGACACGGAGAAAACCTCATGGCCGCTCACTTCGCGCGAATCAGCGACAAGAAATTCCTCGCGCGTTTGCGCGTTCTCCCGGAATGCGCCCAGCATGGCGCTGGTCACCGTCTGCGAATTCTGCTTTTCCACGCCGCGCATCACCATGCACATGTGCCGCGCCTCGATCACCACGCCCACGCCCAGCGGGCAAATTTTCTGCTGGATGGCGCTGGCAATCTGATTGGTCAGCCGCTCCTGAATCTGCAGCCGCCGCGCGAACATGTTCACCAGCCGCGGAATCTTCGACAGGCCCACCACTTTCTTGTCCGGAATATAGGCCACGTGGCACTTCCCGAAAAACGGCAGCATGTGATGTTCGCACAAGCTGTAGAACTCGATGTCCTTCACCAGCACCATCTGGTCGTAGCTCACGCTGAACATCGCGCCGTTCAGGACTTTTTCCGGATCCTGCTGATAGCCGCTGGTGAGAAACCGCAGCGCCTTTTCAAAACGTTCCGGAGTGCGCCGCAAGCCGTCGCGGTTCGGGTCTTCTCCAATCAATTTCAAGCATCCGCCGCACCAGGTCCGCGATGGTCTCGGATGTTTCCGGCGTTCCCCGGCTCGGTCAATTCCAGCTCTTCGGTACGCTTTATTTTTTCCGTCATCTTTTCGCTCATTGGGCGCTCCCGATTCCCTCTCCCAGGTATTCAAAACTGTTCCGTCCGGTCTCTTCCAGACGCACGCGTTCCAGCTTCGCCTCGGGAAAAGCGCGCAGGCGATTAAAAATCTCGATGCAGAGATTTTCGGTGGTCGGCACGCGCTCGCGAAATGCGGCAATCTCTTCGTTCAGGTATTTGTGATCGAACGGCTCGATCACTTCGCGGTCGACAAACGCGTCGAGATCGCTCAGATTCGCGATCATTCCCGTCGCAGGATCGGTCGGGCCCGAAACGGCGACTTCCACCACGTAGTTGTGGCCGTGCCCGTACGGGTTGTTGCATTTTCCGTAGACGCGCTGGTTTTCTTCCTCGCCAAGTTGCGCGCTGTGCAGGCGATGCGAGGCCGCAAAACGCATAGCGCCGCGTCAGATGAATTTTCATTGCAACGCCCCCGCGCGCTGCCTGCCGCGCTGCCTGACCCTTGATCGCTGCGCCGCCTTCGCCGTAGCAATCCACGAACAGGTCGGGCGTTTCGTACAGCCGCACGCGATGCAGATTTCCATGCGTGATTTTCGGCTCGAGCAGCCGCCAGATGACCGCCGCGATGTTTTCGCACGTCGGAATCTGCCCCGCGAGTTCCGGCACTTCATAATTGAGAAAGCGATGATCCATCCGGTCGCTCACTTCGCGCTGCAAAATTTCCTTGAGTTCCTTCAGGTCCAGCACCATTCCCGTGGCCGGGTCCGGCTCGCCCGCCACGGTCACTTCGAGCACATAGTTGTGCCCGTGCCCATGCGGGTTATTGCACTTCCCAAAGACGCGCCGGTTCTCCTCGGCCGAAAACGCCGGGTTGTGATACAGATGCGACGCCGAAAACTCGATTTTGCGTGTCAGATAGACCATAGCGCGAATGAAACGGCTTCCAATTAACAAAAGATTGCAACAGCTACAGGCATGAATTCATGACCAGTCTAGACAGGTTACCAGTTACCAGTACCAGTCACCAGTCACCAGTCACCAGTCACGATTCACGGAATACTCCCGGCCCTTCCAACCGACGCTCCCCCGCACATAGAGCCGTTCCGAGACCAGAAGCGCCGCCGCATACAGCGCAACCGCAGGCAAGTAGTATATGGCAAAGGCCGCTGGAAAACGATTTCGCCGCAGTTTCGCCGCATAAGCAGCGTGGCGCCCCGCCAGCAGCACCAACCCAACCGCACCCAAAATTAGATGCAGCGGCGTGAGCAGAAGTAGCAGGATTGGTATCCACGGCACAATCGACCGCAGTTCCCGCCCCACCGCTCGCGACGTGCCGCACATCAGCGGATACAGATTCTTCGTCCATCCCTCCCACATCGCGCCGAAACGTCCGGTACATCCGCACGCGCATGATCCCGTGCCCCGAGGCAAAATGCAGCCGGACGCCCGGCTTGTTTGGCGAGCCGCGCCAGCGCCACATCTTCCAGCACTTCTCCGGCAACGGCTTTGTGGCCTCCGATCCGCTCGTAATCCGCGCGCCGGATCATCAGATATTGCCCGCTCGCCGCCGCCGCAGGCGATTCGGGATCGTTCACCGCGTCGTAGGAAAATTTCTGTCCCAGGCGCGTGTACACAAACGGAATCAGCGCCCGCTCCCACCACGTCCGCGTCTCCTGTTCGGGCGAATAAGACACCAGGCCCGCGCCGCTCGCCGCCGCATCGGCCAGCGCCCGCGCCGTCGAACCCGGCAGGTGCACTCCATCGGCATCCGTAAACAGCAGCCAATCGCCGGTCGCCTGGGCCGCCCCCAGCGAAACCGCATAGTTCTTTCCCACCCAGCCCGCCGGAATTTCCTTCGTTTCCAGAACACGCAATTGCGCAAACCGCGAGGAGAGCTTTTCGAGTTCGGCCGCCGTGCCGTCGGTGGACTGATCGTTGACAACGAAAATTTCCGTAATTTCAGGCTGCGCCGCCAGCGATTCGACCGCAGCCGCAATCGTAGCCTCTTCGTTGCGCGCCGGCACAATCGCGGAAACTGTCGGTATGGGAATTCATCGAATTGAGTGGCACAGGCTTCAGCCTCGTGCGAGGTGTTCGCGATAGCACAAGCATCCGCCGCAGGCGAGATCCTCATGCGGGTTTGTAGGCCAGACATGGGACAGCGCACTTGTAGATATGATTGCAAAAACCGCACAGCCAGGAGTGGCTGTGCTACCTACACCAAATCCAATGCCAAATCGCCTCGCGCGAACCCCGCCAAAGCAGGTATTATATAGGGGCCGGAGCAAAAACATTGAAACATAAGATTCTAGGTCCCATCGGCTTGATCTTCGCCGCCATCATCCTGGCCGCGTTCGCCTTCCCCAGCTATCGCCAGGGCGAAGCCAGCCTCGCGGGCCGCAAAGCCAAAGATTTCCAGATGCAGATTCCCGGGCGCACCCATCTCTCCGACCTGCGCGGCAAAGTCGTCATCCTGAATTTTTGGGCTTCGTGGTGCCCGCCCTGCCTCGAAGAAACCCAATCGCTGAACAAACTGCAAGCGGCCATCGCCCCGAAAGGCGGCGTCGTCCTCGGCATCAGCGTGGATGAAGACAACGAAGCCTACAAGAAATTCCTGGTCGACAATCACGTCATCTTCCCCACGTACGATGACATCACCAAGAAAACCGCCACCGATTACGGCACGTCCATGTTTCCGGAAACCTATTTCATCGATCGCGACGGCCGCCTCGCGCGCAAGGTGGTAGGCCCTCAGGATTGGCAGTCGCCCGAGATCATGCAGTCGGTTGATATCTTGTTAAATCAGAAGTGAAACTTCGCGGATCAAGAGGCGTTGTAGCTCGCCTCTCTTGCCCTGAGCAAAGCGGACGGAGCAGAGGCGAATTTTTCCACGAATCGGCGAGAAATCCCCGCGTCTGAAGACGCAGAGGCTAGTAGCAGGCGCAATCTACCTGCTTTTTTCTCTTTCTTCTTTGCTGGGATAGTGGTCGAACTTGCTTAGCTTGTCGGACATCGTTTCATTCAAGTGATTGATGCCATGAACGGTAAATCCGAGCACTTGATCGAGGATGTTCTGCATGCTCAACAATTCGATGGTGTCTCCTGCCGTTCTGTTCAATTTAGCCACTTCCAGTTTGATCTCATGAATCTGGTATTGCTGCCAGCCGAGGATGGCGAGCAGAAGCAGTATTGGCAAGACGTTGTTTTCCCTTTCATAGTCTTGTTCCCATGGCCCTACTTCGGTCCGCAATGTTGAACACTGCCAAAACGATGGTCGGCTCACTGCCTGGTCAAGGCTTCTTGGCTACGGCGGCTGTTTTTTGCCCAGTTCGCGGATATATGCGACCAAGTCGTTGACCCTCTCCTTCAAATCGTCTTCCCTCGCCTGATTAATCGCGTCGCTTAGCGAAGGCATATTGCCGTTTCCCTTGTCAATCTGAGTGAAGATTTCTTCGTCGGTCATTTTTTGGGCTTCAGGGCGGCGAAGATCTTTCGCTCCCACTGCCTTGCCGATGGGCGTATCCCCGCTCCCATCAACCCCGTGGCACTTCACGCAAATTTGGTTGAACAGTCTCCGACCCTGCTTCGGCCTTGCCCGCCTGGGTTGCCTGGGCCGTCTGGGCTGCCGCCGAATGGGGAATCGCGAACAGAAACAATGGGAGCAGCGCAACAACACCAATTCTGCACTTCCCATAGAATAGTCATAAGCATTATTTCCTCCAGGAACCAGGGGGACTTCAAACCAACAAGTGGTTCAAGCAGAGTCTCCCACCGTAGGTGACCTCTGGTCTGTGATGAAAGTCATATGTGCTGGTGATCCAGAGCACATTCATCCGCCATCGGATCCTATGGCCGCCGGGTGCCACCTGCCCTATCTTTGCGGAGCAAGTGGGTTCTTACATTGCAAATTGGAATTACACAAAAAGATCAACCTTGCGCAACCTCAGCGCATTGGTAATCACCGACACCGAACTAAAACTCATCGCCGCCGCCGCAATCATCGGGCTGAGCAGCAAGCCGAAGAACGGATACAGAATCCCCGCCGCAATGGGCACGCCCAGCGAGTTGTAAACAAATGCGAAAAACAGGTTCTGCTTGATGTTGCGCATCGTCGCGCGGCTCAGCGCGCGGGCGCGGACGATGCCGCGCAGGTCGCCCTTCACCAGCGTGACGCCTGCGCTTTCCATGGCCACGTCCGTGCCCGTGCCCATGGCGATGCCGACTTGCGCCTGCGCCAGGGCCGGAGCGTCGTTGATGCCGTCGCCGGCCATGGCCACGAAGCGGCCTTCACTTTGAAGGCGCTTCACAATGGAAGCCTTGTCCTGCGGCAGAACTTCGGCGATTACTTCGTCGATGTGCAGATTTCCGGCCACGGCCTCGGCTGTCGTGCGGCTGTCACCGGTCAGCATGATGATGCGGATGCCGTCTTCGTGCAGGCGCCGAATCGCGTCGGGCGTCGAGGCCTTGATGGGATCGGCCACGCCGAGCAATCCGCCAATCTTTTTTTCGATCACCACGTACATGACCGTCTGGCCCTGCTTCCTCAGCGATTCCGCTTTCGCGGCCAGCGGCCCGGGCTCCACGTGAAGTTCTTCGAGAAGTTTCTGATTTCCCAACGCAACCGGCGAGCCTTCCATGAAACCGCGAACGCCGCGCCCCGTCAGCGATTCAAACGCTTCCACCGGGGAAAGCGCAAGGGTGCGCTCTTGGGCGCCTTTCACGATGGCCGCGGCCAGCGGATGTTCGCTGCCGCGTTCCAGGCTGGCCGCAATCCGCAGCAGCTTTTTCGCGTCCATGCCCTCGGCCGGCTCGATGGAAATCAGTTTCGGCTTGCCTTCGGTCAGCGTGCCGGTCTTGTCCACCACGAGCGTGTCCACCTTGCGCATCAGCTCGATGGCCTCGGCATTTTTAAATAGGACGCCGAGCGTCGCGCCCTTCCCGGTCGCCACCATGATGGACATCGGCGTGGCAAGCCCCAGAGCGCACGGACACGCAATGATCAGCACCGCAACCGCGTTGACGATGGCGTGAGCCATGCGCGGAGACGGCCCCCACGTCGCCCAAATCACAAACGTCAGCGCCGATATGGTCACGACGATGGGAACGAAGTAGCCCGAAACCACGTCGGCGAGCTTCTGGATCGGCGCGCGGCTGCGCTGCGCTTCTCCCACCATGCGCACGATCTGCGCCAGCAACGTTTCCGAGCCGACGCGTTCGGCGCGCATCACCAGCGTGCCCGTGCCGTTCACGGTCGCGCCGGTCACGCGCGAATCCTTCACCTTCTCCGCGGGGATCGGTTCCCCGCTGATCATCGATTCGTCGACGCTGCTCGATCCTTCGAGCACCACGCCATCCACCGGAATTTTTTCGCCGGGACGCACGCGCAGACGGTCGCCGGGTTTTATATCGCCCAATGGCGCGTCCGCCTCTGACCCATCCTCGTGAATCAGCCGCGCGGTCTTCGGCGCAAGACCCAGCAACGCCTTGATCGCCGCGCCCGTCCGGCTCCGCGCGCGCAGCTCCAACACCTGGCCGAGCAGCACCAGCGCCGTGATCGCCGCCGCCGCTTCGAAATACACGTCCACTTCGCCGAACAGGCCGCGAAACGATGCCGGAAAAATTCCGGGAGCAAAAAGGGCGACGACACTGTACCCATACGCGACCCCCACGCCCAGCCCGATCAGCGTGAACATGTTCAAATTCCGCGTAACCAGCGATCGCACCCCGCGCACAAAGAAAGGAAAACCCGCCCAGAGCACTACCGGAGTCGCCAGAACGAATTCAAGAAATTGCAGGTCCCTAGGCGAAGCCCCGCGCAGCAGGCTCGCAAGGCCGGGAATGGCGTTGGCCATCGCGATCGCCAACACCGGAATCGTGAGCGCCACGCTGATCCAAAACCGCCGCGTCATATCCGCAAGTTCCGGATTTTTCTCTTCTTCGACGTTCACGGTTCTGGGCTCGAGCGCCATCCCGCAGATCGGGCAATCCCCCGGCGCGTCTTTCACAATTTCCGGATGCATGGGGCAGGTGTATTCGGTCTTCGTCGCCGGCAGCGCCGCTATCGAGGGCTCCAGCGCCATCCCGCACTTCGGGCAATCTCCCGGCCCTTGCTGGCGAACTTCCGGATCCATCGGGCAGGTATATTCGTTTTGTTGACCGTTTGGAGCCGGCGGCGCGGCAGGCGCGGGAAAGGCTCGCACAGCGGCGACTGGCGCAACGGGAGGGCGAGCAGAAGGCGCAGGCGCAATCTGTATGGGATGCGCGGACATCGGCGCGATGCCCACCAGCGTTTTGGGAGCCAAATATTTCCCGGGATCGGCTTTGAACTTTTCCTTGCAGCCGGGACAACAAAAGTAATACGTCTTTCCGTTGTGGTCGTAGGTTGCTTTGGCCCGCGCCGGGTCCACGGTCATTCCGCAGACGGGATCTTTTTCGAGAGACGCGGCTGGTGCGTTCAGGGCGGACATGGGCGCGATGCCCGCCAGCGTCTTATGAGCCAGATATTTCGCGGGGTCCGCTTTGAACTTTTCCTTGCAGCCGGGACAGCAAAAGAAATACGTCTTTCCGTTGTGCTCGTGCGTTGCTTTGGCGCGCGCCGGGTCCACGGTCATTCCGCAGACGGGATCTTTTTCAACAGGGGCGGCTGGTATGTTCATGGCTGTTTACCTCGACTGCATCTGCATCAGGTTCAGCAATTCCTCGTACATGGCTTCGGCGCGGCCCGGCGCGGTGTCGCGTATGGCGTCGGCGGCGCAATGACGCAAGTGATTTTTCATCAGCGCCCGGCCGACCGAGCGCAGGGCTTCCTGCACGGAAGATATTTGAACCAGGATATCCGCGCAATAGCGGTCTTCGGCAACCAGCCGCTGCAGGCCGCGGACCTGGCCTTCGATCCGGCGCAGGCGTTTCATGTTGGAGGATTTAATTTCCGGATCGACTTGGAGGGCCTTGCGGCTCTTGCGGCGCGCGCCGCAACCGCAGGCGGCCGCTTCCGCGCGATCCGTCAATTTCTTGGTGGCCATCGTCTCTCCCCGTCGGGATTAGCTGCCACCACAAATTAGCATACCCCCTCCCCCTATGTAAAGGCGCGAAGACTCTTCCTCATGCTGGTATAATCGCGACATGACACTGATGGAGATCACCTACGAACTGCAATCGCCGCTGAAGACGGAGCAACTGCGGGCGCTGGCCAGCTTCGCCAATACCTACGGCCTGCGCCGTTTCCGCGTGGACGAAAAAACAAACCACCTGTCGTTTGAGTATGACGCTTCGAGGCTAAAAGAAACGGAAGTGGCGCACGTGCTGCGCCAAGCGCGTATTCCCGTGCTCAGGCGCGTGGAACCGGTGGCGACAGTCTCGCAGTTTTAGGCACGGCGGCGGGATCGATTATTCAGGCAAACTGGTTTTTGCAGGAACAAGGGCCCGAGGAAGTAGCGGCCAGAAAAAGAGAACGGGGCCCTCGCTTGGGAACGAGAGCCCCGAAAGACGCATTCCGTTTCCCGATCTTCTTTTTCTCGACCGGCGCGTGGGGTCATCCATCCTAGCTTCCCTCTCAGAGGCAGGTGGGAACGACCAGCACTTGTCCGGGAGCAAGCCCCTTCCCCCTCGCTCAAGGACTTGTGTAAGTCGTCTATCGGAATGCGTCCACGTTTGAATAGCAATGCAAGCGAGTGACCAAATCCCACGGGCATTTGCTTTCGCAGGATTTCCTTATTTTTGTTGATTTTCCAGAAACGCCCTCTCCGGATGTTCTCTGCCTCGCTTCCGCTCTAATCCTGATTCGGGAGTGATGACTCCCGCCTCGGGAATTGTCTTGTCATTAATCGTGATCTTCCCCATTCTGCTATGCTTCGCCGCGTGCATTTGCAGCGTGTCAAGAACGATGACACTCTGACATACCGGCCTATCGCGCGGAAGCGGCCTTGTTCCAAGCGCTGTTGCAATCGAAAGCCAGATTTGCACTGCCCTGCCCGGAAAGGCTATCAGCGCCGTGGAACTGTGCGAAATAGGGAAAATTACCGTTTCGGAACAATCTTCTTATTCGCAGCAAATCGACCCCCTCTAGACTTGCTGATTCGGCGGAGCTTAGCTCACCTGCCCCGCGCAATTTTGGAACCTTGCGTGCGCGTATTTCCTGTGAGGAACATCGAATGAAGCGGAAGCGACTTGGGGAGTTGCTCCAGGAAAGAGGAAAGATATCCGCGGAAAGCCTTCAGCAATTGTTCCAGGATCAGAAAGATAAAGCCGTGCGCCTTGGTGAACTTATCCTGGAACGCGGCCTGGTTGAGAAATCCGCTCTGACGAAGGCTCTGGAAGAGGTCTCCCGGGTGCCCTATCTGGATTGCACGAACGTCACATGCGAGCCTCTGGCACTGCAGGCGATACCCTATGAAGTCGCTCGCAGGCTGGCCGTTCTGCCCATCCGCTACGAACCGTCGGCGCTCGTCATCGCAATGGCCGAACCCCAGAATCTAGGGGTCCTGGACGAACTCAGATTCATCTCGGGAAAGACGATTTCTCCCCGGATCGGCTTTCTCATTGAAATTGCGGCGGGGATCGCCCGGAATTATGGCGTCAGCCATTTGAACACGGGGAAGGAGGATGCAAATAGTTCCGGGCCGCGGCAAATAGCCGAATCCTTGCCGGAAATGGAATTCGTTTCCACCAGTTCTCGACAAGCCAACAAAGAGGCCATCCAGGAGATACAAGCGGAAATCAGCCAAAAACGCACGCCGGCGGTGCGCCTGGTTACACAAATTATTCGCGATGCGATATCCAGGCAGGCCAGTGACATTCACATTGAGCCCCATTCCGCCGTGACCGTGGTTCGGATTCGCGTGGATGGCGTGCTTCGGGAACTCATGAAAATTCCGCGCGCGATTCAGAACTCCCTGATTTCCCGCATCAAGATTCTTTCCGACATGGACATCGGCGAGCGGCGCTCGCCGCAGGATGGGCGGTTCATGGTGTTCGATCGGGCCGCATAAGATCGACATGCGGGTTTCCACGCTGCCCACTCAATTCGGCGAAAAAGTAGTCATCCGGCTGCTCGAAACCTCGGCGCCGCTGCTTAGCTTCGCGAGCCTCGGATTCCCTTCGGACATTGCCGAGCGCATAACCAACCTGCTCTCCTTGCCCCAAGGCATGCTGCTGGTCACCGGGCCCACAGGCTCGGGCAAGAGCACAACTCTTTATTCAGCGCTCAACCTGTTGCGAAAGCCTGCGGTCAATATCGTCTCCGCCGAGGATCCGGTCGAATACGAATTGCCCGGAATCAACCAGGTGCACGTGAACAGCAAGGCAGGGCTGACGTTTGCGAGTTGCCTGCGCTCGATCCTGCGGCAGGATCCCAACGTCATTATGGTGGGGGAAATCCGCGATCTGGAAACCGCCGAAATCGCGCTGAAAGCGGCGCAAACCGGCCATCTAGTTCTGTCGACGCTTGCACACCAATGACAGCATCTCGGCGGTCGCGCGGCTGCTGGACTTGGGAATCCCCGAATATCTGATTGCCTCGTCGCTCACCGGAATCCTGGGGCAGAGACTTGTCCGGAAGCTATGTTCCTGCCGCGTTTATGAAGAGCCGATACCAGTGAATACATCGAACGCCTGTTCGACGACGGGTTGGACGCAGGTTCCCGCGCGGGTCGCGCGGCGCGGTCGGGTGTTCCCTGTGCGATAAAACCGGATACAAGGGACGCATCGGAATTTACGAATTGCTCGATGTGGATCAGTCCATCCGCGCGGTTCTTCGCGGCGGATTTAAGCCTGAATTGATTCGCAATGCCGCGCGCTGCTTCGGGAATGCGCCGCATGCAGGACGACGCATTTGAAAAGCTGCTCGTGGGCATCACCACGCTCGAAGAAATGATTCGCGTCGTGCCCATCGAAACCGTAGCCTTATCAGAGTGCACGGAATGCGGGCATGAGCTTCTTCCCGCATTCCATTACTGCCCGTACTGCGGGCTGCGGCGCGATCCCGAGCTCCGAGCCCCTAAATCAGGGTCATCCGATCCCCGATGGAGTGCCCACGACATGAAGCAACCGAAAGCCAGTGCAGAAATCGATTCCGCAGCGCCGCGAGCCCCGCTTTCAGCAACTCAGCGAACTCCATTTGAGCTACGAAGGCGGAGGCATCGATATCCCGATACGCCCGCCGGACATCAGCGTAAACGGCATGTTCGTAAACACTTCGACACATTTTCCGGAGGGCGCGGTCGTGATTCTTCGATTTCGCTTGACGCGGTCGAACGTCGAAGTTCAGACTCGTGCAGAAGTACGCTATTGCCTGCCTGGTATCGGGATTGGGGTGGAGTTCATCGGCATCGGACCCGAAGCAAACGCGCCATCGAAGAGGACTCGAAGCCTCTTCCCGATCCCGCCCCTAAAGAAGCGATAAGTCCCAGAATGCCCTGGGCAAGGCGCGTAACTTCCGGCAGATCAATCAACTTCTGCTGAAATCAGCGCATACCGCCAGGAGCCATTCATGGATTCGACTTACTGCGCAGCCGCCTCAGCCCCCCGTTGCCGTCGCGGATCCGCCTCCCAACGCCTCACCTCCACCCAAGGTATCCACGGCTGCCATAGTTACCACGATGCTGCTTGTATCCAAGCAGGTCAGCGATTTGATCTTTTCGCCGGGCCGTACGCCACAGGTCGAGCTGAACGGTCAATTGAAAGAGGTGAATATCGCCGGGGTAGGCAAACTGATGCCGGAAGCGACCCGCCGCATTGCCACCGATCTGATCGGAAGCAATGAACTTGTGGCCGGCAAACTGGAAAAAGAGGGCTCGACCGACCTCTCCTACAGCCTGCCGGAATCGCCCGATTTCGCGTGAATATCTTTCGCCAACGCGGCACCTACGCTATCGTGATGCGCGTTATCCCCCAGACCATCCCTGATTTCACAGACGCTCAATCTGCCGCCTCAGCTCGGCGAAATCGCTGATCTGCGCAACGGCATCGTCCTGGTGACGGGTCCGACCGGTTCGGGAAAATCCTCCACGCTTGCCGCGATCCTGAACAAAATCAATGAGGAAAAGGCATACCATATCCTCACGATCGAAGACCCTATCGAGTTTCTTCATCTCCACAAGAAATCGACGATCCACCAGCGGGAGCTTCACAGCGACACGCCGAGTTTCGCGCTGGCGCTTCGCGCGGCCCTGCGGCAGGCGCCGAAAGTGATTCTCGTCGGTGAAATGCGCGACAAAGAGACCATCGAAATTGCGCTGGAAGCCGCGGAGACCGGGCATCTGGTCTTCTCGACTCTGCACACGATTGATGCCTCGAAAACGGTCGAGCGCATCATCGGCGTATTCCCCCTCGCGGACCAGCAGGCGATCCGCAACCGCGTCTCAAAGGCCTTCCGCTACATCATTTCCCAGCGCCTGATCCCCCGAAAGGACGGAACGGCCGCGTGGCCGCCATCGAAATCCTGAAATCCACGATGCGCACCCGCGAATACGTGGAAAAGGGAGAGGGCGAAGGCAAGACTCTGGTCGATGCAATGCGGGATGGCACCACCGAAGGCATGCAGTATTTCGACGGCGAGCTCGAGCGCATGATTCGCGCCGGAATTATTGATCTGGAAACCGGGCTCGGCTATGCATCGAACGCCGGAAATCTGCGGCTGGAACTTGCCGATTTGGCCGAAGCCAATATGACCAGTTCCAAAAATCTCCCCTCAGCCTTTTCTCCGCCACCACTACAATAAACCGCCGGAATTTTCCAATTCGAGATATGCAAGCTAATCGTTGCATAATAAGTGTGATACGCTCACCAATCACACCTTGAAACTCATTGGAAATCACAGTCTTGGAATCGGTACTGGTACGCTCATGACCCGGCTACCAGCGAATCCCATCCATCGCACTATCGTCTGAAAAATGTTCGCGTTCCAAAATGAATCATGAAAACGCGAACCCATCGAAGCAGAATCTTTCAAGCCATTCGCACAGCGATTCTTCTGGGAACGGCATCAGCCGCCGCCTTCGCCAGCCCATCGCCAACGCTGATTTCCGGCGCGAAGTCGCCGCTGTGCTACTGCCATTGCGACATATGAATGGAGGAAAGCAGTGCACCAAGATGTGCGAACTGCCGCAATACGAAAATCGCTGGTGGGCTAGGTCCTGCCACAAGAAGAGCGCCGCGGCGACAGGTGCGGTTGCCCCGGCTTCCAATTCCGGTTCGCGCAAGACGAATCGCACGGAAGAGGCGCGGCGATAACTTATTTAGCCTTCTCCACCGTTTCATGAAAGTTGTCGCTGGGGTTCCGGCGAAGCGTTTTGAATCTGAGCGCAAAAATCCATTGCCAACCTTCATTCCCTCCTGTCCATCCGGACTTGAATTTCACAAAGCCAATTTGTCCGGATCAATTGTTTGAATGACCCGGTAAGGCATTCCCCGCAAATCTGAGCTAGAATGCATTTTCCGGCGCGGCGGCCTGGATTCCGCCCGCCGGCGAAACGTAAGGTCTCGGCGAAACGTCAGCACGCAAGGCAAGATTCACTCTGGAGGAATTTCCTTGTCGGAGAATCACGGGAACATCTCGGCAACCAAGACAGCTCTGCGTCATGACTGGACTCGGGAAGAAATCCGGAGCATCTACCGGCAACCTCTGCCCAATCTTCTGTACTCGGCGCAGACATTGCACCGCGAATTTCACGATCCCACGCGCGTGCAGTTCTGCCAGCTTGCTCTCGGTAAAGACGGGAGGATGCCCGGAGGATTGCGCCTATTGCCCGCAAAGCGCGCATTACACGACCGAAGTAAATCGCGGCGGCCTGCTTCCGGTCGACGAGGTTGTGGAGTTTGCCGAGCGCGCCCGCAGCGAAGGCGCGACGCGCCTGTGCATGGGCGCGGCGTGGCGGCATGTGCAGGAAGGCGAGGATTTTGAAGCGGTTCTGGAAATGGTTCGCCGCGTGTCCAAACTCGGCATGGAAGTTTGCTGCTCGCTGGGAATGCTGGACGAAACGCAGGCGGAGCGCCTGGCGGACGCCGGCCTGACGGCCTACAACCACAACCTGGACACCTCGCCGGAGTTTTACGGCCAGATCATCACGACGCGCAACTATGAGGACCGCCTGCGCACGCTGGCGTCGGTGCGAAAAGCGGGAGTTACGGTGTGCTGCGGCGGCATCGTTGGCCTGGGAGAGTCGGAGGACGACCGCATCGGCCTGCTGCAGCAGCTTTCCACGCTCAATCCGCATCCGGAAAGCGTTCCGATCAATGCGCTGGTGCGAGTTGCGGGAACGCCGCTGGAGAATTTGGAGTCGCTCGACCCGCTGGTTTTCGTGCGCACGATTGCGACGGCGCGCATCCTGATGCCCGCCTCGATGGTTCGCTTGAGCGCGGGGCGGCGTTCGCTTTCGCGCGAAGCGGTTGCGCTGTGCTTTGTGGCCGGAGCGAACTCGCTCTTCATCGGCGAAAAACTGCTGACCACGGCGAATCCGGAGCCCGAGGACGACGCGGCCATGCTCCAGGCGCTGGGCCTCGAACCATTGCCGCTCCGGTAAAGACAATTCACGTGCGAAGAATCCACGCATCGTCCAGAACGCACCGTTAACGACCGGCTCGCCGAACTCGCCGATCTGGAATCGCAGGCGCAACTCCGCCAACTGGAAACCCCGCGCGGCATCGATCTCAGCTCCAACGATTATCTCGGCCTCGCCACCGATCCGCGGATGAAGCAGGCCGTTCTGCAGGCGGTCGATTCGGCGCCGCGCATCGCGTCCACCGGATCGCGCCTGCTTTCCGGCCACGACGAAGCGTGGACCGCGCTCGAAAAGGAATTTGCCCGATGGGTTGGCGCGGAGGCTGCGCTGTATTTCACTTCCGGATATGCCGCAAACATGGGGCTGTTGAGCGCCATTCTTCGCGCCGAAGACGCGGTTTTCTCGGACAGCGCCAATCATGCCAGCCTCATCGATGGCATGCGCCTGGCGAAATGCAGGCGCGTGATTTTTCCGCATCTCGATCTGAATGTTCTCGAAGACGAACTGCGCTGCGATCGTTCCGCTTCCGGCGCGCGCTTCATCGTGGTCGAGAGCATTTTCAGCATGGAGGGCGATCGCGCGCCGCTTCGCGATTTGCGGCGCTTGCCGAGCGTCATGGCGCGGAACTGATCGTCGACGAGGCGCATGCGACCGGCGTTTGCGGCCCGCGCGGGCCGCGGCTGCGTTGCGGAGGCAGGGCTTGCCGGGCGCGTGTTTGCGACGGTTTACACCTGCGGCAAAGCGCTTGCGGCCGCCGGCGCTTTCGTTTGCGGCTCGGAGAAATTGCGCCAGTTTCTGATCAACCGCGCGCGCACGTTTATTTTCAATACGGCGTTGCCGCCTTATTTTGCGGCGCAAGTCGCCGCCGGAATGCGCCTCGCCGCCGGCGCGGAGGCCGAACGCGCGCACCTTGCCGGAACTGCGGCTTTCTCAGAAATGAATTGCAGCAAAACGGCTTCGACACCGCGGCAGCGATTCCCACATCGTGCCCGTGATTCTGGGATCGAGCGATACCGCGCTGGATTTTGCCGCGCATCTCCGGGCACGAGGATTCGGCGTGCGCGCGATCCGTCCTCCGACGGTTCCGCCCGGTTCGGCCCGGCTGCGATTGTCGCTCACGGCAAAGCTTTCCCGAGACATGCTGGCCGAACTTGTCGGCGCCATGATTGATGTCGCGCAGCCAAAACTCACTCGAACGTTCCGTTTCTGCTCCCCGATGAATGGCTCTTTCGTAACCGGCACGGACACGAACGTGGGGAAGACCGTCCTCTCGGCGCTCCTGGTCGCCGCGCTGGACGCCATGTATTGGAAACCCGTGCAAACCGGGGCGGTCGAGGGCACGGACCGCGAATCGGTGCGCGCTTGGGCGGGAGTGCCGGAGGAACGGCTCTTGCCGGAGCGATATCGTTTCGATCCTCCCGTGTCGCCGCACCTGGCGGCGCGCGAGGCGGGAGTTCGCATTGCGCTCGATGCGTTTGAAATTCCGCGGCGCGCGGTCGGCGCGGCCATGGATCGTCGAAGGCGCAGGCGGCGTGATGGTGCCGCTCAACGAACGCGACTTGATGCGCGATCTCATGCGGCGCCTCGGGCTTCCCGTCGTTGTAGCCGCGCGCACGGCGCTGGGCACGATCAATCACACGCTGCTGACGCTCGCCGCGCTGCGTGAAGCGCATTTGAATATTCGCGGAGTCGTCTTGATCGGCGAGGAAAACGCGGAAAACCGGCGCGCCATCGAGCAATATGGGAATGTTCGCGTCATCGGGCATATTCCGATGCTGCGCGCGCATTCATCGCGCCGCGCTGCTGGACGTGTTTGAGAAACATTTCGATCGCGAGGCATTTCGATCGGCATCTCACGATAAATCATGACCGAGTCCAAACTCCATCTGTGGCATCCCTTCACCCGCGAAGGCGTGGATCCTCCGCCGCTTCGGATTCGCCGCGGCGAAGGCGTGTTCCTCGAAACCCAGGACGGCCGCAAAATTCTGGACGCGATTTCGTCGTGGTGGGTCAATCTGCACGGCCACTCGCATCCCGCCATCGCGGCGGCCATTGGCGAACAAGCCGCGCGGCTGGAGCACGTTTTATTCGCGGGCTTTTCGCACGAGCCTGCGGAAGAACTGGCGGCGCGGCTGGGAAAAATCGTTCCGGCGCCGCTGCGCCACATTTTTTTCTCGGACGATGGGTCGACCGCGGTGGAAGTCGCGCTGAAAATGGCCGTGCAATATTGGAGCAATTGCGGGCGTCCCGAGAAGCGGCGCATCGTCGCGCTCGAACACGCCTATCATGGCGACACGTCCGGCGCGATGTCGGTGAGCGACGATTCGCCGTTTACCAGCGCGTTTTCTCCGCTGCGGATTCCCATGCTGCGAACGCATTCCGCCTATTGCGCGCATTGCCCCGTGGGCCTGACGCGCGCGACCTGCCATATCGAATGCCTCGATCAGCTGGAACACTTGCTGGCGGAGCGCGGCCACGAGATCGCCGCCGTGATCGTCGAGCCGTTGCTGCAGGGCGCGGGCGGAATGATCGTGCATCCCGAGGAGTTTCTCGCGGGAGTCCGCCGCCTCACCGCCGCCCACGAAGTCCTGCTGATCGCCGATGAAGTGCTCACCGGCTTTGGCCGGACAGGAAAAATGTTCGCGTGCGAACGCGCGGGAGTCGCGCCCGATTTCATGTGCGTCGCCAAGGGGCTGACCGGAGGATTTCTTTCGCTCGCGGCCACGCTCACCACCGATCGCGTCCATGAAGCGTTCACCGGAAGCGACCCGGTCGCGCGCCTTTTTTCACGGACATTCCTATACGGCCAATCCCATCGCCTGCGCCGCGGCCAATGCCACATTGCAGATTTTCGATGCCGAGCCGGTCTTCCAGCGCATTGCCGCGATCGAAAATGTGCACGCGCGCGGCTCCCGGCGTTTGCCTCGCATCCCTCTGTGGCGGACGTCCGCCACATCGGCACCGTGGCGGCCATTGAACTGAAAGTTCCGGACGCCGGGTACCTGTCGTCGCTTCGGCCGAGGCTGTATGAGTTTTATTTGAGCCGCGGAGTTCTCCTGCGTCCGCTCGGCAACGTCGTCTACATTTTGCCGCCGTACGTCATCACGCCTGAGCAGGTCCACATGGTGTATGACATGATTCGGGATTCGCTGGCGTTGGCGGCGAATTGATATTCACTTTTCACAGGTTGGACGCCGGAAGACAACACTGGTGTCACAGGCTTCAGCCTGTGCGGTTTTCTTTTTCGGCTGCTCGGAACAGCGCACAGGCTGAAGCCTGTGCCACTGAACCCGAGAATTCCATGATTGCCGGTCTGCACATCGGACACGGTTTCGCGACTCGCCGCTTGCGACGGCGGCTCCGGGACGCTATCCTTTTCCGGCGGGCTCCCAGCAGAGCCCGCATTTTTGTGCGCTATCTCCGGAACGAAAATCGGCGTTCCTCAGCGATGGCAGAGCCAGCCCACTGGTCCTAAATCCAAAGATGCAGGTTTTTCCGACCGATCGTTACGAAATAACATCGAGGGTATGTGATCAAGTTTTCTTTTATCGGAATGTCCGGCGCCGGAAAGTCTCATTGGGCGCAGAAACTGGCCGTGGCCGGATTTCGCGTGATCCGCGTGGACGATCGCATCGAGGAAAAACTCGCGCCGGAACTGGCCGCCGGCGGCTACCGGGGTATTGGAGGGGTCGCGGCGTGGATGGGATGGCCGGACCAGCCGACCTATCGCGAGCGGGAACAAAAATATCTGGCCCGCGAAGTGGAGTCCATGAACGAAGCGCTGGATGAAATGGAAGCTGCGAGCGGAGAAGGCATCATTCTGGACACCACGGGCAGCGTTGTGTACACCGGCGACGAAATTTGCCGCCGCATGCAGAGCCAGACCACGGTGGTGTATCTTGAGGCGCCTGCCGCGGAAGAGAAAATCCTGATCGCGCGATACCTGTCCGACCCCAAGCCCGTGCTGTGGGGCGATCAATTTGTTCCGCGTCCGGGCGAATCGGCGAAGGACACCGTCGCGCGCTGCTATCCCCAGCTCATCGCGCAGCGCAAGAAACTTTACGAAAAATACGCTCACCGCGTCGTTTCGATCGAGCGCTTGCGGAAGACGAATCCGGACGCGCGCGATTTTCTGGAATATATCGACGCCCAGGCGCGGCCCGCGCGATGAAATACCGAAGCACCCTGCGCCGCAGTCCGGAAGTCAGTTTGCGCGAAGCCGTGCTGCGCGGCTCCGCGCCCGATGGCGGCCTGTACATGCCGGTGGAAATGCCGCGATTGCCCGCTGATTTTCGCGGGCGCCTGCCGAAGCTTACCTTTCCGGAAATCGCGCAGGAAGTCGGCGGGCTGTTCACGGGCGCGGAAATTCCTCCGCCCGTGCTGAAGAAGATCGTCACCGAGGCCTTCAATTTCCCGGTGCCTCTGGTCACGCTCAGCGAGCGGCTGCACATCCTCGAGCTGTTTCACGGGCCGACGCTGGCCTTCAAGGATTTTGGCGCGCGGTTCATGGCGCGCCTGATGGGATATTTCGTCCAGGAATCGGGAAAGCAGCTGACCGTCATCGTGGCGACGTCAGGCGACACGGGAAGCGCCGTGGCGCAGGCATTTCTGGGGCTTCCGGGAATCCGCGTGGTGATCCTCTACCCGGCCGGGCGCGTCAGCGACGCGCAAGAAAAGCAGCTCACCACGCTGGGCCAGAATATCACCGCGCTGGAAGTGTCGGGCTCGTTTGACGACTGCCAGCGCCTGGCCAAACAGGCGCTGGTCGATCCGGAACTCGCCGGGAAACTCACGCTCACTTCGGCAAATTCCATCAATATCGGGCGGCTCATTCCGCAGATTTTTTATTACTTCTCGGCGGTTTCGCAGCTTCGTTCGCCGGAGATTCCGGCCGTGTTTTCCGTTCCCAGCGGGAACTTCGGGAATCTGACCGGAGGGCTGCTGGCCAAGCGCATCGGCCTGCGCATCCCGCAATTCATCGCCGCGACGAACGCAAACGACGTCTTTCCGGAATTCCTGCGCAGCGGCAACATGATTCCGCGCGCCTCGCGCCACACCCTTTCCAACGCGATGGATGTGGGAAACCCGAGCAATTTCGCGCGCATCGTCGATCTCTACGACAACGATCTGCAAGCCATGCGCCGGGACATCTGGGGCTGCAGCTTCAGCGACGAAGAAACGCTTCGCGCCATGCACGACGTCGAGCAGCGCCACCACTATGTCCTCGATCCCCACACGGCCGTCGGCGTGCTCGGCTGGCAATCCTATGCGAAACAGAATCCGGCCACCACGCAAGGCATCGTCCTGGCCACGGCGCATCCCGCGAAGTTCGCCGAAACCGTGGCCCGCGCCATCGGCGTTCAGCCCGAGATGCCGGAGCGCCTGGCGGCGTTCCTGGACCGCCCGAAAAAATCCATTCCGTTTCCCAACCGTTTTGCCGAGCTTCAGGAATTTCTGCTTTCCACCAACACCTGATATCTTTGCCTGCACGGTGACGACATGAAACTTCTGGCCGGTATTCTGGGTCTCGTGCTTCTCTTCGCCACGCTCTGGGATGCGTTCGAGACGATTATTTTGCCCCGCCGCGTGACGCGGCCGTTTCGCCTGGTCCGCGTGTTTTACCAGATCACCTGGAAAATATGGGCGGCCGCCAGCAGGATGTTTCGCTCGAAAAAAGCGCGCGAGACGCACTTGAGCTATTACGGCCCGCTTTCGCTCCTGGCGCTTTTCACCGCGTGGGCCCTGCTGCTGATCTTCACTTTCGCGTTGCTGCATTGGGCCGCCGGTTCGGCGATTACGATGTCCGGAACGCCGTCCACTTTCCGAACCGATCTCTATATGAGCGGCACGACGTTTTTCACGCTGGGGCTCGGCGACGTCACGCCGCGCACGGCCCTGGCGCGCGTGATCACGGTCAGCGAAGCGGGAATGGGTTTTGGATTTCTGGCCATCGTGATCGCATATCTTCCCACGCTCTATGGCGCGTTTTCCCAGCGGGAATTGAATATTTCGCTGCTCGACGCGCGCGCTGGCTCGCCGCCCACGGCCGCGGAGTTGCTCCGCAGGCACTCTCATTTCGCCAACAACGAAGTCCTCACGCAATACCTGCGCGATTGGGAAATCTGGTCCGCCCAGCTGATGGAAAGCCACCTGACCTACCCGGTGCTCTGCTATTTTCGTTCCCAGCATGACAATCAGTCCTGGCTCGCGGCCTTCACGGCGGTGCTGGATGTAAGCGCGTTGATCATCGCGTACGGCAAGGACGAGGCAAAATGGCAGGCGCAATTGACATTCGCCATCTCGCGCCACGCGGTAGTGGATTTATGCGAGGTCCTGAGAGTTCGGCCCGCGGGCCCCGCCGCCGATCGTCTTCCCCCGGAGGAAGTTTCGCAGGTTCGCGACCTGCTTGTGAAATGCGGCGCCTCCCAGAGTTGCACCGATTCCGGCGACCTGAAACTCAGGGAATTGCGGGAAATGTATGAACCTTACTTGAACGGATTGTCCTTGCGGCTTCTCATGCCTCTTCCGTCCTGGGGTGTGGGCACGAAGTTCGTGGAGAATTGGAAGCGGTCTGCCTGGGGAAGAATTTCCTCGGGCCCTTCCGGGCCGAGAGGATCGGACGGGGGCTCAGATCATTTCTGAGTATGAACGCGGGGCCTTTCGGCCGGATATGGCTCGCCCGGCGACAGGACTTCCTGGATCACAATATATTCCGAGATTTGGGAAATGAAAAAAAGGATCTAATTTTCCGGGTCAGGGTCTGAAAAATTCATTTCCGGATTGAAGAGGGGCCCCGTCAACGGTTCCATCATGGGTTCCGCTTCGGAAGGGCCGGCAAGTTTTTTCTGCGCGCGGCGCTCCGCCTTGGCGCGTTGCTTTTCCTGCCTCTTCATTTCTTTCTGGCGCTTTTGAAATGTCGACTTGGACGTTGCCATCAGGTCTCCTTAAATCGCGCATCGATGCGCGCCAATCACGATTTGTGGTCGAGCCGCTGAAACTTACCAGCGTGGCTCGCGCGGCTGCCGGGGACTGTCGCGATAGTCTTCGGTCGAAAACCGGCCGCTCTTGGAATTGCCGCCACGGCCGCCGCCACCGCCACGGGGCCTGTCGCGATCGCGGTCGCGGTCAAAGCCACCACCGCCGCCACCGCCTCGCGGTCCGCCGCCGCCGGACGCGGACTTGGGACGAGCTTCGTTGACCTTCAGATTGCGGCCGCCGACTTCTTTTCCATCGAGACCTGCAATCGCCTTCGCGGCTTCGGCATCATTCGGCATTTCCACAAAAGCGAATCCGCGGGCGCGTCCAGTCTCCCGATCCATCGCGATATGCACGCGCGTAACCTGGCCGAAGGGCTCAAACATCGACCGCAGTTCCGACTCCGTCGTCTGAAAGCTCATGTTCCCAACAAACAAGTTCTTCATATTCTTCTCTCTTTCCATCTATTTTACCGCGGGCTCCAAGTAGAGCCCGCACCCGTGGAAATCTGCGTTCCGCCCACATTGTTAACGGCCGGATTCAGATCGCGTCAAGGCGACGATGAGGACCGGATGAAATCATGAGGGGCCGGCATATCTCAGCACCCGGAGGATACAGAAGGGAGCCTACTTCCTTCCAACCCATTATAACTATAGCACGAGGTCCGGGGCGTTTCCGAATAGATTTCCAAGGGGGGCGGTTTGCCCACTGCCGGGTGTTTATCGGGCGGGCACTCATTGTCCTGAGCCCCTGCGAGGGGCTGCGTGTCCGCGTGCGCTGTGGCAATGTCCTGCAGGACAGACACTCGTGTCTGTCCTGCCTGTTGACTTCCCTGGTGACACGCCCATAGTCTATCGGTCATCCCAATTGTTTGAGCCAAAGGAGAGCAGAGATCATGGCAAGTCCCGATCCCAGAAGTACAGGTGCAAAGTCTGATACATCCCATCCCACTCCGGACCGAATCATGCAATTAGGGCTGGGCTTCATGGCCTCCCGGACTTTACTCACCGCGGCAGAACTAGGCCTCTTCACGAAACTCGCCGGAAACCCCATGAACGGAGAAGCCCTTTCCCGCGCACTTGGACTGCATCCTCGCGGCTCGCGCGATTTTCTGGACACCCTTGTGGCTCTCGGACTTCTGGAACGCAACAGCCAAATTTATTCCAATTCGCCGGAGACGGATTTTTTCCTGGACCGCGGCAAACCGTCCTACATCGGAGGCTTGCTGGAAATGTGCAGCGCGCGCCTGTATCCCTTTTGGGGATCTCTGACCGAGGGCCTGCAAACGGGAAAACCGCAGAATGAAATAAAGTCAGGAGAAGGAAACGCGTTTGACGCGATCTACTCCAGCCCGGAACGCTTGCGCGGCTTCTTGCAGGCCATGACCGGGCTAAGCATGGGTTCGGCCCGGGCCATGGCGGAGAAGTTTCCCTGGCAGCAGTACAAAACATTCGCGGATGCGGGTGGCGCGCAAGGCGGAGTCGCAGTGCAAATCGCGCTGAGGCATCTCCACTTAAGCGGAATCGTATTCGACCTTGCCGCGGTGAAGCCTCTGGCCGAAGAATATATCGGATCATTTGGACTGGGGGATCGCGTGCGGTTCGTTACCGGGGATTTTTTCAAGGATCCGCTGCCGAAAGTGGACGTGATCATCATGGGCCACATTTTGCACGACTGGGACCTTGCGGAAAAGAAGCGTCTGATTGCCAAAGTGTATGAGGCGATCCCGCCGGGCGGCGCGTTTTTGGCGCTGGATTGCGTGATCGATGACGACCGCCGCAAGAATGTTACGGGCCTGCTCATGAGTTTAAATATGCTGATTGAAACGCCCGGAGGATTCGATTATTGCGGAAGCGATTGCTGCGCCTGGATGCGCGAGGCGGGATTCCGCGAAACGCGCGTCGAACATCTCGTGGGGCAGGACTCAATGGTCGTGGGAATTAAATAAAGACTGAAATCCGGCAGCCGCGAAAATCCATATCAGTTTGCGGAAAAAATAAAAGCGTTGTCATTCCGGGGCACGCTGCGTGCTGAGGAATCCCTCTTTCTTTTTGGGTCCAAACCCGGAGAGATTCCTCTCTTCGATCGGAATGACACGCAATGTTCTCTTTCCGCAATCTGTAAATGCAATCGTTGGCGCTATCTAACGCAGCAAATCTTCGAGCTGAATTTTCGCGTCGGTCTTGGAATCGCGATACTTGACGATCACCGGCGTGTAGAGCGAAATGCCCCACTCCTTGCCCATGCCGCGCGAGATGGCGCGCGATCCGGCAACAACCACGGCTTCCTCCGGCACGATCAGCGGCTCGGTTTCGGTCGCCGCATATACTTTGCCGCGCACGATGTCGTAGACGGGAGTGGATCGGTTCAGGATCGTGCCCGTGCCCAGCACGGCGCGGCGCTTCACGATCGTGCCTTCGTAGACGCCGCAGTTCCCGCCGAGCAACACTTCGTCTTCAATAATCACGGGCAACGCGCCGACCGGTTCGAGCACGCCGCCGATTTGCGTCGCCGCCGAGATGTGGCAGTTCCGCCCGACCTGCGCGCAGCTCCCCACCAGGGCATGCGAATCGACCATCGTGCCGTCGCCCACATAAGCTCCGGCATTGACGAACATCGGAGGCATGCACACGACGTCGCGTCCGATGTAGCAGCCATCGCGGATGCTCGATCCGCCCGGCACGATGCGCACGGCGTCGTCTGGGCGCAAATCGTTTTACCGGGTACGTATCCTTATCGTTAAACGGCTGCTTTGCGCCGTCGATCGACATGTCTACGATCTTGCCCATGCGGAAGCCGACCAGGATTCCCTTTTTCACCCACGCGTTGGTCCGCCAGCCGCTGGGCTGCAAGGCATCGGGCTCGGCCGAACGCACGCGCCCTGCATTTAGTTCCGCCTTGAAGGCGCGGAACAGCTCGCGGTCCGATTCCGTGTAGCTGGCAGGCTTTGCCTCGAACAACGCCTCGATCTGCTTTTCCATCTGCTCAGCCGCGGTTGGCAACGTGCACCCTTTCCAGTAGCGCGAGCGATTCCAGCACGGTACGAATCTTCGCGAGATTTTCGACGCGCGGCGGCACCAGCGGCAGCCGGAACACTGGCTGGAGCAAGCCCATTTGCGCCATGGCCGCTTTCACCGGCGTGGGATTGGTTTCGATAAAGTTGACTTCGAGCAGCGGCAGCCATTTTCTTTGCATTTCCCGCGCGCCCGCGAACTCGCCCGAGATGCACAATTGCGCCAGGCGCGTCATCTCCGCCGGAATTACGTTCGACGCCACCGATATAATTCCGCGTCCGCCCATGGCCGCGATCGGCAGCGTCAGCGAGTCATCGCCCGAGAGCACGATGAAGTCCTCCGGCGCCTGCTGGATCACCTGCGTGATCTGCGCGATGCTTCCCGACGCTTCTTTCACGCCAATGATGTTTTCGATTTCGGAAAGCTGCCGGACGGTCTCGGGATTGATGTTCACATTCGTGCGCGGCGGCACGTTATACAGGATGATCGGCAGCGAGATCGCCGACGCGATGGCTTTGTAGTGATGGTAGAGGCCTTCCTGCGTGGGCTTGTTGTAATACGGGCGTGACCGACAGGATGCCGTCCGCGCCCATGCGCTCGATGGCGCGCGCCATTTCGATCACGGCGCGCGTGTCGTACCCGCCCGCTCCGGCCAGGACCGGCACTTTCCCCTTGGCCTCTTCCAGCGTGATGGCCACGACGCGCAGGTGCTCCTCATGCGATAGCGTCGGACTTTCACCCGTCGTGCCGCAGGGCACCAGAAAATTGATTCCCGCCGCGATCTGGCGGCGGATCAGCCGCCGCAGTGTTTCTTCATCGACCGACAAATCTTTTTGGAACGGCGTGACCATCGCCGTGCCGCATCCCGTGAATCCTTTAAACATGGCTGCCACCTCTTTTCCATCTTGCCATTAATCCGCGGGCAGGCGCGCGGTTTTCGCGTCGCCCGCAAAAATAACATCTCCAAATTCGTGCAGCCCGCGCTTGCCGATCACCCACTGCGCGGCCTTGAGCGCGCCGCGCGCGAATCCTTCGCGGCTGCGCGCGGTGTGCCGCAGCGTGATCGTGTCAGCCGCCGAGTCAAATCCGATTTCGTGCGTGCCGGGGATCGTGCCGGCGCGGTTGGAACTCACGTCGATTCGCCGGTTGTATCCGGCGCGCTGCATTTCCTCCACCAGTTGCAGCAGCGTGCCCGAGGGCGCGTCCTTCTTCGCTATATGATGCACTTCCCAGGCCCAGGCGCCGTATTCCGGCTCGTTCGCCAGCAGGCGCGCGGCCTCGGCCACGACGCGGCGGAAAACATTCACGCCAATCGAGTAATTCGCGCTCCAAACAACGCCCACGCCGCAGACATCGACAAATTCCCTGACGCGCTCAAGCTCGCCGTACCATCCCGTCGTGCCCACCACGGTCGGCACGCCGATCGCGCACAGCCGTTCCAGATTCGCGACAGCCACATGCGGCGTTGAAAACTCGATGGCCACATCCACACCGCGGAAATTCTCAGGCGTAATTCCCGCTTGGTTCACGTTCGTATCGATGTCCAGCTTCAAGCCCACTGAAAATCCCGCTTCCGGCGCAAGCCGCTCGATCAACTGCCCCATTTTCCCGTATCCGACAATCGCAAGATTCTTAGGCATGACTTTTCCCCGGCGGGCTCCAAGTAGAGCCCGCACCCGCTTGTCCTCTATTCAACAGCATCCGTGTCATATTCGTATACGTATCGACCGCGTCGAGCAATTCGCGCTTGGAAATTTTCTCCTGCGTGGTATGCGCCACATGGATGCTGCCCGGCCCGAACAGGAATGGCTCGCCCCAGGCCGGCGACCAGGACCGGAATGTCGGTGGTGAACGCGACGACCGATGTCGGAAAGCCATCGAGCGCCGCGAAGTGCATGGCCGGCAGTGTCAGAACTTCCTTCACCTCGGCGCGGCCGCCGATGGCGGCGCGCAATGCTTGGCCGATTGGACGTGCGTCGCTCACCAGGCGGATCGCGAGTTCCGCCTTCGCCGCGTCCGGAATAATGTTCGGCGCGCGGCCTCCGGAAATCGTGCCGATATTCAACGTCGTCTTCCCGAGCACCGGGTCTTCCGGCAGCGGCATCCGCCGGACGATTTCCAGGGCATCGAGAAGTTTTTCGATGGCGGATTCGCCCAGCTCCGGATACGCCGAATGCGCCATTTTACCCGTCGCGATGACTTCGCAGCGCAAAATTCCCTTGGAGCCCAGCGCCACCTTGCTCTCGGTCGGTTCGCCGTTGATCAGGTAGCGCGCGCCGCGCGGCGATCGCGAAGCCACTTCCGCGCCGGCGCTGTTTCGCTCTTCCCCGACGACAAACAGCAGCCCGAAATTCCGCGCGCCGCTTTCGATCAGTTTTTCCGCGGCGGCAATCATCGCGGCGATGATTCCCTTGGCATCGCACGAGCCGCGCCCGTAAATGTAGGTGTCGTCCTCGCTCGATGCGATGAAGGGCGGCACCGTATCCATATGCGTCGAAAGCACGACGATGGGTTCGCCCCACTCGGCATACACATTGAAGCGCTCGGGCGTCACGGTCATGGCTTCCGCCTTGCCGCCGGAGCCCGCCGCGAGCCCGGAGAGGTAGTGGAGCAGGTATTCGCCCACCTGCTTCTCGTTCTCCGTGATCGACTCCATGTCGATCAGCGCGCGCGTCATTTCAAATGGATGCATACGTTTCGCCAAAAGTGGC
>CAWAEW010000012.1:0-71843 GCA_963781055.1 Terriglobia bacterium
CTCGGCGATGTCGCGCAGCAGGCGGCGCATGATTTTCGCGCTGCGCGTCTTGGGCAGTTCGGAGGTGAAGAAAATATCGTCGGGCTTGGCGATCGATCCGATTTTCGTGGAGACGTGGCCTTTCAATTCTTCTTTCAAGGCGTCGGTGGCCGCAATGCCTTCCTTCAGCGTGACGAACGCGGAAATCCCCTGGCCTTTGATCTCGTGCGTTTTGCCGATCACGGCGGCTTCGGCCACGGAGACGTGGTCCACCAGGGCGCTCTCGACTTCGTAGGTCGAGATGCGGTGGCCGGAGACGTTCATCACGTCGTCCACGCGGCCGAGCAGCCAGAGATAGCCGTCCTCATCCACCTTGCAGCCGTCGCCGGTAAAATAAATTCCGGGATACCGCGACCAGTAATTCTGCACGTAGCGTTCCGGGTCGCCGTAAACCGTGCGCAGCATCGAGGGCCACGGCTTGGTCAGCACCAAGTAACCGCCGCCACCGGGGCCGACCGGCTTGCCGTCGATATCCACCACTTCGGCGAAAATCCCGGGCAGCGGGCGCGTGGCCGAGCCGGGTTTTGTGGCCGTGATGCCGGGCAGGGGAGAGATCATGATGCTGCCGGTTTCGGTTTGCCACCAGGTGTCGACGATCGGGCAGCGCTGGTGGCCGATGTGCTCGTGATACCACATCCACGCCTCGGGATTGATCGGCTCGCCGACCGTGCCGATCAGGCGCAGCGAAGAAAGCTTGTATTTCCGCGGCCATTCCACGCCCCAGCGCATGAACGTGCGAATCGCCGTCGGCGCGGTATAGAGAATATTCGCGCCATACTTGTCGATGATTTCCCAGAAGCGTCCGCGGTCGGGAAAATCGGGCGTGCCTTCGTACATCACGGTGGTCGTGCCATTGGCGAGCGGCCCGTAGACGATGTAGGAGTGGCCCGTGACCCAGCCGATGTCGGCGGTGCACCAGTAGACGTCGTCTTCCTTGATGTCGAACACATACCGGTGCGTGGTGCTCGCGCCGAGCAGATATCCGGCGGTGGTGTGCACCACGCCCTTCGGCTTTCCCGTCGTGCCGCTGGTGTAGAGAATGAAGAGCATGTCCTCGGCGTCCATGTGCTCGGGCGCGCATTCGTCCGAGGCTGCTGGCCACGAGTTCGTGCCACCAGTGATCGCGCAGGGGCTCCATCGAAATCTGCGCCGCCTTTCCAACGCGCTGCACGACGACGACTTTCTCGATCGTGGGCGTTCCGGTGAGCGCGTCATCCACGCTGGCTTTTAACGGCACAACCGTGCCACGCCGCCACGCGCCATCGGCGGTGATCAGCACCTTCGCCTTCGCGTCATTAATGCGTTCGCGCAGCGCCTCGGCCGAAAATCCGCCGAACACCACCGAATGCGCCGCGCCGATTTTCGCGCAAGCGAGCATGGCAATCGCCAGCTCGGGCACCATGCCCATATAGATCGCGACGCGGTCGCCCTTCACGACGCCGAGCGCCTTCAGCGCATTCGCAAAACGATTTACTTCGCGCTCGAGCATGCCGAACGTCAGCACGCGCGTGTCGCCCGGTTCGCCCTCCCAGATGATCGCCGCCTTGTTTCGCCGCGCCGAATGCGCGTGGCGATCGACGCAGTTGTACGTGACGTTCAGTTTCCCGCCCACAAACCACTTGGCCCACGGCGCATTCCACTCCAGCACGCGCTCCCACGGCGTGAACCAGTCCAGATGCTTCGCCTCCGCAGCCCAGAAGCCCTCCGGGTCCTTCGCCGCGTGATCGTAAATCGCGGGATCGTTCCAGTTGGCGGCCGCTTAAATTCTTCGGAAGGCGGAAATGTGCGGCGTTCATCGAGCAGTGCGGAAAGATTTTTGTCGCTGGGCAATGACATTTCGCAAGACTCCGGGACAAAGTTCAGGTCGGGGCGGCGTTTCAGTAAAACCATTCACCCTGACCTGTGCGCCTAGAATGTCGGAGGAGCGAGGGGATGTCAATGGAGTGCATTCGGAAAGATTTCAATACTCCACAGGCGCAGAAATTGACTCGCATCGATTCGTGTTCCATTACAATCAGGCGCATAGCGCATTCGGAGCAGAGGATAGCCTGACGTGGATTTCTTTGACCTGATCGTAATCGGCTCGGGCCCGGCCGGGGAGAAGGGTGCGGCGCAGGCGGCATATTTCGGCAAGCGCGTCGCGTTGATCGAACGCCGCGAGGAGTTGGGCGGTGCGGGCGTCAACACCGGTACGGTGCCGAGCAAGACGCTGCGTGAATCGGCGCTCTATTTTTCCGGGTTGCGGCAGCGAGGGCTATACGGAATTGATTACTCCTTGCGCGAAGGGTTGACGGTGCAGGGCTTCACGCACCGGAAGGACGCGGTGGTTTCCGCCGAGCGTATCAAGATTGCGACGAACCTCGCGGCCCACAAAATCGAGCTCATCCACGGCGCCGCCAGATTTGAAGACGCGCACACTATCACTGCGGTTGATGCGCACGGTGCGTCGCGTACCTTGCGCGGGGATGTGATATTAATTGCGACTGGCTCCAAGCCGCACCGCCCGCCAGAAATTCCATTCGACGACAAAACGATATTCGATTCCGATTCCATCCTCACGATGGACCGCATTCCGAAGAGCATGATCGTCGTGGGCGGCGGCGTGATCGGTTGCGAGTACGCGTCGATCTTTACGGCCATGGGCGTGGCCGTCACGCTGGTCGATGGCCGCGAGCGCCTGCTTCCGTTCCTGGACGAGGAAATATCGGAGCGATTGCGCGCGCATCTGGCGAATCTTGGGCTTACCGTCCTGTTCCAGGAACGGTTGAAGAGCGCCGAGCGCATGCCGGGCGGCATCCGGATGACGCTCAATTCCGGCAAAACTGTGCAGGCCGAAACCGCACTGTTTGCCGCGGGACGCCGCGGCGCTGCCGATGGCCTGTCCCTTGAAAAAGCGGGACTCGGAATCAATCCGCGCGGCAACATCGACGTGAACGATCGATATCAGACTCGCGTCCGCCACATCTACGCTGCCGGTGACGTAATTGGATTTCCCGCATTAGCTTCGACCTCGATGGAGCAGGGGCGCGTCGCGATGTCCCACGCGTTCGGGTTTCCCTACAAGGAACGCCTGGCTTCGCAGCTCCCGATGGGAATTTATACCATTCCGGAAATTTCCGCCGTGGGCGAAACCGAGGAATCCTGCCAGATCAGGAAAATCAGATACGAGGTCGGGCGCGCGAAATATGCGAACAACGCGCGCGGCCAGATTATCGGCGGCGATTCCGGAATCCTGAAACTGATTTTCCACCCGGAGAACAAGCAACTGCTTGGGGTGCAAATTCTCGGCGAAAGCGCGACGGAACTGATTCATCTCGGCATGGCGGTACTCGAAGCCGGCGGCACGATCGACAAGTTCATCGAGATGGTTTTTAATTTTCCGACGCTTTCCGAATTGTATAAATATGCCGCCTACGACGCCCTCGGCAATCTGGCAGGGCACAAGCTGCGCGAGGGGTAGGTAGGACAGGCTTCAGCCTGTCGGGTTTCGTTGGCAGCCGCGATACGAGGGCGACACTCTGAATGGATTACGAAAAAACTCAAAGCATCGTCATTCCGAACGAAGTGAGGAAGCTCTCCGGGTTTTGACGCCAAAGAGGGAGTGATTCCTCACTTCGTTCGGAGTGACAGCATTTTAATTTTTTCGCAACCTTGCTGATCTGTCAGAGTTCGGATGGAAGTCCACAAGCAAAGGCGACAGGCTGAAGCCCATCCTACTCTCAATTCGTGGGATTCGTCGGAAATTTCAAATAGGGCAAGCGCACGCCTTGCACGAGGATCTGATCCGCGCGAATCGACGCCGGGGCTTCGAACCCGGCCGAGCCGCCTGAAGCGACGAAGTCATCCTGATCGACGCCGTCGCCGCTGACGCCCAGTCCGCCAACAAGAACTCCGTTGCGATACAGCGGCACCGAACCCGGGAAAAACACCACGCCGCTCTGATTTGGCCCCGCCACCTGAAAGCCCTGCGTGCACGGATTCGCCGCGTCTTGCTGGTAGAGATTGAAAAATGGTCCGGCGGCGCTGCCGTCAATTCCCGGCGGGAAAAATGGCTGGGCGCCAAAGCCGATCGTGCGGTTCGTGACCCCCGTGCCCAACGGCACACTCGTAAGATCGGCGGCAGTTCGCGCGCCGCTGCTGAAGTACACCACGTTGCGCGCTTTGGTCGCCGCCACATCGATGCTGAACACCGTGCTGTCGGCCATGCGGTACATGCCGATGATTGTCCCGTCGAGATCCGCGACGGCAATGGCCATGCGCGCGGAAGAACCGATGGGCAGGCGAATCACGGCGCGCGTGGTGTTCGCCGTGGCGACGGCGTTGTTGATGATTTGTGTGACGTCGGAAACCGAAAGCCCTCCGAGAGGTCCCGCGACGGGCGTGACCAGCGTGCCTTCCGGCGGCGGCCCGGGACTTGCCGACGGACCTACGACAAAGCTGCCGGTAAAACTGCCTGCGCCGACACCCGCCGGGGCTGTGGTCTGATTCACAAACGGCAGAGCTACGCCGCCAATAAACACAACGCCGGGAGCGGCAGGCGCGGGTCCGAATCCGTTGGATGTCGCCGCAGTGTACGCAGCAAACTCCGCAACATCGCTGGAAACTCCCGCGACGCCGATGCCGCCGACGAGGCTGCCGTTCCGAAACAGCGGCACGCCGCCCGGATTTACCGCGTTCGGATCGCTGTCATTCAAATTCGCTTTGCCCGTGGCGATGCCGAGGCCCGTCGTTGCCCCCGTGATCGAGCGCGCCGGCGGCACGTCTTGTCCAGCGGCATAATTTGTGGAAAGCGTGCATCCGCGATTCGTGGTTTCGATTCCATAGAGCGGAGCATTTGGCGTGTTGGCAATTCCCGGCGGGAAATGGATTCCGCTGATGAAGCGGACGGTCCGCGAAGAGAGCGGCGCCTGATCGTTGCTGAAAAACGCGCCCGTGCGGGCGAGCGACACCGCTAGCTCGTTTACATCCACTTGCGCGCCAAAATTACCGGTTGCGAGCGCCTGCGCGGCGGGCTTGCGGTAGACGCCCAGGACGCGCCCGGCGCGGTCGACCACGGCGATGACCATCGTGTTCGGATCGGCGGCCTGCGCGGCGGCCTGCACGAGCGCCGTGACGTCGGCGGCGCCGAGATTCGTGACCGGCGGGGGAGTGAACGAAGTTAAACTTCCCGTGACGCCTCCGCAGCCCGATAGAAAAATGGAAAACACGAACAGGAATGCGAAAAATATTTTTTGAAGAAAGTGGTGTCGCGTGATTGTGGCGGTCCAGGAGGCCATGAGAGGTCCTTGCTTAGTTAACACATCAAGGAGCGGCGCTCAAGGCAAGTGAGCGGTTTGTGCGAGAAACACAAACAGCAGCGGAGAGGTGCCGGCGTCTCGCGGGCGCCGCCAAATGTTTCAAACACGTATCAGGCTGGGGCAAAACTCCTTGCCGCGTGCGGGAGATTGTTGTTAGCTAGACGCGGCTGTCGCAACACCAATCGTGTGCGGGGGAACCGGGATCAACTGGATGCACAACGCATCCGAATTCATCCGAAGAGAATGCCTGAGTCTCTTGCTGGCGTGCGCTTTGATCGGAAGCGCGCTGCCCGCGGCGGCATCGGTCCGCGGCGCTTCCGTGCGAAAGCGGCATGCGGCGATCTTCGTGCGGCGCAACCGTATTCGCGCTAAAGCGCAGCGCTCGCGTTTGCGCCGCCCATCCCAATCATCCTACACGCGCGCTTCGGTGCGGATTCCAGCCTTGCGTTCCGCGATTCCAACTCCTGCTTTCCCACCGCAGGCATTTCCATCCCAGGATGAGCAAAGGATTCCGCGGCAAACGCCGCGAAATACGGCGGCCCTGCAGGGAATCATTCGCGACGCATCCACGCGCGGAATTCCCGGAGCCATGATTGCGCTTACCAATCGCGCGACCGGCGCCACGCGAACGATTTTTGCCGATGCCGAAGGCGTGTTTCGCCTGTACCGATCTTGCGCCGGGCTCGTATTTGCTGCTGGCGCAGAGCGACGGCTTTGAAAAAATGACGCGCGATGACCTGCGCCTGGATGCGGGCGACGTCGTAACGCATCGAGCTGACGCTCGCGCCTTCAACCATGTCCGCTGCCCCTGCTTCGCGGCTGCCGCGCTTGCCGGAACTTGGCTCTGCCGCCCTCGCCGTCGAAGCTGGAACTGGGGCAGCGTCCTATCATGAGTTGCGGCGGCGTCCTGACGCGGAACCCGGGCAAGAAATCGTCGCGCCCGAAATACTTCCGCCCGCGCAGGAAGTGTTTCTGGCGATGCCGGACCGCTGGAATATCGCGATGCCGGAATGGAATCGCTACGGGCGGAGCGGCGAATACCCGTACGTGCGCGCGAGCCATTGGTGGGATCCGTTCAATCGAAACCGGCTCAAGGGCGACGAGCCGATTTTCGGCCAGCAAACGTTTCTGAACATTACGGCGATCTGCCGACACGTCGGTCGAAGAGCGCCGCGTGCCGGCGACGAGCAATATCAGTTCCGCGCAGCCCGGGAGCAGCCGATTTTTTCGGCAAGGGCGAGCAGTTCGCGCTGAACCAGACATTCCGATTTTCGTTCGATCTCTTCCACGGAGACACTTCTTTCCGGCCCGTCGATTGGCGCATTCGCGTCACTCCCGCGGTGAACGTAAATTATTTGAATGTGCGGGAACTCGGCATCGTCAATATTGACGTGCGCCGACGGCACGACGCGCCTGGATTCGCAGCGGGCTTGCAGGAAGCATTCGTCGAAGTACAAGATGCGCGATCTGAGTCCCAATTACGATTTCCTCTCCGTGCGCGCGGGCATTCAGGAATTTTCCAGCGATTTCCGCGGGTTTATTTTTGTCGATGAGCAGCCCGGCGTGCGGCTTTTCGGCAATCTACACTCGGACCGCTGGGAATACAACGCCGCTTACTTCAATCTGCTGGAAAAAAACACGAACAGCGGGCTCAATACGTTCGCGCTGCGCCACCAGCAGGTCATCGTCGCCAATTTTTACCTGCAGGATTTCGTCAAGCCCGGCTACACGACGCAGTTCAGCATTCACTACAACAAGGATGATGCCAGCATTCATTACGACGACAACGGATTCCTGGTGCGGCCCGCGCCGATCGGCAGTTGTTCAGCCGCACAGAAGTTCGCGCCGCCTATCTCGGCTGGACGGGCAACGGCCATTTCGGCCGCCATCAATGTGAATCACGCATTTTACAGGCGCTGGGCACCGACAACCTGAATCCGATCGCGGGCCGCCCGGTCACCATCAACGCGCAGATGGCCGCCGCGGAAGTGTCACATCGACAACGACTGGATCGCGTTACAAATATCTGCTTTTTACGCTTCCGGCGATGGCAATCCGCGCGATGGCCGCGCGACTGGATTCGATTCCATCGTGGACGATCCCGCATTCGCCGGCGGGATTTTCAGTTTCTGGAATCGCGAAGGCATTCGCCTGACCGGCACCGGAGTCGCGCTGACTACTCCCGGATAGCCTGCTGCCCAGCCTGCGCACCGACAAGGAAGAAGGCCAGGCAAATTTTGTAAATCCCGGAATTTTTATTTTAAATGCGGGCGCGGATTTCGATCTGACGCCGAAGCTGAAGACCCTGGTCAATGTAAATTATTTGCGGTTTGAGAGCACCGCGCCGATCGAATTGCTCCTGTTTGAGTCGCCGATTCACAACACGATCGGCTTGGATTACAGCGTCGGTTTCCAGTACCGGCCGCCGCTGACGGAAAATATTTCGATTACCGGCGGCGCTGCGGCGCTATCGCCGGGACAAGGATTTCGCGACATTTATACCGGCAAGACGCAATTCTCGCTATTTCGCGAATGTGCGATTTCAGTTTTGAAGGAGAATGAGATTATCGGCGTGGATGTACACGGCTTGAGGGTCGCATGAATCGTAGCTGCAAAAAGGACTTTTTGCTGCTTGCGATTGCCACGCGTGCTTTCCGCGAGCGCGCTTGCGGCGAGCCTGCTTCTGGTCGTGCTGGCCGCACGGCTGCCGGTCGCGACCTTACGCGCCGCCGAGCAGAATTCGCCGGACGCGAAGCAGTCTGATGGGCCAGCCGCAGACCGAAGCCGATCGCAAGAGCGCCGGATGCATCTCCTGCCACACGCAGACCGATGAGCCGACTATGCACGCGACCGGAAAGGTACGCCTGGGCTGCACGGATTGCCACGGCGGAAACGCCGATGTCCGTATTACGACGGGCATCGCAACTGGCTCGCCGGAATACGATCAAGTAAAACAGAAGGCGCATCCGCAGCCGCGCGATCCGGAATTGCGAATCGCTCGGCGAATCCCGAGCGCGCCTACACCCAATGGCTGAAGGAAAGCGCCGAGTACGTCCGTTTCGTCAATCCCGGCGATTTGCGAGTCGCGCAGGAAACGTGCGGCAGCACCGGATGCCACGCGTCGGAAGTGCGCAACGTTTCGACCAGCATGATGACGACGGGCGGCATGCTCTGGGGCGCGGCGCTTTACAACAATGGCGCGTATCCGCACAAGGATACGCGTTTCGGCGAAAGCTACGCGCATGACGGCACGCCGCAAGCCGTTCGAACAATTCCGCCACCGACTCGGAAGAAACACGAAAGAAAGGCGTGTTGCCGGAAATCACGCCGCTGGAACGCTGGGAGATTTCGCAGCCCGGCAATGTTTTGCGCGTATTCGAACGCGGCGGCGGCCCGAAGGGCGAAGTCGGCGAGCCCGCGCGCACCGACGATGCGGGCAAGCCCGACGACAAGCTCAGCAACCGCGGATTCGGCACCCAGCTTCGCACCGATCCGGTATTTCTCGGCCTGCAGAAGACGCGCCTGCTCGATCCGCTGCTTTCGTTCCGGGCACCAACGATCAGCCCGGCGACTATCGCGCCAGCGGATGCACGGCCTGCCACGTCGTGTACGCCAACGACCGTCGACCGCGCATTCCGCGCAATACGCGCCGTTCGGCAATCGCGGCTTCAGCGCTACGAACGATCCGACGATTCCCATGACGAGCCGGCCACCCGATCCGCCACGAATTCACGCGCTCGATTCCTTCGAGCCAGTGCATGGTCTGCCACATCCATCCCGGCACGAACATGGTCACCACTTATTTCGGCTACACCTGGTGGGACAACGAATCCGACGGCGACGCGATGTATCCGAAGCAGCAGCGCAATCCCACGGAAGAAGAAAAGTTCGAGGTCTCGCAGCGCAATCCCGAAGGCGCGGCGGTGCGCGGACTGTGGTCGGATCCGAAGTTTCTGCGGAAACGGGCAGCCCGGAATTCAACCAAAAATTGAAGGACGACGCAGTTCGCCGATTTCCACGGCCACGGCTGGCTATTCCGCGCCGTCTTCGCGCACGACCGCCAGGGCCACTTGCTCGATGAGAAGGGAACTAGCGTTCCAGCCGACGACCCGAAGAAATTCGAAAAGGCCGCGCACCTTGCGGACATTCATCTGGAAAAGGGCATGCAGTGCGTGGATTGCCATTTCGAGCAGGACAGCCACGGCGACGGAAAACTTTACGGCGAACCGCGCGCCGCGATCGAGCTCGATTGCGTCGATTGCCACGGCACAATTTCGCAGCGCGCCACGCTGCTGACCTCCGGCCCGGCGGCGCCCGCAGGGCGGCACGCATCTTGAGGCGTTGCGCACGCCATGGCGCGAGCGGCGATTCGAGTGGCGCGACGGCAAACTCTATCAGCGCTCGATGATGGACCAGCACCTGGAGTGGGAAGTCGTGCAGACGCTCGATTCGATCACGCCGGGCAATCCGCACTACAACGAAAAATCGCGCCTGGCGAAAACACTGCGCACCGACGGCATCACCTGGGGCGATGTCCCGAAGGACGAATCGCAACTCGCGCACGCCAACAGCAGCATGACGTGCTATGCCTGCCACACCTCGTGGACGCCGAATTGTTTCGGCTGCCATCTTTCGATGAGCGCCGAACGAGAAGCGGCCCATGCTGCACAACGAAGGCCTCACCACCCGCAACTGGACCTCCTACAATTTCCAGGTGCTGCGCGACGACGGCTACATGCTGGCCGTGGACGGCACGGTCACCGGCATCGCATCGCTCCGGCGCGTTCTTCGTGCGCGATACTGGTGAGTTCGCAAAACGCCAATCGCGAGTGGCTCTACAACACGCAGCAGACGGTTTCCGCCGAGGGCTTCAGCGGCCAGGCGTTCTCGACATTTGTGCCGCACACGGTGCGCGCGCGCGAGACCAAGACCTGCACGGATTGCCACGTCTCCGCGCGCGCGACAACAACGCGTGGATGTCCATGCTGCTGCTGCAAGGCACGAACTTCGTCAACTTCATGGGCCGCTACGTTTACGTCGCCGCGGGAAACAAGGGTTTCGAAGCCGTGGTGACCACCGAGCATGACGAGCCGGAGGCCGTCATCGGCAGCGATCTGCAGCGCATGGCCTATCCCGACGATTTTCGCGAAGCACGTCGAGCACAAGCGCGAACTCACAACCGCGTATCGCCACGACGGCAATGTTCTCGACGTTCAGCTTCGCGGCGAGTATGCCTACGCGGCCATGGGCCCGGGCGGCTTCCGCATCTACGACGTCGCCAACATCGACAACAAAGGTTTCTCCGAGCGCATGATCACCGCGCCCGTTTCGCCGCTGGGCCAGCGTTGTATGTGAAGACGAACTACGCCACGGCTGTGGCCACGCCCACGACGCTGGGCGTCGATCCCTTGCGCACGCACAATCCCGAAAATGAAGAACAGAAAATTCATCTGATGTACGGCTTCCTCTACGTCACGGACAAGTACGAAGGCCTGATCGTCGTCGGCAATCCGGATTTGAAAGGCAAGAATCCCGGTGTTGGCACGCTGCTCGACGGAAATCCCAGAATAATTTCATTGGCCGCGCGGCCACGTTTAATCCCGGCGGAATTCTCAACGGCGCGCGCCGAATCACGATTGCCGGAACCTACGCATATATTTTGTGCGATCGCGGGCTGGTGGTCGTGGACCTCGATAATCCGCTGGCGCCGCGCGTCACCGCGGAAATCGGCGCGCCCGATCTCGCGGACCCAAGGGAGTCGCCGTGCAGTTCCGCTACGCGTTCGTGGCCGATCACAGGGACTGAAAGTGCTCGACGTGACCGATCTGGCGCATCCGCGCATCATTCCGGGCGCGTCTGTGCCGGTGAGCGACGCGCGCAACGTCATTGTCTCGCGGACGTACGCTTATGTTTCCGCCGGGAAGAATGGAGTGGCGCTGGTCAACGTCGAGCAGCCCGAGCATCCGCGCACTCGATCAAATGTTTACCGCCGACGGCCAATTGAACGATGTGAACGACGTGAAAATCGGCGCGGTGGACGCCAGCATTTTCGCCTACGTCGCTGATGGCCGCAACGGCTTGCGCATCCTGCAAGTGATTTCGCCTGAGGATTCCACGAATCCTACGGATTCAGCCCGCGTCCCACGCCCAAAGCTGATTGCCACGTACCGCACGGCAGGTCCGGCGCTGGCGATTTCGCGCGGAATCGACCGCGACCGCGCCGTCGACGAGAGCGGCAATCAACTCGCCGTCTTCGGGCGCCGCGGCGCGCGCCCGCTGAATCGCGCCGAGGCTGAAAAGCTATACCTGCGCGACGGCAAGGTTTACACCGTCACGGATACGCCGCCGGGTCCGCCTCACTCGCTGGCGACCTCGGAAACTTTGTTGCGCTCCTTGATCAATCGCATGAGATCGCTCGCGCCCTAGCCCGCATTCCTCGGAAATATTTTACGATTGCGGCGCCATCGTTTACGGAATCGCAGCGAAAATCGGTTTAGCCATCGGCAGGAGAAGCTGAAGTATGTCCTGCCGTCGCCAATCGGTCCTCATGAAAATATGGAATTTTACACTGAAGATCTTGAATATGGGCGAGGCGCTGGCGTCGCAAAACTTTCCTGCCTCTAAATTAGATTCCGAACTTAGAAATAAGTTATTGCGCGGCATGAGCGAGTTCACGACCGATGGTTACAAATCCTTTAATGAATATTTACTATGCGCTGGCCTGCGTTGCGCAGGATCATGATACGTGTGGCATTCAAAGCAGCGCGATTCGGCGGCTTCGGCGCCAGAATGATGACAGGAGCGGCATGTGGCGATGCCGGGCAGCAACACGTCGGAACTTTGCTGGCTGGTGAGCGCGGCGGCGTGGCAACTTTTGCAGGTTACAAGGCCGTGCTGCGAGTGGTCGAATTGCGCGTGCGGCATATAGCGAGTGGTGATGTTTGATGGCGCGATTTTCGGTAGGGCAGCGTTTTCACCGAAAATAAGCGTGTGGCATTGTTTGCAGGTTTTGCGCCAAAGGAGTTGCTCGGCTTCGGCGGTGCGCTCGCCGACCCATTGCTGCGGCGTCAGCAAGCGGTAATCCGCGGGAATCGGTTGTCCAGGCAGGTCGCGGCTGGGATCGCGCGGCACGCGCAAATCGGCGGGATGCGCCGCGATGTACGCCTGCAGCTTGGCCACGATAAATGGATGAATCACTTCCGGCGTGTCGTGCGGGACCGCATCCGGGAGGCGTTTGTCGAATTGCAGCGAATGGCAAGCAGCGCAGGTGCGGGCATAGGTCGCCGGCGCCATATAGGCGCGCGGAGATACGGCTACGGGCATATGCGATTTCGCAGGCGACAGTCCTGATTCCTTCGAAGTTGCCGCTGGGTTCGAACCATTTCCATAAGGCCAGGGCGCATTGCATCGGCCGCCGAGCGGTGGCAATCCGTGCAAACCATCTGCACGCGGCTGCCATTCGGTCCGAGCAAATTCGGCTGCAAGTGCCGGTAGTGATTAACTTGAATGGTTCCCGGGTCACCGCGCCCGGCGCGAAGCACGGCAAATTCGGGATGATTGTCTCAAAGGGATCCATATTGCGCGCGAAATTTATCGGGGCGCCGCGTGTGGTCAAATTCGCGTGGCATTGCGTGCAATTCGCGTCGCTGGTGGCCGCGAGGCGAATCGCGCCGCGATGATCGGCGTGGCAGGAGGCGCACGAGAGTGTGAACACCTGCGCCGCTTGATGAATGGCGCCGTCGTGGCAGGCGAGGCATTTCTGGTCGGCAACGTTTTCACTGAAAAACCCGGCTTGCGTGACGTGGCAGGCGGCGCACTGCTTGGTCAGGACGGCGTGCGAGGAAGATAAGGCGCCCGCCGAATAGACACGGCGGTCTCCGCGGACGCCGTGCCAGCCGAGCCACAGGAGCGCGAGCGCCGGTAGCGCAACGGACAACAAAAACTGCCAGTGCCGCAGAGGGCTCGATCGCTTGAAATATTCCAAGTCGATGCGCTGCGCGAGTTTTTTAGTTGTGCGAGTTCGCGGCACGAGTGGCTCTTTCTAGTGTATTTCCGGGATGTGTTGCAAAAATCTCAGAGAGAACCCCGCCTCTAAAGAGGCGGGCTACAGCAACCTGGCATCGCCTTCGCAATTGTTTTAGCTCGGGTCTTCAGACCCGGGGTTCTTCAGCGCCGCCAAGATGCGTTGCATATGCGCATCTAGTATCGCAACGCCATCACGGCGTGAGCGGCGCCAAGCAAAAGCAACGCAAGCGAAAGCGGAATATGCAGCAGCAGCCATCCATGCAGCCACAGGTGTAAATGGCTCTGCAGGGTGAGCTGCCGCTCCTCCTCGCAAATATTTTCGAGATCGTCAATCGCCGTGTGCAGCGCGGGCGGCACAAGCGTCCGCAATTGCACGAAGGCGTTCCGCGCTTGCGCCGCATCGCCCAGGGCGCTTCCGCGCGCCTCCGGCTTATCGAGAAACGGTTTTAATTCCTTGTCGAAGAAATGGCGTAGGGGCGCCGCGTCGTCCGTAACGGCAACGGTCGCGGTAGCGAGACCTGGCGAATCCGTGGCTCCGGCCGGTGCGGGCTTTTGGGGTACGGCCGCGGCTTTCGCGATCAGTTCTTCGGCCTCTTCGAGCAATTGTGCGCGCACGTGGCCGATTTCCTCATAGATGGTTTCCATGGTCACTTCGCGCGTCATCACGCGCGGCATGTAGTGCTGCAAGGCCGCGCCAAAAATACCGCTCGCAACGACGATGATAAGTAGCGTCATCAGCACGGCCGTCAAGCCGTGGCCGTAACGAAATCCGGAGTGAAGCACGAGGATGGGCAGGCTCAACAGGCCGAGCCACAGATGGCCCCGCATCCAAGTTTGCGCGCGCCCGACGCGCCACACGGGAACCTTCTTTCGCGCGCCCAGCAGCCCGGCGAAAATCATGAACGCAAATCCGATCACGCCAAACGTCAGACCCAGAGTCGTGCCGCCCATCGATTGGCCGCTCGATGCCGGGACGCGATAGAAGCCATAGAGCAGCGCCGACGCGAATACCATCGCGAGCGATACAAGCAGCCAACTTTTATGCGTGTGATCAATGCGCACGATTGATTTTCTCGATCCGTATGGCCAAGCTAGAGCCTTTCCGATCTGCCCACGCGCTGTCCCAGAGTTCCGGCAAAGAAATCGCGCGGCTCCACGCGATGCGCAGCATCGTGCGGGCACGCATAGACGCAACTAGGTTCTGCCTGCTCGGTGCAGAGATCGCACGTGGTCGCTTTTTTCTGCACCACGGCTTTTTTGTGCCCCGGATGCTCATGATCCTCGGCTTGCGCGGCGAACGAATGCACATTGATATTTCCGTACGGGCAATTTTTGGCGCACAGGGAGCAGCCCACGCACCAGTCTTCGATAATAACTTCGAGCGAATTTCGCCGTCGGATCGCGCCGACCGGGCAGCCGACCATGCACAACGGATCGCGGCATTGCCGGCAGGACGTGGCGACCAGAAAATTCTCAAAGCGCAGCCCTTCCCGCACCAGCCGCGTGACGCCATCATGCGAATCGGCGCAGGCGGTCACGCAGGCGTCACATCGCGTGCATTTATCCAGATCCAGAACCAGCAGGCTCTGCGCCTCCATCAGTCCTTGCGAGAGAAACCGTTCGAGGGGCACGCTGCGCACCATGCGCAAGCGCTCACGGTTGGCCTCCTGGCGCTCCGCCGCGATTTTCTCCAGGCCCAGCCGCACGTTCGGAAACTGCTCGACCATGGCGCGAAAATCCTCGGCCGATATGCGGACCAGTTCGACGTGGTCGAGCGCCGTGCACGACGCGATGCGTCCTCCGCCTCCGAGCAATCCGATCTCGCCAAAATAATCGCCGCGCGACAAATACGCGAGAACCAATTCGCCGCCCGGGTACGCTTCGGAAACTTTTACGAATCCAAGCCGCACCAGATAAAAACTGTCGGAGGCATCGCCTTGCTTGCAGATCGCCTGGCCGGGCGCGAAACGCAGCAACTCGACGCGGTCGCGCAAGCGGTCGATAAACTCCTGCGTCAGGCCGCGAAAAATCGGGACATTGCGCAGATGGGAATCCAGCGCGCGGCGGCGGTAGGTTTCGTCCAATTGCGCCCGGAACGTCTTGCTCTTTTGCAGGACGTCGAGGACGTTGCGCAACAGCTCGAGCATGGTGCAATCGGTTTCCGCGCGCACGGTCGCGGATCGCGGATAGTAATTCATGCACGTCATTTCGCCGAAGAGTTCGCCCGGGCCAAGCTCGGCGACGGGATGGTCGTACGCCAGGTCCACGGGCGCATCGATGGGAATCGAACGCCGGTCCGCCTCTTCCTCGCGGCGATCTTCCTGCCGCGCTGCCAGGCGGCTGGTGAGCTTGCTGGTCAGCCTGCCGAAAAATCCGGTCGGGCCGCCCTGCGCTTTCACATGCGCGATCGGGCTGGCGAGTTGAACGCTGGCCGTGCCTTCCAGAATATAAAACGCGGTCGAGCCGAATTCGCCTTCGCGGCAAACGATGTCACCGCGCCGGAAGTGCCGCCAGATCGTTGCATTCGGATTTTTCTTGAGGAATTGCGGCGACGCATCCTTGAATACCGGGAACTGGAGGAGGTCTTCGGCGGCGACGGGCGTGCCGTCGGGTTGCCGCTCGATTTTTTTCAGCTCTTCAAAAATCAATCCAGGGCTCCTCCCGGCAAGGCGGGCTCGGCACACCAGCGGCCAAACACACCAAACGTCATATAGCAGACCCCGGTTCGCGAGTCCACATTCACCCGGTAAACGTTTTCCATAAGTCGAATCGAGGACTGCTTGTTTCAGGCTGCGTCAGACTTCCGTGCGGCTTTCTCCAGAAGTTCGTGGATTAGCGTTTGGTATGGTTTTTCCTGCTTTGCCGCCAATCGCCGGAGTTGAGCTAGAAGCCGGGGGGAAATGCGGATCGCGATAAGCTGTTTCGCATTCCCGGATTTCGGACGGCCAACGCGGCGCGCGCGTGTAAGCTCTTCTTCCGTCGACTCCGGAAGATCCGAAAAATCGATTGCGTCATTTTGCATACGCTTCGCGCTCTTTCGCGCTTGCACGGCGCGCGGTGATGATACGAAATGTTTCTTTGCCATCCGTCATTCTCCAGTACGTATAAACCAGAATCAGTACCCGGCCCAGACTGGAAATGCCCAATCTCTTGAACCGGCTCTCCTGGTGGGAGTGCTCCAGGTCTTCCCACTCCAGGGCGTCGGGGTCCCCAAAAACGGTGACAGCTTCCTCGAAGGCAACGCCGTGCTTACTTTGATTCTTGGCGGCTTTTCGGGCATCCCACGTGAACACATTTATGTATATACGATAAATACCTTGCGGATGTCAAGAATCGGCCCATTTTAGCCGGTTGCACTGTTTGGTCTGGGATCGACCGCGCCGTCTTCTGAAGGAAATCGGCTGCTTTCCATTCGTTGACTTCGATTCTCACGGGCAGTATAAGAATTTCTGACGCGCGCCGGTGCCATGGCCCGCGCAGCCGAGGTCTCTCTTCATCCGAGCTAACGAATGACAATCGGGCTGGAACGCAAGCGCGGGATGCTGCGGCGCGCTGTTATTTGTGTTGGCGCGATTGTTTTCGCCGCCGCTTTCGCGGGTCGCGCTACCGGCGCCTCGCCGGCAAATCCTCCCGCCGAAACCAGCAAATATACCGGGCCCGGCTCCTGCAGTTCCACCAGTTGCCATGGCAGCGTGAAGCCGCGCGCCGATAGCCGCATTTTCCAAAACGAATACAGCATTTGGGTGGTGAAGGACAAGCACGCAAAAGCGTATGACGCGCTCACCGGGCCGGTGGGAGAGCGCATGGGGCGCATCCTGGGCCTTGGAAAATCCGAGCAGGCGGCGAAATGCCTCGCCTGCCACGCGCTGGACGTCCCGGCCGATGCGCGCGCGAAGACATTCGAGTTAAGCGAAGGCGTGAGCTGCGAAAGTTGCCACGGACCGGCGTCGGCATGGCTCGGCCCGCACACCACGCGCGATTGGACGCACGAGCAATCCCTCGCCGCCGGAATGTATGACACGCGAAACCTGGTCCGGCGCACGGAAAAGTGCCTGTCGTGCCATCTGGGCACGCAGGAAAAATCCGTCGACCACGAGATGATCGCCGCCGGGCATCCCGATTTATATTTCGAACTCGATTCGTTTTCCTCGGTGATGCCGCGGCACTGGAAAACACCGCGCGAAAGCGCTCCGGGAGTTCCGGCGGCGGACGACCCTTGGTCCGGTGTGCGAGATTGGGGCACGGGGCAAGCCGTGCAGCTTCGGGCGTCAATGGACCGAATCGCTTGGCGCGCCAAAGGGAAAAATTGGCCGGAGTATTCCGAACTGCAATGCTTCGCGTGCCATCATGATTTAACGGCGCCGGAACAAAGTTGGCGGCAGGAGCGCGGGTACCCAGGCCGCCGCCCAGGCGATCCTCCGTGGAACGCCTCGCGGTACGCCGTGTTCCGCGAACTGGCGCATCAAGTGGATGATGCCGGCGCATCGCGCCTGGACGAGCAAATCGCGCAGATCGCCAAGCTGCTCAGCCAGCTGAATCCGGACCGCGACGCGGTGGCCTCCGCCGCTGCCGGCGCCGCATCGATTTCGAACCAGCTTGCCGCGCGAATCGAAGCGCAGCCCTACGACGCCGCGATGACCATGCGCTTGTTGCAGAAATTTCGAATGACGCGGACGAAATTTCGAACGATGGCGAGCGCGCCGCCGAGCAAGCCGCCATGGCCCTCGATTCATTGTTCATCGCTTACGCCCGCGCGGAAAAAGCCGCCAACGCAGCGGACGTCCGCACCGCGATCAACGGCCTGTTTCAGCAGCTTCAGAATCCTTCGAACTACAATCCCGCCGATTTCGCCCGCCAGATGCGCAAAGTAAATTCACTGCTGCGGTGAAGTGGAACAGATTTTAATCAGTGTGGTCTTGATTTTGGCGGGGGAGAGAACCGCACACAGTCTGAACAGCTTTTCTGAAGCGTGCGAAGCCTGCGCACAAATATTGTTCTTATTGTCTGGCGAACGCGCTCAACTCATGGCGGGTCTGCAGGACGCGCATGATCGAATCGCGCGTGACGATCCCCACCACGCTTCCGCCGGCAATCACCGGCATCTGTTGCATCCCGATCGTGCGCATGCGGTCCAGCAGGGAAAGCGCGGGCTCTTCCGGAGCGGCCCAGTGGAGCTTGGTCCTTGGGGAGCATCACCGCCTGCACCGAGGTGACGTCCCAATCCTCTTGCGGGACCGAATGCAGCGCCTCGGCCGTCATGAGTCCCACCAGTTGTTCATGCGCGACCACCAGATGCGCGCGGCGGCCCGTGCGCATCATTTCCCGGGCATAGTCTTCCAGTGAAATTTCGCGGCCGATCGTGGGCAGTTCCGCGGTCATGATGTCGGCCACGCGCAATCCTTCGAGCGCCCCGCGCGCATCGGCCTGCGCACGGCTCTGGCGCGCCGCGTTCAGGATGAACCAGCCGATGAACGCGAGCCACAATCCGCCAATCGCTCCGCCAAGCCACGGAATAAGTTCGTCAGCGCCTCTGCCGCGCCAGCCGCGATCATGCCGTATCCAACGGCCTGGCCGCCGCGCGCGGCAATTCGCGTCGACTTTGCATAATCCTTGGTGACGCCCCAGACGATTGCCCGGAAAATGCGTCCGCCATCAAGGGGAAATCCGGGAATCAGGTTGAAGGTCGCGAGACTGAAGTTAATCCATGCGAGCGACCCGGCGAGAGTGGCCAGAATCGCGTTCGATCCCGGCCTGCCGCGCCACCAGCCAAAATCCTCCCGCGAGCAGATAACTGGAAATCGGTCCGGCTACGGCGATGTTGAATTCCTCGATCGCTCGATCGGGATCGCGGGCAATGCGCGCCACTCCCCCAAAAATGAACAGCGTGATCGAAACCACGGGTATTTTGTAATGCTTGGCGATGACGCTGTGGGCCATCTCGTGAAACACGAGCGAGCCGAAAAACAGCCCGCTGGTCAACAGGCCGAGGCCCCAGAGCTGGGGAGTGGGAATGTCCAGGTGAAGAGCGTCAAACTCGGAAACAAACGAATACGCAATAAGGGCGAAAATCAGGAACCAACTGGGATGCAGAAAGATCGGTATCCCGTTGATCCGTCCAATTTGGATTCCTTCACTGCGCATTCACCGGTAAACCTCTTTCACAGTATAGCTCAACCTGCCGTTCCAATTCAGGACAGGCTAAATCTGCGCCAAGTAAACCGCGTTTGAGAATCCACAGCGTGTTCCCCGCGCCACGCAGTGCGAGCAGTCCAAATAGAGCAAGTCCTCTGTTTTCAGCACGCATCGCATTGGCGCTTCCCGTGCCATATCTCAAACCGAGGAAAGCGAGGGCACGCAAATGGAATCGTTTATGGGCGGGGCAATTTTGATCGAAGTCGCATTTCTTTCGTTCTTGCTGGCATTGTGGGTCACCTGGTTGGGCCTCAACGGATCTGTTTCGGCTGCTGCCGGCCACGAGCCGCAATGCATCGCCAATCCGGTTTGTGGCGAACCACCGGGCGCAGGACAAGAGCCGCCATGCTCGCATAAGGCGTGCCGGAAGAAAATCCCCTCGACGAGCGGGAGCACAGACTCGAGGGAGCGGAGGTAAGAGTCATGTTCGCACTGAAGTGGTTGCTGATGGCCGCGGGCGTTGCGATGTTCGGCACGGCGGCGGGCGTGGTTGCGCTACGATGTGTACCTGGCGATGCAGTTTCAAAAGCTGATGGGCTCGGGGGAGCCCGGGGCGGCCGAAAAGGCGGGGCCGCGCCGCCCTATCCGTTGGCCGCTCGCCGCGAAATTGTTCGGTTGGGCGTGGGCGCCGCTGCTGCTGGCGTTGAGCATCGCGTTCGTGCCGGAAGGATCGGGCGGAGTTCGCATCAGCCAGATTTCCGGCGTCGCTGCCGGGAACGCTGTATCCCGGAGTGCACCTGGTCATGCCTCTGGTGCAACGCGTGGCCGTGTATGACTTGCGGGACCGCCTCTTCACGACCAATGCCGCGCCCGGTGCAGCGGCCAAAAATGAAATCCTGAACGTTCAGACGCGCGAAGGGCTGACGATCGGCCTGGCCATTTCGGTGCGTTACCGCCTGGACCCCCAGCGCCTGGGATACATCGACGCGAATTTGGCCCAGCCGGTCGATACCGAAATCGTCGCGCCCGTGGTGTCCGCGGCGTTTCGCGATCTGGCTCCCAACTATGTTGTGCGCGAAGTTTTCTCGACGAAGCGGGACGAATTTCGCGCGAAAACCACGAAGGCCATCACCGACCGGCTCGGCCGCCGACGGCATCGTGGTCAAGGAAGTATTGCTGCGCGACGTTCACTTGCCGGAAGAGTATGCCAAGGGCCTCGAAGGAATTCTCCTGAAGGAACAGGAAAGCGAACGCATGGAATTTGAAACGGCGATTTATGAAAAGCAGGTAAAGATCGCCGAACTCCAAGCCGAAGCCGCGAAGGCGCAACAAGTGAAGCATTCCGAGGCGGACGCCGCTTCTCGCGTGATCGCCGCCAAGGCGGAATCCGACGCCATGCAGTACACGCTGCCGCTCAAGCAGAAGCAGATTGAGGAATCACGCCTGGAAGCGCAGGCGCGCAAGGAAGCCACCGTCGAAAATGCGGAAGCCGCCGCGCAGTCGAAAATCACCGACAGCAAGGCGGAAGCGGAACGCCGGCGCGTGCTGGCAGCCGCCGATGCCGATACGGCCCGCCTGAGCGCCGCGGCCAATGCCGACACGATTCGCCTCACCGCGGCGGCCGATGCCGAGCGCTTGCAGGGAGAAGCGGCGGTGCTCAAGCAGAACCCAATGCTGATCCAGAAAATCATCGCGGAGCGGCTATCCGACAAACTGCAAATCATCATGGTGCCGACCGACGGGCGCAATTTCTTCGCTTCCGATGTTTTGCGCTCTGCTTTTGCCGGAGGAGCGCCGTCGAATAACACGGAGGACACCGATCAGGATGCTCCCGCGCTCGCCCGCAAGCAGGCGCAGGCTTTGAAGAGCAAATGACGGGTGCGGGCTCTACTTGGAGCCCGCTGGAAAGAAGACGCGGGCTCTACTTGGAGCCCGCCACGAAGATTGAGTTCCACCGGCCTAAACCCTTGCAGGCCGCTTGCCGGAAACCGGGACAGGGACCGCCGCCCCTGCGAAGGTTTTTCCTCAGCAAGCGCGACCCGGCCGGTGGCCAGTGCGCGAGCCGCGTCCCGACACACTCGGGGCGCGGACGCGCGTTCGGCGCTCTTGATTTATTCGCCGCATACGGATTGTGCAAAGCCTCTGCGGCAGGGGACATTACTTCCAGAGGGCTGTGCTATGATTTCCAGCAATGTGGGCCGGCGCGCAAAGTTTTTTTTCATGTTCGGCGCGGCCGGGCGCAGCGCACCGATGATGGGCATCAATCGATCCAGTTTCTCCCGCCGCACGATCCTGTTTCTTTTTGTTTTGCTGGTAACGCCCATGGCGTCGCGATCCGCGACGCTCGATGATTCCGCCCGGGAGCTGGCGCGCAAGGTTGCGGCAGGTTTGCCGCCGGTGCAGGGGGTCTCGGTCGAAATGCGAAACGTTTCCTCGGCAACACCCGGCGAGTTTGCGGGTGTGGAACAATCGCTCAGGAACGAACTGGACAACCTCAAGGTCCAAGTTGTCACAACCGGGGCGGCCCCAGTCCGCGTGAGGATTACTCTTTCCGAAAATATAAAGGGTCTTCTCTTGAGCGCAGAAATTATTCATGCAGATACATCCCAAGTGATTTTGATGGAGGTTCCTCGCACTTCGGAATTTCGGATTGCCTCCTATTTGATGCCAATCGTTTTGCAAAGCAAAATAATCTGGGAAGGCCCCGAGCAAATCCTGGATGCCATGATCGCTCCCGGTGCAGGCGGACAGGCGCGCCTCGTGTTGCTCCTTCCGGATGGGTTGGAGATTCAGGACACCCCGGGAAGTACAACGGCCACGGTACAAATTCCCTCGGCGGGAAATGCCACACGCGATCCACGAGGGAAACTGGAGGTTAATGGGAATGTCGCCTCGGCCATGCTTGCGTCCCGTATTTGCACAGTGAACATGGATACCCTCGCACTGCTGGAATGTCACGCGGCGGCAGGTCCAGACGAGAGTTTGACGGAAGCGCCGCCGCATGAACTGCTTTCTCCGGAAAGAGGCACCGAAATGCTGATGCCTCAAAATGGTTGCGAGGGCGCGCTCGCGACTGGTTCAGGCGACTACACGCAGCCGGATTGGGTTCAGGCTTTCTCGCTGAAGCCGCCCGGCCTTGCGATCAGCAATAAGCTGGATTTTCCGGGACCTGTATTAGCTTTGCGCGGCGGTTCGGGACTGTCCAGAGCCATCGTTCGCAATCTGAAGACTGGCAATTATGAAGCGTATAACCTTTCTTGCGGGAAGTAAGTTGTTTCGCTGGATTGTCACTCTCGTTCTGGTGGGAACGACTGTGCCGGCCTTGAAGGCGGCGCCTTCAACGCGCCCGGCGTACGGCGGAATTTTGCGCGTGCAAATGAGCGAGCATATTGTGACCATCGATCCGCGCCTCTGGCCTGTGGATTCTCAACATGCAGCGGCCGTGGAGAGGATGTCTTCGCTGGTTTTCGATCGCTTGGTCCGGTTGGACGGCGGCGGATTGCCGCAGCCGGCACTCGCGATTTCCTGGCAGCACGACGCGCAATCGAAACGCTGGCAGTTTTTAATGCGAAAAGGCGTAAAATTCAGCGATGGCGCGCCGCTCACCCGGAAACGGCCGCGCTTGCAATTCAACAGTTGCTCGGCAATGCTTTTGATGTGAGCGCAACTTCTGATTCCATCGTGATTCTGGCCGATCATCCGATGCCCGATTTTCCGACAATACTTGCTCAAGGGCGCTATTTCATTTTTCGCACCGAAGATGACGGCTCGCTGGCAGGTACCGGCCCGTTTCGCGTGGCCGAATGGCCCGCGGGTGACGCTCCCGCGAAACTCATTCTGACGGCAAATGAAACCTGCTGGGCGGGGCGCCCGTTCGTGGACAAGATTGAGATTACGATGGGAGTTGAGCCGCGACAACAGGCCAACGCCATTGAGTTTGGTCAAGCCGACGTGGTCGAGTTGCCCGCCTCGCAAGTACGCCGCGAAGCGCAGCGAGGAGTGCGCACGGTTTCGAGCGACCCTGTGGAACTGTTCGCTTTGCAATTTGATATGGCGCGCCCCGGCGTGCAGGACGCCCGATTGCGCCAGGCGATTTCGCTGGTCATCGATCGCGCGTCGATCGCGGACGTGATCCTGCAGCGGCAGGGTGTGGTTGCGGGAGGCTTGCTGCCGAACTGGCTCTCCGGATATGCATTTCTTTTTCCAGTCGCAGTGGATTTGCCGAGGGCAAAAGAACTCCTGACGGCAACCCGGCGCGAAGATTCTCATCCCGCGCCGCTTGTGCTGGTCTATGATTCTGGCGATGAGGAGGCGCGCGGCGTGGCGGATCGCGTGGCCGTCAATTTGAAGGAAGCGGGGATCGCGGTGCAGGTTTCAGGGCAGCCGGCAGCGGGGAAAAGCGCGCCCGCGGACCTGCGTTTGGTGCGCCGCCGCATTGCTGTGCCCGATCCCGGAATTGCTCTGGCTGAATTGTTGACCTCCTTCGGAGAACCTGCCGCCGATCTGGAAACGCTGGAGCAGGCCTACGCCGCCGAACGCGCGCCGATCGACGCATTTCGGATCATTCCCCTTGTTCACGTTTCCGAAAGCTATGGGCTGAGCCCGCAGGTGCGCGATTGGATGGCGCCGCGCTGGGGCGGCTGGCGTCTGGAAGATGTGTGGCTCGGGCCCGCGCAAGCGGCTGCGGGGGCGCCCCAATGAGCTTTCGGACCAAGTTGCTGGCGTTCTTCACGCTGACGATCGTCGCGGCGGTGACGCTGGTGGCGTGGGGAGTGACGGTATACACGCGGCGGGCGTTCGAACAACTGGACCGGCAGCGCACCGAAGCGCTGGTCGCGCAGTTTCGCCGGGAGTACGCGCAGCGCGGAGACGAAATTGTCCGTCGCGTGCAGGGCATTGCCGACGCCGAAGCCACGCTCCGCATGGCCATGGACCTCAACCGCCCGCAGGCCGACGCCTCGCAGTATTACAACGACGCGCGCGGGATCGCGCAGACGCAGCAGCTCGATTTTCTCGACATCGTTGCGGACGACGGCACGCTGATTTCCTCCTCGGAATGGCCCGCGCGATTCGGTTACAAGAACGACTGGGTGGGCGCGGAACCCGATTGGAACTCGCAACCAGCCTTCTTGCGGCGAGTGGAATTGCCGGACACGGTGGAACTCGGCTTGCTCGCCGTGCGCACGGTTCGCGTCGGCGATAAACGGATTTTTTTGATCGGCGGCGAACGCCTCGATCAAAAGTTCCTGGCAACGCTCGTGCTGCCCGAGAGCATGCGCGCGCTGCTCTATCGCAACCTCGAACCGGGCTACGTGCCCACCGCGCTGACCGATGAGCATGGCGCCGTGGCTCAGCCGGAACTGTTTTCGCCGCTCATCACCGAGGTGCAGCGCACCCGCCACGAACAGCAGGAGAAAATCGATTCGACTTCGGATCACGGCGCAAACTCCGAAAATTTCAATGCCATTCCGCTGATGGGGCGCGAAGGCAATTTGCTGGCGGTTCTGCTGGTCGGAAGTTCGCGCCAGGACCTGCTGCAGATGCTCAATTTCATCCGTTCACTGGCGCTTCTGGTGGGCGGCGGAGTGATCCTGCTGGGGCTGATTCTGGGCTGGTGGATTTCGGCGCGGGTCACGCGTCCGATCGAGGAACTTGCCGAGGGCGCGCGCGAAGTGGCCGCGGGCCATTGGGAGGCGCGCGTCGCAGATTCACTCGCGCGATGAAATCGGACAGCTCGCCGAAGCGTTCAATGAAATGACGCGGCAGCTTGCCGAGCAGCGCGAGCGCCTGGTGCAGACCGAACGCGTGGCCGCGTGGCGCGAACTGGCCCGCAGGCTCGCCCATGAATTAAAGAATCCGTTGTTTCCCCTCCAGCTGACCGTGGAAAATCTGCAGCGGGCGCGCGAGCAGACCTCCGAGCAGTTTGACGAGATATTTTTTGAATCCACGGCGACGCTGCGCGCCGAGCTGGAAAATCTGAAAACAATCGTCAGCCGGTTCAGCGATTTTGCCAAGATGCCGCCGCCCGAATTCGAATCGGTGGACGTCAACGAATCCATCCGCGGCATCATCAAGCTGTTCGAGCCGCAGTTGAGCGCCGTCGGGCGTCCGCCGATCACGCCGGAACTCTATCTCGACGAAAATATCGCGCGCCCGCAGGCCGACCCGATTCTGCTGCGCCGCGCGCTCGAAAACCTGGTGCTGAATTCGCTGGACGCCATGCCGGCGGGCGGCACGCTGACCGTGCGCACGTCCCAGCGGAACGGTTCGGTGCGCATGGAAGTCAGCGACACCGGCGCGGGCTTGACGCCGGAAGAATGCGCGCGCCTGTTCACTCCCTATTACACGAGCAAACGGCACGGCACCGGACTGGGCCTGGCGATCGTGCAGTCGGTGGTCAGCGATCACGGCGGGAAAATCACCGTGGAATCGGAACCCGGCGCGGGCGCGACGTTTCGCATCGAGTTGCCGCGTGGAGCAGCGCAACACTCGTCCGGAAACGAACGATTCCGAAGTTCCGCCGGCGGACCCGCCGCTTCTGTTCAACTCGGAAGTTAAATCATGACGCCGCCCAAACCCCATCTCCTGCTGATCGACGACGATCCGAACACGCTTGCTTCTCTTTCGCGGGCGTTTCGCCTTGCCGGATACGACGCCACCGTTTGTGACAGCGCCGCGCGCGCGCTGGAACTCATCCGGGCGGAGAGTTTCGACGTGATTTTTTCGGATGTGGTCATGCCCGGCAAGGATGGAATTTCCCTGCTCGAGGATTTGAAGGCCATCGGCGTGACGACTCCCGTGGTGATGATTTCCGGCCAGGCTAGCGTGGAAATGGCGGTGCGCGCCACGCGGCTGGGCGCCGTGGATTTTCTGGAAAAGCCGCTTTCCACGGAAAAACTTCTGGTCACGATCGAAAACGTTCTGCGGCTGCGCCACCTCGAGGAGGAAAATCGGGATTTGCGGCGCCGGCTGGGCAAGCACGAAGTCATCTGGTCAGGGCCTGCGATGGAGCGTTTGCTGGCGCAGGTGGAGCGCGTTGCCGCCAGCGAATCGCGCGTCGCGATCCTGGGCGAGACGGGCACCGGCAAGGAACTCATCGCGCGAACCATTCACCAGAAAAGCGCGCGCCGCGCGGGTCCCTTCGTCACGCTCAATTGCGCGGCCGTCCCGGCCGAGTTGATCGAATCCGAATTATTCGGCCACGAAAAAGGCTCTTTTACCGGAGCGGCCGCGCGCCACATCGGCAAATTCGAGCAGGCCGGAGGCGGGACGCTGTTCCTGGATGAAATTGGAGACATGCCGCTGGCGATGCAGTCCAAGCTGTTGCGCGTGCTGGAAGAAGGCGAGGTCGAGCGCGTCGGGGGCGACAAGCCGATTCCGGTGGATGCGCGCGTGGTCGTGGCGACGCACCGCAACCTCGAGGAGATGGTCAAGCAGGGAGCGTTTCGCGCGGATTTATTTCATCGCGTGTACGTGTTTCCGATTGTGCTGCCGCCGCTGCGCGAACGGAAGGAGGAAATTCCCGTGCTCGTGGAATATTTTGCCGCGCAAGTCGCCGCGCAAAACGGATGGCGGATAAAACATTTTTCCACCGAGGCGCTGGAAATATTTGAAACGCTATGCATGGCCCGGCAACGTGCGCGAATTGCGCAACGTGGTCGAGCGCGTGCTCCTTCTTTCCGGCGGCGAAACGATCACCGGGGACGAAGTGAATCTGGCCTTGCCGCCCGCGCGCAACGGCGAACCCGCTTCGGACACGGGAAGCGGAACGCTTGCCCAGCGCATGGAATCGTTCGAGCGCGAAGTCCTGCTCGCCGAATTGCGCCGCCACCACCATCACATGACCAACACCGCCCGCGCCCTGGGCCTCGAACGCAGCCACCTCTACAAGAAGTGCCAGCAACTCGGGATTGACCTGCGCTCGGAACGCAATCCGGAATAGATCGGACCCGCGCCTCCCAAAAGAATGTAACGCACATTAGGAGTGCATCGTAGGACGGGCTTCAGCTTTCGCTTTTGCCGCAGGCCTGCCAGGGCAATTGCGACAGGCTGGAGGCTATCCTACCGTGGGTTCCCCGGATGTCGGCGGCCGCGAAAAAGAATCGGTCCTTATTGTTTGTGAGTGGCGCGAATTACGGAAACACGGATTCCACCACAGGATCGGCGGGGCGCGTGCTCCACAGGCCCGTTGAGCCCTCGCGGATGGCGGTGAGCAGGCGTGCGGCGGCTTCGTCATGAAGCATGGGATCGGCGAGTTCCGCCATCACTTTTTCGAAGCCGCCGCCCAGCTCGAGCGCGGAAATCATGGCGTGCAGCGCGTAGCGGTCGCGCGAATCGACGACGTTCTGGAGAATTTCCACCGTCTCGCGTTCGAATTTGGCCAAGGCCGTTGCCGCTCGTATTCGAACCAGGCGATTGGAGTCGCGCACAGCTTCGAGCAGAAGCGGGATCGTGCGCGGATGAAAAAGCTGGCTCAAGCGCCGTGGCGGCGCGGAGACGCACGAACCAGACTTCGTCGCGGGCCAGGTCGCCTAGCGCCGGAATTGCCAGGGGCAGCGGCGCAAAGGCCAGCGCCTTTGCAGCGGACGCCCGCACCTCGGGCTGCGGGTCGGCCGCGAGCACGATCATTTCATCGGCCATCGTGGGCGTGGCCATCTCGGCGGCGACGCGTGCGAGCAGTTCGCGAGATTCTCCCTGGGACCGCCGCAGATACGGGAGCAACGCCTCCGGCTTATCCAGGAAGCAGCGGACCAACGCATTTTCAACGGGGCTCGCCGGCACTTTAAGCCCGCCGACCATCAGCATTTCGAGGATGGGCCCGGCCGCCTCGGCAAGGCCCGTGCGTCCCAGGCTTTGCACGGCAGCCATGCGCGTATCGAGTTGCCAGTCGTCGAGCAATTCCGAAAGTGGCGTAACCGCTTCCGGCACGCGCATCGCGCCCAGCGCCAGCATGGCCCGGCGGCGGCCCCATCCGCGGCCGTCATAGACTTTTTGTATGCATCGATCGATCAAACCGCTCGAACGCAGGAATTCCTGCAGCCCTGCGCGATCCTTATCCACTGCCGCGCCAATTTCCTGAATTACGATCGACTGCATGATTTCGCACTTCACGGCATTGTCTCTCCACTCGTCCGCGGGAATATCCCCCCGAACGATTTCGCGCCACTGCTTGTGCAGCTTGAAAGCGAGGGCGTCAAATCGCTGGGTGTGAAAATGCTGGATGCGCGCGCCTCGCCACCAGGAACACGGACAACACGGCAATCCCGCCCAAGGCGGCCAGAACACCGCCTGTCACAAGGAATATGTTATCGAGCTGTGGAAGCATCATGAGGACGGAATCCATGGATCACTCTCCAAAACTCCACCAAAAGATAATCGCGCCGAGTGGTGCAAAATGGCACAGAGCGAAGAAATTATTTCGCCCTCACGGAGAACCTATCGTTCGCTGTGGACCATAGGTTTAGAAGAGAATGCAAAATAGTGTCGCCGGGAGGCAATACGACTTTTAGATTTCCATTTTGGTCCGTGTTGCCGGCAAGCCGTCCCGGCGGCGTTCTCCCCTTGCCCGGAAACAATGAGCACGGATCGCGCCATTTTGCCTGGGATATGATTACTGTTTTTTCATTCTCTAAGTCATGCGGGAACTATTAGTTGGGAGCTTTCGAATTTACGTGCGGAATGCATGGTCCTCGCGAAAATGCCAAAATGGATTATCAGTTTCAAAAAGGGATTCTTGTGGGTCTACATGGCGCAGCCCCTGCGTTGATTTATCGATCCGACTTCAAATGTTACACTCATCCCGCGCCGTAAGTCGCGGCTTTCTTTGATTTCTTGTTTCGTCTCGTCCCCCTTTTTAGTTGCGAACGTATCGACGGCGTTCCTCTTTTTCTCCTTCTGGTATTGTTTCGCATCTGCTGAAGCCGCAAACTGCAACACTCCCTGGGATGCGGGCGAGACCTTTGCATGGAGCGGGACACGTTGACCGTCAGGCAATACCAATTGATCAAAGTTGATTTGGACGTCCCTCGAAGGAGAGAAATTCGCATTGAGGGCCGCCAGTACGCGTTTTTGGGCGGACACTCGACCCATGCGGCTCACGCTGCCGGTGACTTGACTGCCTGCCGGAACCACCAGTTTATCGAAGGCGTAGACAGGTTCGGCGATCTTCCCGCAAATCGGCTGGCCTGCACTTTTCGGATGCGCACTATCTTGTGAAGAACAACGGGAAGGGGCAATCCTGCCGGAATGGCCAGAGGAATAACGCGTGACGATTGTGCACGAGTCTCCAGGATTGTTGGGGCAGTCGTTTGTCCAAACATCAATCCAAAACTGATAAGCACGAATGCAACCGCAGAGACGACTTGACGCATTGATGGTGTCCTTTCCCTCGGCATGTAGTCGGCTTTCACAAATAAAAAGTGGCAGCCCTCATGGCTGAGCGCCCAGGGGACATTTTCGAGATCTCGGGCTGCTGAGATACGTGTCGTGCGATGCATTTTTCCGTCGGACAGTTGCATTGAAGTCCGGCCGAACTGCGCAGGAGGCCTGCGAAGCATCGACGGGGAAGTCTGTTTTCATTGCCGCGTTGGTCTGCGGGTTAGATGCCAGGTGGAAGCGGAGAGGAAATCGAAGCGGCCGGCTTGGGAGCGGAACGCACCGCGAAGTAATTCCGGCCAAACGCCGCGTAGGTGGTGTCCGCATCGACCACGATGGCTTGCACCGTGTAGCGCCCGGCGTTGAGTCCGGCGAGCGGCAGGCTGATGCGGAAACGAGGCGGTATGCGTTTTCTCGTCGTATTCCGCGGGCGCAACCATCGGCGTGTCCGAGAGGCGCTGCCCATTCCGGAAAAACACCAGACCTGCGCGCAGGGAAGCGGCTTCCGCCTTTTGCGGCAAGTACGCCTGGAAGAAAACATAAAGCGTCTGCTGATCGGTGAACACGCGCGTCACGCTGGGGATGATGCGCTCGCCGCCCACGTCGAGCGGCGAGGATTTCATTTGCGCGTCCTGGCCAAGCGCCTGGGTTTTTATTTGAGCCGTGTTCTGCACGGCTTCGACCTGGCTGGATAGCAATACGGAGCTCAATTGCAGGCGGTCGGGCTGTAAAGGCGCAATCGTGAGATTGGTCTTCAAACGTGCCGATGCGTCCGGATTCATTTTCGCGCGCCAGGAATTTCAATTTGTATTGTCCCGGCGAAAGAATGATGCCGCCCTGGTAGACCAGCGAGCGCTGCTGCAGATCCTGAAAGTGCTCGGCATCGATTTTTACGGTGATGGTGTCGCGCAGCGCGCCGACGACGCGGTTTGTTTTTGCATCGCGCACCTCGGCCGCGAAATCAAACGCGGTTTCGCGGCTGCCGCGCTTTTGCGCCCATTGCAGGGCGCTGGGAGCGAGCTTCGCGGCGATGGGAACGAACACTTGATTCGCGTTCAGGCGGAACTGCGGCGGTTTCGACGGCCACGGGCAGCTCGACCTCGGGAGTGTCCGAGCGGAACGCTTCCTCGAGTTGCCGCTCGCGGTCTTCCGTCGTGAAGACGCCGAAATCCTTCGGCGCGTAGTAGCCCTCGCGCGTGCGGACGTGAGCGCCGGCCGGGAGCTTGATCGATCTTTACGTGGATGCTGCGCCAGGTGCCGTCGTGCGCCGTGTCCGTGCTGTAGTAGCCGACCAGGTAGTAGCCCGACGTGTCGTTCTGCACGCTCTGAAAAATCTTGCCGAAGTCGCCGGTATCGAAAAAGGAGCGCCCGCCGGTATCGCCCGCGAGCGTGGCCAGCGTTTCGCGGGAATCTTCCCGCGACTGGCTCTGGGAAATGACGGTCGCGCCGGTGAACATTGCCGTGCCGCCCGAGGCGCCCACGCTGGCGTCGCCTCCCGGAGTGGCCGTCAGCAGGCCGCGCGAGTCCACCGTGTAGATGGAAACGTTCGAGCGGTTCGCGGAGTTGGTGGCGGCGATAAGTTCCGAGCGATTTTCCTCGCCCGTTTGCGTAATGCCGCTGGTGAATTGAATCAGCGATTTTTTCCCGGGAATGCTTTCCAGGACTTCGCAGATGGCTTCGATGGCGGCCAGTTTGCGGTCGGTATTGAAGACGTTGAATTCGGTGTCGTCGGCCGTGAACGCCGCGCCGGTGTCTTCGGTGACGGCGGCTTCGCCATTTGCGGCGGTGGCGGCATCGGCCAGCTGCGCCAGGGCCGCTTCGTGGCCCGGCACCAGGGCTTCCACGGATTGCCGCAGCAGTTCGCGATCGTTCGTGAAATTCGCGATCACTTTGAGCGTGTTGCCGAACGCCACCACGCCCACCAGGTCGGCCGGCGTCATTTGTTCGCGAATGTATTTCTCGGCGGCGCGCGTCGAGCGCAGCAGATCTTCGGCCTGCAGCGAAGTCATATCAAAAAACAGCACGATCATCCGGTGATCGTGCACGACGGCCTTGACTTCTTCGGGTGAAGACACGGTTCCCAGCGGAATCGTGATGGGCCCCTCGCTGGCCGTGCCGGCCGTTTCGATTTGCTCGATATCGTTGTACTCGAAGGTCGAAACTTTTTGCGCCTTGCCGTCCTCGGTGACGCTGAACTGTTCCTGTTTCAGCCCCTTGATCGGGCTTTCCGTCGCGATCGGTAACTTGCACGTCGATTTCCACCAGGCTCACGGTGGACCGAATCGTGGCCTTTCCCCGTGGAAGTTGCGCGGGTGGCGCGGCGCGGCGCCTGCCGCGGGTTGACGGGCACGACTTGCGGCGGCTGCGCTTGCGGCGCTGCATCCTGAGAACGCAGCGGCCCCGTCAGCAGGGAAGCGGCGGCGAGAGCGGCAAGAAAGTGCCGCGCGAAAATGGAGTGCGTGCGCATCAAAAATTCACCCGCGCTGTGAACGTCATGGTTCGCATGCGCTGCCGCTCCGGTGATTTGTCCGAAGGTCGAGGAACCCAGCACCGTGGACAATCCGGAATAGTTCACGTGATTGAGCAAATTCGTGGTGTTCCAGGTGAAATCGAGCCGCCGCAAACCATCGCGCCCGAACTGGAACGTTTTGGAAAGGCCTGAATTGATAGTGAACGCGCCGGGGCCGATCACGGAATTTCGCGGCGCATCGCCGTAGCACCCGGTCGGGGCGCTGAACATCGCCGTATTGAACCATTCCTGGATCGTCGGATTGGCGAGCGCCGCGTTTCCGATTCTGGTCCGCCCGTTCGGAGTTGACTCCGGGAACATTTTGGCAGGACGGATTTTTCGAGAAAACCCGGACGGTAAAGGGAGTGCCGGAATGCGCGGTAAAACTGCCGTTCACGCGCCAGGCGCCGAGTACCTGCTTTTCCCAACCCTTGCGGGCATAGCGCTGCCGCTCGCCAAACGGGAGTTGGTACACGAAATTACCGAGAAACTGGTGGCGCATGTTGAAGGACGATAGTCCGTAATCGCCGCGCGGGTCGGCATTATTCTGGATCACGGTTTGCCCGCCGCCGCCGATGGTGCTGGCGTCGTCGAGCGATTTCGAGTACGTATATCGCGCCATGAACATCAGGCCATGGCTCATGCGTTTCTGCAGCCGCACTTGCAAGGCGTTGAAGTTGGAGAACGCGCCGGTGGTGTCGTAGGTGAATCCCGCCGCGTTGGTGGTCACATTGGTGGGGCCGAATCCGAGAAGCTCGTCAAGGTGCACGCCGCGCGTTCCCGTGTACATCACTTCCATGAACGTATTTCGCGCCAGGTTGTATTCAATCGACGCGTTCCAGATCATCGCATAGGGAACTTGGTAGTTCGGATTCACCGCGACGGTGTTGGTCAATGTGCGTGGGCAAGCGCCGTCGACAGGTTCGTTAGAAAACTCAGCGGCGGGCTAGCGACCGTCTGCGTCGTCAGGGTATTCGCCGTGGCAAACGGCGGCTGGTTGGCCATCTCGCTTGCCAGCGTGTTCAAGTAGGACTCGACGTAGAACATGCTGTATCCGGCGCGAATCGTCATCTGATGGTTTCCGGAAAACCATTTCCCCGGAGGCTGCCAGGCAATGCCGATGCGCGGCGCCCAATTGTTGTAGTGGCCGTTAAACAAGGACGCCGAAGTTCCCTGCGCGCAATTTCCGGTGGCGACCGGCGTGACGCATTGCACCGTGGTGAAGTCCGGACTGACCGCAAGATTCGCGATGTGGCCGTTGATTTCCGTGGGCGGCGTGAAGGCCTCGTAGCGCACGCCATACGTTACCGTGAATTTCGGAAACATGTGCCAGTCATCGCGACGCGTAACCGACGAAGCCCCAATTGCGGAAGTACGTGGCCGTGTCGCCGAATTGAACTTTTGTGTTGGCCGGCAAACCGAGAAGAAAATCCGCGAAATCGCTGCCGATGCATGGCCCCGAGGGCGTGGCCGACAGGCAATTGGCCGGAGAAGAGACCGGAGCGCCCGTGGATGTCAATTGGCTGGTCATCAATCCGGTAAACGCAAACTGGCCGTTTGCCGCGGGATCGGTGTTGCGGTTGATGTCCATCTTGCGGATTTCGCCGCCGACGCTGACCGTGTGTTTATCTTTCATCCAGCGGAGATTGTCCACGTACCGCCAGGTCTGGCTGCGGTTCAGCGACGGATTCGGGTCGTGAGATCCCGGTAAAATTGGTGAAGTTGATTTGCGGCAGGCCGTAATCAAATGGATTCGTGGAAATTCCCGTAAGTCCGAGTTGCGCGCCGATGTCCGTCAAATTCGAAAATGAGTTCAGTCCCAGCGAGCGGTTGCGCGAAAAGTAGAGCTGGGAGGTGTGCATGAACGTCTTGGTCCAGTTCTGCGTCAGGCCGATCATCACGCTTTGTCCGCGCGTGAACGTGTTTCCCTCGATGCCCGGAAAACTGTTCAGCGAGTGCGACGTGCCATTGCTGAGGTTGTAATTCACCTGCAGGCTCAGCTTCGAGGAAATCTGATGCGTGACGTTGACGTTCAGGCGGTTGCTCAGGCCGGGGAGATTCGTCTGCAAGTGATAATTGAAATTCTGCCCGGCGACATTCGTCAGCGGAATATTGGGCGTCGGAATGTAGTTGAGCAAACTGAGCGCTTGCTGGCTGATCCGGTTCGTGGGGATGCAGGTGCCGGGCGCATTCGCCGCATCCTGCTGGCACCCCGCATTCGACATCAAGCTTCTCGGTCCCGTCAGGTTTGATAACGGGTCATAAAGCTGAACGTTTTCCCGCGCTGAAATCGCCGCTTCTTTCCGCCAGCGTCGGAACCGTCGCAAACGAATCCACGGGGCTGCGCGACCAGTTGCCGCCAAAATTGATGTAGAAAAATGTTTTGTCCGTCCCGTCGTAAACATGAGGAATTTTCAGAGGTCCGCCCATGTTGAATCCCGCGGATTCGGTCCAACTGGAAATTTTCGGCGGGTTGGCCTGGTAGAGCGAATACGGCCGGGCATTCAGCGCCGAATCTCCAAACGTGTCGTAAAAGCTGTAGTGAATGCGATTGATGCGCTGGCGCATCACGCGCTGCGCTCCCCAGAGCGCTTCAATCCCCTGCGGCCCGCCGCGAGGGCCTCCCGGTCCTCGGCCTCCTCCGCCACCGCGCTGGACAAAAACTCGCCCGCCTCCGGGGCCGCCCATGGGGCCACCGCCAGGCGCAGCCTGTCCCGGGATCGTTTCGCCGCCATTTCCAAATGCGCCCTGCGTGTCCGGACCGCCTTCGCCGGGTTGCGGAAAGCCGCCCATTTGATTTTGCGTCTGGCCCATGGCGACCGTGCCGATCATTTGCACGGCGTCGGCGGAAGCGGCTTGGCCGAGCTGTGATCCGGCCTCCGTTGCGCCGAGGTCTTCTCCCGTGACGTCGGCGTTAGGTTGATTTTCAGCGTTCAGGCCGACTTGCTGGAACGCGCGGCGTCCGCCTCCCTGGCCAGGGCCGCCGTAACCTCCGCCTGGGCCATTGCGAGCGCCAGCGCCGCCCGATCCTCGGCCTTGCGATGCGGTATTTCCAGATGGGGTGGCATTAGAAGTTCCGCCCGGTGCGGCGCTCGTCGCTGCGCTGGCGGTTTGATTTGCGGGAGCAGGCGCGCCGGAATTTGCCGTGGCCGTGGCGGAAGGCTTGGATTTGGCGGCTTCTTTCGCCGCCGCGGCATTCTCTGGTGCCGAAGGAGCGGTGATTGCGGCCAGAGTTCCAACATCCAATTTTACATCGAGCGGCGCTTGGGCGCCTGCAGCCAGATCGATTTCCCTGGTTGCGGGAGCAAAACCAAGTTGGCTGATTTCCACGCGATAGTGGCCCGCGGGCAGGGCGGGGAATATCAAATTTTCCGTTTTCATCTGTCCAACTTACCCATGCTTTTCCGGTGGATGTCTGGATCACACGCAACGTGGAACCGGGAAGGACGGAGCCGCCGGCGGTGCGCACCACGCCGGTGAGTTGCAGATCTGCCGCGGGAGCATTGGGTGTGGAATTGTCTTGCGCCGCAAGCGAGCCGCCAAAAACGGTCATCAAGCCGAGCGACATCGCAAGCAATGCCGCGAGCCGGACTGCAAACCCTCTAGACAACACCTCTCACGCCCCTTCGAGCCCTTAGAAGATACGGTGTTTCCGCTCCCTTAGTTCCAAAATTCTTGGCGCGCGGGGAAGCAGCATTTCCATCGCTCGTTCGCTTGGTGAGATTTAGACGCCTGGAGAATCGGAAGGGTTACCCGAAGGCGATAAGCATCTTTCGATTCCGGCTCATCAAACTTGTCAGTCAATATCAGCCAAATAGTACTTCCGTACTGATCAAATTGAACCTTGCGTCTTTTCAGACACAATGGCAACCTTGCAACAGTTTTACGTTGTCCGTCTGAGCGGGCGTAGTTCAACGAGAACGGGAGCCTTCCCGGCTTCGGGTAAGGGTTCGACGCCCTTCGTCCGCTCCAATCTTCCCATCGGTTTTCTCGCAACCCGGCTGCCCAGATCTAATTCCCGAGCACACGGATTATTGGAAGTAGCTTGCGGCCTGCCCGAAGAGCGGCTGGCACGCAAGGCACGGTCGTGCGAAGATTGATAGTGGTGACGCATTGAATCCATGGCCCATGGTCGTGTCTGCAGGCGCGGTAGCCGCGGCGGGAATCGCGGCGTGGGGAGCCGTTGCTCCCTCCTCGCAATTGTACGGGCCAACCGTGCGGCACACGTCATCGGCAAAAAAAATCGCCCTCACTTTTGACGACGGCCCCAACCCGGCCGTCACGCCGCAACTCCTCGACCTGCTTGATCGCTATTCCGTTCCTGCAACATTTTTTCTGATCGGGAAATTTGTGAGGGAATGTCCCGGCCTGGTTCAAGAAATGTCGGTCCGTGGCCACTTGCTTGGCAATCACACGGATACGCATGCGAATTTGATTTTTCAATCGCGCGCGGGAATTCGCGACGAGTTAGAGCGATGCCAGGTCGCGATTGCCGCCGCCATGGCCGGAACGCCTCGCTGGATGCGGCCGCCATATGGCTACCGGAGCCCGCTGCTCGGCGGCGAAGTGCGCAGGGCGGGAATACAGGGCGTAGTCATGTGGTCGAAAATTTGCTGGGATTGGAATCCGCAGCCGCCGCGGCGATTGATCGAGCGGCTGGCGAGCGTCGCGCGTCCGGGTCGGCCGCAGGGCGACATCGTGGTGCTGCATGATGGCGATCATCGTGCGTTGGGCGGCGACCGGCATCACGTCGTCGCAGCCCTCGAACATTGGCTTCCGCGATGGCGTGACGCGGGCAATGAATTTGTTACAATTGAGTCAGCCGCGGGCAGTGAAGCGGGGAAGTAGACGCGGGGAAGTAAAGTCGGCAGGTAACTTGAGCGGCATTGCGTGCCCGCCGCGGATCTGACCCAGCCCGAGCGGGAACGGAGAGAGCAGGGACATCATGGACGAACGCCAGTTTTACAACGAAAAGCAGGAAACCAAGAACATTACGCTCATGTGCCCGGCGTGCCACAAGGAAGACAGCTATCCGATTCGCTGGATCGTGCGCACAAAGAAAAATGAGTTGCCGCGCGGCGCTGGAGAAGAAGACAAGAAGCGCTTTGCGCTGGCGCGCTCCTATATGGTCCGCGTGGATGAACTGGTGGCGTGCCGAAAGTGCAGAAAGCGGTTTGAGCTGACCGGGCAGAGCGTCGTGCTGATTTCCTCGGACATGCCCGCGCCGAATTCGCCAGGTTTTGATCCGGAAAATTTCGGGAATCGGTGATCCGCGCGGGACAGGATGAAGCGTGTCCTGCTTAAATCTCCGGATACATCTCGAAAAACGCTTCGACCGATTGCTGGAGCGTGTTTTCGATCTGCTCCTTGCTTCCTTCAATCAAGTGCATCGTGATGCGCGACGTCCGGCCGTCTTTCAGCGTGATCACCGCTTCGCTGATCTCGCCCAAATCTTCCGCTGGAAATAATCGCATCCCGTAGACCAGGGCCAACTTTGCCATCGTTCCTCCTCGCAAAATGCTAGCTTAAGCTGGCCGGGACAGCCCGTCAATCAGCAGGAAGACTCGCGGATCATCAATACGAAGGGAAAATCGCAACTTTCCAGAAGGCTTCTCCAGTTTATGGCTGGAGAAGCCTTCCACGGAATAGAGGAACTTCAGAGATGACCGGCTGGACGATTCGTGAATTTCTAATTCAACAAGTCGAGCTGTTGATTCCGAAGAACTTACTTCTTATCTAAGCCTTCGTTCAGTTCGATATACGTTCCCCAGGGATCGGTCATGAACGCCAGGGAAATGCCCATATCCGGCATCTTGGTGAAGGGCCTGTCGAACTTCACTCCATTGGCCTCGGCCTTTTTGCAAAAGGCCTCGAGATCCGTGATCTCGAATCCGATGTGATCCAGCATGCGTCTTTTGGTCGCAACGGTTGGCGTATCGGATTTTGAAAACGTGAGGTTGACCCCCGGGATATCCGCGGCGTCGAACTGGCCGCGTTTCCCCGGTATTGCGCCGAACATCTTGGCGTACCACGACTGCATTTCCTTCACGGACGTGCCGGAAGGGTCCGCAATGTAGAAATGGACGTGGTGGAAGGCAATCGGAGTGGTGAGTGACTTGTCCTCCAAAATCTCGATCCGCGTCAGATTGTCCGGAGTATACACAAAGCCTTGGCCGGGGTTTTGGCCGACTTCCGTCCTCAATCCCGCCGCCTTCCACCTGGCCAGCGCTTCCGTAGTATTCGGAACATGAAAGCCGATATGATTCACGACCGATCCCACGCTGCCAAGGGTCGCGTCACCTTTCCTCACAAGAATCAGGACTCCGGGGAATTTGAATATCTCGTTTGATCCCATCTTGCTGTGAACGCCGCCCATCGCCGTCCAGAATGTTGTGGCTGCTTCCACGTCCTGCACAAAGAAATGTACGTGTCCCATGCTCACGCCCGCGTCATTGGGAGCGGCAAGCTGCGCCCATGCGGCGTTCGCCGGCAGCAGCGTCAATAGGCCCGAGGACTCCTAGAATAAAAATCAGTCTTTTCATCGGTGACTCCTTATGTCGATGCATTCCGCGGAATTTCCATCGTCCTTTTGGGACGAAGTTCACTTTTCGATTCCGCCCAAAATGCTTTGGCCTTAATTCTCGGCAACCGACGATACGGCTGCGACTCATTAGTGTCAAGCGCGCGTTGTCGTTCCGTGTCATTCGGCGCCAGTCACCGTCCAAAAGTGATCGCTAAAAAAAGAATCAGCTAAAAATATCCGGCGAAGATATTCGAACCTTGAATCGAATGGATCGGCCCCATGGAAGCTGCGCCAGGGAGACTTTTATCCTTGAGAACGAAGAGCCCCGCCAGTACCATAACTGCTCTGAAAACTTGCGGACAATGGCCTTGTTTGAATTTGCGGCCGAGCCGATTTTCAGGAGAGGATATCCTCATGCCGCCCGAAGTCAGTGAATGGTCAAACCTTATTCTCCGCTGGATTCATGTCCTCGCCGGCATTTACTGGATCGGACAGACCTACTATTTCACAAAGCTCGATGCGCGCATGGGTTTGGACGAAGTAGCGGCTCGCGCGGCCGGGCGAACGCCGCAGGTCTGGATGGTGCACAGCGGAAGTTTTTCCGTCGTCAACAAACAGACCGCGCCGAAATCGCTGCCGGAGAAATTTTACTGGTTTCGCTGGGAAGCGCTGATCACCTGGATTTCCGGCTTTCTGCTGCTCGGACTGCTGTATTACTCCGGCGGGCTGCTGCTGGACGACAGCGTATCGAACATCGGGCTGGGTACGGGCGTGGCCATCGGCGTCGCCACATTGTTTGTCGGTTTTGCCGTGTACGAAGGGATCTGGATGTCGCCGCTGGGCCGCTCGCCGCGCCTGGCCGCCACGATTTGCTACTTGCTCGTCGTCGCGCTGGCCTATGGCCTGACGCATGTCATCAGCGGCCGCGCCGCCTACATCCACATCGGCGCCCTGTTCGGCACAATCATGGCGGCAAATGTCTGGATGCGCATCCTGCCCGCGACACGCAAAATGCTGAGGGCCGTGCGCGAGGGAAAGCCGCACGACGCGGCGCTGGCGGAGCGGGCAAAAGGACGCACCATCCACAATACGTACATGACGATTCCCCTGATTTTCCTGATGATCAGCAACCATTTCCCCACAGCCACCTACGGGACGGACTACAACTGGCTGATTCTTTCCGTGCTGGTGCTCGCCGGAGCCGTTGCCGCAAAATTCGTCTATAGGCCCTAAGTTCCATATGGGAAATGGCGCCGGCTGGAATTCTTTCCCGACCGGCGCCATCGCCCTGCTTCTCAGCTTTTTTTAAGGAGACGACGACGAAATCGCGCAGGTGCAGGCGATTGCGTTGCTCACGCGCCGCTTGCTAGTGCCCGCCGTCGTGGTCACCATCGTGGTCACCATCGTGGTGTCCGTCATGGTGGCCGAAGTTGAACAAATCCATGAGATCGCCAATGGCCGGACTGTTCTTCGGCACGTACGGATTATCATCATCCACTTTCGGATTCGGGAAATTATCCCGGCTCCGATTCGTGATCGGTTTCAGGTTCCAGTTTTTCTCGATGAACTTCAGGATGGACACGTGGTCGGAGTAGTCGTGCGAGATCCTTCCGCCAACGCTGTAAGCGGACACGACAATCATCGGGATGCGCGTGCCGTCGCCGAAGAAATCGAGCGGTTGAACGTAACCCGAATCGTAGTAGCCGCCGCCTTCGTCCGCGGTGATGAAGATAGCGGTGCTCTTCCACAACTCGGGATTGCTCTGCACCGCCTGGATAACTTTCCTCGTGAAGCCCTCGAAGATATCCCATTTGGACGAGGCCGGGTGGCCGTCCGCCCATCCGCTCGGCTTGACGAAGGAAACGGCTGGGAGCGTGCCGTTTTGGATATCCGTGTACAGATCCGTGGTATCGGCGAGGTGAGCCGTGCGGACAGCATCGTTCGTCATGATGGAGGTCGAGTACTGGAACGGGTTGCAAATGTTGCAGTACTGGTCGCTGTTCGGGCCCACGGTGCCGTAGTTGAGTTCGTATTTGTCCGTGAGATACTGGTTCCACTGATCGCCGTAGTATTTCCAGGAGATGTTGTTTTCCAGCATGACGTCGCCAATACTGCGCTGATTGGTCGGTGGAATTGTGAACGGCGTATTGTACACGTAGGTATCGGTGTACGCGTTCGAGCCATCGCCGAAATAACCCGGATTGTAGTTATTCAAAATGTAGTAACGGCCTGTCTCGCAGTGCGGGTCGATCGGACGATCCAGCGATTGCAGGTAATCCCGGATCTGGTCCACGCCCGGTTGAGAGGGGTCGGCGCAATTGCTGTAACTTCCGCCACCATACACCGCGGAGCCGTAGCCTCCACCGCCGTACCCATCTTCGATCCACCAGTTGTTGCTGCCGGGCGCAGGGTTTGGATTCTCGATTTCGTCGACCGTGCCGGCGTCCGGCGTGCCGCCCCAAATCAGTTCGTTGTGCGGCGGCGTAGCCGGATTGCCGTTTGCATCGCTGAACCAGATATCGTCGCCAAAGCCCAGCATGATGTGGTTGACACCGGTGCCGCCCATGGCCGCCTGGTGATAGTTGTCGCTCATGGAGTAGGTATCGGCGAGTTCCTTAAAGTAGGGCATATCGCCTTGCAGGACGCTATAGAAGCCCATGCTTGTTGCGCCTTCACCGGTCGTGACCGCGGTGGGCGAATAAACCGTGCTGAAATTCGAAGGTTGCGCCACGCCATTGACGTTGGAACCGACGGTTACTTCGGTCCAGGTGAACAAATCCGCTTTGCAGCCGCTGGGATTGTGCTTGGTCGCATAAGAGGCGTTGCAATCTTCCTGCTGCCACATCTGGTAAAAGCGGTGCACTGGACTGTTCGCGTAGGCGTCGTAGGAGAAGGTCGTGGAATTGGTGAGTTGGAAGGGACCCGGGGGCAATGTTGAGTAAGGCGCTGAGCCGTGAACCCCGTTGATGCGTGTATCGGGAACCTTGCCGGTCAGTCCGGTTCCTCCAGTCGTCAGAAATTCATAGTAGTCGACTGGGCTTTCGGACAGGCCGTTTTCAGAGGACATTGCGTCCGCGAGCGAACAAATGCCGTTATTTGTGCAGACGTTTGTGGGCCCGCCGTTAATGGGCGTGGGGAGCGCGGAATAGAGGGACTTATGCGCGGGGCTCAGTTGGAATTTGGAGCTGTTGGTAGCGTCCGCGGAATACTGGAATGCCCGCGAATAGTTTGGGCCGGGCGTGCCGTCCTCGTTGATGATGCCTTTAGACAAGAGATTGTCAATGCGCTGGCCATTTTTTGGTTTGTAAGTGGCGAAAAGATGATCAAAGGTTCGGTTCTCTCCTATGATCACGATGACGTGTTTGATTGGAGTCTCGGTGGAGCGATGTACTTCTCCTGCTTGGGCAGGAATGGCAAACAGCCCGCCGATGCTGAGCTGTAATACCACCAACGAAGCCAAGCTCATTCGCAGGCAATGCAGCGATTTTGCAAGAATTTGCTTCATGGAAATCGTATCTCCGTCTGCCGGGGGGAGTTTGAGGGACGTGCCCGGCCAGCGGAATATGCGCTGCGTGCATTACGGAATGGTTTTGCGGCCGTGAATTAGTGTGAATTAAATATGACGATTCCTCCAATCTGCGAGAACGGACATTCATAATTGGCGGGATTTCGAAAACTTTGGGCCAACGTTTGAAATTCCGACCGGAGATAAATATAAGTCAAAACATGGTGCGTGCGCGTTTCTCTCCCAGAGAACGTCGGGCGAATTGGGTTCTATGAGATCTCCCTGCATCGCTGGCAGTAGATTTTGTGGAGGCCGCCCGATTTGCGGGCGGGCAGTTTTTATGGAGAGAATATTTTTATCAGGTGACAATTGATTTCGGAACGGCTTGCCTTTCCGTTAGCCGCGTCCTGGGCGCGGCGCCACCGGAACCATCCGGCCTTTATCCAGCGTGAACGCGCTGCCCCGCCACTCGATGCGGTTCATGCCGAAGCTGGCGAGCCACACAAAAAACGAAAGCAGATCACGCACCGGCAGCAGCCAGAACCGGCGGCGCAAGATCGGGTCGCGCAATCCCCATACGCCCACGGCCCACGCCATCGCGAATCGCAGCACGAAATACGCGGCAAGATAGGCCGCGCCAACGGCAGCCGATGGAGCCACGCACGCCGCCGCAATCGCCCATGGCAAACCGTGCGTGAACAACATGCCGAAATGCCCGCCGGGGCGAATGTTGCGGATTCCGATGGCCCAGCGCAATTCGTGGCGCAGGTAAGCGCCCAGTGTTTGCGAGGGAAACGCCATCCAGACCGGCTCGGGCAGCAGTTCGATGCGGTAGCCGCGGTCGGCGATGCGGCGGCCGAGTTCATAGTCGTCCGAGTGCAGATCGACCATGGCTTCGAAGCCGCCGATTTCGGCGAGACGCTGTTTCGTCGTGGCCATGGTCGAGCCCATCATGAATTTGACGCCTTCGAGTTCGCGCGCCACCAGCGCCGCGCCGCAAAACGCCGCCGAAGAACCCACGCAATCCATCGCGGCCACAAATTGCAGCGGCTGCGGGCTCCGCTTGGAGCCCGCCTGAACATTGTCCTGGCCGCGGTAGAGCGCGGTCACGCCGCCGACTTTGGGATCTCGGAACATTTCCGCGACGCTGCGCAGATATCCCGGTTCGACGCGCACGTCGCTGTCCGTGATGACCAGCAAATCGTGCCGCGCCTCGCGCGCCATGCGGCAAAGATTCGAGACTTTGCCGTTCGCTCCAAGCCGCTCGGCCACGACAATCAAGCGGATGGACCGCTCGGGGAAATCGGCGATCAGCTTCTGGACGACCGGCACGGCCGGGTCCGCGGCATCCGAGACGCCAAAGAAAATTTCAAATTCGGGATAATCCTGCCGGCAAAAGCTCGCGAAGTTTTCGTAGGCGTTGGGGTCGAGCCCGCGCAACGGCTTTAATATGCTGATCGGAGCTGCGGCTCCCTTGCTGCCACCGGCGGCATTGCCTGAAAAACGATGCGCCACGCGGAAGAATCTCCACGCGGAATAAATTCCAATCAAATAATAAAACAGCGGGCCGAGCGCCAGCGCCAGGATCGCCCAGCGGAGCACATCGAATGCCGAAGGAACATGCAGCGTCGCGGGCAGATTGTCGACCCACGCCATGGCCACGCCAAAGCAAATCAGCAGAATGCCCGCCCAGCGCGTCGCGTTCAGCCGCTCGCCCAGAAAAATCTTCGCGCCAAACGCCCCGGCCACGTAGGCAAGCGACGTCGCCGGAATCACGAAGCTTACGGGGAACCAGGACAGCATCGCCAAAAACGAAAAGAAGGAAGCTGCCATCAGCAGCACGGCGAGCCACAGCCAGCTCACACGCATCGCGCGCAACACAAAAGACGCGATCGCGCGCGGACGAAAATCGTGCGCTTCGCCCAGAAGTTTCATGGCGTGCGTCAGGCAGATTTCGCCGCCTGTGCCGGTAACGACGACGAGCGTGAGGATCACGGCGGTGCGCATCTCAGGAGGCCGCGCCCGGTTCGGTTGTGCCGGGCGTCGTGCGGGGCGGCGTGCGATTGATCAGGAGCACGCCGAGGAAAATAAGGCCGATTCCCGTCCAGCGCGCCGCGGAAACCTGTTCGTGAAGGAATAAATATCCGAGCAGAGGGACCAGCGCATAGGCAATCGCGGAAAACGGCATCACAAAACTGTAATCGGCCCAGGAGAGCACCAGCATGTGGCACACCATGAACAGCAGCATGAGCGCGATGCCCAGCCAAATCGTTCCGCTGGTCAGAACGTGCACGGCGCCCGCTTCGATCGCGGACATGCGCGAAATATCCAGGTCGCCGGCGTCCTTCATTCCCTTGCTCAGAATGGTATTTCCCACCGATCCCAGCAGGACCAGTAGAAAAAGGAGGACGTAGGTTTTCGTCTCGTGAGTTTTGCGGGCAGTCATTTCAGGCACAAAAGGAATCCAATTCCTCCGCCGGGCCGCAATTAGCGAGAGGAAAATCCCCGTCCTCCGCGGCGGACGGGCTGCAACAAACATTGCACTCGTCGCATTTGAAAAAAATTGCAGCATGAGGGAATCTGCTGTAGCCCGGGTCTTCAGACCCGGGGATCTTCTTTCAGCACGTCCAGGCTGAACGGAAATGTCAAATAGCGCCGGTCAGTCTCCGGCGCTCGATGCGGAGGCCGAGGCCGCCGCCTGCGCCATTTCGCGCGCCGTCGCCTTGCGCTCGTGCAGAAATTTAAAAAATTCGACGCCCTCGCGCAGCCGCCGTTTCATCACTTCCGGATCGCGCAACATTCCGCCGAACAGTGAAAACATCTTTCGCGGGCGGAAATAGAATTTCCGGTAAAACTCCTCGACCGAGTTGAAAATCACGGGCGAACTCAATCCCGGATAATTCATCGCCGCGGTCTGAATGCCGTGCGTATCCACCAGATCGCCGGTCTGAATCTGCAGCCAGCCCTGCTCCTGCGCCTGGCGGTACAGTTCGGTGCCCGGATACGGCGCGGCTAGCGAAACTTGAATGGTTTCCGGATCGGTGTCGCACGCAAACTGGATGGTTTTCTGGATCGTTTGCGGCGTTTCGCCCGGCAGGCCGAGGATGAACGTGCCGTGAATCTTGATGCCCAGGTCGCGGCAGTTGCGCGAAAATTCCCGCGCAATATCCAGGCGCACGCCCTTTTTGATGTTGATCAGGATTTGATCGTCGCCCGACTCGTACCCGACCAGCAGCAGGCGCAGGCCGTTGTCCTTCAGGATTTCGAGCGTCTTGCGCGGCACGTTGGCTTTGGCATTGCACGACCAGTTCAGCCCGAGCTTTCCGAGTTTTCGCGCGATTTCCTCCGCGCGCGGCAAATCGTCGGTAAACGTGTCATCGTCGAAGAAAAACTCGCGCACCTGGGGAAAATATTTTTTCGCCAGGGCCATTTCCGCGGCCACATTGTCCGCGCTGCGCACGCGATAGCGGTGCCCGCCCAATGTCTGCGGCCACAAGCAGAACGTGCACTTCGAGCGGCACCCGCGGCCCGTATACAGCGACACATACGGATGCTGCAGATATCCGATGAAATAGTTTTCTATGGTCAGGTCGCGCTTGTAGACGTCCACGACGTACGGAAGGTCGTCCATGTTCTCAATCGTGGGCCGGGGAGGCGTGAAGGTGACGCGCCCGTTGTCGCGATAGGCGATACCCCCAACGTCCTTGAGCGGCTTGCGCGCGGCAATGTCCGCGCAAATATAATCGAATTCCCCGACGGCAACCCAATCCACGGCCGGAGCGCCGTTCATCGACTGCAGCGGCAGGACGCCCACATGCGCTCCCACCATGCCGATCATGATTTTGGGATTCACTTCCTTGAGGTGCGCGGCAAACTTCGCGTCATTCGGAAAAGAGGGCGTGCTGGTGTGCAGCACGGCCAATTCGTAATCCTTCGCGAGGGGAGCGACCTGATCGACCGTGAGCCCGTCGGGCGGCGCGTCAATCAGGCGGCTGCCGGGAACCATGGCGGCCGGCTGCGCCAGCCAGGTGGGATACCAGAACGATTTAATCTCGCGCCGCGCCTGGTAGCGCGCGCCCGCTCCGCCGTCAAAGCCTTCATAGCTCGGCGGATTCAAAAACAACGTTTTCATGACTTCGGGCATTCTTTTCTTCCCCTGATGCCAAGCGGCAAATCACGATTCCAAGCAGACTGGAGCCACTATCTTAACCGAAACCGGGCGCGCCTCGCGAGAAATGTCTGCCTGCGTGCTAACTAACCACGCCTCTGAATCTCCCTGGCGGAAAAACTAAACACGTTGTCATTCCAAACCCCGAGAAGGAGCCAGGATAGACTCCGTGAGAAATCTCTCGCGGGTCTTAAAGTCAAAAGAACGAGAGACTTCTCGGCAAAAGGCGTGCCTCGAAATGACAGATTTGCGAGTTTTTTCCGCTGCCTGTGAAGCCTGCGCTACTGCAGCACCTTCGCAAGCTGCCCGGTAGTTTGAAGCAGATCGAGCTCGGTTTGTTGCTTCGCATAATTCGCATCCAGGAAGGCCAGCCACTTGTCGTTTTCCTCGAGGTGCGCGGTCTCCAGGTCTTTCAGGCTGCCGCGTCCTTGATCAAACTGCGCCTGCAAAACCCGGACATTTTCCTGTGCCAGTTGTAATTCCAGGCGCGCCACTTCTCCGCCCAGGTCGGCCTCGCGGACTTGCCTGGCTTTGCGGCGAACGTCCAGCGAAAGCTCGCTGCGCTGATTCTCCAGCGCGAGATTTGCTTCGTTCAAGTCCGCCTGGGCGAACGCGACCGAGGGAGACGTATGCGACGCGAAAATCGGGATCTGCACCTGCAGGCCGAAAATGACGTTGTTGCGCTGAAATTTGTTGAAAAAATCGGTGTAGTTGTTGATCTTGCTTAGCACGTTGTACTGTCCGATGAGTCCGACGGTGGGCCAATAGCCGCCCCGCGCGCCCTTCAATTTTTCCTCGCGGGCGCGCTTTTCCGTTTCCGCCACTTTCAAGGCGATATTGTTCGCCATGGCCTGGGAGACAAGGTCCTGGGTCGCGTCAATGGCCGCAAGAGGGAAATCCTCGTTGGTGACCTCGATCTGCTGGTCTTCCGAGAGGCCCATCATGTCTCGAAGTTCGCCGGAGAGGGAATCGTCGCGATCCTCCAATTGCGCGATGCGCTGCTCGATTTTCGCCGAAGTCAGCTGCGCGCGTATGACTTCGACCGGAAGCTCGCGTCCGGCGGCGGCGCGCTCGCGCGTGGCGTCCAGGATGCGCCCCGCGCTGAGCCGTTCGCTGCGCATCAACTCCAGCGAGTGCCGCACTTTCGCGAGTTCCAGATACTCGAGTGCCGCGCGCACCATGACGGTGTCGCGGACACTTTCTATGGAAAGCTGTTCCCCCTTCGCACGCTGCTCGGCGGCGCGCTGGTCGCCCTTCAGCGGTGGATTGAAAATCTGTTGATTGTAGGTCAGCGTAAAAATGGCGGGCGCGCCTCCGCCCTCCAATATTGGAAATCCCGTGGTATACGCCACGCCGGTTCCCGTGTAGAGGTTCGGGCGAAAGGCCGAGCGCGTCAACCCTGCCTGGCGCTGCACGATTCCGTATCGCAGCCGGGCCAGAGTGAGGTCGCGGCTATTGCCGACGGCCAGACTCACGGCTTCCTTTAATGTCAATTTCCGTGAATTCCCCGCGTCTTGCGCGCGGCCGGGCGCCCCGAAACACAAAACCAAGATCGCCAGGCCGGCCGCGAATTTGGCGTTCCATTGCAATCGCCTATTGCGTTCCGCATTCCATCGTTCGCTCATTGTTCCGTACCTGCTTTTCCAAGGACTTACGCGCATGGAATCTCACCGTCATTTGGAAATTGCCCTCATTCATACCGCAACGATTCCGTCGGCTGCAGCTTGGCGGCGCGGTCCGCCGGCAGGTATCCGAAGAACACTCCCACCGAGCAGGACACCAGAAAGGATAAAACAACGGACTGCCACGGCACGGGGACCCGAAGATTTCCCGGCAGCAGCGGCTGCACGATCACGGGAATGGCAACCGCGATCAAAATTCCCACCACCGATCCGAACCCGCTGATCAGGAACGCCTCCAGCAGAAACTGATGCATAATTTCCTGGCGCCTCGCTCCGATGGCCTTGCGAATTCCAATCTCCCGGGTACGTTCCTGGACGGTCACCAGCATGATGTTCATGATTCCGATGCCGCTGACCAGCAGCGCAATGAATCCGATCAGCAGCAGAACGATGGTGAGCGCCAGCGCAATTCTTCGCGCCGCTTCCAGGATGGAACTCAGGTTCATTACCGAATACCGCGCGCGCGTGGGATGCCGGCTTTGCAGCAGCGCTTTCAGCCGTTGCGTCGTCGGGATCACTCCTTCGGGAGTGGCGGCTTGCACGTACAACATTTCCAGGGATGTATCCCCCAGGTAGTATTTCATCAGCGGAAAGGGAATCAGAACCGTATAGTCCTGAATCTCGGAAAGCCCGAAGGTTTCAACGCGCTCTTTAAATACGCCGATAACCGTAAAACTGAGTTCGCCGACGCGCAGGCTGTGCCCGATGGGATCGGTAAGGGGAAACATCAGATCGGCAAGCTGCGTGGTGATCAGGCAGACCCTGCTGCGCGAGGAAATATCCTCGGCGTCCAGGAACCTGCCGCGCAAAATCAGCAAATTGCGGATCTGCTGAAATCCTTCGGTGACGCCCACGAGGTTGACGTTGCGCTCGACCGAGCCGGCGATCACGCTGCTTCCCATGCCGCGCGTTCCAGCCACCGTCACGACGCCGGGCAGCGATTTCGCGGCGTTCATGTCCTCCAGGGACAATTCGTCCTGGAGCATGGCCGGCCGGTTGGGATCGATATCGAGGCGCGCGTAGACCAGGTTCGAGCCTACACCCTCGATCTGCGAAATGACGTAGCGGCGCCCGCTCAGCGCCACCGTCACGACAAGAACAATGCACGCGCTGCCGATGATGACGCCCAGCGTGGTCAAAAACGCGCGGATCTTATTGGCCCACAGGGCCTCCAGCGCCACCATCCAGGTTTCGTTTCGCAGCATCATGGGGGTCCACGATTGAATCCGCGTTTCTCACCGACTTTTCCAGGCGCCCTTCGAGAGCTTGTGAAAACCAGGCCGAACTCCTTCCGGCCACGATTGGCGCACGCTCCAAAGCTTGCCGGAAAAAATCAAAACGCTGTCATTCCGAGGCATGCCTTTTGCCGAGGAATCTCTCATTCTGTTGACTTTAAGACCCGGAGAGATTCCTCGCTTCGCTCGGAATGACACGAAAAAGAGGCTTTTTCGGCAACCCGTGAAGCCGCGCCACAAAAACCTGCGCCACGAAGATCTTATCTTTTCTCCACGCGCTTCAACGCCTCTTCCACCGATTTATTGTGAGGGTCGAGCGAGAGGGATATCCGATATTGTTGCGCCGCCTCGGAAAACTGTCCTTGCGCTTCGTGGAGTTTTCCGAGCCATTCCCGCGCGGATGCGTGCGACGGCAGATCGGAATTATTCGGCACCGTGGCCAGATAGGACTTCAGCAGGAGTTCCGCATCGTTCGGTTTCTTGCCCTCCAGCACCAGGACGACGCCCCGGTAGTATTTCAAGCGGCGGTCATTCGGGTCGATCCGTTCGGCGGCGGCAATCGCCTCGGCCATTTTCTCGGGATTTTGGCGGTCGCGATAGTAATCGGCCACTTCAAAGTAAACGCCGATCCGGTCGGTGTTCGATTCCAATATCTTCGCGAAGAGCGCATCCGCTTTCGTTATTTCTCTTTTCGTGGCCAGGAATTCCCCGCGCGCCAGTTCTCCCTCCAGGCTGTCTATTTTTTCCAGTTCCTCGATATGTTTCAGGGCCTTATCGTCGCCGCCGCCCACGATGCCCGGAGCGTTCATGTCATAGCGGATCAAATCGCGCTGCGCTTCAAAATTGTCGGGATTGAGCTGCACGGCGATCTCAAATTCCTTGTGCGTTTTTCGTGCCCAGCTCATGGCGCTCAGAAAAATGCTCTCCTCGGCTTTGCGCCCGTAGGCCTTGCCGAGCCAGTCGTGAAATGCCGAATTGCTCGGGGCCAATTGCACGGCCGCTTCCAGGCTGGCAATGGCGCGCGGGAATTCTCCGAGCTGGTAAAAGCTCTGGCCCAGCAGGAATTGCAGGGATGCGTCATCCGGAGACTTTGTTACGGCTCTCGTCAGCGTATCCACGGCGCGGTTGTATCGGCCGGCGTTGTAGTCGCGTTGCGCCTCGGCCAGCGGCCCCTCGGCTTGGCTGGCCGGCCTCCCGTACGTTCCATAAGCCAGGCAAAACGCCAGAACTGCAATTGCCATTCGGCGGGTCATTCCGGTCGCACCGCTCGAATTCGCAGATTTTCCTTGAGCGAAACATCGCCGGGAAGGGCGACCACGTCTCCCTGGTTTAACCCGGAGAGAACTTCGATCATGGTCGGATTCGCAATGCCCACTTTGATGTCCCGCCGGTGGACGCGGTCATTCTCCACGACAAACACATATCGTTTGCTTCCGTCAATGTAAACCGCGCCGCGGGGAACCACCAGGACGTTTGGACGCTCGCCCACTTGAATGCGGACATCGACCGTCGTATTCGGAAGCAGGTCCAGCTGGTCGTTGGTGACCGAGCAAAGCAGTTCGCCGACGCTGCGCGTGCCGCGATTGACCACCTGTTTCGGAAGCACTTCCGTGCGCCCGTTCCACACGCGGTCGGGGTGCGCATCCCACAAAATCTCGACCGGCTGGCCGACTGCGATCTGCCCGAGTTCCGGTTCATCGATAAAAGCCCGGACGCGGACTATGGTGCAGATCGGCGACCTCGGCGAGCAGGTCGCCCGCTTTCACGAAATCTCCGGGGTGAATCGGCAGCGAGTACAGCGTGCCGTCGAGCGGCGAAGTCCGGTGCGTCGAAGCGACTTTCTGCTCCAGATCCTGCACTTGCGCGCGCGCGTGCTCGACCAGCAGCGCGACACGCTCCTGATCCAATTGCGCTTGATTTGCGATGGTTTCTTTTACTTTTTCCAGCGATTGGACGTCGGCCTCGGCTTGCACCAGCGCCACGCGATTCTGTTCCAATTCCTCCGGGGTCGCAGCCTTTTCTGCCGCCAGTTTCGTCAGCGCGTCGTTCGAGCGGCGCAACTGCATTCAGAGAAGCCTGCGCTTTCTCCAGATCCGCCGCCGCCTTCGCCGCCTGGATTGCCGGGCCGCCCGCCTTTGCCACCCGCAGGGCCTCTTGCTCGGAGGCAAGTTCGGCGCGAGCCTCCGCGAGTTGCGCGCGAGATTCCGTGTCATCCAGGGAATAAAGCATTTGTCCGCGTTTTACCTGCTGTCCTTCAACGGCGTATAACCGCTCGACAAACGTGGGAAACCCGGCGCGAAATGTTGCTGGCGACACAGGTTCCACTTTTCCGTTGGTGGATACCATCGAACTCAAATTCTCGCGTACCACGTCCGCCACAGCGACGCGCGCCGTCGCTCCCCGGCCGCTGAGGAATACCAGGACGCCGGTCAACACAAGCGCGGCCCCTACGATGATCCACAGTCTTCGCGCTAGCGCCGACATCGTTCGGTCCTCGTTCCGGCGGGCTGCAAGTACAGCCCGCACCCGGTTCCGGCGAACTGCAAGTACAGGCCGCGCCCGGTTCCGGCGGGTTGCAAGTATGGCCCACATCCGGCTTTGCCGGTTTCCGCTGGCCGGGTGAAAAAGCGGCATTCTAACAAAGTTTCGGGCAGCAAACGAGCGAGGCTCAACTCATCTCCGACTGCACCCGTTAGGATGCGACAATCTCCATGCAGGATGCCGCTAACTTGATACCTGGTGCATGCCATTCGTGTTGAGTTGCCCGCCGCTGTGCTAGAATTTCCCCATGGCTAATGAACCTGCTCCGACGCAACCTCATGCTCCGAAACTGGAAGCTCCGATGCCGGGACAGCCAGTTCTTCACCGTGTTTGCATCCAGTGTAACAACATGTTCCGCGTTACGCCGGAAAATTTCGATGCGAAACAGTGCCCCAATTGCCACAAGGGGTAGGCCCCGCATCGGCCTTCTGTTTTTTCATTCCCGCCGCGTGTCATCCCGCTTTCCGTTCGGCAGCGATCTGCGCCAAACCAACGTGGCTTCCGGCGGCGCGACCGCTCGGGAAAATGAAATCGAATGATTGAAGCGCAACATCTGGTGAAACAGTTCCGGGACAAGAAGCGCGGCAAGGTCTCGGCCGTGGATGGAGTGAGTTTCTCGTGCCGTCCTGGTGAGATTTACGGCCTGCTGGGCGCCAACGGCGCGGGAAAGACCACCACCTTGCGCATGCTGGCCACGATTCTTGCGCCCACCGAAGGAACCGCCATCGTCGGCGGCTATGACGTGACGAAAGAACCGCAAAAAGTGCGCGCCTGCGTGGGATTCCTTTCCACCGCCACCGCCCTTTACGGACGCCTTTCGGCCCTCGAGATGGTGGAATATTTTGGACGCCTGTACGGCATGGACGAGTCCACCCTGCACCGCCGCATCGATGCCATTTTTGAACGGCTCGAAATGAATGAGTTTCGCGAACGCCGCTGCGACAAACTCTCCACCGGAATGAAACAAAAAGTTTCCATCGCCCGCACGCTGGTCCACGATCCTTCGGTCATGATTTTCGATGAACCGACGCTGGGCCTGGACGTCATGGCCGCGCGCACCATCGCCGGATTCATCCGCGAGTGCCGCGATAACGGCAAGACGGTGATCTTTTCCACTCACGTGATGAGCGAAGTCGAAAAGCTGTGCGACCACATCGGAATTATCCATGACGGCAAACTGATGGCCGAAGGAACCCTCGCCGAACTGCGCCGCCGGTTCAGCCTGCAAGACCTGGAAGATATTTTCGTAAAGGTTGTGGAGCAATGAGCCTCCGGAATATCGGCATCGTCTATCGCAAGGAACTTGTCGATTCGCTCCGCGATCGCAGGACCGTGCTCTCCATGATCGTCGTTCCCATTCTACTGATGCCCTTGCTGACGATCGGGATCGGCGGCGTCCTGGTGACTCAGGTGGGGCGGGCCATGGAGGAAGTGCCGAAAGTCATGATCCTCGGCGGCCGGGATTCACCGAACATCAGAAAGCAGCTTGAGCAATTCAAGCAGGTGAATATCGTCCCTGAAAAGCCGGACTATGCCGAGGAAATCTCCAATAAGCAGATTCGCGCCGCGGTCGAGATCCCCGAAGGCTTCGACGCGAAACTCGCCGCCGGCGAGCCCATGACCGTGAAGATCTACATGTACGAAGGGGAAATGAAATCAGGCTTCGGCGCCGACCGCCTGCAAAAATTCTTTCGCGACTTGCGGGACCGCACCGTCCAGCAAAATCTCCAGGTGCGGCAGCTCCCTGAAACCCTGATCCAGCCGTTCACGATTAAGGAACAGAATGTGGCCCCAGCGGAAAAAGTGGGCGGCGCGGTTCTGGGCGGGCCTGGTGCCCTATTTCGTTATTTTGTTGTGCCTGACCGGCGCGATGTATCCGGCCATGGATCTGACGGCGGGAGAGAAGGAACGCGGAACGATCGAAACGATTCTGTGCACCCCGATTTCTCGCACGCATCTGGTCCTCGGAAAATTCCTGATGGTTCTTACCGCTTCGCTTGCGACGGCGGTGCTGTCCCTCGCCTCGATGGCCGTTTCCTTCGGAGCGGGAAGGAAATTGCTGCTCGGCGTTGCTCAGTGGCGCCGCCGATCCGGCCATGCAGATCACCATTTCCGGCAAAGCGGTCGCTTCCATCTTCCTTGTGGTGTTTCCGCTCGCGGTATTTTTTTCCGCGGCCCTGCTGGCCATTTCTCTTTTCGCGAAAAGCTTTAAGGAAGCCCAGAGCTATCTTTCTCCGCTCATGATTGTCGTGGTCCTGCCCGCGGTGGCGGCGATGCTCCCCGGCGTCGAGCTCAACGCAGGACTTGCTCTCGTGCCGGTGCTGAACACCAGCCTGGTCAGCAAGGAAATCATTGCCGGCACGTATCAATGGAACTACATCGCGCTGATCTTTGCGTCGTCCAGCGTCTACGCGGCGGCCGCGATTGCCATCGCCGTAAAACTGTTTCAAAGGGAAGACGTGCTGTTCAGGACATAAAAAGAGGCCAGGAAGCAAGGAGGCAGGAGACACGGAAGGAATGGGGACGAAGCAATCTGTTTTTTCAGCCTGCCATCTTTGCCTCCTGCCTCCTTGCCTTCTTCTTCACGCCGGCCTGGCGTGCTCGTGACGTTCATCCCAGGCATTCGACAGGCGGCGAACGGTTTCGCGGAGGCGCACGGCCAGCTCGGCGATGGTCTGCAGGCGTTCGATGGCGCCGGGCGGCAGGCGGTCGCGGCGCGCCAGCAGCAATTCGGTATTGCCGAGAATTCCGGTCAGAGGATTGTTGACTTCGTGGCGGAGAATTTCTCCAAAATCGCCCGCCAAATCGTCATGCGGAAACTGGACCATCCCCGCGACGCGCTCGGCGATTCGCACACGGCGGTCCAGCATGCCGGCGACGATGGGCAAGAAATGGCCCGTGCGCGACACAAAATCCACGGCGCCGGCTGTGATCAGGAATGCCAAGTCATTTTGTTTTTCCGGCGCCCCGGCCACCACGACGGGCGCCATTTCCGCCAGCGTGACGACGGCGGATTCAAGCGTTTCGCCGCCCTGCTGCGGATCGATGGCGGATTGGTCGAGGAACACGACCGAAGGCGGCGTCTTCACGAAAGCCTTGCGTGCTTTCTCGACCGAAGCCGCCACAGACGTCCGGTAGCGCCCGCCGAAAGCAGCGAGTTCGTCGATGCACGCCTGCGCCACCAGCGAATCGGCGCTGATAATGAAAATCGTTCGTCTTACGGAGCTCATTGTTCCCTCGCAATCGCGCGCGGCCAATCCGGACGCGCCGATGTCTCTTCGCCGGCCGGTGCGGCGGCAAGCGCGTGGCGGACGGCCTCGTTCAACTCTTCCACCAGAAACGGCTTTGCCAGATACGGCAAGCCGCTGGACTTCAGAAATTCGGTGGTGCGCGGGCTCATCGTGTCGCCCGTGACAAATAAAATCTTGTGTTGCGCGGGGTTCCCGCGCTGCACCAGCGCGCGATAAATGCCCGGCCCGTCGACATGCGGCATCTTCAAATCGCAGATGACCAACGCGTAGTTTGTTTCCTCCAGCCGGGCCAGCGCTTCGCGGCTGTCCAGCAACGTGTCGACCAGATGGCCTTCTTCGGTCATTACGTCGGCGATCAGTTGCGCCACGGTCGGTTCGTCTTCCACCACGAGGATGCGTTCCGGCCGCGCCGCCAGCCGGGCCGGAGGCGACATTGGAAAAATTCTGGCCGCGTGCGGCGCGATCGTGCGTTCCGAAGCGCCGGCGAAATCAAAAGCGTCCACCGATAACGCGGGGAGTTCGACGGCCAACGTGGCTCCCTCGCCCGCGCGGCTTTCCACGCTGACTTCTCCGCCGTGCTCCTGAATGATCCCGTACACGATGGAAAGCCCCAGGCCGGTGCCGACGCCAACCGGCTTGGTCGTAAAAAATGGATCGAAAATGCGCGAGATCACCTCCGGTGAAATTCCCGGACCGTCATCGGAAACTTCCATGCCGATGCGGTCGCCGGGCAGGCGCCGCGTGCGAATCAGGATGTGGCCGTGCCGAGGCTCCTCTCCGCGTCCCATCATGATGGCTTGTTCGGCGTTGACGATCAGATTGAGCACGACCTGCTGGAGTTGCGCTGCGTCCGCCAGGGTATTCGGCAGGCCGGGATCGAGCGCGAGTTCCACATCGATGTTTTCCAGTTTCAGTTCGTAGGCGCGCAGGGAAAGCGTCCGCTCGATCACGTCATTCAGATTGACCGCCCGGCGCTCCGGCTTGGTTTCCCGCGAGAACAACAAGAGGTTCTTGACGATGCGGGCGGCGCGCTCGGCTTCCTGCGAGATTCGCCGGGCGTCCTCGGCGCGCTCGGAAGCGCCGCGCCGGCCCAGCAGAATCTGCGCGTAGCCCTGAATGCTGGTGAGCGGATTATTGAGTTCGTGGGCGATGCCGGAAACGAGCTGGCCGAGCGCGGCCATTTTTTCCGTTTGCAGAAGCTTGGACTGGATCAGGCGCTGGCCGGTAATGTCGCGATAGACCTCAAGCCATCCCAGGCGCGCTCCGTCGGGTTTGTACAGGGGCCTGGCAAATCGCTCGACGACCCTGCGCGACGGGCGGGTCAGCTCGAATTCCTCCCAGCTCGCCTCGTCCCCGCGGCGCACATGGTCGCGCCAGCGCGCCGCCGTTTCCGCGGGACGGCTGAATTGCGCGGCCACGCTGTCGATCATCGTTTCGATGTTTCCCATCTCGACCAGCCGCCGCGTTTCGATTCCCAGGATGGCTGCGAGCCGGTCGCTCACCATGCGGATGTTTCCCGCTTCATCCAGGAGCAACACCCCGAATTCGATCGAATCCAGCAGCCCGGCCATTTCCGTTTCCAGCCGCGCCTGCGCTTCCATTTGCGCGCGTTGCGCGTCCCGGTCCTCCAGAGCGATGACCCACCGGCGCGGATCGGCGCCAATCCCCTCGATCTCGGTTCGCGGATGCAGGCGGAGGACGCTCGCCATGCTCGAGCGCGGCTTCCAGAGCGGCCGGCGGCTGCTCCTGCCGGGACGCCACACCGGATTCGGCCAGAGCCATGCGATTGCGCCATTCGGCGACCGCATCGCGTGCCTCGACGGAAAAGAGATTTTCGAGTAGGGCTTCCTCCTGGCGCCTCCCGTGAGGGAATAGGAGAGCGGCCCCGGTCCGGCTGGTTTCGCGGACCACGCCGCTCTCGTCGACGGCCACCAGACATTCGCCGCTGTCCTCGATCATAGTTCGCAGCAATTTCTTCAAACACTGTTCGCTCGCCCCGCCCAAATTCCTGATCCAGGGCGGAAGCCCCGAGCAGGGCATAAGGCTCCAGTCTGGAAACGTCTTCCGAGGAGCCTTCCGAAGCCTCCAGCCCGGCCATTAACACGCCGCCGGGGCGATTGCGAACTTCGATGGGAATGGCCACCACTCGCTCCAGCGTCGTAGGGGAAGAGTCGAGCAGGGAACTCGGCCGCGCCGCGACGGATTCCCCAGGTAGTTCACACGGCTGGCCTGTTTCAAAAGCTTTGCGCCACAACTGCAGCAGCGGGCCCTGGCGGATTGCGGCGGCCCATTCGTCGGGTCCGTCCCAACCTTCTCCCGAAACGGGCGGCTCACTTCCGCGTCCCACGGCGATGAACTCCGCCCGCAGGTGATGCCGGGCCGTGTGCGCGATCTGGGGAATGATGAAATCCGCGGAAACACCGCACAAAATCGCCCGGGAAAGGCGCGACTGGGCGTGAATCTCTTCGGAGGCAAGTTCCATCCGGCGGGAGTCACGGTGATGCCTGATCGCAAGGGCAATTTCGTCCGCCCGCGCGCGCAAAATCTCCATGTCCGGATGAGCCCCGGGCCGTGCATGGGCCACCATGGCCAATCCAAATGTGTGATTCCTCGTCCGCAGCCGAATCCAGATCGCGCTGCGCATCCCCACCAGGGGGCCGAGATGCAGGATTGTTTCTTTCTGGCCGAGTTCGACCCGCAGGGGTTCCGAGCTTTCCAGCGCCGCCCGGAGAAAGGGCGTCGAAACATCAAGATGCTTCCATTGCTCGGGGATAGGTCCCGGCGATCGTTCCACCACGCGGCCCCGGCCCGATTCCCCCTGCCGGTCCCCCACAAGCCAAAGCCCGGCGCGATCCGCATCCCTGCAGCGAGCAGCGCCTGCACGCCCAAATCGAGCAACAGGTCGAGCGAATCGCCCCCCGCAGCGGCACGAACCAGCGCGCTGGCGCGGTCCTCCGCTGAGCGCGCACCGATCCATTTCCGTATCCAGCCGGACGCGGCCATCGTGACGCCTACCACCGCACCAGCAGAACGAGGTAGGCCAGAAACGCAGCCGCGCCGACCGTGATCAGAGCGGCAAACGCTTTGTATGCCAAGTCGTAGTGCATGAAAAACAGTTGGCGGATCATGGCAAATCTCCTGCGGCTGGTAATGCATCACGGTGGCCAATGGGAGAAATTATGTAAGCTTTGTGGAATCAGAGGGATACGCAATAAGCTGGTTGCCCAGCCCCGCTATTGTTTTCCCATCCCGATACTCTGACAATCCGCCATTCCCGGATGGGAATGCGACCGCGATGGCGTGAGGCCGCGGTTTGATGTTCTTACTTTGGGGAGATCAGAGCTGCATTCGTAATGGCGAATGAGCATTTTAGCCGTAGAACGAAAGGGAAAATCAAAACCCAGACCCTTTTATAGAACCCGTCCTAACCAGAATACCGACATGAGATTGTGATACGGTGATCCCGTGGTCCCCGGAACACCACCATGCTTTGCGGTAAGCTTCCCGCGAGGCACGTCGAAGAGCGGCAGGGCCGCGTCTTAATTTGGGCAATAATATACTTGACTAACCATAGGTTCCCTGCTATTCTTCTTGCATGGACGCCACACCAAAGACACTTCAGCAAGCGACAGTATACTTCGCCGATCAGCAAGTCTGCATCGACACTATCGCCAAGATGCGCTGGCCCAATGGCCCGATCTGCCCGGTGTGTGCTGGAGCTGACCACTACTTCCTCAAAACTCAAAAACGCTGGAAGTGCAAGAAGTGCGCGAAGCAATTCTCTGTCAAGGTTGGGACAATTTTCGAAGATTCGCCGATCTCTTTGGACAAGTGGCTAGTTGCTCTCTGGATGGTAGTCAACTGCAAGAATGGAATCAGCTCTTATGAGGTCGGACGCGCCCTTGGCTTGACCCAGAAGTCCGCATGGTTCGTTCTTCATCGTTTGCGCTTGGCCCTGCAAACTGCATCGCTCGTCAAGCTGGGCGGCGAAGGTAAAACCGTCGAAGTGGACGAAACCTTTATAGGCGGACTTTCCCGCAACATGCACAAAGCGGTTCGCGCCCGCAAGATCAAGGGCACAGGCGGACGTGACAAGACTCTGGTAGTCGGATTTTTGGAGCGTAGCGGAAAAGTTCGAACTTCCGTTCCCGGCAATCGTCGCAAAAAGACCATGCACAAGGAAGTTAAGCAGAATGTGGGGGTCGGCTCGATTCTCTTTACTGATGCGCTTCCTTCCTACAACGATCTGGAATCGGATTACGCGCACAAAGTCATTGACCATGCCGTTGCGTATGTTGACGGCGCGGTCCACACAAACGGGATGGAAAACTATTGGTCGCTCTTGAAGCGTGGCATCAAGGGGACTTACGTAAGCGTCGAACCTTTTCATCTGTTCCGCTATCTGGACGAACAAGCGTTCCGATTCAACAACCGCGCCACTAAGGACAATCCAATGAACGACGCCGACAGGTTCGATCTAGCCTTATCGCAGATTGCGGGAAAAAGACTGACTTTTGCCGAGGTCACTGGCAAGGTGGGCCTTACCACGAACAATTAACCCTTATCGTTTGCCTCGCGGGAAGCGGAACGCCTCTTCCGCTTCCTCTTCTCGGCGTTGAGTTTCGATTTTATTTGAGAGGGAGAAACAGATAGTACGATTTTGAGCGCGCCTTCAAAGGCTGAGTATTCGCCCGTTTCATTCTTGGCGGAAGGTTTCGGGTGAGTAGCCATAGGATTGCGCAGCACTCCTAGAACGGAGTGTGACGCATCTGTGTGGGAAAATCAATTAGAGATACGACAAATCACGGCTGATTGGCCAGTCGTATCAGCTTCACGAGGAATCCGCCTTTTCCAAATTCGAGGCGAACGGATGAAGAAGGTTACCAATCTAATCGTACTCTATAACTTAGGCCATCAGATCGGACAGGTGGCTTTGAGGGCGAATCATCCATCTGAGACAGCCATTGGGATACTCCCAACCTGCGCGCTTGTAAGGACAGAATTAGTACATCTCCTCCAGGATGAGACTCTTCCGTTTGAAACTAGCCGCGCTCCCGCGAGTCGGACAATAAACGCGATTGACGCGATAATGGAAGAATGTAGGCGAGCCAACAATGACATTCTACTGACGGGCATACCGAATGAAAGGCGAGAATTGCTCGCCGCGATGACCGAGTTGGAAATTACTTTGGCTCATGAAATGGACGCCATGCCGATTTGGTTCGTGACGCCATGCCGTGGATACTCCACTGATATTCTCATCCAAAATGCGGAGCACATTTTTGGGGAATCCGAGATTCGTTTGCTGTCTAGTAAAACAATTGCCGACATAAGAGAAGCGGGACGGGCGATAGCTTTCGAATTGATTACGGCCGTTGGCTTTCATTCAGTCAGGGCCGTCGAAGCTGTGGCGCGTGGCTATCACGAAATCATCCTCGGGGCAAAAACCTCCGAGGGTACGCCCCTTGGACCACTAATCAACGCTCTACGAAATGAACGAGATTCGCTCATCGTGCGGAAGCTCATTGATAAGGACGATCCGCTGAATTTGGTGATAGATTTTCTGACAAGAATAAATAATATCTACAGAAAACCAATTACTCACCCAGACATGGTCTTGGAACCAAGACAAGCACTCGCTGTTTTTGAATCGGCCAAATGCGCAATTTCATTGATGCTTGAAGATGCCGAGAAAAAAAACAAAGCTGGAATACCGCTCGGTTTTTTTTAGGAGCCTGCCTGTCACGCTACGAAGGTAGCACAATTTGGTTAGCCTAGTATATTATTGCCCTAATAAGAGAATGGCGCATTTCGGTCTAGATTTCGCTGTGTCATTCGTGAAAAAATCGGCACCAACTATGATCACTACCACGAGAAAAAAGATGAAAGAATCGTTTTGCGCGATGAACGCTCGGAAGTCGATGTTCACATGCAGGCCTTTCCCAGCCAAGTCCTAGAGATTACTCAGGCATTTGCGATGCCACCCTGTTAAGAAAATAAGTGCTTGGTTTTCAAATGCGAAATTCCCAAGGCAAGAACCAAGTCTGCAAATGGATACAGATTTCTAAATTTTGGTTACAAAGGTGATCATCGGTGAGCTAGCCTTTGTATTTTTCAGGTGACAATATCCGGTGGCGCACGCTTCATTTCTTATTTTGTGACGTGTGCGTATTTTCTTCTAAGCAGTTCGCATAACGATGACATTTCGGTTATCTCCCGTGCCAAACTGCATTCTCCCCACAAACGGCAACTTCACAAACGCGTGTGTATGAAGGGCGTCCCCGCCCGTCGCCTCATTTCACGCGACCTGCGACCGCCCGGATTCATACTGCTTGAGCTTGCGATATAGAGTGGTTTTGCCAATGCCGAGCAGGCGCGCGGCGGCCAGCTTGTCGCCGGAAGTTTCGCGCAGCGCGCGGAAAATTGCGCGGCGTTCCAGGGCTTCCAGCGGAACCAGTTCGTCGACGTCGGGAAGTTTTTCCGCCGAGGTGTATTGCAGATTGGACGGCAAGTCGCCGACGTGGAGAATTGGGCCCGAGCCCAGGGCGACGGCCCGCTCGATGGCGTTTTCCAGTTCGCGGATGTTTCCCGGCCAATCGTAGGCCATGATCCGTTGCATGGCGTCTTCGGAAATCGAGTGTATGGGACGCGCCGGATCGCTGAACTTTTCCAGGAACGAATTGACCAGCAGCGGGATGTCCGCCTTGCGTTCGCGGAGCGGAGGCAGCTTGATCTGCACCACGTTCAAGCGGAAATAGAGGTCCTGGCGAAATTCGCTCGTTCGAATCGCGGCCTCCAGGTCCCGGTTGGTCGCGGCAATCACGCGGGCGCGGATGCCAACGCGCTCGTTCGAACCCACCGGCTTGATTTCCCGCTCCTGCAGGGCGCGCAGAAGTTTGGATTGCAGATCGATCGGGAGTTCGCCGATTTCGTCTAGAAAGAGCGTGCCTTCCCCGGCGGCTTCGAACAAACCCTGCTTGGAATGCTGCGCTCCAGTGAACGCTCCTTTGACGTAGCCGAACAGTTCGGACTCGATCAGCGTGGGAACCAGTGAGGAGCAGTCCACCGGGGCGAACGGTTTATTCTTGCGCGGCCCGGAAAAATGGATGGAGCGCGCCACGAGTTCCTTGCCCGTTCCGCTCTCTCCCATGATCAGGACCGGATAATTATGCTGCGCCACTTTCTGGATCAGTTTGTATACGCGCTGCATCCGGGGAGAGGTGCCGACGAATCCGCCGAATCCCGGCCGGCTTTTCAATTGCTCGCGCAGCAGGCGGTTTTCCTGGTCGGTTTCGATCGAATGCGAAATGCGATCCAGCTTGGTGAGCAATTCCTCGACGTGAAATGGCTTGGTGATGTAGTCGGCTGCGCCGAGCTTGGTGGCCTCGATTGCCGTTTTAATAGTCCCGTACTGTGTCAGCATGATGACCGCGCATTCCGGATAATCGGCGCGGACTTTCTTGAGCAATTCCAGGCCGCCAATTTGAGGAACCTGAAGGTCGGTGACTACGATGTCGATCGCGCGCTGATCGAGAATCTCCAGCGCTTCCTCCGTGGTCGCGGCGGTGAGCACGTGAAACCCCGCATCGCTGGCGACGTCCCTGCAGATATCCCGCGTGCTGCTTTCATCGTCCACCACAAGCAGCGTGAGGGATGAGGTTCGTGGTGCGAATGTTTCCATTCGAGCTTCGGTGTGCATGGCTGGGCGCCTCTTCTCAAAATAGGAGCAAAACGTGTGCCAAATCAGGAGCTAAGTGTAACTCTGTCGTAGGATGTCACATATCGTGACTCTAGCAACATGTTGGATGGTGATTCTATTGCCGAATCCGGAAATAATGCAAGCGGTTTCATGCCCCATATCCGGCAAGTCCTTCCGAGGCAATGTGAAGCAAAAATAGGAATCGAGAGAAGGTCAATTTGGAACAGTTCGTGACATTTCAATGCTCAGATCGCGTTCGGCGCCGCGAAACTATCTTGGCCGTTAAGAAAGCAGCCTGAAGCGGCAAAGTCCTGCGCGGAATGGAGGACAGGCCCTCGCGGGCCACCCGCAAGACTTTTCCGCCATCTGACTTGGAAGCCTCAAGCGGCATGGGCTTTCTTGTCCTCGAAGAATCCCCGCAAATTTTCGTTGGGTTAAGGAGTTAGTGCAAGAAACCAACCAGTTTCAGAGTTTGGCCCCCCTTTCCCCCGGGAAACAAAGAACTTACTAATTTTTCGTTTCGTCATTCTAATTTGCCGCAAGAATAAATAAATATCCAATACAGGAATGTGATAAGTAGCTTTCTTTGTAACCTTTTCACCCAAATTGGCGACCGTAATGGGACACCTATATTCCCCTGGCAATGTTTAGTGCTTTATAATCAGATGGATACACAATGGCTGCATGTGGAGCGAAACTTGCACTTTGTTTGGATGGCAAGTAAGAGGAAATCAAGCGCTCTAGCTGTGCATTTTCACGAAATTCTGGACTTTACGTGCAGCTCCTGATTTGCGAGTCCTTAATTTTCATTTTCACGATTCAACCGGGGTTGATTCTTGAAGCGAAGTACAAGCCTTGCCAGCGATTCGTTGAGTTGGACACTACCCGAACGATGTCCGGGAAAGAAAACGAAGGACCTGAGGAATCAGGGGTCTGCGTGTGGAACGGCCAAATACGAGGAATGGTCCTCGAACCGTGAAGGAGCTAGCGCAATGATGAAGTCCCCGTTCAAACAGATTCCGTTTTATCTCCTCGTTTGTCTCACTCTGCTTCTGTCCGCCTGCAGAGTAAACAGCCTGGGTGGCATCGGTGGATCCTCCTCCAGTTCCGGCACCGGGTCAAATACCGGAACCACGCCGACGCAAACCATCGGCGGAACGGTAGTGGGCCTGCTTGGGACCGGGATGGTTCTGGAGGATAACGGCGGGGATGATCTTCCCATTACGGCAAACGGCGCCTTCACATTTAAAACCGCCGTGACTGGCGTCTATGCCGTGACGATTTTGACGCAGCCTTCCAATCCTACCCAGAACTGCACCGTGACGAACGGCTCGGGCAGCGCCACCGCCAACGTCACCAATGTACAGATCAATTGCGGCCAGGGCCTCACTATAGGAGGTTCCATTACGGGTCTGATTGGATCCGGGCTGGCCCTGCAGAACAATGGTGGCAACACGTTCCAGGTTTCCGGCACTGGGAACCTCACCTTTACGTTTTCGGCGACGGTGACCCCGGGCGCCACCTACGCGGTGACCGTGTCGACCATGCCCACCAACCCGACGCAAGCGTGTTTTGTCTCCAACGGCACCGGCACCGTGAGCGGGAATGTCACGAACATACAGGTTACCTGCTCGCAGCCGTCGTTCACCATTGGCGGTTCGGTGGTGGGCCTGGTTGTCGGCCCGGGTGACACCATGGAATTGCAGGACAATGCGGGCGACGATCTTTTCGTTACCGGCGACACCCTATTCACGTTTCCTACTCAGGTGACATATGGCGGGATTTACAATGTTCAGACTTTTCTAGATCCGGACAGCCAGAAACAGCCCTGTAATGACTTCTTTTATACCGGCATAGCGACCGCTAACGTCTCAACAGTCGTCGTTGACTGCCAACATAACGATTGGAATTGGGTAACCTATCAAATCCCAACTACGAATGCGGCCAATAATTATGCTTCGATCACCATGCCGCTGTTTCCTCCGAACCGCAGACTCCCGCGGATGTGGGTACACCGGGCGGCAGAGATTTTCCCATGGCCTGGACCGATGGGATTGGAAGGAAATGGCTCTTCGGCGGTTCGGGCTACCCGTTTCCAGCCCCAACAGGCAATCAACTTCCAAATCTTCTGAATGATCTTTGGGTTTACAACGGGAGCCCAATTGGGACGACACCTGCGGGGACGGGCTGGGTTCCCGCCAATCTCACACCTTTCATCGACAAAGCCGGTGACTGGCAAGTATACACCGACCCGCTTCAGGTTGAAGACGTGCCGAACGGCTCAAATGGCGTATATCCCGGCGCATATCCCGGCTCTCGCTGGGGTGGTGTGGCATGGACGCAGCTGACCGGTGCCAACCAGCCTGGCAACCTCTGGATGTTTGGCGGACAAGGAGTCGATGGACAAGGAGCTATAGGATTCATGAATGACGTTTGGGAATGGATTCCCGGTGGCCCGGATGTGAACGGAGCGGGTACGTTCACAGGCCAGTGGGTCATGCAAGCTGGCTCAAACTCGGGGAACCAGCCAGGCGCCTATGGCACAAAGGGCACAGGTTCCACAGCGAACCTTCCAGGAGGTCGCTGGGCTGCCGCCAGTGCCACGGACGCAGCTGGAGCCAACGTTTGGGTATTCGGCGGCCAGGGAGTCGATTCGGCGGGCAGCATCGGCTTGCTTAGCGATTTGTGGAAATACAATATCGCCAGCCATCAGTGGACATGGGTTGCGGGGCCGAATGTCATCAATACAAACGGGGTCTATGGCACGAAGGGTGCCGCGACCGGAGGCGCACCGGGTGCCCGCCAGGCTGCGGTTCTCTGGGTCGATGCTTCCGGTAACGTATGGCTCTTCGGTGGATTCGGTTTCGATTCTGCCGGGACGGGCAGCCCTGTAGGGGGTACCCCGCAAGGGGCGATTCTCAACGATCTCTGGGAGTTTACCGGCGGGCAGTGGATCTGGATATCGGGCGGCAACCTTGCCAATCAGACCGGCGTATACGGCACGGCGGCTACGAGCAACGTGAGTACCGGTGCGGCAGCGAATGTTCCGGGTTCGCGTTGGGGCGCGGCCGGCTGGAGCGATGCCAACAGCAATCTCTGGTTCTACGGCGGATGGGGATACGGATCCGCTACTACGGACCCGACTGGATTCCTGGACGACATTTGGGAGTACCAGCACAGCACCGGCCAGTGGATCTGGTGGAAGGGTACTACCAACGTTAACCAGAGCGGATTGTACACACTCGGTAGTTTAGCCAACGGCCTGCCCTTTGTGAAATATGTAGCCGGCGGACGACGTGGAGCCGCATTGTGGCAGCCGGATTCGTCCGGTTACATTTGGGTGTTTGGCGGCGAGGGTCTTGATGCCAGCCAAGGCGACCCACCGGGATACCTCAACGACCTGTGGATCTATCTGCCGTTCCTGAATTAGAGCAGTCAAAATCGTTTGGCCGGGGTTGCTGGAACTGTTTCTCCAGCGACTCTGGCCGAAACCGAAGCGACACCATCGTACTTGCGGCCGACTGGAATTCCCCCGGCCTCCTTCATAGCGCCTCATCCTATAATCTGACTGGCATCCTTCCGATTTCTGCCGTGGCATCGTCCGCTCGAAAAACTGGAATCGACGATCATCGAAAAATAATCAGGGGCCGGACCTTCGCGCGAGCGTTGAAGCCACAACCCCGCGATCTCAGCTTGGCAGGGGCTCGCGCTGCTGGTAGATTCGTTATGAGGCTGCAGTTCCGCGGAATCAGGGACTGCCGGTAAACCGAATGGCTGATGCATCCCGCTTTGAAACGACGAAACCTGCTCCTGACCGCATCCTGATCGTCGAGGATGAGGAAAACGCGCGCATTGGTTACGAAGCCTTGCTGCGCCGGTGGGGCTTTGAAGTTCTGGGCGTGGGCAGCGCGGAAGATGCGTTCGCGCGTTTTTCTGAATTTGCGCCCGCGGCGTTGATCGCCGACGTCGAGTTGCCCGGAATGAACGGCCTGGACCTGCTGGCGCGCCTCGGCGAAGATCTGCAAAACGTTCCGGCGATCATCATCACCGGAAAGGGAAGCGAAGAGCGGATCATCCAGGCGATCGAAGCGGGAGCGTTCTGGTATATCGAGAAGCCGCTGAAAGGCGCCGTGCTGCGCACGCTGCTGGACCGGGCGCTGGGGCGCGTGCGCGATCAGCGGCAGGTCGCGGCGCTCACGCGCCAGTTGCGTGAAAGCGGCAGGCTCGGCGATCTGGTCGGCGAATCGAAAGTCATGCAGGACATCATGCGGGTGGTCGAGCAGGTCGCGCCTTCGTCCGCGTCGGTGCTGATCACCGGGGAGACCGGATCGGGCAAGGAAATTCTGGCGCGCACCATTCACCGGCTTTCTCCGCGCGCGGATCGCCCGTTCATTGCCATCAATTGCTCGGCGATTCCCGAATCCCTCATGGAAAGTGAAATTTTCGGGCACGAGCGCGGCGCCTTCACCGGCGCGGCGGAGCGGCGCATCGGGTGCTTCGAGATGGCCGACGGCGGCACGCTGCTGCTGGACGAAATCGGCGAAATGCCCGCGCAAACGCAGGCGAAACTTCTGCGCGTGCTGGAGGACCACAAAGTGCGCCGGCTCGGCAGCAAAGTGGAAACGCCGGTGGACGTGCGCGTGCTCGCGGCCACCAATAAGGAACCCGAACAGGCCGTGGCCAAGGGCGAGTTGCGCCAGGATCTCTATTTCCGGCTCAACGTGTTTCACATCCATCTGCCGCCGCTGCGCGAGCGCAAGGAAGATATCCCCCTGCTCGTGGAACATATTTTGCGCGACATCAACGTGAAGCACGGGCGCCAGGTTCGGGGCGTAAATCCCGAGGTCATCGAAATGTTCGCGAACTATTCGTGGCCGGGAAATGTGCGCGAGCTTCGCAACGTGCTGGAGCGCGCCGCGATCATGGCCAATCGCGATTTGATCGGGCGCGCCAACCTGCCGGCCGATTTCGGCCATGCCCCGGCGGCTTCGGCATCCGACCTTACTTCGCTTCGCTTCCCGATTGGCACCACGGTCGAGGCGGCCGAGCGCGAACTTATCCTGCAAACCCTGGCTTCGACCAACAACAAAACGCGCGCAGCCGAATTGCTGGGGATCAGCTTAAAAACCTTGCACAACAAATTGAAGGAATACGAGGCCGCGAAAGCTCCCTCGCACTGAGGCGCGGAGCGACCCATGCAACTCCGGCTGAAAACCAAGATTACACTGACGACGGCGCTTCTGGTGCTGGCCGTGGTGGGTGTGAACTCCACGCTGTACGTCATGACGCTCACGCGCCAGGTCATCCGCCAGGCCAATGACCGCGCGCAGCTTGTTGCCCGTCACGTTTTTTTTCAAGCGCAAAGCGCGCTATCCGATTCGGCTAACGCAGGCAAGGTACCTGCTTCAAATAGCCCCGAAGATATGCTCAAATACGTGCAGGAATCGCTCAATGAAAGTGATTCACTGAAATCCTCGATCGCCGCCGAAACCGGATACTCGCCTTTAATTTACGAAATTTCAATTTCGGATGTTAACGGGAAGGTGCTGATTTCCAGCGACGCTTCCCTGCCGGGCAGGCAATCACCCCCCAGGTCGAACCTTGCGCAATTGGTTTCCGGCAATTTTCTGGGACAGTTCCGAAGGCTGTACGATCCGCTGCGAACCTACGAAGTCGATTTCCCGTTCCAATTGGGCCCGCCCGGCAAACAGGTCCCGTTCGGAGTGATTCGCGTGGCGGTGCAAACCGCCCTGTTGCGCAATGAAATTACGCCCGCCCTGCGATCGGCGGCGCTGCTGGCGTTGGCCTCGGTCGTAATTTCCGTTTTGCTGGCCGGCCTGGTCAGCAGCATCTCCCTCGCGCCCCTGCAGCGCATCACGGCCCAGTTGGACCGGATCTCGAAAGGCGAATTCGACCAGAAGCCGCTGCAGCGGGGCGATGAATTCGGCCAAGTCAGCACGAAAATCAGCCAGATCGGAATGCAGTTGCGAGGGGTGCGGGAAATTTTCAGCACCTTGCGGGAGAATCTCGACCAGGTACTCGGCGGATTGGACGACGGATTGCTCCTGTTTTCGCTCGATGGCCGCGCCGTCATGGTCAGCCCTGCCGTCGAGCGATTTCTGTCCACGCCCTCGGATCAGCTTCTGGGGCGCAGGGCCGAAGATATTTTCCCGCCCGACCATCCGGTGAGGGAAGCCATCAAACTGGTCGGCGGGGAATTCGAACCGGTGGCGTCGGCTGAGGTCATTCTGGCCGGGCCGGGTTTGCCGGCGCGGCGCGTGGGTCTAAGCGTGGAAGTGATCACCGAGGGCGGAACCCGCATGGGCGCGCTGGTAAAGTTTACGGACCTGGAATCGCGAGAGCGGATCAGCACGCAATTGCAGGTCTCCGAGCGCATGGCGCAGCTCGGGCGAATCACGGCGGGCGTGGCGCACGAAGTGAAGAATCCGCTGAACTCGATGCGCTTGTGGCTGGAAAATCTGAAGGCGAGCTTGCCCGCGGGCGATGACCTGCCGCAGCAAGCCGTGCGCGTTTTGGATAGCGAGATTGACCGCCTGGACAACGTGGTGAAACGTTTTCTCGATTTCACGCGTCCTCCAGAGATGCACCAGGAAGAGGCCAGCCTAAAGAATTTGCTGGAAGAGGTGCTGGGCGTCGAAAGCCCGCACATGGACAAGGCGAACATCAAGGTGGTCACGCGCTTCGCGGATGTGCCCCCGGTGCAGGTGGATAAGGAACTGTTGAAGCAGGCGCTCATGAACCTTTTCGTGAACGCCGTGGAGGCGATGCCGGGAGGCGGGCTGCTCACCGTGTCGCTCGCTCGGCGCGGGGAAATTGCGGAAATCCAGATCACGGACACGGGCCGCGGCATAGCTCCCGAACACCGGCAGCGCGTTTTTCAGCTTTTTTTTACAACACGGCCCAAAGGCAGCGGGATCGGACTGGCGAGCACTTTTCGGACCGTGCAATTGCATAATGGTTCCATCGATTTTGATTCGGAAGTGGGACGCGGCACGACGTTTCGAATCGAGTTGCCGCTCGCCCGGCAGTTGGAGACCGCGGTCTCCCGTCCCCGCGATTCAGGTGCCGCAGTAGTGCGGAATACATGATGCGGAAACCCGAATTTCTCGCGCTGCTCTGTGCGATCGCCCTGGGAGCGGCGGGGTGCGCGAGCAAACATATCGTGCGCGCGGCTCCTCCCTCGGTAAGCACCCCGCCTCCCGAGGTAACCGAGCCCATGCCGCAGCCGGAGACGCCCCCGCCTGCGAAAACCGCGGCGGAACCTCCTCCGGCAGCGGTGTCACCCGTGCCGCCGCTGGTTCCAGCGAAACGTCCCGCGCCGCCGCGCCCGCGTCCTGTCACAGGCCGAAAGCGCTGAATCAGGCGTCGCCGAAACCTGCCCCGCCGCAGATTTCGCCCCAGCTCTCCGCCCAGGACCTGGCCGCGACCAAGACGATTACCACCAAGAATATGCTGACTGCGGAACAGAATATGCAGCTGGCCAGCGGCAAGCAGCTCAACGCCGCGCAAAAAGATTTGGCGGATAAAATCAACGGCTTTCTTGGCGAGGCGCACGAGGCGATCACGGCGGATGATTGGGTGCGCGCGCAGAACCTGGCGGAAAAAGCGCGCGTGCTTTCCGTGGAACTGGTGAAATCGTTTTAGACAAGCAGGCCGCAGCTCTGAATTCTCCCGCCGTTGCTGATAATATAAAGCCATGAGCACATACGATGTTTTGGTCGTGGGCGGCGGCATTATTGGAACCTCCATCGCATTCGAGTTGTCGCAGCGAAAACTGAGCGTCGCCGTGCTGGATCGGCAGGAATTCCTGCGCGAAGCTTCCTGGGCAGCGGCGGGAATGCTTTCCCCCGCGCCGGATAGTCCCGATGCGATCCCTCTGGTGCCGCTCGGGCGCGCTAGCCTGGAGCTCTATGCCGGATATGTCGAGGCGATTGAAGAAGCTTCTTCGCTGCGCACGGGATATTGCACGGACGGAGCGATCGTTACCCTGTGTCATGGCGATGCCGAACGCGAGCTGAGCACGCTGGTGGCGCTTCACCATGGTTTAGGCCTTGCTTGCGAGGCCTTGCCGCTGGATGACGCGCTGCAAATGGAGCCTGCGCTCGGGCGCAACGTTCGCGCCGCCGCTTTGCTCCCCGACGAGGCCACCGTGAATACGCGCCGCCTGACCGCCGCGCTGCTCGCGGCTGCGGAAATTTCTGGCGTGTCGCTGCTTCCGGGTGTGGAAGCGACCGCGCTCGTCCGCGAAGGAAATCGCTGCACGGGAGTGGAAACTTCCGTGGGCAAGACTTTTTCCGCGGCTCATGTCGTTTTTGCCGCGGGCTGCTGGACCAGCCGGATTCCCGAACTTGCGCCCTATGCGCCCACGGTTCCGGTGCGCGGCCAGATGGCCGCTCTGGTTCATGCGGGCAAACCAATTCGCCGGGTGCTGCGCTCGGAGCACGGCTACATCGTGCCGCGCGACCACGCGAATCCGCAATTGCTCGTCGTCGGCAGCACGCTCGAACACGTTGGTTATGAAAAGGGCGTCACTTCGGGCGGGATGGAGAAAATATTTTCCGGCACGAATGAGCTCGTTCCGGAACTTGCCCGGGCGGAAATCACCGAGACCTGGTGCGGCCTGCGCCCGGGAACTCCGGATCAGTTGCCAATCCTCGGTCCGGCCGACATGGATGGATTGTTATTGGCGACGGGCCATTACCGGGGCGGGATTCTGCTTGCTCCGGTCACCGCGAAACTGATCGCGGAATGGATCACCCAGCGCAGCACTTCGCTGAATTGGGAAGAGTTCAGCCCGCTTCGTTTTACCCGCGAAAATACGGATCGCCCCGCGACCGCATCG
>CAWAEW010000013.1:0-234650 GCA_963781055.1 Terriglobia bacterium
AGCTAAGGGGTTCACCCCATCAGCCTGTGCGGTTTTGATTTTTTTACATCGCAACATCGCACAGGCTGAAGCCTGTGCCACCAAAAGCCATCCCAGCGGCTTTCCAGCCTCTCCGGAGAGATTGAAAACGATTTCAGTGGTTGCATGGTGAGAGATACGCGCTAGCCCGGGGCAACGTCCCGGGTATCGTGCCAGGTCTCATCGTCCGCCCTGAAAGGGCGGAGGGAATCCTGCGCCCTTTCAGGGCGCATCACAATAGAAGGATTGCGAACTCCGGGGGCGTTGCCCCGGGCTAGCATACGGCGGCGCTTTCAGCGCCGAAATATGACGACTTGGTTAAGCCTTGGGAAATTCACCGCCGAACGGGAAACTCGATATGCGGCGGGTTCAGAATTCCAGATGCAGGCGTACCCCCGGGACAATCACCGGTCCGCGATCGCGGTTGTATCCGGGATGGGCGATATACTGTGCGTTGAGCGAAGCAAATATCCCTCGCCAGACATGCAGGCCGTAGTAAGTTTCCAAGATGTCCTCGCGCGCGTAATTCAGTTTGCCGTCTCCCAGCAGGAAGCCGAGCCCGCCCAGCGCCAGATATTGCTGGTGGTCGCGCGAGATTCCATTGGAGACGAAGGCGAGCCCTGCGCGGTCGAACGATCTGCCCCAGCCGAGCCCTTTCGCGCCCACGCCGAATTCAATTGTTTCGTCATCTTCCGTGTAGGCGTATGACTCATGCTCCCCTTCGTTCCATCCCCACCGCCCAAATAAGCCTGCCCAATTATTTAGCGGCTGCTCGACATTGACGCCAAATCCATATTTAGTTGTGGTCTGCAGCGGATGGGCGGTAATTTCCGGCACGGGCGTCAGGCCATTCAGGAAATTGCTGATGGCCACGCTGTAACTTCCCATGTTGGCCTCGTTTGAAAAACCTAGCAGACGAAGGATGCCCTCGCGATGCGGCACGACGGTACCGTGCAGCTCGAGTTCCGCATTTTCCGAGTGAGCGCGCCCGAGGTCCGCGTCCAGGTTGATGCCATTAGCCACCTTGGGCATCAACGCCTCCGCGAAGCGCAGTGCCCAGCGGCGGTCGTCGTACTCGATCATTGCGGCGTACGTGTAACCGCGCGTATCGGCGGCGTAATCATAGGCGCCGTTGTCGTCCACGGTCCAATTGAGGAATTGAAAATTGCTGTCCGTGCCGTAACTATTTACGTCAAAAAAATCCACCAGGCTGAATTTGCCAAAACGAATTTCCAGCCGGCGTTCCGAAAGTTTCCTGAAGAGGGAGAGGGGGTTCCTCTCGGCGTCCACCTTCTTGCGGCTGAGCGGAATCACCTGGTGCCACATCAGTCGAGCGATGTAAGGCACCTTGCTGAGCTGCGGGTTCCGGACAACATCCAGATTTGTAAACCCTGCAAGGCCGAGCGCTTCGCCGATCCCGTGGCCTCCGGTTTCCTGAACGTCCAGGAGAACCTCCGACGTATCGCTGATTTCCAGCCCGGTCAGGAGCGTCAACACACGGGAACTGGCGTCCTGCGCTTCGGGCGAAAGACTGTTCGGACCCTGATACGGGGAGTGGAAACCCGGATGCCATTGGGAAATGAAATTCGCCTGGCCCGAAATCCAGAAGCGGCTCGATTCGGAATGCGGGAAAAAAGTGGCGGAGGTGTCAGCGTCCTGATCGGAAGTGTCTGCGGCAGTCGTGGACGGAACGGTTTTCGACGGGTCTTGCGCCTGCAAGGATTGCGCGGAAACATTCGCGCATGGCGCGCATCCCAGCAGGATGCCGAGCGCCAGGCGTGCGATCCAGCACACGCAAATGTCCCGCGACGTTACCATAAACCTCAATCTCCAATGGATTGCTCGTATCGATTTTCATGCCGGGCCGGGCCAAACTCCCGAATCGCAGACTTCCGTGAAGGCCAGCCGGGCAAGTCTAACACTGGCAAGATCAAGATTGTGTAAACGGCGGCGGTATTTCAAAGCGGGTATAAACAAAAGAAGAAGGTGCACAGAATCAGGGCCGATTGGAAGCAGCGTCAGTCGCGCCTATTTTTTTGCGGACCCTTGTTTCGGATTCAGGGTGAGGCAAAATGCGGGTATCAACCGGGAAAAATTTGGCGGGTTGGGAAGCTCGCTCACGTACCCGATTTCTCGGGGCCGTCGTCCCCGCAGCGTAGCACCCAACCCACTGTGCTAACGATGTTGACATCCGGGGGCGGCCGCCTCAATGGGCTACTCGATTCATATTTTTGAGTACGCGGGTTTTAGTACTGGGTCCGGGACATCATGTAAATAAGCCACTTGTGGTGGAAAAAAGCCTCCGCTGCAAGCGCCTGTTGCGGCATTTCAGAGGCGAATCGTCCCAAGAAAGGCTATTCGACGACCGCGATTTTGTCGGGAATGGAAAGCGGCATCCACAGGCGGCCGCGCGCGTCGCGCACAATATTGCGGACGGAAGAGTCGGGGGCCGGCATCGGATAAACGGCAAAGACTTCGACGGCCGGGTCGAACCGAACCAATTTGTTCGCGCTGGCCGCGCTTTCCTCATACCAGATTTTTCCCGTGGAATCGATCGCGATGCCGTAGGGCTCGGATTTATTTCCGGAGGGGCTGTCCCACAGCTTGAATTTCTTGTCGGCCAGTGTCAGACGGCCCAGGCGGCCGCCGCCGGAATCGGTGAAATAAATTGCGCCGCGCGCCGCGACCAGCCGCCGCGGATGCACATCCGAATCGGGCGGGATGTACTCGGTGATCGCGCCGGTCGCCGGATCCACCCGGCCCAGCTTCTGCCCGGTCAGTTCGCAAAACCACAAGCCCCCGTCGTCGGCTGAAACGATTCCGTAGGGATGAGCATTCTGAGTGGGCACGCTGTACTCCGCGATTTTTCCTGTCTCAACATCCAACCGCGCGATCAAGTTCGAATTTTGCGAAGTGAACCAAAGCCCTCCGTCCGGGCCAAACGCCAGCGAGTGCGGGTCTTTCGCGCTCGGGGGCACGTATTCCGTGATCGCGCCGGACTTGGCGTCCAAATGGCCGATTTTTCCCGCGTAATTTTCGGTGAACCAGATGTTGCCGCCCGCGTCGGCAACCAGGCCGTGCGGGCCGGAATCCGCCGTCGGCACTTTGTAGAGTTTCCATTCGTGCGTGTCGGGATTAAACCGCGCGATGTGGCCGCTTTCCTGAAGCGTGAACCAGATATTGCCGTTTGGATCCACTGCAGGATCATGCGGCAGCGCTCCGGACACGGGAACGTCCCACGTGCGAATCGCGCCCTTTAGCTCGACGGCGGCCGCGACCGGAGGCGGCTTGAACAAAAGCCGCAGCTTCACGTTCGCCTCGCTGCCGGGCCGCACCATCACGTTGTGTTCCCACTCGGACCAAGCGCCGCCCGCCGAGGCGCGCAATTCATAAAGCCCCGCGCGCAACGGATCGATGCGGAAATGTCCCTGGGCGTCGCTATGCAAGACGTGCGGCGTGCCGCCGTCAGCCGCCTGCCACAGAATCTGCGCCCCCGCGACCGGCGCGCCCTTGGCGCTGACAACCTCGCCCGCCAAGCTGCCCGGCTTTAGCGGCGCCACCTTCGGGTATTGCGCCCACAGTCCCGCGGGCGCAAATGCAGCGACACCCAATAAAAACGCCAGGTTGAGCCGCGCGCGCCGCATAGATGGCCGCCTCCGCAATAGGACAACACGTTGAATTTTTCCGCAGACGCTAAATCCTATTTTACGGGCGGGATGGCTCGCGGGCGGGAGTTTCGGCGGTCAGATTGTTCAACTCGGCACGAATGATATCGATGGACTGCGATGGCGGGCCGACGCGGCGATAGTGCGCGATTTCCGTGCGTTCGTGGACGCCAAATCCGAAAACGAATTTTCTGCCGTCCACGTCATAGGTGTATAGCGTCGGCAGCCACACGCCCGGCGCCACCTCCGACTGTTCCAATACGAAGTGGCCTCCGCGATAAATCTTTCCGGCGACTTCTCCGGCAAACGAGATGTCGCTGGTGATATCGCCCTCGAGGCGCGCGAATTGCGCCTGCGACTCGTCCACCCAAAGCGTGGCGTGAGCGTGCGCGAAAGCGGCGGCGAAACGGCTGGTTGGAACATAGTCGGGGTTGGGATCGAGAAGAATTTTGGCCAGCGTGCGCGTGCCATGCGGCGCGCTGGGATCGGGCAGCGTCTCACGGCCCGCCCATTTCATGAGGAAGGCCTTTGAGGCGGAGTCCACAAGCTCGGACCGCTCGTGGCGCCGCTTTTGGAATTTGATCAGGTCCTGGTTGTAGCGTTCATTGGGATGGATGGCGATATCGAGCGCGGTGACGGCAATCTGCAACCAGTGCCGATAGATTTCGGGAGAAACGGGCACTCCGTTTTCCGCGAGGGGCAACTTCATGACGCCGGTGCCGGAGGGCAGGACGCGGTCAGTGCGATCGGTGAGCACCGCGGAACTCCTGTCCGGTTTGCGCGTGACCACCCGCTCGACGCGCTCGAATTCCTCCATGGCGCGATCATTGCGGTGCTGGTTTTCGACCGCCCTGGCAATCATGGCCTGGAGCTGTTCCGGCGTGGGCGCGGGGTTGGCTTCGACAACGGTACGCTGGCCGCCGCCCAATGCGCGTGCGGCCGGCACCGCCATCCACGGCGCCATCGCCACCACCGCAGTCCCCAACGCCACAAGATATTTTGTCCGAATCATCTTTTGTCCGCCAACGCGGAAACCGCCCGGGCCCGCAACACTACTACGATTTTGATTCTACGATGAATCGGGCGGTTGTACCCTGTTTTAGCTCCATAAGTGTGTCACACCCTAACGGCTGTGTGAAAATGTCACCTTGTGGAGACATGCACGTTGAGCCGGAAAGAATTGTTACGAGCGGTAGTATCTCTTGATCGGATCAGGGTGAAGGGCGAGAAATGGGATTCTCAAAGGACTCGCGGCAGACCGGGCTGGCTCGAGCGCTGTCTAAACTCGGGTATTGTTCGCGCTCGCAAGCCGCCGGGCTGATTCGCGCGGGGCGCGTCCGGCTCAATGGCACGGTGCGGCAGGGATCCCGAAACGCCCGTGCGTTTGCAGCGCGATCGCTATTGCAGTGGACCGCCACGTCGTTGCAGCCGCGAACCAAAAATCTATTTGATGCTGAACAAGCCGCGCGGCGTGGTGACGACCGCCTCGGACGAGAAAGGCCGCGAAACCGTGTATTCCTGCCTGGGCAAAGCATTGCCATGGGTCGGGCCGGTGGGGCGGCTGGACAAGGCCAGTGAAGGATTGTTGCTGCTCACGAACGATTCCGAGTGGGCCGCCCGCATATCCGATCCGAACACGCATCTGGACAAGACATATCACGTGCAGGTGGGCGCGGTGGCGGACGAAGCGTCTTGCGGCCGCGCTGGTCAAAGGCATGCGGACCGGCAGCGCGAGGTGTTGCGCGCGAAACAGGCGCGCGTTTTGCGCGCGGGCGAACGCAACTCGTGGCTGGAAATCGTGCTCGATGAAGGAAAGAACCGCCAGATCCGGCGCATGCTCGAAACTTGGGGATCGAGGTGCTTGCGCCTGGTCCGCATCGCGGTCGGCCCGCTGCAGCTTGGGCAGATCGCCAAAGGCGAATTCCGCGCGCTCACGGCCGAAGAAAAGCGCGCGCTGGATCAAGCCGTTACGGCTTCCGGAACGCAGCGCGCGATCCGCGAAGAGACGGTAAGCGTCAGGTCGAAGTGAAAAATCAACGTGTTGGAGCGTCCGCGCCAGCGGATATGCGTCAGCGCGAGACTTCGAGCGGGGCGGTATCCAATACCTGGCGCACGAGGCGAATCAGGAGCCTCATGCCTAAAGGGTTTCTGAAGAGATTCGGCGCTCGCCGGGAAGGCTCCTTGCGTGGCAGGATCGCGTCCCGCGTTGCCGGTCATGAACAGGATGCGGATTCCGGCCGCAGATCGAGCCATCTGCTCGGGCCAAAGCAGGCACCGCCCATCTTCGGCATGGCGACATCGGTCAGCAAAAGATGGATGGTATCCGTCGAACGATCGCGCAACCTCCAGCGCCTGGATTCCGTCGCGAGCCGGCAAAACCGTGTATCCGTTATCGGTCAGCACTTCGGCCGTCAAGTTCAACAGGGCTTCTTCATCCTCCACCAGCAAAATCGTATCGTTTCCCTTGGAAGCTTTTCCTGGGGCCAGATCGGAGCGGGCGCCACTGCGGAGCCTTCCGTCTGGGGCAGAAAGATCTTGAACGTGGAGCCTCTTCCCTGTTCGGAATCGACTCCCACGACGCCGCCACTCTGTTTCACAACTCCGTAGACCGTGGCAAGTCCCAGCCCCGTGCCTTTTCCGGGCTCCTTGGTGGTGAAGAACGGTTCGAAAATATGCCGTTGCGTGTCGCAGGTCCATGCCGACTCCCGTATCGCTCACGGTCAGGAGAACATGAGGACCTGGGTGGAGAAAAGGCAGGCTTCGGGCAAGGGTTTCATTGATGTACACGTTCGAGGTTTCGATGAGCAGTTTTCCGCCTTCGGGCATGGCATCGCGCGCGTTGACTACGAGATTTACAATCACCTGCTCAATCTGGCTTTGATCTGCTTTTACCTGGCCCAATTGCGAGTCCAGCTTGAGTGGTCAACTCGATGTCCACGCCGATCAGCCGCCGGAGCATTTTGCCCATGTCGGTCACCACAGAATTCAGGTCCAGGACCTTGGGTTGCAGAACCTGTTGGCGGCTGAAGGCCAGCAATTGATGCGTCAAGGCCGCGGCGCGCTCTCCGGCCTTGCGAATTTCTCTGCGCTTTTGCGCAGCGGATCCTCGGGCCCAGGCGATGCTCCATGGTCTCGCTGTAGCCGATGATGACTCCCAAGAAGGTTGTTGAAATCATGAGCGATGCCACCGGATAGTCGTCCCACGGCTTCCATTTTTTGCGCCTGGCGGAGCTGTTGCTTCGCGCTGCCGCAAAAGTTCTTCGGCCTGCTTGCGCTCCGTAATATCGCGGCTGACCACCACGATCTTTTCGATTTCACCTCGATGGTTTCGCACCGGGCTTGCAGTTCGATTCCAGGGTTCGCCATTCCCCATCCTTTCGCCGGAAGCGATACTCCGACCCGAGGAGCCATGCCCTTCTGAAAGGTCTCTTCGCCCGCCGCGAGGACCGTCTCGTGGTCGTCCGGATGGACTTGATCTAAAACGGGCATCCCCTCTAGGTCTTCTTTTGAATATCCAAAGATTCTCTCATACGCAGGGCTGTTATACAGCCGCTGACCTTCCCGGTCGATTACCGTAATCAGATCCTCGGCATTTTCGCTGATCAGCCGGAACATTTCTTCCTGATCGGTCAATTTCCTGCGGATCCGATGAATTTGAAGTTGCTGGTAGATGGTGTATAAGTCAAACAGAAATACGAGGGCCACCAAACCGCGAACGGAATCGCGAAGCGTAAGGGAAAAACTAGAATCAGACGGCTCGAAAAGGAACGAGAAAGAAGCCATTCCCGCGGTCAGCAACAATGTCACGACGATGGCGGAAGCCCAAAGCCACCACTGGCGTCTCTCGACCTGACGGATATGGGCCCAAAGAGACTGCTCGTGAGGTGCCCGCAAAGAGCCCGGAATACTGGAAGGGGCCATATAATTATGGCACCACACCCGCGCGCGCAAGGGCAATGGTACGATTAAAAATAGTGCCTAATCACATCATTCCATTCTGGAAACAACTTAGTCCGTACGCTGTTCTTGACGGGCGGATATTACGCGACAGCGGGGTTCTTCCGGCGCCTTCTAGTCGGCGTTTGGGCAGCAGCCCAACTTATCGTGTTTTTTGCCTTAAACAGATGATGAGGAGCAAACACCGGATCCGGCGCCAATCCGGTCAGCCGCAACCACCAGCGGCCTGGCCAGGGTAGTTCACTCACTGACAATAAAGAAGAAATTTGGTGGACGTGACAGGGTTCGAACCTGCGACCCCCTGCTTGCAAAGCAGGTGCTCTCCCAGCTGAGCTACACGCCCATAGGTGTGCTTTCATTCTAAGATGTTTTCACGATCCGGGCACCTCCTTTTTGGGAGGGGTGAGCCGGACTGCATCTTTGCGGAGCCGCCCTCAATGAGCGTGCAGCTTGTCGAGATTTGATTCATCAGAAAACCAAAGCCGGATTGACGGGCAGCGTTGTCTCCGCTTATCCTACCGCCCGGGGAGTGTGAACGGATGGGAGCGCTTAGGTTCGGTGTCCCGTCCGCCGTTATCAGTATTTCGGAAATCCGCTAATCAAGCCACTGTCAGTTGATGGCACGGAGAACGCAGGGAAGAGTACAACACCCGCGATATCTTTCGGCCAGCGTCGCGAGAGATGGGTGTGCCGCCCGAGGTTTTGGAGGAGATGGCAGCCCAATCACACCATGACGATCGACATCCATCCGCACGTGATCAGCACCGATACCGAGCGCTATCCGAATGCTCCGGTCGGCGGCCACAAATCCGACTGGTCTCGGGAAAGACCCGTAAGCGTGGAGCAGATGATTGCCGCCATGGATCAGGCAGGCATTGCGAAGTCGGCCCTGGTGCAGGCTTCCACTTGTTACGGTCACGATAATTCGTATATTGCCGATGCCGTAGCCGCTCACCCGGACCGTTTCACGGGCGTTTTTTCCGTGGATGTTCTCGCGCCGGACGCTCCAGAAAAGATCCGGTATTGGGTAGGACGCAACCTAACCGGAATGCGTTTATTCACGGCAGGCAGCACGATGCCGAATCAGGCGGACTGGGTTGACGACCCGCGATCCTTCCCGGCCTGGGAGTGCGCGAGCGAACTCGGAATCCCCGTGTGCATGCAAATGACGGTGAAGGCGATTCCGCAGCTCATCCACATGCTGGAGCGATTTCCGAAGGTCCGCGTCATTCTGGATCATCTGGCAAAGCCAACCCTATCGGACGGACCTCCTTACGCCGGCGCGAGCCGATGTCTTTGGACTGGCGGATTACAAGAACCTGTACTTGAAATTGACCCCGCGCACCGTCGCGGAAGCTCAAAAGGGGAAGGCCACTCACGCGACTTTCTTCCCGCTGCTCGTATCGAAATTCGGGGCTTCGCGCATCGCCTGGGGATCGAACTATCCGGCATCGGAAGGAACGCTCCCGGAATTACTGAAGGTTTCCCAGACGGCATTGTCGGTGCTGTCGGCGGAAGATCGCGATTGGATCTTCGCCGGGACGGCGCTGACTCTTTATCCCGTGCTGGCCGGGAAGTAGAAGGAAATCGATGCCCGAAACACGGCTCCCTCTGACTCTCCAGACTCTGCTGGCGTCGAATCCGCATACCAGCGCCTTGCGAAGCGGGGAGCTGCGATCGCCGCTTGTAAACTTTGTTTTTGCGGACGTGAAGACAGCCAACAAGGCGTTCAAAGCGCTGGTGCGGGAGCAGAAATTCGATCTGGGCGAGCTTGCCATCGTCACATTTTTGCAAGCGAAGGCGTACGGCAAGCCGTATGTTCTGATGCCTGCCGTGGTCGTCGCGCGCGGCCAGCATCACACGATCTTTTTCAACCCGGAACGCGGTCATCTGAATCCCGGTGATCTGAACGGCCGCAGGGTGGGCGTCCGCGCATACACGCAAACGACTGGCGCGTGGGTTCGAGGCATCCTGCAAGAGGACTACGGCGTCGACTTCCGGTCCATTCAGTGGATCACCTTCGAGGATCCGCACGTGGCCGAGTACACCGATCCACCTTGGGTGCAGCGCGCGCCGGAAGGCAAGCAACTGTTGCAAATGTTGCTCGACGGCGAAATCGACGCGGCCATTTTCGGTAGCGAAAATCCCGAGGGCACGCCTCTGAAGCCGCTGATTCCGGATGCGGCGGAGGTTGCGGCGCGCTGGGCCGAAAAACACGGCGGAGTTCCGATTAACCACATGATGGTGATCCGGGAATCGATCACGCAAGATCGCCCGGACGTAGTCCGCGAGGTGTATCGCATGCTGAAGGAGAGCGTAGCCAGAGGCCCATCCAAAGGAACGGGCGCGCTCAGATTCGGCGTGGAGGCGGTACGCAAGTCGCTCGAAACGATCATTCAATATTCCGAATGCCAGGGCCTGATCCCGCGCCGCTTCTCGGTTGACGAATTATTTAACGATGTCACGCGCACGCTGGACTAGATGCCCACCATGCAAACGCCAGCCACGAAGCCGATGGTAACAGAAAGCAACCAGGGCTCCCCGACCCCGCGCGCGCGTGCCTGGTACAAACATCTCTCCATCCAGATCCTGATTGCGATGGTGCTGGGCATATTCGTCGGCCGCATGTGGCCCGCGCACGCCGATACGTGGAAGCCTCTTGGCGACCTGTTCATTAAACTCGTGCGAATGCTGGTGGCGCCGATCATTTTCTGCACGGTGGTGCACGGCATCGCGAGCGTCGGCGAAGCGAAAAAGGTCGGCCGCGTTGCGATTAAAGCGCTGATTTATTTTGAAGTGGTGACGACGATCGCTCTGATCCTTGCCTTGGTTCTGGTGAACTTCTGGGCGCCCGGCGCCGGCATGCACGTGGATTTGAAGGCCATCGCCGATATCGGCATAAAGGCGCCCGCAAAACCGGTCACCTTCGGCCAGTTCCTGCTGAACCTGGTGCCTGTCCAGCGCCGTGGGGGCCTTCGCCGATGGCGAAGTCATTCCGGTGTTGTTCTTCTCCGTGATGTTCGCCTTCGGATTGCTCGCGCTGGGCTCGAAGGGCAAGCCTCTGGTCGACATCATCCACTCGATCACGCAGGTGTTGTTCAAGATGATCGCTTTTGTCATGTACCTCGCTCCTCTCGGCGCGTTCGGAGCGATCGCATTTACTGTCGGCAAATTCGGCCTGGGCACGCTCCTGTCGCTTGGGAAAACTGGTCTCGGAGTTCTATCTGTGCTGCCTGATTTTTGTCGTGGTGGTGCTGACCCCCATCGCTACGCCGCCGGCATAAATATTCTGCGATTGATTCGCTATATCGCGGCCGAACTGATGATCGTGGTCGGCACCAGTTCCGGTGAATCCGTGTTTCCCAGCTTGATCGCCAAACTGCGGCGGCTGGGCGTGGAGGAATCGATTGTCGGTCTGGTGCTGCCCACCGGATACTCATTCAATCACGATGGGACATGCCTGTATTGGGCCACGGTCTCGGTGTTTCTCGCTCAGGCAGTCGGAATTCACTTGTCGATCGGCCAGCAGGTGGCGCTCCTCGCAACGATGCTGTTTACGTCCAAAGGCGGCGCCGGCGTTGCCGGGTTCGGCGATCGTCGTTCTCGCGACGACGATTTCGACCACGGGCGTGATTCCCCTCGCCAGCGTTGGACTCATTCTCGGAGTGCATAGCCTGTTGTCATCCGCCTTTGTCCCGGTGAACGTTTTGGGCAATTCGCTCGCGACCATCGTGATTGCTCGCACGGAGGGCGCGGTCGATTTGCGGATTCTGCAATCGGAGCTGCAAAGCGGGTCCGAAGAACTCTGCAAGTATCTGCGCTTTAGGATTAGGCTAGGGAGATCTGACGACTTCTAGCCAATGCGGATGCGCATTGACTCCCACCCTAACCCTACGTATAATAAGCGTTTCCGATCAGCATCTGGAGGGGCGATGTACGCCGTCATTCGAAGTGGAGCGAAGCAGTACCGGGTAACGCCCGGCGACACGGTCAAGGTCGAAACCTTGCCGGGCGAGGTGGGCGGGAAGATCACGTTTGAAGACGTGCTTGCCGTGGGCACCGACGAAAAGAAACTTCTGACCGGGGCGGACGCCGCGAAGGCGAAGGTCGTGGGCAAGATCGTTGCGCAGGGCCGCCATCCGAAAATTACGGTCCTCAAATTTAAGACGGGTGGCCAGTACAAGATCTGTCCGCGGCCACCGGCAGAACTATACTGCCGTGGAAGTCAGCGGCATTGAGCTCTAAGAGCTCGAGAGGGAATTCCCATGGCACATAAAAAAGGCGGCGGCTCGTCCGTAAACGGCCGCAATTCTCAGGGACAACGGCTGGGCGTCAAGCGATTCGGCGGCGAAGTGGTGCACGCGGGCACGATTTTGATTCGGCAGCGCGGCACGCGCCATAAGCCCGGCCTGAACGTGGCCCGAGCCAAGGACGATACGCTCTTCGCGCTCATTAACGGCGTGGTCCTGTTTCAAGACAAGGGCCAGGACGGGCGTTTCATCAGCGTGGTGCCGCAGGAACAGGCGGCAGCGGCACAAGCCGAGCCCACGGCTGCGCCAGCGGATTAACCAGACTTCGAACGGGTGCGGGCTGCGCTTTTACGCTGAACATTTCAAGTGAAGCGTGGAGCCCGCGGAAATAAAGTCCGGGTTCTACTTGGAGCCCGCCGGAATTCGAAGGCGTCCCGACCGGGTCGGGGCGCCTTTTGTTTTTTGCCCTGAGTCCTGGAACGGGGATGACAGGGTTACCCCGCATCCCTCGAATCCGGACGAAATTAGTTCGATCAGCGCGCCGGCCGTGCAAATCGGTCCGGCTGCTGTCGTATCCTTGAGAAGCGGCGTATTTGCGGAAATGGAACTCACGTGTTTGTTGATGAAGCCAAAATTTATGTAAAAGCGGGCGATGGCGGGAACGGATGTGTCGCGTTCCGCCGCGAGAAATTCGTGCCGCGGGGCGGACCCTCGGGCGGCGACGGCGGCCATGGCGGCAGCATTTACCTGGAAGCGAATCCGCACGATAACACTTTGCTGCGCTACCGCTATAACCGGGAATTCAAAGCGGACCGCGGGCGGCACGGCGAGGGCTCGAACTGCACGGGGCATGCCGGCGCGGATATGATTTTGCTTGTGCCGGTGGGCACCGTGGTCACCGATCAAGATACAGGCGAACAAATCGCCGATTTGACCAAGCCGGGACAGCGCGTGCTGCTCGCGCAGGGCGGGCGCGGCGGGCGCGGCAACCAGCACTTCGCCAAGCCCTGGCATCAGGCGCCGCGCGAATCGGAAGAAGGCCAGCCGGGCCAGGAACGCCATCTGCGTTTTGAATTAAAATTGCTCGCCGACGTCGGCCTGGTCGGATTTCCCAACGCCGGCAAGTCCACTTTGATCTCGCGCATTTCCGCCGCGCATCCGAAGATTGCCGACTATCCGTTCACGACGCTCGAGCCGAGCCTCGGCGTGGTTTCCGCCGACGGCAATCCGGGAAAACCTTCGGAACGAGCTGGCGGCCGCACGTTTGTGGTCACCGATTTGCCCGGCCTGATCGAAGGCGCGCATACCGGCGTCGGCCTGGGCATCCGATTTCTCCGGCACATCGAACGCACGCGATTGATTGCGCACTTGATCGACACCAGCGATGCTTCCGACCGCGATCCCGTGCACGACTTCGAAATTATTACCGGGGAGCTGGCGGCGTTCAGCGAAAAGCTGGCCGAGAAGCCCATGATCGTCGTGGCCACGAAACTCGACGCCACCACGGATCGAACGCGGCTGGAAAAACTGCGAAAGTTCTGCGCCGAACGCGGGCTGGAGTTTTACGCGATATCGTCCGCTTCCGGGGAAGGCATTCCGCAATTAGTGCGCGGCATGGCCGACGCGCTCGATCGTCTGGCCCCCGCCGAAGAGGCGCAGCAGGAAGATTCCGAAAACGCAGCGAGCGAACCGGAATCCCCCGAGAATGAACTTCAATCCTCCGCTCATCCCGCGGGCGTTCCGCGAACGGAGGAGCGTTGAGCATCGCCCCGCCGCACGAGTCCCGGCGCCTCGAAGGAGCCTGCACGCGAACGCCGCATCGCGCTATTCGGCGGCACCTTCGATCCCATTCACATCGGACATCTGGCCGTGGCGCGCGCCGCCGAACGCAGGTTTCATCTCGACGAGATTCATTTCATTCCCACGGGCCGCCCGCCGCACAAGCATCGCCGCGACATGGCTTCGTATCCGCATCGCTACGCCATGGTGGCGCTGGCCTGCGCCGATCATCCCCGCTTTATCTCTTCTCTTGCGGAATCCGGGGCCGGCCATTCCGGGCGGGAAATGTTTTATTCGGTGGATACGGTGAGGCACTTCAAGCAGAAATTCCAGGGAGCGGGCGTGCATCTCTATTTCCTGCTGGGCGCGGATTCGTTCCTGGATTTGCCGGCATGGAAGGATTATGAAACGCTGCTGGGCCTGTGCGACTTTATCGTGGCCAGCCGCCCCGGATTTAAATCCGACGCGCTGCGGCTGGTGATTCCGCCGGAACTGTTTGCCCGGAGGGGTTCGGCGCACGCGCCCCTGGACCCGCGCGCCATCGCGCTGCGCCGCACGGCAATTTACGTGCTCGATACGGTTTCCAGCCACGTTTCGGCGACCGAAGTGCGGCACCGCCTTGATTCCAATGAGTCAATTCATGGGCTTGTGCCGCCGCGCGTCGAGGAATACATTAACAAGCAGGCTCTTTACCGGTGACGCCAAAAAAGGGTTCGCTACCAATCGAACTTCGCGTAGCCATCGAGGCCGCGCAGGATAAGCAAGCAGCGGAGGTGACGCTGCTTGATCTGGAGGGCCTTGGCGCGTTCACCAATTACTTCCTTCTCTGCACGGGTTTCAGCCCCAGGCAAGTCGAGGCGATCTGCGACGAAATCGAGCGGAGACTCGCGGAAATCGGGACGCGCCTTCGGCATCGCGAAGGCAAGTCCGGCGGGGATTGGATCCTGCTCGATTTCGGCGGGCTGATCGTGCACGTCTTTACCGAACACGCGCGCCGCTTTTACGATCTCGAGCGGTTGTGGCGCGCCGCGCGCCGCATCGAATTCGATGATTCAGGCGAGAGCGCCCGCTACACCGGCGCAGCCGAGGCCGAAGGATGAGCGAGTCGCGAATGGCCTGGATCGCGGAAGACCCCGCGTCAAAGGCCGTGATGGAACTGGCGCGCAAGGTCGCGGACACTTCCACGACGCTGCTCATCACCGGCGAGAGCGGCACGGGCAAGGACCATCTGGCGCGGCTGATTCACGAACTGGGTCCCCGGCGCGACGCACCCTTCCTGAAAATCGATTGCGCGAGCCTCCCGCAGGAACTGGTCGAATCCGAATTGTTTGGCCATGAGCGCGGCGCGTTTACCGGAGCCGTCGAACGCAAGCTTGGCCGGCTGGAAATGGCTCAGGGCGGAACGATTGTGCTGGATGAAGTGGCGGCGCTATCTCCCGCGACGCAGTCGAAAATGTTGCGCGTGCTCGAGGAGCGGCAGTTCGAGCGCCTGGGCGGCACGGAAACGATCACGATCCAGGCGCGTTTGATTGCGCTGACCAACTCCGATCTTCCGCGGCTGGTGGCCGAAGGACTGTTCCGCGAGGATTTATTTTTTCGGTTGAGCGTCCTGACGATCGCCGTGCCTGCGCTGCGCGCGCGTCCCGCCGATATTCTCCCGCTGGCCGACGCGCTGCTGGAACGCGCGGCGCGCGTGCATGGCCGGGTCGGCACGCTCTTCTCAGAACCCGTGCGGCACATGCTGGCCGCCTACGCCTGGCCCGGGAACGTGCGCGAGTTGAAAAATTCCATTGAGCGCGCCCTGGTTTTTTCCAGCGCCCCGATGCTGGCGACCGCAAGATTTTCCGGAATCGGTGCAATTCGCGGATTCCGGCCTGGGGGTCGCGCTGCGGTCTCTCGAAGAGATGGAACGCGACGCCATTCGAGCCACGCTCGATGCCACGCACTACAAGATCGGAAAGAGCGCCGCGATCCTGGGCATCAGCCGCAAGACCCTGCTCGACAAACGAAAGAAATACGGATTGAACTAAAATTAGGACACGCGCTCATGCTTGTCCCTGCACGGCGCGCTGCTCGTTTCGGTGCATCCGCACATGAAAATCCACCTTGTCATGCTCGGGAAAACACGCCGCCCGGAAATCCGGGCCATGATGGACGATTACGTGGCGCGCATCGGCAGATTCGCGGAAGTGCAGATCACCGAGTTGCGCGAGGATTCGGCGGCGTCGCTGCGCAAACTGACACTTGATTCCGCCGCAACCGTCGTCTTGCTGGATGACGCGGGGAAAAATCAGACCTCGGCGCAATTCGCGAAGTGGCTGGGAGAAACGCGCGATCGAGGCGCGCGAGAAATCGTGTTTCTCTGCGGCGGCGCGGAAGGTTTTCCGGAAGCGCTCCGCCGGCGCGCCACGCAAAAGCTTTCGCTTTCTTCCCTCACATTTTCGCACGAACTGGCTCGCGCCATGCTCGCCGAGCAACTCTATCGCGCCTTCGCCATGCTCGCCGGGCACCCTTATCCGAAATAAGCCGGGCGCAATTTCCATTTCACGCCAATTGGAATAAAGGGGCGGGGATTCCGATCAGGGATTGCATTGCCCGAACGAACCGCCGGTTCCTGCTCTCAAGCGACGCTCACGCGGCGGCGTGTAAAGTGTTCGTCATCGTCTTGAAAGCAACGACCTCGTTCGCGAGGTACGACGCTTCCTTGCCGCATCCGCGGCATCGAACGATAGCGATGGGGGAATGAAATTCCTTGCGGGTTCCCTCGGATGGTCCCCAATGCCCCGAAACATGCAGCGGGGTAAGGATTCCGCAACGCAGACACACGACTCCAGTGACGTACTCTTCCAATTCTTCGATCATGGCCGGCTCCCTGATGATGAATTCCTGCCGCTCGATACATGTACAGACTCTACTTTTGGCAATGCTGCAAATAATTGGTTTACGATGCGTATATTACTCTTCCCGGCTCGCTTAAAAACGTGACAGCGGTCACGTCGCAGTGTGATTGGCGTTCCCGCTGGGCCTATCAATCGGCGATTACATTCATTATAGAAGACTTAGCTGGAAGCTGGCGTACATTCTTACCCGGTCCCTGCACAGTGTAATCTTGCCGTAACAATCTTGGCGTAACTTGGCATGACTCGTGAAACGTGCATACTTGGTTCGTGATTCGTCCAAATCCAGCCGTCAGGGGTGTCGCGGATCGCGATTTGGGAATTGTTCATGGGGACGAGACAAGCGATGAAAAATCCGGTACGCAAGGCCGCCAGCCGCGCAAAAAAACCGAAAAAGACCCTCCAATTTCTTCAGAAGCCAAGTTGCGCGACATGCCGTAAAGCGCGCCGCTTCCTGGAAAAGCGCGGATACCGCCTGAATGTTCGCGATCTAACAAAGAACCGGCTAACCCCCGCGGAGCTGGAGAAATTGATCGGAAAGCACGACCATCAGGAATTCTTGAACCCGCGCAGCGAAATCTACCGCAAAAAGAAAATGAAAGACCATCCTCTCCGCCGGCGAGAAGCGGTCGGCATGATGGCCATGAATCCGAACTTGATTCGCCGGCCGATCATCGTTGCCGGCGGGCGCGTGGTCATCGGATATGATGAAAATGGCATGATGCGGTTTTAAGAACGCGCAGACTCCAGTTAGCCTGCACAAAGCAATTTGGGCTCTGCCTTTGCACGGATCCCTTCCAGTGAAGTTTGGAGCCCGCCAGAATATTGGACCTCATGAACGACCTCAACCAGAACGAACTCCGGCAACTTATCGAAAAACTGAACGCGCTGCGCTCGGAAATGATAGAGCTGGAATCCTCGCTTCTGGCCGATCAGAAGTCGCTTTACGAGGGCCATTGCCGTAGCGCCCGGAATCTGGCCCATTACCTGGCCCTGCGCCGCCATGACATCCGGCAGGTGCAGGCGCAATTGGCGGCGCTCGGACTATCGTCTCTCGGAAGGACCGAAAGCCATGTGCTGGATACGGTCGATGCGGTTCTTACGATTCTCAGGAACCTTGCCGGCGAGGACGTGACCCTTCCCATTCCCCGGGAGGCCGCGATTGGAATCGGTGAAGGAACGCAATTGCTCGAAAGGAATACGGACGACCTGCTTGGCCCTTGCCCCGCGAACCGGCGAGTTCGAATCATGGTTACGATGCCGCCCGAAGCGGCGACCGATTATGAATTCGTCCGCGATCTTCTCCTCAAGGGCATGAATTGCATGCGGATCAACTGCGCGCACGACAAAGAAGAGATTTGGTCGGGCATGATTCGCAACTTGCAGAAGGCTCGCGAGGAAACGGGAAAGAGTTGCCGAATCCTGATGGACCTGGCCGGCCCCAAGTTGCGCACAGGACCCATCGAGCCGGGCCTCGCGGTGATCAAGTGCCGTCCCAAGCGCGACGAACTTGGCCGTGTGGTAACGCCTGCCCGAGTCTGGCTGGCTTCCGCCGAAAAAATGGAGGCTCCGCCTTCACCTGCGGATGCGTGCTTGCCTATCCCCGCGGCGTTTCTCTCCCGGCTTCGACGCGGGGACACGATCACGTTTCGGGACGCGCGGCGTGCTCATCGGTCAATGAAAGTGGTAAGCGCCACAAAAACTTCTTGCTCGTGCGCATTATCCAGAACCGCGTACTTTGTCCCCGGCACTGAATTTCGAGTGAAGCCGAGCGTCGCGCGCAAGGCGCCGCGCTCCTCCGTAAGTCGAGCCCGCCTGGGCTCGCTGCCGAAAAAAACTCAAGTGCTGCTTCTCAAGCCGGGGGACACCCTGCTCCTTACTCGCTCGATGGAGCCAGGCAAGCCGGCGAAAATCGACAAGCAAAATCGCATGGTAAGTCCGGCGAGAATCGGCGTGACTTTGCCGGAATTCTTTGACCACGTAAAGCCGGGTGAACCGGTTTGGTTCGACGACGGGAAAATCGGGGGAATCATCCGGTCCGCCGGCGCCGATGCCCTGGAGGTTGAAATCACGCAGGCGCGCCCCGCCGGTGAAAAACTGGGCGCGGACAAGGGCATCAACCTTCCGGAGTCCGAGCTGCGAGTTTCTGCCCTGACCGCCGCCGACCGCAATGCGCTGCAATTCATCGTGAAGCACGCCGATTTGGTCGGATATTCCTTCGTGCGCACCGAAAGCGACGTGCGCCAACTCCTGGCGCTGTTGGCGGAACTTGGCGGAGAATCGCTCGGTGTCATTCTGAAAATCGAGACAAAGAACGCATTCGACAATCTGCCTCGGTTGATCCTGACCGCCATGCGCACCCGAGCGATCGGGGTCATGATTGCCCGCGGGGATCTGGCGGTGGAGTGCGGGTACCAGCGGTTAGCTGAAATTCAGGAGGAGATTCTCTGGATCTGCGAAGCCGCGCATGTTCCCGTGATCTGGGCCACGCAGGTGCTCGAAAGTCTGGCCAAGACCGGAATGCCTTCCCGCTCGGAAATCACGGACGCCGCCATGGGCGAGCGGGCCGAGTGTGTAATGCTGAATAAAGGGCCGTACGCCGTGACTGCCGTCGCGATTCTCGATGACATCCTGAAACGCATGCAGGCGCATCAGGAAAAGAAACGCTCCATGTTGCGACGGCTGCATCTGGCGTCATCATTTGCCAGCGCGAATTAAACTGAACCGAATCGGATTTTTAAATGCCAGCCAATGAAAATTCACCTCTTAGGCGCCACTTGGTCATCCCTCAGAAAACTCCGCGGAAATAAAATTAGGCCAGCGCAACCAAATATCCAGGCGTAGAATCAAACTAGTGTAAGGCATGAACGGGTTCCCTCCCCGCGAATCCGTCCGGCGGTCTTGCGCAACTGTTGCGGAGGCCCTGATATGACGCGTCCAAGAGTTTTGAATTTCACTTCCATCGTAGCAATTCTGTTTGTGTTCTCGGCGATCCCGGCGTTCGCACAACGCGGCGGCGGTTCCCATGGTGGCGGGGGAGGCTTTCACGGCGGGGGCGGCGGCGGTTTCCGCTCCGGTGGCGGTGGTTTCGGTGGAGGAGGCTTCCGGGGCGGCTCGTATTCAGCGCCGCGAGCAGGGGCCGGCTATTCGCGTCCAGCGCCAAGCGCGCCCATGCGCTCAGGCGGCGGATCCTATGCGAGGCCTGGTGGAGGCAATTCCAGCCGCTCCTATGCGAATCCAAGCAATGGAAACCAGCGCGCGGGAAATTCTTTCTCCGCTCCCCGGGCAATGGCCGATGGCCAGTGGCATTCCTTTGGCAACGCGGGCGTAGGCCGGGCTGGCACGCCGTCGGCTCCGCAAGCTCGAGCCTCGGACAGCGCTGGGGGCGGTTTCCACGTTTTCTCGGGAAATCGATCCGCGGGCGGAATCCATTCGACGAGAAGTTTCTCCGGCCAAGGGAATCAGGTTTGGGAAAATGCGCCGACGGCGCACAATGTCGTTTCCCCTTCGCGCGCGCTCTCCAACATTCGCGGCTCTTTTGGCAGTTCCCTGGCCGGCAGCTCCGGAATGCGTTCGAGCGCATTCATGTCGGCGAATTCGCGAATTGCGGGCAGTTCTGGATTAAATGGCCGTGCTTTTTCCAACGGGCTTGGCACAAACCGAGGCGCGTTCTTCGGCAATCGTCTTGGGTTTGGCTACTCCCGCTTTGGATACCGCGGCGGCTATGGCGGGGGATGCTGGAACTGCGGATTCGGATGGGGCTTCGGTTTCGGGTGGTGGCCCGGCTGGGGATTTGGCTGGCCGTGGCTTGGATATTCGTATTGGGATCCATTTTACTGGGATGACTTGACGTGGGGCTGGCCTGGAAATGGATATGGCTATTACGGGTATCCCGCGGGCTACCCATACGGATATGACAACGATTCTTACTACAATTCTTACGATGATAGTTCTTCGTATTCCGCGCCGGACGACAACTACACCGGCAGCGATTCCAGCACTGTGACGGCGGCGCCGCCGCAGCAAAGTTCGCCGCAAACCTACAGCGTCGCCAACGGCGCTGTGCCGGTTCTGATGTTCTTGAAGAACGGCTCGGTGTATTCGGCGCGGGATTACTGGTTTTCGGGCGATCAATTCCATTATGTTCTTACCAACGGCCGTGAAGGCGCATTTGACGCGGATCAACTCGACCTGCGGCGCACCATCGATGAGAATGCCAAAAGCGGCGTGCAATTCGTGGTGAAATCAGGCGCGAGTAGTCTCCCGCCGGCACTTACGATTAAACCCTCCGCCGGACGAATCGCGCCGGGCAATCCGAGTCCCACGAATTGCTCGTCCGCCTCGAACCGTCCGGGCGTTCGCCGCGGAAAAAAATCAGAACGTTCCCGTTCCGAGTCGCGCCGGCGTGGGTGAATTTCTCTTGTCTTCAAATGGACCGAAGAGACATTCCTCGCGGAGACTATCCCGGTACCTACCGGAACTCGGAATGAAAGCGAGAGGTATCTTTTCGAAAACCTGCTAAACACAAACCACCCCTAGCCCCGGATCTCACTTCGCTTCGCCTTTTGCCGATGGAGCGCATACAATGACGGTTCAATGCCTCACCACGATGAACCGCGCGCGCCTGTCACCGAAGCCGACGTCCTGGCGCATTTGTCCCGTTCCCGCAGGCCGCAAAGCCTTCGCGAAATCGCCGCGGCGCTGGACCTGCGCCATTCCGGCCGCCGCGCGCTGGTCAAGCTCGCGCGAAAAATGAAAAAGCGCGGCGAAATTCACGAATATCCCAACGGGCGAATCGGGCTTCCCAAAGAGAAGCAGGGCGCGGAGTACGCGCAGCCGCCGCGGCAGAAAGGCGCGCCGCATCGGCACGCATCGCAGCCGCGCGCGGAATCCCGCTCGCCGCTGCGGCCGGAAGTGAATCAACTTACCGGGCGCCTGGTGGCGCATCGCGATGGTTACGGCTTCGTCGTGCCGGATACGCCGCGAAAGGATTTGGAAGGCGATCTATTCATCGGCCGCGACTCGATGGGCGACGCCATGCATGGCGATCACGTCCTGGCGAGCATCGAGCGCCGCAGCCGTTTCGCCGATGGCGCGGGCCGCGCCGAAGGACGCATCCTGCGCGTGCTCGGCCGCGCGCACGCCACGGTCGTCGGCCTGTTTCGTTACGGCTCGCGCGGCAACACGGTCGCGCCGTACGAATCGCGGCTGCTGCAGGAAATCATCATCCCGCCGGGCGACGAGCTGACGCCGGAACTGCAAGGGAAGCTGGGCCAGCATCCGCCCAAGCGCGGCGTCCGCCTGCCGGAACTCGACGGCGCCGTCGTCAACGTGGAGCTGACGCGCTTTCCGCGCGGCGGCGTGGCGCCGCCGGGCGCGTGATCGAAATTCTCGGGCGGCCGGGCGATTTCGGCGTGGACGTCGAAATTCTGATTCGCAAGCATCATCTGCCGCACGAATTTTCGGCGGAAGTGTTGGCGGAGGCGGCCGCCGCGGCGCATCCGGTGGGCGACGCGGAGCGCGCGGGACGGCGCGATTTCCGCGATCTGCCGATCGTCACGATTGACGGCGAGACGGCGCGCGATTTCGACGACGCGGTGTACGTCCGACGCCTCGAAAACGGCCACTGGCAACTGCAGGTGCACATTGCCGACGTGTCGCATTACGTTCGGCGGGGTTCGGCGCTCGACCGCGAGGCGCGGCTTCGCGGCACTTCGGTCTATTTTCCGAACCGCGCCGTGCCCATGCTGCCCGAGGAGCTATCGAACGGCATTTGCTCGCTCAATCCGCGGGAAGACCGCCTGGTGATGAGCGCGGTGATGGAACTGGACGCGAGCGGCGAGATCGTCGCGTCGGAATTCGCGCGCGGCGTGATCCGTTCCGCCGAGCGCATGACGTACACGGCCGTCAACGCCGTGCTGCAGGGCGACGCCATCGCGACCTCGGAATATGCGCACCTGGCCGAGCATTTCCGCGCCATGCGCGACCTCGCGGTGATTCTCAACGCGCGCCGCGCGCGCCTCGGCTCGATCGATTTCGATCTGCCCGAGCCGGTGATCGAATTCGACGCCAACGGACAAATGACCGGCATCGTCCGCAGCGAGCGCAACATCGCGCACCGCCTGATCGAGGAGTTCATGCTGACGGCGAACCAGGCGGTCGCGCGCTACCTCGAAGGCCGCGGCATCGGCTCGCTGCACCGCGTCCACGAAAAACCCGATCCCAAGAAGATTCTGGAGTTCGAGGAGATGGCGCACACGTTCGGCTATTCGCTGGGCGTGGAAAATCTTGCCGAGCGCCGCGTGGCCGTGCGACACGGAAGCGCCCGTTCGCAACGATTTGACCGCGGCGCGCGGCACGGGCGCGCAGGGCGAGGCCGCGAACGGCCCATGACCGTCTCGCTTCCGGGCGCGCTCGATATCGCCATTCGCCCGGAGCATTACCAGCGCCTGGCCGAAAAAATTGCGGGCAAGCCCGAGGAGCGCATCGTTTCTTACCTGATGCTGCGCTCGCTCAAGCAGGCGCGCTACGCCGCCGACCCGCTCGGCCATTTCGCGCTGGCGTTCGACCAGTACACGCATTTCACGTCGCCGATCCGCCGCTATCCCGACCTGATCGTGCACCGCGTCTTGAAGTGGGCGCTCGATCATCCCGAATCGAAGCCCGTACGCCTCTGTGGGCAACACGAAGGACGCGCCACACGGAGCGGCGCAGAAAAAAGACGAGTCCACATTCGGCCCGTATCGCCGCGGCGAACTCGAAGCCATCGCCGTGGAAACTTCCGAGACCGAGCGCCGCGCCGAAACCGCCGAGCGCGAATTGATGGCCTGGAAGACGGCGCAGTTCATGGAGCAGCATCTGGGCGAGGAGTACGACGCGCTGATTATTTCCGTGCAGAAATTCGGATTCTTCGTCGAGCTGACGGAAATTTTCGTCGAGGGCCTCGTGCCCATCAATCGCATCGAGGAGCTGACCGGCGAGCACGTCTTCTACCGCGAGCACGATCACGCCATCGTCAGCGGCAGCGGAAGCTGGAGCGGCCAGAGCCACCGCGGCGGCGCGCAGAAGGCAGCGCGGGAAAAAGCACAAGAAAAAATCCGGCCGCGGAACCCCGCAAGGCAAGCACGTCTGGAAACTCGGCGACCGCATCCGCGTCCGCGCCGAACGCATCGATCCCATCCGCCGCCGCGTCGAGTTTTCGCCGTTGCCTTAAAAATACAAGTAGAACAGGCTTTAGCCTCTCGGGTTTGCATTAAAAACGGCACAAAAAAGACGCCAGGCTGAAACCTGTTCTGCCGGAACACAACAAGTCTTCGCCTTCCCGCGATTCGCTGAAGAACATTTGCCTTGGGAAAGGCTTGGAACGCAAATCAATCTAGTTTAAACTAGTTGCATTGGAGGCCTTATGAAAGCGATCGGCGCCTTTGAAGCCAAGACGCATTTGTCCCAATTGCTGGAGCGGGTCAGCCGCGGTGAAAAAATTACGATTACACGGCACGGAGTTCCCACGGCGATGCTGGTACCTGTGCAGGAAAAGGTCTCCAAGCCAACCCACCAGGAAATTCTGGAGGGGATGCGTGCCCTGCGCAAGCGCGTCAAGCCCGGCAAGATGAGCGTTCGTGACATGGTCAAGGAAGGGCGGCGTTTTTGACCGAGCAGGACAACGGGATCGTGATCGATGCCTCAGTGGCGCTCGCCTGGTGCTTTCCCGACGAAGCGAGCGGTTATGCCGATGCTGTCCTGGCGGCGCTGGAGGACCAAACGATTCTTGTTCCGTCCATCTGGCCGGTCGAAATCACTAACGCCCTGCTGGTCGGAGAGCGCCGCAAGCGCATTCGTCAGCCGGAAGTCCGGCGTTTTGTCGAGTTGCTGAAGGGTTTGCGGATTGTGGAAGACAGCCAATCCGTTGCTGATGCCGTGAGCAATGTTCTGCCCCTGGCACGAGAGCACAACCTTTCGGCCTATGACGCAGCATACCTAATGTGGCCGCCCGCCATGGCGCGCCTCTCGCCACTCTCGATGCCGCATTGCAAAAAGCATGTCGCGCAGCAGGCATCACGGTTTTCAAAAGTAGAACCTAGAGCATTTAGCATTTCGCGCAATATGCTTCAAGTATGTTGGAACAGGGAAGGCATTCACCCCGCATCACCATCGTTTCCGCTTTTCATTCCGGCGTGATTTCGATTATTGTAAAGCGTTCGAACCGGGAGGTGAGCCGTGGCTGCACGCATGTGTCCGCACTGCAAGGCTGAAATTACCGCTGCGAATGTGGCGGCATATACGAATGGCGTCGATTGCCCGAAATGCGGCATACGGCTGGAAGTGGCGTCCGGCTCGCGAACAATCGCGACGTTGTGCGGCTTGGCTGCTGCGGCCATCGCCTGGTGCCTCGCAAGCGGCTCCACGACCGATCTTGGCGGCGTGCTGCCGACGCTGTACGCCTTTCTGGCGTTTGGGGTCGTTTCGCCCCTAGTCCTGATGCTCACGGCCAACTTGCGCAATGCCCCCGCGCTGCCCGTTCCCGAGCCTGCCCACGCTGTTAGCGGGCATGGGGCGGCTGGCCACGACGGGGGAGACCACGCGCCGCACCACTGAGTCCGAGTACGAAATGTTCCTACAGCGTTTCAACTTTGGGTGAAATTCTGAAGTTGGACCAAGTGTTCATGTAGAGGTGGACGCTATAGATTTCGGCATTTATCCCCTTTGTTTGCATCACATACGAGACTTTAGTACTAATCTAATTCCCCCAATCGTACTATTGCCCGCAAACTATTCTGCCCGCCATACTTACTTTCATGGCTCGGTACTCAGCTATGTTAGGTCGACGGATCGAGGTAACCTATCGCGCCGGGGACATTATCCTGCCCGCGACGGGCAACCTGGCCGCCGACTCCGGCAAATCCATATTTCTGGAAGAGAGCTACCAGCAGAAGACCAGCGTAAAAACCTTCCGTTGGGAAATCCCCTACCCGTGCATCGTGCAGTTAAATGAATGCCCGGAAATTCCGAGGCCATCCGCTTCCATGAACGTGCCGCGCGAAGCGGCCGCCGAATCCACGCCGAGCACCGCCACGCTGGAATTCAAGAAAAATCCTGCCTAGTCCGTATTCCCTGCAAGCGAAAAACACGCTGGAAGAAATATAGGAATTTTTCCACATTCTGCTGCGCCCGATTTTCAGCCAACTTTCGGGCCAACTCCTGTAAACTTTGCCTCTTGCGGTTCCAGGAAGGTTGATTGCCCGGGAGGATTTTTCAAATGAAACCATCTGTCGGATTAATTGGGTTGGGCCTGATGGGGCGCCCCATGGCGGCGAATCTATTGAAAGCGGGACACGACCTGACCGTGTGGAACCGCACGGCTTCGCGCGGCGATGAACTGGTCGCGCAGGGAGCGAAGCGCGCCGCGACGCCGCGCGAGGTCGCCGCCACATGCGAAGTGACGCTCACGATCGTGAGCGATCCCCCGGCGCTGGAGTCGGTCCTGTGGGGAGAGGCGGGCGTGTTTTCGGGATTGCGCAAGGGCTGCGCGCTGATCGAATCGAGCACAGTCAGCCCGGGCCTGGAAAGGCGCGCCGCTGCGGCTGCGGCGGCGCTGGGCGCCGAATTTCTGGAAGCGCCGGTGACCGGCGGAACGTGGGGCGCGGAAAAAGGCGAGCTGGTATTCATGGTAGGCGGCGAAGAAAGCACGCTGAAGCGCCTGGAGCCCGTGCTTGGCGTGATGGGCAAGCGCTGGTTCCACCTGGGGCCGGTCGGCGCCGGGCAGACCGTGAAGCTTGCGATGAACCTGCTGCTGGAGCTGGAAGTCGAAGCGCTCGCCGAAGCGCTGGCGCTGGTGACGCGCGCAGGCGTGCCCGGCGAGAAGCTTGTGGAAGTGATGCAGTCAAGCATGGGCCGCTCGGGGGTGCTGGACATTAAGGCGCCCAACATGCTGAAAGGCGAATACAAGCCCAGTTTTCCTCTGCGCCTGATGCATAAGGATGTGAGCCTGGCGCTCGATCTTGCCAATGAATTGGGCGTGCCGCTGCCGGCCGCCGCCGCTGCGCGCGAAGTCATGAGCGCCGTAAAGGGCGCGATGACCGAAGACGTGGATTTTTCGGCGCTGGCCACTTTCTGGAAGAAAAAATAGTTCGCGGCGAGGTGCAATGAAGAGCCGCGCGCGTGTCTCCGCAGTTAGGCCCCGCGCAAGCAGGACAGCTTCCGCCTGTGCGGTTTTGCATTTTCTTACACGCAGACATCGCACAGGCTGAAGCCTGCCTACGGATTTGCATCCGGCGGAAGGAAACACATGGGCAAATCGCGCGACGTGCGCAGGCCTGCCGGGGCGTCGAGGATCGCGGGAATGCAATTCACGACGACCGATGCGGTGGCGATATCGCCGTGCGTGCCGCCGGGAATGGTGAGCGAGAGATTGGGAGTGCCCCGGATTTGGAGCATGTCGGCGGGTTCGGTTGCTCCGACGAACATCTGCAATTCCAGGTAGACGGTTTCCTCGCCTCCCGCGTAACCCCGCGCGATCTGGTGCACGCCCGCGACTTGTCCGGCGGCGACCTCCAGAAACGGCGTCTGGACGCGCTCGCGCGCGACGACCGGCTCGATCGTTTCCGTAATTTCATCCACGGCCAGGCCCAAGGCGTCGGAAACCATGGCCACCGATTCCGGCAGGCCGTGATGCTTGATCGCGCCCGCAGCCACTTGCGCGCGAAATTCCTCGACGCTCATTCCCGCGCCCACTTTTTTCTGCAGCGGCAGGCGGCGCTTCGATGCGTCCACGATGCGGACCGCCCGCGCGGACCGGATTTCCTGCGACGCCGCGCTGAGAGTGATCAGAAGCTTATCCATCACGAAACCCGGGTTGATGCCCGTGCCAATCAGCGCGACGCCCCAAGTCTTGGCTTCGGCGTCGAGCTGCGCCGCAAGCTCGGGATATTTCCGGTACGGATAGGACAGTTCCTCGCACGTTGAGACCACGCAGGCTTCGGCCGCGAGGCACGCCATCAGCTGGTCCATCACTTGAGGAAGCAGCGTGGACGTCGAATGGATCACGACGTCGGCGGATTTACCGAGCATCGCCGCGGCATCGCTCGTTACCGGCACGCCCCACGGAGCGTCGCCCGCGCCAATCAGGTCGCCCAAGTCTTGCCCCGCCTTTGCCGGATCGGAATCGATGGCGCCGATGATCTCGATGGACTGTTTTTCCCGCATCAGGCGCACAATCGCGGCCCCGATCGGGCCGACGCCGTATTGGATGGCACGAATTCTCTTTTTCACGATGGACTCCGCGCAACTCGAAAGATTGAATCCCGTCGGCGCGCCGCTCCGGGGCGTTACACCGATTATAAATTTTCGAAAGATTACGATAAAGCAATCGCCCAACGCGTTCAACAGGAATCCGGGCATATGTGTAAAGGAGAGGCGGCCCACTTGTTTGCCATGCGTAGGGGGCGGATAATGTTCGTGGCGCGGGACTCCGCCGGAGGTCTTCATGGCGATGGCAAAACTTTCGGAACAAGAAATCACCGCGGGATTGCGGAACCTGCCGGGGTGGAGCGTGGCGAACGGCAACCTGCACCGCGTGTTTGAATTCAAGGATTTTTCGGCGGCCTTCGGATTCATGACGCGCGCCGCCCTCGCCGCCGAAAAAATGAATCATCATCCGGACTGGTCGAACTCCTGGAACAAAGTCACCGTGGACCTGTGCACGCACAGCGCCGGCGGGCTGACGAAGAATGATTTTGATTTGGCCGCGGCGATGCAGCAGATCTTCGGCGGGTGAAAAGCGCTATTTTGTTTCCCGTTTCGGGGCAGGAAATCAAAACCGCGCGGTATATACTTCCCGCGGAAACATATCCTGCGCTGTCATTCCGAGCAAAGCGAGGAATCCATCTTCAGTCTAGATTCAAGAAAAGAGGGATTCCTCGCTTCGCTTGGAATGGCGGCGTTTTAGTTTTTTCCTGACCTGCGAAGCCTGTGCCGCTGGACCCGCCTCACAGCTGTGCCTCATTTGATAGAATATCATTGCTGTACGCGGAGAAGGCAGGCGCTTCGCGCGAACAGGGGATGCCAGCACCGATGCCGGAAGCCACGAGCCAAAGAAGTGCCGACGACGAACGCGTTTTTGAGGGCTACCGGCGCTGGGGTTATCTTGCGGCGAATCTCGATCCTCTTGGTTTTCTCGCTCCTTTCAATCATCCCGAACTGATCATGGACGGCGCGGCGGCCGCCGCGGCGCGCAAATTCTACTGCGGCACGATCGGCGCGGAATTTGTGCACATCGATGACACCGCGCGCCGCCGGTGGATCGCCGAGCGCCTCGAATCGGACGCGCCGCAGCCGGATCGCGCTTACATTCTCGAACGCCTGATCCGCGCCGAGTTATTCGAGCAGGTCCTGCAGGCGCGGTACCTTGGCAGCAAGAGATTTTCGCTCGAAGGCGTCACGGCGATCATTCCGCTGCTGGACCGCGTGCTCGCCGAGGCGGCGCATGCCGGCGGCGAACAAGTGATGCTCGGCATGAGCCATCGCGGCCGCCTGAACGTGATGGCGCACATCGCGGGACAGCGCGAGGCCGATATTTTTGCGGGGTTCGAGGACGTGGACCCGCGCAGCGTGCTCGGCAGCGGCGACGTGAAGTACCACGTCGGCGCGACAGGTCACTATCGCACGCGCGACGGGCGCAGACTCAGCGTTCATCTCGCTTCCAATCCCAGCCATCTTGAAGCCGTCGATCCCGTGGTCATCGGCCGCGCGCGGGCCAAACAGGCGCGCGTCGGGGGCGCCGGCCGTTTCACGAAAGTTCTTCCCATTGTGCTGCACGGCGATGCGGCGTTTGCGGGGCAGGGCGTCTGGGCCGAAACGCTCAACCTCGCCGGGACACAGGCCTATTCGGTTGGCGGCACGATTCATGTGATCGTCAATAATCTGCTTGGTTTCACGACCGAGCCCGCCGACCTGCATTCCTCGCGTTTTGCTTCCTCGATTGCCAAGCGGCAGGCGGTTCCTATTTTCCATGTGAATGGGGAAGACCCGGAAGCGGTGGTGCGCGTCGGGCAGATGGCGCTGGAATACCGGAACGCGTTTGAAAGCGACGTGGTGATCGACGTCATCGGGTACCGGCGCCACGGCCACAGCGAAGTGGACGATCCGACGATCACGCAGCCGCGCCTCTACGCGAAAATCAAGGATCACCCGCCGCTGTGGCAGATTTACGCGAAGCAGATCGGCATGGACGCCTCCCGGACGGTCGAGGCCATCCGCAGCGAACTGGAAAGCGCGCACAAGGCCGCGAGCGAAATGCAGAAAAAGCCGAGCCTGCGCAGGCTGCCGGCGTACTGGTCGCCATACAAGCGCGGCCGCTTTGACAGCGCTTATGAAGTGGACACCGGCGTCGAGGCCGCGCGCCTCGCTGAAGTGGCCGACAAGCTGACGAGCTATCCGGCGGATTTTGCGATTCACCCGAAAGTAAAAAAACTACTCGAGCAACGCTCCGAAATGGGGCACGGAAAGCGCGCCGTGGATTACGGCATGGCCGAGGCGCTCGCGTTTGGCACGCTCCTTCTTTCAGGTACTCCGTTGCGGTTTACCGGGCAGGATTCGCGGCGCGGCACATTCAATCAGCGCCACGCCGCGCTGGTCGATACCCGGACCGAAGCGCAATACCTGCCGCTCGAACATCTGGCTCCGGACCAGGCGCGATGCGAAATTTTTAATTCCACATTGTCCGAGGCCGGCGTGCTGGGCTTTGAATACGGCTACAGCCGCGATTATCCGGAAGCTCTGGTGCTGTGGGAGGCGCAGTTCGGCGATTTTGCGAACTGCGCGCAGATCATCATCGACCAGTTCATCAGCTCGGGCGAGGATAAATGGGACCTGCCTTCCGGCGTGGTGATGCTCCTGCCGCACGGGTATGAGGGCCAGGGCCCGGAACATTCCAGCGCGCGCATCGAGCGTTACCTGCAACTCGCCGCCGAGGACAATATTCAAGTTTGCCAGCCATCGAACGCCGCGCAATATTTTCAGCTCTTGCGGCGGCAGGCATTGCGGCATTGGAGAAAGCCGCTGGTCGTGTTCACGCCGAAGAGCATGTTGCGGCATCCCGATGCGTCTTCCCCGATCGAGGATTTTGCGCGCGCGCGTTTCGAGTGGGTCGTGCCCGACCGGGAAATCACTTCCGCGCGGCGCATCCTGATTTGCAGCGGTAAGATTGGGCACGAACTGCGCAACGAGCGAAAGCTGCGCGGCGACACGGAAACCGCGATCCTGTTTCTCGATCAGCTGTATCCATTTCCGAAGAAAGAATTACGCGCGGAAGTCGCGCGGCATCCGAACGCGCGCGAAATTGTCTGGGTGCAGGAAGAACCCGCCAACATGGGCGCGTTGTCCTACGTGTTGCCGCGCATCGAGCACTACATTCAAGGTATTCCGGTGCGTTCGGTGAAGCGCTCGGCCAGCGCCAGCCCCGCTACCGGATCGGCCAAGGCGCACGAGCTGGAGCAGAAAACGCTGATCACGCTGGCGTTTACGACGGGGCATGGGTGAGCCGCGTTTCACGGGAACGCAGATCGGATTTGCTCTTTGGCGCCATTCGGAAGTGTTCTGTTGGGTTTCAACGCCAGAAGGATTTTGGTGGCATAGGCTTCAGCCTGTGCGCTTTTCCGAATCGGTAAAAATCGAAACCGCACAGGCTGAAGCCTGTGCCGCTGGACCTTACAACACGTGTGAAACGTGCACGTTACTTGCAATCGCAACGCAGAAAATTCCAAGGAGGCTTTGAAGATGAGATCGAAATCATGGATGGTTATTGCGCTGGCAGGAATCCTGGGCTGCACGGCGGCTTCTGTTTTCGCGCAGCAAAATGCGCCCTGGACGGACCCATCGCTGAAGGAAGGCGATTACGTCACGCAAGGATTTCAAGGTTTCCGACGGGCAGACGCTTCCGGAGGTCCGGCTGCATTACACGACGATCGGAACGCCGCGGCGCGATGCGAGCGGCCGCATCACCAATGCCGTGCTGATTCTCCATGGCACAAACCGCGCCGGCCGCGTTTGGCTGGTTCCCTCATTCGCCGGCGTGCTTTTTGGCCCCGGCCAGTTGCTCGACGCCTCGAAGTATTATCTGATCCTTCCCGATCAGTTCGGCGCCGGCATGGGCAAGTCCACGAAACCAAGTGACGGCCTGCGGGCTAAATTTCCGCACTACGATTATTCGGACATGGTGCGCGCCTCGCAGATCCTGTTGAAGGATGGATTGCAGGTCGACCATTTGCGCCTGTTCATCGGCGCGTCCATGGGCTGCATGGAAGGTTTCATGTGGGGCGAATCGAATCCGCGGGATATGGACGCGATGCTTCTGCTTTCCTGCCTGCCGGTGGAGATCGCCAGCCGCAACCGCATGGTGCGCAAGATCATGGTGGACGACATTCGCCTCGATCCCGGGTGGAACAACGGCAACTACACGCAGCAACCCTACGGGCTGCGCGCCGCACTCGGGCACTTGCTCGTCGTCGGAAGCGTTCCGACGTAATGGCAAAAGATATATCCGACCGCCGCAGCGGCCGACAAATACGTGAATGATTACATCGAATCCAACATGAAGACGACGGACGCGAACGATTTCATGTACCAATATGATGCGTCGCGCAACTATGACCCCTCAAAAGACCTCGACAAAATCCAGGCCAAGGTCCTGCTCATTAATCCACAGGAGGATTTCTGGAATCCCGCGGAACTCGGCATCGCGGAACAGGAAATCAAGAAAGTGAAAAACGGAAAATTTGTCCTGCTGCCGTTTTCTCCGGATTCGCGCGGGCACTACACGTTTTTCCAGGCCAAGGTATGGCAGAATCATCTCGCGGAATTCCTGAAGAGTTTGGACAAGTGAGGCGGATTTTTGCCGACGGCCCAAACCTCGCAGACGGTCTTTCGTTTCATTCAAGGGGACAAAAACCGCGGCATAGTAACGGGGGGCGAAATTTTATGCGAGGTAGATCCCTCCGCGCACAGCAACATTTCTGAACACACGCATGCGCGTTGCACATGCGTATGAGGCCATGAAATTTTGCCGTGAGGTGAAAGTACGCTGCCCGTTAGCCCTTGCTGAAGCCGGGCGCGGGACGCAATTCCGGGCGCGGGGCTTGGCTTCGGCTCGGCGCCGGGCAGAGGCTGCGGCGGCGAAGGCGGCGTGGGGCGGACCTTCTCCGGCAGCGGTTTGTTTTCCAGCAGGAGCTTCAATTCCGTGGCGTCCAGCACTTCGCGTTCGAGCAGCGCCTGGGCGATGCGCTCAAGCGTCTCCTTGTTGTTTTCCAGGAGGCTGTAGGCGTTGTTGTAGGCGCTGGTGACGATGCGGTGCACTTCCTGGTCGATGTGCACGGCGGTGTCTTCCGAAAAGTCGCGGTGCTGCGCGATTTCGCGGCCCAGGAAGATCGCTTCTTCTTTTTTGCCGAAGGCCAGCGGACCGAGCGAACTCATGCCCCAGTCGCAAACCATCTTGCGGGCAATGTCGGTGGCGCGTTCGATGTCGTTGCCCGCGCCCGTGGTGATGTGGCCGAGGAAAATTTCCTCGGCGGTGCGGCCGCCCATGAGAACGGTAAGCGTTCCTTCGAGGTACGTCTTCGTGTAGGTGTGCTTGTCGTCGATCGGAAGCTGCATGGTCAGGCCAAGCGCCATGCCGCGCGGAATGATGGTGACCTTGTGCAGCGGATCAGTGCCGGGAGTCATGGCCGCGACCAGCGCGTGACCTGCTTCGTGGTACGCGGTGTTGCGCTTCTCGTCTTCCGACAAAATCATGGATTTGCGTTCGACGCCCATCAGAACTTTGTCCTTGGACATCTCGAAATCGGCCATGAAGACGAGCTTGCGGCCCTGGCGCGCCGCCCACAAGGCGGCTTCATTCACCAGGTTGGCCAGATCGGCGCCTGAAAAACCCGGCGTGCCGCGGGCGATGACGGAGAGATCGACGTCTTCGGAAAGCGGAACCTTGCGCGTGTGCACGCGAAGAATTTCCTCGCGGCCCTTGATGTCCGGACGAGCAACGACCACTCGGCGATCGAAGCGCCCGGGACGCAGCAGCGCGGGATCGAGAACATCGGGCCGGTTCGTCGCGGCGATCAGGATGACGCCTTCATTCGATTCGAAGCCGTCCATTTCGACCAGCAGCGCGTTAAGGGTTTGCTCGCGTTCGTCGTGTCCGCCGCCCAGGCCCGCGCCGCGATGCCGGCCGACCGCGTCAATTTCATCGATGAAAATGATGCAGGGCGCGTTCTTCTTGCCCTGCTCGAACAAATCGCGCACGCGGCTCGCGCCGACGCCCACGAACATTTCGACAAAGTCCGATCCGGAAATCGAGAAGAACGGAACATTGGCTTCTCCGGCAATGGCCCGCGCGAGCAAGGTTTTGCCCGTCCCCGGAGGCCCGACCAGCAAAACGCCTTTGGGAATACGTCCGCCGAGCTTCTGGAACTTTTGCGGGTCTTTCAAGAATTCGATGATTTCCTGCAGCTCTTCCTTGGCTTCGTCGGTGCCGGCAACGTCCTTGAAAGTGGCCTTCTTCTGTTGCGCCGTAAGCAGCCGAGCCTTGGATTTGCCGAAGCTGAGCGCCTTGTTTCCTCCCGCCTGCATCTGCCGCATCATGAAGATCCAGAACGCGACCAGCAAAAACAGCGGGGCGGCATTCAAGAGAAAGGTAACCCAGTCCGCGCGATTCACTTCCTTGACGTTGATCAGGACCTGCTTGTCGCGCAGCGTCTTGGCCAGATCGGGAGCGGATTCCTTGAAGATCGTGGTGCGGAATTTCTTGGAGGGCTCGCGCCATTCGCCTTCGACGTCGTAGCTATTGGGCGAAAGATACAAGGTGACTTCTTTCACGTTGCCACGATCCACTTGCGCCATGAACTCGCTGTAGCTGGGTTCTTCCTCGCGCGCCGACTGGCCGCTCTTCGAGACCAGCGTCCAGAGCAGCACGCCCAGCATGATAATGAACAGCCAAAACATGATGGTCTTTAATGTCGAACTCGGGTTCACGGCTTTACCTCACCTGCCGGATATTTCCGGCGCGCCACGCACTGACAACTCCCGCGCGTCAAAATCCAGAATGCTGATGAATCGACTTCGAATTGCCAGCACACCGTTACAGTCAATTAGTTAGATGCATCTCACGGGCCAAAGTTACCATTATATTCGAGGCGATTGCCGCCACCATGCTCTCTGGCCTTTCGCCAGGTCTATGGCGCTCCGGGCGCCTCCGGGAGATCCTCTTCGGCAATTAATAGGCCTGTTCGCGTCCCCTGACGCGGTGCAAATTCTTCGGCAACAGGATACCCGGAGGCCCAAACCAACTGCCCGGCACTGGTCAGCACGGGCCAGGTCGCGCGAGCGGCCTCGGGGACACGGGACTCCAGAAACAGGCGTTTTAGCTTTTGCACGCGCCGGTGTCCGCAAGGACGATACGAATCACCCGGGCGCCAGCTTCGAAGGGTAAGCGGCCACTGGAGCCTTTCGAAATCGAGCGCACCCCTATAGCACATAGTTTCGCCCGAGGCCGAAGGCCAGTCAATCACTTTCAAATCAAACCGGCGCTGAATTTCCGTGACGACAATACAAGACGTTTTCGACGAGCCGGGCAGGGCAATGGCATATTCGAATTCGCGGCCGTGGAGAATGTATTCGGACGTTGGTTCCTCTTCGGTTGCCGCGGGAGCAGGGGAGAATACAAGCCGGTCGAAGACCCGTCGAACGACAATTCCAGGAAGCTCGACCCGCGCGCCGCTCCGGGATTTTTCCGCCAGATCCAGTACATCCTGAACATGCCGCGCGGTCAGCTTGTGGCGGCTGCCTTGCAATTCGGCGACAATCCGCCGCACCAGGCGCCGGGTCAGAGCCAGCGTGGCGGTTTGCTGCGAATCCGGGGCGCGTCCGGCGATGCCGCCGGGGCGGGCCAGCCAGGGAAGGGGCGAAAGCAAGTCGCCAATCTTCAGCGAAATGTTTCCGGCGGGATCGCGCGATGCGAGAGCTTCGAATCGCTCCTGTTCCAGAGATCTCCAAAAGGTTTCTTCCTCGCGGGCGAGGCTGGCGAGCCGCGCCAGGCGAGTCACACTCAAGGGTTCGAAATCGCGGCGGAGCACGGGGAGAAGCTGGTGCCGAATCCGCGAGCGCATGCGCGAGGTGTCTTGATTGGTGGAATCCTCGCGCCAGTCGCGGTGCAGATTGCGAAGATATTCGCGCAACTCCTCGCGTCCAATGTCCAGCAAAGGACGAATCACGATGCCGGCCACGGGATAGATTCCCGCAAGGCCCGCGGGGCCGGTTCCGCGCAACAGGTGCGCCAGCACGGTTTCCGCCTGGTCATCGGCCGTGTGCGCCACGGCAACGCGGTTCAATCCTTGTGCAGCGGCAACCGCAGCGAAGAATTGATAGCGCAGGCGCCGCGCGGCATCTTCGAGGTTCCAGCCGTTGCGCCGCGCTTCCCCGGCCACGTCCGCGCGCCCCGGAACAAATTCAAAATGAAATTCCGCCGCCAAATTCCTTACGAAGCATTCGTCTTCATCCGCCTCGGTCCCACGAAGCTGGTGGTGGAAGTGCAAAACGAAAATATGAATTCCGAGTTTCGCGCGCAATTCGGCGAGCAGGTGGAGCAAGGCCACGGAATCCGCGCCGCCGGAAACGCCGACACCAATCCGGTCTCCCGGCCGGATCATAAAGTGGCGGCCGATCGTTCCCAGCACTCGTTCGGAAAGGTTGCGGATCATCGGAAAAACCCGGCGATGCGGATGCCCTCTTCTGCATGGTAGCAATTGGGCTATGGGATGCACAAATGAGACATCGCATCGAGTGGAGGGAGAGGAAACAGCCAAGCTGGGCTGGAATTAATGAGACGCTTGCTGCGTCATCATCATTCGGGTGTAGGCGATGCGCCGGTCCAAGGCCACTGCCGCTACGTAGGCGCATCCGCCGCGCTCCGCCTCAATCCACTGCCCTGCCGAGGGAACGGCCCAGCTCAGCAGCGTGCGGACGAGGCCGAGCATGCTGAAATAGGTCGAGAGAGCGCGAACCTGATTGGAGTCCCCGCCGGGCTCAGGACACATGGCCAGCAATTGCAGCAGGCGTTTGAATTGATCCCCGCGCGCGGTATTGGCCATGATCCCGGAAATTTCCCGAGCCTGTTCGGAAAGCTCATGGTTTCGCGACTCCGCGATCAGGGAATGGCAGTACGAGACGAAGAACTGGAGCAGCGTCAACGCAGAGACCACGAAGATCAATGCAGTGATCATTGATTGGGAGCGAGCACTCTCGCGGTAGCCATGCGCGCATCTTCCGGAACTTTGTTAAAAGAATAGGCCCATGAAACCGGCAGCCAGATGGCTATCAATTGGAAATATTGCCAGATAAAAGAATTGGGATACATATTGCGCAGCGCATAAGTTCCCGCGAACGCGCTGAAATAGACGCCCAATGCCAGGACGAGTTGCATCAAGCGGGTCCTGTTTTCACGCAACTTCATCATCGCGCCCCAGAGCAGGTAGGTCAGCACAACCCCCACAAAATAGAGGTTCTGCGAAAGCTCAAAGGCAAACCTAGTCACCATTTTATCGCTGGAAGAAGCCACCATGTGATAGGAGATCAGGGCGGTTCCCGCAAGCAGGAGCATCGCGCCGCCGCGCACCATCTTACTCACGCCCATTTCCGAGAAGACATGCGAATAGAAACTCATCAGAACAAAGAAAAGGCAAATCGTTAATACCGCATCGGAGTAATAGTAAAAATACACGTAGGCGTCCGACGTAAAACCCGAAGTCGCTAGGACCAGGTATCTCCCCGCACTGACGGCAAGGGAAGCCACTAAATAAAGGACAATGGTAAAATGCTGGATAAATGCGCGCTTCCTAAGAAGACTCACGACGCAGAAGAACTCAACGAGGAATATAGCTATCCAGATTAGGTAGTCGACTGGGCCCAGCATAAAAACTGCAGCCTCCGCGTGAACCCAGTCGGCCGCCAGGTATCACGCTCTAATTAATGCCACCGCCTCCGCCCTTAATCGGGGGAATTGGTCCACCGCCGTTTGCCGTTATGCCACCGCCTCCGCCCTTAATCGGGGGAATCGGGCCGCCGCCGTTGGCCGTTATACCACCGCCTCCACCCTTAATCGGGGGAATCGGTCCACCGCCGTTCGCCCAAATACCACCGCCTCCGCCCTTAATCGGGGGAATTGGTCCACCGCCGTTCGCCCAAATTGCAGGGGCCGAGAGACTCGAAGCTGAGAGCGTCGAGGCGTTTGCAGCCACGATGCTCCGAAGCCCCATGGCTCCCGTTAACACGAGTAACACTAGAGCGACTACCGTCAGACACTTGGACATACGCCCTCCGGACGGAAACTAACCCGGAGGAAGTATAGGTAGTCACTTGCTGAAAAGGAACAAAATTGTTACCGTGTGTCTAAACGATAAACACCTCTGGACATTGCTCTCAGTGGGCTATAAATGCGGCCAGCACCGGTCGCTCGCTGGATGATTTATCTCATCCTTGGCGGAGCAGATACGCTTGCTTTGTCCACGTGTAGAGTAGGATTTAGAACCGGCAGGGTCAACGGTACATCAGTACTACTAGGACTTGGCACGGAAGTCCTATCTGCTCAATAAGATTGCCGGGAGGCGTTGAGGATTGAGCGCGATGACCCGATTCCGGGGCACAAATTTCGGACAGCGGCTACATCCTTAAATTGTAGCCATATCGTTTCCCCGCTTGACAGTGGTCCGAGCCGCTCCTTACCATAGGAAACTTTGTTTTTCGCCGGCGTAGCTCAGGGGTAGAGCGAGGGTCTCATAATCCCTAGGTCGTGAGTTCGAGTCTCACCGCCGGCACCACTTGATCCGGGAAGCGCACCATGAACCGATTCGCCGGATAGGGCGGCTACTTCCAATCAATCCGAAACGACATTTTGCTGCAATGCCGGGATGCGATATTGTGCGCAAGCAATGGAATCATGTTTGATCTCTTCGGTTTTTCCAAAGGAGCTTACATTGGCAAAAATCACGGGCGGACAATTTGTTGCGAAATTTCTGAACGCGCAAGGAGTGACCGCGTTCTTTTTCGTTCCGACGATGCTGAGCCGAGCGCTCGCCGCCATGGACGACATGCCCATCAAGCGCGTCCTCACGCACGGCGAGAAGGCCGCGGCGTACATGGCCGATGGATACGCGCGGGCCTCGGGGCGTCCCGGAATCTGCGCGGCGCAGGCCGTGGGCGCGGCAAATCTTGCGGCCGGCTTGCGTGACGCGTACATGGCGCACAGCCCGGTGATTGCATTTACCGGAGGCCGGTTCGGCCATCAAAAGTACAAAGTGAATTATCAGGAAGCCGACGACTATCCGACGTTCAACCAAATGACCAAGGCGAATTTTGAGGTTGACACCGCGGGGCGCCTGCCGGACCTGATGCGGCAGGCGTTTCGCGAGGCAACGTCCGGCACGCCCGGCCCCGTGAATCTGCTGCTCGCCGGGAAAGAAGGCGACATCGAGGCGGACACAGCGGACATGGAATTGATTGCCGAGGAAATGTACACGCGCGTTCCGCCTCACCGGCCTGCGCCGGAGGCGGCGCGCATCGCGGAGGCGGCGCGAATTCTGAAAGCGGCAGAGAGGCCCGTAATTGTCGTGGGCGGAGGCGCGAGATGGTCCGGCGCGGGCGCGGAAGTTTTGAAACTTGCGGAAAAACTTTCGATTCCCGTGGCGGCCTCGCTCAACGCGTTTTCGCTGGTGCCTGACAATCATCCGCTGTACATCGGCGTTCCGGGAACATATTCGCGCTCCTGCACGAATAAATTAATGTCCCGCGCGGATCTGGTGCTCTACATCGGCAGCCAGACGAGCCGGCCAGGTCACGCACTTCTGGAAGATTCCCGCGGCCGGGACTCCGGTCATACAGATCGGGATCGATCCGAGCGACCTGGGGCGAAATTATCCGAACAAAGTTTCGCTGCTGGGCGACGCGAAAGTGACGCTGCAATTGCTGAATCAGGCCGTTGCGGGTGATGCGTCTCACGCGGCGCGCACTGCGTCCTGGACCGCCGAGGCCAAAGCGGCAGTGAAAGAATGGCGCGCGGAAGTGCAGCCTCTGCGCGATTCCGATGCGGTGCCCATGCGTCCCGAGCGCATCCTGAAGGAAGTGGGAGGCTGGCTGCCGCAGGATGCCATCGTCGTGTGCGATACGGGCCACGCCGGGATGTGGTGCGCGCAACAGTTGTGGATCGAGGCCGGAAAATCCTGGGATTTTATTCGCGCGTCCGGTTCGCTGGGTTGGGCTTTTCCTGCATCGCTGGGCGCGAAAATGCGCGATGCCTAAAAAGCCGGTGGTCTGCTTCACCGGCGACGGAGGCTTCTGGTATCACCTGCAGGAACTGGAAACCGCGGTGCGCTGCGGGATTCCCACGGTCACGGTCGTCAACAATAACGACGCCCTGAATCAGGAAACCATGATTTTCCACCATGCCTACGGAGGAAAACCGTCGGCCAAGCGGGCGAGATGTGGCATTTTTCCAAGGTCGATTTTTCCGCGATTGCCGAAAAAATGGGCGCGCTGGGAATTCGCGTCACGAAGCCCGGCGAATTGCGCTCCGCGCTGGACCGCGCCGTTTCGAGCGGCCGCCCCGCGGTGGTCGAGGTGCTTGAGCGATATTGAAGCGCTGGCGCCGAACCCGTGGGAGGGATAGCAGTGATTTCTAGACAGGATTGAGCGAGATTTGGTTGAATGCAAGTGGAAAAGGACCGTTTTCTCAAGCATAACTGCGAATGCGTGGCGCAGTAAATTTCGAGAGCGGCATAACAATTGCTCCGCAACGAGGCAGCCGCATATTAAATTTTAGGCTGATGCCTCGCACGAGCAACGTGCGAACAGGTTCGGACTAGAACAAAAAGATAACGGGGCAAACCGGCAACGGCGCCGTTTGCCCCATTTGGAATTCGCGAACGGCGTGGGAATCCGCCATCGCATTTCTTCGACCGACGCGACTTGCTTGCGGAGCGCCGAGAAACGTGTCTTTTATTTCTCCGCCATCCTTTACTCTTACTTCTTCTCTCCCTCTTCAGGGGTTTCCTTCGGCTTTTCCGCCTTGGGGTGAGTACTGTAAGAGGCAGGCCAGTTGACTCCGGCGTGCGTGGAATCATGCGTTCCCGTGTCAAATCCCTGATTCAGATCCTGTCGTATTGATTCGTTCTTCTTCGCGGCGGAGTTCGTCCCTCTCCTCGATTTCCACTTCCAGATTATCGGCGACTTTCTCCATTTCCACTTCCGCATTCTTAGCGGGTTCAGACGCTTTTGGTTTTTCCTGGGCGCTCATAAGTGCCTCCTGGAGATCTCTATCACTGAATAAAATAAGAATTGCTCTTTTTGGTTCTGTAAGCAAGGCCATAATACACCCGTTTCGCTCGTTCGCGATATTGTAAGGCGATTGTCATCTGGACCTCTCCCGATGGTCCGCGCATCCACGCCAGGACAGTCTGAAATTGCCATATTTGCGGCCTGCTGTTACAACACGTCTCTTTCCCCCAATCCGTTTTGAAATATTTCGCTGTCCGCGAATAAGCCAAAAATACAAATCCACATGGCAAGTGCGGCCACCCTGCTGGGGTATACTTTCTAACCGCACATGGCGATTTGAATCGCAGGAAATTGTTTCCGGGGAGAAGCATGTCGGAGAAGTACGACGTCATCGTGGTGGGAGGCGGGAACGCGGCGCTGTGCGCGGCGCTCGCCGCACGCGAGGCCGGGGCTCGCGTGCTGGTGCTGGAGCGCTCGCCGGAGCATGAGCGCGGCGGGAACACGCGCCACACGCGCAATATCCGCTGCACGCACGCCGCCGCTGACCAGTTTTTTTCGGGGCCTTACTCGGAGGAGGAACACCTTCAGGATTTGATCGGCGTGACGGGAGGGCCCGCGAATCTCGATCTTGCCAAGCTGGCCGTGCGCGAATCGAGCCAGCTTCCCGCCTGGATGAGCGGGCACGGCGTGCACTGGCAGCAGCCGCTTGGCCGGGACGCTGCATTTGGGGCGCACGAACCGATGGTTTCTGGGCGGCGGCAAGGCCATGCTCAACACGTATTACCGGACGGCGGCGCGCATGGGAATCGAGGTCCGCTACAACGCGCGGGTGGAAGAACTCGTCATCGAGAATAATCGATTTGAAGCGGTGAAGATCAGGAACGGCGATGGGGAAGAGCTCATCCGCGGCGGCGCCGTGGTCGTCGCCGCCGGGGGATACGAAGCGAATATCGAATGGCTCAAGCGGCACTGGGGCGACGCGGCCGATAATTTCATTATTCGCGGCTCTCGCTACAACGACGGCATGTTGCTGGCCGCGCTTCTGAAATGCGGCGCGAAATCGATGGGCGACCCGAAAGGGTTTCACGCGATTGCCGTGGATGCGCGCGCGCCGAAATTCGACGGCGGCATTGTGACGCGGCTCGATGTCGTTCCGTTTGGCATTGTGGTGAACCGGGACGCGCGCCGCTTTTATGACGAAGGCCAGGAGATCTGGCCCAAGCGCTACGCAATCTGGGGAACGCTGATCGCGGGGCAGCCGGGACAGATCGCCTACGGCATCGTGGACGCAAAGGCGATTGACCGGTTTCTGCCGCCGATGTTCAAGCCGTATCAGGCCGATACGCTTGAAGCGCTCGCGCCCCAGCTTGGGCTCGATCCGCGCACGTTCGTCGGAGACGGTCACCGAATACAATCGCGCGGCGGCCGGAAACACGGACCTTCATATGGAGCGCCTGGACGGCAACTCGACGCGCGGCCTTACGCCGCCGAAAAGCAACTGGGCGATGCCGATCGATCGCCCTCCGTTTTACGGGCTGCCGCTGCGCCCGGGAATTACGTTCACGTACATGGGAGTCGCGGTGGACGAATGCGCGCGCGTGCTGGATCAAAGCGGGAGGCCATTCCAGAACGTGCATGCGGCGGGAGAAATCATGTCCGGAAATATTCTCACGAAGGGATATCTCGGAGGCTTCGGACTGACGATCGGCTCGGTGTTCGGGCGGCTTGCCGGGAGAGAGGCGGCGTCGAATGCCCGGGCTTGACGTATTTCAGGAAGCCAACCGCCAATTGATCATCTGCAACGCGTGCCGTTACTGCGAGGGCTATTGTCCCGTGTTTCGCGCGATTGAAACACGGCGCGATTTCCAGCGCGGCGACGTTTTTTATCTTTCCAACCTGTGCCACGACTGCCGCGCCTGCTACTACGCGTGCATGTACACGCCGCCGCATGAATTCGCGATCAACATTCCGAAAATTCTGGCCGAGGCGCGCATCGAGACCTACGAGCGATTCAGCTGGCCGCGATTTCTCGGGCGCGCGTTCAAACATCGCGGCGTGACCGTTTTTCTTGCCGCGGCGGCGATTGCGCTTGTGGCCTTTCTTTCGTTTGTGTTCATCCCGTCCAGCACTCTGTTCGCGGCGCATCTTGGGCCGGGCGCGTTTTATGAAGTCGTGCCTTATGCCGCGATGGTGGGCGGCGCGCTTATTTTATTTTTTTATGGGATTGCGGTGTGGCTGCGCGGCGGCGCGCAGTTTTGGTCCGAGACGCGCAGCGTGCTGCGGCATCCCGGCGGATTCAATGTTTTCCTGACGGCCGTGGCAGCGGCGCTTGGGCCTGCGATATCTCAAGGGTGGAGGGCCCGGATGCTTCTATCCTGACGAGCGGCCGTCCGCCGTCCGGCGCCTCTATCACTCACTGACGTTCTGGGGATTCGTTTGCGATTTCATCGCGACGACGCTGGCGTTTATCTACCAGGATTTTTTTCATCTGCTGCCGCCGTACGCGCTGCTGAGCGCGCCCGTGATTTTCGGCGCCGTGGGCGGCGTGGCGCTGATCGTGGGAACCAGCGGTCTGATCTGGTTCAAGTTTCAAAGCGATCCGGATCCAGCGGGAGCGGGCGCGCCGGGGATGGATTACGTGTTTCTTTTCACGCTGGGCTTGGTTGCGCTCACCGGCATGATCACACTCGTCTTTCGCGAAACTTCGGCGATGGGGAGTTTGCTGGTGCTGCATTTGGCGTTCATCGCCGCGCTGTTTCTCACCGCGCCGTACGGGAAATTCGTGCATGCGGTGTACCGGACGCTGGCCGTGATGCGGTATGAGATCGAGCAAGGCCATCCGAGCAGCGTTGCCGGGCACTAGGACTTTCTCCGGCCGCGCTTGAACTGAGTTTGGCTGTCCGCGTATGATCTGCGCAAACTTGTATTTCAAACTTGACATTTTTGTGGACAGGATTTGCGTTGAGAAAAATAATGACCAATCGGCGGGGATCGGTGGCGCTCGCGATATTCATCGTGGCCGCGGCGATGCTGCTGCCCGCCTCGGCCGTCGCGCAGGACAGCGCGAAGAAAGAAACGTTCAAGACGCGGCTCTCTCCCGTGCCCATTGACTTGTCGATGATGCCCAGGATTGCGGGATCGGGCTCGCTCACCGCGACGCTTTCCGGCAAGCAGCTCACCGTTCAGGGAACGTTTGCGGGACTGCGCTCTCCGGCAACGACCGCCGAGATTCATCGCGGGCCGAAGGGCATTCCCGGGCCGGCGATCGCGGGGCTGGATTTGAGCGTCACGAAGGCGGAGAAGGGCGCAATCAGCGGCACACTTGAGCTGACGGCTGACCAGATTGCGGATCTGAAAAGCGGACGCCTGTACGTGCAGATTCAATCCGTGAGCGCCCCGGATGGAAATTTGCGGGGCTGGCTGTTGCCGTGAGGAGATGAGAGGCGCGGTTGGACAAAGCCATTTGCGTGCGCGGAATTTCAGTGGCGCTGGCACTCAGCCTGTGCGATTTTTGCAATTGAAATTGAATCGGCGATGCACGTGTGGCCTACAAACCGCGCAGGCTGGATGGCTGTGCTACGAAGGCAGGAGCGAGGCTTTTGAGGAAATCATGAATATGTTTCGACCGAAAGCGTTTCGAATATTTCTATGCGGCGCCGCTGTAGCGCTCGGCGTCGCCATCGCCATGTCTGCCGCGCAACAGCCGGCACGGACTGGGTCCTTTCACCGCCGAACAGGCGAACAACGGGCGCACTCTCTACCAGACCACCTGTGTGGCGTGCCATTTGGCCAATATGAAAGGCACGTTTGAAGCGCTTCCGCTGGCCGGCGGCAACTTCATGAACACGTGGCGCAACCGCACGACGCGCGATCTGGTCGACGAAAATCCGGACGACCATGCCGCTCAGCAGTCCCGGCTCGCTCAGCGATCAGGACGCCGTCAATCTGGCCGCGTTTATCCTGCAGGCGAATGGCGCCACGCCGGGCTCGCAGGCGCTCACGGCTGAGACGCTTGTGCCGATCGGAGCCGTGGCCACGGGCGATGCGCCGCCCTCCATGCAAGCTGCGGGAGAATCGCCTGCCGCCGCGCCGCGAGGCGGCAACGAGCGGCTCGGACTCACCGTGACGGGCGAAGTGAAAAATTACGTGCCGGTGACCGACGCGATGCTGCTCAAGGCCGATCCCGCCGACTGGCTGATCGTCCGCGGCAATTACCAGGGATGGAATCACAGCGCGCTGGCGCAAATCAATCGCGACAACGTGAAGGATCTCCAACTGGCGTGGTCCTGGAGCATGAACGACAGCACGGCGGCGAACGAGCCTACGCCGCTCGTCCACAACGGCATCATTTATCTGGCCAATACCGACAACATCGTGCAGGCGCTGGACGCGCGCACCGGCGACCTCATCTGGGAAAATCATCTGCGCCCGCCGCGCAACGTGCCCGGCGGAACGGGCGCGATGCGCAACATGGCCATCTATCAGGACAAAGTATTCGCGGCGACGACCGATGCGCATCTGTTCGCGCTGGACGCGCGCACCGGCAAGGCCGTGTGGGACGTCATGACCGGCGACAGCGCGAAGGGCTATGGAGCTTCCAGCGGACCCATCGTAATTCACGGCCAGGTGATTCAGGGCGAGAACGGGTGCGACCGCTACAAGGCGCAGGAGAAGGATCAGGGCTGCTTCATCAGCGCGTTCGATCCGGCAACCGGAAAACTGCTCTGGCGCTTCAACACGATTGCGCGCTCGGGCGAGCCCGGCGGCGACACCTGGGGCGATTTGCCGAACATGCTGCGCGTGGGCGCGGAAACCTGGATCACCGGCAGCTACGATCCGGAACTCGATCTGACGTACTGGGGCGTGGCGCAGGCCAAGCCGTGGATGCAGGTGAGCCGCGGCACGAAAGGCGCGGCGCTGTACTCGAGTTCGACGCTCGCGCTGCGGCCTGACGACGGAAAACTCGCCTGGTATTTCCAGCACGTGGCCGGCGAGACGCTCGATATGGACGAAGTGTACGAGCGCGTGCTGGTGGATATCGGCGACCGCAAGACGCTCTTCACCATCGGCAAGACCGGCATCCTCTGGAAACTCGATCGCAAGACCGGCGAATTTATCGACGCCCGGGAAACTATTTTTCAGAATATTTTCAATATCAATCATGCGACCGGCCAGCTGACCTACCGCCCCGACATCCTGGAGCAGGAAATCGGCAAGTGGACTCCGGTATGCCCCAGCACCGAAGGCGGCCACAACTGGCAGGCCATGAGCTACGACCCCGCCACCGCGAGGCTCATCATTCCGCTCAGCCAGAGCTGCATGGAAATGTCCGGACGCAAAGTGGAATTCGTCGATGGCTCGGGCGGGACGATGGGCGACCGCCGCTTTTTCGAGATGCCCGGCACGGACGGCAACGTAGGGCGGCTCGCCGCTTTTGACGTCAAGACGATGAAGGAAGTTTGGAACGTCCAGCAGCGGCCGTCGTTCCTCACCGCCGTGCTGTCCACGGCCGGAGGCATCGCGTTTGTCGGCGACCTGAACCGCACGTTCCGCGCCGTCGACATCAATACCGGCAAGACGATCTGGCAAACTCGCCTCGGCACTTCGGTGCAAGGTTTTCCCGTCACGTTCAGCATCGACGGCAAACAGTATGTCGCCGTCACCACGGGTCTCGGCGGCGGCAGCCCGCGCAATGTGCCGCGCACCATCCTGCCCGACATTCATTATCCCGGGAAGCGGGAACGCGCTGTATGTGTTCACGCTGCCGGACGGCAAGTAGCGGCGGGCACTCAGACAGTAATCTTCCGAATTTGTTCATCAGCGCGATCCGCGTTTTTCGCTGCGTCTTGGCTTGACACACGGTGACGCCAGGGATAAGGTTCGCCAAAGAACAGGGTTGGTAATTCCGCCGAGACTTGAACGCAGATGCGCCAGCTGGAGAATATAACGGCGGCGGTTATTCCATTTGGGAGGCATCCCGTGAAAATTAGACTGAGAGCGCCGCTTGGCTTGCTTGCCGGCCTGTTGCTGGTCAGTGTCTCGGCATTCGCGCATCATGGCGGTTCCGAATACGACACGAAGAATCTGATGACGCTGAAGGGAACCGTGACGGAATTTCGTTGGGCTAATCCTCATTGCCAGGTTTTTCTCGACGTCAAGGACAATGACGGCAAAGTCGTCAATTGGGCGATCGAGACGCTTGCCCCGGCAGTCCTGAAAAGGGCCGGCTGGAGCCCCCAGACATTGCGTCCTGGAGATCAGATCACCATCACCTTCGCTCCGAGCGTGAGGGGCACCCCTGTGGGAATGATTCGCAAGATCGTGTTGGCAAATGGCAAAGAGCTGACGGGCGGCTCGATTGGCGAATTGCCGTCCCAATAGCGCGCCGGAATCGAAATCAAAACGTGGGCCGCAGAAGGAGTTTCGAAATGCGAAATTTCGTCGGGCGTTTAATAACCGCGCTGGCCGCGGTGCTGCTTTTCTCCGTGGCGGCGATCGCTCAGACCGCACCGCCATCGACTGCCTCTAAATCCGGTGCGAAGTCCGCAACTTTCAACCCGCACGACTTCACGGGCGTTTGGAATCCGGCCCCGGGAATGCAACCCAAGGGCGAGGTTCATCCGCTCGACTTGGGCGGCCACCCGGATCCCCTGCCGCCTTTCAACTCCGCGGGGCAGGCGAAATACTTGGCCAATAAGAAGTTCATCGACGCGGGAGATGTTTTGGATTGCGATCCGTACGGCACGGCGCGAAATTTTTTTACGCCACGTCCGTTTGAAAACATTCAGGCCCGCGACCGGCTGCTGCAGCACTTTGAGTATTACGACAACTGGCGGGAAATCTGGACCGACGGACGAGATTTTCCGGCCGATATGGAACCGGACTTCATGGGATATTCGATCGGGAAGTGGGACGGAGACGTATTCGTCGTCGAATCGCGCGGCTATAACGGCAAGCAGTTTCTTACCTGGCAAGGTTTTCCGCTCACCGAATCGATGCACCAGACCGAACGCTGGCAGCGGGTGGACCACGACACGTTGAAGATCGTCTTCACGTTCGATGATCCGGGGGTCGTATTCCAAGCCCTGGAGCATCACCTATTTTTACAAGCTGACGAACTGGATTCTGGACGCCCACCCGTGCACGATTTCCGAACTGAAGAAATACGACGAAGACGTAAACCATCGCGATAACCTTCCGGGGCGCGACTACAAGCCCAAAAATTAACGCTGGCGAGGGTCCCATGATGGATCGGCGAACGTTCCTGAATCGCGGCACGCTTGCCGCTGCGGGGCTGCTTACAAGCGGAGCGCTTTGCAGTGCGCGGGCGCTCAACGCCGAAGACGCGGCTGCAAGCCCTGTCGTACAGACAACCGCGGGGAAGCTGCGAGGGCTTCGTCTGGGCAACGTCTACGCCTTCAAGGGCATTCCTTATGGAGCATCGACCGCAGGTCCGCGGCGGTTTCTTCCTCCGGTTGAAATGCAGCCCTGGAGCGGGGTGCGCGAAGCGATAGCTCTGGGGCACAGGTCACCCCACGGGCCATCGACGCTGATTCCGGAAGTGGCGGCCATGGACAGGGACGAACCCTCGGGCGAAGACTGCCTGGTTTTGAACGTCTGGACGCCGGGCTTGGGCGGCGCGGGCAAACGGCCGGTCATGGTCTTCATACATGGCGGCGGATACGTGACCGGCTCCGGCGGCTACATCATGTACGATGGCGCGAATATGGCCCGCAAGCACGACGTCGTCCTGGTCACGCTCAATCATCGCCTCAACGTGTTTGGCTATTTGTATCTCTCCGAAATTGGCGGCGAGAAGTACGCGAACGCGAGCAACGTGGGAATGCTCGACCTGGTTCTGGCGCTGCAATGGATGCGGGACAACATCTCGGCGTTTGGCGGCGATCCGGGCAACGTGACGATCTTCGGCCAGTCCGGCGGCGCGATGAAAATCAGCGCGCTGATGGCCATGCCGGCGGCCAAAGGATTGTTTCACCGCGCGATTGTCGAGAGCGGCTCGCAGGTGAAGGGAATCCCCCGCGGCGAAGCGACGAAGTGGGCGAAACAGTTTCTGCAACGGCTGGGCCTTAACCCCGGCCAGATCGACGAACTCCAAAAGCTGCCGGCGGAACAGTTGGTGGCGGCGATGGGAACTGGCGGAGGCAATCCCTTGCTCGCGCTCGGCCCGGTGGTCGACGGGCGCACGCTGCCCGGGAACCCATTCGATCCGACGGCGCCGGAACTTTCGGCGAGCGTTCCGTTGCTAACCGGCACGGTGGAAACCGAGATGGCGTTTTTCCGGAATCAGGGACTGGACCCGATCGATGACGCTACCTTGCACGCGCATGTGAAACAAATCCTGCGCACGAATGACGCCGAAACGGACCGCTTGATTGCCGTGTATCGAAAGGGGCGGCCCGGCATCAGCAACATCGATCTGGAACTGATTTTATCTTCCGACGTCATGTTTCGAGCGGGCGTGCTGACGCAGGCGGAACGCAAAGCGGAACAGGTTGCGGCGCCGGTCTACATGTACTACTTCACCTGGAGGTCGCCGGTGCGTGGCGGGAAGCTGAAGGCCTTTCATACGCTGGAGCTTCCGTTTGTTTTCGACAATGTCGATTTGGATGAAGCGATGACCGGCACGGGCCAGGAACGCTATTTGCTGGCGGACAGGATGAGCAGTGCGTGGGTCGCGTTCGCGCGCAGCGGCAATCCGAACTGCAAGGGATTGCCGAATTGGGCGGCTTTCGACAATACGCAGCGCGCCACCATGATTTTTAACAACCAGTGCAAAGTCATCGATGACCCAAATGGTGAAGAGCGAGTCGCGCTGCGAGCGGTGCTAAGTGTTGCGTAACCCCCTGACACTCGATCGATTCCTTGCCGCCAATGAAATATCGACCGTCGTGCTTTGCCCAGTCCCGTCAGGGACGAAATAACGTAGCCCACCGTGTGAGCGATGGGTGTGCGTAATGACGAAAGCCGAGCCCCGTGGGGGCGACACAGGGTTAGCCATATGCCGCCCCCTATGGGGCTGTAAGTAATCGCACTCTGTCCCCCACCGTTTCCACGGTGGGCTACGTTATGCCGTCCCTCCGGGACTTTCGGCAACACAAAATCAGTTAGCCGCCCAATTCGCGCGGGAAAATCGCACGCGCTTTGCGGGGGATTTCAGTACAATGTGCGATTGCAAGAGTGCGCTCAGGCAGCATGGCGAGGAATGAGGAGGATGGAATGGCGGGTACCGGAGCATCGGCGCGTAAGCTGACGATGGACGACATTCGCGCGGCCGCCGAGCGGCTGAAGAATTGGGGGCGCTGGGGAGCGAACGACGAAATCGGCACGCTCAACTTCACGCGGCCGGAGGATATCGTGGCGGCGGCGCAACTCGTGCGCAAGGGACGCGTGATTTCGCTGGCGCTTCCCTACGATCAAAACGGGCCGCAGGGCGGGAAGACGAAATATCCGGCGATGGGGCGGTTTAATCCCGTGCACTTGATGATCCGCACCGGGACGGACGCCTATTCGGGCGTGCTGGACAGCAGGAAAATTCGCGCCTCGGACGACGTGATCATGATGCCGACGCAAGCCGGCACGCAGTGGGACGGCCTCGGGCATATTTTTTACGGCGATCACATGTGGAACGGGTACGATTGCCGCACGGTGACTTCGGCGGGCGCGCAGAAATGCGGCATCGAGAAGACCGCCGAGCGCATGGTGGGGCGCGGCGTTCTCTTCGATATTCCGCGCATGCTGGGGATGGAAGTTCTGCCGGACGCTTTCGCGGTCACGTGCGATTTGCTGGACCAGGCCGAGCGCCACTTCGGCGCGAAAGTGGGGCGAGGCGATTACCTGATCGTGCGCACGGGGCAAATGGAAGCGATGCTTTCGGCCAAAACGTGGGACGGCTATTCGGGCGGCGACGCGCCGGGCCTGGCCTTTGAAACGCTGGACTGGCTGCACGCAAAGCAAGTGGCGGCGATTGCCACCGACACCTGGGGCGCCGAAGTGCGGCCCAACGAATCGGACGAAGCCAATCAGCCGTGGCACTGGATTTCGATTCCGATCATGGGCCTCACCGTGGGCGAAATTTTCTTTTTGAAAGAGCTGGCGAAAGATTGCGCCGAGGACAAGCGCTACGAGTTCATGTTCGTCGCGCCGGCGTTGCCGGTGACGGGCGCGGTGGCTTCGCCGGTGAATCCCCTGGCGATCAAGTAAAAGCAAAGACTTAACACGGAGGACACAGAGGGGCACAGAGAAAAGGCAGAGGAAAACATAGTTCTGGAATTTAAAGAGATTGATGTGCTGTTTCTCTTGCTTTCTCTGTGTCCTCCGTGCCCTCTGTGGTGAAATCTGTTCCGCTTGAATCTGCAAGGCGCAACGAATTTAAAAGGACAAAACCGAGATGAGCGCACCCGCCGGGAATTCCGAAAATACGATGACGGTTTCACGGGCGCTGGCGAAAATGATTCGCGCCTACGGCGCCGAATATGTGTTTACGCTGACCGGCGCGCCGCAGAATCCGCACATCGACCTGCAGAACCACGAAGGCGTGCGCGTGGTTCTGGGGCGCAGCGAGCGCTCGGCCCTGGCCATGGCCGACGCCTATGCGCGCGTGACCTGCAAGCCGGCGTTCAGCATCGTGCAGTTCGGCCCCGGCGCGACGTACCTGCCCGCGTCGATCATCGATGCGTACTGGGCGTCGAGCCCGCTCATCGCCATCAGCGGCTCGACCACCACGAACACGCGCTACCGCTACGAGTATCAGGAAGTCGAACAGACTTCGATGTTCCCCTCGATGACGAAGTGGGCCGGAGACCTGCCGGAGCCGGAGCGCATTGCCGACGTCATGCGCACCGTGGTGCGCGCGGCCGTGAGCGGCGTGCCGGGGCCCGCATATCTGGGCATTCCGGCGAACTGGTTCGGCAAGCCCCTGGCGACCACGCCCGATATTTACGCGGAGTCCGCGTTCCTGAAAACTCCGGCGTGCCGCGTTGCGCCGATGGCCCCGGACGTGGAGCGCGCCATCGCGCTGCTTGCCGGCGCGGAAAAGCCCGTGCTGATTGCCGGCGGCGGCGTAATGCTTTCGGGCGCCTGGGCCGAGCTGACCGCACTGGCCGAAGCGCTGAATATTCCCGTGGTGACGACCATGGCCGGCAAGGGAAGCATCGCGGACACACATCCGCTGTCGGTGGGAGCCTGCGGACGCTACTCGCGCAAGGTGGCGAACGATACGCTGGGCTCGGCGGATTTTGTCCTGGCGGTGGGCACCAAGCTGAGCTCGATGGGCACCAACGTATTTCAATATCCGCGCAAGGGCACGCGCATCGTGCACTTCGATCTCGATCCGAATTCGCTGGGGCGGACGTACCGCGAGGAGCTTTCGGTGGTGGCGGACGCTCGCGAAGCGCTGGTCCATGCTGCGCGAAGCGGCGATTGCCGCGAAAGTGAATGGCAGCCGCTGGGCTTCGTGGACCAAGCAGGTGCAGGGATCGGTGGCCGCGTGGCTCGCGGATCTGGAGCGCGAATCGCGCGAGCCCATGCACGAAGGGCGGCTCAATCCCTATCACATCATGCGCCTCCTCGATCAGCACATCGGCCCGGACGATATGGTCGTGGCCGACACCGGCTACATGGCGGCGTGGGCGTCGACCGTGCTGCAGCAGAAAAAGGCCGGACGCAACACTCTGCGCGCGGCGGGCTCGCTGGGCTGGGCGTTTCCCGCGGCCTTCGGCGCGAAACTTGCCGTCGGACCGAATCGGCGTGTGTTCGGACTCAACGGCGATGGCGGCGCGGGCTATCACTTCACCGAACTTGAGACCGCGTTGCGCCTGAAGATTCCCGTCATCCACATCGTCCTGAATAATTGCTCGCTGGCGTTCGAGTATCACGTGCAGAAATACGTCCACCAGGAGATGTGCCCGGAAGCGAGCGAATTTCTCGATGTGCAATTCGCCGACGTGGCCCGCGCGTTTGGCGCTTTCGGCGAGCGCGTCACCACTCCCGAGCAATTCATCCCGGCGCTGCGGCGCGCGGAGGAATCCGGCAAGGCCGCCATCGTCGAAGTGGCCATCAGCCGCGAACTGCCTCCGCCGGTGACGCGCTATGAAGCGGCGGGCCTGCGCAAAGTCTGACGACAATATTTACGGATCGGGCCGCGGCCATACGCGCGCGGCTCGACCGCCTTCCGGCGGCGCGCCCCGTGCCGATTAGCTATCGCTCCGGAACTCGCTATGGCAGTCCAACCGATGATCGCAGTAACCTAATTGGCGGACGGATCGACGACATCGACCGCAATGAGGCAGGTGCATCATGAGAAGCCGCGGCAAAATCCCCTACGCACTCTTATTCGGACTTCTGCTGGCCTGCGCGGGAATGCTGTATGCGCAGAGATCATCCGACAGGTCGTTATTCGTAAACGGGAAGCCCGCAGGCACGGTCGTGCAGTTCGGCGGGCATTCCTACATCGATCTGGAAACGGTCGCTCAGATCACGAATGGGACGGTCACCATCGAACCGAATCGCGTCCTGCTCAATATCCCCGAACTCGAGACCGGCCCCGCCCCGGAAGCGCAGCCGAGTGCCGCCGCGCCTGCCTCCGCCGCCGGGATTGTCCCGGGAATTCGCCCGCACTGCAATTGCGGAATTGGCGGAGATGAGGGAATGGAGGGGAGCCGTAGGCACGATCCTGACATACGGCGTGCCCGTGGCGGGGACCTGGCCGCAGGATTACCATGACCGTGTGAGCGCGGACTTAAGTCAGGTGGCCGTGGCCGCAACCACCGCTTCCGACCAGGAAGCTCTGCGACTCCTCAGAAATGAGTTTAATAATCTCGCGCAGTGGGCCGACACGGTCGTGGCCACGCGGAATTCGCTGAATGCGACGCAGACCGTGAATCCCAACTTCATGCAGAACGATCCAGCCCTGGCGAAAATTTCCAGATTGCAGCAGGTTTTTGAGCTCCATGCTCGTCAGCGGCACGTTTGCCGACGACGCCAGCTGCCATTGAGCCTGGGCTTCCCGCGGGAACGGCCGCGGCGAAAGCGCGCGGCCATGTTTTTCGCACCTCGCGCTATGCGAATTGCGTGGAACGGCCGCCGGATTTTCAATCTTCAGCGAGAAATCCGCGCTAGTGCATCCTTCCGGCGTTAAGGTATATTGAAAACCTGCTACTCATCTGGACGGGCTTGATAAAAGAAATCCATTCGTGCGCGATGCGCCCTATTTTTTCGGCGAGCGCTGGATTTTTTTCCCCTGCTTGCCGGACAGAGGATCTATTAGAAAGGAACATCCGAAATGACCGCGACGCCGACAAATGCTGGCACGAGCGAAAGTGCGACCGGAGCGAAAGCCATGCCGGTTTCCGATGCGGCCTGGGAATGCATGAAGGGCGCCTATGACGTGCAGGTGCACGTGGCGCCGGACGTGATCGAGCGGCGCATCGACGACCTGGATCTGGCCAAGGAATTTCTGGCGCATGGAATGAAGGGATTCGTTCTGAAATCGCATTATTTTCCGACCGCCGAACGCGCGCACGTCGTCACGAAAGCGGTGCCGGGAATTTCCGCCTACGGAGCCATCACGCTGAATCATTCGGTGGGCGGGCTCAATCCGGTGGCGCTGGAGCTTGCCGGGCGCTCCGGCTGCAAAATGGTGTGGTTCCCGACGGTGGATGCGGCCAATGAAACGGCCGGGCGCCTGGACGGGCCCAGCGTAAAACTTCCGTTCTGGGCAAAAATTCAGCGCGAACTGGCGGCAACCGGAATCGCGCCTCCCCCGCTCACGGTGCTCGACGCCGCGGGAAAAATCTCCGCGAACGTGCGGCGCTGCATCGAACTGATCGCCAAACACAACATGATTCTGGCGACGGGACACCTGGGCCGCGTGGAAATTTTCGAGCTGGTAAAAACCGCGCGGGAAATGGGGACGCAAAGAGTCCTGGTGACTCATGCGGAATTCCCTTCGCAGAATCTCACGGCCGACGAGCAACTGCAGCTGGCGAACATGGGCGCGTTCATCGAACATTGCTTCACGACCATGCATACTGGGAAAGCTCCGTGGGACGCCGTGCTCGAGGCCATCGGCAAGGTGGGACCCGAACGCTGCGTTATGTCGACGGATCTGGGCCAGACGATCAATCCTCCGGTCGCGGACGGATTTGCCATGTTTGCGCAGAAGCTTTTGGACGGCGGTTTTAGCGTGGATCAGATTCGCCGCATGACGGTGACGAATCCGGCCGCGCTGCTGCAATAAAACGGATGCGGGCTTTGCTTGCAGCCCGCCGCAATGGGAGAGAATCGAGCCATGAAGCCAAGAATCGTAAAAAACATCGACCGGCCCGATCCGGCGCTGGCCAAGAAACTCGGCGAGTTCGGCACGGCCACGGTGCACGAAGCGCAGGGCCGCACGGGCCTGATGCTGCCGTACATGCGGCCGATTTATCCGGCCGCGCGCATCGGGAGCCCCGCGGTGACGGCGGTCTGCCACCCCGGCGACAACCTGATGATTCATGCGGCCATCGAAGTGTGCCGGCCGGGAGACGTGCTGGTGGTGACGACGCTTGCGGATTCCACCGACGGAATGTTCGGCGAATTGCTGGCCACGTCATGCCAGGCGCACGGAATTTCAGGTGTGGTCATTCATGCCGGATGCCGCGACGTCGCGGACCTGACGGCCATGCAGTTCCCGGTTTTCTCGCGCGCCATTTCCGCCATGGGCACGGTGAAGGAGACGCCCGGGTACGTGAATGTGGACGTCGTTTGCGCCGGAGCGCTGGTGCATCCGGGCGACATTATCGTGGGCGACGTGGACGGCATCGTGGTCGTGCCGCGGCAGGACGCCGAGGAAGTGGTTCGCGCGTGCGAGGCGCGCCTGGCCAAGGAAGCCAAGAACCGCGAGCGCCTGCGCGCGGGCGAGCTGGGCCTGAACATGTACGGCCTGCGGGAAAAACTCAAGAACCTGGGCGTCGAATGGGTGGAGCGGTAGGACGGGCTTCAGAGGCTGCGGAAGAAGTTTCTTTTTCGTGTCATTCTAACCGAAGCGAGGAGTTCTCTGGGTTTTAGGGTCAAAAGAATGAGAGATTCCTCGGCAAAAGGCATGCCTCGGAATGACAGTTTTTGAGTTTTTCCGCAGCTTGTTCAGCCTGTCGCCTTTTGGTTTTAGGAAATTCAAAGGCAGACAGGCTGAAGCGTGTCCTACTCAAACCGCTCGCAAACGCGCGGCCAGATCGTCTGCATTTCCCGCATCCTGAAACAGCCGGATCGCCGCTACTCCCGCGGCGCCTGCATCGAGGCACGCGCGCGCATTTTCGAAATTGACGCCGCCAATGGCGAGGACCGGAATTTCCACCGCCGCGCACACTTCGCGCAAACGTTCCAATCCCTGCGGCGGTCCGAATGCCGCTTTGGACGGAGTGGCGAACACCGGGCCGAAGAAAATATAGTCCGCTCCGCCGCGCTCGGCCGCGCGCGCGGCATCCAACGAATGGCAGGACACGCCGATTTGAAAATCCGTCCTGCCGGATGAACGCCGCCACTTGGCCACGGCTTCCAGCGGCAGGGATTTTTCTCCCAGATGAATCCCCGCCGCGTTCGCGGCCAGCGCAACGTCCAGGCGGTCATTCACCAGAATCCGCGCGCCAGTCGTCCTGCGTGTCCTCAACCGCTTGCCGCACCAACTCGGCCAACGCGCGCGCTTCCAGATCTTTTTCGCGGATTTGAATCCACGCGGCTCCGGCGGCTGCCGCGTTTTGGATGGCTGCGCGCAAGGCCTGGATCGAAGATTTTGCAAAATCAGCGGCGGAAGAGTGCGCGCGCTGCAATGCGCGCCGGTCGGTCACATAGCAGAAAAGCGGCTTAGGTCTGGGAGGCAACGGAATCCGCGCGTCCCCGCAGCATGCTTCCGGCGAGAAAAATATCCAGGGCGCCCAGACCGGTCACGGCGCCGCGCATGGAAGGATGCAGCAGAATGGGAATCAAAGCAGGGTACTTGTCGAGAAAGAAGTTATGGTCCCAATATCCCAGCCAGGGAACCAGAAGCAATAGCACTCCGAGCAGGAAAACATCGAGGCTGAGCAATACGTGCAGAAAAGATTTCATTCGGCGTGCGGCTAGCGCGCCTTCCCGAGAAGGGCGATCCGCTCGGAAACATCCCTGTAATCGATGTTCATCGCATAGACCTGGGAAAAACTGTTGTAAGCGGCTGCTCGATCGCCGGCCAATTCCTGCGCCACTCCCAAATCATACCGCAGCGCGAGAATGGATTCCTGATCCAGGCCGGGCGTCTTGAGGGCCCGCTCGTACCAGATCGCGGCAATCGCCGGCTGTCCCTTCTCCATGAACGCCAGCCCCAACAGCGTACTACATTGCATGGCGTAGCGAAATGCCGGTCCCTTGTCCGCCCCTTGGGCGACTTTCTGGAATTCGCTGATGGCCTCTTCGAGCAAACCCATTTCACGATAAGCGATTCCCAGATTGTAGTGCGTCTCGAGATCCTCGTCTTCCTTGTTCAGTTCGCCCAGTTCGGCGCGAAATTCATCAAACAGGTCGCCCAGAGGCCCGTCCGACGTAGCGTCTGTCGCCAGGCGAAGCCGCCGGGGGCCCCCCGTTGGAGGAAGCCGAATGTGCAGCCGGCGCGCTTTCCAAAGACGAGGGCTGCCGCGCCACGTGATTTGTCCGCTTGCGCCATTTCTTCCGGCAGGCCCAGGTTCTCCGTGGCTGATTCCATGTCCGCCATGAGGCCCGCAAGCATCGCGTCCCCGGACAAGGCCTCATTTTCGGCAGCTCCGGAAAGGGTTACGGGCTGAAGCTCAAGATCGAAGGCGGGAATTTCCTCGGCGACTTCTTCGTCTTCGCGACTTTGCGCCACTGCCGCCGGAATCGCTTCCGGCTCGGCGACTGGCGCGCCGGGCATCTCCTGCTCGATCGCTTCTTCCAACTGTTGCGAAAGGGCCGCCCATTCGTCCGACAAATCAACTTCGTGCACCGCCGATTCGACGGGCATGGGAATGCCCATGGGTTCGGCGGGCCTTGCTTCGGGAGGAGCTTCCGCCACAGGTTCGTCGAGTTCGGCCTCGATCGTCGGGACGGCAAATTCCTGCGGGGCTTCCGCGGCGGGTTCGGCGGAAACGGCGGGCGCTTCCGGCGGGAGAGATCCCAGCCGCGCGCTGGAACCGTTTTCGAAATTCGGCGTACCGGTCGGCGGCGCCGCGGTCCTGGCGTTCGATGGCAATTTGTTCCAGTATCGCGGCAAGCTCCGCGGTGCGGCGATCGTTGCCGGCGCCGACGGAGAGGTCCAGCAGCCGTTCGAGGATCGGCGCATGACGCGGAGCGCGTTCCAGCACGGATTCCAGCAGGTCGATGGCTTTTTGCGTCAGCCCATAGCTGGAAAATAAATCGACGTCGGTCAGGGCTTGCGTGACGTACCGCTGCGTTTCTTCGTCGAGCGCCGGCTCGGAGGCGACGGCGGCAGCCGGCGCGGGCTCGGTTTCCGCCGGGTCCAGTTTCACCGGCGGGGAATATCCTCCGGTCGCCGGATCGAAGCCCGCCTTGGCGCACAACCGCATAAACTTTCGGCGCGTGGTTTCGTCTTCCGGGGTTCGTTCCAGAAGTTGCTGGTACGTGGCAATCGCCCGCGCATCATTTCCTGCTGCTTCGTAGGCTTGCGCAAGCTGCGCCAGCGCATCCGGGAGCCGGAACGAATCGCTGGCCCGGCCGTAGAGATCGACCAGCCATTCCAGGGGTTCGATCTGGTCGGGACGCCGCTCGGCCAGGCGGGAGATGGATTGCGCCAGGGCTTCATGTTCGCCCGAGTCGATCATGGTGTCGCGAACCAGCGCCAGCATGGCCCGCGCGCGGTCCAGGTCGCCGGCTTCGAGCAGCGTGTTCGCAATTCGATGGGGCACCGCATAGTTCTTTGGTTCGCGCGCAAAGACGCGTTCGGCCAGCGCCGCGGCTTTTTCCATCTGGCCGCTTCCCGAATACTGTTCCAGCAACATCGCCGTCATTTCTCCGCCGGTATCCTGATCGGGGAGGGATTCCAGAAGATTGGCGGCGTCGGCGTTTTTGCCCGAAGCGGAAAGGGCGCGGACCTTCAACAGGAAAGTCGCCTGGTGCGCCGGATCCAACTGCAAGATCCGGTCGGCCAGGCGAATCGCTTCCGCATGGTCGCCCTGATCGAGGACTCGCTGCATGGCGCCGTGGAAGGTTTCGATGGCTTCTTTCTTCTGCCCCATCGAGAGATGGAGTTCCGCCAGGCGCGTTTGCACGCGCAGATTATCGGGTTCGGCTTCCAGCAGTTTGCGCAACAGGACGGCGGCCTGCGGCTGGCGACCCGCCTTGAGTTGCACTTCCGCGAGCTGCAAATAAATGGGCCGCGCCTCGCTCAGCACTCCCTGCTGGACATAAAGTTCCGCCAGGCGCTCCATCGGGCGGCTTTCCTCGGGCGCAAGCTTGGCGACTTTTTTGTAGATGGCGATAGCCTTGGTCGTGAATCCATCGTTCAGGAAAAGTTTTGCGAGCCGCTCGAAATATTCGAGGGCCTGAAATGTTTCGCCCTGCCGCACGAACAAATCTCCCAAAGTCATGAGGGTGACTTGATCCTTGGGCTCGTTTTTCAGGATTTGCTGGTATTCGGCGATGGCCTGCGGGAGTTTCCCCTGCTGGAGATATTTCTGCGCCGCGTCGAGATGCTTGGTCTTGTTATAGGCCATCTTCAGATGCTCTTTGCACTATCCCGTGCTGGAAAGGGCGAAGTCGGACAGTGAACGATTCGCGGTCGTTCGTGTTGCGGCCCGTCCGGACCGATAGCGCACGCCTTTCCAAGCAGACGGACCCTGTGGGCTACACCACCAGCCACGCAGGCAGGTGCACAATTTACGCTAGCATGCCGCAAAAACCGAAGTCAACGAAGCGCATTGAAAAGCGTTCGAGGCAGTAATCATCCATACATGGGTTCTCGCGCCGACTCGGGAGGGCGGACCTACGCGGCGTTCGGAATCAGGAGTTCTCCCAGGAGGGAAGCGGCAAGTCGGTTTGCGTCGCCCCGGCTGCCCAGCAGGCGGCCTCGCGGACCGGGGCAAAGGAAAACCGGTGATGCGGCGAGGGGCCATGCGAGCGCAGGGCGGCCAGATGTTCGGGCGTGGCGTAGCCTTTGTGCTGCGCCAGGCCGTACTGCGGATAAATCAGGTCCCATTCCATCATCATGCGGTCGCGCTCGACCTTGGCGATGATCGATGCCGCGGCAATGGACACGGAAAGCGAATCCCCGTGAATCAGCGATTTCTGCTCGACCATCACATCCAGCTGCATCGCATCGAGGAGAAGATAATCGGGAGAAATTTTGAGCTGCCCGAGGGCCTGGGTCATGGCCTGGCGGCTGGCCTGATAAATATTCCAGGCGTCAATGCGGCGCGCGTCGACGTCCGCAATCGCCCACGCCAGAGCGTGCTCCCGGATGCGCAGGGCCAGCACTTCGCGGCGCTCGGCGGTAAGTTTTTTGGAATCGTCCAGGCCGACAATGCGGCGCTTCGGGTCCAAAATGACCGCCGCGGCCACCACCGGACCAAACAAGGAACCGCGCCCGACTTCGTCCAGGCCGGCAATCCTCTGCCAGCCGCATTTGCGCGCTTCGCGTTCGTATCGGGACGAGCACCGCTTCGGCATCGCCGCGAATTCTAGCACGGCGGAATTCAGGTGCGTACTGCCAGCTTGTTGATGATGAAGCGTTTCGCATGAGGACGGCGGCACGAAAAAGCTTGCCGGAAATAAAAAGCCCGGGAGAAATTCCTCCCGGGCTGCAAAATACTTTCGGTTCGCGGGACTAGGATTCTTTTTCCGGCGCCGCGGTTTCCGGAGTTTCGACGCGATCCACGCGTTGCAGGCGCGCGGCCTTGCCCTTGAGCCCGCGCAGATAATAGAGCTTCGCGCGGCGCACGCGGCCTTGCCGCAAAACCTCGATCGAACTGATCGACGGCGAATTCACCGGGAAGACGCGCTCGATGCCCACTCCAAAACTCACGCGCCGGACGGTGAAGCTCGCTCCCGTCGATTTTCCGCGCTTTTTGATGATCACGCCTTCAAACGGCTGGATGCGCTCTTTTTCGCCTTCGCCTTCTTTCAGGCGGACGTGGATGCGCACGGTATCGCCCGCCCGCAGAGCAGGCAGGTCTTTCCGCACTTGTGCTTCCTGGAACTTCTCAATCACGCGATTCATGGCTCAGATTCCCGGCAGACCCACTCAGGTGGGGTCAGCACTACGAAGACAAATTAAAATTATAGCCTAAATAGAGACGTTTCGTCATCAGAATTTCGTCAGGTGGCCAATCCTCCGATGCACTTCGGAATCGTCCCTTTAGCCATGTGTCGCAAGGATTGATGCGCCAATCTTGCCACTCTGGAAACAAAGGTTGGCTTCTTGGTGGACATAGGCGACGGGGTCCCTCAAAAGTAGAAGCAGCCCGGAACTATCGTCGTATCCAAAGCAACAAGGATCGGTATGTATCTCGTCGAGCATGCAGAGTGGATTGTTCTAGCGAGCAGTATCGGACTGGTCTGGTTACTGTCCGGTTCAAACGCCTCGATCTTCCTCATGTTCGAGCAAAAGCTGGCCCAGTTGGCTCGAAACTCCCGGCTGTCCATTGCGGCCGTCGGCGCGGTTACAATCCTCCTTCGCTTGGCCTTGCTTCCCTGGTTGGCTGTCCCGCAAGCAAGAATTCACGACGAATTCAGTTATCTACTAGCTGCTGATACATTTGCCCATGGGCGACTGACGAACCCACCACACTCCTTATGGATATTTTTCGACACATTTCACGTCATTCAGCATCCGTCCTATGCGTCCATGTATCCTCCCGCACAAGGGGCGGTTCTAGCTGTTGGAAAGCTGCTGGGTAACCCTTGGATTGGAGTCCTATTCAGCACTACCGCGATGTGCATGGCATTGACGTGGATGCTGCAAGCCTGGATGCCAAACCGATGGGCATTACTAGGCGGGGCGCTCGCTGTTTTCCGATTTGGAATTTTCAGCTACTGGATGAACAGTTATTGGGGCGGCTCTATTGCCGCTACTGGCGCCGCCTTGGTTTTGGGCGCATTTCCTCGAATTCTGGAGGCTTCCCGCCCCCGCCATCTCTTCGCTTTCGGCGTGGGAGTTGCAATTCTGGCGACGAGCCGTCCTCTGGAGGGATTCATTTTCTGCGTGCCTGTGGTGGCAGTTCTGCTCTGGCGGTGCGTCCACAGACCCACGGTCGCTCAAACAATAAATGCGAGGCGGATTCCCTTTGCCCTTGCTTCCATCCTTGCTTGCGTTATAGGACTTGTCGCGTATTACAACTGGCGCGTCGCGGGCAGCCCGCTTTTATTTCCGCAATTTATCGAACAACGAGAATATATAACGACGCCGGTTTTCTTATGGGAGCATGCCAGACCTCCGCTCCACTATGCCAATCCGCAATTTGAAATGTTCTACAACAGGTGGTTGCCCGCCATGTACCAAGCAGGCTGGAACGGCGCCAAAAAGAACATGCAGGACAATGCCCTGATGTTCTGGGAGTTCTTTGTCGGGCCCGCGTTTTCCATTCCTCTAGTGATGCTCCCATGGTTGTTCCGGGATCGCAATATGCGACTGCCACTGCTGCAATTCGGCCTTTCTTCCCTGGGTTTGCTGGCTGTTGTCTGGTTCCACCCGCACTATGCCGCCCCGCTCCTGGCCACTACATTGCTCCTGGTCATGCAATCCTTCCGGCATTTGCGCACCTGGCGGTACCGCAACCGGCCGGTTGGAGTTGCTTTGGTGCGATTTGGCGTGCTCTTTAGTTTCTTCACGGCGCCGGCCGCCTTTTTAATCAGCCGGTGGCCCTCATTGTTTCGATTTTGGATGCCGCCCTTATCCATCCTTTCTCTATTGTCCGTTCTACTGGCTTTTGTGGTTCTTAGGATTAGAAATCGCGGCCCAGCCTCACAGGCAATGGCACGACATCCCGTCTGGGAATTCCTGCTTATTCTCCTGTTTGTTTGGCAGGTTTGTATCGGGCAGAAAGTCGCTCATCCGGCTAACTTTCAATTCGATGCGGCTGATCTTTCTTCCCCTCGCGCTTGGGTCGAACGGAAGTTCGCTTCGCTTTCCGGAGAACATCTTGTGCTTGTGAAGTACTCGCCTCATCATAATATCCATGAGGAATACGTCTATAACGATGCGGATATCGATCATGCGAAGACGGTTTGGGCTCGAGAGATTCCCGGCCAGGCCTTGGATCCACTTCTAACTTATTTTCGCGATAGAGATGTGTGGGTCCTCGAGCCCGATGAGCAGCCTCAGCGACTCTATCCCTATTTGCCTTCGGCACATTCACCTTCAACTTCTCAAGGCCCAGATCGAAATTGACCGCAGTCCAAGGCTAAATTACCGGCGGGCGAGACAGTCCTTAATCACTATTTTAAAATATTCGATCGCGAATTCGATATCTTGGAGATGGGACTTCGTATTACATTTGGAGAGCATGCAGAATTTCGATACCGGCTGCTCGAATGCGGCTGCTCTTCGGTCATCGATTCAACATCGGTGAATCCCCTGTGCAAACACTAGACTGGATTATTCTCGCAATCTGCCTCGGATTGGTTTTGCCGATGCCCGGGTTCGGCGAACTTGTATTTGCGCGAATCGAGCAGGGGTTCGCCCGGATTGCGCGAAATAAGAAAGCCGCCCTGGCCGCGATTGGCGGCATCACGATTCTTGCGCGTCTTGCGCTGCTGCCCTGGATGCCCGTGCCGCAGCCGAAGATTCACGACGAGTTCAGTTATCTGCTCGCCGCGGACACTTTTGCGCACGGACGCCTGACAAACCCGCCGCATCCCTTGTGGATTTTCTTCGACACGTTTCACGTCATCCAGCATCCGGCCTACGCCTCGATGTATCCGCCGGCGCAAGGCATGGCGCTGGCCGCGGGAAAACTTCTGGGCAATCCGTGGATCGGCGTGCTGCTCAGCGTCGCGGCGATGTGCATGGCGATGACCTGGATGCTGCAGGGATGGATGCCGCCGGAATGGGCGCTACTGGGCGGCGTCCTGGTCTGGACGCGCGTCGGGCTTTTCAGTTACTGGATGAACAGCTACTGGGGCGGCGCCGTGGCGGCGACCGGCGCGGCGCTGGTCCTGGGCGCGTTGCCGCGAATATGGGAGCGCCAGCGCCGGCGCGACGCCATAATTTTCGGATTGGGAGCGGGGATCCTGGCGACGAGCCGCCCGCTGGAAGGCGCGATTTTCTTTATTCCGTTTGGCGCGGCGCTTGTGTGGTGGACGCTGCGGCAGAAAAAATCCGAGCGGAGCACGTGCGCAAAGCGCCTGCTATTGCCGCTGGCGTCCCTTCTTGCCTGCGCGGCCGCATTTATCGGCTACTACAACTGGCGCGTGACCGGGAGCCCGCTGGTATTTCCTCATTTCATCGAGGGGCGGCTCATCCGCACGGCTGTTTTCCTATGGCAGCATGACAAGCCGCCGATTCCGTACGCCAATCCGCAATTCGACGATTTCTATCACAATTTTTTGCCCAGCCTTTATCAAACCAGCTGGCCGGCGGCCGAAGGGCAACTCGAATGGAAGCTTACCGACCTTTGGCAATTCTATCTCGGCCCGGCGCTCACGATTCCGTTTCTTGCGCTGCCATGGCTGCTGAAGGATCCCCGCCATCGATTGTTGGCGTTCCAGGCCGCGCTCTCCGTTTTCGCGCTGTGGATCATCGTGTACTACCACGCGCACTACGCCGCGCCGCTGATGGCGACGCTCGTCATCCTGATGATGCAGGGAATGCGCGTGGTGCGCAGGCTGCGACTTTGGGGACATGCCGTAGGTGCGGGGTTGACGCGCCTCATCGTGCTTTTCAGCCTCTTGATCGGGCCGGTTTATTTCGCGCGGATGGTTGCGGCCGAACCAAATGTCCTGCTCGAATGGCTGCAGCGCCATTCCTCGCTGTTGATGATGGCAACGGTGGCGGCGCTCGTCGTTTTGAGGCTGGGTTCGATGTTCGCGGCGAAATTCCGGGCGCGGAATCCCTGGCTGATCGCATCGTGCGAATTCCTGCTCCTCGCCGGACTTGTGCTGCAGATTTGCGCGATTCAAATGAAATCGTATCCCGACGACTACTCGTTTGTGGATGACTTGAACGAACCGTTTCGCAAGCCGGTCGAGCAACAATTGGCCGCGCTTCCCGGCGAACACCTCGTCCTGGTGCGCTATGCAAAGGACCACAATTCCGGCGAGGAATACGTTTATAACGAAGCGGACATCGACCACGCCAAGACCGTCTGGGCGCGGGAAATTCCGGGGATGGACCTCAGTCCGCTGCTCCGCTATTTCCGGAATCGCGATGTGTGGATTTTCGAGCCGGATGAAGATGATTCCACCGTGCGCCCGTATTCGGACTCGAGCAATGCACCTTGAACGCATGTGCTTTGAAGCCCGCCGGAGGATACTACAGCACCTTTTCCGTGGGAGTCGCGTGCGAATGACGTTCCAGCACTTCCACCAATTGTTGCGGCCGAATCGGCTTGGTAATGTAATCATCCATACCGGCTTCCAGGCAGCGTTCTTGGTCCCCCAACATCGCATGAGCCGTCATGGCGATGATGGGGATGTGTTTTCCGGTCTTGCTTTCGACCTTCCGAATGGCTTGTGTCGCCTGCAGACCGTCCATCCCGGGCATTTGAACATCCATCAAGACGAGATCAAACACCTGCTTCTCGATCGCCTCAAGAGCTTCCGCGCCGTTTCCCGCCACACTCACCTCATGCCCTCTCTTCTCGAGCAGCCGCAGCGCTAACAACTGGTTGGTGCGGTTATCTTCCACCAGGAGAATTTTCAGCCGTCCTCGATTCTCTCGCAGGGAGTGGACTGTAACGAGCGAGGAACTCGCCGCGGCCGGCGTTGGTGATTCGAGCACCACGTTGATGGCGTCCAAAAGATCCGATCGCTTCACCGGTTTGGTAAGGTAGCCCTTGATCCCCAATTCCCGGCATCGGGCGCCATCTCCCCGGTAGCCGGCCGAAGTCAGCATAATTACGTCGGTTTTGGCGAGCCGCGCGTCTTGATTGATTTTTTCCATCACCGTGAAACCATCCATCCCCGGCATCTGAGCGTCCAACAGAATGAGCGGGAAAGGAGTTCCTTCGGCACTCGCTCGCTCCAGAATCGCAAGCGCTTCCGGCCCGCTTTCGGCCAGCGTGGGCTTCATGTGCCAGGCGAGAAGCATTTCCTGGAGGATTCGGCGATTGGTGGCATTATCATCCACCACCAATGCGGGGAGGCCGCGAAGGGGTTCGGCGCCCGAAGGCGTATACTTCCTGGACGAAAATTTCTGAAGCCGGAAGGGCATCGTGAAGTGAAATGTGCTGCCGCGCCCGGGCTCGCTTTCCACCCACATCTTTCCGCCCATCCTCTTGACCAGCCGGGAGGAAATCGCCAGACCCAGGCCCGTGCCGCCATATTTTCGCGTGGTCGAACTATCGGTTTGCGTAAACGCGTCAAAGATAAGCTGCTGTTTTTCCAAGGGGATTCCGATCCCCGTATCCCTTACGGCAAGATGCAGAACCACTTCATCCTCGGATTCCTCTTGCACCTCGACGGTGATTATCACCTCGCCATGCGAAGTGAACTTCATGGCATTGCCGAGGAGATTCGCCACAATCTGCCGAAAACGCATGGGATCGCCCTGCAACCCGTCGGGCACTTCGGGCAGAACGTGGCAGGCGAGTTCGAGTCCCTTTTGCTGCGCTTGCAGGGCCAGAGCTTTTGTCGCGTTGTCGAGCGTGTCGCGAAGGAAAAAATCGATGGTTTCGAAATCCAGTTTTCCGGCCTCAATCTTGGAGAAATCCAAAATATCGTTTAACAGGGAAAGAAGGGAATCCGCGGAATTTTTCACAATGCCCAGCAACTCACGCTGTTCCTGGCTGAGCTTGGTTTCCAGGGCCAGGCCCGTCATACCGATAATTCCGTTCATGGGAGTGCGGATTTCATGGCTCATGTTGGCCAGAAACTCGCTCTTGGCGCGATTGGCGGCTTCCGCGGCCTCCTTGGATTCCAGCAACTCGATTTCGGCAAATTTGCGCAGTGTGACATCCCGGCTGACGCCGACGATTCCGATGATTTTGCCCTGTTCGTCCGTCAACGGAACCTTGGTCATCTGAATCCACTGCGTATTTCCTTCGGCGTCCAATACAGACCGTTCCCTTTCCAAGATGGGGTTGGTGGCTTTCATTACTTCCTGGTCGGCAGCATGCAACGCGGCGGCAGGCTTCTCAGGAAACATATCAAAAGCCGATTTTCCCAGTGCCGATTCAGGAGATTCCAGTCCGTGGAGTTTGGCGAAGGCCTTGTTCACCAGCAGATATCTGCCCGCCGAATCCTTTGCAAGGATGCTGTCGGGGATATTGTCCACTACCGTTCTCAGCAGATTGCGTTCAAACGCGAGCTTTTGTTCCACCTGAATGTGCTTGGAAAACAGCCTTTCCAGCTTGAGCGTTAGATAGTAAGCGCAGCAAGCGACAGCGATCGTTCCGGCGGAAACCGTTATCCCCCGGTACTCCCATGGAGCGAGACGAGGGAAAAGCAAATGATCCAGCGTCACGGACGCAGTCAGGCCGGCCATGGCAGCCAGGGTCAGCCAGGCCAGCGATTTCTTGCCAATATTGTGTTCCGATGCAGTCTCAATTTTAGATTCAGGGCCGGCTGCCCCGCGTAGATTTGATGTTTCCGCCATACTTCTTGAGCCCATGAAGCTCCATGCAGGAAGGAGGTTCGTTTCCCAACGGTAAGGTCGCCCTCCTTCATTTTCGCCGGTGAGAAGGAAATAACTTGCCTTCCATCATTGGACCGCAATGCCGCGGATGGAATGTAAACCACATACAATTGACTATCGGTCAAAATGACTTCAGGCTTTAATCGGCTCGTCGTCCGGAAAGCGGCCCGCTAGCCCGCGTTTTGCGGCGCGGGCGACGCCAAATCGGGGCGGTTCCGACGCGTTTTCTCCAGCGCCTTTTCCAGGCGCCAGCGCCGAATCTGTTCGTGGTTGCCGCCGAGCAAAATCTCGGGAACCCGCCAGCCGCGGAACTCCGCTGGGCGGGTGTAGTGGGGAAAATCGAGCAGGAGGCGGCTTGCGGCTCGTGATGGGTGACTGGGGGATGGAGCCAACTCGCCGGCGAGTCCGTCCACGGCACTGAAGGACTCATTGACGGAGGAATCTTCGTTGCCGAGTGCTCCCGGGATCAATCGCGTGACCGCGTCCAAAACCATTGCCGCGGGGAGTTCACCGCCGGAAAGCACGAAATCGCCGATCGAGAGTTCGTCGGTGGCCAGATGTTCGGCGACGCGCTCGTCCACGCCTTCGTACCGGCCGCATAGCAGGACCATACGGTCAAGAGCGGCGAATCGCCGCGCGGTTTCCTGACGGAATAGTTTTCCGGACGCGGACAGCAGAACGACGGCAGTGCCGCCTGCGCGCTCTCCGCTTCCTCGGGCGTGAATTTCTCCGCCCAGCAGGGTCTCCACGGCCTCGAACAGCGGCTCCGGCTTCAGCACCATGCCTTCGCCGCCGCCGAACGGGCGATCGTCCACGGTGCGATGACGGTCGTGGGTGAACGCGCGCAAATCGTGCACCCGCACATCCACCAGGCGTGCTTCGCGCGCCCGCCGCACGATCCCGTAATCCAGCGGGCCGGTGAAAAATTCAGGGAAAATCGTGACAAGGTCGAACTGCATGGCTGGCACAGTGTACCGCAGCGGGACTCAGCTGCGATTCAAATCCCGCAATCCTTCGGGCAGCGTGACGTCGATGCGTTTGCCCTGCACATCGATTCGCGTGCAGAATTCCGCGGCCAGCGGCACAAGCACTTCTCCATCGCTCGTCTTCACGGCCAGCAGCGGAACCCCTCCGGGAAACTCGACATCGCGGACCGCGCCCATCGCGGATGCCGCGCCTTGCTCCCACACTTCGCATCCGATCAGGTCGCCGACGAAATAATTTCCGGCATCGAGCTTGGCTCGCTGTTCGAGCGGCACCTGAACTTCGCATCCGCGCAACAGTTCCGCCGCTTCCACGGTGTCGACGCCCGCAAAATGAAAAATCGCCTGGCCGCCGCGGCTGGGGGAAAGCCAGCACTTCCGCACGGCGATCCGGCGCGGAGCCCCGCGTCCGTTATCGAGCCACACTTCGCGCAGCTTGGGTAAACGTTCGGGAAAATCGGTGAGGATTTCCGCGGCGACTTCGCCGCGCAGGCCGCGGGGGCGCACTATTCTCGCAAGGGCAACGCCGGTGAACGATTCTGCGGACACTCTATTCGAGGATTTCGAGCGTGAGGCGCTTCTTGAGCTTCATCCCTGCGGCGCCCAGAATCGTGCGCATGGATTTCGCCGTGCGCCCCTGGCGGCCAATGACTTTGCCCAAATCTTCCGGATGCACGTGCAATTCCAGCACGGTCACCTGCTCGCCTTCCACGGCTCGAACCTGGACTTGTTCGGGATGATCAACGAGCGCTTTCGCAATCGCTTCCACAAGTTCCTTCATGAGGCCCTCCCTCACTCGCATTCGCGCGATCAGCTCGATTTTTCACATGTATGGATCCCGTGGGCCAGCGGGATCCTCCCTGAGCCGCCGCATTTTAGCGAGCGGGAACTCAGGCGATTTTTTGGGCTACCAGAAAACTTCGGACCGTGTCGCTCGGCTGTGCACCGCATCCCAGCCAGTACTTGATGCGCTCGGCATCCAGCGTGATGGCCGCCGGATTCTTGAGCGGGTCGTAGGTTCCCACGACCTCAACAGTCCTTCCGTTGCGGGGCTTGCGTTTGTCCAGCACCACAACGCGATAAAACGGGTGTTTCTTCTTTCCAATCCTAGCCAAGCGAATTGCCAGCACGAGAGACTTCCTCCTGGCAATCAGTATAACTGGTTCCTGGGAATTGCGGTAGCCTGCAGGCTGAAAAGGCCCTTGATCAGCCCTTCTACACAGATGCGGCGTCAGGGCCAGGGTTTGTCCGTCATCTCAGGGGTAAATATAACCTCTCTCCCAAACAGTTAAGGAGGACGGGCTACGACAATCCGGGGAGCTTCCCGAGGCCTTTGAGGCGGCCCGAGGTGGCCAGCGAGCCGTATTGCTTCATCATGGTCCGCATTTGCAGGTATTGTTTCAGGACTTGATTGACTTCCTGCACCGAGGTGCCGCTGCCTCGCGCAATGCGCTTGCGCCTTTTTCCATCGATCAACCCGTGGTCGTTGCGCTCGGAATTGGTCATCGAGTTGATGACGGCCTCGATGCGCTTCAAGCGCGATTCGTCGATCTGCACGTCCTTCGGCATATTCGCCAGGGGCCCCACTTTGGGCAACATGCCCAGCACCTGTTCGATCGGGCCCATCTTGCGGACCTGACGCAACTGGTCGCGAAAGTCCTCGAGAGTGAATTCGTTGCGGCGCAGCTTGCGGGCAAGTTCGGCGGCTTGCTTGGCGTCCACGGTCTGCTCGGCGCGCTCGATCAGCGAGAGAACGTCGCCCATGCCAAGCACGCGCGAAACGATGCGCTCCGGGTAAAACGCGTCCAGAGCATCGTATTTTTCGCCCGTCCCCACGAACTTTACTGGCGCGCCAGTCACCTTACCGATCGAAAGCGCCGCGCCGCCGCGCGCGTCGCCGTCGAGCTTGGTCAATACGACGCCGGAAAGGCCCAGCCTTTTGTGAAATTCGCCCGCCGAGCGCACCGCGTCCTGCCCGATCATGGCGTCGGCGACGAACAAGATTTCCACGGGCGCAAGTTCCCGCTTCAGTGTGCCCAGTTCATTCATCAGTGTGTCGTCAATGTGCAGGCGGCCGGCGGTGTCCACCAGGATCACGTCGCAGGCGGATAGTTTCGCCTCGCGAATCGCGCCCCGCGCAATTTCCAGCGGCTTGTCGGTGCCCGTGCCGGGCCAGCACGGCACGTTGACCGCTTTCGCCACCTGCGCAAGTTGTTCGCGCGCCGCGGGGCGATAGACGTCGGTCGAAACCACGATCGGACGGTGTCCGTGCGCGGCCAGCCACTTGGCCAGCTTGCCGGTCGTGGTCGTTTTGCCGGAGCCTTGCAGGCCTACGATCATCCACACCGAAGGCGGGCGCGAGGCAAACAGCGGCTTGGCGTGCTTGCCCAGCAGCGCCGCGAGTTCATCGCGCACGATCTTGATGACTTGCTGGTCGGGAGAAAGTTGTAGCAGCACTTCCGAGCCGAGCGCCTTTTCGCGGATGTGCGCGAGCAGTTCGTCGGCCACGCCCACGTTGACGTCGCCTTCGAGCAGCGCTTCGCGAATCCCCGCCAGCGCTTCGTCGACGTGCTCCTGCGTGAGTTTCCCCTGCCCGCGCAGGTTTTTGAAAACTCGCTGCAGCTTGTCTGTCAGATTCTCAAACATCTGGTTCGGTCCCCACAAATCGTGGCGCGAAATTCCGCCGTTTAGTCCTGACGCCTATTCTAGCAGGGTGCCGACGGACTTGCAGAAATGGAGTTGTTCCGGAGAGATTTAAAGCTAAAGCGGCATTGCCGGAATCGTCGCGGGCCGCGGCTCCGAGAGAGCAACGTTCCCCATCCACTGCCTATCGGGATTTAGGGCCGCATATTTGGGGGGCCCGAACCGCTGCAGAAGAATCGGTTTGATGATGGCCGTCCACATGGCGTAGAGCTTCGCCGTCGGATGCAACCCGTCGGGCTTGAACAAATCGCCGGGCAGATCGCCGTGCGCATCGAACATGGATGTGGCCACGTCAATGTACTGGACGCGATCCTGGCTCGCGGCAAACTCCTCGATCATTTTGTTGGCCGCTTTCATCTGGGGCCACTGGTTCCATCGCAGCTTGGAAGGCTTGATTGATATGACGTAGATCCAGGTATCCGGCAGCGCCGCGTGCACGGTCTTCACAAAATTCTGAAAATCGCGCGCCACCGATTCGGGAGTTTTAGGCGATCCCTCCGCCAAATCGTTATCGCCCTCATACACCACGACAGCGCGGGGACGGTAAGCGATCACGATCCTCTGCGCGTATCGATCCAGATCGGACATTTCCGAGCCGCCAAATCCCCGGTTGATGACCTCAAGCGGCTTCATGTCCGCGGAGAGGGTGTCCCAATATCGAATACTCGAACTCCCTGTGAACACAATTTCGCCGGGCTTGGGCGGATTCACCCTGTCCGCTTTTTCAAAATCGCGAATGGAGGATTCCCATTTGTCCCCCATTTGCCGGGAATAAATTCGGCCAGCCAACCCAAGCAGCAAGGCGGAAGAAATCAATATGGTGAAAAGATTTTTTCGTGTCCGGTACTGTTTAAATCCGTCCATACGACGCAGCCTACACCCGCCAAATAAAAACGGCAACTTTATGGAACGGAGGAGCGGCACGGAGTTCGCCTCCATGCCGCCTCCTTTATTTTGTATGAAGACGTATCGCGACGGGAATCGGAGTTGGTGAGAATTCAGCTAGTGGCTGTCGCCGTCGTGGTCCACATCGCCGGATGAAGGCGCCTTGGTGTTATTCGCCAGAGCTTGCTGGGCGGCGCTGCTGATGTTGACTTTGTCCTGTGGCGTTGATGTTTGGGTCGTTGTGGCCGGGGGCTTTGATGCTTCATTCGTTGTTTGGGACGTCGCTGTATATGCGTTGGCTGCGTGCGCAGCCTGAATCGAATTGCTCATTGTTGGAGCACCTCAACCCATTCATCGGCGGATGGCAAAGTAACTTTAGCCTTTGCGATAAAAAAAATGCGCGCGCCGTTCCAGACTGAAACGGCGAGGGCCCGCCAATACGAACCGGCGAGCCCTTTGCATATCTTCTCGCATTCTCGTCAGGCAACAAGCTACTTTTTCGCAGCCGCCGCAGCGAACCGAGCCTGCATGTCGCGAGTGAGATGCGGCACGATGCCGATGATTCGTTCGATCAACATTAACTGGCCCCGGTGATGCATTTCATGCTCTTTCACCGAGAGAATCATGTCAAAACGGCTTCGCGTCGCCGGATTTGCTCCTACCGGCATCTGCACCGCTTCCGACAGGAAATTCTCGTCGAGACCTTCGAGCCAGCTCGCCCAAGTCTCGCCATTGGCGCGCAGCAGCTCAATCGTCTGTTCCTTGCTCCGCGGCGCCTTTTCCTCCGCGGACAATTGCTTCATCAAGGCCGGAAAATCAAACCCGGCAAGCGTGGTCCGGTGTTCCTTTGCGTGGATCTGGTATTGAAAGTTGAAGCTCAGCGCAATATGCGAAAGTAGTTCCGCGACACTCCGCGTGTCCGGTGCCGCCCGGAAACCGTACTTGTCTTCCGGAATGTCCTGGGCAATGGCCAGCGTATTCTTGCGAACGGTACGAAAACTTGCCGCGAGTTCCTTGCCTCCGTAATAAGTCACGCGAATCCTCCTATGGACGTGCAGAAATATCTGCTCTGAATTTCAATAAATCGAAAGAAGCCGCATTCTAACATACCGCGCCGCGGTGCGCGTTCGGGACGTCCCGCCGCCGGGGCTCGCCACAAACTTGAAGGCAACTTCCAGCCGGCGATTACCCAGGCGGATTCTGGGGCGTGCATGGAATGGACGTGGATCAGGATGGCAATTTGTACGTGGCCGAAGTGGACAACGGGCGAGCGCAGAAATTCGTACCCAGGAAAGGCGCAAATCCTGCGATGTTGATCGGCCCGGGAGTTAAGTCGGCGTAGTGCTCGGCAACGGCGGGCTTTGAGACAGTCGGCTGGTAGTGGTTTCTCACAAAAAAGCTACCAGCCGATTCAATTCTTTCAGCGGCGGCACGGCGTCCCATCCAATAAACCCATTCCTTCGTCGGGCGCCGATCCATCCTCACGATAATCAGCCGGCTGGTTGGACACGAGGATGCCGTCATGCGTTCCAGATCCTCGGTCGAAAACAGCGCCTCAGGACTCTTGATGCGCGCGTAGGAATACTGCCCACTCCAGTCTTTCCCCGGCTGAACGGTCAATCGAGTCGACCACGAATCGACGCTTCCCTGCGCAGAAGAGAAGAGCGCGTCATTTCGCCGCAGGTTTCCAATCCGGCCCGTGCTCCCAAAGCGGCAGCCAAGTGCCGTCCGCGTCATCCGGCTTGGCTTGCGGAGGGTCCGGATAGAACCCATGGCGATTCGGCATTTGGACTTCCACAAGGGTATTCTTGTTCATGGCATCGTTTTCCCCAATGATGCCGTTCTTGTAGAGGATAAAAGCGGTCAGGGCGTATACATCGTTCGGGGTGAGGTCCCTGGGCAAAGGCCATACCGGCATGGAACGGTTAATGAAGTCCCAAATCGTCGTCGCACGCGGCATTCTGCTCCCTACGGTAAATATAGGCTTAGGGGTGTTGAGTGAGCCCACGCCTCCCACCAATCGCGGGTAAATGCCCACGCCCTCTCCGTTTTGTCCGTGACAAAAGGAACACTTGGCGGCATAGATCGGCGCGCCTTCCTTGGCGGATCCGCTTCCGATCGGGAGTTCCTTTCCCTGGGGACCTACAAGATTATCCCAGGTGTGCAATTCCGCTTGCGTCGGCGGTCTCCCCACTTTGTAGGTGGGGGACTGCGCCATGGCTGTGCCACAGACCAACAGAGCAATCGCCATCCGCAGAAAATTCGATTTAGACAGGATAGTACGGGTTAGGCAATAAAGTGTTGTATAGCGCATCGTGAATGCTCCCATCTGCTTTTACTTTCCATGGCTGAATCGGATTATTGAGAAACTCCGTGATTGGCGCGCTTTCCCACCAGTGCTCAATTTCGGCGGCTGGTATCGCCGGTTTGAAGTCCTCGCCCCACAATTTGGCCAACCCTTCCATCGTGGATTGAATCTCGCCGTATTCGTTCGTGCAGCGGGACATGATCACTGTCTCTGTTCCGTCCCAATTCCAGGGCATGCGGAAGCGCGTCCAGGCCTTGGAAAGTATGGGCAGCTGCAGTTTGGCGTCCTTCCAGGTCTTTCCATTGTCCACGCTCACTTCCACTCGGGCGATCTTGCCTCTGCCGTTCCAGGCGATTCCGGAAATCTCATACAAGCCCGGACCCGGCAGTTGGTGCGCGTCCGAGGGAAACGTGATTAAGGACTTCGGTCCGACTTGAGATTCGAACCAGCTCGACATGCCGTTCGGCTTCGTATTGGTGTAGGCGCTGATTTCCCGCTGCATATCGTAGGCTTCGTCCACCACCTTAAGGCTCGCCACGAACTTCACGTTGCAGACCCCTTGGAAGCCGGGAACGACCAGCCGCAACGGGTAGCCTTGTTCGCGCCGCAGCGCCTCTCCATTTTGACCGTAGGCCACGATGATATCGTCCATCGCCTTCACGAGCGGAATGCTCTTCGCGTGATGGATGTTGTCCGCCGATTCCGCGATGACCCAGCTCGCCCCCTTTTGCACACCTGCTTCCTTGAGCAGCAGCGAGAGGGGAACCCCCGTCCATTCACTGCAAGAGGTTCTTCCGTGCATTCCCTGGATTATGGATACGTCCTTCCTGCCCGCCTTCAAGTTCCCTAATAGGGACTTATAGTGATACAGGCCGCTGTTTCCCGTGCACTCCAGAAAGTGAGTCTCGGAGACGGAAGGGAGCCGTTTGATTTCCTCCATGGTGTAGATTGTGGGACGATCCACCATGCCGTGAATGATGAGGGTGTGTTTCTCGGGATTAATGTTGGGGACATGCATGTCGCCTTGAACCAAATAATGATAAGCCGATGGAGTGATGATGCCGATCGAGTCTTGAAGGGGGGTCAGATTTCGAAGTCCCGCGGGGGAATTTATACTATTTATGCGTATGGTTTTCTCGTAGCTGGAACGCCCGCCGTATTCCATATCCTGGATGTTGGGTTCCGCGGGAGCAGAGCCCAAACTGCCGTCGGCTTCGCCCTTGATCAAGCCTGGGGTTACGCTCGCGAGCGCTTTGCCATTCGCGAACGGGATTGCTCCCACGGCCAAGCCGGCCAGGGCTGCACTCCGCTTCAAAAACCCTCTACGGTCGGACATTTTGGATTTCATAATGGCCCCCTCAGCAAGAAATTTTCGTGGATTCCATCTAGCGCTAAAGTGGTGGGTATGCGCAGTGTCCCAAGTCACAGCCTTGGGCGTCATGGGTCACAGTATTGTGTGACGTGCGGGCACAGCTGAATTTTCCCTATTTTTAGGATACTACCCCGCTCTCCTTGACCCTCATCTCCGCCTCGACTACACTACACGTTTGACTTAGTCCGTTTCTCGGGACTGAGGGGGAGAATTCTTTGCCGAAACGCACCTTTCAACCAAAAGTGCGCCGCCGCCATAAAACGCACGGCTTTCGCACGCGCATGAAGACCGCGGGAGGCCGCAAAGTGCTTGCGGCGCGCCGCAAAAAGGGACGTCATCGTCTCACGCCTATCTAGAGATTCGGACGGACCGCGGCAGGGTTTTCCTCGTGCCGTGCGCCTGTTGAAACGCGCCGAATACGAAGCCGTGTACGGCGCGGGGCAACGCCGCTCGAGCCCTCAGTTCGCAGTGTTTTTCCGCTCGCAGCAAGCGATTCCGCGCGAGGCCCCCGGGAACCAGGCTGCCGGGCCGGACCGCATCAGCCGCTTCGGCATCAGCGTCAAGAAGGCCCTGGGTGGAGCGGTGGTGCGCAATCGCATTCGCCGCCGCATCCGTGAAATTCTGCGGCGCAACAGGACGGAGATTCCTACGGGATGGGACATCGTGATTCATCCGCGGAGCTCGGTGGCGCGAGGCGCCCTTCGCGCCTCTGGAAGCGGAACTGGTGCGCCTGCTGCGCGGCCTCGCGGCCGAAAACGTGAGCCGGGGCGCGCGTGTGCTGCTGCTTCCTGCTTGCGCGTCTACCAGTCATTTTTTTCCGCGCTCATGCCCAGCGCCTGCAAGTTCTATCCTTCGTGCTCGCACTACGCCGCCGATGCGGTGCGCATTCATGGCGCGCGGCGCGGTTCGTGGCTTGCGTTGCGCCGCCTGGCCCGCTGCCATCCCTTTACGCGGGGCGGCGTGGACCTGGTGCCCGACGCCGCCGAATTTCCGCGAAACGAAACACCCGCTATCCGTAAAACGATTCTTGAAAATTCCGGGGACGAGGCCAGTTTGTGAGCGAGCGCAAGGAAATGTCGACGGAAACCCGCTCGCTGCTGGCGGCCGTGCTTTGCCTGTTGGTGATCGCGGGCATGGTCGCTGATCTACAAGCCGCCGCAACCCGCTCCGACCAATCCGAATCCCGCGGCCACCAATCCGGTGAAGCCCGCGCCGGCGGTTCCTGCCTCGCCGGCCGCGAAGACCGCCGCAGCTCCGGCTGCGCCAGCGACCATGCGCGCGGCCGGCGAGGAACGCTCGATCGTGATCGAAAGCGATCTCTATCGCGTGGAAATTTCCAATCGCGGCGCCGTGGTGCGCAGCTGGCAGCTCAAGAAGTTCACCGACGACAACACGCCTCCGCGCACGCTCGATCTGGTCCACGCCGAAGCCGCGCAGCAGTCCGGCAGCTGGCCCTTTTCGCTCGCGCTCGACGATCCCGAGCAGGAATCAGCCGTAAACAACGCGCTGTTTGAAATTACCTCGCGCGGAAACAGTGCCGCCTCCCGGAACCGTGCTCCACGCTCCCGCGGACATCACGCTGGCCTGGAGCGACGGGCACCTCGAAGTCACCAAGCATTTGAAATTCAACGACAGCTACATCGTCGACCGTGGAAACGTCGGCGAGTTTGGACGGGAAGCCGCTGCGGAGCCGGCATCGCCTGGGCCGGCGGATTCGGCGACGCCACCGCGTATCGCGCCGCCCTGCAGACGCAAGTGTTCGACAGCGCCGCCGGGAAGTTCAATACGCTGGCGGCGAAAAACCTGGGCAAGTCCGGCCAGACCACCGTGCGCGCGACCGTGCCGGGAACGTTTGATTTTGTCGGGATCGAGGACCTGTATTTCGCCGCCGCGTTTCTGCCGCCTTTTACCGCGCACGGAGACCTGGCGGAAACGCCGATCACGCTGTACGGGCTGGACTCCAGCACACACCACACCAACGCCGACGGAAAAACCGAAACCGAAAGCGTGCCGCAAATGGCCGCGGGAATTGCCGCGCCGGGGCCGCTGGATCTTCGCGATGTACGTTGGTCCAAAGAGCATTGAAGGTTTGAAGGCGGTTCGTCCGCCGCTGAACAGCCTGGTGCAGTTCGGCTGGTGGGGCTTCATCGCCGAGCCGCTGTTTTACTCGCTGCGCTGGCTGCACCAATACGTCCCCAACTACGGCTGGGCCATCGTCGTGATCACCATCGCGATCAACATGGTGATGTTTCCGCTCAAAGTGAAGAGCATGCGCGCGATGCATGAAAATGCAGAAGGTCGCGCCGGAAATCAAAGCCATCCAGGAACGGTACAAGAAATACTCGATGCGCGATCCTCGCAAGGCCGAGATGAATAAGGAAGTCATGGCCGTGTATTCGCGCGAAGGGATCAATCCGCTCGGGAGTTGCTGGCCCACGCTGATCCAGATGCCCATCTGGTTCGGCCTCTACCGCATGCTGGCCTACACCATCGAACTGCGCCACGCGCCCTGGATCGGATGGATCCACGATCTTTCGGCCCGCGACCCCTATTACATTTTGCCGGTCGTCATGGCCATTTCGATGTATTTCATGCAGAAGATGACGCCCACTCCCGGCATGGACCCTGCCCAGGCGAAGATGATGGGCATGACTCCGCTGATCTTTGGCGGAATGTTTGCATCTTTCGCCGAGCGGCTTGGCGTTGTATATACTTCGCTAGCAATATGGTAGGAATCGGGCAGCAGTGGTATCTGTACCGGACCGACGCCGCCCCCGCCGAAGCCGTCGCGCGGCCCGGGCAAAAAGAAATAGGAGCACGCGGACAATCAGGAGTGTTCGTTGATGCCGGTGTCTCGCCCGAAACTTATCGTCGATGGAAAGCTGGATCATGCGGCGACCACGGCGGAGCTTCGCCGCTGCATCGACACGCTGCTTCGCAAGGCGACGTTTCGAGCTTTCGTATGAAATTCGCACCACCCAGCCGGCCGCGACGGCGGACCTCGAAAACCCGGAAATCCTCGTCGTCTTTCAAAGGCCGAGATCAGGATTTGCTGCTCGAGCACAACGCGGAACTGCTCAAGGCGCTCGAACACATTGCCCTTCGCTGGCTGTGGCTGGATCCGCAGTTCTATGGCCGCATCCGTTTCGATGCCGGCGGCTACCGCGCCGCGCGCATCGAAGAATTGAAACTCTCCGCGCGCGTGGCCGCCGAACGCGTTCGCGAATCACATTCCCCATTTCGATTCAATGCCATGTCCGCCCGCGAACGGCGCATCCTGCACCTGGTTTTGAAGGAAGAAGCCCGGCGTGCGGACCGCAAGCGAAGGCGCCGGCGAAGAGCGCCAAGTCGTTGTGTACCCTGCCGATTAAGGAATCGCTCCGGAGTCAGTTATTCCGGTCTTTTAAACCCGTGGGAAATCTACGTTCCCAGCGGCATCAAAAATAATCTGAAATGTAAATCCTGGGCCGTTGATCTGCCTCTGGGTGCCGGGGCTTGCCGGATGAGATTCATCGTTCCATTGCTGTAAATTCTGCCGGAAGAAACGCACGTCGGTAACTTCTGCCACGGTCTCTCCGCGAACCCTTTCCACCTGCCAGATGGGAAATCGTGCGAACCATAAGATAGACTTGAACATCGCGCAGGCTTTTTCGCTTCCGCGACGTAACGATCGGAGCCCGCTTCGGTATAAAGCTCGTGCGCTTTCCAGTTTCCCGCTCGGGACTCGAAACGTAGTTCGCCACACGCCTTCTGGAGTGGTGATCACGCCGGCCCAATGCGTCAAAGTCGGCGGCAGCGGAAGCGCGGCTAGATTTTCCACATGCAAATGGTGCGAGGCGGCAAAATCCGCCGCGTCTGCCAGCGCCTTCCGGTGGGCCATGGCGGCGCACGCCACATACGCGCAGAGCACGGCCATGCGCCGCGCGCGACCAACTCGCCCTGTTCCAGCGAAATCCTGTCCCGTGAATTCGCGGAGCAAAAAACAGCGCCGCCATCATGGCGCTTGCAATTCCCACGATCCATGCTGGAAATCCGTATCCCGCCACTTCTGCGAATGCATAGATTCCCAGTACGCCCGCGGACAGCGCAGTCCAGACGGCACCTGCGCGCCATACAAATTTTCCCGGCTCGCGATAACACCAGGCGGCAAGTTGCGGCACCAGGGCAATCGCGGTGAACGTCAAATCGAGTATGAAAATCCAGTCCCATGCGACGCGCGAATAGTTCAGCGGGCTCCATGCCATGGTCCCGAAACTGGTCGCCACGTCGAGAAAAACGTGAGAAGCAAGCCCCACCGCATAGATTCCGGCCAGCTTCGCAAACGACGGCGCCTTCCATCGCAACCACCGTGCCAGGGGCACGGACACCGCCGCCAGCAACAACGCCCACACCGGCAGCATCACGAGCGAATGCGTGATGTTGCGGTGCCATTCCATGATGGCGAGCGGGTTTCGCGCCAGAGGTCCCGCGAAGATATCAATGTCAGGGAAAATCGAGCCGATCGTGCAGGCCACGATTGCGGCTTTTGCCGTGGGGGAGCTTAGCGCTGCGGAGCCTTGCGCCGGCGACCGAAATTGGCGGGCTCATCTTGACCGGCAAAAAAAGCTTTGCCGGCCAATGCGCCCACAATTCCATGTGTGATCGTGTCCATGGTTACCGCTGATTCTTGAGATTTTATGAAATAGGTCGATTAAGATTCAAGCTGCTGCGCTGGAAATTATTGCCGCGGTCGCATGGAATGCAATTCACAAGCCGTTGCCGTCGTATGAATGCTGCGTGGCAGTTTTCGGCGCCGCGCATCCTGGATCCTACGACTGCAGCTGATGCGCGGATCGGGATCGTCAGCGGCTTGGTGGATTCCGATGCGGCCAGCATGTGGCAGCGCCCGTCGAAAATTCCTCCGGGCTCAATCACCAGACACGGCGTATGAATTTCGCCGGTGACCACGCCCTTCGCCTGAATTTCCACTCTGCCCTTGGCAAAGATCACGCCGTCAAATTTGCCCGCGATGACCACATGATTCCCTTCGATTTGGCCTTCGACGCGCGCGCCTTCGCCCAGGATCAGGCTGTGGCTGGACAACAGATTGCCCTTCATCTGGGCGTCAACGCGAAATACGCCCGAGGCTTCCAGTGTCCCCTCAAAGCGGACGCCTTTATCGAGAAAGCCCGTGAACTCGCCGTTTTCCGTGTCTTTGTCCCGTCCCTTCGATCTCCACTGCATTGAAAGACCCCCAGAATCCTGAAACTTCGTTATCTTGCAGGATGTCCAAATTCTACAACGGATGGCGTGCATTGCACACTCTAAAATGGGGCGGTAGTGACCTGCCTGGCTACCCTTAATTGAGTGACCGCAAAAACTGCAAAGCGCACATAAACTACATTTATAGTATTAGCTATTAGTCGTTCATACAGTCCGTTGAGCTGCTCTTCGTCATAAAACTCCAGAATCAACTGTCCTGCATGGCCCTTCGCTGGCATGTGTAGCGTGACTCGGGTTCCGATGTGCTTCTGTAGCTCATCGATCGCCGCCTGACGATTGGGGTCGTGGTCTTCGACTAGTCGCCTGTTGGGCCCGCCCGCGGGCTCGGCGTGTGGCCATGCGCTCGAGTTGCCGGACGGTCAGCTTTCCTCGCGATGCTTTTTGCGCCAGCTCGAACCGTAATTTCTGATCTTCAATCGCCAGCAGCGCCCGGCCATGGCCGGCGGTCATTTTTCCTTCTTCAATCCATTCCAGGAACGTTTCATCCAGCGACAGAAGCCGCACGGAGTTAGCCACGGTCGCGCGATCCTTGCCCGTGCGCGTCGCCACTTCATCCTGGGTCAAGTGAAATTGCGTCCATCAGGCGCTTGAAACGCGCGCGCCTGCTCGATGGGATTCAGATCTTCGCGCTGAATGTTCTCGACAAGCGTGAGCTCGAGCGCTTGCTCGTCGCCAACTTCTCGCAGCACAACGGGTACGCGGAGAAGTTCCGCACGCTGCGCGGCGCGCCACCGCCGCTCGCCCGCGATGAGCTGATATCGCGCGCCGACTTTTCGCGCGACCAGAGGCTGAATAATGCCGCTGGACCGGATCGATTGAGCGAGTTCTTCCAGCGCCGCTTCCGCGAACCTGGTTCGCGGCTGGTATGGGCTCGGATCAATCAGGTCGATGTCGATCTGCAGCGGCCCCCCGGTAACGACCGGTGCCGGCGCCGCGGCGGTTGCATACCCCGCAGCCGTTGCTGCCGGGCTCGGCTGAGGAGTTGCCACCTCAGAATCACGAATCAGGGCTCCCAGCCCCCTTCCCAATGCGTTTCTCGCCACTGGAGATAACCTCCTTTGCAAGATTGATATAGGCTTCCGCGCCTTTACTATGAATGTCGTAGAAATGGATCGGCTTGCCGTGGCTAGGTGCTTCGGCCAGGCGCACGTTTCTGGGAATTACGGATTGAAAAACCTGAGCTCCAAAGAAGCTGCGGAGGTCCGAAGCCACTTGGCGGGATAGCGTGGTTCGTTCGTCATACATCGTGAGAACGATGCCCTCGATTGCGAGGTCCGGATTCAGTGTCCTTCGGATCTTCATCAGCGTATCGAGAAGCTCGGAAACGCCCTCAAGCGCCAGGTATTCGCATTGGATGGGAACGAGCACGGAATCGGCGGCAGTCAGGGCATTGAGAGTGAGAAGATCCAGGGCCGGAGGACAGTCCATAATAATATACGTATAATTGTCCTTGACCTGCTGGAGGACCTTCTTGAGTTGATATTCTCTATTTTCTGCTGCCTACCAACTCGACGGCTGCGCCAACAAGATTCTTGTCTGCAGGAATGAGATCGAGTCCTTCGACTTGTGTTTTAAGAATGATTCTGTCCAGAGGCTCGCCAAGAATCAGTGCCTGATAGAGTGTTCGCCTGGCGGGATCTTTCGGGAATCCAATTCCGCGAAGTTGTATTTCCCTGCGGATCGCAATCGATCAGCAGAGTCCGCTGCTCGGAAATGTGCCAGAGAAGCGGCAAGATTAATTGCGGTGGTAGTCTTGCCGACTCCGCCTTTTTGATTGGCAATGGCAATAACGCGACCCAAATTTGTATCCTCGTGTGCCAGAAGTTAGCATAATCGAATCGGGATTGTGCAAATTGTTTCACGTGGAACAATCAGATTCCTTTGATTTTCTCGAATTTCACTTCTAACATATTGAGTGAAGGGGCCTGCCACAGGCAAAGCGGACTCAAAATAGGAAGAGGGTTGAAATCTGTAAAAATTGTTCCACGTGGAACATTTTCAATATTTCCGGCTCATGCTGCTCGACGGTATTATCAGCGTCTCGCCTACGTAGCGCCCAACGAGGATATATCTCCGCTGCGATTCTGGAATGCGAGCAGGGGGATTCCATATCCAGCCTTTGGAATTCATGATACTGGTAATATCCTCGCCTCCAACCCAAAGCAGCAGGTGTCCACGACGAGATAAAGCTGTCCTTGACCATCGAAGAAGCTTTGGGAAACCTCCAACAGCCCGGGCGGTAATAAAATTTGCGAAATCTCCTTCCGGCCGTATTTCCTCAAATCTCACGGGAAGAACCTCCACTTCCGAAAGATCAAGCGTCCTTATCACTTCAGACAGAAAAGCGCTTTTCTTCTTATTTGATTCAATTAACGTGACATGAACGTGGGGACATAGAATCTTTAATGCAAGGCCTGGAAAACCAGCTCCAGATCCTATGTCAACTAGTCGACCTTTTTCCAAGGGCAATAGAGATGCGGCAAACATGGACTCGCCAAAGTGCCGGCTGACGATTTCGGTCGGATCAGTGATGGAAGTAAGGCTCGTCAGATTATTCCATTTCAAAAGCAGGCGCACGTACTCTTGAACCTTCGCGATTTGATCGTCCGAGAGACGAATGCCGAAAGGTGCCAGGGCCACTAAAATTTGCTCCTTGCCGATCTCCGATGTTGATGCTGTTTGACATAGCTGTCAGGTTTTCCTCAACAACCTTGGGACATATAATCCCACCACCAAATCCACAGCCGCATGAGCTACGATAGACGGCAGCAGGCTACCACTCCAAACTCGCACAGAGGCAAAAATCATAGCAACTACAAATGTAGTTATACTTCCTCGCCGCCCTTGATATAAGTGCGCCACGGCAAACCACAGCGACGACAAGCAACTCGCAATTAATACAGATCCAGCCGTGTTCGTAAACACATTTGCAAACACAGCCAGCAGAAATCCGCGATACAAGAATTCCTCGGAAAGCCCCGCCGTGCCTGCAAGCGCCGCGAATACAATGCCTTCCGTCCAGGTTCGCGGCATGATTTTCTCGGTGATGCGAAACAGCGGCCCCTCGGTCCTCAGCCGGGAATCTGGACCATCTTTCGCAAGCCCGCAATCTGGCCCGCGCACAAGAGCAAGGTCAGGGCGAAAGTCATCCATGCAGATCGCCACGGATCGGATACCACCACGCCAAGCTCTCCGATATTCATCCCGCGTGCCAGCGCCCTCCAAAAGACGAGCGCCGCGATGACCCATTGAAAGATGATGGTCGTTGCATAGAGCGACAGGCGGCCGGAGGCGCCCAGATCGCTCCATCTTCATGAGCCGCCCGACTCGGACCGTGCCTCGCCAGGGAATAACGATGCCGAGAACCGCCAGGATCAGACCGAAGTCCCAAGGAATTGCCGTGAGGTTCACAGCGGGAAATAGAACCACGTTTCCATGTGTCTCCGCAAGGCGGGAGACGAACTTTCCAAAAATCCTTACGCAAAAAGAAAAATTCCCAGGGACACAAACATGCGAGGAATAGTCTCAGCCATCACCGGCGAAGCTGTACAGGGATCCGGCGATCAGGCGGCCGTGCGGGAAGCTCGGCGCGGGGGAGGATTTTGTTCCAGCGCCAAACGCAAGATGCGTTCAGCCTCGACCGGCTCGGGAGGGCACGCAATATAGTCGAACGCTCCGGCGCCCAGGGCGCGTATATAGGCATCCCAATCGGCAAGATGAGAAAGCACGATGACCGGAATGCCGCCCGTCGAAGCGGACAGCACACGGATGGCAGTGCGAAGATTGCAATCCGGCAGTTCGTCGCCGCAAAGCACGAACTGAAATATTTGGCGTTCCACCAAGGCTCGCGCATCCGTGAGCGAAGTGCACAGAAAATAGTGCAGGCCGATGCGGCGCACAATTTCAATTGCTCCATTGCTTTGAGCAGCGTCAGAGCAAACGATCAAGACTGGAGAGGTGTTGAGCATCGCTCACCTCCTGCGGGTGAAATTGTCCGAGTCCAGCGAGAGAAAACCCCTATCTTTTTGCATTATACGCTTAGAAGTTCACGCCGCAAGATATTCCATTTGCCGCCTGTCTTAGCTCCATAATTGGACCGATCCAGCTTCGTGCTCCCATATAAAGTGAGCACCGGTGAGATCCGACCGTCATCGCCCTTCACGTGTGCGGCCAAGCAGATAGTGCGGCTTCAATTCAAACAAGCCGCCTTCGCCCCCGCAAATGCCGGCGATTCAAAAAACAAATGCTCCACATGTTGGTATTAACCTCCCATTCATTTTCCCCCAATCTTTCCGTAATGAGCAGCCCCTAGAGTCTTGCGCTACTTCAGACCGGAAAGGTGGACATGAAACATTTATCGATATCTGCACGTTATCTGCTCTTTATCCTTCAATGCATGTTGTTCGTTGCGGCTGGCGCGGCGCAATTGTACGCCCAGCAGAATGCCGGCGTGATTGGCGGGACAGTATTGGATCCGACCGGCGGCGCCGTTCCAGGCGCCACCGTGGTAGCTAGGAACGAATCGTCCGCCGCCATAAGCCGGACGACGACTGACACTGCGGGCAAATTTTCCATCCCGAACCTGGCGGCCGGCAATTACACCGTGGAAGTGTCCACGTCGGGATTTGCGCTGGCCAGCCGCCCGGGCGTGCATGTGATCGCCGATCGCACCGAGGAACTCAGCATTACCCTGACCCTCGGTAGCGTGAACGATGCCATCACCGTCGAGGCGAATACTTCAGGTTCCATCGCTGCGCAAAATGCGCCGATGGACAGCGTGCTGGAGGCCACTTCCCCGCGAACCGAGGTCACCCCGATTTTCATCCAGAATTTCACCACCCCTCTCGCCGATTTTGGCGAGTTGGTGGCAATGGCCCCGGGAACTTTCAGCATCAGCGCCGACGGCGTCGGACTTGGGCAAGACAAAACGTACTTCCGCGGCTTTCCTGACGGGAATTACAACATTGATTTCGACGGCGTACCCTTCTATGACACGAACGATCCCACGCACCATACCTGGGCATTTTTCCCGTCCCCGTGGGTCGGGAGCGTCGACTTCGACCGCAGCCCGGGTTCAGCTTCCACCATCGGACCTACCCCCTTTGGCGGATCGATTCACCTGCTCTCGCCAACGATGGAAACCTCTCCCGTGCTGAGGGCGACCGTTTCTTATGGTTCGTTTCACACGATCCTGGCCGATGCCACCTTCGATTCCGGGGCGTTCGGCGGGAAGAAATCGAATCTTCTGGTCGATGTGCAGCACATGCAATCGGATGGTTATGAGACCTATAACTACCAGACGCGCAACGCCGGTTCTCTGAAATACGTGTACAAATTTTCCGAAAATAACGTTCTGACCGGATACAGCGGTGTCGTCTGGCTCGACAGCAACACGCCGAACAACAACCCGACGCGCGGTCAGATCGCTCAGTATGGAGATAATTTCCTGCTGAGCAATGACAACAATTCCGCCGAGCTAGACCGGTCACGGGAAAGTGCTTGTCAACCGTTACCAATTGCCTCTATCCCCTGAACTACAAATTTTTCACCTACCACATACCCACGGATTTCGAGTATGTGGATTGGTCAAAGCTGTGGGGCAGCGGCTGGCAGACCGATTTCAAGCCTTACACCCTCAGCTACTACAACGAGCAGTACTACAACAATAGCCTCACGTCTGTTACTTCGACCAGCGCCGTCGATAAACTCAACAGCTATCGCAAGTACGGCGAAAACTTTGTTGTCAGTCAGATCTCCAAATACGGCATTTTCCGCGCGGGGCTTTGGTATGAATGGGCGACGACCAATCGCTATCAAGTCAAATCCAACCCCCTCACCCTGGTGGATCAGACCCTGCCCAACTTCCATGAAACTTTCTACACCAACACGTATCAGCCGTATGCGGAGTACGAATTCCACGCGACCCAAAAACTTACGATCACGGCGGGATTCAAATACGGGTACTTCAATCAGAACCTGACGCAATATCAGGATTCCAGCAAGGTGGGATGTCTCAACGGCACGGTTGTGTGCGTTCCCAGCAATCCGCCTCTCTCGGTAAACCACGCGCAGGGCTACAGTGCCTACCTGCCGTCGGTCGATGCCAACTACCACTTGCTGAATAATTGGTCGATCTACGCCCAGTACGGCAAGGGCACGAAAATCCCGCCCAGCTCCGTATTCGACGTGACCGGCGGAAACGTTCTGAACGCGCCGCCACCGACCGGCATCTCGACCTATCAGGGCGGCACGGTATTGAAGCTCAAACAATTGACCCTGAATGCGGACGCGTTTTACATCCAGTACCAGGGCTCGTTTACGTCGATTCCGGATACGAATAACTCAACCGGGTTCGACTACGTCACCTCCGGCAATCAGGTGAGCAAGGGCGTGGAAGCGGAAGCGAATATCTACGTGGCGAGAGGAATCAGCGTTTACTCCAACTTTACGGTGGGTACTGCTCGGTACGTCAGCCAGCAAATTCCCAACAGCTCTGGTGCGCTGATCACCAATCCCAACTACGAATTGTGGGTCGCAAATACTCCGTCCAATACCGAAGCCATCGGCTTGATGTACCAGCAGAAGCATTTTGACGTGGGTCTGTTTGATAAACGCATCGGCCCGATGTGGAACGACTTAAGCCTTGCCGCCCCCATCAACGGCGTGTCGGTAGCCAACCAGGTGATTCCCATTAATCCGTTCAACGTAGCGAATTTTTACTTCAACTACGTGGTCCGGAACGGTTCGCGTTTCGACCAGACCAAATTCCGACTGAGCATCAACAATTTATTGACACTCACAAAATCATGGCGTTCAACAGGCATACAACACAACCCCTATCTACAAGACAGGTTCGGGCGATCAATTGTCGCTGTTGCCGGGGCGCAGCATTGCCCTGACGGTCACATTCGGCTTGTCCACGAAGAGATGAGGAATCTGTAAACTGTTAGGTTCGAGCGGAAAGTAAGCTGCGTTTTCGGGTGCGGGCTCCCGGCGGAGTTCGCACCCGAATCGATTTTATGAAACGCATGGTTTAGAGATCAGATTTCCCCTGACTGGATTCGTTTCATGACAATATTACGCGATTATTCGCGGTGCGAATTTTCTTCGCCTCGGTATTTTATGTGTGCTGTTGTTGGATCTGCTTGCTTACACGCACAATCCCTTACCCCTGCCTGGGTGGAAATGGGCGACGGCGGGAAAATGATCGCGCGGATTGTGGTGACCGATCCCGCGGAATGTCCGCAGATTCTCATCGACGCCGAGAAAACATCCCATGACCGTCCGGCAGCCAATGCCCGCCGGATTCCGCCCCGCTTGTGAATTTGAAATTCCATCAGGAACAAAATCCGCGACCGTGAATTTCCAGCCTCTGATCCTTCCCAAACCCAATCCAGACCGCGTGGTCGCCATCGGCGACACAGGTTGCAGAATCAAAGGCAAGCGCGTGCAGGATTGCAACGATCCATCTGTATGGCCCTTCCGGAACATCGCCGCGAGCGCGGAAACGTAAAAACCTGAATTGGTCGTCCACGTTGGCGATTATCTTTACCGCGAAAATCCTTGCCCGGCGGGATCGGAAGCGATGTGCGGCGGCACGCCCGCGGGCGACAACTGGGAAGCATGGAACGCCGATTTTTTTGCTCCTGCGGCGAAGCTTCTGGCTGGGGCGCCGTGGGTCTTCACGCGCGGCAACCATGAAAGTTGTGACCGTTCCTGGCGAGGCTGGTTCTATTATCTGGACCCGCGGCCGTGGGACGGCACATGCCAGGAATACTCGCCCCCTTACACCGTCAAGATCGGAACGCTTTGAACTCTCGATTTTAGATACTTCGGCGATGCGGGAAGATGACGTCGATGAAAAACAGGTCGCGACGTTCGCGGCCGAACTCAGCTCGATTTCAGCGAAAAATGCGTGGCTCGTCACGCACTATCCATTTTGGGGATTCAAGACGAATCCCCACGGAGGACCGCCTGTCTCGCTGGTGGCTTCGCTGCAAGCGGCTTGGGAGCAGGCCGCTCCTACCGGGTACGATCTGATTCTCTCCGGCCACGTCCACCTGTTCGAGTATGTGAGCGTCGATCATGGCCGCCCGCCGCAACTGGTCGCGGGCGATGGCGGCACGGCAATGGCGGTTCCCATTCAGATGTCCGTGAAGGGCGCACAGATTCTTGGAGCAAGCGTGGTGGCCGGCCAAAGCCAGGAGCAATTCGGCTACACCCTATTGACCAAGACTGGAAATCTTTGGAAGATGGAATTAAAAAACCAGCACCGGGACGTGCTGGTCAGTTGCACCGTGCCAGACAGCAGCGCAAGCTGCCAGGCCTCGGGTAGCGATTAGATTTCCCCTTTGCGCCCGTAGCTCTCCACTATCGTCTGATATGCCCACATGTTTTCAACCGCGCATCCTAAAAGTATTCGTGGCCTTTGCCAGCAACAGAAGTGGAGATGCTTCGTGGCACAGACTCATTCTTACTAATAGAGTTCATCGCAAGAGGCGGTGAAAAGGGAATGGCGAGCTTACTCGAACTGTTTGCGAAACGCCGCAAACTGTTGCTTTAAGTCCGCTATTTCTGTTTGCAGCTCGGACACTTGAGCTTCCAGGCTGGCAATCCGGTCGCCGCCGGAAACGGCCGGAGCTACGGTTGCCGGTTCCGGCTCGGGTTTCCACATCTCCACGTCTTCTGAGAGAAGCTGCGCGTAGCGCGCCTCTTTCGTGCCGGGCTGCCGGGGCAGGAGCGCCGCGAGCGGCGGCTCGCGCTTCATCAGGCGCTGCAGCGTGGAGTGCACGACGCCCAAATCTTCAAACTTGTGCATGCGATCCGCGCGGCTGCGAAGCTCTCCGGGAGTCTGCGGCCCGCGCAACAGCAGTTCGCACAAGAGGGCGGTTTCATGGCGTGTAAAATTATATGCTTCCTGGAGCCGGTGCTCGTACTTGGTCACGCGGCTGACCATGTTGTCGGCGGGTCCCGCCAGCCCCTCTTTTTGCAACCGCTGCAGGGCTTGTTTTACGGACTCTTCGTCCAGATTCATGAGGGGATCGCGATTGGATTTCTGGTTGCACGCGTTGACCAGCGCGTTCAGCGAAAGGGGATAATATTCGGGCGTGGTGAGTTCCTTTTCAATCAGCGCGCCGAGGACCCTGGCTTCGACCGTGCTCAATAGGGGATTCATCGCGGAAAATCATAGCGCAACGCCCGCGGGTTCCCAATGGCGGCGTGAGGCTCATGCATCCAGGTAGACAAGAGAGTTCGCACGCGCTAACGTAGCGTGCTTCGTATATGCCACCACAAATCGTCAAACGCCGCTCGCGCGGCTTTATCTGTGTGAATGCGCATCCGGAAGGATGCCGCAAAAACGTCGAGCGGTGGGTCGACGGCGTGCGCGGGATAATCCACGCGGGCCAGGCTCGCCCGAAGAACGTCCTCGTCATCGGGGCGTCGACCGGGTATGGGCTGGCGTCGCGCATCGCGGCCGCCTGGGGCTGTGGAGCGAAGACGCTGGGGGTGTTTTTCGAGCGGCCGCCGGAAGGCGACAAGGTTGCGACGGCGGGCCATTACAATACGGTGGCGCTGCATTCGCTCGCCAAGCAAGATGGTTTGTTCGCAGCGAGCATCAACGGCGACGCCTTTTCCGACGACATCAAACGCGCGGCGGCCGGCGTGCTTCGCAGCCAGATGGGCCCGGTGGATCTGGTGATTTACTCGTTGGCAGCGCCGAAACGCACCGATCCCCGAACCGGCGTGGTGCACAATTCCGTATTAAAGCCGGTGGGGCAAGCCTACACGAACCGCACGATCGAGCTGGATTCGGAAAAAGTGGTGAGCGTCACGCTGCAACCCGCGAATGAAACCGAGATTGCGGATACCATCGCCGTCATGGGCGGAGACGATTGGCGGCGCTGGATGGAGATGCTGCTCGAGGAAAAATTGCTGGCCGAAGGCGCGCGCACGCTGGCCTATTCCTACATCGGCCCGGAACTCACGTGGCCCATCTACCGTGACGGCACCATCGGGCAGGCAAAAAAAGATCTGGAGCGCGCGGCGAACGATCTGGACACAACGCTGGCAAACAAGCTCGGAGGAAACGCCTGGGTTTCGGTGAACAAGGCGGTCGTCACGCAAGCCTCCGCGGCGATTCCCGTCGTGCCTCTTTATTTGAGCTTGCTGCCGATGATCATGAAAAAGAAAAATTTGGAGGAAGGGCCGCTCGAACAGATGCGGCGGATGTTCACCGATTTTCTATGCTCGGCCCAGCCCATGAAACTCGATGAAGCGCGGCGGCTTCGCCTAGACGACCGGGAAATGCGCAGCGACGTGCAAGCCGAAGTCGCGGCGCTTTGGCCGCAGGTGACCACTGAGAATCTTCGTGAGATCACCGATTTCGCGGAATTCCAGCGGGAATTCCGCGGATTATTCGGGTTCGAAGTCGAAGGCGTCGACTACGAACAGCCCGTGGAGACCGATCTGCTGTGGTGACCTCGGGCCACTACGCGCAAGGGGGCAAGGCTCGGGGCATAACCTAATCCGATTCCCATGCGCGCCATCGCCCTACTTTTCCTCGTTGTTTTCGGCCTGAATCTGGTTCCCGCTTTTGCCCCGCCCACATGGATGGTTTTTTCCTACATTGGATTCCGATTTGTTTCGGTCAATATCGCCGTGTTGGCCGTGATCGGAGCAGCCGCCGCCACCCTGGGACGAATGACGCTCGCCAAAATGGCGCACGCCGTGGTCCGGCAGCGATTTATGTCCGAAAGCTCGCGAAACAACATCGATTCCATCCGGGAGTATCTCGAACCGCGGCGCAAATTGACGTTTGGCGTTTTCCTTTTTTACGCGTTTACGCCCTTCCCGTCGAACTATCTGTTCATCGCCTACGGGCTGACGACGATGAAGTTGCGCAAGATCGCCGCGCCTTTTTTTATCGGGCGTTCCATCAGCTATGGTTTTTGGGGGCTCACTGCATCCGGCGTGGCGCGCAGAATTACGCTGGAATCGACCGAAGCGCTTTCGTATTTCAGTATTTATTTTGTGGCCACTCAGATTCTCCTGCTTTCGCTGATCTATGTGTTCACGCGAGTGGACTGGCGCGCGTTGCTGGGGGAGAGAAAACTTCGATGGCTGGGCAAGGGCCGAGCCGCCCGCAGAATTCCCCGGGGAAGTCCTCAAAATGAAGCCGAATTCCGCGAGCGCGGCGGTTCAGTCCTTGGTCCTCAAGTTGTCCATTTCCCGATCCGTGGAATTCATGATCTTGGCGGCGGATTGCGGCGTAATCAGGCCGTCGTGGACCGCTTGTTCAATGGAGCTGCGTTCCGCAGCCAGCAGCCGCATTCGGGCCGTCACCATTTCCGCTTCTTTCCGCGCGGAGTCCTTCTCAAATATCTCCGAAAGATTCGTATCCACTTTATGCAAGCGGCCCTCGAGATCCCGGCGCAGAACTTCGTAGACGATGCGGGAGACGGAGTTGGTTTTCAGCAAATCTTCCAGTTCGGCGCGCGCGTCGGAGATGGCGATTTGCTCGACTCGAGCCACGGCATAATCGTCTTGCGCGGGAGTAACGATTTTCAAAAGCCGGACCAGCGGCTTGATCGTAAGGCCCTGGACAATGATCGAAAACGCCACCACCCCGAACGTCAGCGCCAGGATGCGGGAGCGGTCCGGGAAGCCAAGGTCGAGGCTCAACACCAGAGCCAGGGAAAGCGATCCGTGCAGGCCGCCCCAGACAAGCACGTGCCGCCAGCGCATCGATATTTTTTCCGCGAACCAGTTGGCGATCGGGATCGTGCTATACACGCACACCACGCGTCCCAACAAGACCGCGCCTACGGCCATGAGAATTTCCGGCCAGTAGTGAATCAGATCGGTAACCCGCACTTCGATCCCGATCAACAGAAACACGATCGAATTGATAATGAACGCGGCGTATTCCCAGAACGACCAGAGCGCCAGCCGGGTCCGCGCGCTCATCCCGGTTTTGGCCCCCATGTTCCCGACGGCAATGCCGGCAACGACGGTGGCAATCACGCCGGACAGATGCAAGTGGGAAGCGATCAGGTAGGAGCTGTAGGCAAGGATCGTCGTCAGCGTGATTTCAATTTGAGGGTCGTCAATTCGCGACGTAATCGCGCTCACCAGATAGCTGAGGCCAAATCCAACAGCCGCGCCGCCGATTACCGCCAAAAGAAATTCCCCAACTCCGGCGACGATGTGCACCTCATGCGTCAGGATGGCCGCCACGAAGATCGAGAAGAGCACGGCGGCGGTTCCGTCATTCAGCAAGCTTTCGGCTTCCACCAGCAGCGTCAGGCGCTTGGTCACCGCCAGATCCTTGAAGATGCTGAGCACGGAAATCGGATCGGTGGCGGAAATGGCCGCGCCGAAAAGCAGCGCGGTGAGAATCGGGAGGCCAATCGTCCAGTGAAGCAGGTAACTGGTGACCAGCGTTGCCACCAAAGTCCCGAGATTCGCCAATATCAGGATGGGAGTGAGATTTTGCCGGAGTTGCCCAAAATTAATTTTTACGCTTCCCTCGAACAGCAATGCCGGAAGAAAGATGAAAAGGATGACTTCCGGAGTAAGCCAGTCAGGGCGCTGGCCGGCATAAAACCGGTCGAGGATCGGAGTGCTGACCGAACCCAGAGCGAGGCCTCCGAGCACGAGCGCAACCGTATAGGGGATTCGGAGCCGTATGGCAATAACGGCGACGACCGAGGCGATCATCAGCAGCCAAATCAGGAACTCCATGGAAAAATGGCCTGTCATAGGTAGCCGGTTTCCACGCGCCATTGGACGGCGATGGAATGTTTTGTATTGTACCTGCAATGGAAGGCAAGGCTATGAATTTCGGCATCTGGCTGCGATGGAGGCAGAGATCAAAAAAGAGAGCAATTTAATTCGGAGCCACCGGGAAGCAATACGTTCGGGGGTTAAGCTTCTGCCCGTTTTCGCGCCTATCATCCTGAACATTTCACGTCATTGGTCAGAGTGCCGCGGCGTTGCGCAGTACCACCGGCAGTGATCTGCAACATCGCCGCGGCGACGTGACCCACGCGGGTCTTGCCGTGATGGCGGTCACGGTTAGACTCGGCCCCGCGCGAACTCAAAAAGATCGGCCGCATTCGAATCGACACCTTCAGCGCCGTGCCACGTAGAGCAGCAAGGCAAAAATAACGATCGGAATCAGCGCGATCAGCACATAAAGCGCATATTTTCTTGAAGGTTTTCCTCGCTTCTTTTTCCAATCACGGAGTTCCGGCCTATCCGGGACGCCGACCTGGTCAAGATGTTCGAGATCTCGCGCAAAGTCGTGCGCGCTTGCATAGCGATTTTGCGGCTCGCGCTCCAAGGCCCGGTAGATCACTTCCTGCAACTGAAGGGAAATTGCCGGATCCACTTCGCGCGGAGGGACGGGATAGTTCCTGATCCGATCGTAAAGCGCGGCGCCTTGAAACGGCATTTTCCCCGTCAGCATTTCGTAGAGCATCACTCCCAGCGCGTAGATATCGCTGCGGGCGTCGCCGCGCTTCCCCTTTAACTCTTCGGGTGAAACGTATTCGGAGGTGCCGATCGCCTGGGAGAGTTTCGTCATGGTGAGGCGACGCGCCGCAGCCTTGATCGCGCCGCCGAAATCAATCAATTTGATGCGATCCCCGGCCCCGACCATGACGTTCTCCGGCCGGATGTCCCCGTGCACAATTCCGCGGCCGTGGATATATTCCAACGCCTCGCAAATCGCCAAGGCAATGCGCACGGCGCGCTCCGGAGCCAGTGTCCGGTCCTGTTTCAAAATCTCGCGCAATGTTTTTCCGCCGAACCACTCCATCACCATGTAGATTCCGGTGCGGTCTGGGTCCGCAATTACTTTAATGATGTTCGGGTGATCCAGAAGCTCGCCGATCTCCACCTCCCGGCGGAAACGGTCGGCGAACGTGGGGTCATTTTCCATCTCGGGGTGCGGAACTTTGATGGCCACTTCGCTGCCGTTGCGCACATCGGTGGCGTGAAAGACAGTGGCCGCGCTGCTTTGCGCAACAACACTGTCGATTCGGTAGTGGTCCAGGTGGTCGCCGGGATTTACCGGAGACTCCAATAGTTTCATGCGCGCCATTCGTCACGATCCATCGTCTCGGATTTCTTAATCTCTTCATGAACCTGCCTTCGCGCATTTCCAGAAAGCCTCCTCGTTCTAATGCAGCCACCGCAGCAGGGCGTTCTCGGCGTAGATGAGGACCGTCAGGGCGACCATGACTTCAACAATGATCGGGGTAATATCCTTGATCCACTGCAGCGGCGTATACTTCTCATCCACGTCGCGCCGGATAAACGCAAAAGCAACGACCGATTGGGCGCACCCGATGTGCGTCCAGCACCCGCCGAGCGCGTACCCCACAATCTGCGCCATCGCAAATAGATGCAGCACGGACGGACTCAAACCGTGAAGCCCGCGCGAGGCAAAATCCGCCACGACGTTGTTATCCAGAATTGCCGACAGGAACGTACAGCCGAGAAATTGCGCAAAGGCGACGTGTCCCTGCCCCAGTGCTATCGATTCCCTTGTGAACCACCGTCTGTATTTAGATTGAAAAAGCCCGCTTTGGTCAGCAGCGTGATGGAAAGGAACAACGGAAACAGAAAATAGTATTCCGCATATTCGACATAGGCTTCGTGCAACGCCAGGGCGCGCATCTTGGGAATGCCGCGCAATGCCCATCAGGCGCACAGGAAGCCCGCAAAGGACGCCCAAAACAGCGGCATGCGATCGTCAAATCCATGCACAATCAGAAGGCCAATGAACGGCACCAGCGCCATGGCGCCGATCTTTTGCGCGCGCCGGCGAACGTGCGCGAGCGAGGCCAGCGCCTCGCCGATCGCTGCGTTCCGCCTGCTTCGCGCCTTCCAGCGTCGCGCGCGAATGCGAGTTGATAGTGCCGGTCGAGGGAGTCGGCAAGCTCTTCGCTGACAAAATGCCCCAGCAGCTTCTTCCGAGTCGCTTCCGGGACGTTTTCGCGGAATAGCGCGAGGCCCAACGATTCACCTTGATGCAGCCATTTCAGAACGCCCTCGGCGTGCCCGCCCAATTCCGCGGCACGATCCTCGACAAACTCGACCGGAGTCAGCACCTCGCCGTGGCGCGTGGCTTGAAGGAATCGCACGTCCTGGGCGTTGGCTTCGATGACGTCCAGCAGATCGAGATACACGCGCTGGTTACGGAGTCTCTTGCGAAGTTGGCGGGCAATCAACAGATAGCTGACGATCGCCGCGGGGGCGCAATAAATGATAAAGAAAGCGTTTCCCAGAAGGGGATAGAGGTTTGCCTTCATGATGAGATTCGGCGGTTCGCCATAGGCCACCCATACGCCGCAGATCGTGGTGATCAGCGGTGCAGACGATCACAGCATAGCGGATCGCGGCCGTCGGCGCGGCCGCCAGAAGAAGAACGATGACCAGTGTTCGGATGGTCAGTCCAATCATGGAGACGCCGCCGAACACGGCCGGACGCGACGGCCACGAACGCAGTCACCGAAATGACCGTCGGCAAAATGGCGCCGTCGTTGCGGCGCAGCAGGGCGAACGTGATCCCTTCCAGCAGGCGCGTCTGGGCGATCACGGACACAAAAAGGGTCAGGCCCAGAATGAAGAGCATCGTATCCGCGTGGATCAGATCATCCAGGCCATGAAAGGTCAGCAAATTCATGTGCGCCCAGTGCCAGCCATCCGCTCTCGCGAATCTGCTCGTGCCATTCGGACGTGGCCAGCTTGGAAAATGTGGCGAGGATGACCAGCAGCATTCCGTACGTAAGCGCATTTTTGTGAATCTGGTATTTGAACGAGCCGAGCAGGAACAGCGCGAGGATCGTGGCAAGGACTTCCGAGGCCAGAAGCCAGACCGGCAGCACGGGACCAAACAAAATGGCGACGGCCAACAGGGCGCAGCCGCCGAGGAACGCGCGCCCCGATAGGGTAACGACTTCCACGGGCGCCGGTTCCGAAGAAACTCCGTGGACCGATGAGTCATCTCGAACCGGCGCTGAAGTGTTCAAGGCCTACTCTCCAGAATACGACGTGACGCAACAGTCGAAATGAGAGCCGGAAGCGGCGTACCGGTATCTGCCGACCGGGAGCAGAATCGCCGCGGTGAACGCGCCTGAAGGCGCCGCACGCATAGTTAGCGGACTTCCGCGGTGGCCACGAGCGCTTCGGCCTCGGATTGATCGCGCGTCCAAAGGCGGCGCAAACGGGTTACCAAATGCCAAGGACCCTTGTAGCTGAACGCGCCGCGCTTGATCCCGTTCTGCATATAGGTCCGAATCGTGGCCGCCTGGCGGCGCGCCAATTCCGATTGCGCCATGTTCCGAGCGAGCAGGCCGGCTTGACGCGTGTGCTTTTCGGCTTTTTCACAGACGCGCAGCCGCATCCACATCTCGCCCATTTTCAGCTGGGCGATAAAGCTGTCCGGAGCGAGGCGCACGCCTTCATTGAGTTCCTCGATCGCCTCTTGCACTTTCATATCCACGCAAAGCGCCATGCCGAATACAACGCGCAATTCCGATACGTTCGGGTGAGCCGCGACGCATTCGCGCAATCCCTGGACGAGTTCCGCGCGATCCTCCTTGGCGAGCAAGTAAGGATCGGCAAACATGCGCACGAGCAAGCCTTGCGCCCTGGGCGCGATCTTGGCGAGCACCGAGGAAGCCGCCGGAGCGGCCAGCGTGCTTGTATTTTCATTTCTTGGCATCATCTCGATTTCCATAAAACCTCTGCCTCGCTTTCTAGGATTGCGGCATTGCAAGAGCTGATTTACGAATTCCATGGGCAGGGCGCGAACGGTGCGTCCGCGCCCTGTCCATGCCTGGATCAACGCAGTTAGTCGCCGGAATACGCGGGTTCCGGGCGGAGCACGAATTCGGGATAACCGAGCTGGCCCATCTCAGGAAGATCGAGACCAGCCAACTCTGTTTCCGCCGAAACTCGCTGTCCGATGAAGAACTCGATGACGAGGTTGATGACGAAGCTGAGCGTGAACACGCAGCCGATCAGCGTGGAGATGCCGACCAGTTGCGCGGCAAGCTGGCTGGCGCCTCCGCCGTAGAACAGGCCGGTGACCGAGCCGGTGACGCCATTCCAGCTTCCTCCGTAGTTGCTGGTCCCGTCGGCAAACAGCCCGATCGAGAGCACGCCCCAGAGGCCGTTGGTCCCATGGACAGAGATGGCGCCGACTGGATCGTCGACCTTCATGTAGTTTTCGACGAACGCGCAGCTCAAGCAGACCAGACACGCCCGCGACGAAACCGATGATGGCTGCGCCGGCCGTGCTGACGAAGCCGCTCGGTGCGGTAATGGCGACGAGGCCCGCCAACAGCCCGTTGCCGCTCATGGAAGCGTCGGGCTTACCCTTGAACGCCCACATATAGAGGATTGCCCCGAGCGTTCCGGTGCAACCCGCCAGCATGGTGTCCACGGCAATGGTGCCGATGCGCAAATTGCCGGCCGCGGATGCGCCCAGCGTGCTGCCTGGGTTGAATCCGAACCAGCCGAAGGCCAGGATGAAGCAACCAATCAGCACGGCCGAAATGTCGTGGCCGATGATCGGATTGCTTGATCCGTCTTTGTTGAACTTGCCGATGCGCGGGCCGACGATGAAGGAAACGGCCAGCGCGGTCAGACCTCCGACAGCATGGACCACGCCCGATCCGGCAAAATCGCAATAGCCTTTGCCAAGACCGAGATTCGAGCCGAGTTGCGCCAGCCATCCTCCGCCCCATGCCCAGTTGCCATAGAGGGGATAGGTGATCGCTCCCATGACCACGGAGGAGACTGAGAAGGCGGCGAATTTCCACCGCTCGGCGCAGGCGCCGGTCACGATCGTGAGGGCCGTGTCCATGAACACCATCTCGAACAGGAAGATGACCATGACGCCCACGTCGTACGTGTGGCCGCTCAGCAAGTACCCGGTCTGGCCGAAAAGGCCCCAGGTCTTCCCGAACAACGTAATTGCATGTTCGGAAGCCAGGGGCTGGAGGCCGCCCAGGTTGCCGTTGCCTGCGGCTCCGCCCATTTGTATGGAGAAGCCTAGCAACCAGTAGGCGAATAAGCCGCACGTGTACACGAAGAAATTCATCATGTACGTGTGATTGGCGTTTTTCACCCGGCACAAGCCCGACTCGACCATGGCGAAACCCGCTTGCATGAACATGACCAGGAAGCCCGTGACCAGCGTCCAGATGAAGTTGGCGGCAATCTTGTTCTGACCAACTTGGTTGGCGACGTCGGGGAGTGTAACGCCGGCCTTGGAGTCAGCCGCCGGAACGTCGCTTATCGTTCCAGTGAGCGTGCCTCCGGGGTCGCCCTTTGCCAAGTCCGCTGTAGTGGGCGCTTTACCCGCGGCAGTGGCAAGTTCTGCATCCGCCGCGGAAGGTCCCGCCGGAGCTGGCGCCGGAGCTGCTGCTGCGGGCGCCGCGGGTGCTGGGGTCTGCGCGCGTGCTATCACGGCCAGGCCCAGGGCGAGGGCAAAGATACAAAGACTAAGACAACTATTGCGAATGATTTTCTTCATCGTGACTGCTCCCCTTTCCACACGGCGTTCTTGTTGAAAGCCGCGGGCAATATGTAGGTCATTCCGAACAGAGTCACCGCGATTCCCAGCAGGGCAAAAATGATGCGCCCGCCGGTGCTGTCGGTCATGTGCAGGCCGAGCAGCGTGAGAATCCATCCGAGTGCGCAGACGGCGGCCCCAACCAGCTTCATTCCCTCTGGATTTGCTTTGAGCGCCGTCTTGCCCTCTAGGGATTTAATCCCCATGAATCCGAACAGGCTGCCGATGAGAACGATTACTCCGAGCACCAACAATGCCTTGCCGATTCCGCTTCGCAAAGTAGGCGAAGCCGGCACAGAGCACGGTTGCCCCGGCTAGAAATAGGCCGAAGTAACTTCCCTGTTGTTTATTTGCTGCCATTGCTGATTCCTCCTCGACCCATTAGGGTCATTCTCTAAGCGATGAATTGCTCACTCCGGTTTGCAACTTGCTGCAGTGGCCTCAAAAACCCGTCCTCAAAACAGAAACAAAAACCGTACAACTTCGCCCGCATCACCAGGGAGCTCACTCGATGTACCGCGGGCATCTCCCTGGAGACCGTGCCGAGAATAATCATCTCGGGTGGCTCGCGCGCGGGCTGACGAAAGCCACGCAGCACGGCGGAATCAATCTTCGGAAACGCATCAAAAATCAGGTTGCGCACGGCGATGGCGTCGGCCAGCGCCTGCAGCGATTCGTGTTCTTGCCGAACCCGGCGCGGCAAGCCGGAATCCATGGAATCCGCGGCGCGCGCCATCCAATCGCACTCGATCGTGTCGTTGCACAGCGCAAACCGCAGCAGCCGCAGCGGCGCGCGCGACATCTCGCCGAAGCGAAGCTGCCTTTTCAGGCGGCGAATGAAATCAGCGACTTCCCACAGCTGCCGCATGTCCTCTCCTTTGCAGGCCAGGCGACGTTTTCACGCGCACCGGCGCCGCAAGAAAGATCACGAATTCCAGAGCCACGATCACCTCGAGCAGCCAGCGGCAACCCGGCTTGCAGACGGATCACCAGCAGCAGCGCCACCATCGAGAACCACTGCCATCGGGAACGGCTTAGCCTTTCGAGTCGTCCGGGGAATCGCAGCAAATCGCTGAATTGAAGCTTGCCGCCAGGATTCGCGGGCACACACGCGCGAATGCAGGCAACGGCAAAGAAGCCCGCCAAAATCATTTCAACCAGCATCATGGGTAAGTTCATGGTCACCTTCCGCCAAAGGTTTAAGACATATTCAAAATGTGAACGCGGCTATTCGCCGTGGGAAATGCAGATACACGCCCACTCCGGTCAAAGCTGAAATCACGGCCTCAACCTGGAGTGCGAGTTCCGGTTAGACACAACGTGGTGTCTGGGAAAAAAACAGGCTCAATACTTTTTGTGGCCCTTCGCTTCGACAGGGAAGGCGAAGAGTGGAAGCCGCGAAGGCTTCGAAGTGGCTTATACAGCGCTTAGAAAGTTCTTTACCGCGCCTTTATGCAAACTTGACGATGTCTTTATGCGCTCCGGCGGGCGAAAAGACAAACTCAAAGAACGGATGGCTGGGATTCGAGAAGCTAATTCTTTCGAGGAAAGGTGCGGAAGGGGTGCGCGGAAAGCGCCATTCAAACTGGTGTTTTAACAAACACGCGCTACCGGGGAATGAAATCCTCGGTGTGGGTGACGAATTCCGGGTAGGCCCCGGCGCCCAACTCGTGCAGATCCAGGCCCTGGCGCTCTCCCTCCACCGATACCCGGTAGGGGTATATGAGGTTCAGGAGCCAATTTAGTCCATAGGTGAGCGGCAGCACGAATCCCAGGAGCGTCGCCACGCCAATCACCTGCGCCAGCCATTGCCCGGAAGCGCTCACGGGTGCGGCCGCGGAATGGCCGGCGACATTCAGGACCGGGCCCTGGAAACGCGCGAATAGTCCGGCGGCCAGAAGGCCCCAGAGTCCGCCGATGGCGTGCACGGAAACCGCGCCCCCGGGGTCATCCACTTCCAGTTTCAGTTCCAGCCATTCGATGGAGAACGTGACCACCGCGCCGGCGATCGAGCCGATCACGACGGCTTCCGCGGGAACCACGAACGCGCAGGTGGCGCTGCTGGCGACCAGTCCGGCAACCCAGCCATTGGCGGTGAGAGAAGCGTCCGGCTTGCCAAAGCGGATTTTCGTGATCAGCGCCGCGGTCAGAGCGGCCGCGGCGGCAGCCAGAATCGTATTCATCGCAATCAACGCCGATCCGGAAGGTTCCCCGCCGAGTGAACAGGATCGCGCCAGCGGAATTCAGCCCGAGCCATCCGAGCAGAGCCAGCAAACAGCCGAACAGGATCAGGACCGCGTTGTGGCCGGGAATCGCGGGAGCCATGCCGTCGGCGGAATATTTCCCGCGTCGCGGGCCCAGAATCCAGGTTACCGACAACGCGGTAAGGCCGCCCACGACGTGAATCGTGCCGGCTCCGCCCACATCGAGAAATCCGTGTCCAAGGCCGTAATTGGCGCCAAGTTGCGCCAGCCAGCCGCCTCCCCAAACCCAGTGCGCGAAAAGCGGGTAGGTCCAGCCGGCCAGAATCGCGGTTGAAATGCCGCTCGCGCGAAGACGCCAGCGGTCCGCGCCGCTGCCGAGCGGGATCAAGGCCGCCAGGCCCACGCAAAAAATTTGCAGCAATGCGGACAGAGAGCGCGGGAGAACCATCCAGCGCCAGCTTGCGGAAGAAGAATGGCTCCGCGGCGATCCAATTCCATCCTTTGCCCGACAGCGTCAGAATGTGAGCCGGGCTTCCGATGAATCCTTCCCAGCCGAATCCAAACGCGAAATAAACCAGGCCGGCAATCGAAAGAGCGGAGAGCGACGCCATCATGATGTGAGCGGCGCTGTGCGAGCGCCCCAATCCCACGTTAATGAGGGCAAGGCCGGCCGCGGCCAGGGGCGTCAAGAAAGATGAAGAAAAGACACGCGACGGTTGCTACTTCGGTGAGTGCGGGCGTGATCATGGGAACTACCTTTTTTCCTCTCGCGGAATCGAATGGGATCGGAAGACCAGAATCAATCCCAGGGCTTCCACGGCCGCGCCAGCGAAGACAAACGCGCCGCGCGAAGCCGCCGACCCCAGGAGCACGATCGAGGCAAGCACTAGAAACCATCCCGCAACCAAAAGCAAGAAGCCCACAAACCTCATTCGCAATGCCCCTGTCCCAGAGAAATTGAATTCGCCCGGGAATTCGCGACGCCGGTTAAAATATCACACTCACGCCCGGATCAATCGCATCGTTGTGAACAAAGTCTCGCGTACCGCACTTTTATTCCGAATCCATCCGGCAAAACGTGCAGCAAAAGAAGCGCGCAGCAACGTCGCTGTGCGCGAGGCCACAAGTCCCATATGCATGCGATAAGAGATCTGGATGGGTCGGGCGCCGCTGGTCCCGGCACGATTCGTGGCTAAACAGCGCCGAGGTCTCCTGTATGAGGATTGCGATCGTCCCTATAACTCCCTGTACATAAATAACTTAGAAGATTCGGGCCGCAAGAGGCCAGAAGCTGGAAGGCGCTTTTTTCAAGTGCGGGCGTTCCGAAAACGCCGCTTCCACAACGTCGTTTTACGGGCATCTGAATCAGTGATTTGCGGACATCGAAACGTTGCATTTTACTACTTCGTTGCACCCCTCTAGTATCACTGCCCTCGGCACTGTTTGGCTCTGTCTGGCGAGTTGGCGAACAGGATTCAAGAATAAATAAAGGAGATTTCATGGCGGAAAACACCGGCGAAGTAAAAATGACACCAACCTTAGGACTGACCGGGTTGACGATGAACGCGATGGCGCTCATCGCACCCGGCGCATTCCTTTGGCTGACGTTTTATATCCAGGCGACGACGGGCGCGACAGCGTCCGGCAATGTGGCTCGGCATTTTCGTCGCCTTGCTGCTTTGTTTGGCGACTGCGGTCTGCTTACGCCGAATTGGCGAAGCTGTATCCGGGGACCGGCAGTTCTTATTTTTTCGCGGAGCAGTCGTTCCTGAATCATGAAAAGGCCTGGAAGTATGCGCGGCTCTCGAAGTTCATCGTCGGCTGGGGCTCGCACCTTTATTACTGGATTTACCCCGGCGTGATGGTGGGCGTCACGGGCATATTCGTCGGCTACGTAGTCGGCACGCTTTGGCCGAATTCCATGAGCGCCTCGAATCCCGGTCCGATTTTCATGGGATTGGTGGCGGTGCTGTTTTCCTTCGGAGTCGCCTACATCGCCCACCGCGGCGTGAACGGCTCGACGGGCGTAAACATCGCCATCAACGTCATTCAGATTTCCGCGTTGCTGGTGTTCTCCGTCATGGCGCTGGGCTACCGGATGAACCATCCGCCGGGAAGCGTCGCTTGGCAGTTTGATTCGACTTCCGGCGAAGCCTATACCTATGAATTCGCGACGACCAGCCAGACGGTCAACGGCACGGCAACGGATGTAATTACCCGTGATGCCAACATGGTCCCGCAGCCCAAGCTCGACGCCAGCGGAAAGCCGGTGCCCTACCACGTCGATTATCCCTACTACGATTCCAGCGGCGCCTTCTTGACTCACCCCAGCGCGAAATCCGTCGTCGGCTCCGCACAAATGGGGCTGGGTATTTGTGCAGGCTACGGTCGCCATCCTGATCCTGGTCGGATTTGAATCGTGCACGGCGCTCGGCGGCGAGGCGAAGAATGCCAAACGGGACATCCCGATCGCGGTCATTACTGTCGCTGCTCATTCAGGGGGCGTTCTGCTATCTGTTCGAGTATTTCTGCCGCCAACTACTTCTTAAACAGCGGTTACACCATGCAAAGTGCGGCAGGCTCGGCGGCGCCCATCGGTGACATGATGATCATGGTCGGCGATGCCGTGTTCGGCCAAGGACATGGGCGAACCTTCATGCTGATCGAAGCGATCACCGTGTTCCTGGCGCTTGATCGGCACGACGCTGTCCTGCATCAACACCGGCGCGCGCGTCACCTACGCCATGGGCAAGGACAGCGAGGTGCCGGAACACTTCGGCATGCTCCACGAGAAGAACCTGAGCCCCCACCGCGCCATCTGGACGTTGGCGATCATTTCATGCGTTCATCGGCATCATCGCGGTGTCCGATGGCGTTCGGCGATGCCGGCGCTCCGACCGATGCCGCGATCCAGGCTTTGCCGCATGGCATCTTGTCGAGCTTTGGATATACAACGCATGACAAGATGGCGGCCTTGCCCAATTCACTGCTCACCGTGACCCTGGCGTCCAACTTCGGCACATTCATTCTCTATTGCCTGAGCTGCGTCATTTGCATGGTCGCCTACCACAACCATCCGAACTTCAGCATGCTGCGACATTTCCTGATTCCCATTGTTCGGAGTCCTTGCGAACCTGGGATGCATGGCGTTCTACCTGATTGGGCCATTCATGGGGTATGGCACGGCAAAGGAACCGCTGCTGGCGCTTGGGGATCGCCGCCGTCTGGGCGATCTATGGAGGGATCTACTTCATGCGCGCCAGCAAGGCAACGGGACGCACAACGCTGGTCACCAGCCGCAGCTAAAGCGGAAGGCAGTAGGTGGTAAGATATGGGAATAGCGCAGCTAGCTCGGAAATTCGGACAGGCTATTTTGCCTGTCCGAATTTCTGTGTCAGGATTAACGGTGAGCCAGCGGGAGTTCGAGGATAGTTTTTATCCTCGAATCCCGCCGCCACGATCCATCGGGGAATCGTCGCGTCAATCTATGCTGGAATTAGAGTATGTCGAGCGAACCGACGTTGGACGGGTTCGCGACCACAATGAAGATTATCTGGGCCACGCGGCCCCTGCGACTCCCGCGCAGGCGCGCACGCACGGCTGGCTGTTTGTCCTGGCCGATGGAGTCGGCGGACACGAGCAGGGAGAAGTGGCTTCGCAGGCCGCCGTGGAAAGCATGATCGCCGGATTCCAGAAAGCCAGGGACGGCGAGGCCCACAGCGCGTTATTGCCCCGTTTGGTGCAACAGGCCAATACGCACGTTCTTGAAACGGCGCACGCCGGCGGACCATCTGCTGCAGGCATGGCCACGACGATGGTCGCTTGCGCGCTGCGATTCGATCGCGTCACCGTGGCCCACGTGGGCGATTCGCGCTGCTACCTGATCCGGAACGCCCAGGCCGTGCAGATTACGCGCGATCATACGGTTGCCAACGAGCAGATTCGCCTGGGCCTGGTCTCGGCGCAGAGAGGCCGAGGAAGGTTCGACGCGGCACATTCTCAGCCGTTCGCTCGGAACCGAGCTGATTGCAAATGTGGAGACCAACGATCATCAGGTATTCCCGGGGGACGTTCTTCTCCTGTGCTCCGATGGCTTGCATGGCTCGGTGGACGCTTCGGAAATGGCCGCGCATATGCGGCCACGGCCTGGACCTGCATGCCGCGGCTGAAAAACTGGTTGCGCTTGCCAACGAGCCGGGGAGGCACCGATAATATCAGCGTTCAATTGGTGCGCATCCGCGACGTCGAGCGCATGGGCATGTACCGCGGACGGCCCTATAAGCTATACTGACGTGCTTGCTGAACCCGAGTCCTGGATTGTGACCCCGCTTCTCAATGAGTGAACTCCATCCTGGTAGACCAGCTCGATCACTACCGCATCGAAGCCCTTGCGGCTCGAAGCGGCATGGCCTCCATTTTTCGCGGCACCGATCTGAGGAACGGCCGGGCCGTCGCCATCAAGATCCCGCATCCGGAAATGGAAGGCGATCCGGTTTTTTTCGACCGCTTCAACCGCGAAGAAGAAATCGGCAAGAAGCTGGATCATCCCGGCGTCGTGAAGGTCCTCAATGACGAGGAGCGCAGCCGGCGCTACATGGTCCTGGAATGGGTGGATGGCCGCCTGCTTCGCCAGATCCTGAACGAGGAAAAGAAGCTTTCCCCCGAGCGCGCCATTCGCATCACTCTTGGCCTGTGCAAGGCCCTCGATTACGTTCACAGCCAGGGGGTTGTGCACCGCGACCTGAAGCCCGAAAACATCATGGTCGATAAGGACGACCATGTGAAACTCATCGATTTTGGAATTGCCGCGAACGCCGGATCGCGCCGCCTGACCTTCGCCAAATTGACGCAGGCCATGGGCACGCCCGATTATATTTCCCCGGAGCAGGTGAAGGGCAAACGCGGAGATGCGCGCAGCGATATCTACTCGCTCGGCGTGATGTTTTATGAAATGCTCACCGGGAAGGTCCCGTTTACCGGCCCGAATCCGTTTGTCATCATGAACGAGCGGCTGCTGAACCACCCCATCCCGCCGCGCGAAGTCGATCCGACGATTTCTCCCGAGCTGCAGGAGATCATCTATCGCGCTCTCGAGCGCGACCCGGCCAAGCGCTATCCGAATGCCCACGAGTTTGCATTGGACTTGGAGCACCCGGAAAAAGTGGGTGTGGCCGACCGCCTGGAATTGACCCAGTGGCAGAGCAGGCGCTCGCCCATCGGGCGGCGAGTTCTCTTTTACGTCATGTTGGCGCTGATTCCCGTGATCGTATTCGGCTTCATGCTGTTCATCGCCCGCCAAAAATAGTCCTTCGGGGCGCGCCCTTCATCCACAGCTAGCAATAGCAAGACATGCTTCCACTTTTCACTTTGGGACAGTGAAGGGGGAAAGTTGCTAGGCTAAAAACCAGGCAAGCTGAAGCCTGTCCTGCCTCGATGTATACTGAAACCTTTCGTTTTGGCGGGAAATGCGGGAGCGCATAATCGTCCATGAAAATCGAAGAATTTGAACAGAGACTTCGCGACCGGGTGCTCATCGCCGATGGGGCCATGGGGTCGCTGTTGTACGAAACCCTCGGGCCGCAGCGCTGCGTTGACGAACTGAACGCCACGCGCGCCGAGGAAGTCTTCCGCATTCACATGTCGTATCTCGAAGCGGGCGCGCACGTCATCGAAACCAATACGTTCGGCGCCAACCGCAACAAACTGGCCGCATTCGGCATGGAAGAGCGGGTCGTCGAATTCAATCATCGCGGCGTGAAGATCGCCCGCGAGGCTCGCGAAGCCGCCAAGCACGACGTCCTGATCGCGGGATCGATCGGGCCGCTCGGCGTGATCCGCCAGGTTCGTGAATTTCCCGCCGAGCACGTCCGGGAAATTTTCCGCGAGCAGGCCGAGGCGCTCGAGGAACGCGGCGTCGATCTGTTCGTCCTGGAAACATTCGGGGATTCCGACGAACTGATCGCGGCCATCGAAGCGATTCGTATCGTTTTCCAAGCTTCCCATCGTTGCCGAACTCACTTACTCCGAAGAGGGAACCACTTTCGGCGGAACGCGCCCGCGGGACGCCTGGAAGATTTTCCACGATCGCGGGATCCAGGCCATCGGCGCAAATTGTTCGGTGGGTCCGCAGGACCACCTGCGCCTTCTCCAGGAATTGAGCGAAGTCGCCGGTTCGTTTCCCACCAGCGCCATGCCCAACGTGGGGTTCCCCCAGCGCCTCGGCGATCGCGTCGTCTATCCGAAATCCTCGCCCGAGTATTTCGACCTGTTTGCGCGTGAAGCCGTGCAATTGGGCGCGCGCATTTTGGGCGGGTGTTGCGGCACCACGCCCGAACACATCCGGGCAATGGTTCGCGCGGTCGAGGGCATGCACCCGGCGCACGGCGCCCGCGCCGCGACTGCCGTGGAGACCGCGCCCGAAGCTCATCCGGTGGCGGCGCGGGAACCGGAAAGCACGCTGTGGCGAAAAATACAGGCGCGGCAATTCGTGATCTCCGTGGAAATCGATCCGCCCAAGGGCACTTCGATCGAACGCGTTCTCGATCAAGTGCGCAACGTCATGGCTTCCAAACAAGGTGGATGCGATTGACGTCAACAGCGGAGCCCTGGCGCGCGTGGGCATGGACGCTCTTTCGCTTTCCGGAGCGCTCGAGGCCCGCGGCATCGAAACCATTCCGCATCTCACCACGCGCGACGCGAATCTAATCGGCTTGCAGGCCATGCTTCTGGGCGCGTGGACCGTGGGCGGCGTGCGCAACGTCCTGGCCGTCACCGGCGATCCGCCTTCGCTCGGCAGTTATCCCGAATCGTTCGGCGTGTACGAAGTCGATTCCATTGGCCTGGTGAAGGTGATGGCCCGGCTGAATCAGGGAACCGATTGGGCGGGAAAAAATCTGGGCGGCGCGACGAATTTCACTATCGGCGTCGCCGTGAATCCCCTCGCCGAAGATCTCGACGAGGAATTGCGCAGGTTCCACGCAAAAGTGGAAGCCGGGGCGCACTTCGCCATGACCCAGCCCATTTTTGACCCCGACCATTGGGAGCAGTTTCTGAAACGCATGGGCGGGAAGTCGCCGATCCCCATCATCGTCGGGCTGTGGCCGCTGAGCAGTTACAAGCAGGCCCTGCGCCTGCACAACGAAGTCCCCGGCATCGTGATTCCAGAGGCGCTATTGAAGCAGCTCGAATCAGCCGGAAACTCGGCGCGCGAACACGGCTTTGCCCTGGCGCGGCGTCTGCTGGATTGGGCCCGCGGAGCTCGAAGCTCGGGCATTGTCGGCGCGTACCTGATTCCTCCATTCAAGCGGTACGAGGAAATTCTGGACCTTTTCTCATAGGCTGAAGAAAAACCCCGGGTCTGAAGACCCGGGCTACAGCACATGAGCGAGCGATAGCGAGCCGCTGTAGCCCGCCTCTTCAGAGGCGGGGGGTTTTCCGCGAGGCAGCATACGATATTCCTTCGCGGCAACGCAAAGCGGAGCCATAAAATTGGATCGAAGAGCATCGCGAATTGCCGCGCTGAAGAATCTCCTGAGGGAGAGGATCGTCATTTTGGACGGCGCCATGGGCACGATGCTCCAGGCGCAGCAGCTCGACGAAGCGACGTTTCGCGGCTCGCAATTCGCTGAAACACCCGAAGGACCTGCGTGGCAACTACGATGTGCTGAACATTACGCAGCCGCACATCGTGCAGGCCATTCAGCGCGCCTATCTCGAAGCCGGCGCCGACATCATCAAGACCAACACGTTTAACTCGAATGCGATTTCCGCGCTGGATTACGGCCTCGAACAGTCACGTCCACGAATTGAATTTCGAGGGCGCGAAAATCGCGCGGCAGGTCGCGGACGAATACGAAGCCGCGCATCCCGGCGAGCATCGCCTGGTCGCCGGATCGATGGGCCCGACCAACCGCACGGCTTCGATGTCGCAGGACGTGAATAGTCCCGCTTCGCGCGGCGTCACCTTCGACAAATTGCGCGAAGTCTACCACGAGCAGGCGCGCGGCCTGGTGGAAGGCGGCGCCGATCTTCTGCTGGTCGAGACGGTCTTCGACACGCTCAACGCCAAAGCGGCGCTGTTCGCCATCGACGAATATTTCCAGTCCTCCGGGCAGCGCGTTCCCATCATGCTGTCGGTCACGATCGTGGACCAGAGCGGGCGCACGCTATCGGGCCAGACGGTCGAAGCGTTCTGGATTTCGGTTTCGCACATGGAGTTGCTGAGCGTGGGCATCAACTGCGCGCTCGGCGCAAAACAGATGCGCCCGTACGTCGAGGAACTTTCGCACCTCGCGCCCGTCCACATCAGTTGCCATCCGAACGCCGGGCTTCCGAACGCGTTCGGCGGATTCGACGAAACGCCGGAACGCATGGCCGCCGATCTGCGTGACTTTTCCTCGAACGGATGGCTGAATATCGCCGGCGGCTGCTGTGGCTCGACGCCCGCGCACATTCGCGCGATTGCCGACGCCGTGCGCGGCCTCGCGCCGCACGTTCTATCGAAACCCGAGCGCTACACGCGGTTCAGCGGGCTCGAACCTCTCGTGCTGCGGCCCGGACTCGCGTTTCGTCAACATCGGCGAACGCACCAACGTCACCGGTTCGCCGAGATTTTCCAAGCTGATTCTCGCCGGCGAGTACGAAGCGGCGCTGGCCGTGGCCCGCCAGCAGGTCGAAAACGGCGCGCAGATCATCGACATCAACATGGACGAAGCCATGCTCGATTCCGAGCACGCCATGACCACGTTTCTGCACCACATCGCCGCCGAGCCCGACATCGCCCGCGTGCCGATCATGATCGACAGCTCGAACTGGAAGGTGATCGAAGCCGGGCCTGAAATGCATTCAGGGCCGGGGCATCGTCAATTCCATCAGCTTGAAGGAAGGCGAAGCGGCGTTTCGCGAGCGCGCGCGGCTGATCCGGCGCTACGGCGCGGCCATGATCGTCATGGCGTTTGACGAAAAAGGGCAAGCGGATACGCTCGCCCGCAAGATCGAAGTGTGCCGGCGATCGTATCGCATTCTCACCGAGCAAGCCGGAGTCGCTCCGGAAGAAATTATTTTCGATCCGAACATTCTGACCGTGGCGACCGGAATCGAGGAGCATAACAATTACGCCGTCGATTTCATCGAAGCCGTGCGGCTGATCAAGGCCACGCTTCCCCACGTGAAGGTGAGCGGAGGCGTGAGCAATATTTCCTTCTCCTTCCGCGGCCAAAACGTGGTGCGCGAAGCCATGCACTCCGCGTTTCTGTTCCGCGCGATCCAGGCGGGCCTGGACATGGCCATCGTGAACGCGGGACAACTCGCGATCTACGAAGAGATTCCGAAGGACCTGCTGAATCTGGTCGAGGACGTTTTGCTGAACCGGCGTCCGGACGCGACCGAGCGCTTGCTGGCGTTCACCGAAACGGTGAAGGCGAAGGAAAAAGGCCCGGCCGAGGAAGATTCCTGGCGCAAGGGCGCGCTCGAGGAGCGCCTCACGCATGCCCTGGTCAAGGGCATCGCGGATTACATCGAGGAAGATACGGAAGAGGCGCGGAAAAAATACGGCAAGCCGCTCGCGGTGATCGAAGGACCGCTGATGAGCGCGATGAACGTGGTGGGCGATCTGTTCGGTTCCGGGCGAATGTTCCTGCCGCAGGTGGTCAAGAGCGCGCGCGTGATGAAAAAAGCGGTGGCGTACCTGCAGCCGTACCTGGAAGCGGAAAAACAGGCGGGCGGCGGCTCGTTCGTCAAGGGACGCATTGTGATGGCCACCGTGAAGGGCGACGTTCACGATATCGGAAAAAATATCGTCGGCGTGGTGCTCGGCTGCAACAATTACGAAGTGATCGATCTCGGCGTGATGGTGCCGGCCGAGAAAATTCTGAATACCGCGCGGGAAACAAATGCCGATCTGATCGGGCTGAGCGGGCTGATCACGCCGTCGCTCGAGGAAATGGTGCACGTCGCGAAAGAAATGGAGCGCGAAGGGTTTTCCGTGCCGCTGCTGATCGGCGGCGCCACCACGAGCCGCACGCACACGGCCGTGAAAATTGCTCCGGCCTACCTCATCGGCGTCGTGCACGTGCAGGATGCCTCGCGCGCCGTGGGCGTCATGGGCAGCCTGGTCAGCGCGGAATTGAAAAATAATTTCCTGGAGGAAAACCGCCGGGAACAGGAACGGGCGCGGGAGAAACATTTTTCGCGGAAGGCGCAGCCCCTGCTTTCGCTGGAGGACGCGCGGGGCAAAAAGCCGGTCTACGATTGGTCCGCGTACACGCCGCCTCGCCCGTCGTTTCTGGGCACGCGCGTTTACAATCCCGTGCCGCTCGAGGAAATCGTTCCCTATATCGACTGGACGCCGTTTTTCCACGCCTGGGAGCTGCGCGGGATTTATCCGAAAATTTTCGAGCAGGAAAACGTGGGCCCCAAAGCGAAGGAATTGTTCGACGACGGGCAAAAACTTCTCGATCGCATCGTGCGCGAGAAATTGCTCGAAGCGCGCGCCGTGATCGGATTTTTTCCGGCAAACAGCGTTCAGGAAGACATCGAAGTCTATGCGGATGAATCGCGCCACTTGCTCACGACGTTTCACACGCTTGCGGCAGCAACAAGCCAGAGCCAATCAGGAACCCAATTACGCCGTGGCCGATTTCGTCGCGCCGCGGGAGTGCGGCAGCTTGGATTATCTCGGCGCGTTCGCCGTCACCGCGGGCCTTCAGATCGAGCCGCTGGTCGCGAAATTCGAGAAGGACAATGACGACTACAACGCCCTGATGGCCAAGGCGCTGGCGGACCGCCTGGCGGAAGGCCTTGCCGAATTCATGCACAAGCGGGCGCGCATCGAGTGGGGTTTCGGCCAGGATGAGAATCTGAGCCACGCGGATCTGGTCCGCGAGCGCTATCGCGGCATTCGCCCCGCGCCGGGGTATCCCGCGTTGCCCGATCACACGGAAAAGCGGCCTCCTGTTCGATCTGCTGTGCGCCGAGAAAAATGCGGGCATCACGCTGACGGAAAATTTCGCCATGTACCCGGCGGCGTCGGTGAGCGGCTTCTACTTTTCGCATCCCGAATCGAAATATTTCGCCGTCGGAAAAATCGATCGCGACCAGGTCGAGGATTACAGCCGCCGCAAGGGCCTCGATTTGCGCACCGCCGAGCGCTGGCTCGCCCCCAATTTGAACTACGACCCAGACGCCGCATAAATCGTGACTGGTGACCATGACTCGCGCGGTGCTTGCCATGCCCCATTTCGGCGCGCTGTAGGGTTGCTAAGAGTCCCCTCGCGGAAGCAAACATCCATTTGCACACAACTACCTTCCCCAGTGTGCGTCTTCTGTTCGTAAAGGCGCGATTTCCAACCAGGGCGAGGCCCACCCTCTTTACCATGGATTACGGCGTCTGATGTCTCTGGGCTTAGTTACGATCGATTCTTACTGCTATTCCACCCGGAGCAACATGCCGCCCCCCGACCGCAGTTTGACTTCGCCGCGAGTAGCAGCCAGCACGATTTCCCCCTTTGGATCGGTTCGCCCTGCGTGCACGATTCTGATTTCGTCGGTTCCGTATGAGCCGCACGCGTCAGAGGAGAAGACCCAAAACGCTGCCGGCAATGCTTCGCCGTCCACTTGCCCGCGGCATCCGCGAACAGAATTCGGACTTGGAGAGGCGAGAGTGCCATTCGCGACCTGCTTGCCGACTACCCGCGCGCCGGACGCAACGACGCCTCCGGTTCGATAGACGGTTTCTCCGCCGACCTGCTCGGTGGCATAGTCCGACGGCGGCGTGCCCCGGTCGGGGCCCATCGGGGGAATGCCTGCCTGTTCTACTTCCATCATAGTCGCCACAGCACGTAGATTCGTTTGGATCGGGACGACCTGGTTGTCCAGAGTGATTGTTTTCCATTGCAGCGCGATTTGGCCGCCTTGGGTGGCGGTAGCCCGAGTTACGCTGACCACTTCGCCCGCTAGTTTCGCGCCGCGATGTAACTCCGCGCCTGATCGGAGCGGAACGTTCTGCATCACCGTTGCCGAAATTTTGTCGCCAGGTTTGCTATTCGCTGAGGAAATTGTCGAATCCAGACGGACAGGCAGAATCGTTCCGGTGGGAACCGTGGTGGCTGCCATCGTGGGGGTCGACCCGACAGCGAGCACGGCGATCAGGATGACCCAACAATGCTTGATGTTTGTGAACTTCATGTTTGTGACTTCCTCCCTGCTCGCCCTGGCGCGCCAACTGCGATCACGGGGATTGTCTGCGCTGGCGAAGTGAAACACAATTCGTCAGCCGCCGGGCAACCGGGGCGGGTTTTACTGGAGGCGAGAAATCTCACTCCCCTATAAGCTGGGATGATTTGGAAAGGGGAAAAGATGCGGGGAGGCGAGAAAACGCCTCCCCGACTGTAGGACGATGTTACGGGATGTAGTAGCGGAGCGAAGTGAACACCATATTTTCGTTCGCGTTCGGAGTGCAACTCGGGTTCGTACTCGATCCGCACACACCGGTGGGGCCCACGCCAGTCCATGTGTTGAGTTTCACGTACGAGTACTGCAGCCCCATTTTGAGGGTGCCGTATGGGCCGGAGAAGAAGCTGTACCAGAGCCCGGCGGTGCCTTCGAAAATATCCTTAATGTTACCGCTGCAATTGGCCAGCGAACCGGGTGCATACCCGCCGGCACCGGGCGAAGGTTCCGTCCAGCAACCGGCGTTGTTAAAGCCGATAGCGCCGTAGCCTTCGTTCGGGATGAGCACTGTCGGCGTACCGGAAATGAACTGAGTCCGAGCCGCGTATTCCTCGCCTGCGTGGAAGTAAACATCCCACTTCTTGTCGTGGATCGCCAGCGTGGCCAAACCCTGATAGCTGCGGATCGGAGCGAGAGTTCCGTCCGGCCGCAGGGTCGCGTCCGGAGCAACACCGGCGCTCCCGTAACGGCCGACGCCATCTCCGACCAGAGCGTGAAGACCAAAATTAATTTTGCCGTTGTCAAACGGGAACCAGGCATTGGCGCCGCCGCCGCCGCCTTCGGTTTTAGAGTTGGACGGCGCTACTCCCGTCGGGAAAATGCGGTCGCGGAATGTGCTGACCAGACCGAAGACCTCGTAGTGGCCGAATCCGGGCTCGAATGCAGCCTTGACTACAAAGTCTGGCGTCATGTTGAAGGAGTAGTTCGTGGTCGGATTGTAAAGGCCGCCGCCGTTGCCGGCCGCGCCCACAATGAACGGCGTGGTCGTGCCCCCAACTTTGAATGTTGTCTGAGGTTCTTCGACCGAGAAGCCCAGCCACACCTTGTTGTTGAAGTTTTGAACAAACCGCATTCCGTATTCGCGGGCCCAGCTGAAGCCGACAGAGTACTGGGCGTCGATGGTTTCCGGCAGAACTTCGGTGCGGTTGTCGAGACCTTTCGCCGTTTGCGTGACCAGTGACCACATCTGGCCGCCGGTGAGTGTAAAGCCGCTATTGAACGCGGCCTGCGCCCAGAATTGTCGCTGACGCAGGGTATAACTGTTGCTCTGGTTGTCGTTCGACGTTGTCCCGGCCGAAAGGAAATCAGCCTCGTAGTACCCACCGAGCTTGACGTTGTGGGCCGCTCCCTGGACCAGCATGGCGATTCGCGACTGGCGGCCGCTGGCATTGAATTCGCCGACGTTGTATTGCGAGCTCCCGGGCAGCGGAGACGAGGTAAAGGGGGTGTTGACGTCCGCGCTCAGTGCGCGCTGACGCCACACGATTCTGCCGCGAAGAACCCGCCCGGCGTGAAGGTTACGCCCTTAAATTTCCAGGATGCTGGCTGGTCATTGCCATACGTGTCCGTCTGGGCGGTTCGTTGGGCGGAATTCGCCTCAGCAGGCGTCACGTTCGACGCGTTCGCCGGACCGATTGCCGGAGAGGCGACCGTTTCCACAGCCGGTGCAGAGGCCGCGGCTGGCTGAGTGGGAGATGGGCTCATTCTTTCTTCCAGTTCCGTCATCTTGGCTTCCGCGGCTTTCAGCGCGGCTCGTTGCGCTTCCAGTTCGGCCTTTTGTTCTTCCACCAGGCTGCGAAGATCCTCCACTTCGCTCTCGATGGGCGAGCTTTCCGGCTTCACCGCTACCGGTTTGTCCGGCGCGGCTGAGGAGCTGGTTACTGCCGCGGGCGTATCTTCCTTGCCGGTCTCACCTGCGTTTGCCAGTAACGGCGACGCCGCAAGACCCATGCTTAACAGCACTACTGCGAATACTCGCATTCCTTCCCTCCTCAACAAGTTTTAAACTCTGTTTCCGTTCGTCTTCATAAATCGGAAATCAAAAAGTGCGATCGATTCCCCGACCATTCCGCGAGATCACTCATTCACAGCGACCTCACCCTCACCCGGTGCAAAGTTCGTTTCATGCTGCACCACCCATGCCCAGGCACCCAAAACACGTCAAGAATAGGCAGTTGCCAATACCGTGTTTTGTTCCCGGCACTTCTTTGGGTTCGGTGACCTTATCGGCACGGGCTTAACGGCCCATGAGAGGGATGTGAATTTTATGTTACAAATGCCAAATTCCGGAACAGTTCTCATATCTCATACAAAATAAAACGGTTAACGCCTGGGCATTGACTCGAGACTCAAACTGGGCATAGATTGAACGCCCAAGGAAGAAAAAATGAGATTTTCAAAATTCATGCGGCTTGCCTTGCGATCCTGTTTATTCCGGCCTGGGCCTTGGCGCAGGCGCCCGCCGTCATCACCATGGACCAGGAGCCCCACCATCATCTCTTGTTCAAAAATGGATACGTGAAGGTCTTCAACGTGGAGGTCAAGCCAGGAGATTCCATCCGGATGCACCGTCACGATCACGACACGATCGCGATTGCCCTCGGCGATCAGATGGTCACCGTCGGCTTTCCCGACGAGCCGGACGTGCATCAAAAAAATCTCGACGGCCAGTTGAGGCTGCAGATAACCGGCTATGTCCATTCCACGAGAGTCGATCCCGGCACGGCGTATCACACGGTGGCCGTCGAACTGCTCCGCCCGCAAGGAAATCCTCGCAATTTGTGCGCTGCCGTCATGGCCGGCCAGCCTCTGAATTGTCCCCAGGCTCCCCCCGGCGCTTCTTCCACAAAATATATCGGCCAGCCACAGTTCGAATCCGACCAGACGCGCGTGCAACTGGTTCGAGTGTTTCCCCACCAGAATGTGAACATTGGGCACCGGGAGTACTACCAGTTGATCGTGGCCCTGGACCCGGCCGCGATTTCGGCGGCTTCCGGCAAAGGCCCCGGCAAGGCACTACGCCCTGGGGATTTCGTTTGGTTTGAAAAGGGAGGCGCGTCCCGTACGTTTACGAACAACGGCAAGGGCGACGCGCGGTTTGTCGAGTTCGCGTTCGATCCGATTGATCCGAGGGGCAAGGTAATCAGCGCCCCTGGCGGCTGGCGAGCGCCCCGGCAGCTCATGGTGGAAAGAGGTTCTGATCAGTCGCTCGTGTGGGGCAACCTTAGTTCTTGGCGCACGCGGCGGTGAGTGACGAATCTTCAGTGCAGGCAACATTATGCCGTCAGATAATGCTTCGAAATCTCACCGAGGGATTTCGCTCCTGCCAGGCGCATGGTCATCTCGAGTTCCCCCTTCAGATGCTCGTGGACCGTTTGGACGCCCATCCAACCGCCCAACGCCAGCCCATACATGATCGGCCGGGCGATGGCGACGGCATTCGCGCCTAGCGCCAGGGCCTTGAAGACGTCCTGCCCGCGGCGTATGCCTCCATCAATGATGATCGTCATGCGCCCATTCACCGCGTCTACGATCCTCGGCAGGACCGTAATCGACGCCGGAGTGTCATCGAGGTTGCGCCCACCGTGGTTGGAAACCTGAATTCCGGCCACTCCGTGATCGATGGCCATGACCGCCAACTCCGGCGATAACACGCCTTTCAGGATCACCGGCAGCCCGGTTGTCTTCTGGATGAACTCGACATCCTCCCAACCCAGATCCGGTTTGAACGGGCGCGTCCCCCTTACCCTCGGCTCAGGGAAATTTCCCTGCGGCAGCGGGTTCACAAAATGGTTTCGCCGGTCGGTTTCGCGGTTGCCGTTGACTGACGCCGTCGATCGTGAGAACGATGGCCAGATATCCCGCCGCCTTGGCGCGCTGCAATATTTCCCGCGCGACGCCCTGATCGTTGGGAAAGTAAATCTGAAACCATTTCGGACCAGGGCTGGCCATGGCGATTTGTTCCATGGTCAATGTGGATTGCGAGGGCACTTCGAACAGCGTGCCCTGCGGCGTCGGTGCCCTTGGCCGTGCCGGCTTCTGCCGTGACATGCGCCATGCCGTGGCCACCCATCACGCTGGTGATGATCGGCATGGCGATTTTCGAGCCCAGCAGCGTTGTGGTCATATCGGCGTCTTTGTAGCCGCTGAGGTAGTGGGGCATGATCGTCATCCGCTTGTAGGCCGCTTCATTTTCGCGTCTAGTCCATTCATCGCCCGCCGCGCTGGAAATATAGCCGAAGCCGCCCGAAGGAATTACTTTTTGCGCCAAGCCTTCGAGTTCGCGCAAATTGATGATGTCGATTTTCTTGATTTCCGTGGCCGCCGCATAGCCAGGAACGGAAACGGTAGGAGAAGGCATCTGCGCAGCCGCAGCTTCGGTAGCGGCAGGCGGTACAGTTTTCCCAAGTAAAGGCGCGGCTGCGGTTAACGTCGCAGCGGCAGCAGTGACGGACAAGAAATCCCGGCGCTTTTGATCCATGGAAAGTCTCTCTTCTTCCTCTGTGAACTCTGTGCTCTCTGTGTCCTCTGTGTTAAATCTTCAGTTCTTTCTCGGCGAGCAAAACCCAAATCGCGCGTGAAGTCCCGCCCGGCCGGCGCGATCCGGTTTACTTGGAAACGCCCGGCGGCGGCGTCACCACAGCCACCATTTTGCGCATCATACCGTCGCTCTTGCTCATGATATAGATTTCGCCGTCGCCGCCCATCGACAATCTCACATCCGCGCGGCCTCCGCCATAGGGAACGCCGTATGGGTCAATCGTGCCCGGCAGGAAAGTCTTGCCCCGCCAGCCGCCGGTGACGGCTGCCGCTCCCGGCAGCACGCCTTGCGGAGAATCGACGTTGGCGATGCCGTCCTTGTGAGCGTAGGTCTCGGCAACGATGTCATACATTCGGCGTTGCACCGGGGCCTGGCTCGATTGATCGTACGGGCTTTTGTACATCACCTGGATTTCATGAATGGGCGCCTGTTTGCCGCGAACGCTGCGCGAGGCGATCATTTCGTTCAGATCGGCGTAAAAAATCCGCCCCGTGGTCAAGTCCGTAAAAATATACTTGCCCACCATCTGCGGCATCAGCTTGCCGCGATACACGAAGCCGCTTCCTATCGCATCGCCTTCCCTATGGCTATATACCGCCACCGGATAAATCGGCGCAACCGGTTTTTCCAGGCCCTCGACGCTGAGCAGATCGGTTTGCGGAAAAGGAACCTGCGGGTCGGATTGCGTGCCGGTCTTGCCGCCGCCGGGGACGATCAACACTTCATTTCCTTCGCGCGCGGAGTAACCGTAATTTCCGCCCTTGGTGACGATGTCCACTTCTTCCCAGGAATGCAGGCCGATATCATTCACCAGCAATGTGTTGGTGACCGGGTCCCAATCCATGCGGTGCGGATTTCGGAATCCGTACGCAAAGATTTCGGGCCTTGCTCCGGCAACGGAAATAAATGGATTCGGGTTGGGCCCCGTGCTGGGGATGCGATACCTGCCGTTTTCGCTCAGCTTGTCCTTCGGGCGCAACGCCAGGTTCGGAGTGATCCGCAGGATCTTGCCCTGCAAGGCCTTCAGCGATTGCGGAATGCCCTGGATGGCCCCGGGAGTCTCGCCCGATCCTCCGTCGCCCAACGAAACGTAGAGATTTCCGTAGTCCGCGCTGCCCGGCTTGGCGAGCGGATCGAACACAATGTCGTCCATGGGGTGAATCAGGGTGCTGAATCCGACGCGCAGGATTTCCCGGGCTGTCCCCTCGAACGTGGAATTTTTTATGTTCGTATCCGTCCATTCCACCAGGACCGACTCGTTCTGGAAATCGCCTACCGGAGGCTTTACCACCGGAGTCGTCGTGTATCCCTCGAGATTCAGGCTCGGCATGTGGGCGTTGGTCGGCTGGACCGAACCCGGCTTCGAAGGATCTTCCGTGTGCACGGTATAGAATTTGCCGTTTTTCGCGTAATTGGGATCGAAAGCGATCGCAGCCACTCCGGTGGTCAAGCGATCCGTGCTGTACCTGGGAAAAACCTCGGCAAAGGTGATGTACGGCGTGAACTTCCGCGTCGCTTTGTCCAGGATGTAGAGATTGCCGTTCATGTCCAAGACAAAAAATCGCGTGGACGCCAGCGGAGCGTCCGCGGGTTCCGAACGCATCGAAACCACGCGCGCAAGCTGCCCGTGATAATCAATGGGAGGCGGATAATCGTGGCCCATCAATGCGCTCGACAACGGGGGAGTCGCGTAGTCCTCGATCAGGATCGCGGTTCCGTCCTTGCTGACTTCCGACTTGGCGGGGTATTGCAAAGGATACTGCGCCCAGACCACGGGCAAGCTCAGCAGCAAGACGGCCGCTAACGCAATCCCAAAACAAAATCGTATTTGTCGCGTGATATTTCCCCGTGTATAAGGCATCGTAATCGTCTCCTAATTTCATTTGACGCATGGCCCGGCGCACGGCGTTGCAAAATATTCCCGTGGTACGTGCGCCGAAGTGATGCGTAGAAAATTGTCGTGTTCGGATTGAGTATAATACGCCTGCCGTGAGGAAGATCGCCGAAAGAGGATTTGCGGGCGGCCAGGCGAAGTCACTATCCTGCCCATCAAAACTTTAGTATAATCTCTTGCACTGGGCTGCATCCCGACGTCAGGGAGCGGCACCGGAGGTTGTTATGAGCGTTGTTCCTTCCGCAACGAACGGCAAAATCACCGTCCCGGGCATTCTGCAGCGCAAATCCGGCATTCACGGCCAAAATTCTACACTGCAGAAAATTACATGCCTGACGGCGTACGATTATCCGACGGCGCGGCTGCTGGACGAAGCCGGCGTGGATGTTCTGCTGGTGGGCGATTCGTTGGCGATGGTGGTGCTCGGTTATGAGAGCACACTGCCGGTCACCATGGAAGAGATGCTGCATTGCACGCGTGCGGTGCGGCGCGGCACGCGGCGCTCGTTGCTGGTGGCGGACATGCCCTATGGCAGCTATCACGACGATCCGATGGCAGCCGTGCGAAACGCCGTGCGTTTCGTGAAGGAAGCGGGCGCGGAGGCCGTCAAGCTCGAGGGCGGCGAGCGCCGCCTGGACCTGATTGCGCGCCTGGTGGACGCGGAGATTCCCGTCATGGGGCACATCGGGCTGACGCCGCAATCGGTCAACGCCTTCGGGGGATTCCGCGTGCAGGGAAAAACGGAAGAGGCCGGCGACCAGATCCTGCGTGACGCGCGCGCGGTGGAAGCCGCGGGGGCTTTCTCTATCGTGCTCGAATCCATTCCCAGGGAGCTTGCGGCGCGCATCACGGCCGAGCTGAAAATTCCCACGATCGGCATCGGCGCGGGACCCGATTGCGACGGCCAGGTTCTGGTGATCCACGATCTCGTGGGCATGACTTTCGGCCACCAGCCGAAATTCGCGCGGCGCTACGCGGAAGTCGGCGAAATGATTTCCCGCGCGGCGGCTGCAATATTGCCGCGACGTCCAGCAGGGAACATTTCCTTCCGACGCCGAATCGTACCATTTGAGCGCGGAGCTTCGCGGGGCGCCGGTTGCGCGCCGCGCGTAGATTCTGCACAATGCCTGGGGCTTGAGCGCGCGTCCGGCCTATAGAATTTTCGATCCAGTGACTGGTATAAAAATCCGCAGGAGGATATTGATGGTAACGCCTGAACTGCTCCGTTTTTTGTTCCAGTACAATCTGTGGGCCGATCTCCGCACGCTGGACGCCTGCTCCTCGCTCACGAACGAGCAATTCACGCGCAGTCTCGGATCGAGTTTTGGTTCCGTGCGCGATACCGTGGCGCATCTCTATGGCAGCCGAATGGGTGTGGAATGAACGCATCCAGGGCCGTTCGCCGACGGCTCTTGTTCCCGGCACGATGTTTCCGGACTTGAACTCGGTGCGCGCCAAGCTGGAAGAAATGGACCGCTACTACATCGACTACGTTTCCAGGCTCTCGCAACAGGATCTGGACCGCGTGATCCACTACAAGGGCTTTACCGGCGACTCGTTTTCCAATCCGCTTTGGCAGAGCCTGCATCAGCTCACCAACCACGCGTCGTATCATCGCGGGCAAGTGGTCACGATGTTGCGCCAGCTCGGCGTGAAGCCCGTTTCCACGGATTTAATTGCGTTCTATCGCGAACAGGCCGCGGCCGCGCGCGCCTGACGCTGCCGGTTATCACGAGCAAATTGGAAATCATCCACACCATCGAATGGATGAAACAGGTGTCTCGGCAGGCGCGCCTGGAAGGGCGCGTGTCCGGCTTCGTGCCGACCATGGGCGCGTTGCACGAGGGGCACATGTCGCTGGTCCGCGCGGCCATGGCGGAATGCCGCCCGGTGACTGCTTCCATTTTCGTGAACCCCGCGCAGTTCGGCCCCGCCGAAGACTTGCAGAAATATCCGCGCACGCTGGAGGCGGATCGCAAGAAACTGGAAGCCGCAGGCGTCGATTATTTATTTGTTCCGGAAGCAGAGGAAATCTATCCGCCGGGATTTCGCACCTGGGTCAACGTCGAAGGGCTCTCCGAACGCCTCGAAGGCCGGTCGCGCCCCGGACATTTTCGCGGCGTCACGACCGTGGTGCTGAAACTTCTGGAAATCGTGCAGCCCGAGAAAGCATTTTTCGGCCGCAAGGACGCGCAGCAGGCGCGCCTGATCCGGCAGATGGCGCGCGATCTGCACCTCGATACGGAAATCGTCGTGTGTCCGATCGTGCGCGAGGCGGACGGGCTGGCGCTGTCCTCGCGCAATGCGTACCTTCAACCGGAGGAGCGGCGCGCGGCAACGGTGCTCTATCGCGCGCTGGACGGCGCGCGCACATCGATCGCGCGCGGCGAACGAGACGCCTTGCGGCTCACGGCGGCGATGCGCGAAACGCTTCGCGCCGAGCCGCTGGCCGATCTGGATTATGTGGAACTGGTTGACGCGGAAACACTCGAGCCGGTGACGCGGCTGCGCGGCGCGTGCCTGGCGTTGCTCGCCGTGCGCATCGGCGCGACCCGGTTGATCGACAATCTTTTGATCGAAGAGCGCGGCGGCGCGTTTGCTGCGACGCTCTGACCAGTAGGACAGGCTTCCGCCTGCCAGGTTTTGAATTTTGCAAACGCAAACTCCAGACAGGTTGAACAGGCTGCGGAAAAAGTCGATGCGGAGAAGGTTTTAGTAGCACTGGCATCCGCGCGGCGACCTGTGCGGTTTTGCAGCGCTTGAATTGAGTGCAGAGCCAGGAGTGGCTGTGCTACTCGACGTTTTCCCCAGTCTGTGAGGCCTGCCCTACTGCAGCGATTTCAGCGCTTCCAACACTTCCGCGGCGTGGCCCTTGGATTTGGCCGTCTCCCATACTTTCTCGATTTTGCCGTCGGGACCGATCAGCACCGTGCTGCGCACAATTCCCAAAAACGTTTTCCCCAGAAAACTTTTCATGCGGCGCGCGCCGTACGCTTCGATCACGGTGAATTCGGGATCGCTCAGCAGCGGAAAATTCAGTTTCTGCTTGGCCTTGAATTTCGCCTGCGCCTCCACCGAATCCGCGCTGCAGCCCAGAACGACGGCGTTCAGTTTATCGAAATCTTTTTTTAAGTCCCGGAACTCGATGGCTTCGATCGTGCATCCCGGCGTGCTGGCCTTGGGATAAAAATACAGCGCGACGTGCTTGCCTCGAAGATCCTTCAACGAAATGTCGTGGCCGTCGTCACCTTTGAGGCGGAATGCCGGTGCGGGGTCCCCTTCCTTCAGCATAAAAATCTCCTTTGGGTTTAGGGTCAGGAGAGCAATCGCTTCAGCGTGTCATTCACGGTTTGCGGATTGGCCTGGCCGCGCGATGCGCGCATCACCTGGCCGACGAAAAATTTGAAAACGCCTTCGTTGCCGGAGCGGTATTTCGCCAGATTGTCGGGATTTTTTTCAATCACTTCGCGGCACCAGCGTTCGATCTCTCCGGTGTCGCTCACCTGGCTGAAACCTTCGGCCGCGATAATTTCCGCCGCGGGCTTTCCGGTTTCAAACATGCGCGCGAACACTTTCTTGCCTGTCGCCGCGTTGATTTCGCCGCTCTCGACCTTCGCGACCAGCGCCGCAAGCTGCGCGGGAGGCACGGGACTTTCGGTGATTTCCTTTCCCGCGTCCTTTAACTGCCGCAGCAATTCGACCTGGATCCAGTTGGCCGCCGGCTTGGGCGGAGCGCCGGCCGCGGCCACGCCCTCGAAATAATCGGCGAGCGCGCGTGTAGTCGTGAGCACTTCGGCGTCGTACGCCGTGATGCCGAAATCGCGAACGAACCGTTTGCGGCGCGCGTCAGGAAGCTCGGGCATTGCCGCGGCGATTTCATCGCGCCACGCGGCGCTCACGCGCAGCGGAAGCAGGTCGGGCTCGGGAAAATAGCGGTAATCGTGCGCGAATTCCTTCGAGCGCATCGTTTCGGTGCGGCCCTCGGCGACGTTCCACAGCCGCGTTTCCTGCGAGATTTTTCCGCCGGATTCCAGCACGCCGATTTGCCGCTCGATTTCATATTCCAGCGCCTTCTGCAGGTAGCGGAAGGAATTCAGATTTTTCACTTCCGCTTTGGTGCCGAATTTTTCCGCGCCGCGCCGCCGCACGCTGATGTTGGCGTCGCACCGCAGCGAGCCTTCCTCCATGTTGCAATCGCTCACTTCGGTAAAAAGCATCACTTGCTTGAGCGCGGTCAGGTACGCATGCGCTTCGGTCGGCGAGCGCAGGTCGGGTTCGGAGACGATTTCGGCGAGCGGCGTGCCTCCGCGGTTGTAGTCGACATAACTTTTTTCGGCCGAGTCGGGAAACCCTTCGTGCAGATTTTTCGCGGCGTCGTCTTCCAGATGCAGGCGAGTGATGCCGATGCGCTTGATCAGGCCGTCGTGCTCGATTTCCAGCCACCCGGCCGTGGCCAGCGGCAGCTCATACATGGAAATCTGATAGCCCTTCGGCAGGTCAGGATAAAAATAATTTTTGCGGGCGAAGCGCGACATTTCCTGCACGTTCAAATTCAGCGCGAGCGACGCGCGAATGCCCAACTCGACCGCGTGTTTGTTCAGCACCGGAAGAGCGCCGGGCAGGCCCAGGCAAACGGGGCAAGTGTTGGAGTTTGGCGGATCGCCAAACTTGGTTGAGCACGCGCAAAAGGCCTTGGTCGCGGTCTTGAGTTGCACGTGGACTTCGAGGCCGATGACCGGCTCGTACTTCGCCATGATTTCCGGTGAGATGCTCATTGCGTCCTGTGCCAGCTTCGCCATCGAAGGTCGAGATTATACCACCCGAGGCGCCCGCGAAACGAACGCGGCATTTCGGGATTCGAGCGGTCCCCATTTTTCCTGCAGGTTACATCTATATCTCTGTTCAGGCCGGCAGCAAATCACAGAAACAAAAACCATCGCGCAATACTTTCTCTCCCACAAGGAAAGAAACCGGCGTGCGAAATATGGGGCCGTCAAAAACGAAGGTATGAAATTCGCCATTTTCGCCGCAAGGGTCCACTCCCGGCGGCAAATCGGAAAAAAAGGAAGAATCCAGGAAACGCCCCGCGAACGATGCATCGAGCACGCGCGGATCGACGCAAACCGCGATCGCGCGGAATCCCAGGCGCACGAAATCGGAAGCGAGTTCGCGCGTGTCGCGTTTCCAGATCGGAAAAGCCGCGCTCATTTCCACTTGCGCAAGATTGCGCTCGCGGTACACGCGCAGGTCTTCCAGGAAAATATCGCCGAAGGCCACGCGGCGAACACCCAGCGCGAGATGTTCGAGCAACGATTGCTTCATGCGCTCCTCGTAGACCGTATTGACGCAATGCGGAGGGATCAAAACAGCGTGAAGCGGCAGGCCGAGTGACTCGGCCTGCCGCTCGAGCAACGCGCGGCGCACGCCATGCATGCTGATGCGATCGTACTCTTCGGTGACCGTGGTCAGCAGCGCGGTGACCCGTGAATCGCGCTCCTCCTGCAACGCGTGCAACGCCATCGCACTGTCTTTTCCACCGCTCCAGCAAAACAGGACGTCTTCCGGCATGTGAGCCTCACTCCTGGCGCGTGGTGTACTTCACGCCGATGCGGAACTCCCGCCCCAGCGCCGGATACCCATACGCTTCCTGATACTGTTTGTTGGCAAGATTCGCGATGCGCCCATAAAAACTGACGCCGTGAAACGCGTTGTAGGACGCGGCAAGATCGAACCGCGCATAGCCGGGATTGATGATTTGTCCCGGGTAATTGTAATCAAAGCGCTGGCCGGTGAAATATCCGCTGAGGTTCCAGTTCATCCGCAGCAGGGAAGCATTCAGCATCGCGTTTCCGGAATTCACGGGGCGGCGCAGCAGCCGGCTGCCGGGAAGATAGTTGGGGTCCAGGTCGGCGGGATCGGTGGGCGCCGAGAGCGTGCGCGTGGAATCGTACGTGTAATTCGCGCTGGCGCTGAGCCAGTGCGTGATGCGCGCCTCGCCGGAAAAGTTCGCGCCGCGCGCGCTGCGCAAGGTTCGTGTTGAAAAACGTGCCCGTGCCGAAGGGACATCCCGCGGACGACGGGCCGTTAATAAAGCTGATGATGTTGTTAAAGCGGCTGTCAAAATAATCGGCGGTGATGCGCACGCGGTCGGATGCGAGTTTCTGATCGACTCCCGCGTGGATCGTCCGGCTCTCTTCAGGCGAAAGAAAGATGTTGCCGGGATAGCAGGGATCGTCCCCGAACGACTGATCGAATCGAGGCTCGACGATTCCTTGTCCGTACGTGGCGTGCAGGCGCGTGTCGCCAAACGCGCCTGGAGCGATTCGCAAGGCATAGGAAGCTCCCGCGCGGGGCACCACGCGCGTTCCGAAATCGGCGTTGTCTTCGGCGCGCGCTCCGACGTTGAGCGTCAAGCCGCGCGATGGGCTGCCAGCGCGCGTCGAGGAACCCCGCCTGGTTGTTGCGCCGCGACGTGCATGCCGAGATAACTGAGGAATCCGTTTTCGACTTCGTATTCGTAGCCGGCGGTTAGCGCGAATCCGTGCACCAGATACGTGGACTGCGCGGAGAAACCCGCGCGGTTGTATTGATAGAAAGAGGGATAAACCGGATCGAAATTGAATTCGCGATTGTAAAGTTCCGTGCCGCTCACCTGTGGTGCCAGTGCGAGCCGGTCGTAAATTCCGCGCGCAGCCCGCCGCTGAAATTGTGCAGGGCGATGCTGTCGGTGAGATTCGGCGGCTGAAGCAGCGTCTGGCCGGGAGTGCCGGCGGCGCTGACGTTGTCGCGCAACGATAAGCGTCAGCCGAGCGCGTGTCGGAAAAGCGCCATCCGAAAATTCCGGACAGCGTGCGGTTGCGAAATCCATCGTTCGGCCCTTGCCCCTGCGGTTTCGAGATCGGAAACGCCGGCGGAATAATCGAACCGGTCCAGCAGTCCGGAAAGCTCCGCGCCGCCGCGGCCCGTCGCGAAATTGCCGCCATCGGCGAAGGCCGTGAATTCCGGGACGCGCGTCGTGCCGCGGTGCGTGAAAATCTGGATCACGCCGTCCATGGCATCCGAACCGTACAGCGCGCTTTCCGCTCCGTGAATGATTTCAATCTTGTCGATATTGTCGAGCGTGAAATTGGAGAAATCGATGAGGCCGCCGGGATCATTGACGGGCACGCCATCCACCAGCACTTTGGTGTAATTCGAGTTGCCGCCGTCAAGAAACAAGGAAGTCGTGCCGCCTTCCGGGCCCGCGCGTCCCAGGCTGAACCCCGGAAGCGTGGCCAGTAAATTGGGAAGCGACGTTGCGCCGCGCTGGTCGATTTCTTCTCGCGTGAGAATCGTGGCCGGCGCGGGAGATGACTCCGCATCGACCGGCAGCGTCTCCGCAGTCACGACAACTTTCGAGGAAAGCGGTTCGAGCGTCATGCGAATTTGCAGGTCGCGTGTTTCTCCCGCGGCGATCGAGATTTCCTCGTCGATTCGCTTGAACGAATCGCGCGAAATCGTGACGCGATAACGGCCTGGCGGGAAGCGTGAGGGTGAACGCGCCGTCACTGGAGGAAACGCCGCGAATTGTTTCGCCGGACGCGGGAATCGGTTCGGCGACGATTTGCGCTCCGGCGATCACCGCGCCGCGCGGATCGGCAATGGTGCCGGTAAGTTTTCCAGCAAGTTGGTTTTGAGCGGCGGCGAATTGCGCGGACAAAAACAGGCTTAGAAAAAAGAAGAAACAACGTAGAAACAAGACACGAACGGAAAAACGCATGAGGAGCCTCCTCTCCCGTCTCGCGCGGGAGGCAAAGGTTGTCCGCGTGTCCGGGATCGTTTCCGGCTTTCGCGGTTGCAGGCTCCGTCGGTCTCCTGGCTCGGCGGCAATGCGCCGCGCGGCCTTCCCGCCCCGAGCGATCGGGGCAGTGGCTCGCGCGGAATTTCTTCCGCCTTACAGTCGCGCGGCGGCGACGGGTTTGCACCGTCTTCCCGGCGCGGAGTCTGCGGTGAATGTGGCGGAGCGGTGGCGTCCCCGTTTGGTCGGAGACGCTGCTGCTCCGGGTGAACAAATTCGCGGTGCGCCCATGGAAGCGCGCGCCGCGCAAAAAATCGAGAAGCTAATGCAATAGGCTCGCGGAAATCCCCGCCTCTAAAGAGGCGGGCTACAGCAAAACGCTGCAGCATCCGCAAATGCTGTAGCCCGGGTCTTCAGACCCGGGGTTTTTCCGCGCCCACCGAGATTCCCTTTCGTGCTCGCGAAAATCTAATCCCTACGTCGCGTCCTCGCCGCGCCGCGCGCGCAAATTCACGCGCGGCCTTCCCGCGGGTCCTATCTCGACGTCGAGCGGCGCTTCAAAAACTTGCTCCAGCAAATCCCTCTGATAGACGGCGGCGGGCGGCCCCACGCGCAGGCACCGCCCATGCTGCAGCAACACCACCTGGTCGGCAAACTCGGCGGCCAGGGCCAGTTCATGCGTGACGACCACTACGGCGTAACGATTTTCCTGCGCCAGTTGCCGCAAGCGCTCCAGCAATTCCACTTGCGCGCCGATATCCAGATGCAGCGTGGGCTCGTCCAGCAGGATCAGCCGCGGCTGCTGCGCCAGCGCGCGCGCCAGGATCACGCGCTGTTTCTCGCCGCCGGAAAGTTCGCCGATGGTGCGGCCCGCGAGGTGATCGGCGCCGACTTGCGCCAGCGCATTGTGCGCGATTTCGATATCCTCTTTGTTCGCGAATCGCAGCGCGCGCCCGTACGGGTGGCGGCCTTGCAAAACAAAATCTCCGGCCAGCGCCGGGTAGACCATCGGACTTTCCTGGTGCACGACGGCAATGCGCTGCGCCCGCGTCCTCACATCGAGCCGGCTGGTTTCCTCGCCATCAAGTTCCACGCGTCCGGAAAGCGGCGCAATCGTTCCCGAAATCAGCCGCAGGAGCGTGGATTTGCCGCTGGCATTGGGACCCAGAATGGCGACCAGTTCGCGTTCGTGGGCCTGAAAACTGGTCGCGCCCAAAGTAAACGTCGGAGCGGCTTGCGCGCTTGGCGAATACGCGTAGCTGGCCTGCTCGACGTTGAGCCGCTCGGCGCGCGCGCCTTTTGCCGATGGCTCGCGCCCGCCCAGCGCATGAGTCGATGTGTCGGAAGCGCTCACCGCATCTTCCTTTTCAGGATGCTCACCGCGTCTTCTTTCGTTAGGACGCTCACCGCATCCCTCTTCTCAGCAAATAAATAAATACCGGCGCGCCCGCCATCGCCGTCATGGCTCCCACCGGCAATTCCGTCGGCGCGACCACCGTGCGCGCCAGGGTATCGGCCAGCACGATCGCGATCGCCCCGCCCAGCGCCGATGTCGGAATCAGCAGCCGATAATCCGAACCAAACAGCAGGCGCATCGCGTGCGGCACCAGCAGGCCGACGTAGCCGATCGCTCCGCTGGCGGAAACGGCCAGAGCCGTCAGCAGCGATGCGGAAACATACACCACTAATTTTACGCGCGTCGCGTCCACGCCCAGGTGAATGGCTTCGCGCTCGCCGGTAAGCAACAAATTCAAATCCGCGGCAGTCGAATAAATCGCGCCGATGCCGACCAAGCAGGCCCACCGTGAAAATCCACCGGAGGCCCGCCGGAACCGGCGTCGAAAGATCCCCCATCAGCCAGAAAACCATGCCGCGCAGATCGCGCCCGGCGAGCGTGGTCATCAGGAACATGATGATCGCCGAGAGAAACGACGCCGAGATCACGCCGCCGAGCAGCAGCGTCGTGCTGTCGAGTTCTCCTTCGCGCCGGCCCAGAAAATAAACCGCGGCAATGGTCGCCATCGCTCCCAGAAACGCTCCGAGCGGCGTAACAAACGCCAACCGCGGCGCGAAAATCAGGGCAAGAATGGAGCCCAGCGCCGCGCCGCTGGATACTCCCAGCACGAACGGATCGGCCAGGGGATTGCGCAACAGCGCCTGAAAGCTTGCTCCGGAAACGGAAAGCGCCGCCCCTACCATGATGCCGAGCAGAATGCGCGGCAGCCGCAAATCGAACACAATGACGCGGTATTCGGAGGGAAGCTGATCGGTTCTTCCGAAAGCGACGCGGCCGAGATTCCAGATCAGGTCGGTGACGGAAATGGGCACGGCCCCGAGCTTCAGCGCGAGCACCACGCAAGCCAGCAACACCGCAGCGAGTCCCCCGCAGGTCCACAGCAATCGCCGGACGGTCAGCGGGCGCATGCGCAAGCCTCCTCGATGATCGGTTTGGAATTCGCGGAATGCGCGGCGCGCGCCGCGAACTCTTCCGGATGAATCGCCCGCGCGAGCTGTTCGATCGCGTCCACGATGCGCGGCACCGGGCGAATAATGGCTTCGCTGATGACGACGATTTTGCCCTGGCGCATCGCGTCCAGGTCCCGCCAGCCGGGGCGCGAACGCAGCGCGTCGATATCCTGATGCGTGTCTCCGGCGTGCGCGCTCGTAAACACCAGATATTCCGGCTGCAACCGGACGATTTCTTCCAGACTAATGCGCGGCCACTCGGCGTCCGTATCCACCACGGATTGCGCTCCGGCGCAGGCGCAGTCGCGTCCGCGACAAACGTGCCCCGGCCGACCGAGATCAGCGGGTCGGTCCACACCACGAAGAGCACGCGGCGCGGCGCAACGCCCGCCAGCCGGCGATCGAGCCCGGCAAGCCGCGCGCGAAGATCTTCCGCCAGCGCCGCCGCGGATTTCTCCGCTCCCAGGACGCTGCCGAGGCGCTCCACCGACGCAATCATCTCATCGACCGAATGAGGATCGGTGATGTACACCGGCAATCCCAAGCGGTCCAGAGCGTCCACGGTTTCCCGCCGGTTGATGGACGTGGCGAGAATCAGGTCCGGATGGAGCTTCACGATCTGCTCCAGATTTGGATTCACGGGGCCGCCCACGTGCGGTTTTTGCGCGGCTTCCGGCGGATAATCGCAAAAGTCCGTGTCGCCGGCCAGGCGATTTCCCTCATCCAGCGCAAAAACAATTTCGGTGAGATTGGGAGCGAGCGAGACGATGCGGTTCACTTGCAGCGGAACATTCACGCGCCGCCCAGTCTCGTCGGTGAACGCGCGCGTGGCGGAACTGTTTGCCCCAGGCTCGTCCTGCGCCACGCTCGCCTGCGCCGAAACCGGGACACTGCAGGCCAGCAGGCACACCAGAGCGCCGCCCGCGCAAAGGGCGGCGATCCCGCGCCTCCAGAAGTCCGCGCGCGTTTCGCTCTTGGTGTTCGGCGTTGATTTCAATTTCATCGGTCCGGTTTCCCGCAATAAAAAAGCCCCACGAGAAAGTGGGGCGCACAGCCACACCCTTTCTCGCGAAGAGTGCCAGCAGCGACGGCCTGGGAGGGTGTCCTGACTTACGGCGTTTCGCCGATCACAGTGGCGGGACCGTGGCCGATTCTAACGGCCTTCCCCACTTCCCAAACCTTCAAGATTGTCGAAGGGAAGTCTAAGTCGCGGGATGATCGGTGTCAACACGGGCCACGCGTCGGTAGGACAGGTCGAAGCCCGCCGGGTTTGGTGAGCGGTAAGGAAAAAAGGAAAATCAAAAACACACAGGCTGAGGCCTGTCATGGCCGGCAATAATTGCCATTATCACCCAGCTAAGGCAACATGTGGCCGCGAGCGCCGCACTGATCCACTGGCGCGGCAACGCACGACCGTACTTGCCTGGGAGTTTTTAAATGAAGCGGCCTTCGTTCGGCGCGATCTGCCTCGCCCTGATTCCTTTCTTCGCGATGTGTTTTTCCGTGTCCGCCTGGGACCGCGTTTATCCCATGATCCTCGGCTTGCCCTTCAACTTCTTTTGGCTGCTTTTGTGGATTGTGCTCACATCGGTGTGCATGTGGGGCGTGTATTGTCTGGAGGCGCCGCGGATTGCCGCGGCCGAACGTCGCCGTCAAAACGAGAGCCGATCGGAATGAGCCCCACCGCGATCGCACTGGCCGTCATTCTTTTTATCGTGGCGCTGGGCTCGTCCATCGGCTTCTATGCCGGCACGCGCCATAAGATGAGCCTGGAGCAGTGGACGGTGGGCAACCGAGGCTTTGGATCGCTGCTCCTGTGGCTGCTGATGGCGGGCGAAACCTACACCACATTTTCATTTCTTGGAGCGAGCGGCTGGGCGTACTCTCGCGGCGGGCCGGCGCTGTACATCCTGGCTTACTTATCCCTGGCCTACGTCATTTCGTTTTTCATTCTGCCGCCGGTCTGGGATTTGGGCCGGATACACGGGCTGCAGACGCAGCCGGATTTTTTTCTCGCGAGATACCGCAGCAAATACCTGACAGGATTCGTAGCGCTGGTAGGCATCGCGTTCATCATTCCCTACCTGCAACTTCAGCTTACCGGACTCGGGATCATCGTGGAGGTAGCGAGTTTTGGCAGCATTGGCCGCACACGCGCGATGGTGCTCGGCGTGGTGCTTCTCGCCGGGTTCGTTTTTGTCAGCGGCATACGCGCCGTGGCCTGGGTCAGCGTCCTGAAGGATTTTCTGATGCTTTTCGCCGCCGTGTCGATCGGCATTTATGTGCCGCACATATATTTCGGAGGGATTGGCCCGATGTTCGCCGCGGTGGCAAAGGCCAACCCCGCCCACCTGGTGATGCCAGGCGCCACGCGCAATTTGGGACACGCCTGGTACATTTCGACTGTCTTGTTGACCGCATTCGGAGCCTTCATGTGGCCTCACTCTTTCGGGGCCACTTTCACGGCCAAAAGTGCCGACACGCTGCGCCGCAACGCTGTCGTGATGCCGTTGTATACGATCACTCTGGCCTTCATATTTTTCATCGGGTTCGCCGCATTTCTGGTGATTCCCGGGCTCGCCAACGGCGATCTTTCCCTGTTGACCCTCGTGCGCAGGGCTCTTCCGCCGTGGATGCTCGGCGTGGTTGGCGGAGCGGGCGCTCTTACCGCGATGGTGCCCGCGGCCATTCTCGTTCTTACGGCTTCCACTTTATTTGCCAAGAATCTCTACCGGCCCATCTTCGCGCGCGCGATGACCGACGATCAAGTGGCGAGGCTGGCCAGGATCATGGTCGTGGCGCTCAGTCTCATCAGTCTTTACTTCGCGATTTACAGTTCAACGACGCTGGTTTCCCTGCTGCTGCTCGGTTATGCGGGCGTAACGCAATTTTTCCCCGGCGTGGTGCTGGGACTTTTTTGGAAGCGCGTCACGATGGTGGGCGTCTTTAGCGGAATGATTGTCGGGGTTGCGTGCACCGCGTTTTTGGTCCTCAGCAAGAGGGACCCGTTCGCCGGGTTGAACGCCGGCTTTATCGCATTGTGCCTCAACAGTGCGGTGGCCGTGCTGGCTAGCCTGCTTGCGCCCGTCAAGACGGGCACGCATGCCTGAATCTAAGGCGTGCCGGGAAATTACGTGCGGGAGACGTCGCTCTGGTCGGGTTCCAGCGACCAGTGCACGTCATCGATCCACCAGCGGCCCTGCGTGCGAATCAGCAGGAAACGCGCGCGGTAATCCCGGTCATCCGCGCCGCGAAGGTAAATCTCCAGCAAAACTCCCGGTCCGGATTTCGATGGCTCTTCCGACCGCAGCACCTCGGCGTGGAACATCCGCCAGTGCGTGACGATCAACTCGTGCCAGACCTCGAAGGAAACTTGCCCGCGATACCGCGAGGAAAACATGTCGTATGCCGGGCGGAGTTCGCCGCGGTCCAGCGCCAGAAGCTGCGCGCGTACAATGTCCTGAGGCCCCGAGGAAAATATCCCGAATGGTGAATCGACACGAACCAGGATCCAGGCCGTCAACGTAAACGCGGCCAGCGTGAGCGACAGCAACAATAAAAGAGTATGTCGAAAGCTGCGTCTGCGCGATTCCACATTCCCATAAAAATCGGAGGCACGTGGTTCCGCGAGTATCGCTTCCCCGGCGGGATCGGGTCCTGTCACATGTTTCGCAACGAATAGTTCGATCGGTGCGCGATCAGGCTCCGCCGGCGGTTCGGGCGAGTTTGCATCGGAAATGATGTTCGGATCGTCCATGCAAATTATCCGCGGGCTTCACGCTTCACTGGAAGCCTTTCGCTTATAGGGCTCAGGGTAAACGCTCGGCGCAAAAACTAGAGCCTGCATCCGCTCTTCCGCGCGGCGGGGGATGCGCGGAAGGCCCTGTTACCGATTCTTCCACTGTGGCTTGCGTTTTTCAAGCAGCGCGCGCAGGCCTTCCTGCGAATCCTCGAGGCGGTAGAGTTCGTTCAAAAAAATGCTCATCGAATTGCGCAGCGAATCCCGCAGCGACATTCCCATGCCGCCGAGCACCGCTTTTTTGGCCATGCCCAGCACCGCGCCGGATTGCGCCGTGATTTTTCCGATCAATTCATTCACGGCGGCCTGAAGTTGCGCTTCGGGAACCAGGCGGTTTACCAGGCCCAGGTCGCGCGCGCGTTCGGCGGTGATGGCTTCGCCGGTCAGCACAAGTTCCAGCGCGCGTTTCGGACCGATGATATGCGGAAACATCGTGGAAGCAAGCGGCGGGAACATCCCGATCGTAATCTCCGGCAGAGCGAACCGCGCGCGCGGCGTGGCAATCACCAAATCGCCGTACGCGATGAGTTCCGCGCCTCCGCCAATCGCCGGGCCGTCCACCACCACCAGGACCGGCTGCGCGGCCTCGACCATGGCGATGCACGCGGCGTGAAATGCGTCCAGCATCGAGAACGCGCGCTCGGCCGTGTACTCTCCGATGTCCACGCCTCCGGAAAATACTTTTCCCGCCGCGTCCAGCACGATGAGCTTTACCCCGGCCATGTCCGCGACGCTGCCGATGCCGTCCGCGAGTTCCCGCAGCATCGCTTCATTCAATAAATTGTGTTCCGGGCGATGCAGCGTGAGCCGCGCAACCGGACCTTCCACATGGTAGCGGATGAACTCGAACCGTTCAGGGCTCCGCCGCGCGGGCCTTGGCATAGATTTCCTCGGGTTGAAGTTGATCCGGCATTGGCTTCCAGTAAATGCTAGCACAGGCAAAAGAAGTTGAGAGTCGATAGTCGAAAGTTGACAGCCAAGAGTCAATGCAGGCCCGGCGAGTCCTTGGTTTTAAACTCTCAACTCACAACTGTCGACTCCCGACTTCTTCTTAAGCTATCCTAGCCGCATGCATGAACTGGGATACTTTCGCGAACACCTGAATGAATTCGAACAAATGGCGGCGAATCGCGGCGTCGTAATTGATTTCGCCGCGTTCCGCGCCCTGGATCAAGAACGCCGCGAGCGAATCACCGCGGCCGAGCGGATGAAGGCCGAGCGCAACAAGGCGAGCGAGGAAATCGCGCGGCGCAAGAAGGCCGGCGAGGATGCCTCGGAGCTGCTCGCGCAAATGAAACGCGTCTCGGACGAAATCAAGCTTGCCGATGAGCGCACGACCGTGCTGAACGCGCAGCTTTCCGATTTCATGCTGACCGTGCCCAATCTCCCGCACAGTTCCGTGCCCGTTGGGCATGATGCGTCCGCCAACATCGAGGTGCGGCGATGGGGCGCGCCGCCAAAGTTTGATTTCCAGCCGCGCCCGCACTGGGAAATCGCCGAAGGCGCGGGAATCATCGATTTCCAGCGCGCCACGAAGATTGCCGGCACGCGGTTCGCGGTATATCGCGGCCTCGGCGCACGGCTCGAGCGCGCCCTGGCCGCATTCTTCCTCGATACCCACGCGGCAAACGGATACACGGAAATTCTTCCGCCCTTTCTTGTGAACACGGCGGCTCTGACCGGCGTCGGCCAGTTGCCGAAATTTGCCGCAGACATGTTTCACCTCGAAGGCACGGATCTGTGGCTGACTCCAACTTCCGAAGTCGAACTCACCAGCCTTTATCGCGAGGAAACACTCGACGCCGAACAGTTGCCCATCAAGCTCTGCGCCTGGACAGCGTGCTTCCGGTCCGAAGCCGGAGCCGCCGGAAAAGACACCCGCGGCCTCAAGCGGCAGCATCAATTCCAGAAAGTCGAGATGTTCAAATTCACGCGGCCCGAGCAAAGTTACGAGGAACTCGAATCGCTGGTTGCCAACGCCGAACTTCTCCTTCAGAAACTCGGTCTGCACTACCGCGTCATGCAGTTGTGCACCGGAGACATGGGTTTTGCGTCTTCCAAAACATACGACATCGAAGTGTGGCTCCCCTCGTCCAATGAATTCATGGAAATTTCCTCCTGCTCGAATACCGAGGCGTTTCAGGCGCGGCGTTCCGGCATCCGCTTCAAATCCAAGGGCGGCAAAAGCGAATTCGTGCACACGCTGAACGGCTCGGGTTTGGCCGTGGGGCGCACATGGCTCGCGATCGTCGAAAACTACCAGCAAGCCGACGGTTCCGTGCTGATCCCGGAGCCGCTACGTTCCTATGTGGGCGCGGATCGCATTCCCCCTCTTTCTTAATGGGCGCGGAAGACTTCAATTCGCTAGAGATGGCATAACCCACGAAGTAAGGGAGTGTCTTCGATTGAGACTTTGGCGAGATTCCTCACTGGGCTGAGGGGACTGTTATTGCCCCGCTGGACTAACGGTACCCTTTCTGGTTGATCCACCAGGCGCAGGACAGGGCGCTCTTCCGTACAGCAAGTGCTGTATTATAAGTTGATATAAAGCCATCATTCCTGCTCATTGGTCCTTCCGGACGTGATTCCCGCGCATCTCCCGGCAAAATATCCCCGTTCTTTGGTTGACACCGCTTTTCCCGGTTGACTACACTCGCTTCATTGCGCGATCAGCAACCGCGCACTATGCATCCTGGTAAATCTTGCAGATGGTTTTGGCCGGCCTGGTTCTCGGAAATCATTCACAGCTGGCAAGTTCCCGAGAGCGCGCACGGCGAGCGCGTAGTCGCGAATCCCAAGGAGCGAAACGTCCATGGCGACGGTGGTGAAAGCGGTTCCCCAACCTGTTCTCCCGCGGATGGCGCCGCGCGAAGATCTGAATCCGTTCCGCATCGCGCAAATTCAGTTCGACATGGCCGCGGAATATTTGAAGCTCGATCCCGGCCTGCGCCAGATTCTGCGCACCCCGAAGCGCGTCATGGAAGTTGCCGTTCCCGGTAAAGCTGGACAACGGCCAGACCAAGGTTTTCACCGGATTTCGCGTGCAGCACAATGTGGCGCGCGGCCCGGCCAAGGGCGGGCTTCGCTATCATCCCAATGTCACGCTGGATGAAGTGAAAGCGCTGGCTGCGTGGATGACCTGGAAAACGGCTACCGTGAATCTGCCGTATGGCGGCGCCAAGGGCGGAATTATTTGCGACCCCAAGCGCATGTCCAAGGGCGAACTGGAGCGCATGACGCGCCGCTACGCCGCGGAAATTCAGCCCATCATCGGCCCCGAAATCGATATCCCCGCGCCGGACGTCTACACCGATTCGCAAACCATGGCCTGGATCATGGACACCTACGCTCTGACCGTGGGCCATGCTTCGCCCGGCGTCGTAACCGGGAAGCCCGTATCGATCGGCGGCTCCGAAGGACGCACCGACGCCACCGGGCGCGGATGTCTCTTCGTGGTTGAGGAAGCGTGCAAGGTCAAAAAGATTTCCTTGCGCGGCGCAACCGTCGCGATCCAGGGTTTTGGCAATGTGGGTTCGGCCGTGGCGCGCCTGTTCGCCGAGAAAAAAGCGAAGATCGTCGCGATCAGCGATTCCCGCGGAGGCGTGCACAATCCTCGCGGCATCGATCCGTTGCGCGCCCTGCGTTATAAAGAGCGTTCCGGAACCGTCGTGGGCATGCCCGGCGCGTCGCGCATCTCGAACGACGAACTGCTGGCCCTGAAATGCGACATCCTGGTTCCCGCGGCCCTGGAAAACGTCATCACGCTGCACAACGCCGAACAGATCAAGGCGAAAATCGTGGCCGAAGCCGCCAACGGACCCACCACGCCGCACGCCGATGAAATCCTCTCGCGCAAGGGCGTGTTTGTCTTGCCCGACATTCTGGCCAACGCCGGCGGCGTGACCGTCAGCTATTTCGAGTGGGCGCAGGATCTGCAAGGATTTTTCTGGCAGCTGCAGGAAGTGAATTCCAAGCTCGAATTCGTAATGAAGCGCGCTTTTAACGACGTGTACGAATCGATGCGCAAGTATCACGTCTACCCGCGCGCGGCCGCCTATATTCTCGCCGTAGGCCGCGTCGCCGAAGCCACCACGGTCCGCGGAATGTTTCCTTAGAATGAACCGGCGGCTATTGATCACGCGTCTCGGCGAATAGTTCTTCACGAACAACCCTTACATGAAAAATTGTATTGCGCGCGGCGGATGACGCGCGTACATTTCGAATTGCCGGCTCGCGCGCTTGCGTGGCGCAGCCGGCCCAGTTTTTTCCAGGCGTATTGCGGCGCGGAGGGCGCCAAGAATTGTCCAACCATGTCATTGCAGCTCCGCCGATCGTGCTATCGATCGCGGGATTCGATCCTACCGCCGGCGCGGGCGTCGCCGCGGACCTGAAAACGTTCCACGCGCACAATTGTTATGGCGTCGCCGCGATCACCGCGATCACCGTGCAATCCACGCAAGGCGTAAAATCCGTGCATGACACGCCCGCGTCGGAATTGCGCGCGCAGTTGGACGCGCTGCTGGAAGATATGAAGATCGCCGCGGTCAAAATCGGCATGTTGGGGCATCGCGGCAACGCCGTGGTCGTCGCGGAATTTTTGGACCGCGCGGGTATCGCGAACGTGGTTCTCGATCCGGTGATGAAATCCACATCCGGCGACAAGGAATTGATTGATGCGGGCGGAGTTCGAATATCCTCGCTGAAGAATTAATGAAGCGCGCGACCGTGGTGACGCCGAACATCGCGGAAGCCGAAATTCTTTCCGGAATCACGATCAAGGATCATGCCGCGATGGAAGCCGCCGCAAAAAGAATCGTCGAGCGCGGCGCTCGCGCCGTCGTCGTCAAGGGCGGCCACATGGACAAAGCCATCGACGTTCTTTTTGACGGCGATCGAAATGCTGACACTTGGCGGCGAACACCTCAAGAGTGAAAACACGCACGGGTCCGGATGCACGTTCGCATCGGCCATCGCCGCGCAACTTGCCTGCGGGCGCCCGCTTGCGCGAAGCCGTGTTGCTCGCGAAAGCCTACGTCACCAAGGCCATCGAAAAAGGATTCTCCATCGGCAAGGGCCCCGGCCCGCTCGATCATTTCTACCGCGTGCACCAGGAACCTCCCAATCGCGGCGTCCACGAAGTCCCGCAGCACGGCATGCACCCCGCCGCCGAACCCGGCGCCAACTGAAGTCAAATCGCCGCAGAGGCGCAGACGCAGAGGAAGAAAACCATTCCTTTGTTTTTCTCCGTGCCTCGGTGTCTCCGTGGCGGATTTATCTTCGGTAGGCGATGCGCCCGGCGACGATCGTGGCCATCGGAGCGCCGCGAAATTCGCGCCCATCAAACGGCGAATTGCGCGACTTGCTGGCGGATTCTTCCGCGCGGAACGTCCATTTGTGCTCGGTGGAAAAAATCGTGAGGTCGGCCGGTTCATTTTCCGCGATGCGGCGCTCGATTCCAAGAACGCGCGCCGGGCCGGACGTGAACAGCTCGACCATGCGCATCAGCGAAATCTTTCCGCCATGCACGAGTTCGAGCCCAAGTCCAAGCGCCGTCTCAAATCCGGTGACGCCGAACGGCGCGCGGTCGAATTCCACGTCCTTGAGCGCGGGCTCGTGCGGAGCGTGATCGGTGGCGATGGCGTCCACGGCGCCATCGGCAAGCCCGGCGATAAGCGCGTCGCGGTCTTCGCGCGAAGCGAGCGGCGGATTCATTTTGTAGCGCGAGTCGTACTGCACGTCTTCATCGATGAGCGTGAAATGGTGCGGCGTGACCTCGCACGTCACCGGAAGGCCGTTCGCCTTCGCGGCGCGCACCAGGTCGAGCGAAGCGCGCGCGGAAAGATGCGCGATGTGCAGCCGGCAATGGGTCAACTCGCCCACCTGCACGTCCCGCGCCACGCAAAGCGATTCGGTGGCGGCCGGCATTCCCCGCAGCCCCAGCCGCACGGATTGCTTTCCTTCGCGCATCACCGCGCCGGCAAACAGCGAACTATCCTCGCAATGATCGATCACCGGCAAATCCAGCGCGCGGCAATATTCCATCACCTGCCGCAATAATTTCGCGCTGGCGATGGGATGGCCATCGTCGGAAACCGCGACGATTCCGGCCTGCTTCATCGCCGCAATTTCCGCTAGCGCTTCGCCCTTGCTGCCGATGGACGCGGCGCCGATCGGCCACACACGCACGGGCGAAACCGCCGCCGCGCGCTCGACGATCGAGCGTGTCACCGACGCATTGTCGTTCACCGGGCGCGTGTTCGGCATCGGGCACACGGCCGTGAAGCCGCCGCGCGCCGCCGCGCGAGTTCCCGTCTCGATCGTTTCCGAAGACTCGCCGCCCGGCTCGCGCAGGTGGCAGTGCAAATCGATGAATCCGGGCGCGACGATGATGTCCCTGGCGTCGAAAACTTCGGCGCCCTGGGCGCGGGCCGCAAGCGCGCCGCGCGGCGCGATCGCGGCGATGCGATCGCCGTCGAGCAGAATATCGCGCGGCGCATCCGAGTTGCTCGCGGGATCGAGCACGCGTCCATTGCTAATCAGCAGCATGAGAAGAGTCCTTTTCCGAAGGCGTGTCCGTCCCGGCGCCGATCATCAGGAACAGCAGCGCCATGCGCACGGCCAATCCGTTGGTCACTTGTTCGAGCACGCAGGATTGCGGCCCGTCGGCAACGGCGGGATCGATTTCGACGCCGCGAATCATCGGCCCGGGATGCAGCACCAGAGCGCCGGGTTTGGCAAGCAGCAAACGCTCCGGCGTGAGCTGATATTGCAAGATGTATTCATCGAGCGCGAGCGACGGCTCGTGCAGGCGCTCCTGCTGCACGCGGAGCGTCATCACCACGTCGGCGTCTTCGAGCGCTTCCGCAATGCGCGTGACCCGCCGGATCGAAGTGCCCGCTTGGCCCAGGCATTCAAGTTCCCGCGGCAGCCACATCGCCGGGCCGCAGAGCGTGAAGCGGCAGCCGAATTTTGACAGCAGGTGAATGTTCGAGCGCGCCACGCGGCTGTGCAGGATGTCGCCGAGAATCGTGACGTTCAGGCCTTCGAGCGTTCCGCGCCGGTCGCGAATGGTCAGCGCGTCCAGCAGCGCCTGCGTGGGATGCTCGTGCGTGCCGTCCCCGGCATTGATCACGGGAAGCGGCAAATGCCGCGTGACAAATTCCGGAGCGCCCGAGGAACTATGTCGTATTACGATACAATCGGGTTTCATCGCGTCCAGCGTGCGCACCGTGTCCAGCAGCGATTCCCCTTTTTTCAGGCTGGACGATTCGGCCTGCAGATTCATCTGGTCCGCGCCCAGCCGCGAGGCCGCGGTGGCAAAGCTGATGCGCGTCCGCGTCGAGGGCTCGAAAAACGCCAGGGCCACGGTCTTTCCGCGCAACGTGGCGAGTTTTTTCAGTGGGTGGCGCTGGATTTCCTGAAAGGGTTTCGATTGGTCCAGCAGAAATACGATTTCTTCGGCGCTAAGCGGTTCGATGCCGAGCATGTGGCCGAAACGATGTGACACAACTGTCCTCGGAATTCCATCCGGCGCCTATCCCGCATGGCCCGGGGTTGCCGAACGCGTTCAGGAAACGCGTTCGACCAGCATCACGCGCTCTTCGTGATCAATCTCTTTCAGGCGAACTTCCACGATTTCCGCGTCGCTCGTCTGCACCGTGCGGCCGATGAAGGAAGCTTCCACGGGCAGTTCCCGGTGCCCGCGGTCGATGAGCACGCACAAGCGAATGCGTTTCGGGCGTCCCAGGTCAAACAAGCCGTTCATCGCGGCGCGTATCGTGCGCCCCGTGTAGAGCACATCATCGACCACGACCAGATCCTTGTCGTCCACGGGAAACGGAATTTCGCTCGATTGCAGCACGGGCTGGGCGGCTACTTTCGAGAGATCATCCCGATACAAGCGTGATATCCAGCGTTCCCACCGGCACGTCGACCCCGTCGATCCCTCGCATGGCGTGAGCGATCCGATTGGCCAGAGGAACGCCGCGCCGCCGAATTCCGATCAGCGCCAGGTTTGCCGTGCCGCCGCTTTTTTCGACGATCTCGTGAGCAAGGCGCTGCACAGTGCGATCGATTTCGGTCGCGGTCATCAATTGGGTTTTTTCAACGATGCGCATCGGTCGAACATGCTAGCACAGAGAAAGCCCGTCCCGAAGCGCGTTGTATGTTTCTCGGAGTCCGAGCCATCCCGATTTTTCCACAATTGCCGCGCGCCCGGCCGCCCGCGCGCGTGCTAACATTCATCGCGTGACCGTGCCCGCCGCCGCAGATCTCTCCGTCGAAGTCGGCGCTTTGCGCCTCTCCAACCCCGTTTTGGCCGCCAGCGGCACTTTTGGCTACGGCGTCGAATTCGCCCACCTGGTGGATCTGAACCGTCTCGGAGGGATCGTCGTCAAGGGGCTTTCCCTCGAACCGATGGCCGGCGCCGCCCCTCCTCGATTGTGCGAAACCCCTTCCGGAATGCTCAATGCCGTGGGCCTGCAAAATATAGGTGTGCGCGCATTTGTGGCGGAAAAGCTTCCGGCTCTGCGGACCTATCGCACGGCGGTTATCGCGAACGTGTTCGGATACTCGGTGGAAGAATACGTTGGCGTAATTCGGATTCTGGAGGATGCGGAAGGGCTTGCCGCCTACGAGCTCAATATTTCCTGCCCAAACACGGCTCATGGCGGCCTGCAATTCGGGAGCGACCCTCAAATGGTTTCGGAAGTGGTTAGCGCCGCCCGGCGCGCGGCCCGCCGCCCGCTTTGGGTCAAACTCTCGCCGAATGTGACAGATATCGCCCTTATTGCCCGGGCGGCTGAGGAGGCCGGGGCGGATGCTCTGACTGTCGCCAACACCTACCAGGCCATGAGCGTTGATATCCAGACACGAAAATCGAGGCTTGGCAGGTTGACCGGCGGTCTTTCCGGCCCTGCGATCAAGCCGATAACGCTGCGCCTGGTCTATGAAGCCAGCCGCGCCGTCAAGATTCCTATCGTTGCTCTTGGCGGGATCGAAACGCCTGAGGATGTTCTGGAGTACATGATCGTCGGAGCCAGAGCCGTGCAGGTTGGCACAGCCAACTTTACTCGTCCAGACGCCTGCCAGAGGATAGTCGATGGGGCTGGAAATCGCCTGTGGAAAGTATAAAGTTAATGCTATCAATAGTTTAATTGGATCGATTCAGGCCGATTATTCTTGAATCATTTAGGGGGTCGTGTTAGCCTTTAGACGCTTTTGGTCTCTGGGGGAACAAGATGCGTAGGCGACTTTTCATGATTTGGGCCGCCCTCCGCTGGTTGCCTTTAATGTTTCTGGTGGCTCAGGGCCTGGAAGCTCCACTCGTAGCGCATACCAGCCAACCTCTTAAGCCGATTCGAGTTTGGTCGGGCAAGGCGAGTTGGTATGGCGCAAAGTTTCAGGGGCGTAAGACCGCAAGCGGCGAGAAGTACGACATGTACGCCTCCACTGGCGCGAGTCCAGATCTCCCGTTCGGCTCCTTGATACGCGTTTCCAACCCTAAGACCCATGTTGCCCAGCTGATACGGATCAATGACAGGGGGCCATTTATCGACGACAGGGAGCTGGACGTCTCCTATCTGGTAGCCTGCCGGTTAGGCATCCAGGATCAAGGGGTCACACGTCTGCGAATCGAGCTTCTCGAGGTGCCGAAACGTCCCTGATTGACCGAGCCCGGCAAAAGCTGATCCTCGCACTCGATTTCCCTTCTCTGGAGCCCGCACTGGAACTTTCACAATCCCTGGCCTCACTTGATTGGCATATTTAAGATAAATATACACTTATTCACAGCAGAAGGCCCTGCGGCGGTGGAGAAACTGCGCCGGCTGGGCCCTGAAATATTCCTGGATTTGAAATTCCACGATATCCCGAATACCGTCACCGGTGCTGTTTCCAGTGCGATGTCCTTGCCTGGCGTGCGCTTGCTCGACGTCCACACGCTGGGCGGCCTGGAAATGATGCGTGCGGCGGCTAAAGCCAGGGACGAATCCAAACTGCCGAAGCCGCAACGACCCAAGGTCATTGGGGTTACGATTCTCACGAGCATGGATCACGGGGCCTTGAAAGAAGTCGGAATTGCAGGGCCCCCATCCAAACGCGTGGTCAGCCTTGCCCGGCTTGCCAAGAAAGCAGGTCTCGACGGCGTAGTGGCGTCTCCCCAGGAAGTGCGCGCGATTCGCCGAGCCTGCGGGAAAGATTTCCTGATCGTGGTCCCCGGCGTCCGGCCTGAAGTTGTCAGGAGGCTCTGGGCGCGTAAGGGAAAACGAAAAACGGATGATCAAGCCCGAGTAGCTACCCCAGCCGAGGCGATTCGCGACGGCGCGGATTATCTGGTCGTGGGCAGGCCGATTACGGCGGCTCCGGATCCCGAAGCTGCGGCGCGAGCCATCCTGGATGAAATCGGTTCCGCCCTCCCCTAGAAATGGATTTGGCCTGTCGCAAATCCCCACGCGGCCTGGACCAATAGCTAGGAAGTTTTCTGACTAGCGGAAACCAAAAGACGAACGTGGTATACTTTCGATCATTGAGTCTCTGGAAGTACCCGTGGGTTCAGCGGGATTCGACTCAAAAGGCAGGTACATTATGGGAGAATTCAGCCCATTTCATTGGCTGATCGTGCTGGCCATCGTGGTGCTTTTGTTCGGTGGTAAGAAGATCCCGGAAGTGATGAAGGGCTTGGGTGAAGGGATCCGCAGTTTCAAGGAGGGCATGCGCGGCGCGGAGCAAGGTCCCACGCAAACAACGCAAGTGTCTCCTCCCGCTGCACCCACTTCGACTCCGGCGACCGAGGAAAAGAAGTAGTTTTTTCTCTGAATTTGTCCGGTTAAAAATTCAGACATCAGGGCGGTCCACGGGACTGCCCTTTTTGCTTTGCGATGATTCTTGGTCTATCCAGCCCGAGGTCGCGAAGCAGCGCGTATAGTCTGGCCAGCGGCAATCCCACCACGTTGAAGTAACACCCTTCGATTCTGGAAATGTACCGGCCCGCGACTCCCTGAATGGCGTAGGCGCCGGCTTTATCCATTGGCTCGCCGCTTGCGACGTAGGCTTCGATTTCGCCGCGTTCGAGCGGAGCAAACGTCACGGCCGTGGTTTCGACGGCGGAGCGCGTGGCGCCGTCCGGCAATCGCACCAGAAAAATTCCGGTGAGAACATGATGGGTGCGCCCGCCGAGCGCGGCCAGCATTTCGCGCGCGTGCGCGGCGTCGCGCGGCTTGCCGAAAATTTCGCCATCCAGTTCCACGGCCGTATCCGCCCCGATAACAATGCAGTCGCCTTTGCTGCTCGCCGATTTGTTTAGCGGCCGCGCGGGCTTTCGCCTCGGCGAGCCGCGCGACCATCGCCTGCGCGGATTCGCCCGGATGCGCGGCCTCCTCCACCTGCGGCGCGCATATTTCAAACGCGATGCCAGCATCGCGCAAGACTTCCGCGCGGCGCGGCGAAGACGATGCCAGGATGAGTTTCATAGTGCTGTTGCCCGCGCCTTCAGACGCGCGGTTTTTGCCGATGATTCGTCGCAAACCTCGCCTCTGAAGTGTTCGTTGCCAAGACATCCTTTACACTGGGTGCCAAGACATTCTTTACACTTCCCGTTCAGGGTCCGGTTTGATTTCTGAGTGGGACTCGTAGGGAGCCCGGAGGGCGACTGGAGAGTCCCACTCAGCGGCGAGTTGCTGCTCTCGCCTCACTACTACCAGAGGTCTGCTGTTGCCTCGGTCCATATCGATCTCACGAATATACATGTGCCGATAGCTCACCAGCAGCTTGCCATCGAACCGCTCGATCCGCACCCGTTGTCCGGCCAGTGCTTTGCACACAAACCATCGCTGCTGGCCTTGGACCAAACTGCCTTGCGTATTCAACCGTTGCACTTCGCTGCCTTCCGGATATTCCCATTCCGGAGGGCGCTGCTGATACGCCCGCGGACTGGGCCGGTAGTGTTCGGCGGGCCGCTGCATTCCCAGGGCCTCATGGGGCCGTCGATAGTTGTAGCTGTACTGGAATTCATCCAGCGCCAGTGGCCAGTCCTGAATCCGCTCGGGCACCCCGCGATGCCGCAGCGCTCCACCCAAGGTGCGATGAAAACGTTCCACCTTGCCTTGCGTCTGCGGATGACACACCCGTCCGTACAGCAGCCGAATCCCTTGCTCAATCAACCGCACCGACAGCCACGTCAACCCCCAGCCGTTGCTGGTCGACCACCACAGCGAGCCATGATCCATCAGCATCGCTTGCGGCACTCCGCAACATTGCAACGTTTGCACCAGGCATGGGTAGGCCTGCTCGATGGTCAGTGCGCTTAACGCGTACAACCCCACGGCGTACCGGCTGTGATCATCCAGGATCGATAGCGGATGGCACTCCCCGTCACGCAACGGATATTTCCCTTTGCTGTCCATCTGCCACAGCTCATTCGGCGTGGAGCGCTGGAACCGCGTCGGTGCCGAACCATGCATCGGGACAACGATCCGCCCCTGCCGTTCTAGAATTCGATGAATCGTGCGCACGGGCAATTCCAGCCCCTGTTCCTCCCGCAGAATCACCTGGAGCTTCTTGGCACCCCAGCCCGTCTGCTCGCGCAGACCCACGACTCGTTCCTGCTTCCACTGCAGCGTCCTCCGCGGACTGCGATGCGGACGCCGACTCTGCTCGGCCAGCGCCGTCAAGGTCCGCGTCTGCTGATACCGGCGGCGCCACAAATATCCCGTTGGCCGGGAAATGCCAAACTCCCGGCACAACGCCGACATTGCTTCTTGCCCGCTCGCCGCTCGAATCACAAACTGCATTCGCTGCTCGCTCACATTCGTCGCCTTCCACCCCATGGTTTCTGGCCTCCTAGGCCAGAAACTTTAACCCCAAGGTGTAAAGGATGTGTTGGCAACGAGTGTAAAGGATGTCATGGCACCGTACACTGAAGAGGTGAGCTACAACATTCGCGAGCCTATTTGGGTTATTCAACATGGCTTCAAGCCTGTGATCTTACAGAACGACGGATTCCGTGTACTCGCCGAAAACGCGCCGCAGGGCGTCGGAAATTTCGCCGACCGTGGCGAAGGCCTCGACGGCGTCCACGATGGCGGGCATCAGATTTTCTCCGGATCGCGCGCGGCGCTCGACCTCCGCGACTGTTCGCGGCGGCTTGCGCGGAATCGCGGCGCGCGCGCAGCGCCCGCACGCGCTCGACTTGCGCGCGTTCGATGTCCGGATCGATGCGCAGCGTGGGAATGGCGATTTCTTTTTCCGCCACGAATTGATTCACGCCGACAACGATTTGCTCGCCGCGTTCGACGGCGCGCTGGTATTCGTACGCGGCTTTCTGAATCTCGCCCTGGACGTATCCGGTTTCGATGGCGCGCAGCATTCCGCCGATCGCGTCGATTTTGGCGATGTAGTCCTTCGCGCGGGATTCGAGTTCGTCCGTCAATTTCTCGATGGCATAGGAGCCGCCGACCGGGTCCACCGTGTTGGCCACGCCGGTTTCGTGCGCGATGATCTGCTGCGTGCGCAGGGCCAGCAGCGCGGCGTCCTCGGTGGGCAGCGCCAGCGCTTCGTCCAGCGCGTTGGTGTGCAGGGACTGGCAGCCGCCCAGCACCGCCGCCGAGCGCCTGGATCGCCACGCGCACGATATTATTTTCCGGCTGCTGCGCGGTGAGCGAACTTCCCGCCGTCTGCGCGTGGAAACGCAGCATCATCGAAGCCGGATTCCGCGCGCCAAATCGTTCGCGCATCAGATGCGCCCACAGGCGGCGCGCGGCGCGGTACTTCGCAATCTCCTCGAGCAGGTCGTTGTGCGCGTTGAAGAAAAACGAGAGCCGCGGCGCGAACTCATCGACCGCTTGCCCCGCGGCGATCGCCGCGTCCACATAGGCGATGGCGTCGGCCAGCGTGAAGGCAATTTCCTGCGCCGCGGTCGAGCCGGCTTCGCGAATGTGGTATCCGGAAATCGAAATCGTGTTCCACGCCGGCAGCTCGGTGCGGCACCAGGCGAATAGATCCGTGACGATGCGCATCGCCGGGCGCGGCGGATAGATGTACGTGCCGCGCGCGATGTACTCCTTCAGAATATCGTTCTGCACGGTTCCGGCAAGCTTGTCCAGATTCGCGCCCTGCTTCTTCGCGACCGCCACGTACAGCGCCAGCAGAATCGCGGCGGTCGAATTGATGGTCATCGAGGTCGAGACGCGCTCCAGCGGAATGCCGTCAAACAGAGTTTCCATGTCCTCGAGCGAATCGATCGCCACGCCGACCTTGCCGACTTCCCCGGCCGCGCGCGGGTGATCGGAATCGAGGCCGATCTGCGTGGGCAGGTCGAACGCGACGGACAATCCCGTTTGCCCTTTCGCGAGCAGATAGCGATAGCGCTCGTTGGATTGCGCCGCCGTGCCGAATCCGGCGTACTGCCGCATGGTCCAGAGGCGCCCGCGATACATCGTGGGATAAATTCCGCGCGTGTAGGGAAATTCGCCGGGAACGCCGATGCGAAGTTTCGGCGGTTCGGCGCATGCCCGCCAAATCTTCCTGCGTGTAGACGGTTTTCAGTGGAATGCCGCCGAGCGTGGCGAAGCGGCTGTTTGCGTTCAGCCGGATGCAGCGGAGGCTCGGTAATTTGCCGGCGGCTTTTCGAAGGAAGGCTCATCGCACGCGCCGGGAATCGCGGAACGACAGCACGCCAAACAGAATCATCAACAGCGCATAGCCCGCGCTCATGCCGACGAGCCACTGGCCCGCGCCGCGGTGCCAGGCGCGCCACGCGGACTGAATCGCGGAAACCGCGATCAGGAAAAACAGCGTGCCTGTGACTTCATGAAATAATTCGCGCGCGGCGCGCCACAGCACGCGCAAGGAATGCCGCATCGTCGCGAAGAGGCCCATGGGTTGCGTCGCCACACTTGAATTCTAGTACAAAACAGCGCTCCGCTTCAGCCGCGAACGCGGGAGTGGGCGGATTGGACACTGCGCGGCGTGCACGCTGGGCACTTGTATCCCGGCCCCCGCGCCATACAATTTAGATAGAGGCAGTTTCCTGAGGGAGGCGTCGTGCAACTGGACAATCATCTGAAACAGCTGCTGCGCGAGCTGGGCCATGCAATCAACGATACCGTGTCGGAATCCTCGCGCATCACCGAAGCGATTTCCGAAGTGCGCGCGGCCGGCTTCGACATCGTATTGAAGCTCGACGCGACGATCGGCCTGGCGCGCCGCGACGGCGACGACTCGAAAATCACTCCCAATGACCGGCGGTTTCTCGAATCCCTGCACATTCAGGTGGACCAGGAAATCCTGCAGGAAGAGCGGCAGCGTCCGAAGTTGGAAATGACGCCGCAAGACCTGCGCTTCCTGAAGTCGCTGAAAATCTCGCTCGATGACGCGCAATAAAAAATTCGCGCTTATTGACGATTGCCGCGCTCGCGGTTTGCGCCGTGGCGAGTTCCGCGTGCGCGCAAGAGATCAATACGCCGGTGATCACCGTGAAGCCGGCGCCGTCGGACTCCGCAAAACCAATCAAGACGCGTTTCGAAGTCCTGCACATGCTTACGAATGCCATTCAGGTGCGAAGCCTCGTCAACGGGCGCGAAATTCACACGTTCGTCTACTCCGATCAGATCCGCGACCACATGCAGACAATGCTCAACCAGGGCGGCTACCAATACGGAGATAAAGTTGAAATCTGGTACCAGCCGGGCACGGAAGTCGCTTTGCGAATCAAGGGCAAGCCTTCCAAGCCTCTCTGAGCCCCACGCCTGAGCCCGGGGGCTCGTCATGATCCGACCACCCGCTGTCGCCGGCCGTTTTTATCCTGACGATCCCGCTCGCCTGCGGGAAGCGCTTGATTCCTTGCTCGCGCCTTCTCCTCATGAAAAGGAAACGGCGAAAAAATTCCCGCGCGGGCGTGCCTGGTTCCGCACGCCGGATATATCTATTCGGGCGACCGTGGCCGGAGAAGTCTTTCGCCGCATCGAAATTCCCGCGCGCGTGATTCTGATCGGCCCGCGCCATTTTCCGCGCGGCGCGCCATTGGCGATTCTGTCCGAGGGAGCCTGGCAAACGCCGCTTGGGGATGGCGCCCATCGATTCTTCCCTGGCTAGGAAACTCGCTCGCGCCTGTCCGTTGCTGCGCGAGGATGAGGTAGCGCATAGCGCCGAGCACTCCCTCGAAGTGCAGCTGCCGTTCCTGCAGCGGCTCCCGCCGTCCTTTTCGTTTGTTCCCATCGTGATCGGCCCCGTGGATTACGAACACCTGGAAGCGCTGGGGCACGCCCTTGCGGAAGTCATTCGCTCGGAGCCCGATCCGATTCTTCTGGTGGCCAGCTCGGACATGAATCATTACGAAAGTGACGCCGTCACGCGCGTGAAAGATCGCAAAGCGATTGACCGCATCCTGGCGCTCGACCCGCGAGGCCTGTTCGACACCGTGCGGAACGAGGAAATTTCCATGTGCGGATATGGCGCGGCGGTTGCTATGCTCGTCGCGATGCGCGAAATGGGCGCGGCGTACGGCGAGTTGCTGCGCTATGCAACTTCGGGAGAGGTGAACGGCGACATGCAGGAAGTGGTTGGCTACGCGGGAATCGCGATTACGTGAAGTGGCTCGGCTTCACAGACTGCAAAAAATTCAAAACGCTGTCGTTCCGAGGCATGTTTTTTGCTGAGGAATTTCTCATTCTTTTGACTTTAGAATCCGGAGAGATTCCTCACGGAGTTTATCCCGGCTCCTGCCGGGCTTCGGAATGACAAACAAAAATACTTTTCCGTGGTTTCGCGCCAAGTTACCGCTTCTGATCGGGCGCCGGGGATCCCGGCGAAGATGCAGAACGCGGCGCGGGGAGCGCCTTGGCCGGTCGCGGGGCGCGCGGCGGAGCCTAATTGGTTTCGCGCGGGCGGCGTCGCTGGTGGTGGCGCTGCCGAACGAGGCGCTGAGGGCTGCGGCGGAGCCACCGGACGCGGCACCCCGGAGGCAGGAGGCGCCGGATTTCCTCGCAATTGGCCGGGCGCCACCGGAGCGGGCACTGCCGGTGGCGCGCCATTGCGCGGCGGGGAGCCGAGCGGCGTCATCGGGGGCCGGGCAGGCGCCACTCCACTGGCCGGAAGATTTCCGCGCGATGCGGGAGCCACCGGATAGGGCGGCGGCAGGAGGACGCGATTGGTTCGCGAGTCCATTCGGCCCGTCGACGGGATCGTTACTCGCGGAATCTCATTTTGGGTATTGGGCCGCGGCACGATCGCTGGAGGAACCTGCGGTACATTGCTCTGCGTGCGTGTTGTTTCTCCTCGATCGCGATTGATGAATGTGTGCGTATTGCGGTCGAAGACAATCGACGCGTTGCGATCCGGCGTCGGCGCTGCCGGGCGAATGGCGGATGAAATTCCAGGACGTTGCAGGTTTGTCGATGGGCGCGAAGCGAATTCCTGTGGCGGCTGCTTGAGCGGCGTCGCGCTTTGCAGCGCCTTCCCCGATAAGATTTCGTTGGCATCGCCCGCAGCCCGCGAAAATCGGCTCGCCCTCGTGATCATGCCTTGCTGGACGTTCGCGGAAATTCCGTCGCGATCGTTCGGACTCTTCGCCACCCAGCCCACTTGATTGCCGACGCGCACCCAATTCACGCGCGCCGGTTCCCACTGGCGAAGTCCCGCAGGCCCTCCCGGAATCCAGACCCAGCCCAGCGTAGGAGAGAACTGCCAGGTTCCAAAATGATAGGGCATCCATCCCCACGGTTCGTTGCTCACCCAAACCCATCCGAGGTGCGGATCCAGGATCCAGATCCCATTCTGATAGGGCGCCCAACTTAAGCCGGTACGAAACGGGCGCCAGGAAATCCCAAATCCCGGAAAATTGATCCACGTGCCATAGATGGAAAGGTCCGACAATCCGTAATAGTTGGGCGAGTTGATATAGCTGAGCGTGTTCTTATTGCCCGAGCGAATGAGTTCGCCCTCTTCGGTGACCCACTGATCGAATGGGTCAGGTTCGGGGAGACGCCCGATGCTGAAATCGTGAAGATCCTTCTCATGCACCGCGACGCTTTGCCCTTTTTCCAGTTGCGTCGAGCCGCGCGTGGTGCTCACGGTAACCGTTCCGAGCAATGCCTGGATCGCCGCTCCGTCCCGAAACACATCGACGCGAAATTCGGCGCGCTCGGCAATAGCAACATCGAAGATGGGAGTTGCAACGCGGAACGTATCCTGGCTCGTGGGATTGGCATAAAAGGTTCCGGCGCCCCCGGTCAATGTAAGTTCGGTCGCGCGGCCTCCGTCACTGGAAAAGCCAAGTTGCGTGAATTGCAGCGTGGAATTTTCAGCCAGATAGGACGTCGCGCCGTTCTCGAATTCGATTTCCACGAGCCCGGCCTGCGTCGCCAGGGTGTCTCCCTCTTGCAGTGGCAGATTGACCAAAGCTTCTTCCCACGTGCCGCTGCCCGCGTGAGACACCAGGACTTGCCCTTCGGCGCGGCTCACGCGAGCCACACGGACGGAATCCTGCGCACACATTGCGGGGATAAAGAAAAAAAACGACGCGAAGACGTATAAGAAGGCCGGCGCGAAGCTGAAGGAGTTTTTCATGGACACTTTGCCGAACAATCCCCTATTGAGTTGGATGCGCCAATCCGTGCTGGCGGCTCACGAATGTTTCCCGAAATCAGGAGTCGCGCCACGCGAGAAATGTTCTCTAGCGGAAGGGGAAAACCCCGGGTCTAAAGTGTTCGTTGCCAAGACATCCTTTACACTGGGTGCCAAGACATTCTTTACACTTCCCGTTCAGGGTCCGGTTTGATTTCTGAGTGGGACTCGTAGGGAGCCCGGAGGGCGACCGGAGAGTCCCACTCAGCGGCGAGTTGCTGCTCTCGCCTCACTACTACCAGAGGTCTGCTGTTGCCTCGGTCCATATCGATCTCACGAATATACATGTGCCGATAGCTCACCAGCAGCTTGCCATCGAACCGCTCGATCCGCACCCGTTGTCCGGCCAGTGCTTTGCACACAAACCATCGCTGCTGGCCTTGGACCAAACTGCCTTGCGTATTCAACCGTTGCACTTCGCTGCCTTCCGGATATTCCCATTCCGGAGGGCGCTGCTGATACGCCCGCGGACTGGGCCGGTAGTGTTCGGCGGGCCGCTGCATTCCCAGGGCCTCATGGGGCCGTCGATAGTTGTAGCTGTACTGGAATTCATCCAGCGCCAGTGGCCAGTCCTGAATCCGCTCGGGCACCCCGCGATGCCGCAGCGCTCCACCCAAGGTGCGATGAAAACGTTCCACCTTGCCTTGCGTCTGCGGATGACACACCCGTCCGTACAGCAGCCGAATCCCTTGCTCAATCAACCGCACCGACAGCCACGTCAACCCCCAGCCGTTGCTGGTCGACCACCACAGCGAGCCATGATCCATCAGCATCGCTTGCGGCACTCCGCAACATTGCAACGTTTGCACCAGGCATGGGTAGGCCTGCTCGATGGTCAGTGCGCTTAACGCGTACAACCCCACGGCGTACCGGCTGTGATCATCCAGGATCGATAGCGGATGGCACTCCCCGTCACGCAACGGATATTTCCCTTTGCTGTCCATCTGCCACAGCTCATTCGGCGTGGAGCGCTGGAACCGCGTCGGCGCCGAACCATGCATCGGGACAACGATCCGCCCCTGCCGTTCTAGAATTCGATGAATCGTGCGCACGGGCAATTCCAGCCCCTGTTCCTCCCGCAGAATCACCTGGAGCTTCTTGGCACCCCAGCCCGTCTGCTCGCGCAGACCCACGACTCGTTCCTGCTTCCACTGCAGCGTCCTCCGCGGACTGCGATGCGGACGCCGACTCTGCTCGGCCAGCGCCGTCAAGGTCCGCGTCTGCTGATACCGGCGGCGCCACAAATATCCCGTTGGCCGGGAAATGCCAAACTCCCGGCACAACGCCGACATTGCTTCTTGCCCGCTCGCCGCTCGAATCACAAACTGCATTCGCTGCTCGCTCACATTCGTCGCCTTCCACCCCATGGTTTCTGGCCTCCTAGGCCAGAAACTTTAACCCCAAGGTGTAAAGGATGTGTTGGCAACGAGTGTAAAGGATGTCATGGCACCGTACACTAAAGACCCGGGCTACAGTATTTTGTGGCCCGCCTCTTTGGAGGCGGGGATTCTTGCCTGGTTAAAAAACGTGAGATTCACTGCCCTTGCGAATTCCGAATGCTTTGCGCAAGCGCGCGGGCGCGCGTCCGGGCGATATCCACGAAGTGGGAATCCGCGGCAATCTGGTCGAGAACGGGCAAGAGCCGCTCGGGTTCGGGGAGAAGCCTGTGGTCCATGTCCGATTCGAATTGGCGCAACGCGTCGTTGACGCCCAGGCGGTCATACTTGACGCTTCGCACGAGCAGCGCCAGGTCGCCCTGCTGCCGGGCAAGGCCCTCGAAGATTTGCATGAGCTGGTTCGCCGAGGCGTTGAGCGTGTAATTGAACGTCGTCTCGTGAACTTCGCCGCCGCGTTCGTAGCGAAAGGTTTTCTGGCCGAGATTGGCGATTTTTTTATGGATATCCAGGCTGGCGATATCAAAGTTTTTCAGGTCGGCGGCAAGCTCCAATATTTTTTGGCGCACGGCCGGGCCGACTTCAAACGGTTCCGGATCGGCGTCTTCATCCAGCTGGCGAAGTTCAAACGTGGCCTTGCCCGGCTCGGTGATTTTAATTTCAATGAATTCCGGATTGCTGCCCTTGAACACGCGGCGATAGGAGATGGTCACCGGACCCGAGTCCGCATGGATCAGCGGAATAAACAGCGAAGGCACACAGCAGGAAGGGCAGAGGCCTGGAATGGAATTTGCGCCGCGTCATCGCAAAAGTGAGATGCGCGAAACGCCGCCGCGGCTGCGCGCGTTGCGCGGGGAGGATGGCGAGGCGTCGTTTGCGGCGGCGCGCTCATTTGGCGGATCATTCGCGTGCACAGGGGCGCGGGAGGTCCCGGCATCGAGCCGCGCGCGAAATTGTGCGGCTTGAATATGGCAGAGCGCTACGGCCAGCGCGTCGGCGGCATCGGCGGGCTCGGGCGTTTCGCTCATGTTCAGGAGTGCGCGCACCATGAGTTGCATCTGCTGCTTGTCCGCGTGCCCGTAGCCGGCCACCGAGGCTTTCACTTCGCGGGGCGAATAACTGCACACGGGAATATCGCGCTGCGCGGCAGCCAGCAGGACCACGCCGCGAACTTCGGCCAGCTTGAGCGCCGTTTTGATATTGAGAGCGGTGAACACGGATTCGACCGCTACGCCGTGCGGCTGAAATTCCTCGATCAATTCCGCGAGCATCGCGTGGATTTCGCGGAGGCGCTCGGGAAAATGTTCGGGCCCCTTGCGAGTGGCGCGCAACGCGCCGAAGCGCAACATGCGGCAACGCCGCCCGTCGCTTTCCACGATTCCATAGCCGGTAGCGCCGGCGGCGGCTGGATCGACGCCTAGCACGCGGAAGAATTCGCCGTTCATTCGAGGGGATAGCGGCACGGCACTGAGTGTACGGCGGCAGCGCGCTCGCGGCCACAATTTTCTCGCCGCGGTGTGCCGGAAGTTGCGTTTCTTATGCAGGCGAGTAACGAAGCGGCGGGAAAGCGCGTCATGGTAGCACAGGCTTAAGCCTGTGCCACCATGACCATCCGAAATTATTCCGCGGCCATGACCGCCTGGATTTCTTTTTCGTCGATATCGAAGTTGGCGGAGACCTTCTGAATGTCGTCGTGCTCTTCGAGCGCTTCCATCAGGCGCAGCATCTGCGCCGCTTGGGTCCCGGTGAGCTTCACGTAATTCTGCGGCACCCAGCCGACTTCGGCGGAATCGGGCGTGATGCCTGCGTTGGTCAGCGCTTCGCGGACAGGCTCAAACGCTTCGGGCGGAGTCAGTACTTCCCAGGCGTCGCCCTCGTCGCGCAGGTCCTCGGCGCCGGCATCGAGCACGATGGAGAGCATTTTGTCCTCGTCGGCCTTTTCCTTGGACACGACGATGTCGCCCTTGCGATGGAACATCCATCCCACCGCTCCGGTTTCGGCCAGGTTGCCGCCGTGCTTGTTCATGATGTGGCGAATCTCGCTGACCACGCGGTTGCGGTTCGTGGTGACCACGTCAAGGATGATGCCCACGCCGCCCGGGCCGTAGCCCTCGAATTTCACTTCCTCGTACTGCTCGCCTTCGAGCGTTCCGGCGCCGCGCGCCAGCGCGCGCTCAATGTTATCGTTGGGCATGTTTTCATTCTTGGCGGCCAGGATGGCGGTGCGCAGGCGCGGATTGGAATTCCGGGTCGCCGCCGCCCACGCGCGCGGCAATCGTGATTTCGCGAATTACTTTGGTGAACGCACGGCCGCGCTTGGCGTCGGTAGCCGCCTTCTTATGCTTGATTGTGGCCCACTTAGAATGCCCAGACATGGAAATCGCCTCTTAAGAAACGAGTTGGGGGACTAATCCCTGCTTATTGCCGGGATAGTTTAGCATACGGGTCCCGGAATCGGAACAAAACGACGAAAGTTTGGTAAGGAGTCGGGCCAGCCTTAGGCGGGGTTTGAATTCCGAGTGGTGCGCCCTACTCATAAAACTGCGGCGACTTCTTCAATTTCGCGAAGCCGATGATATCGTGCTGGATCCAAAGCTGCGAATTCGTTTTCTTCAGGAAGGCGGCAATTATTTTTCGGCTCGCGCGGGTCTGCTCCTGATTGAACTCGAATGTCGGGACGCGGTCGAGGGTCATTTCCGCAGGATAGTGATAGAGGTCGCCGGATAGAACGACGCCGCCCGTCTTGGCCAGCTTCACGTACAAAACCTGGTGGCCCTGCGTGTGCCCGGGAGCGGACTTGATGATGACGCTGCCGTCGCCGAAGACGTCGTATTCATCGGTTTTGAGGATGATCGTCTTGCTCTTCTCCAAGGCTGAAAACGTCGAGGGTTGCAACGAGCCGGAAGGTTTTTCGTTGCCAAACATTACGTCGCGCTCCAGTTGCGGCACCAGCCACGTGGCGCCGGCAAATTCATTCGCATTGCCGGTGTGATCGTAGTGGTAATGCGAAAGCGCGAGGTAGGTGATGTCGGAGGGCGCGTAGCCGATTTCGGCGAGTTGCCCTCGCAGGGATTTGCCCAGTTCCGCGTCGCGCGTTCCCCCGTCCGGGAGTGAGATGTGATGGGTGATCACGCGGCCGGTCGGCGTCCAGGAATCGTCGGGAACGGCGCCGGTATCCCAGATCAGAGTTCCCTTTGGATGCGCGATCAGGAAACACGCCATGGACATGTCCGAGGTCGGGACATCTTCGTTTTTCAAATTGAAGCGGCCCATATCCGCGTTGTGCAGAACGCCGCAATCAAATACATATAGCCTGACTGAGTGCGGGGCTTTCGGCGGCTTGTGCGCGGCCGATGGAGCGCTCTGTGCACCGCCGCTTATTGGCGCTGTGAATAGGAGTGCAACAGCCGCCGCGGCCAGGAAGAAACGAATTACGTTGCGTTTCGTCATCGCAGTTCCTCGCTCTTTCTTGCATTTGGCAGTTCAGCCCGGGATTTGTGCGGCATTGTATACCCGCTTGGCGGCAATCACATCGAGGTATTAGTGGTACAGGATTCGGCATGTGCCACTAAAACTAAAAACCTAAATCACACCCATCGCGCGGGACAATTGCTCCGCCTCCTCGATCAATGCCCCCAGGCTGGCCATGATCCCGTCCTTCCAGAAAGCCTCGTTCCGCGCGTCCAGGCCGAAGGGCGCGAGCAGTTCCACAACATCCTTAGTCGAGCCGGAACGCAACAGGTCCAAATAGAGCGGCTCGAATTTTGCGCCCAGGCGCTGGCGCTGCGCATACAGGCTCTGCGTCAGCAGTTCGCCGAAGGCGTAGCCGTAAACATAAAACGGGCTGTGAAAATGCGGAATATAGGCCCACAGACGATCGCAATTTTCATAGGTGAAAATTTCGCCTTCCTTGCCGTAAAGTTCCTGCGCGGTCTCCAGCCAGATGGCGCTCAATTCCTCGACCGACAATTTCCTGGGTTCGGCCCATGCCGAATACGAAGCATCCATGCCGTGCAGGCGGCGCTCGAAATTCGAGAAACCGATCTGGCGAACGACGGTGTTGATCGTGCTGTCGATTTTTTCCATGATCAGCGCCAGCAGCGAGTGTTTGTCGCCCGACCGGACCAGGCGGTCCTTCAAAAAAGTAAACGTGGTCATTTCACCGAACACGGACGCGGTTTCGCAGTACGCAATCGGCGCGTGGTACATCAACGGGCCCTGCGCTTCGCCCGCAAGAATGCCGTGCACGCCGTGGCCGAGTTCGTGCGCGAGCGTCATCACGTCCTTGTTCGATCCCAGATAATTCAGCAGCGTGTAGGACACCGGTTTTCCTCCCGGCAAAACATGGGAGGAGTTGAATGCGCCGCTGCGTTTCTCTTTCGCCACGGGCACGTCGATGCGGCGGTCGGCAAAAAAACTTTTCACGATTGCCGTAAGCGTGGGGCTGAAACTTTCATACGACGTGGTGACAATGTTCGCGGCCTCGTCGAACGGAATCCAGGTGGTATCGGCAAACGGCATGGGAGCGTTGCGGTCGCTCCAGCGCAACAGGGGAAGCCCCAAATGGCGCGCCTTCAGCTTGTAATATCGCCGCGTCAATGGGCCGCCGATGTTTGTCACGGACTTATGCAGAACATCGACAACGGAATCGGGAATGCGATTCGATTTATTGCGCACGTCCATCGGATGCGCGTAGCCGCGTTCCTTGTCCTCGACAGCTTTCAACCCGGCGACCATGTAGAGCGTCTGAGCCGCATATTTCGCGAACGGCCCGCCCAGGCCGTCATTCACGCATTGCAAGGCCTCGGCGCGCTCGACTGCGTCTTTTGATTCGGTGAGCACGTGCAGCACTTCGGTTAAATTTCTAGGGGCGCCGCGAAACGTAAAAGTAAGGTCGGCTTCCACCTCATCGAAAAAATCGGCCCAGGCGCTGGAATCAAACGGCGAACGCTTGGTGAGCGCGGCCTCGACTGGCTCGATCAGAAAGTGGGGCTTGAACGTGCGGATATGCTCGATCCACGGGCGATGCTTGGCGACCACCGCATCGGTTTCATAAAAGGTTTTGAGCGTGTCGTCGCTTAGCTGGACCAGTTCCAATTCAAAGAACGTGAGGTGCTCCCCGCGCACCGCGCTCATTTCGCGCTGAAAGGCGGCGTGCTTGGCCTTGATCGCGGCATTGGTCAGGTCCGTGGTCTCGCGCAGGAACAGAGTAGGAAGCGATCTTCCCGCTGAGCATCTCGATTTCCAGGTAGTCGCGGATGGCGCCGTCCAGGCGTTCCGCCAGTTTGCCTTTGTAGGAGGCTGAAAAATGCTTGGCCATGGACGTGAGCGCAGCCAGATCGGAATCGAGGCGCGGATCGGCGATATCGGAATACAGAACGCTGAGGTCCCAGCGAATTTTGCTGGTCTTTTCGTCGGTCGTTTCGATTGTGTTTGCCATGTCGAGATTGCAACTCCAGTTCTAGATGGTACCGAATTAAATTCCCGCAGACTTCACTGCTTGCGGAAAACTGCAAAGTGGGCTCCCCGCTTCCATTGCCGCGTTCCGCGCAAAAGTAAAGCCCCGGTCATTTTTCCGGGGACTCCCAGCGGAGCCCTGCCCAGGCATGATATTGTACCCCGGCCACCTATCTCCATGCCCGTCAACACGTTTAGGGCCAGCCGGGCAGGGCCCTGCCGGATTGATGCCTGATTCGGCGCATACGCTTCGTGCCGGTGTGGATTTTTGGCGCGTGTGGCGCTTACAATCAATAATTCAAGGCCAGTCCAAGCCATGCCAACATTGACAGCGTGCAGCGAAAATGGATGCAAGGGGCCGGTGCCGCATTCGCTCGAACCCGTGCATCTTTGCGTGCTGCATTTCACGCTGAAGATTGAAAAAGAGTGCGGCGAAATGCGGCGCGAGACCGTCTACGGCAAGACGCCCCATGCCCGCCAAGTCGAAATCATCCGCTATATCGCCGAGCAGGGTGAAATGCTGGCTCGCGCGTCCACCAGCGGCCTGCACCTGGCCGACGAAATGAAAGCCCGCATCCTCAACACGTTCCTGACGCTGATGAACCTGCGCGAAAATCTCGACCGCGCCGCCCTGCGCCAGCCCATCGGCCGCACCGGCGGATAGCCGCCTGCCGTTCCAATTCTCCTGAGGTAAGATATCGCTGTGCGTGATTCTGCAATCGAGGTCCCCGCATGAAACGCCATCCCAGCCTGCATCCCCTGAGCCAGCACCATCATTTCGCGCTGATTCAGGCGCTGGCGATGCGGCGCGCGGCCGAAGCGCCGGAGGGAAAACGCGTGGCGGCGGTCGAGCGCCAGGCGGAAAAGTTCGTCCAGTTCTGGCACAAGACCGGCTACCTTCATTTTCGCGAAGAGGAAGAGGTGCTGCTGCCGGCGTATGCGCGCCACACGCGGCTCGATCAGGACGCCGGCGTGATGCGCATCCTCGCCGATCATGCGGAGATTCGCGCGGCCGTGCAGGAGTTCGAGCAACGCCTCGCAGGGAAAATTCCGATCGAACCGGAGGAGTTGGCCCGCATTGGGAAACTTCTGCACGATCATGTGCGACTGGAAGAAAACGAAGTGTTTCCGCGCATCGAAAAAGCCCTCGGCGAGGAAAGCCTAAACGCCATGGGCCGGGGTCTTACGCGCCTGCATTCCAAACACGATGTTTGCGAAATGTGAGAGACGCACGCTAAACCGCTGTGGATAAGTTGCTTGGAAGGCCTTCCGGGATTAAAACCCCTGAAGCGAACGAGGACTTGATGTCGTGCCTTTAGGCACGACCTACAAAGCCGTCAGAATTGTTTTTCATAACCAGCGAAGCCTGCGTTGCCAAGCTCTCCCTGACGCCTCACGTCCCGATATACCGTGCATACAGCGACCGCGCGATGCCGGTATCGCGCGTGCCTTTGATGATGGCGCGGCCATCGGCGAAGACGGTCATCTCATAGGGCGGAACACGGAAGCGCAGCAGAAAACCGTTTTCGCGCACTTCGGCGACGGTGGGCGCGATGCGTTTACCGAGCGCGGCGAGGTCGAGCTGCCGCCGGCGCTCGTGAATCTGCACGGAATCGCGGCCGCACATCGTCAGGTGGGGTTGCGCGTCGCCTTCGAGATAGCGAAAATCATGGTGCACGCAGGCGCGGCACTCGGGATTTCGCGCCACGCGCACGGATTGAAAACGGCCGGACCAAACGTCAAACGAGACCAGGCGGCCGCCCGCCGATTCTGTCTTGCCTACGAGCAGCTTGATGGCTTCGGCCGCTTCGATCGAGGCAATCACGCCGGCGGCGGCGCCGAGCACGCCGATGGTGTCGCAGGTGTCTTCGGCCCCGGAAAGCGCGCGCGCCGCGTTTTCGCCTTCGGGCGCGCTTCCGGATTCAAGAGCGCAGGCCAGGCACGGCGTTTCTCCCGGCCGCACGGTCAGCGTCACGCCGTAGCTGGCAACCACGGCGGCGTAAATCCAGGGCACATGCAGATGGATCGCAACATCGTTCAAAAGGAAGCGCGTCTCGAAATTATCCGTGCCGTCCAGAATCAGCGGAAATCCGCGCAGCAATTCCTCGGCATTTTTCGAACTCACGTCGGCGACGATGCCTTCGACCGATACGCCGGAATTAATGGCGCGCAGGCGGCGTTCCGCGGCAACCGCCTTGGGCAGCGCTTCCAGTGCGTCGGATTCTTCAAACAGGGTTTGCCGCTGCAGGTTCGAGGGCTCCACGAAATCGCGGTCCACGATGCGCAGTTTTCCAACGCCCGCCCGCACCAGCAGATTTGCCAGGCAAGTGCCCAGCGCTCCGCAGCCCACGATCACGGCCGAGGAATCGAGCAGGCGCTGTTGGCCCGCTTCGCCGATTTCGCCGAACAGAATCTGCCTTGAGTAACGTTCGTATATCTTTGGATCCATGGAGCCAATCTCCCGATCCTGAAAGTAGGACAGGCTTCCGCCTGCCGGTTTTCGGGTTGTAAGTAACACAGACGAAAAATCAGGCAGGCGGAAGCCTGTCCTGCCTTTCATCATAGCGCCCCGGAAGCCCCGCGGGAAATCAAGTGACGTTTTCCGGGTTTTGCGCAGATTTTGCGCCGAGCAGGCAACCCGGCTGTGCTACGCTGGTTCTGTTGTGAAACGTGATGCTGAGCGAACAACGCCCCTTCGTACGGTTCGCCGTCTGGCTATCGGCGTTCTGTTGGTTCTGCGCAGGCCCTGCAGCCGCGCAGAACAATCCCTCCGGTGAGCCGCCGCAAGTGGTGGCCGTGCGCGTGGTCACCGAATCCGGCGCGGTATTGCAGCAGAATCCTTCCCAGCTGACGGCCCAGCCCGGCCAGCCATTTTCCATGGAAAAAGAGAGCGCGAGTCTGCGCGAGCTGTTCCGTTCCGGCCGCTATGCGGACTTGCGCGCCGAATTGAGCGATGTACCCGGCGGCGTGCGCCTGGATTTCGTTGTCCGCCAAAATTTCTATGTCAATCGCGTGCAAATCGAAGGATTGCGCGAACCGCCCAGCGAGGCGCTCGCGTTGTCATCGTTGCGGTTGAATTTGGGCGACACCTTCCGCGAAAGCGACATGAAGGATGCGGTGGACCGGCTTCGCCAGACGCTCGAAGATGACGGCCAATATCAGGCCATGATCACCTACGAAACGACACCGCATCCCGACACGCTCCAAATGGACATCATGGTGCGCGTGACCCCGGGCCCGCGGGCCCGAATCGGCGCCATCACCATTGAAAACCAGACCCAATTTTCCGACGCGGAACTTCGCGGGCGGCTCAAGCTCAAGCAAGGAAGCGAGATTACCTCCGACCGATTGAATCGGGCCGCCGACCGCGTCCGAAAATGGATGGCCGACAAGAATTATCTGGGCGCGCGCGTCACCCTTCATCGCGGCGCGTTCGACGCAAGTTCGAATCGCGTGCCTCTGGAGTTCACGATTTATGCCGGGCTGGAGGTTCGCGTGGCCGTCGAGGGCGCGAAGGTCCCCATGCGAACGCTGCGCAGATTGGTGCCCATCTATCAGGAAGGGGCCGTGGACGAAGACCTGCTGCAGGAAGGGCGCCGGGCGTTGCGCGAATACTTCGAACGCCAGGGCTATTTTGAAGTGAAGGTGAGCTATACCTCTTCGGAATCCAGTGCCGAAGAAAAAGGTAAAACGGTGCAACGCCCCGCGAGGACGGTTACTTACCACGTCGATCGCGGCGACCTCCATCGCCTGGTGGGAGTGGCTTTCACGGGCAATCATTATTTCAGCTCGGATCTACTGGCCGGGCGATTGAAGATTCAGCCGGCCGCCTATGCCTCCCCTGGACGGTATTCGAGCGCGCTGCTGGATGACGATGTGGCTTCGATTCGCACTCTGTACGATGCCAACGGTTTCCATGAAGTCGAGGTGCATAGCCAGCTCACCGACAATTATCAGGATCATCAAGGCGATCTGTTCGTGCGTTTCGAGATCAAGGAAGGCCAGCAGACGCGAGTCGCCGATATAACCATCGAGGGGAACAAGCAACTGAGCATGGACGAACTGCTCGGCGTGATTGGTTCCTCCGCGGGGCAGCCCTATTCCGAATTCAACGTTTCCTCCGATCGCGACAACATTCTGGCTCTCTACTATGACCAGGGATTCTCGGAGGCCCGCTTTTCCGCCGACGTCGAAAACGTGGCTCCGGCGAAGCCGGCGGAGTCCCCGCGCGTCCGGCTGACGTACCACATCACGGAAGGGCCGCAGGTGCGGGTGGCACGCGTGCTTCTGAGCGGCTACGAACACACGCGTCCGGGCGTAATCTCGCGAGAGGTGGGGATTCGCGCCGGAGAGCCCCTGAGCGAAGGCGCAGTCGTCGAGACGCAGAGGAAACTCTACAACCTGGGAATTTTCAGCCGCGTTACGGTCGCGCCGCAGAACCCGGAGGGAGCGAGCACGGAGAAGACCATCGTGGTGATGGTGGACGAGGCCAAGCGCTACACCGTGGCGTATGGCCTTGGCCTGGAGGTACAGCGCCTCGGCAGCGGGCCGACCAGCACGGCAATCAACTTCGCTCCGCGCATCACCCTGGAGCTGACCAAGGCCAATCTCACCGGGCGCGCCGACTCTCTCTCCTTTAAAGTGCGCGCGAGCACCATCCAGGGGCGCGCGCTGCTTACGTATACGGCTCCGAACTATTTCGCGTCGCCGAATTTCAGCCTGCAATTGTCCGCCTACTACGAGTCGGCGCGGGATGTGCAAACCTTCGATTCCAGGCGGGCCGAAGGGTCCGTGCGGCTTGCCCAAAAGCTTTCCTCCACCAGTTCGCTGCTCTACCGGTATGCATTCCGGCACGTGATCGCCAGCAACCTGAAAATCGCGCCCGAACTGATCCCTCTTTACAGCCAGAATACGGAAGTTTCCGAATTCGGCGTGGCCTGGCTTCGCGACCGGCGGAACAGCGTCACGGACGCCAGCCGCGGTGATTTTGAAAATGTGGACGTCAGCCTGGCGATGAAATCGATTGGTTCATCGGCGAATTTCGCCCGTATCTATCTGCAAAACTCGACGTACCATCCCATCGGCCGGCGCCTGGTTTTTGCGCGATCGACGCGTTTTGGCATTCAGACCCCGTATGGTAATTCCATCTCCGGCGACATTCCTTTGCCCGAGAGATTCTTCGCCGGAGGCGGCACGTCCTTGCGTGGATTTGGATTGAACCAGGCCGGCCCGCGCGATCCGATCACCGGCTTTCCGATAGGCGGGCAAGCGATGCTGGTTTTTAACCAGGATTTGCGCTTCCCGATGCACTTGCCCTTGATCGGCGATCGCCTGGGCGGCGCTCTCTTCTACGACGCCGGAAACGTTTTCTCGAGTGTCCGGCAAATTTCCCTTCGTTCTGCGCCGCCTCTTCCCGTGCTCGGCCCCGCGACCGGGGCGAACGGCCAGCCGACCACGGTGTGCCTGACCAATTGCGGCAACGAGCTGAATTATTTTTCGCACACCGTGGGCTTCGAGATTCGCTACGGCACTCCCATCGGGCCCGTGGCCCTGGATTTGGGCTATCAGCTGAACCCGGCGCGGTTTCTAGTGCCCACGACCGTGAACGGCAATCCGGGCATGGGCTTGTCGCGGCTTCCGGCCTTTCAATTCTTCATCAATCTGGGGACGACATTCTGATGCGGCGCGTGATCTTCATTTTCGTCGTGCTCCTGGCCGCCGCCCTTGCGGGGCGTGCCGCCGATGTTCCGCCGGCGCCGCAGACGGGCCGCGTCGTGGACCGCATCGTGGCGCGCATCGAGGGCGATATCATCCTGGAAAGCCAGGTGCGCGAGCTCGGCGCGTTCCAGCAGTTGATCGAGGGCCATGCCGAAAGCGACGACAAGTTGCTCTCCGAGCTGATCGAACAGTGGATGGTCCAGACCGAAGCCGCGGCGACGCATTTTCCGGAACCCGCGCAATCCGAAGTCGACCGCGAATTGAAGCGCCTCATCGCAAGTTTTTCGAGCCCGGAGGCCTACTCGGCAAAGCTTCGCGAGCTGGGGCTTTCCGCCGCGCAGGTGCGGCAATTGCTCGCGCGCCAGATTTATATCGAGCGCTATCTCGATTATAAGTTCCGCCCGGCCGTGCAAATCGAGCCCGCCGAAATCGAGGCGTATTATCAGAAGGAACTGCTGCCGGAACTTGCGAAGCAAAAAAAGCCCGCGCCGCGCCTGGCCGATGTCGAGGAGCAGATTCGCGAAGTGCTCGTGCAGCGGGGAATCAGCAATTTGACCGCGAAATGGCTGGATGAAACTAAATCACGCTTGAAGATTGAACAGACGCCTCCAGGCGCCAAGCCGTGAGGCGGCATCAAGATTGATTAGGATGAGCGGCGCGAAAGCGAAAATTCGGATTGAAGCACGGGCTGGCGCTCGTCGTCGGGATGACGCTCGTCCTGGGGCTGGGCCTGGCCTACTTTATCGCCAGCGGACTGGCGGACCTCTGGGCGCGCCGCACGATTGTGCAGCAATTGGAAAAGGCCACGGGCGCGCGCGTCGAGCTCGGCAGTTTCCATTTCAACTGGCGCAACCTGGGCGCGCGTTTCGACGGGCTTACGCTTGCACGGACGCGAGCCGCAGGGAGCCCCGCCTCTGTTTCACGCCGGGCTTTTGCAGTTCGATATTCATGTGGAATCCATCTGGGGCCGGAAGATTTCCCTGGGAAACGTCGAAATGTCGCATTTCTCCGTGGACGTGCGTGTGGACAAGGACGGCACGACGAATCTCCCGGGACCAAAAATCCCGGCCAGTCCCGGCAAGTCCCCGTGCAAAGATTTGATCGATTTGAAAATAATGCGGCTGCGCCTCGATGATGGCGAAATCGTATGGAACGACATGCGCACGCCGTTGACCGCCAAGGGCGGAAAATTTGAATTCGCCATGGACTACGCCGCCGAAGGGGGACAGCCCGTCTATCTCGGGCGAACCAGCTGGCAGCAGTGTGAAATTGCGGCCTTGCGATTCGTGCCGTTCACTTCGGACTTCTCGGGGCGATTCACTCTCCGCGCCGATTCATTTTCCGTGACGCAGCTGCAATGGAAAACGCTCCACAGCGAAATCGATGCGCAGGCAAATCTCGTCAGTTTTTCCCGCCCCGCATGGGATTTCCGGTATCGCGCTCAGGTTCGCCTCGAGGATCTTTGGTCGATTTTGCGCCAGAAGGATGCCCCAGCCGGCCACGTGGAGTTTACCGGGGACGGCCGGTATGCCGGGGAACAGTGGAGCGCCACCGGACGCTACACGGCCGACCCGGTCGTCATGAAATATATGTGGTTCCATCCCGGCACTATTTCCGCGCACGGCAGCTATCACGTCGACCCTCACGCTTTGGACTTGCCTGATTTCGAGGCGCTGATTCTCGGCGGAAGCGTCGAGGGCCATGTGCGCATGGATATTCCCAAGCTGGATTTCACCGCCGAAACAAAAGTCCGCGGATTGCAATTGCGCCAGGCGCTCGCCGCCGAGGACAACCCCGGCCTGCCCATCATTCCCCTGCACTGGACAAGCAGCATGGACGTGGACGCGACGACGACCTGGGTCGCCGATTTCAAGCACCTGGATTCGCGCGGCCTTTCGGTTTGGACTCCGCCGGATTCTCCCGCGCCCGGCCAGATTCCCGCCGCGGCGCACTTCGAATTTCATTTCAACATGGATCGAAAGCAGTTCGCGCTCCAGCCCGGCGAGATCACCACGCCCTCGAGCCGCATTCAATTCCAGGGCGCGCTGAGCATGGTGGATTCCTCGATCGAAGCGACCGTTGACACGAACGACCTTTCCTCGTGGGATGATTTCATCAATCGCCTGCGGGGTCCCGAGGCCAAGCCTGAAATCATTTCCGGCCGCTTCCATTGGCAAGGACGCTTGACGGGTCCGCTGGATAGCCCCACGTTCGCAGGCCATGTAAAAGGGACCGACGCCCGCTATGGCGATCTGTATTGGGACGAAGTGGAAACCGAACTCACCTATTCGCCGGATCAATTGCACCTGGAACGCGGCCGCGCGCGCCGTGGCCGGTCTTCCGCGGAGCTGGAACTTTTGCTCACTCTGGACAATTGGAATTTTGCTCCCGATAGCAATTGGAACTTCGACATCAATCTGGTTGGCGCCGATACCGACGATTTGCAGCATTTGTTGGGGACCTCGTATCCCGCGCGCGGCCTGCTGACCGGCCAATTTCACGGCAAGGGCACGCGAGCCAATCCTGAGTTTTCCGGCTTGTTTGATTTGTCCGGCGCAACGGCGGGATCGTGGCGTTTTGACCGCGCACGCGGGCAGCTCACCGTTGCGCAACAACGAAGTGCGCATCGCCAATGCCGAGGTGCGTCTGCCGGCGCATGCGCCGGGCGCACCCGCCGGCTTGCTGACCGGGAATTTCGACTATCACATGGATACGCAGGACGTCGCCTTTGACGTCACCGGCGCGTCCATTCCCCTCGAGGCCATCAAGCAAATCCAGACCGAGCGCCTTCCTGTGGGCGGCCGCCTCAATCTGCAAGCGTGCGGGACAAGGTCCTTTGAAGTCGCCGGAAGTGAACGCCACAATGCGTTTGATCGATTTGAAGCTGGGCAAGGACGTCGTGGGCAGCTTTGACGCGAAGGTGGATTCCGACGGCCACCATTTGACCGCGTCCATCGATTCCGCCATGGCGACCGGACGGCTGTCCGGCAAGATGGACGTTACCATGGGCGGCGATTATCCCGTTACGGCCGAAGTCACCGCCGAGCGAATTGATTTCGACCCGTTCCTGATGTCCGCGATGCATCTTTCCCGGTTGAATGGCCACAGCCTGGTGGACGGCCACTTCGCGATTGCGGGGTTTGCCGCCAAGGCCGAAACCATTGCCGTGGAAGCGAACCTTTCGCGCATCACTTTTGATTTTCAAAAAATAAAATTGGAAAATGCCGGGCCCGTGCGGCTGACTTACCATCAGGACGAAGTGCGCGTCGAACAGGCGAACCTCAAGGGAACCGACTCGGACTTTCGCGTGAGCGGCTCGGCCCGGTTTTCCGGCGATCGGGCGCTCAATCTGCGCCTCGACGGCGCGGTCAGCCTCCAGTTGCTGTCTGGATTTGTGCCGCAGCTGGAAGCCGGCGGACGCGCGCAAGTCAATGCCGCGGTGGCCGGAACGCTGTCCACTCCGCGCTTCAACGGCAAGGTCCACATTGAAGGCGCATCTTTCCGTTACGGGGATTTCCCGGCAGGCCTGAGCAACATGACCGGCGATTTCAATTTTAATGCCACGCGCATGGTGTTCGAAAACGTCGTCGCGGAAAGCGGCGGCGGCCACCTGAATATCGGCGGGACGCTGACCTACGGCGAAGGGCCTCTCACCTATATGGTCAATGCCCGGTCCGATCAGGTTCGCATTCGTTATCCGGTCGGAATGAGCTGGCTGATGGCCGGCAACTTGCGCCTTTCCGGCAACGCGCAGGCGGCGACGCTTTCCGGCCGCATCGTTGTGGATCGCCTGCTCATGGCCGAAGGATTTGACCTTGCCGCGTTGATGGGTTCGTCGAAGGAGCCGGTGAGCGGGCCGAGCACGACTTCTCCATTCCTGCGAAATCTGCAATTCGACATTCAGGGAGAATCCAGCCCCGATTCGCGCATGGAGTGGACCGGAGCGCGGCTGCAGACCGATGCAAGCCTTCGCTTGCGCGGCACTTGGGAGCATCCCATTCTCCTCGGCCACATTCACTTGCTGAGCGGCGAAATGAATTTTCGCGGCAACCAATACACCATCGCTCGCGGCGACATCAACTTTGCCAATCCGTTCCGCCTGGATCCGGTGTTAAACGTCGAGGCCACCACGACCATCCGCCAGTACGAAGTCACGCTCGATTTCACCGGCCCCGCGAGCCGCCTGACCCTCGCCTACCGTTCCGATCCGCCTTTGCCGTCGACCGACATCATCGAACTGCTGGCCCTGGGGCAAACCACCCAGGAAAATACGCAACGCAGCGCGACCGGGCAGAACCCCGGCGCGGGGGCCTCGACGCTGCTTTCCGAAGCGATCTCCAGCCAGCTCGGCGGCCGCATCGAGCGCCTGTTCGGGATCAGCCATTTCCGCGTCGGGCCGTCGGTCGCGGGGCTGAACACGCAGCAAAACTCGATCGCCAGCGTAACCATCGAGCAGCAAGTCTCGCGCGACCTCGTGATTACCTACATCACGGACGTTACCACCACGCAATATCAGGTGATCCAGATCGAATATACGATCAATCGGGAGTTTTCCGTGGTCGCCTTGCGCGACGAAAACGGCACCTTCGGCCTGGACGTGGTCCGCAAGACACGCTTTAAGTGATCGCCGGAGGCGGCAATTATTCCGCAAGCCTGCGGGAGGGGATTACGGCCGTGCACTGGCACGACACGCGCGCCGTGGATTCACGCCGCTGGAAAAAATGTTCGTGCTATCTTCACCAGCGGGGGCAAACATGAGACGGTTCGCGAAAAAATCGCCGGGAACGTGCGCGGGCGGGATGTTCCTGGCGCTGGTTTTGGCAGCCACCCCGGCCGCCGCGCAGAAAAATAAAAACAAAAAAACAACCACGTCCGATAGCGATGCGCAATCCGATCTCCGATCCGTGATGCCCCCACTGCCGGATTCGCAAGCCGTCGACCAGGCGGTCGGCGAAATGCTTGGGTACTGGCAAATCGGCGATATCGATTCCCTGCACAAATACTATGCCGATGATGTGGTCATGGTGAGCGGCGCCTGGGAGCCGCCGATCATCGGCTGGGATAATTTTGTGAAATCGTATCAGGCGCAGCGGGCGAACGTAACGGGCGAGCGTATCGAACGATCGAACACATTGCTCAAGGTAAACGGCAACTTTGCCTGGGCTACCTATCAATTTCTGTATCTTGCCGTGGCCAACGAAGGAAAGATGGTCCAATTTCGCGGACACACAACCCTGGTCCTGAATAAGGTGGGAAACCGCTGGGTGATCGTACTGAATCACTCCTCGATCGTGGACTCGACGACGTCAAGCCCGGCTCCCCCGGCGGATTCCGCGCAGCCCGGGAAGCCTTAGAAGCTCTTGAACCCTTCGATACATCCAAACACTGGCGCCGGCGAGCAGAAGCGCCGCGGATATCACCGCCAGGGCGATGATCGGCTTGGTCAAGCGCACGCTCCGCGCGATGATCGCCTGTTGCTCCCGATAATGATGCTGTTCGGCGGCGTCGATGAAAATCTGGTCATCTTCCCTCGACGAAAGCGTTCCCCGATAAATCACCAGGACCGCCAGGACCGCAGTAACCACACCCCAAGAAATCATGAGGAGCGTTAGGACCAGTGAATGAGGTTGTTCCATGATTTCCCTCCATGCGTGAACGGCACCGGGTGGAAAGGGGTCAGATCCGCGTGCCGCTCTTCAACGGCGTAAACTTGAGCCAATAATAGCACGAATCGTGAGCCACGGAGGCGAAAGGTCAGCGGGTCTCAGGCCGCGGCGGGAACCGTACTCCCCAGAAATCACCCAGGGGTTGAAGCGATTCAATTCCGATTTCCCACAGGTCGCCGCCTTCGGGAGTCTTCACCCAAACCACGCGAAACTTGGCGGTCTGCTGCGAAAAACGGTTAGTGAGCTCAATCTCCGTGCCGATTTCCAAGCTGCGAGACATTCGCACCATGGCTCCCAACACGCCCACGACCCCGGTATGCGTTTCTTCTTCCAGAAGGCTGCCATCGGCTTCGGTGGCACGAACCTCGACGGGGACACGCATGTGCACGCGCGGGTCTTGCCTGCGCCTTTCCGACGGATAACTTTCTTTCAAGTAGCCTTCCTTCTTATCGCAACTTAAATGTGTCATAGACTATGACACCCAGAATCGTTCTGTCAATGGAAAGATAATAGGATAGAAATGTATTGTCCTGGGATGTAACACTCTGCCGCGGCCCCGAAAAACACGCGCATTGTCATTCCGGCGCCTTCCGGCGCCACAACGTTCTACTTTCCGCCCCTGCGATGTCTCGCCTGGCATCGCCAGCGTCGCCCTCGCGTTGACAAACCCTGCGATGCACGGGCACAATGAATTTGCCTCGCAACATACGCTGATGTGCCCGAATGGCGGAATTGGCAGACGCGCTAGCTTCAGGAGCTAGTTCTCGCAAGGGAGTGGAGGTTCGAGTCCTCTTTCGGGCACCATAAATCCGGTGATTGGTGACTTTTGACCGGTGATCCGTTCCAAACCGCCCTGGATCGAATGCGGCGGCGTGGACTTCCCAATCTTCCTTGCGCCTTCGATTGATGCTACTTTCTATGCGGCACCTGATTTGCCCGTGGGAAATCCATGTCCGAGCAATTTGACTTTCACGATTTGCGCGACTTGCTGGCTAAGGCCAACGAGGAAAAATCCGGCGATCAATTGGCGGGCATTGCCGCGCGATCCGAACGCGAGCGCGTGGCCGCGAAACGAAAACTCGCCGACCTCTCCCTCGCGGAAATCGTCCGCGAGCCCCTGATCGATCCCGACGAGGATGACGTCAGCCGCCTGCTCCTGGAGAGCTTCGACCAGGAGAGGTTTCAGCGGATCGAGAGCCTGACAGTTGGCGAGTTCCGCGAATTCCTTCTCGACGACTCCACCACCGAAGAACACCTCAATCAAATCCAATGGGCGATCATTCCCGAGATTGCCGCGGCCGCCGCGAAGATCATGAGCAACAAGGATCTGGTGCTGGCCGCCGCGAAAATCCGGAACGTGACGCGCTGCCGGAATACGATGGGCGAGCGCGGAGTGCTGGGTATTCGCATCCAGCCCAATCATCCGGCCGATGATATCGGCGGAATCCTGCTGGCCGCGTTCGAAGGACTGCTCTATGGATGCGGCGACGCCGTCATCGGCGTGAACCCGGCATCGGATTCGGTGGAAACGACCGCGGCCATTTTGCACGCCCTGGCCCGGCTCATCGACGCCTACGCCGTGCCGACGCAATCCTGCTGCCTGGCGCATATCACCACGCAACTCGAGGCCATGCGCCGCGGCGCGCCGGTCGATCTGCTTTTCCAATCCATTGCCGGGACCCAGGCGGCGAACAGGAGTTTCGGCGTCACTCTGCAAATGCTGCGCGAGGGGCGCGAACAAGCGATCGAACATCATTCCCGGCGCAACGTCTGCCTGGAAGGGCGCGAACGTGATGTATTTCGAAACGGGTCAGGGAAGCGCGCTCTCCGCCGAAGCCCATCACGGCGTCGATCAAGTGACGCTCGAGGCCCGCGCCTATGGCGTTGCGCGCGTGTTCCAGCCGTTTTTGGTGAATAGCGTGGTGGGCTTTATTGGCCCGGAATATCTGTACGACGAGCGGCAGATCATTCGCGCCGGCCTCGAGGATCACTTCATGGGCAAACTCCTGGGACTCCCCATGGGCTGCGACGTCTGCTACACAAACCACGCGGCCGCCGATCAAAATTCCGCCGACAATCTATTGCTGCTGCTGGCCGCGGCCGGCTGCAATTATTTTATGGGCGTGCCCTCGTCGGACGACGTGATGCTGAACTACCAATCCACCAGCTTTCATGACGCGCTGGCCGCAAGAAAACTTTTCCATTTGCGGCCCGCTCCGGAGTTTCTGAGCTGGCTCGAGACGATGGGAATTTTCCGGGACGCGCAGCCGGCGTTGCTCGATGCCGCCGCGCGCGGACAGCTGATGCAGGGACTCGAATCCTCGCTGGGAGAAATCATCTAGATGCCGGAAGACACGGATTCTTTTCTCGAGCGCGACTTTCCCGAAGTCCTGCGCAAAATTCGCGAGCGCACGCCCGCCCGCATTTTCCTGGGTCGCGCCGGAGCAGCCTATCGCACCGGCACGCAGCTGGATTTGCGCGAAGCCCATGCCGCCGCGCGCGATGCCGTTCGAGCCGAACTCGAACTGGAAACCGCGTTTGGCGCGAAGTTCGTGAACGAGTGGAATCTCTTCGAGGTTTCGACCGAGGCGCAGTCCAAGCAGGAATATCTGCTGCGGCCGGACCTCGGGCGCAGGTTTCAGGAAAAGTCCAGAGCAGGAACTCGTGAAACGCTGCTCGCGGGGCAACGACATTCAATTTGCCATCGGCGACGGCCTGTCGGTCACGGCGGTTTCCGCGCAAGTCCCGGCGCTCTTGCCGCTGCTGCTGGAAGGAGCCCGGGCCCGCGGCTGGACCGTCGGTCAAACATTTGCGATTCGCCACTGCCGCGTCGGAATTCTCAACGAAATCGGAGAATTGCTTGCGCCAAAAGTGGCCGTGCTGTTGATTGGCGAGCGCCCGGGTCTTGCCACCGCGGAAAGCTTGTCCGCCTATATGGCCTACCGGCCCGGCACGGCGCATACCGACGCGAATCGGAATCTCATTTCAAATATCCACTCGCGCGGCTTAAGCCCACAGGCCGCGGCGGACCGCATTCTGAATCTTGCGGCGCAAATGATGGCCTTGCAGGCCAGCGGATTTCGTATCCGGGAGCAATTGCCGATGGCCATTCCACGTCCCGTTATCCCAAAATAAAAAATTCAGTTTTTTGCATGGATAAATGAGGGATGTATAATTTAGCGCTGTGAGGTGCTTATGAGCGCTGCCTCGTTGAAAGTGAACGGCCGGGTCCACAAGGTGGATGCGGACCCGAAGTGTCCCCTGCTATATGTCCTGCGCGACAATCTGGGAATGACCAATCCGCGGTTCGGCTGCGGCGTCGGGCAGTGCGGCGCGTGCACCGTGCTGGTGGATAATCACGCCGTGCGGTCGTGCCAGTTGACCGTGGCGAACGTGGCCGGAAAAGAAATTGTGACCCTCGAAGGTTTGGAAACCAACGGGCAACCGCATCCCGTCCAGGCGGCATTCATCGCGGAGCAGACATTTCAGTGCGGCTACTGCCTGAACGGCTGGGTGCTGACCGCCAAGGCGCTGCTCGACAAGAATCCCAATCCCTCGGACGCGGAAATGCGGCGCGCGTTTGAAAGCCTGGTGTGCCGGTGCGGAAGCCACGTCGGAATTTTCGCCGCGGTCCGCCGGGCGTCCGAATCCGCAAAAAGGAGCGCCTAAATCATGGCTCCCAAAATCGAAGTCACACGCAGGGAATTTGTGAAGGATGCCGGAGGCCTGCTCATCGGTTTCAGTCTGGTCGATTCCGCCGTGCTTCCGCGCGTATTCGCGGCGTCGCCGGCGGAAACCATCACTGCGCCTTCTCCCAGCCGGCTGGATTCCTGGCTGCGCATCGACAAGGAAGGGCTGGTGCACGTCTTCACCGGAAAGACGGAAATCGGAATGGGAGTGGGAACGGCCTACGCGCAAATCGTGGCCGAGGAGCTGGACGTTCCCCTGGATCGCGTGGTCATGGTCATGGGCGATACCGCGACCACCGCCGATCAGGGCGGCGTCGGAGGCAGCACGTCCATCATGCTGGGCGCGAAGCCCTTGCGCAACGCCTCGGCCAATGCGCGCTACCTGCTGACGCAAATGGCTTCGCAGCGTCTCGGCGTTCCCGCGAATGAAATCGAAGTAAAGGATGGCGTGGTTCGCGTCAAGGGCGACGCGTCGAAGAGCGTTTCCTACGCGGAGCTTATCGGCTCCGGCGACTTGAACGATACGCTGAAAGTTACGGGCGAGGGATTTGGGCTGAACGTCCAGGGGCCGGGCAAACCGAAGGATCCCTCGACGTACACGATCGTGGGAAAGCCGGTGCCGCGCGAGGATCTTGCGCCGAAAATTCTCGGCCATTTCAAATATGTCACGGACGTCCGCGTGCCGGGGATGCTGCACGGCCGCGTGATCCGTCCGTCGGGAGTCGGCGCGACGTTTGTGAGCGTGGATGAAAATTCCGCCAAGGCCATTCCCGGATTCGTGAAAACCGTCGTGAAGGGAAATTTTGTCGGCGTGGTCGCCGAGAATGAATGGGCCGCCATCCAGGCCGCGAAGGCTCTTCGAGTCACCTGGACCGAGCCGAAGCAAGCGTTTCCCGAGCAAAAGGATTTGTACGCGCACATGCGTTCGGTGCCGGTAAAGGCCAGCAAGGAAACCCTGAAGCGCGGAGATGCGGAGGCCGCTCTATCAAGCGCCGCGAAAAAGGTGGAAGCGAGCTACGAGTTTCCGTTCCAGTCGCACGCCACCATGGGCCCGGGCTGCTCGGTCGCCGACGTTCATACCGACGGCATCACGACGGTCTGGTCCGGCGGCCAGAAGCCCCACGCATTACAGAAGGGCTACGCGGAGTTGCTGCGCGTTCCCGCTCGACGCCGTGCGCGTGATTTGGGTGGAAGACGCCGGCTCGTATGGCCGCCCCGGCTTCGAGGACACGGGCGCCGATGCCGTGCTGCTTTCCGAGGCCGCCGGCAAACCCGTGCGCGTGCAGTGGATGCGCGAGGACATGACCGCGTGGGGCGCCAAAGGCCCCGCGGTGATCTGCGATCTGGCCGCGGCGCTCGACGCGCAAGGCGAAGCCACCGCCGTGCAATTTATTTCGCGGGCGTTTTCCGGCGGCGAGACGTATTTTCGCCCCAGTGACGCGGGAAATTATCTGGGAGCGCAACTCACCGGAATCCCCAATACCTCGGGCGTCGACGAATTCGCGCAATGGGGCGCGGAATCGGCGCCGTACGCGTTTCAAAATATTCACGCGATGGCGCACGTGGTTCCCGCGTTTTATGACAGCGCCTCGCCGCTCCGCACCACTCATTTGCGCGATCCCGAAGGCCCGGCCACGTCCTTCGCCACTGAATCTTTCATGGACGAAATCGCCGCCGCGGCCGGCGCCGATCCGGTCGAATTCCGCCTCAAGCACCTGGAAGAGCCGCGCGCGAAAGCCGTCCTGACCGCGGCGGCGCAAAAAGCCGGATGGGATGCTCGACCGTCTCCGAAAAAAGTCGAGGCCCGCGGCGACATTGCCAAGGGACGCGGGATCGGCCTCAGCACGCGCAACGGCACGTATGTCGGCACGGTGGCCGAGGTGGAAGTCAATCGCAAGACCGGCGCGGTGCGCGTGACGCGCTTCGTTTGCGCTCACGACTGCGGCCTGATCATCAATCCCGAAGCCCTGCGCACCACGATCGAAGCCAACCTGATCCAATCCATCAGCCGCAGCCTGAAAGAAGAAGTGACCTTCGACCGGAGCAACGTGACCAGCGTGGATTGGGTCACCTATCCGGTCGCCCGGGCGTCCGACGTTCCCGACCGCGTCGAGATTATTTTGATCAACCATCCGGAACTTCCATCGAGCGGCGCGGGGGAACCGTCCAGCCGCGCCATCGCCGCGGCCATTGCCAACGCCATCTTCGATGCGACCGGGGCGCGCGTGCGGCAGGCGCCGCTTACGCCTGCGCGCGTCAAGGCCGCGCTGCGATCGCGTGCAACTTATAGGACAGGCTTCAACCTGTCTGCCGTTTGACTCCAGCGAAAATCAAAACCAGACAGGCTGAAGCCTGTCCCACTGGAAGCCGCACGCACAGTACCACAATCCGACGCCACCGAAAAAAACGCCCCGGCTTGCCGGGGCGTTTTTCGCAAATATCCGATGTGTACGGGGACTGCTGGTTCAATGGCGTTTCTGCGAAATATCCCGGCAAACGTGGCGCTTCCACGAGCGCGCACGGTCATCCCCAAAAACAAAACGCCCCGGCAAGCGGCGTTTTTCCTTGCGCAATGCGGTTGGTTCTCGTGCGCCGTGGTTCGCACGGCTGCGGCGCCCTTTCCTGCGTCTTGCCCGCGGGTCCTAAACTAGAACCGGCTTCGGGACGCTGTTGATCGTCTTCAATATGCGGGAAGCGATCTGGTAGGGATCGCCTTCCGAGTTCGGGCGGCGATCTTCCAGATAGCCTTTGTAACCGTTCTTGATGAAGTTAACGGGCATGCGGATGGAAGCGCCGCGATCGGAGAGGCCATAGCTGAACTTGTCGATCGCTTGCGTTTCGTGCAGCCCCGTCAAACGCAGATGGTTATCCGGGCCATACACATCGATGTGCGCGGCGATGTTGTCGTAGAACGCCTTCATGAGGGTTTCGAAATATTCCTTGCCGCCCACTTCGCGCATGTATTTCGTCGAGAAGTTGGTGTGCATGCCGGATCCATTCCAGTCACCCTTGATGGGTTTGCAATACAATACAAAATCCACTTCGTATTTCTCGCACAGGCGCATCATCAAGTAGCGAGCGGTCCAGGTATCGTCCGCGGCCTTGGCGGAGCCTTTGGCGAAGATCTGGAATTCCCACTGGCCTTTGGCGACTTCCGCGTTGATGCCTTCATGATTGATGCCGGCGGCGAGACAGAATTCCAGATGCTCCTCGACGATTTTGCGCGCCAGGTTGCCCATGTATTTGTAGCCGACACCGCAATAGTACGGGCCTTGCGGACCGGGGTAGCCCTCTTTCGGGAAACCCAGAGGACGCCCATCTTGATAGAGGAAATACTCCTGCTCAAATCCAATCCACAAGTCAGGATCGTTCTCGATCGTGGCGCGAGCGTTCGTGGGATGCGGGGTGCCGTCCGGGTGCATGACTTCGCTCAAAACGATATAGCCGTCCTTGCGGCTTGCATCGGGATACAGGGCCACGGGTTTCAGTATGCAGTCGGAGCTTTTGCCCTCGGCCTGCATCGTGGAACTTCCGTCAAAACCCCAAAGGGGCAGGTCGGCAAGCGTGGGCGGCTTCTCAAATGACTTGATCGTGGTTTTGCCGCGCAGTTCAGGAACGGGCTTTCTGCCGTCAAGCCAGATATATTCCAGTTTATATTTTGTCATAGCTTTTGGATGGATCTCCTTAATGAAAACCAAGAAATTAAGTTCCCTTGGACACCGCTCGGCGGACCGCGTGCAGGTCAGCGAACAGGCAGCGTACCGCGTGAATCTCAAGGCGTCAAATCGAAGATATCTTTCGGTTGGTTTTCATTTTGTGATGCAACAAACGGGCGTGGCCGCGCACCGAATGGGCCCGCAGCGAAAATTGGCCATGCCCGGTGAGGCTGATTCGGGAGGTATAAGAGAGCGTAAAGGAATTGTTAAATGATGATAATGCAGATGATCGAAAATATTTTCCGCCGCCCTGCTTGACGGTTCGGTCCAGTTTCGATACATTCCGATTTCCATTGCTGGAAGGCCAACATTCCAATCACTTAGTTCCATAAGGAGAGCGAATGGACCCCAAAGGCGTATTGGCACTAGCCGCGAAAAACAACGCGAAGATTCTGGATCTTCGCTTCATTGATGTGCCGGGCATCTGGCAGCACGTCAGCTACCCGATCGACGAACTGAGCGAGGATTCTTTCAAGGAAGGGTTCGGATTCGATGCCAGCTCGATCCGAGGATGGGCCTCGATCCACGAATCCGACATGCTCTTGATTCCGGACCCGGATTCGGCGTTTATGGATCCGTTCCGCACCGAACCGACCTTGGTGATGATCGGCGACGCAACCGATCCGCTGTCCCACAAACCTTATCACCGCGACCCGCGGCACGTGGCGAAACGCGCGGAGGCCTATCTGGCCTCCACCGGACTCGCCGACAAAGCGTTCTTCGGCGCGGAAGCGGAGTTTTTCATTTTCGACAGCGTCCGCTTTGACCAGGCCCCGCAGCATGGCTTCTACTTCATCGATTCCGATGAAGGCAAATGGAACTCAGGGCGCGAAGGCGACGGCAGCGGCGGGCCAAACCTGGGTTACCGCACGCGATATAAGGAAGGCTATTTCCCCGTTCCGCCCAGCGACCATTTCCAGGATTTGCGCACGGAAATGGTTTTGAAGATGCAATCGGTCGGCTTGGACGTCGAGTGCCATCACCACGAGGTCGCGACGGCCGGGCAGGCGGAAATCGATTTGCGGTTCAATACGCTTTTGGCTTCCGCCGACAACATGATGAAGTACAAATACATCATCAAGAACGTGGCCGCGAAAGCGGGCAAGACCGTCACGTTCATGCCCAAGCCGATTTTTTCGGACAATGGCTCGGGCATGCACACGCACCAGTCGCTGTGGAAGAAAGGCAAACCCCTGTTCGCGGGAGACGGCTACGCAGGCTTGTCGCAGATGGCGCTGTGGTATGCCGGCGGACTGCTCAAGCACGCCCGCGCGCTTTCGGCCATCATCGCTCCCGGCACGAACTCCTACAAACGCCTGGTGCCCGGCTACGAGGCTCCCGTGAACCTGGCCTACTCCAAGCGCAACCGCTCGGCCGCGGTCCGCATTCCGGTGTATTCGGAAAGCCCCAAGGCCAAGCGGCTCGAGTTCCGCCCGCCGGACCCGTCGTGCAATCCGTACCTCGCCTTCGCGGCCATGCTGATGGCCGGCCTCGACGGCATCAAGCACAAGATCGATCCCGGCGAGCCGCTCGATGCGGACATCTTCGACCTCAGCGCCGAGGAAGCCGCGAAAATTCCGTCCATGCCCGGCTCGCTCGACGAAGCCCTCAGCGAACTCGCCAACGACCACAAGTTCCTGACCGAAGGCGGAGTCTTCACCGAGGACTACATCGAACTCTGGATCAACTACAAAAAGAAGAACGAAGCGGACGCCGTGCGAATGCGCCCGCATCCGTACGAGTTCCATCTCTATTACGATATTTAAAAACCGAGCCGCCAGAAGTGGCGGCCCTGATCGACAAACCAAAATTCAACGTAAAACGCCCCGATCTAATCGGGGCGTTTTGCTTTGACGATGCTTGAAGATTGACATTCGATGAAACTGCAAAAACCCGACCCTTCCAAACCAAAGGGTCGGGCACCCGCAAGCCAGAACCATCTCACGACGATCATTTCTTGGAGCAGTATAGTCTCGCTGTGAACTCTCGTAAGAAAGAAAAAGGCGAAGGGCCTGCCACCCGCCGTCAAGTTTTCAGAAGGGAATATCCTCATCGTTTAGGTCTTCGGGTTTGTCTTTTTTCAGGGTTAGCTTGCCTCTATTATCGAAGAGCCACGACAATCCCTGGGAGGTTAGACGATAAGCTATGAATGTATCCCCATTTCGGTCACTATCCCGAAAACTCTCTAGCATCTGTTTATCGAGTAGCGCTTTCAGGCCCATTGTGGCGGCCAGTTTTGTGAACCCGGCCGTATCCATGTCTTGACGAACTAACCATCCCGAGATCCCGCCTTCCGGATCGTCTGACTGTTGGGCTACTGCAACTAGTGCTGCGATCTCGTATTGTTCGAGGCCCTCAATCTTCGACACTGATACTACTTTGTTTAGCTCGTCTAGCTGCTCCCTTTTCTTGAGAACCGCTTTTAGCCTGGCTGTGATCTGCGAGCGAAGCGTTTTGAAATCACGTGGCGACTCCGTTGAATACTTGATAATCGAGCGGTGTTGTACGTCAAACGGGAAGGCCGTCGTCCGTTCTTCCGAGCAAACCAGTACTACCTCACGCTGCCTGGCGATTGTGTAGCCGAGCTCAAACCAAACGTTGGGGTTGTCCGTAGATATCTCAACCAGGCAAACCTGCGAAGTTTCAATGCCAGCCTGAATCTCGTCAATCGGAATGCTGACACCAGGGTCACGATCTACGCGGTAAGGATCTAGCTCGGCATCCTTGATGGCGGGAACAAATATATCTTCATATCGCTTGTCGTATCGACCCTTGTCGAATGGTTGAATGACGAAACATCTGTCCATGTCACCCTTTCCTGCGTGCTGGTCGCGGCTCCGGCCGGATCGGATTAGTTCGACCGGATTCTGTTAAGACCGAATTGCCATTTTCTTGGCTCCCGTTGTATGACTTTCAGTGATCAGTTTGGAACTATGACCCAAACATTTGGCCGTCCATCTGGTGAGGGTCGCAAATCGCTAACCAGAATCGGGCGCTTGGGGGAATCCTCTAGTTCGATGATTCCCTCAGCATGGTATACAATTTTAATCAGACCGCGCGACATTGCCACGAAGTCGCCGAGACGCGGTCTAGGTTTCTTTACAACGTAATACTCCCACTCATAGCTTCCTGTCATCTTTCGCTTTTCGAGGAGGTCCAACGCAATTGCATTGTTCATGTCAGCTTCATCGTGCGCTGTGGGTGAATCCGTATACGGCGCACCGGGACAGCGCATTACTACAGTCTTCTGTATAACTAGCAAGCCACAATTAAGACCGGCGCTTTCCAGCATATCCACCAACTGATGTGCTCTTTTTTCCAGGTGTGCTTCCATTTTTGCCTCCTTCAACCGTCAGGCTCGAATTTCGCGATTCGGACCTCGGGCCTTCACGTTTTCTCTGAAGACAAAAAATACTGCGAATTCAGTCAATAGACCCTGCGCCATTTGTCACGACTACCGACTTCGGTATCGCGCACGCGCTCCGCTAGCAGCGGATCATCCGGCTCCTCTCGGTTCCTTCGAGCGCGGTCAATGGCTTCCGCTTGTGTGTCGCCCGTCGCAATGACATCGCCACCCTGCGTCGCCCTGTAGGTTCCGTCCCCACGCCGCTCAATATACACATTGCTCATATTCACCTCCGTTATTACCGCACGATAACTCTAAGTAATTTTGAAAGCAATACACAGTTGTTTTAGAGAACGAATCTAAGATGGTGATAAAATCGAACGGTGAATTACGCCGATCCCATCAATAACGCCAGGGAGTATGCCCGAAATAAGTACGCCTCAATGTGTGAGGAAATAACAAAGCAATCGCATGAGAGTCTCATTGAGGTGCGGTCGCAACTTGCAGCTAGAGGGTTGGGAAGATCGGGACCGATGGAACAGGCTGTGGGAAACAACCGTGCTGATATGCTAAACAAGTTGATCCAGGCACGGGTGGATGCACTTATTGATGGATTTGAACTCTATGGGGTTCCTATTACCAATGAACTCATGAATTTCATCATCCGAGAAGCAACCGAGGTGAAGACGCAATTCATCGCAAATGCGATGAAAGCACCACCGACGGGGGGCATGGGTCAAGGGCCAATTGTCAACAGAATCGTCCAGCAAGTTCCTGTACCCATAGCCTCAATACGTTGTCAAATAGAAGAAAGGCGTGTGAAACCGAAGATGACACCTCAACCGCCGTCTATCACGAACGTGTACCATCTCACTGGCCACAACTCTCGGGTGAACGTTCAGAGCACCGATCAATCCGTTAACGTCGTCATCACGAACAGTGAGCAGTTATTTCAGAAAATTAGGGAGAGCATTCAATCGAGCGTCCCGGTCGAGCAGCAGCAAGATATTCTTGAGCGATTACAGGCGCTGGAACAAGCCCAGGACAGCACGATTTTCGGGGTGCGTTACACCGAGTTTATTGCAGTAGCGGCGAACCAAATGACAATTATCGCTCCATTCATTCCTGCCTTGTCCGAGCTACTCCGCAAGATTCTCTAAAGTTGCGGCGCGTTTCTTTTGAAATACTTTTTAAATACTTCCGCCTAATTCTATAACATTTAAGACATTTGAGACATTGGAAACAAACAACTTATTTATTTTCAATCGCAGATTTGATTCCATCTTTATTACGATATTTAAATGAAGGAAGCCGCCGGAAACGGCGGCGCACGATTGACAACCTGAAATTAAACGCAAAACGCCCCGATCCAATCGGGGCGTTTTGCGTTGCTATCGCGTTACCGGAAAGCCGGACTAAAGCTCGGCACTATACCGCCGCGTTCACCGCGAGACAGGCGGCTTGGGAACCAGGCGGAAAAGCGCTTGCGCGTTGCGGTCGAGGATGGCTTCGACTTGGTCCGGCGTCAGGCCCGTGCCGGGGTCTTTCACGTAGTCGACGCATTGCTGGTAGATTGGGCCGGTTTCGTAGGGATAATCGCTGCCCAGCAGGAAACGGTCGTAACCAAGAGACTCGCAGGCCACGCGCAGGGCCGGCGCGTAAGCGTGGGAAACGGTGTCATACCAGAAGCGCTTGACGGTTAGGCTGGGCTTCTCAGCATCGGCCGGCAGGAAAAGCATTCGCTGGTTATTGATTCGGTTCATCAGCAAGGCAATATCGCCGCCCAAATGGGGCACGATGATGCGCACGCGCGGGATAGCGCTTGGGAATCTGCTTGGCCAGAAGATGTCCGACCACCATGGTGTCCTCGACTTCGGCTCCGATGGGCCACGTCAAGCCGTACTGTTGAACCAAGGGCGAACATGCGCCCAGGCCGTGCGGATGGAAAAACAGAATCGTGCCGCGGCGGTTCATCTCCTCCCAGAATGGGTCGAACATCGGGTCGGCCACCGATTGCGTGAGCACCGACGTGCCCATGGTGACGCCTACCATTCCCAGCGTATCGAGGCCGCGGCGCATCTCTTCGAGGGATTCGTCCACGTGCGGCAGCGGAGTGGCGACGTAGGCCACGAAGCGGTCGGGATAGCGGCGCACGAGTTCCGCGTAGGCGTCATTGATGAACCGGCAGGCGGTTACCGCGGATTCCTTCTTGTCGAAATAGGGAAGTTGCGGAGCGGCCGAGAGCACCTGCATCTTCACTCCGGCGCGGTCCATCATCTGGAAGCGGGCCTCCAGTTCATCGGGATTTCCGCTGCCCTTCACGATTCGCGCGATGTGCGTTCCGGTTCCGCCGCCGCCCAGGCTATCGAGCAGGTCGAGATATTTGTCCGGATAGACGTGTCCGTGGATGTCGATGCGCAATTTATCCGGCGCACCGGAAGCGTCCGCGGCGGGCGGCTGCGCCCCCAGTGCTGGCAAGCCCGCGAGGGAAGCGCCGGCCGCCAGGGCCGCCACTCCTCCGCTGGCCGTTTTCAGGAATTCTCGACGATCAAGAGATGTGGATTCTGGTTTTGCCATGTCTCCCCCAAAATTGGATTCCATCGGATCGCGGCGCCCGGCGCGCTGTGCAAGCCGGACGGCCGGGATTTTTCGATTTCAAAATGACGGCTTGCAAAAAACAGTTCGGCGGTGCGCCTTCGGCGTCAAACCGAGCCGGTCCAGGCAAATTCCACCCAGCCACGGGTCATGCGCAATAGTACGATATTCGGTGCGCACGGGGCAGTGGAAAGTGGGGGCTCTCTTAATTTCTTCATTCGATTTTAAGAAGCCCGAACTTTCGCTCGAACGCTCAAACTCTCGCTGATCGCGCAGACTCCGAAGCCATTGACCTACGAATTCGAGCCTCACGATGCTTGTTCGCTGGAAACTGGGACACGGAGGAAAGAACCTAACGTACAATATCCCATCTTCCTATTTCCCAGGAGACGCTTGTGGAAACGTCGGAAAAAATTGCCGCGCAGAATCCTGCGCGCAGCAAGCCACGCCTCACGCCAAATCAGGTGCGCAGCTTCTGGGCCGCCTGGGGCGGCTGGAGCATGGACGGAATGGATTCGTTCATCTATTCCCTGGTGCTGGTTCCGGCGCTCACCGAATTGCTGCCGCGCTCGGGAATTCCCGCCACCACGGCCAACGTCGGCTACTATGGCGGACTTTTCTTCACGCTGTTCCTGATCGGCTACGGCACGGCGCTCGTCTGGGGGCCGATTGCCGACCGCTTCGGCCGCGTGCGTACCATGATGTTCAGCATTTTCTGCTTTTCGCTGTTCACGCTGCTGGCCGCGTTTGCCACCGGCATCTGGAGCCTGGCGGTTTTCCGCTTCATGGCGGGAGTCGGAATCGGCGGCGAATGGTCCATCGGCGCCTCGCTGGTTGCCGAGGATTGGCCCGAGGAGCGCCGCACGATGGGCGCGGCCTTGATGCACACGGGCTACTACATCGGCTTTTTTCTTGCCGGCATCGCCAACATTTTCATTGGCAGCCGTTACGGATGGAGATACATGTTCGCGCTGGGCGGCGTTCCGGCGCTGCTGATCGGCTTGATCCGCAACAACGTGCAGGAGCCCGCGCGCTGGGAAAACAAGCTGCAGGAACTCGGCGGGAATTGGGCCATGCATCGCGCGTTCCTGAAACTATTTTCGCCGCAATATCGCCGCAGGACGATCGTCAACTGCATGTACTTGATCGTTTCGCTATGCGGCTTGTGGGCCGGGTCGGTGTACGCGCCCACGGCGATGACCTACATCGCGGAAAGGGCCGGGAAAACGGCCGCGGAGAGCGCGCGCCTGGCATCGTACTCCACGGCGCTGCTCGGAATCACGACGGTGCTGGCGGCTCTGATCGTGCCCTTGCTGGCGGACTGGCTGGGACGCCGCGCCACGCTCGCGATTTTCTACGTGGTGATGATGTGCGCGATCTGGCTGGCGTTCGCCCACGTTTTTTACATGCCGCAAAATGCCATCGCGTGGTTCCTGGTGTGCTCCGTGCTGCTCGGCCTGGGAGGCGCGAATTTCATCGTGTATTCGTTCTGGCTGCCCGAGCAGTACGGAACGGAATGCCGCGCGAGCGCGTTTGCATTCATCACCAACCTCGGGCGCTTTGCCGCCGCCGGATTTACGTTTCTGGTGGGAGCGGGAATCCGCCACTTCCAAACGTTCGGAATTCCCGTGGCCATGATGGCTCTTGCGTTCATCGTGGGACTCGCGCTGGTCCCGCTGGGCGAGGAAACCAAGGGCAAAAGCCTTCCTGCTTGAAGTGTCCTCAGGTCGGGGAGGCTTCATCGGGTCGCGGAAAAACAAACAATTGTCATCCGAACCCCGCAAAAGGCGGGAGAAAATACGAGAGGAATCGCGCAGGATTTCTTTAACGCGAAAAGAAAGAGAGATTCCTCGGCAATAAACGAGCCTCGACAATTATTTATTTCTTCCGCGAAATTGTTTAACAGCTGAATTTCATAACGCGCATTCTGGATAGGATCGGTTTTGAACTGGCCGCCCGGCCGTGCGCACGGCTCCAAACTCTTCACCGCAACCGCCTCCGGAAGCGCGCTGCTCTTTTTGCTGGGCAGCGGCATGGCGATCAGCCCCGCGGCCATGATCGCGGCCAGAAAAGCAAGCGTGGCGCTGCCGTAGAACACCATCGTCCAGGTCCCGGTCCGTTCGAACAGCAGCGCAGCCAGCCATGCCGCCAGGATGGCGGCCACACCCTTGGAACTGTAGAGAAAGGCGTAATTCGAACTGGCGTTGCGCCCGCCAAAAAAATCCGCCGAAGCCGCGGGGAAAATGGAATAAATCTCGCCGTAGGTGAAAAATACCAACGCCAGGCAGGTGACAAATCCGAACGGGGAGTGGCGTCCCACTCGCAGAACGCTCACCAGCGAAAGCGCCTGCAGCAAAAATGCGACGATCATCGTCGGCTCGCGCCCGATATGGTCGGAAACCCAGCCCCAGAAAATGCGGCCGCCGCCGTTCGCAATCGGCGTAACCGTCAGCGCCAGCGTCACCAGCGCGATTTTGCCGATGCCCAGCGTATCGGCTACCGAAGCGACTTGCGCGGTCACCATCAGCCCCCCGATTCCCATCATCAGCATCATCGCGTAGAGCACGTAGAATTGCGGGGTTCGCAGCATTTCGAACGAGGTGAATTGCTCCGCATGGCTGCGCAACTTGAACCGGCTCACCTTTTTCTTTCCCGCGATCTGGGGGTCATTGGGATCGGGATTGATCAGAAACTGCGCGGCGACAAAAATCAGGAGTCCCAGCACGATGCCGGTGTAGAGGAAAGCTGCCCGGTAAGTTTCCACGCGGATGATATAGGCCATGACCTTCACGAACAGCGCGGCGCCGGACCCAAACCCCGCGGCAATCAGTCCCGAGGAAAGCCCCAATTTGTCCGGGAACCACTTCAACCCCACGGTTGTCGCACCGCAATAAACCACCGCCGCTCCAAACCCCGCGATCGAGTAAAACACGTAGAGTTCCGGCAGTGTTTTCGCCCATCCCAATCCCGCCCATCCAAGCCCGCAAAGCACCGCCGCAACCGATACCAGCACGCGGGGCCCGAACCGGTCCATGAACCAGCCCATCGGGGGCATGGCCCAGGTTTCAAAGGCGATGAAGAGAGCGAATCCAAATTGAACTTCGGAGAGTTTCCAGCCGGTGGCGCCAATGATCGGCTTTACGAAAAGAGCCCACGTGTACTGAAGGTTCGCGATCATGATCATCGCAACTACAGAGGCAATCAACCGTATCCAACGGTTCATCTTGGGCCGATCCTTTCAGTATCGTATCGCTTGCGAGAATGACGGACGGGGATTCGCCCGGCGCCGCGCGCAGGACTTTCCTGCGTCCGTCTGGATTACACATTTCCTATACTCTTGCTTTGAGACGACGTATGGTATCAGATTTTCAGCGGCTTGTTATCGAGCTCGGTTGCGAAGCGACTGACGGCCAATTTTAGGCTGAGGAATCGATAGTGCGGCCAGGGCGTTTTACAAAGCCGGATCGCGGACGTGATTTTGAACATGAGGAACACAGTAGGGAAGGGCGCTCCCGTTATGCGCGACGCAGACGCCGTTATTGCCATTTGGCCGAATCGAGCTGCTTTATAAAGTTTCGCTTCGGTTTATGCTTCCCGCGGACCGACTGTACCAAGGAAGCGAATTCGTCGACTCTCCCAAGAAGAACGAGAGTTCTGCGAACCTTGCGCAGCAGATTGATCGCCCGTGTGTATGCCTCGTTATTTTTCAAGTTCACCAGCGGCTCAATTTCCTTGACGTAAACCTCCATTGCGTCTTCCGGATGGTTTTTCTCCCGTTTGGCGGCGAGCTCCATCCACAGATTCTCGGAGCAGCCTCCCTTCTTTGCCTCCCGCCAGGCAGCTTCGACGTCCTTTTCCCAAAGGAAAATTCTAACAAGTTCCGAAAGGTCCGCGGGATTCGACCGGCCCCAGGGACCGCTCTTGGCGCGCTGTTTGTCCTTTTCGATATCTTCCCGAAGAAGAGCAAGAGCCTTTTCCCGCCACGCCGGCCAATCCCCGGCCTTGTGTGCGTGTTTCTTCAGCGCTTGATAGGATTCCAGCGAGGGGCGATCGGAAAAGCCCGCCCAAATCAGAGCCATTGCATCCGAATGCCTCGCCCTTCGATGATACTCATCCGCCAGGAACTTGATCAGCATTTCATCCGTGTTTTTGGAGAATATTTTAATGCCTTGTTCGGCCCACTCCAGGGCCTTGTCTTGCTTGCCTGCCTCTTTGTAAATCTCGGCAATCCGCAAATAGGCATAAGCTTGGGAAAGGTTGCGGCTCTTTACGGCCACAAGAGCCTCGACGTCTTGGGATAACTCCGCTAGGTCCTCCATGATGTGCGTGATACGGAAGCGCCATCCAAACTCTCCCAAATTGCGGTTGCTCGAAGTCAGTGTCGGCACCTTCGCCCATTCTGCTTCCGCAAGACTACGGTAGACGGCGAGCCCCGCTTCTCCCAAGATATCCGCGTAGGCACGCGCCGCTCCCGTGAAGATTTCCCATTCGCCTTTGAATTCCCACTCAAATAAGCGTTTCGCGAGCTTTTCAGGATCCGGCTTGGCCTGCTTGCATGCGGAATAATGAAGGTCTTGCAGCCGTTCGAGGATTTCACCCATTTCACCATTTGAATCGTCGATGCTTTCAAGCGTGTCCTCCACGCATGCAAGGGCATATTCGGATAAGTCCACGATTTCGGCGCCGTGGCCGTCATCTAATAGTTCCTCCATCGATTCAACGATTGCGTGGATGCCTTCGGCATAGTCGTGCGCCGAGTCATAGTCCACATAGCCGCGTATCCTCGTGGCCTCGGCGATGGCGACTCGGAACGGTTCAAGATCGAGACTCTCCTGTCCATCCCTTGCCACGCGCAGTAGAAGACGGTTTCGGAAGTGCGTGTCCTTATTTGCCTGCTCCAAAAGCAAGTCCACGAGTGCCTTTTTGTCGCGCCCGGAGAGGTAGGTGCGCACATCATTCATTGTGAGTTTGTGTTTTTTCGCCTCCCTATTCTTTTGCGGGACCTCGGTCGTTTCTTCCAGCCACGCCAGCCCTGCCGCCACGCAATGCTTGCAGAACGCGCCGTCGACGCCTAATGGACAGGAACAGGAATAGGCAATGTCGGTGTCTTCAACCCACAGCTTCACGCGATATCTGCTGGTGCCTTGCACGCTGGCCATTAAGAGACCGTCGTCCTCAACCAGGTCCCGGACCCTGTCTTCGGCAAAATATGCTTCACCGCGCTTGAAATAGGTGTGCCCGGCTAGCCTCAACAGTGTTTGACGGCTGACTCGTTTCTTGAGTGAATCATTCATTAGGAGGATCGGGCTCCATTGGAGGGTATTTCAGATTCGCCTCTTCGCGGTAAAGGGCCTGTCTTCCGGCCCGCCTCACCCTTCACCAACCGAAAGCTTCATTCGGAATGTTATCAACTAAGTTGGACGTTGCAAGTCCGGCGTCCGCATTTAAGCAGAAGAGTCCTTTCAAGGCAATGTCCAGGCCAGACGAGACGAACTGGAAACCGCAACGCGCTGGAACAATTTCTAACTTTCGGTGATACGGGAGCGGGCGGCACGTGGGGCTTCCGCGTGCCGTATGGTAGATTAGCGGCGTGGAGAGGGCGGAAATCGTCGTGCCAAAATGCCGCTCATTTCGGGGGGAAGGCGGGGATTCGAATGCCTTCTTGCGCGTACTCGCACTCTTGGCATTCTGTGTTTTTGTCAACATTGTTGGTCGCTGCAACGCCGGTGAATGCATGAGCGTTGGAACCATCATGAATTAAGGTCGCGCGCGGCGAAAACCCGCACGGGAAGGAATCCCTTGAGAACGCTGAAAACAATGTTCCGCAGGAAATGCGCCGGATCCGCGGCGCTGGTCATGGCCTGTGTGTTTTTCATCGTCGCAGCGGCGCGCGCGGATGAGATCAAGGTCGTCACTTCCGGCGCGTTCACGGCCGCGTATCTGGAATTGGTCCCGGAATATGAACGCGCCACGAACAATAAAATCGTGACCGAGTTCGGGCCCTCCATGGGGACGACGCATAACGCCATTCCGATTCGCCTGGAACGCGGCGAAGCAGATCGATGTCGTGATCATGGCCGCGCCCGCGCTTGCCGAACTGATCAAGCAGGGCAAGGTCCGCGCGGACAGCCGCGTCGACCTGGTCAAATCCTACATCGCCATGGCCGTCAAGGCCGGAGCGCCGAAGCCCGACATCAGCACCGTGGACGCGCTGAAGCGCACGCTGCTCGCGGCAAAATCCATCGCCTATTCCGACAGCGCCAGCGGCGTCTATCTTTCCACCGAATTATTTCCGAAGCTCGGGAATCGCCGACCAGATCAAGGGCAAGGCGAAAAAGATCGAGGCCGACCCCGTGGGCGGAGTTGTCGCGACCGGAGAGTTCGAGATCGGTTTCCAGCAGATCAGCGAGCTGCGTCCCGTGAAGGGCATCGACATCGTGGGACCGCTGCCGCCCGGGGCGCAAAGAGTCACGGTGTTTGCCGCCGGCATTCCGACAACTGCGAAGCATCCGGAGGCCGCGAAAGCGCTGATCCGGTGGCTTGCGTCACCTGCCGCCTACGCGGCCATCAGGAACAGCGGCCTCGAGCCGGCGAATTCAAAGTAAGCGGAACGGGCTCGGGAAAAAGCGCTTTTGTTTGCCATTCCGATTTTTGGCAGATAGCGGGAGAAACTCCGTGAGGAATTCCTCGCGGTTCTAAAGCTGCCAAAATCAGGGATTCCCCGGCGCGCAGCGCGCCCCCTGTAAGGGAAGCGAACGGAAAACAATTCAAATGAAATTGCGCCGCGAAATGAATCGGAATCGATTTTCACTTCAGATCGTTTCGCACGACTTTCCCGCCCTTCATGACGAGTTTCATTCGGTGAATTTCGGTAATGTCCTTCAGGGGATCTCCGGACACGGCAACCAAGTCGGCGTACTTGCCTTTCTCCAGCGAGCCGATGTCGTCCTGCCATCCCATCGCTTCGGCGTCGACGATGGTTGCTGCCTGAAGTACCTTAGCCGGGGCCATGCCGTGATTCACCAGCCATTCAAACTCGGTCCATTGATCCCCGTGGGCGTAAGGAGTGCCGTCGACACCGCTTCCGAGCATCATGGTGACGCCCATTGAGAGACCCTTCTGAAACGTTTTCGCAAAGATCGAGGGCAGATCGTATTTTCCGCCCGTTTCTTTCCGGTCGTGCGCGACGATCTCCGGCAGCGAGTACCGGTATCCGGTCACATCCCAATAAATCCCTTTTTGTTTCATCATGGTCATCTCGGATTCATCCAGCGCCTGGCCGTGCTCGATGGTGTCGACTCCGGCCAGCACGGAATTGCGAAGCCCTTCGCCGCCGTAAGCGTGCGATGCCACGCGACGGTGGTGAAGGTGCGCTTCCTCCACGATCGCCTGCACTTCCTCCAGTGTGAGCATGGGCTCCACATACAGCTGGCCCGTGGGACTGAACGAATATCCGCCCGCTGGAAATATCTTGATCAAGTCCGCGCCGTAGCGGATCTGATCGCGCACTGCCGTCCGAGCTTCCACAGCCCCGGTGATGGTCTGTTGACCCGTGGTCAGATTGATTCCAGGGACGCCGATGTAATCCGAGCCGGAGCCGCCGATCCCGCGCGTCGAAACTTGCAACCGGGGACCTTCGATGATTCCTTCGTTGATGGCGTTGCGCACATCCACGTCGCCGTAGCCTTCGCCATGAGTTCCGCAGTCGCGGGCCGCCGTGAAGCCCGCGCGCAGATCGATTTGCGCGTCCTTCACGGCCATGAGCGTCCAAGCCTCGCGGGACGTATTGACTCGTTCCCCGGCGGAAAGGCTTTCATAGACATGCGAATGAGCGTCGATCAGCCCGGGCAGCACCGTGGCCTGGCTGAGGTCGATGACTTGCGTGCCCGCCGGATCTTGACTTGATCTTCGGGCCCGATCTCCATGATCCGCTCGCCTTGGATCAGCACAATTGTTTGGTCAGAAGCTGCCCTGTCTTACTGTCAAACATCCGCCCGGCGCGCACGGCGATTATCGGGGGAGTCTGGGAATGAAGCGTCGCACTAAAGCCGATCAATACAAAACAAACGCCGGCCAGCACTTTCCTGTGAATCATAAAATCCTCCGGTCAAATTCCAGTGTCACAGAAGTGGCGCGCCCGGGGAGATTCGAGCTTCCCGCCTTCTGTTTCGCAGAGGTCATATGCGACATTGGTTCGGCCCTGCTAACGCGTCAAAAAAGTATCATCAAATGGGCGGATTGGCGCCATCTTTGATCCCTCTCAGAATTCAAGATCGTAGCGATGGCGCCAACATCTTAGTTGAAGAGAATGTCTTCATCGACGCTCTGGGCAAGTTGCCACGAGCCATCGGACGGGATCTGCCTGGAAGCAAAAGCTCCGGCCTCTGGAGGAGGTGGCTCGCGGTTGAGTGAAACAAGACCCTGAAGTTAGTGGAGTGTCGCCGCAAAACGCGTCTGGTCAATTACCTGTAAGCGGTCACTGACGCCGATGCGCCGCATGATTTCATGGACGTGGTTCTTTACCGTCTGTTCGGAAATGCCCAGGTGGGATGCAATCTCCTTATTCGTCAGCCCTTGAGAGATCAGAGGAACAACCTGCTGCTGTCGCCGGGTCAGCCCGAGCTCGAGTTTTATTCGCACGCTTGGAACAGCCGCGCAGTTTCGCGAGTAAGCACCGGAATTAATGAATACAAAAATGAGGAGGGCAAACGGCTTGCCCTCGGGCAACCGCGTGCACCCCGGAGACGACCTCCGCGGAGGAAGCATTGCTTAAGATGTAGCCGAGGGCTCCAGATCGCACGCATTCCAGGAATATTTCCGGATTATCAACCATGTCAATCAACATGACCTTGATATTGGGAATTTTACCGACGATATCGGATATGAATAAGTAGTGCGAGGGACGCGCGGGAACCGAATCCAAAATCAAAACATTGGCGCCAGACGCACCAATGGCGGAAGCGGTATCATGAGGAAGATAAGGGGAGACACCGCACACATTGCAGTCTCCTCTTTTTTTCAGAAGCCTGGTGAGGGCCTCGCGCAACAATCGGTTTCCTGCTACTAAATAGACACTGGGTGTGTCATCGGGCATGGCGCCTCCTTTCGACTGGGCGTTTTGAGAAGGGGTGCCTTATATATCACAACCTCACGATAGCTACCACTTAATTTCTTAATCTATCTTATTCAGAAAACGATATTTGCAAGCAGGGAAATCTTTCCAGTCGCTATAAGCGGCCGCGCCGGTTTTTAAATAACTACGTGCCAGCCCCCCTGACGAATTCCCTCGACCGGGCGCGAATAGACAGAATCTTCCTTCTGCCAGCGGCGAAGCGCGGTGTTGGAGGACGCAGGTAGAGTCATTTTTCTGCCTCCGTACGCGGGCGTTCGATTTATAAGTGCGACGGGCGATCTGCGTGTCGCACCGCATGTTAACCCATGGCGGAGCGAAAAGTTGGGGGGAAATGCTGTGCCTGGAAGATATTCCAGTGGCGCAGGTCGGCTGCGGGCGATCTCCCCCGCCTCTGGCAACGCCGCCTGGTCGCGAGAAAGCAGAATCTCTCATCTGTTCATCTATCGTTCATTTAGCGGATAAATGTAATGAATAATGAGTTGAAATGGAAAAAGTGCGGGCCTTAGTACCAAAACGGTACGCACTGTAGTACGAGGTAGTACTCAATCTAGCTGTTTCCTAGTAACTTGTTCTCACCCATCTTTGAACCTTCCATTTTCCCGCTCACTCATCAATAGTGTGCGCCTCACTTGAACTCAGCAGAAGGGAGAACTATGACGCAGCCCATTCGTGTTGTCGTCGCAAATCGACCCCGGTTGATGCGAGAGTTGGTGTTAGAGACGATCATCGAACAGCCCGACATCGAAGTCGTCGCAGAAATTCAGAACGAAGAGGAAATTGTCAGCGTAGTTGAGGGAACGCATCCGGATTTTCTGATCATCGCGCTGGATGAATCCAACCAACGCCCCCCTTTGCGACATCTTGCTCCGCCGCTTTCCCGAAATGAAGATCCTGGCTCTCGCGCCGGAACGGAATAGCAGCATCTTCTACTGGGCTTCGTTCGATATTCACTAAAGCCCGGTGGAAGCTTCCGAGGCCGGAATACTAAGCACTTTGCGCCACAAGAACCAGTACGTAGGAGGTTAACCATGCGCCTGGGAACCATCCAGTTTTCCTTCGCCGGGGAATAAGAAGGTCGAAGCTTATTTGTGATCGCTGGACTCTTGCTCGTGGTTGTGTGGCATGCGCCTGCGGCGCACGCGCAACAGGGAATAACAACTCGACGAACAATCGGATTTGGCGTTGCAGAACCTGAGCCGGGTTGCGGCCTCCGCAGCGGAAATTAAAGCGGTTTTGGTCAAGGACGCAGGGCTGATGGTTGAGTTGAAACACTGGGTCGCAAAAGATGCGACCGACCATGGCCAGATCGTCGGCGACTCAGATCTGACCAACGAACTATATTCGAGCGGTTGGAGACGGATATTCAATTTCGGTCCATTGCAACTGCGCTGGTCCAGCGATATGGATATCTCCTTCCGAAGTTGAATCCGGATTCGGATGCCGCGAGCGAACACGAGTTGTTGATCCAGGAACGCACGAAATGGCTCGCGCAACACCAGGAGGAAGAGCTGGCGCAGGCGCGTCAGGGAGAAACGCGAAATCGCAAAATGCGGGTTCCTGCGACCCACTTGAAAGAGTTGCAACTCCCCGCAAACGGGACCATCGCCTGCGAGCGGATCTCGACAAAGGCCAACCGGGGGCGCCACCTTCCAGAACTGCCCCGGCGATCAGAACCTCCAATCTCCCGAACCCCGGCGGAAACCCCATGATGCGCGCGCAACTCACGCAAACGGATGAGAGATTCCACTGCCCTATCTTCTCAACCTCCTTTGCCAGGTTTCTACGATTCCGGGTCGTCTACCAGCACTCTGAATGTGAGCGCCTTGGAATCTATGACGCCTCAGGGACGGGCGGGCGCAGGACTCCGCCCGCCGCGGGGATTCAATGCGGGATGGATTGCTCGCGGCGTAGGCGGAATGGGGATGAACCCGCCGAGCGGGGGATTACAGGAAATTAGCGGAATGAATGGCCGGGGAAAACAGGTCCTTCGGCCTCGCTAGCAACTTCAGCAGCCATTCCCCATGCAGCCGTCCAATCGACGTCCTCATCGAGGGCATTTCCCAACCGCCGGAAATGATTCGCAAGCGAGTCCATATGAAGATATTCCATCGCTGTATGATATGTATGTGCAGGCGGTCACGCGTCCGGCGACTCCGAGGCGGTTTGGCGCGGAAGTATTTGAGAATGGGACGCGCGACTCGCAGTTGATTCCGATGGATCTTCCGGTCGGGCCGGATTACGTCGTGGGACCTGGCGACGGATTGTCGGTCGATCTCTGGGGCGGCGTATCGCAGCGTCTTTACCGCGCGGTGGATCGCGAGGGCCGGGTCAGCCTGCCGGAAGTGGGTCCGATCCTGGTCAGCGGAAAGAGCCTGGCGGCAGTGCAACAGAATTTGCAGCAGATCCTGAGGACTCAATTCCGCGATGTTTCGGCGGATGTTTCGCTTTCTCGTCTGCGGACCATCCGGGTCTATGAAGTGGGCGATGTTGCCAACCCTGGCGCGTACGACATCAGTTCGCTTTCGACGCCACTCAACGCTCTGTTCGTCGCAGGCGGGCCGACGCCGCGCGGGTCGATGCGGATACTGAAGCATTATCGCGGCACTCAACTGATTGAGACCGTGGACGTGTACGACCTTCTGCTCCACGGAGTGAAGACGGATCTCCAGCGGCTGGAAAATGGCGACACGGTTCAAGTCCCGCCGATCGGCCCGCAGGTGACCGTCGAAGGAATGGTTCGCCGCCCGGCGATTTACGAATTGCGGGATGAGAAGACTCTGGCGAGCGTGCTCGAACTTGCCGGCGGGCTTCTTCCCGCCGCCGCGCTGCGCCACATCGAAGTGCAGCGGATGGTGGCCCACGATAAGCAGACCATGCTGAGCGTGGATATCCCCGAGACCGGAGACGCTTCGGAAGTGACCAAAAAACTCGAATCCTTCGAAATCCATGATGGCGATCGAATCCGAATCTACCCCATCGCGCCTTACAACCAGGACACGATTTACGTCGAAGGCCACGTCGTGCGGCCGGGCCGGTACTCCTACCGCGCGGACATGCGCGTCACCGATGTGATCTCTTCTTACAAAGACCTGCTTCCGGAGCCCGCGACCCAATATGCCGAAATCATCCGTCTCAACGCGCCGGACTTCCATCCGAGCGTGGAAGGCTTCAATTTGGCCGATGCGCTTGCCGATCCTTCCAGGCTCCTGTCCTTCATGCCATGGATACGGTTCGGATCTTCAGCCGGTTCGACTTTGAAAATCCGCCGACGGTCTCCGTCCTGGGCGACGTGCGGCTCCCTGGAACCTACCAGACATCGGGCCAGATCCATTTGGCGGATGCGGTTCATTTGGCCGGAGGGCTCACCCCGGACGCGCAGACTGCGGATGCGCAGGTGTTCCGTTATCTGCCGGACGGCAAGTTCAAGATTTTCAGCGTGAGGCTGAGCCAGGCGCTCGGGGGAGATCCGGTCGAGAACATCATTCTTGCAGCCGCGGGACCGCCTCCTGATTCACCGGAATCCGGACGCAGTCGAGCCGCCACGGTGTATATCCAGGGAGAGGTGGCGAAGCCGGGACGTTATCCGCTGACACAAACATGCGCGTCGCGGATTTGATTCGCATAGGTGGCGGACTCAAGCCCAGCGCGGACACGCAGGCAGCCGACCTGACCAAGTATCAATGCTCAAACCAATCGAAATTGACGGGCAGCATGAGGTGGTTGCGCTATCAGCGGCGCTTGCCGGTGATCCGAATTCGAATGTGACTCTGCACAACGGGGACGTCCTGACGATTCGGCAACTTCCCGGCTGGAACGATCTGGGGGCGTCGATCGCTCTGAGAGGTGAAGTGGAACACCCAGGAACGTACGGCATTCGTCCAGGGGAGCGGCTCAGTTCCGTTCTGGAGCGAGCGGGAGGCTTCCAGCCGGATGCTTATCCGTACGGAGCAGTCCTGCAGAGGGAGCAGGTGCGTGAGTTGGAGTCAAAAGCGCAGGCCGAGATCATTACACGCATGAGGGATGCGCAAACTATCTCGAACTCCTGCCAGAAACCGATGCGCAAGCAAAAAGAAGCAAAGGCCATCGCTCTGCAGCAGGCGCAATCAAGCATCGAGCAATTGAGCGCCAGTCCTGTGCTGGGCCGCGTGACGATTCGGATTTCTCCCAAATCGATCGATGGAAAAACACGCCTGCGGACATCGAAGTCAGGGCGGGAGACGTTCTGTTCATTCCCAAGAGGCCGAGCTACGTGATGGTGACAGGACAAGTGTTCAATCCCACCGCCGTCTCCTACCGTCCGGGGAAAAGTGCGAAGTGGTATCTCGGCCAGTCGGGCGGCCCGACGCAACTCGCCAACAAGAATGCGATCTTTGTAATTCGAGCTGATGGCTCCGTGGTGGGCGCAAAGAGCAGCCTGTGGACCGGGGAATCGCTGAGCGCCACGCTCCAGCCGGGGGATACTGTCGTCGTTCCAGAGAAAGCATTGGGTGGCGGATTGCAGTGGCAAAGCGTGTTGCTGATCGCGCAAGCGGCATCGGCCATTGCGAGCGCCGTGTTTATCGCCGTGCGCTACTGGCGAGATGAATTTTAGGCGACTCAAATCTCGCGCTCGGTTGTTGTCTGTTCATGGCCGCTGTGGCTTGCGACACAAATGCATTCGCAAGGCAGGCAGGGCAACAGAATCTGGAGAACCAGCAAGGGACGGCAGCGGAAACAGGAGCTATGAGACCGGACTCGAGCGTATTGGACAAAAATGCCGGGACGAGCGATGGGCTGGCGGAAGCCAATCAGTTTTCGGAGACCAAGCTCGGGTTATCTTTGCTGAAGAACATCACACTCGACCAAAAAGCCATCTGGACCGCCCATCGCATCTGCGTCTCGAGGGTGCCAATTGGCTTTTGCCGTTTGCGGCAATTGCAGCCGTTTCCTTGGCGTCGGACACTCACATTTCAAGAGCCTGACGCAATCGCCTTCACGGGTGAACAAGACGACACCTTTTCCAATTACGGCGTCGGCGCTGTTGGCGGCGTTACCGGCGGAATGTATCTGCTGGGAAGAATAACCCATGACGACCATGAGCAGGAGGCCGGGTTACTGAGCGGGGAGGCGGCGGTGGATGCAGTGGGCGTAACCACGGTGCTCCAGTACTCGTTCGGACGGCAGCGGCCAACGGAAGGCAGCGGCGAGGGAGGATTTTGGCACGGCGGAACATCGTTCCCGTCGGACCATCGACAGCGGCGTGGGCAGTGGCAAGCGTGATGGCGCACGAATATCCTGGTCCGCTATCAAAGTTATTTGTCTATGGAATGGCTTCGGCCGTGAGCGTTTCCCGGGTGACGGGCAAGGACCATTTTCCAACCGACGTTCTAGCGGGCGCCGCGATTGGCTGGTTTGTCGGCCAACACGTGTATCGCGCCCATCACGATCCGGAACTCGGCGGCAGCAATTGGGAAACATTCAAAGAGGCACTCGCTGAGAATGGCGATCGGAATCTGAGGAATACCGGCTCGCCCTACGTTCCTCTCGACAGCTGGATTTATCCGGCTCTTGACCGGCTCATAGCTCTTGGCTACATCCATTCCGCTTTTCAAGATGTGCGCCCTTTGACCCGCCTGGAATGCGCCATGCTGATTCAGGAGGCCGGCGAAAGAATCGCGGCCGGAGAGCCACTCGCGGGGAAGGCGATCGGCTTTACACAACGCTGCAAAAAGAGTTTCAAGCCGAGAATTCCGTTCTCGCCGGAGAGGGCAAAGAACAGTCGATTCGCCTGGAATCGGTTTATACAAATGTGACGGAAATCAGCGGCCAGCCATTGAATGACAGCTATCATTTCGGCCAGACGATTATCAATAACTCCGGCCGCCCCTATCAGCAGGGCTTCAACACTTATGACGGCTTCTCGGGCTATGGAACTACTGGACGGTTCACCATCTACGTCCGTGGAGAGTTCCAGCACGCCCCTTCGGGCCCGGCTTTTCCGCTGGCAGCTCGTGAAGCGATTGCCGCCGCCGACGGCAATCCCTTGCAACCAGCGACTCCCGTTTCGGCGGTGAATCAATTCAATCTGCTGGACACTTATGTAGCGGCCAATGTTGGCGGCTGGACATTGTCTGCTGGCAAACAGAGCCTTTGGTGGGGACGCGGCGTAGGCGGCGCGTTGCTGTATAGCGATAACGCGGAGCCGATCTATATGTTCCGGGCAAGGCCGATGGAATCCTTCGAGCTTCCCTGGATGTTTCGCTGGTTGGGGCCGATGAAGACGGACTTCTTCTTCGGCGAATTGGCCGGAAACGAATTCCCGCAGCGGCCGCTGATCCATGGGCTAAAGATCACCGCGAAGCGAACGCGAAATTTGGAAGTAAGCCTTATCGCTACGGCTGAATTCGGAGGGGTGGGCCGCCCACTGACGACGGGGGCGATTTTCAATAGTTTTTTCAGTTCTATTCTTCCGATTTGTATCCCCCAACCGCAATCCCGGAAAACGCACAATCGGCGGTGATCTCTCTTATACCTTCCCCCAATGCGCGATTGGTTGCAGATTTATGCCAACGGATTGCTGCCCGAGGATAATCCCACGAACCTCGACAATAGCCAGTCTCCGATTTACATCTGGCAGAGGCTCGCCATACGTACAGGTATTTATCTCCCTCGGATTCCGCGATTGCCAAAGCTGGATTTTCGAGTTGAAGCTGTCTACACAGACCCGCCGACGGCCAGAAGCCGGTACGGACAATATATTTACTCCAACAATTTCTATCACACCTTATATACGAGCAACGGCAACCTCATCGGAGACTGGGTGGGAAGACAAGGGATGGGCTTTCAAGGCTGGAGCACGTATTGGTTCAGTCCGCGAAATTCAATGCAATTTGCGTATCGGCACGCAAAGGTCGATAGCGACTTCATTCCCGGCGGGGAAACGATTAACGACGGATCGGTCAAGGTGAACTGGCAAGTGCGTCCCGATCTGAGCCTTTCCACCTTTGTCCAATACGAAAAATGGTCTGCGCCCATTTTGGCTCCAGGAGCGCAGACCAATTGGACGTCGTCCGTTCGGATTCAATTTACTCCGCATTCATGGGGCTGGTAGATGAAACCGTTTCCCAAAATTCCGGCGTGCCGCCGAACGGAGAAGCCATGAGCGAGGCTGGCCGTTCAACGGCCCGAGAAACGTCCCTTCGGGAAGAAGACATCGTTTTGGCCCACCCGGGTGTCGAAACGCTCCCGAACGAGGATCGTGAACTCGAGCTGGGACATTCGCACGCGGTGGCAATGCAGCAGCTCGTCTGGGAAAATCGGCGGTTCATTTTCCGGGCGATGGCGGCGGGGCTATTGCTATCCGTCCTGATTGCCTTCCTAATTCCGAAACGATTTGAGTCAACCGCGCGTTTGATGCCTCCGGATCAGGGAAGCTCCGGGATGGGGATGGCCATGCTGGCAGCGGCAAGCGGGAGTGTCGGCGCTCAACTCGGATCGGGTCTAGGTTCAGTGGCAGGGGATCTGTTGGGGCTCAAAAATTCCTCAGATCTTTTCATTGGCATATTGCAAAGCCGAACCGTACAAGACGACCTGATCAACAAGTTTGACCTAGACGCGTCTATTCCGATCGCCGGATGGAAGATGCGCGTGAGGACCTGGGCAAACATACGAACCTTTCCGTGGATCGCAAGAGCGGAATCATTACAATTCAGGTCGTAGATAACAGTCCCCAACGAGCCGCGGCTATGGCCGGGGAATACATCAGCGAACTGAACCGCGTGGTCACTGAGCTAAACACTTCCTCGGCCCATCGCGAACGAGTATTCCTCGAAGATCGCCTGACGCATGTCAAACAGGACCTGGAAACCGCTGAAAAGGGCTTTAGCGAATTCGCCAGCAAGAACACGGCTTTGGATATTCCGGCGCAAGGCAAGGCCATGATTGAGGGGCTGGGGGCCCTGGAAGGCCAGTTGGTCGCGGCGCAAACGGAGTTGGAAGGGCTCAAACAGATTTACGCTGACGGCAACGTGCGGGTTCGCGCCACCCAGGCCCGCGTACAGGAACTGCGCCGGCAACTGGAGAAAAACCTCGGCAGCAAATCGGGCGGCCCTGCCACTGGTAACGGGCAAGATCGGGAATCGCTTTACCCATCCATTCGAGAGCTTCCCGTGCTGGGCGTCAGCTATGCCGATCTCTATCGGAATACGAAAATACAGGAGGCGGTATTCCAAACGTTGACGCAGGAGTACGAGCTTGCGAAGGTGCAGGAGGCCAAGGAGACGCCCAGCATAAAGGTTCTCGACTCTCCCGACACACCCGAGAAAAAGTCATTTCCTCCGCGGCTGTTCATCATAGCGCTAGCACGCTTCTGGCGGGGGCCATCAGCGTGACTTGGTTATTCGGGGAAAAGTCCTGGAACCAGATTGAGGACAGTCGTCCTCAAAAATTACTTGCTCAAGAAGTTTTTCATACCGTTCGCGCGCGCTTGCCTCGCGTGGGCTCGAATGGTTCGAGCCTAAGTCCGTGAGCAGCAAACTATGAGCAAGTTTCGCAATAGTTCGGATCAGGCGCGCAGTGATGAATAGCTGGATGGTTGTATAAGTAACTGATAAATAATGGTTTAGTTTGTATTTGGCCCTGTAAGCGACGGGGCGAAGCTGTATCCAGGGCAAGGTGACAGACCAATGGCAACCCATATCGCCAGTGCGACCAATTCCGCCGATACGCTCAGTTTGCCGCGAATTTTTTTGAGCCCTATGGTACGCGGCCTACGCGAGCGCGAACCACGAAAAGCGCGTGGCGGAACAGTTGAGCGCGCGCGATGTGGAGCATTTTCTGCCGCTGTACGCCTCGGTGCGGCGGTGGAAGGACCGGCGCGTAAAGCTGGAGTTGCCGTTGTTTCCGGATACGTCTTTGTTCGGCTCGCGCTGCGCGATCGCTTGCAGGTCCTGCAAGTCCCGGGGGTAGCAAAACTGGTCGGCTTCAATGGATCACCCACAGCTTTGCCACAGGAAGAGATCGCGGCGCTGCGAACAAGTTTGGCGAACGGTGTTCGTGCCGATCCGCACCCGCATCTGGCTGCAGGGCGAAGGGTCAGGGTAAAGAGCGGTTCACTTGCGGGCTTGGAGGGCGTCCTGGTACGGAAAAAGAATAGCACTCGGTTTGTGATTTCGCTCGATCTCATCATGCGTTCAGTGGCGGTGGACATTGAGGGCAGCGAAGTGGAACCGGTTTGAGTTTGTCGCGAGTGTACCGGCGGAAGATAGCTGTAAATGCTTGAAATGGAGTTGTGGTGACAAGAAAAGTAAGCGTGGGTGAAGCGGAAAGAATCGAGCATGAGTTCTGGGAAAATTCCGTCCATGAGTCGCCGGAATCCGACTCGCTCGACAATATTCTCAACAAGGCGTCCGAGGCGCGCGTGTTTCTTGAGAGATATCGTGTATTTGAATCTCATTTCGCAACCGCCGGAAGCATATTGGAGCTTGGTGGAGGTCAGTGCTGGTCTGCGTGCATCGTGAAACGCTTTCACCCAAATGCCAGGGTAATCGGAACGGATCTCAGTCCTGCGGCGATTGCGTCTGTCGGGAAGTGGTTGCCGATTTTTGGCGCGCAGCCGGACCACGTTGAGGCATGCCCGGCGTACAAGACTCCCTTTGAGGCCTAATCGTTCGACCTCGTCTACGCGTTCTCTGCGGCCCATCATTTCCGCAGGCATCGAAGATGCTTTGCGGAACTTAAGCGGATACTCAAGCCTGGAGGTCTCGCTCTGTATCTGTCTGAACCGTCATGCACCAGATGGATGCATCGAGCCGCTTTTATCCGGGTAAATCGCAAGCGCCCGGAAGTGCCGGAAGATGTGTTGGTTCGGGACTGGCTGAGATCGATAGCTGTTGAGCTGGGGCTGGAGATTTCCTTTCTGTTCTCGCCGACTCTTATAAATAGGGCAGCTCTTGAGGGGGCCTATTACCTAATGCTAAACAAGGTTCCTTTGCTGCAGCGAATGCTTCGCTGTCGATATTGTTGTGCGCAAGCCGACTTGCACTCATGGGCCTCAGGGGAAAGGATAGCCTTAGTGGCCGGGGTTCCTGACCGCTTAACAGAAGAGCAATGTGTTCTAGGTCGCAGCGAATCCACAGGTTCATCCATGGTGGCTACTGCTGGGGCCAGCATGATTAACAGTCGCGCTGTTGATCAGCCTGAGCTCTTTGACGTTTTCATCCTTATGGCTTCGCCGCTGATGCGGCGGCTGCTTCGCGTCGCTTTTGTTTTGGTGGTGGCACGCGTGCTAGGTCCAGATGAATTTGGGGTCTACGCGTTGCTTTTTGCGGTTGTCGAATTACTAGCCGTGGCCTCTGGGGTAGGGTATGCCGAGTTTCTGACGAGGGAAACGGCCAAGGATGAGCGGGTTGGCTGGGGACTCGCGTCTCAGTTGACATTCCTGCGGATCGCTATCGCCGTTCTGGGGGGCGCGCTGGTGATCCTTATACTTTTGATCCTCCGTTATCCCGCCCGGTGCTTGCAGGGACTGCATTGATGGCGCTGACAGTTGCGCCGCGAGCATTGAGTGAGAGTGTTCAAGGTGTACTCCGTGGCATTCGCCGCTACACGTTGTATTTGATCCTGGACTTGGCTGTAGGTTTGACGCTTGTGGCTGGCGGTGCTCCTGCTCATTTTAGGCGGCCATTTGAAGACTGTCATCGCGACGGAAATTGCGGCGGCAACAATCGGTGGGGGCGTGGCCATAGCTGTGTGCGTTCAGTTCAGGACAGCCGAGCGCATCCAACTGGTATGGGGCCAGTTGGTTAGGAGAACTCTTGTATTCAATCTGTATCCTTTTACAACGAATCTCTATGACCGAATCGATGTCGTCATGCTATCAAAGCTTGCCGGGAACTACGCAACGGGGATTTACAGCGTGGCGTACCGGGGATTTGGGACGCTGCAACTGATTCCTTACAGCATACTTTACAGCGTGCTTCCAAGTATATCGCGCGGCAAATGGGGTGAGGTTGAGAAGAAGCAGCTGGAGAGAGCCATGGGGTTGCTGTTGAGCCTTGCCTACGCGGCAATTCTGGCTACAGTTATCCTCGGGGGCCAGGCAGTCCTCTGTACTCGGCGGGCGTTATGCTGATTCGGTGCCGGTTTTGAATATTCTGATTTGGGCAACAATTCCCATGTATCTTAATTTCGCGCTGAACATCGGGCTTCTGGCGATGGGGCGCGAGCGGATTTTCGTGGTCACCTCCGTAGTATGCCTTGCCGTAAATTTCATCGGGAACCTGGTATTGATTCCGCTGTTTTCGTGGCGTGGTGCGGCGATTCTCACGATTGTTACTGAGTTGGTCCTGCTAGTTCAGAATATGTATTGGGTACGCCAAGCGACGGGAACCATTGCGCTTCCTTGGGGGGGAGGGCGAACGTCGCTGGCCTTCGGGGTGCTGCTGGCAGGAATGCTCAGTTTCGGGCGATGGGTTTCGGTACCGCTGGCAGGAATTGCGTTCTTTTTGTTCTTCGTTGCGTATCTCTATCGCGCTGGCATTGTAGCCGAATTCGCGACGATATGGCGGAACAGGCGGAGCGCATCCCCAGACCCTAACGTAGGTTAATGATGAATTCGCCGTCAAATTTGGTTTCCAGGCCATTCACGGACAGAAATCTCTGGCTGATTTTAGGTGTCGTGTCGGCGCTTTTTGCCGCTCTTTTCGTAATAGCGCATTGGAGTTTAGTAGTCTTCGGCGGGTTCGTAATCCTGGCTTTGTCAGTGGCGGAGAATGAACCGTTTCTATTAGCGGTCATCTTTCTGTTGCCGGTTGGCTGGCTGCTGAATACTGATTTTCTTATCCATGACGTCATGACCACAGGCCGTATTTTGGTGGTTGTCGGCTTCTTTATAGGGCGCCTGTGGCGAGGTCAGATCGGAATCAAGGGTCTGTTGCACTCGGCTTTATCAAAGTGGTCGATTTTATTCGCGGCCGCCGCACTGCTTTCTGTGGCCTTTGGTACGGGTGGCTGGACGCATTATTCAGCAAGATCACTGGCGATTCTCGCGTCATCCCTGTCCTTTTACTTCTTCATCATCGAGTGGGCACATTCGCGCGAGCGAATTCAAAGAATTATTACCGTTCTTCTTTGGTCGACGATGATGACGGCTGCCTTTGCGATTTTTCAAGAGGTGATAGGAGGCTACACATCTTTGTGGCTGTTTTTGAACCCTGCGACCGAAGACTTTGCGGACTGGGACTGGAGGGCCCCTTCATTCCTCAACTACACGAATTCCCTTGCGGCGTATTTGAACCTTGTCTTGCCGCTGGCACTGGCGCTTTATCTTCGCGGTGAGGGCAAGTGGAGAAGTCTCGGTGGGTGGGTGACTTGTCTCGGTTTGATTGGTATGGTTTGCACGCAAAGTCGTGGTGGAATGGCGGCTTCCGGGTGCGTGCTCATTCTCGCTATTTTCTACTTTGTTGGGGGATGGCCGAAGAAGCTTGCTTTTCTTTCGGCTTTAGTGGCCGCAGGCTTGGTCCTGTCTTTGGTTGGAGGCGCGGTGAATCCAGAGCGCCTGGGCGAGTTGGGATTTGTGTCCTCGGCAGGGCGTCTTGTTTTGTGGGCCGTTGCGTGGGACCTCTTCCGCGATTCGCGAGCTTGGGGGATTGGGCTAGGTAACTTCAGTGGTATGTATGGATCATATATAAATCTTTCTTGGATTCGCCCAGACTACCTTACTGTTAATAATCTGTATTTGGAGATTCTTTCGGAAACCGGAATTATAGGTTTTGCGGCTTTTTTTGGGCTTATCGCTTCGGGAATACGGTGCGCGTTTCGTCATTTCCGATCCTCGACGGACAGCTTTGGCAGATCTCTCGGCTTTGGGGTACTAGGAGCGATGACGACAATTGTAGCGCACGGCCTGTTGGATTTGACGTTGGATGTGAGTCCACAGTTCGACACTTTGATTTGGGTGTTGCTCGCGCTATTGGCTGCAGACATGAGTCTGCAAGCGAGACCCTTATTGGAAGGATCGGGACTGGTTCCAGCTGTTCCTGAAAACAGGTTTGCTGCGGGAACCTAGCTTCCAGTTTCTTGGCTAGAGTGAAATGAAAAACAAGAATTTTCTCGACTGGTCCAGTTCAAGAACTGGGAAAGAGCAAGTCGCCCGGATCTTCCTTAAGCCGGGAGTTTGGCGTCGCCGAATATCTATCGGCGGTTTGGAAGCAGTGCTGCGCTTGTTGAGCTGGTTCCTCAAGGCGCCCGCTGCCACCGGCTCCGTCGTCAGAAGTATTTTGGTATTCGATCCCGGCGGGCTTGGCGACATGGTTCTGCTTGCGCCATTCCTTCGCAGCTTGCGCGCGCACCTGCCGGCGGCGCATATAGCTGTTGCGGGGAGAACTGGCGCATATTCTCTTTTGCTGGAGCAAGGCTTGATGGATGAGTGGATCCAGGTGCGCATTCCTTGGGGCCAGACCTTGCCGAGCCTGAAGAAGAACAATTCTGTCTCACTTACATGGATGAATTTTTTCCGAGACGCATTTGGACTTCGAAAAAAACGATTTGACCTTGCCTTTGCGTCGGGCTGGAGCGGGGATATTCGAGGGAACGTGGTCATTTGGTTGGCAGGCGCGCGGCAGCGCGTCGGCTACGGGTATGGCGGAGGAGCGTTTCTTCTGACCGATGTGGTGCAGCCTGACCTCGCACGGCCCCACGTTGCCGACCGCAACTTGCAAATCCTGGAACATATCGGGTTTCCGATACTCAGTAGCAGAAAAGTTTTCCGGGAAACTCCGGAGGAGGAAGAATCCGCGGCAGAACTGCTATCTCGGCACGGGATCACAAAAGACGATCTGGTAGTCGGGATTCACCCGGGGGCTGGTTCAGAGATTCGGGAATGGGGCGACGAGCGTTTTGCCGAAGTGGCTAAAAGAGTGGTGGATCAGTTTGGCGCGAAGATTTTATGGTTTAGCGATCCAAGAAAGCCGAGAAAAGTCCCAGCAGGCGTGGATGTCGTTCCTGTGGCGCTTTCCCTTCGACAGTTCATCTCGGTAATCTCGCGTTGCAAATTATTCATTTGCAACGATAGCGGACCGATGCACGTGGCGGCCGCTTTGACGGTACCGGTCGTGGCAGTGTTTGGGCCGCAGCGTCCGGAGTGGTTCGGGCCACGCGGCGAAGAACATCGAGTGGTCATCCGGAACGATATTTGGTGCCGGCCATGCGGGGATAACTGTATCTGGCAAGAGCCATACTGTATGCGGTTAATTTCCGTGGAGCAGGTGATGCAGGCGGTTACGGAGGCGCTAAAGACGCCGCAGTCGAGTTACGAGAGCCTGGAGGCGAGAGGATGATAGGAGCGGAGGGATTGCTGAAGGAGCTCGGTAACTGCCGAGTGCTGGTGGTGGGCGACCTGATGCTGGACGAGTACCGGCGAGGGCACGTCGAGCGGATTTCGCCGGAGGCGCCGGTCCCAATCCTGAACGTGGTAGGGCAGGATGCGACGTTGGGAGGCGCGGGAAACGTGGTGAGGAACCTGTGCAGCCTGAATGTGAAAGTGATGGTGGTGGGAGTGCTGGGCGAGGATGGCGCGGGCGAACAGATACTGAAAGTGCTGGGCGAACTCGGAGTGAGCGGGAGCGGAGTGGTGAGGGATGCACGTCGCGTGTCCACCCGGAAGGTGCGGTACGTGTCGGTGGAACATGGCCAGCAGGTGTTCCGTGCGGACGAGGAAACAACGGTAGAGGTGAGCGGGGAGGTCGAGGAAGAAATTATCCGTCAGATGCGCGAGAAGGCCGCGAGTGCACAGGTGATTTTGTGTTCGGATTATTTGAAGGGCGTGTTGACAGCCAAAGTGCTGAAAGCGGCATTCGAAGCGGGGTGCGAACGAGCCGTGCCCGTGATTGTCGCGCCGAAGGATAAGGAGGCCCGGAAATACGAAGGGGCCAGTATTCTCATGCCAAATTTGAAGGAATTATCGCGTCTAGTGGGGACACCAATGGATGGCGATGCTTGGCTGATGTGTTCGGCGGGGCACTTGACCAGGCAACTGGGACTGGAGGCCTTGCTGGTGACGCGCGGGAGCGAAGGAATGACTCTGTTTGAGCCGGAGGAGAGCAGGTTGCGTCGCGTGGATATCCCTACTGTGGCGCGCAAGATTTACGACGTAACCGGGGCGGGCGATACAGCGCTAGCAGCTTTTTCGGCAGGCATAGCGGCGGGAGCAACGCGTGAAGCAGCGGCTCATCTGGCGAATGTTGCGGCGGGGGTGGTGGTGGGCAAGCACGGCACCGCGATCGTGACCACGGAAGAAATCATGGAGCATTTCGGAGAACAGAAATCTGATGTGCCATGAATACAAGAAGCGCCGGGAACGCCACACTCGCTGTCCGGAAAATAAGAGCAGGTTGGACGCGCGCAACAAGAGAGAACGTTGGGGCTTCAAATATCGAATTGATTCTGCATTGTTGCACAAGCAATGGCACAAGAATATCAGCATGATTAAAAAAAGAGGAAACCCTGCATTGCACTTTCTGGACCGCTACGCAGGGATTCCCGCAGTCGCGGTTTTGGGGCGGATGAAACGGAAGCGAAAGCGACCGTCGAAGCTTGACAGGATAGGTTTGTTCACGATGGCGGCAATCGGAGATACTGTTCTGATCAGTGGAATCGTTGCTGATCTGCGCAGAGCATTTCCGCAAGCTGCATTGATTTTCTTTGCGGGCCCAACCAATTTCGAGATTGCCCACATGCTGGACGGGATCGACAGGGTCGTTTCGGTACCGATTGGCAATCCTGTGGCAGGGATACGAGCGGTTCGGTCGGTTCCAGTTGACGTGATGATTGATTTCGGCCAATGGTCACGCTTGGCGGCCCTGTTCACGCTATTTTCGGGGGCATCGTACACAGTCGGATTCCGGACGCCAGGTCAGCACAGGCACTACGGCTACGATTTGAGTATGGAGCATTCTTCCGATATGCACGAAATTCAGAATTTCCGCCGGCTGGTGGGAGTCCTCGGAGTGGAGACAGGGAATGCGCCTTTTCTGCGGAGGCCGCCAATCGGGCTTCAATCGACTCAGAATTACGCCGTCTTTCATCTATGGCCGGGTGGAATGGGGAGACAATTAAAACAGTGGCCATGTGATAGGTGGCTCCAACTCATCGAGGAGTTTACAGGTTGGGGACTGCAAGTGGTACTGACTGGGGCGCGTCCCGACTACGACAGCAATGAGGAGATCATCCATCTCCTGCAGCCCTGGACTCGCGGGTTGGTGAGAAACGCAGCTGACATAAGTCTTCAGGAAACGGCAGCGACGCTGGCACATTCTCGGCTTGTAGTGTGTGTGAATACAGGAGTAATGCACATGACTGCGGCCCTGGGGGCTCCGCTCGTTGCCCTACATGGGCCGACGTCTTCCAAGAGATGGGGGCCAGTCAGCGAGAGGGCAATCGTGGTGGATTCATCGGCGGCTGGGTGCGGGTATCTCAATTTGGGGTGGGAGTACCCGTCTAACCCTCCTGCCTGCATGGAATGCATAGGCTACGAAGCTGTGCGTGACGCATGTCGCGCCATTTTAGAGAAGGAGTCGGCAAATGTGCCGATGGAAGGGCCAAAAAAGGGTGCCGAAAAAATTGAAAAGGAAGTGTGGCGCTGACCGATTTGTTTTGCGCCTCGCCGAGCAACCGACCGCCCACATAGGAGAGAGTGAATGAACGCTCCGCTGACGCCGAGTGACGTATTTGTCAAGAATGTAGGAGAGAGCCTCTTGCTGAAGCAGGCCCTTCTTAACGACCCAGAACTGATCGCCACGGTGGCTAAGGTGGGGGAGAATTGATCCGTGCGCTGGGAAGCGGCAAAAAGGTTCTTCTTTTTGGAAATGGGGGCAGCGCGGCAGACGCTCAACACCTGGCGGCGGAGTTGGTGGGAAGATTTGACCGCGAGCGGCGTGCTTTGCCCGCAATTGCTCTAACGACGGACACATCCGCCCTGACGGCCATCAGCAATGATTATTCTTATGAGGCGGTATTCGCGCGCTAGTTGGAAGCGCTGGGTTCGCCTGGAGACGTTGCGATAGGAATCTCGACGAGCGGGAGTTCTCCAAATGTCATTAGCGGAATTCGGACCGCAAGAAAGGCAGGAGTCATTACGGTTGGGATGACGGGCCCGCGTGGCAGAGAGATGGCGTTATGTGCAGATTACTCTATTTGTATACCTTCCCTTCGAACACCGCGTATCCAGGAAGCACACATGCTGGTTGGACACATCCTGTGTGAAATCGTAGAGGGGGGGCTGTTTCCCGACGCTTTGGCGTCGGCATTGGCACGGAGCAAAGTCACAAAGCCGGTTGGGATGAAGTAGGACTCAGTTTGGCAATTATGTCTTTTCTTTTTTTCTTAGGCAGAAAATAGTTCTTTTTGGAACTTTTGGAGGAAAAGGGCACCAGCAAAGAACCCCTCCAATAACGTAAAGGAGGCAATAGCCAGCCTGGAACGAGAGTCGCGTCATGTGGCTTCATTCTTACATTGAGGGATTTCTCGAATAAGTTAAACAATTATGGCCGCGTTCATATCTTATAAGCTCACCGAGTTCAAGGTTTTTCGCCTCGCATGAAATTGCAATCGTTTGAAGTCAAATGGATATCAGCATTAGTGCCGTTCACGCAGAATGCGATCTGAGGCCGCTGGCAGATTCTGAACGCCTCTGCGGTTTCAAAATGTCCAGGACACACTTTCGCCGGTCAAGAACTCGCTGAAATTACAAATGAGAGAAAACAATTGTTCCTAAAGCGGGCAATGGACCTTTTGGGTGCCGCGATCCTCCTTTTTCTTCCTCTTTCGCCTCTTTTCGTCCTGTTGGGTCTGCTTGTGGCACTTGAAGACGGATCGGCAGGCTATTTATCGAAGGCGGGTGGTCGGGAAAAATGGTGAATTCGACGCTTACAAATTTCGCAGCATGCGCAAAAACGCGGATTCAATCATGGCTGCGAATCCAGCGTTGAAACAGGAATTTGAGCGCAACTTCAAACTTAAGAACGATCCCCGGGTAACGAGAGTCGGAAGTGCGCTCCAGGAAGCTCAGTCTGGATGAGTTACCGCAGTTGTTCAATGTGTTAAAGGGCCAGATGAGCTTGGTGGGCCCCCGAATGATATCCCCAGCCGAACTTGACAAATATGGTCCACACAAACATTTGCTGTTTTTACCGTGAAACCTGGGCTAACAGGGTATTGGCAAGTAAATGGAAGACAAAGTGTCGGCTATGACGAACGCGTGAAGATGGATCTGCACTACATCAACAATTGGAGTCTCGCCCTGGATTTGAAGATTCTTTTAAAGACTCCCTATGCGGTTCTGAAAAGAGAAGGTGCTTACTGATGGCGTCGATCCTGGTTACTGGTGGCGCAGGGTATATTGGTTCCGCTTGCTGTCGGCAACTCTTGGAAAAGGGCTACAGAGTCACGGTCGTTGATGATCTCTCGACCGGACATGCCGAGGCAGTTCCGGCAGGTGTTTCACTCCATCGCATTGATATCGGCGATAGGGACTCCCTGGCGGCAATCCTGTCGGCAAGTAAGATTGATGCCGTGTTCCATTTTGCCGCAAAAGCACTGATCCCTGAATCCATTACGAATCCAGGGGTCTTTTTCGATGTAAACGTTGCGCGTAGTGTTGCGATGTTAGAGACTCTAAGGTCGCACGGCATTCGAAAATTCGTGTTTTCCTCGACCGCTGCTGTGTACGGCACGCCGACTATTGTTCCGATCCCCGAGGATCACGGTAAAAATGAGATCAATTCGTACGGTGAAAGCAAGCTTGTTTTTGAAGGAATTCTTGAGTGGTACGCCAAAGCATATGGCTGGAGCGTAGTGACGTTCCGCTATTTCAACGCCTGCGGAGGAACTTGGGAGTTGGGCGAGCGCCATGAGCCCGAAACTCATATCATCCCTCTTCTTCTTCAAACCGCATCCGGACGTCGACCCAATTTCGAGATCTACGGGACCGATTACCTACACCAGACGGTACCTGCTTGCGCGACTATGTTCACGTCGATGATATCGCTGAGGCTCATTTGCTCTCTCTGCAAAAGATGGATGGGTCTGGATTCCACGCCTACAACATCGGCACCGGCAGGAGTTATTCGGTAAAGGAGATTTGCGAGATTGCGGAAAGCATTGCAAAGCAGAAAATCCATGTGCGCGTCGGGCTACGTCGTCCTGGAGACCCCTCCGCATTATGTGCGAGCCCCAAGAAACTAATGGATGAATTTTGTTGGACGCCAAAACACTCAGACTTATTCGAAACCATAGCGGGTGCCTGGGAGTGGGAACAGGCACAGTGTAGCAAGCTCATCGGTCTCCCCTAAGTTCCGTCGTAAATTAGCTGCAAAAAGCGCCCGCTAAGTGATTTCGAGGTCGCCAGTCTGCCGTTTCTCCATCCGAGTAGAACTGAGACCGGAGTCGCATTGTAAGAACAGCCTAAGAGAGTTTTAGGAACTCCAATTGCACACTTTTGGGGGAGGGAATACATGAATGACGGCATAGAGACTTTTGGACGCAAAGCAATATTTTGAGGAATTACAGCGCGTATTGGTTAGTCTTCCCAAGGACGGGATTGACCAAATTGCTGATACCCTCGTGGGAGCTTATAACGCCAGCAGGACGGTGTCCCTGTGTGGAAATGGAGGAAGCGCCTCGCTCGCATCCCACTTGCTTGTGATCTTGGAAAAGGCACAGCTTATTGTAATGGTGGGGAAGAGATTCCGCGTCCTCGCACTTACTGACAATCTGCCAACCCTGACAGCATGGGCAAACGACTCCAGTTACGATGACGTCTTTTCGGAGCAACTCAGGAATTTTGTCCCACCGCACCGATGTTGCGTTTGCCATCAGCGGAAGTGGAAACTCAAAAAATGTTCTGAATGCGCTGCAAGTGGCGCGAGAGGCAGGGGCGGCGACGGTCGGCATTTCGGGTTTCCAAGGAGGGGCAATGAAGCCCCTGTGCGACCTCTGCGTCATCGTCCCTTCCAATAATATGCAAATCATCGAGGACTTGCATCTTGCGATAGCTCATTCGATTTTAGGATTGTATACACCCGAATGTCGCGTCGCGCGATGGCGGCATCTTGCCCGGGATAGACCGGAAACGAAATGCCCGGAAGGTCAAGGCGAGGGTCCACTGAACATAACGTTTCAGTCGCGACCAAATCTCTTACGGTAGCTTGACAACCCCGTCTCCAACCCACGGGGAGGGGTGGTTGGTCTTCACGCAACGCTCATACAGGAAAATCTCGCCGCCCTCCCGATTATGAGTCGTCTTCGGTCCGAAAATGAGAGTTAAAAACCTTCGCTACTGGATACTGACTGCCGATTTGTTATGGATGTTCGGGGCATTGTGCCTCGGCATCTACGTGCGATATGCCAGCACAAAGGAACCCCTCGATTTCACAGCACGTCTTCACCCGTACCTGCTGATAATAGTCGTTGCCATAGTGGCATGGACTTTTCTTTACTTTAGGATGACTCTGGACGGCTTCAAAGGGGGGTGGCGACTGTTTGCCATGCTCTCTCAGATCATCGTCGCGACCTCGCTCTTGATGATCGTTCTATTGGCCTTCAGTTTCCTCGCCAAACATTATTATTCCCGTCTTGTGCTGCTTTACTTCGCGTTATTCTTTTTTCTAGGGCTTGTTGGGTTGCGTTGTTTAGCGCGCTTCCTGGTTACCTCCAGGTTGAGGAACAAAGCGGATGATCGCTGCGTCATTCTTGGACACGGGCCGATAGCCAGAGAACTTGCCGACAAGATTGCTTCCCACCCGGAACTTCCCTTTCAAATCGTCGGATTTCTATTCACCGGCGAATCCGAGGCATTCAACGAGTTCACAAGCTCTCTGGGTACGCCTCCTTTCACCTCAGTGAAAACCCTGCAGGTCTTGGACCTTTTAGTGCAGCAAAAAGTTCAGAAGCTCATCATCGCCATGTCGGAGGCCCACGGCGCAGGAATCCGGAAACTGATTTCCGAATGTCGAATGGCGGCGATCCAGGTGCACTTGGTTCCGCAATGGTATGACCTGTATTTGTCCAAAGCGGAATTGCTGGAGATCGATGGGCTTCCATTACTCTCGCTGCAGGAGAGAAATCCTCTTGCGATCAGCTTCGCGATGAAGCGAACCATGGACCTTGTCGTGGGCTTGGGAATTGCGCTCTTGGTATCACCGATCCTGGCAGCCGCTGCTTTTCTTGTTTACAGCAGAAAGGGAAGGGCATTCCGGATGGAACCGCGTTGCGGCAAGGACGGGATTCCTTTCCGGATGTACCGGCTAAACGTAGAGCGCCATACAACGCATCCCAAGGGGTACGAGAGGATGTTGGTCAGATGGAGCGTGACGGAACTGCCACAGCTTTGGAACGTGCTGAACGGCGATATGTCTTTGGTGGGTCCGCGACCCGAGGCGCCCGAGAGAGTCAAACATTACTCCGAGTGGCAGCGCCAGCGATTGAAGGTTCCTGCCGGCGTCACGGGTCTCGCTCAGGTCCACGGGCTTCGGGATCAGCATTCCTCGGAGGATAAAGCGCATTTTGATTTGCAGTATATCTTCAACTGGCACCCGCTTCTGGACCTCAGCCTGATGTTGCAGACGGTATGGACATTGCTCTTCAGGGGATTGAGGCAAGAACCCTCCCCGGCTCAGGCCGCCAGTTTTGTGAGTACGCCGGATTTAGCTGGCAGTGAGGTGGCCGATGTTAATCGTTCGTAGCCCGGTGCGCATCAGCTTCGGAGGAGGTGGCACAGATCTTCCTTCCTATTATGAAAGATTTGGCGGCGTTGTCCTCAGCGCAGCCATCAACAAATATTTCTATACCGTGCTGCAGAAGAGGACCGATGGGAAAATACAAATCATTTCCGCCGACCTTCGCGCCATGGAAACATGGCAAAACATCGCGCGAATGGAAGTGTGCGGAAATGCTTTGGAGATTCCTCTTGCCGTGCTCAAGGAAGTTGGGCGCGAAGTCTCGGTGAATCTTTTTCTGGCATCCGAGATTCCTCCAGGAACGGGGCTCGGCTCTTCCGCGAGCGTTTGCGTCAATCTGATAAAATTGTTGACAGCGTATCATCACATCCCTCTTTCGAAATATGATCTCGCCGAGCGAGCCTATCACATTGCCCGAAATGTTTTGGGCAGGCCTGTCGGCAAACAGGACGAATATGCTTCCGCGTTTGGCGGTTTGAATTTCATTTCCTTCTGTCAGGACGGCACGACTCAGGTCGAACCCTTGGCTCTCAAACCTGACCTGCTCCGGGAGCTGCAGTCGAGCTTGCTGCTGTTTTTCACGGGCGAATCGCACCACTCCTGGACAATTCTGAAGGAACAAGAAGAGTCCACGCGAAAGACGGACGGCGGAGCCGTCGAATACCTCCACGAAATTCGAAAACTGGCGGAACCCATGAAAGCTGCCCTGGTAGCCGGTGAACTCAGGCAGTTTGGCCTCTTGCTTGACCAAGGCTGGGAAATGAAGAAGCGGATTTCTTCGAAAATCTCCAACCCGCGCATCAATGAAATGTATGAAGCCGCACTTCGGAACGGGGCCGTGGGAGGCAAGATCACCGGAGCGGGAGGGGGCGGATTCCTTCTCCTATTTTGTCCGCCGTCCTACCAACAAAACGTGCGCAATGCCCTTGCGCTGATGGGCGTGCAAGAGATGGGATTTGATTTCGACTTTCAAGGCGCTCAAGTGGTCGCCAACGACCCGTTCATCGATGGCGATGAAAATGGTGGCATGCGCTGGACGTTTGCTCCGGTGGCGAGCAAGGCGATTGCCACTAAATCCATGCCGGCCAAGAACCCCTCATGAAGTCTCATCGGACATCTTCGCAGATCGAGACTTTCGAATGAAAGCCTTCCTTCTGGCGGGAGGTCTCGGCACACGACTGCGGCCATTGACCGACAGCACGCCGAAGTGTCTTCTCCCGGTTCAAGGCATGCCCATGTTGCAGATTTGGTTCGATATCTGCCTCGCGTACGGTATTGACGAACTCTTGATCAATGTTCATGCGCACGGCCATGCCGTCCGCAGATTCATTCAAGAACACAAAGGCGGCCTGAGGGTGCGCCTTTTCGAGGAGACCGCGTTGCTTGGCAGTGCAGGAACGGTTCTGGCCAACCAAGAGTGGGTCGACAAAGAGCGGTCCTTTTGGGTGTTTTATGCGGATGTCCTCACCACGGCCAATCTAAACCAAATGCTGGCTTTTCATGACAGCCGTGGCCAGATCGCCACGATCGGCGTCTATGAAGTACCCGACCCATCGCGATGTGGCATCGTTCAGGTGGATGACAATGGCGTGGTCCGCGACTTTGTCGAAAAGCCCCAAGCTCCCGTCGGCAATTTAGCGTTCTCCGGATTGATGTTGGCCACCCCGGCTCTTTTGGATGTAATTCCCGATACCACCCCGGTTGATCTTGGATTTCACGTCTTGCCTCAAATCGTTGGTCGAATGGCGGCATATCGAATACCGGAGTTTTTGATGGATATAGGCACGCTGGAGACATACCGGGCAGCTCAGTTGTCCTGGCCCGGACTTTCTCGACAACAAGTGGAGGATGGTTTTCATGCTTAGAGGTGCCGTCTTCGATTTTGATGGTGTGATCGTGGACAGCCACCCCGTGCATATGCGTGCGTGGAAGAAGTTTCTTGCCTCCGTAGGAAAAACAGTTTCCGAAGAACAACTGCATTTCGTCTTAGACGGAAGAAAGCGCGACGACATCCTGCGGCACTTTATGGGTGAGCTGGACGCAGACCAGATTGTCGAATACGGCCTCCGAAAAGAGCAATGTTTTCGAGAGGAAGCAGCCCATGTGCGCACGGCGGAGGGTTTGCTGGATTTCCTGGAGGACCTGAAATTCGAGCAGCTGGCTCTCGCCATCGCCAGCTCAGGAAGCAAAAGTCGGATTCACTTTCTCCTCGATGGGTTCGATTGGAAAAAGTATTTTCGAGTGGTCGTCACCGGAGATGAAGTGGAACAGGGCAAGCCCCATCCGGCTGTTTTCCTCAAGGCTGCTCATCAATTGGGAGTGGATCCTTCCGAGTTGATGGCCTTCGAAGATGCCGTTTCAGGCGTCAAAGCGGCGAAATCCTCCGGAATGAAATGTATCGGAATTGCCCAGCCTGACCGCGCCTCCATTTTGCTGGATGCAGGCGCAGACCACGTAGTGCCGGATTTCCGCTCCTTGTCGTGTTCACAACTTCGGGAGCTCCTGTCGAAGGGCGCAGGAACAAGCTCCATGTCCGCCTTCCGTTAACTCCCGTGCCGTATAGAACAAAAGTGGGTTTTCCGCCGTTGGCTCCATGCTCCGAAGTGGAGCGTGCGTAAATCGGAGACCTCAATGCACGCGCCTCGCGAGCCGCTTCTAACATTGGAAGACATAGTGCTGTGTATGTAATGTTGATGTACTGATCATAAGGAGGAGCGCGGCAGACGAGCTCGTGGCGGAGTATCGCAACAAATCGACCAACAAGGAACAGATCCTCGCGCAGCTGAACGAATCGGCGGACTATCCGTCGGCAGTCGATCTAAGCCAGCGCCGCGAAGATATCGGCAGCAATAACTGGGTGGTGGGCGGGAAGCTCACGGCCAGCGGATTCCATACAAGGTCATTGAGCAATCTGTGTCCAGAATACTAGAAGCTGTTGCACAACCGTAGACAAGCCTTTGAATTGACTATGGTTGAGTTTTTGAAAATAGGAGATAAGCAAGGTCAGCAGCGCCGAAGGAGGGCCGATGGCCCGATCGGGTTCGTTGCTGACCGAAGCGCAGTGGAAGAAAATTGCGCCCTTGCTCCCCAAGCCGCCCAAACAACGCCGGGGCGGTCGTCCGTGGATCGAGAACCGCCGTGTGCTGGAAGGGATTCCTTGGATTTTGCGGAGCGGGGCTCGCTGGCAAGACTTACCGGAGAAATTCCCGCATCCCTCGACCTGCTGGCGGCGACTGCGAGATTGGGAGGAGCGGGGCGTTTGGTTGAACATCTGGCGGGAGTTTCTGAGCGAGTTAAACGAGCGCCAGCAATTGAAATGGAGCGAATCGTTTCTGGACGGCAGTTTCGCTCCGGCGAAAAAAGGGGCTGCGGAGTCGGAAAAACCAAGCGGGGCAAGGGGACGAAGTGGATGGTGGTGGTCGACGGCCGCGGTCTTCCTCTGGGAAACTACCTTCACTCTGCATCCCCGGCGGAAGTCAAACTCGCGGAGACGACGCTGGCGACGATCCGGGTAGAACGGAGTCATCACGCGGGCCGTCCGCGGCAGAAGCCGATGCGGGTGACCGCCGACAAAGCGTACGACAGCGATCCGTTGCGAAAGCGTTTGCAGCATCGCGGCATCGAGCTGATTTGCCCGCACAAAAAGAATCGAGTGCGGGCGGCGACCCAGGACGGTCGAGCCCTGCGGCGCTACAGAAGGCGATGGATCGTGGAGCGCACCAACGCATGGCTGGGAAACTTCCGACGCCTGGTCGTACGATACGACCGCTCGCTCACGATCTATGGCGCGTTCTTTCATATCGCTTGCTTCATGATCGTCTTGCGGAGGGTTGTGCAATAGCTTCTAACAAATCCAGCATCAAGGAAAGCGATTGCAAGGTGAAGAAACTATTCCTAATCATGTTCCTGTTTGCGGCACCTATTTTCGCGCAATCGCCGAAAACTGTTGAATCAACGGTGTGCTTTCAAGATCCGCAGGCAAACTGTCTTGCAAATGGCTTTCTCATTATGGATCTATCGCAACCCGCAACGATCATTGGCAGTGGTGGTCAGGTAGCGCCGATCCGAGTTTCGATCAGCCTGGATTCGACTGGTAAAATCCCAGCGGGCTCCACGCTCTGGGCGAACGATCAGCTCTCCCCCTCGGGAACAAGTTATTTGGCGCAGGTGGAGAACTCGAACGGAAGGGTCGTGTCGAATCTGCGACCATGCCCCTGGGTCATCACAGGATTGTCGCCAATTGACCTTTCCCAGATGCAATGTATTACCATCGGAGCAACATACCCTTCGGTTCCATCGCTTTCAGCTAATAACGCTTGGACCGGAAATGAAACGCACAGCGGGACGGAGACGTTCACGGGGCCACTGCTGTGCAAAAACTTCGAGAACGTGCAATGCGTAGATTCTAGCAATTCACAGGGATGGGCAGGCAGCGATGTAGGCGCATGGATCAATGCAGCATATGCCAATTGCCCCGTGGCGAGCGGAACATCAGTTACGAATGCGGGGGGTTGCGAAATCTTTGTGGCGCCCACAACAACAGGAATGTGCTACGCTATGACAACTCCCATCGTGTTTAGCACGAACCTGAAACCTGTTTTATTGCGAGGCGACCCTGGCGGCGCAACCTCCATTTGCGATAATCAGAGCACCGCGTATACGTTTCTCACCCTAAATGCGGGTAGTCCGAACACAACCAGCTTGCTGTATCGTCCTCATATGGCAACGGTGCGAGATATCAATTTCTCTGGCAGCGGTGTGGGGAATCCGACTGTTGCCGTGCTAATCGGCGGAACAAATGGCTGTTACGATTGCGTGCTTCAGAATGTGGGCATCGAACATTTTGGGACAGGGTTGCAATTTGCCAGCGATGCCTTTCCATTTAAGTTTGAAAGTGGTCTTATTGCAGACATGGCAACGCCCGTTAATTTTCCATCTGGCATAACGGGTTCTGGCGAAGCAATGACTATTAGCCATAGTGTCATTGCGAACTGCACGCCGCAAACGTACAATATAGCCATTCAAAATGGCGGTCCCGTGGATTTTTATTTCATACAAGATGATATTGATAACTGCCAGATTGAGGATAGCAATACGAACGGTGTGGGTGCAGGAGTCCATATCTATATTGACGGGGGGCACATGGAGGACCCTGGCACCTCAGGGACCGCTCAAGATTTCGTCGTCCAGCAGGGCAGCAACTCGAACAGTCTTTCGATTTCAGGTACTTATTTCACTTTTGACAATGCCTCGAATGCACACCCGGAATTAATCAGCGTGACCAATGGTACATTTTCGTTCAGCGGTATCTCTATTATTAAAAATACTGGCGCTCTACAGGCTACACATTTTGCTGCTGTCTCGAATGCCTCGGGAACCAATGTTGGGTTGCAATTGAAAAATACGCCTCTAGGTGGCAATGTATTTAATCCTTCTGGCAGCACTAACATTGCAGACATCGACATCAACGGCGCAACGGCGACAAAAATAAACCTGATCGCGCACAGTTCCTGGCCATTTAGTATTTCTACAGACAACACCAATACTGCCCGATTGACAAATGAAGTGGACTTCCTGCAAGCCGATACAGCCCGTAATGTTAAGGTTGGGAATATCGTTTCGTCACTCGGCAATATCTGCACAAATGGCGAACTGACCCTTAGCTCGGGATGGGCGCTTACGGGATCGTCAAGCGTCAGCAATGTCGTTGGGACAGGTCAAACTTGTGAATGGCAGATTACGACAGGCACGACGACCGGGGCAAATCCCACTATCACTGACACGCTCACCAATTCGCTTCCATCCACGAGCACGGTCTGTGAAATGCGCGTGACTGGCGGGACAGGAACGGTCGCAACGATTGACCAGACGACGCTTTCCGCGACAGCGCCCGTATTCACGTTTAACGGGACGCCAAGCAATTCCGGGGCGACATATAAAGTGGTAAGGAGATGCGGGCCATGAGAAGTCTTGTTAGATTAAAACTGCTCGGATGTGCGATTCTCGTTCTTGCCGGGCTGTGCATGGCGGGTTGACCTGACCGGGGATTTTTGCGGACAAGGGGCCGGCACGACTTCGGCGCTCGCCTCGGGGATCGCAACCCTTACCAGTAGCTTTCCGCTCGCAGGACGGCCGGCGAGGTCATGGCCTCCTGGTGTGGTCGAGTTGACGCCAAGCTGCGCGGCCCGCGACGTGTATTACTTATCGACTGGGCAACTGCTTGTCGGTCTGATTCCGGTTTTCGCTGCACCAGGTTCGCCAGAGGATTGGCAACTCCAAGAGATCACGATGCAGTTTGACCATAACGGGAGTTGCGCGACACGGGCTGGCAAGAACTCCTTTCTGATCCGCGTCATTTGCATCCTAGCCGCAACCGCGTCACTCTGGAGCGCATTGTGCGCCACCCCAGTTTGCGCGCAAAACATTTCCAGCGCTCCGCCTGCAGCTGATTCCCAAGACCAGCGTGACGACCCCTATGACTCGAGCTGCGGAATTATCTACCTCGGGATCGTGGGCGCACTGGAAACCCCAAACAACAAGCGATCGGGCGTGGTGCAGATTCGCGACATCTTGCGCGGGCCTGCCTACCGGGACGTCTGCGCGAGATCGTTCTCGCCATACGACTGGATGGCGGGACTCCATTGGTTGCTCAAGCATTTTCCTGTTCATGGGGGACGCCTGACGGATGAGGAACTCGAACGCGCACCTAAAGTGATTCTTGTCGGCCACAGTGCCGGTGGTTGGGCGGTGCTCGGCGTGGCGCGAAATTTGCGCCGCAAGAATATTCCCGTGGAATTGAGTCTGCAAGTGGACAGCGTTGGCATTACGGATCACACGGTGCCAAAGAACGTTAAGATCGCGGCGATTTTTCACGCCCGGGATATTTTAATGTTTCTGACCACAAAAAGCCTCAGGCTGGAAGACCCGAGCCGGACGAAAATAGTCGCGAACGTGTTGGTGAAGGGCGCGGGCCACGAGTCCGTGACACGCGATCCGCGCATCCGCGACCTCGTCCTGAGCACCGTGGCGTCTTTACGAACCGCCTCAGCATCCCCGGAAGATCGACATCCGCAGTCTCAGCGGTAGCGCTCGCCTCCTTGCAGTAGATTCTCACCTCCCCAAATCTATTCCATCCTCACCTTGCTCCTGTATCTCCGAGTCGATAAAGGCGCCCTTCGCGGCGTCCATCATTCATGGCCTCATGTTTCTTGTCCTATTTCCGCCAAAGCATTCACGCAAAGAAAGTAGCGTAAGCCAATATGAGGATAGGTTTTAGAATGGCGCGCCCGGAGAGATTCGAACTCCCGACCCTCTGCTTCGAAGGCAGATGCTCTATCCAGCTGAGCTACGGGCGCGCAGTAGAGTAAGTCCGATTCTAAGGCATTTGCCGCCGTTCCAAAAACCAAATCCTATTTTTTCGGCAAGCGGTATTATGCAGATCGCCATCCGTCGCGGAAAAACCATGAGCGTACCGGGCCTATATTGAAATTAAAAGTGGAGAAGAGGATTTGATCATGAGTGAAACCGCTAAGCCCGCGCCGGACCAGCCGGGCATTGAGGTAGCCGCAATCGTAAAGTTCATCGCGCGAGCACTCGTGTCCGTTGGGGTTTCCCCGGAGGATGCCGGTCAGGTGGCTGCTTTGATGGCCGAATCCGACGCGCGCGGCGGGGACGCGCACGGAGTGTTCCGGCTGCCTCAGTACGTGAAGCAGATACAAGATGGCGCGGTCAACGCGCGGCCCAACATTCGTGTCGTCAACGAACGAGCGGGCACGGCACTCATCGACGGAGATAATGCCCTGGGCCATCTGGTGATGAAACGCGCCGCGGAATTGGCCGTGGAGAAGGCCCGCCAGACGGGTATCGCCTGGGTAGGGACTCGGCACAGCAATCATGCGGGCCCGGCGCAGCTTTACCCGCGGATGGCCGCGGCCCGGGACATGATCGGAATTTATTTTTGTGTGGGGAACGCCAATCTTGTTCCGCCTTGGGGCGGCACCGAGGCGTTGCTCAGCACCAATCCCATCGCCATCGCCGTGCCCGCTTCGCGGCATCCGTCAATCGTGCTGGATATGGCCACGACGAACACGGCATTTGGAAAAATCCGGCTCAAAGCGCAACGCAATGAGCCGATGCCGGAAGGCTGGATGATCGACCGCCAAGGCCAGCCCTTGACCGATCCGAAGCGCGCGAACGAAGGATTTCTCGTGCCTGTCGGCGGCCCGAAAGGATATGGCCTGGCGCTGATGTTCGGTTTGCTCGCGGGAACTTTGAACGGAGCCGCGTTTGGCCGCGACGTCGTCGACTACACGGTGGATTCCAAAACTCCAAGCAACACGGGGCAGACCATGATGGCCGTGGATATCGCGGCGTTCGCGGATGTCGAGGCCTTCAAGCAGGATGTTGACGAGGTGTGGGAGGTCATGAAGTCGTCTCCGACTCTTCCGGGCGTCGACGAAGTCCGACTGCCGGGAGAGCGCTCGGAAATCCTGTACCGCGAGCGGATGGCTCGCGGCGTTCCATTAAGCGCTCCGCTGCGCAAGGCCCTGGATGATCTCGCCGACCGGCTGGGCATTCCGCGATTGCAATAAAAAGCCCTCGTACCTGATACGGCTACCCCCATCATGTCTGCACGAGCGGTAGAGACAATCTGAATCTAATATCTAATCCGCACGTGTTTTCGATTCATTGGTCATGAGCATTTGGGAGATCGCTGATTATGCCAAACGATGATGTTGCAGGTGTGCGCCCCGTCGATATTCACGCGCATTTTTTTCCGCAAGCCTATCTGGACGTGCTCGCGGAAGAGGGGCCGCGCTTCGGCGTGGAATATCGCGCGGCGGAGGAAGGTTTTTACATCAAGACGGACGTGCGCTTTCAGGGACCGCTTCCGTACCGGGCCGTGGACTTGAAGAAACGCATCGCGGACATGGACGCGCAAGGCACCGCGGTGCAGGCGATGTCGCTCACTGGACCGATGGCGCATTGGGGAGACGAAGAAGTTTCGCACAAACTTGCGCGCGCCTGGAACGATGCGGCCAGCGCCGCGCACGTGCAATATCCATCGCGGCTGTTCGGACTGCTGACGCTTCCCATGCTCTTCCCGGATCGCGCCGTCGATGAACTGAATCGCGCGAGCCGGTTGCCGGGATTGCGCGGCGTCTACATGGGGACGAACATCAATCATCGCGATCTCGACGACCCGCTCTTTGAACCGATTTTTGCGCGCATCGAAGAGCTGGACCTTCCCATTTTCCTTCACCCGCTGCGGCGGCCGGCGGCCCGCGCACCGCGCCCTTCAGCCTCTCGAATCTGCTGAGTTTCCCTTTCGATACGGCCATCGCCGCATGCCACCTGATTTTCGGCGGCGTGCTCGACCGCCATCCGAAACTTCAGTTCACGCTTCCGCATGGCGGCGGCGTGTTGCTGATGCTCATGGGGCGCATCGACCACGGCGCGGCCGTGCGGCCGGAAATCGAAAAATTGAAGTTGCCGCAGCCTCCCAGCAAATATCTGCGGCGGTTCACGTTTGACACGGTGGTCCATTCCAAGTCCGTAATGGAGTTCGTGATCGGCGAGGTGGGCGCCGACCGCATCATGATCGGCAGCGACTACTGCCTCGACATGGGATACGAGCAGCCGGTGCATTTTCTGGATCAGGTCAATATGACCAGCGCGCAACGGAAAATGATTTTGGGTGAGAACGCCGCGCGTTTGCTCAAGCTTTGACACGGCAAATTTCGCGAGTTTGCAGGTAGTGCATTTCTTCAGGGCTTTTTAGCGCTGGGATGTTTTGCCGGAAGCTACGTCCGCCCGGAATTGCGTGGATTTGCCGCGAGGGATCGTCAGCGCGGTCCATTTCGATCCGGCAAAGTGTTTGGAGAGATACACAATCTGTCCCACATGGTAGGCCGTGTGCGCGACATTGCGGTTGATGGCCTGCATCACCGAGTGCGCTTCCCCGCGAATAGTAATCGTGCGCGTGAGATCCGCATCGGTAAGCTGCGTGAGCGAGTCGAACAATATCTTCCAGCCCGATTCCCAGAGCGCCGCAAGTTCCGCCCGCGTTTTCGGAGGCGCTTCAAATTCCGCATCGCGGTTCCGGTCCGGTTTCTCGCCGTCGCTGGTAAGGAAATCCGTCCAGCGGGAGCGCATGTTCCCCGCCAGATGCTTCACGATGATGGCGATGGAATTGGACTCGGCATCGAGCGCGGCAAACAGCGCGTCGTCCGGAGCCTGCTCCATCGCGCGGTCGCCCAGCCGCTTGTAAGCGCGGAAGACGTCGGTTGCGTCCTTGATATAGGAAGTGGTGAATTCGAGGGCCATGCGTGAATTTTGCCGCTGCGGTCCCCGGAAATCAAGCAGGGAAACCGCGCGGATCGGAAATCGGGACGCAAAAAGTTTTATGGATCAGCACGCAGGCGCCGGCGCGCCTTGAAATCGCGAGTTCCCCCGGGCTAGAGTGGTTGCGCGACTGTGCAGCGCCGCGGATCATCCGCGATGAAGGTGTCCGCCTCTCCTATGGAATTAACTTCTGAATGGTTTTGGCCGCGCCTGGTCTGCCCCATCCACCGGACGAAACTCACCTACGGGCGGGATGTTTTGAAATGCGATGCGGGACACGTATTTCCCGTGTACGAGGGGATCCCGATCCTGATGGTCCCGGATAACGAACCGATGTATCCCCCGTTTGGAGAGCCATCCACCGACCTCGCGTCGCAAGTCGGTGACCCCGCGGCAATCGACCCCTTTGTGCAGCAAAACCTGGTGAGGACCAATGGCAAGCTATACCGCTCGCTGCGCGGCAAGCTGAAGCGCTACCCCATTCCGGAGTTGCCTCTTCCCGAGGGCGAAGGGCGCTCGCTTCTGGATGTCGGGTCGAACTGGGGCCGGTGGACCATAGCCGCGGCGCGGAAAGGTTACCGGGCAATTGGCGTGGACGTGTCGCTTGCCGGAGTGCGCGCGGCCCGCCGCGTGGCCCGGCAACTCGGCGTGGAGCCCGTTTTTATCGTCGCCGATTCGCGCCGCTTGCCTTTCCTGGATCGAACCTTCGACGTCTGTTTTTCCTACTCCGTCATTCAACAGTTTGAAAAGAGAATGGCCCGCCAGGCGGTCGAAGAAATGGCCAGGGTGACCAACACAGGCGGCCGCGTATTGGTCCAGATGGCCAACCGGTATGGGCTCCTGCAAATGGTGAATCAAGCCCGCCAGGTGCTGCGACGCGACCACGGCCCATTTCGTGTCCGCTATTGGACGCCGCGGGAGTTGCGAGCCATGTTCAGCGACGCAGTGGGGCCCTCCAAAGTTTACCCCGAGGGCTTTTTTTCCCTGGACGCACAGGGCGCCGATTTGGACATGCTGCCTTGGCGCGAAGCCGCCGTCGTCCGCTTCTCGGAAAAATTGCGGCGCGCGGCGCGGCATTTTCCTCCTCTGGCGGCGATGGCGGATAGTTTGTACGTGGATAGTTTGAAACGGGACGTCTCGCCTGGCCGGGACGCTTCCCCGTCGGAATGAGTTTTCACGGGCGGGTGCCACCGCCGTCGTTTTGGCGTAGAATACACGCATGGAAAAGAAATCCGCGCCGCCGATCGAAGTAAAATGTCCCTGCTGCGAGGCAAAACTCACGGTGGACACCGAACTCGCCGTGGTTCTATCGCACGTGGCGCCGCCCAGGCCCGCGCCCGACGTGGATATCAGCGACTCAGCGCGCATTCTGGCGGAGCAAGCCCGCAAGCGCGAGGATAAATTCCGCGATTCCTGGGAAGCCGAGAGCAAGAAGGAAGACGTCTTGAACCGGAAATTCGAGGAAGCCTTGAAGAAGGCCAAAGACCAGCCCGCCGAAAAATCGCTGCGCGATTTCGACCTCTAGCCCCGCGATCAACGCCTCATCGGCCGGCGCTTCTGTCATACTAAGTGCGTGTTCCGAATCTCTCGATCTGCCGGTGTTTGCTTGCTTGCGGCTTTGACTCTTTTGTACGCAACCTCCGCCCGCCCTGATTCCGCGCCGCCGCAAACCGCTCCCCCGGCAAAATCCCAAAAACTTCCGCGACCCAAGCCTCTGGGTCATGGCTTTGTGTTCGAGCGCGATCCGGCCTCCGGCGAACTTCATGCGCCCGCCAAGGATGTTTCTTCACACGGCGCGGGGACCATACGTTCCACGCGTCACGCTGGTGCAGGTGGCCTGCACGGTCACGGCGCCGGACGGAACGCAGGTGCGCGGCCTGAACCAGAATAATTTTCGCCTTTTCGAGGATGGCGTGCCGCAGGAAATTTCATCGTTCGACGCCTCCGCCACGCCGGCCAGCATCGCCCTGGTGATAGATGCGAGCCCCAGCATCTATCATGACCTCGCGGAAATGCGCGGCGCCGCGCACGCGCTTGCCGAAAATCTTTCGCCCGCCGACCAGATCGCCGTCGTGTCCTTTTCCGACCGAGGCTCATCTTCTGCTGCCGTTTTCCACCGACCGCAAACTGCTGGACCGAGCCATCGAATCGAAATACCTGGCGCGCGTGGAAAACTCCTCGGAGTCGCAAATTTATCAATCGCGTGTTTTACGCCGCGCGCGAATTGTTTTTGGGGCGCACCGGACGCAAAGCCATCGTCCTGCTCACCGACGGCCAGGACAGCGGCCTGGGCCTCACCTGGGACCCGCATAGCGCCGAGCCCCGTTCGGGCGCGGCAGGATCGCGCCTTGCGTTTGACGACGTGGCGCGCGAGTTGGGCGCGGATGGCATTGCGCTGTTCATCGTTTCCACGGAAAACCGTCCCGCGCGGCATGACCGTACAATGGCTTGAGGCGCATCAGGCGGCGATGCTCGTCACGCCGGAAGCGCGCAAAGCAAATATGCCGAACTACACGCTCTACCTTGCGGAACTCGCGCGCCGCGTGGGAGGCCAGCTCTATTTTTTGCGGGAGACCGGAAATTTAAGCGAGATCTACCGACGCATCGCGCTGGCCATCGGCGCGCAATATACGCTGGGATACTATCCTTCGGCGGGAACCTCGCGCCCCGGCTGGCGTTCGCTGCGCGTGGAATTAACCGGCGGCGCGAACGTTCCGCCCGGCGCGAAGCTGACGCATCGCGGCTCGTATTACGTCTCCGCGTTTCCGTAGAATTATTGTAGCTCGCCTCTTCAGAGGCGAGGCTTTCCGGTGTATCGGCGGAAAAATCCCCGTCCGCCGCGGCGGACGGGCTGCAGCATCCGCTCTGCGGGTTGCGGCGCCTATTTTGCATGTCATTCCGAACGAAGCGAGGAATCTCTCAGTTCTGTTGACTGAAAATCTGGAGATGTTCCTCGCTTCGCCCGGAATGACAATCGATCTTATTTTCGATAGTCTCTTACGGACAAATCATGCCCGCAAAAATTGAAATCGAAAAATTCGACGAATCTCATTTCCGAGTCCGCGTAATCGAGGACGGCAGCGAATCTTCCCACCAAGTCACGCTGAATCCGAAGGATTGCGCGAGGCTCGCGGGCGGCGCCGCCGAGCCGGAGGAACTCATCCGGAAATCGTTTCAATTTCTGCTGGAGCGCGAACCGAAGGAGTCGATCCTCGCGCGCTTCGATTTGTCGGTGATCCGCCGCTATTTTCCGGAATACGAGCAGGAGATCAAACGCAGGATTTCCAAATAGAGGCGGAGCCCGGAAGGTTCAGGGTTTAATCGAAACGTCGTAATACGCGACAGTGCCGTTGTCGCCGCGAATCGGTTCGATGCGCAGGATTTCGAAGCGGCCCTGTTGCAGGTCCTGGACGTTTTTCTGCACGGCTTCGTGAAGATCGTGCTCCAGCTCGGGCGTACGGATCGGCGAAGCCAGCAGGCGCGCGTCGACGCGATAGGTGGAGATTTGCCCGGGAGCCACGGCGCGCAACTCAATCATGGCCTGCGAGGGCGGAGGCCCGACCGCGGGCTGATCGTTGAAGTGGATGATGCGCGGCGAGAAAAGCACGAATAGAACAATCGCGGCGACGGCAATATCGTATTGCCAGGTCCCGCGCTCGTAGGACCAGAACACGACCCTCACAATGGCTCGCCACAGCGTTCGCATATCAGTCGGCAGGCACTCCGTCAACAATCTGGCCGTCGCGCATGTGAACCACCCGGTCGGAATACGCGGCCGCTTCCGGGTTATGCGTGATCATGATGATCGTTTGCCCGAGTTCCTTGTTGAGTTGGCGCAACATGGATAGCACAATTTCCGAGTTAACCGTGTCCAGGTTTCCGGTGGGCTCGTCCGCCAGTATGATTTTCGGCTCGTTGATAATCGCCCGCGCGATGGCCACGCGCTGCTGTTCGCCTCCGGAAAGTTCGCTGGGCCGGTGCCTCAGGCGTTCGCCCAGTCCGAGCATCTTGGTCACGACGTCAAACCGGTGCGGGTCAAAGCTTTCGCCGTAAATATGCTGCGCGATGGCGATGTTCCCGCGCGCGTCCAGCGTGGGCAGCAGGTTGAATCTCTGAAATACGAATCCGATCTTATGGCGGCGCAACTTGGTGCGTTCGGCGTCGTTCATGGCGACCAGGTCGTTGCCGTCCACGTAGACGTGCCCGCGCGAAGCCTGCGCCAGCCCTCCCAGCACGTACAGCAGGGTCGACTTGCCGCAGCCGGAAGGACCCATCACGGTCACGAACTCTCCGGGCATCACTTTGAAGTTGACGCCGCGCAGCGCCGGAACTTCCAGCTTTCCCGCGCGGTACAACTTCCACAGATTTTCGGTAACGACTATTGGCTCCACTCTTGATTCCCTTGTGGAAAACGGCGGTTCGGCAGGCCGGGCTATTGTAGTCGCGATTGGCATTTCTGCCTAGACCCGCGTTTGGCCGGACAGCTCATTAATCGTAGGAGAGGGCTTCGATGGCGTCCTTGCGGCTGGCCAGCCATGCGGGATAGCTGGCGCCCAGCAGCCCCCCGGCCAGAGCGATCAAGGACGACCGCAAAATCCAATCCGGCGTGATCAGAATCGACAGCGTTGGAAACGTATCCAGGAACAGCGCCCGCGCGACATAGCTCATCGCCACGCCCACCACAATGCCGATCAGGCAGATGAGAACGGACTCCCCGAGCAGCGCCCGGATGATGTATCCCTTGGACGCGCCAATCGATTTCAGGACGCCGATGTCGCGCGTCCGCTCGATCACGGTCGTATACATCGAGAGCAGGATCACCAGGAACCCGATCGAAACCGCGAGCGCAATCATGCTGTCGATAAAGGCATCGAGCCCCGGCAAATTCGCGGCGCTCATCATGGTCAAGAAAATCCTTGAGCGGGCGAATTTCATATCCGGGAAACAGGGGTTTCATCTCGTCCATCACGGCTTGCGTGTGATCCGAGCGCGTGCACTTGATGAAGAAAACCGAGGCCTTGTCCTTGGAGCCCGAGAGGTCCTGCAGCGTTGCGAGGGGCACAAACATGCGCGCTCCCTTGCCGTGCTCGACGATTCCGGCGACGTGAAAATCGTGGTCCAGCAGGCGGAACGTGTCTCCCGCCTTGACATGTTTCGCCTTGGCCGCCCAGTCGTCCAGCAGGATGTCGTCGGGACCCTGCATGTCGTGTCCCTGCGAGGAAAACGAAACCTCCGGAAACGTCGCGGAAACTTTGCGGGTCGATTCCGTAAACGATATCCACGCTGCCGGACGAGCTGAATTGCAGCAGGACCGGGGCCACCGCCTGCACGTATTTCATTGCGCGAAGCTTGTCGGCGATTTTGATGGGCATGGGCGCGCCGCTGAACGCCAGAAAAACGGACGAGGAAGGCGGCTGAAGCATAATGTCCGCGCCAATGCCCTCGATGCGCTTGGCCGTCTCCTGCAGCAAGCCGCTGGTCAGCCCCACGATCAGGATGACCAGCGCGACCTCCACGCCAACCGCTATTACGCTGACGATCGTGCGGATCGGGCGGTGCAGCACGTTATTGACAATCAATTGGCGGATCATGGCTTGGGTACCGGTGTTTCCTCGCCCACGTGCAGCAGTTCGGTTCCGGCCGGCTGCGCCAGTTCAAAGCGGTCGGGCGAAATCGGTTCGTTGAGCGTGAGCTTCAGGATGAGGATCTCGAGTTTGTAATCGTCCTGCGGACGCCAGATATGGATGTCGCGCGGGTAATTGATTTGCGCGGTTACCGGCGCCGCATTTGCGCCAGGCGTCGTTGGCGACGGGCTGCCAGTCCGAATACTCGATATCGGAATCCAGTTGTCCTCCGGCGCCGAACAGTTGGATGCGAGAGACCTTCAGATCGGCGCGGTCGTACCAGATTTGCCGATGCGATTTCGAGTTTTCCGCCTTCTCCCTCGCGCAACACCGTCAGGATGTAATAACGGCCCGAATCCAAATCAAATTCTTCAAACAGCACTTTCGTGCTGGGCGTCAATTCCGGCCAGAACAATGCTTCGACAATGTGCTGCGGGACGCAGATTTTCGATCGGGTTTGTTGGACGGGCGTATGAGCGCCGTCGGCCCAACCAGAAACGTATTTTTCGAAGGAATATAGATCCGGAATTCCTCGCCGTTGCTGACCATGTCGAAGATATTTTTCGCCACGACCGGCGCCTGCCCGATCACGCGCACGGTCGCCGGACGCTGGGCCAAAATAAATCCCTGCACGTCGTGGTATTCCTCGATAACGCCGCTGTAGGTTGAGCCTGTGCTGGGAATCAGGTCCACCGTTGCCTGCAGGCTCTGCACGGCCCGGGCCTGATTGTTATAGTCGGCGAGGAGCTTTTCTTCACTGGAAACCAACTGGGGACGAATTTCTTCCTTCGTGACTTGATGCCGCCGTTTAATGGTCACGCACCCTGTCGACACGATCGTCGCCAGCGCCAGCAGTAGACTGCCGATTCGAACGCGTTTTCTCAGTGTCTCGAACTCCTCATCGGATAAACAATCAATCTAACAACCACTCCACATAGTGTCAATGAAAGGCGCAGAGTGGCTGGCCCGCCGCAGGTCTACTTTTGGGAAGGTTCGGGCCGAACGTCCCGGCGCCAACGGGACATGGGCCCATTAAGAGTACTTGCCGCAACGACCTCAACCGGGGCCTGGGGTTGCCCGGAACTGCACACGCCGCCGCACTTGCCGGCGCATCGTATAATTCCCGGCGTATAATTTGGATTATGAAAGGACTCATCAGCCTCTTGATCGTCTCCGCAATCGGCATGGGTTTCTACATGTACACCCTGAAGCAGGCGTCGCCGGGCCCGGGAATGGTCGCCACGCAAGCCATCAGCCTGACGGGAGTGCAGATGGACCTTACGGCCATCGCCCAAGCCGAGCGAACGTACTATGCGCAGAACGGCTCCTACGCCGACCTGGAAACGTTGATCTCGAAGGGCACGATGAACATCGCGCGCACCAGCCGCGACGGTTATACTTACTCGGTCGAACCCTCCGAGAACGGCTTCACCGCCACCGCGCGCTACACCGCGCCGCCTCTGGATATACCCAAGGGCGTCACGCCGCCGCGCTTTCCGACCATCTCCATCGATCAAACAATGGAAATTCATCAGAGCGATTGAGTTATTTGGTGGCGCAGGCCAGCGCACGCATATTCCCGCTAGGTTTTCTTGTTCTTATCCGCGACGAACATTCCGCCCGACGCAAAATTCGTGTGCGGAATATCCACGAACACGATGTGAGTCGATTCCGGCTTGGCGCCTGCTTCTTCCGCCAAAACTTGCGTGATGCGCTCAACCACTTTGCGCTTCTGCTCGACCGTGCGCCCCTCGAGCCAGGAAATATGCACATCCGGCATTTATGTTGTCCTCCAAGAAATTCGGTCCACGAATCCGGCGCGGCAAACGTGTTTTGCGAAACTTAAATTGCGGGGCAATCAATTCCGGCCCCGCCGCCGTTGCCGGCGTAAAGTTAGGACAGGCTTCAGCAAGGGCGGCTATCGCGCGGACCACGCAACGCCATCGGGATCGGTGCCAATGGGTATCGCGTTCAGAATCTTTCGCGGGGCCACGTCGATAAAGGTCAGCTCATTGGCGTTCGCATTGGTGATGTACACGTGGCGGCCGTCGCCCGAGATGGAAACGCCGCTGGGAGCTTTTGATAAAGTCAAATTATCGAGCAGTTCGCGGCTGCGCGCGTCGAAGACGGTGGCCTGATTGCTGCTCCCATTCGTCACCCACACCTGCGCTCCGTCGGGCGTGAATGCCATTCGCTTGGGGCCCTTCCCGCCGCTTGGAAAGGACGTTTCGATCATATCGGCGGCCGTCGAAATGATCTCTATTTTAGCGTCGACGCGGCTTGCCGCCCAAACCTCCTTGCCGTCCGGCGAAATCGCGATGCCCTCGGTTCCGGGTCCTGTCGATAGGATTTTTACCTCGCCCGTGCCTCGGTCGATCACGCTGACGCTTCCCGAGACCGTGTTGGTCACGTAAAACTTTTTCTCATCCGGCGTCACCACGATCATGTGGCTGCGCACCTGATTCGTGTTCCACGCGTGCAGAATCTTTCCCGTGCCGGAGTCCAGTTCGAGCACGGCTTGCGGGGTCTCGGAAGTCACCCAGAGGAATTTTCCGTCGTGGCTCACGGCCATTCCGTGGGGCCCCGTGTGAGTACCCAGATCGAATGTGGTCTCCACCTTTCGGTCCACCAGGTCGATGACCGTAATCGTATTGCCCGCTTTATCATGATCCGTGTCCCCAGCGGGATAAACGCTGTACCGGCCGAAGTTGGTGACGTAAGCGGTGCGGCCGTCCGGCGAAACCGCTACTTCGTGCGGGCCCCGGCCCGTAGGCAGCCTCACGAGCACTTTCTCGGTTGCGGGATCGACCAGCGCCACCTGGAAATCCGATTTACAGACCACCACCACAGTGTCCGCCCAAGCCCGCGGCACGAACGCACACACGGCCAGAACTGCAACCAGCAAAAATTCACGGCAAGTTTTCTTCATTGTATTATCCCTCGAGCGATTCGCGATCTTGCCGTGCG
>CAWAEW010000014.1:0-43059 GCA_963781055.1 Terriglobia bacterium
CTCTATACTTGAGCGGGCTCCAAGTGGAACTCGCACCCTAGTATAGCAGGTGGCGATTACGGCCCTGTGAAAAACGCATGAACCGGTTTTGGGATGGCGAGAAATTCCCTTCGCCGAATTGAAAATGTCAATACTGCGTTCCTGCTTGCGCCTTCGCTGGCTGCGCGCTGGACGCCGGGGGTGGCGCCGAGCCCTGGCCCGCCAGCCTGTTCCATGATTTTCACGCTGGCGCTGGCTCCAATCCGCGTGGCGCCCGCGCAGACCATTTTCTTCAAGTCCTCAAAGCTTCGCACGCCGCCGGCGGCCTTCACTCCAATTTCAGCGCCCACCACGGCGCGCATTAAGGCGACGTCTTCGGCTGTGGCCCCGGCGGTGCTGAAGCCGGTCGAGGTCTTGACGAAATCGGCCCCGGCCCTCTTGCAGGCGATCGAGGCGCGCACTTTTTCCTCGATGGTGAGCAGCGCGGTTTCCAAAATCACTTTGCAGATCGCGCCGCCGCGATGGCTCGCTTCCACGACGCCGCGGATGTCGGATTCGACCACGTCGTCCTGGCCGGATTTCAGCGCGCCGATATTGATGACCATGTCGATTTCCTGCGCGCCCAATTTGATCGCCTCTTCGGCTTCGTGAATTTTCACCTGCGGAAGCGTCGCGCCGAGCGGAAAACCGATCACGGTGCAAACTTTGACCTTCGTGCCGCGCAGACAATTCGGCGGCAAGCGGCACATTCCAGGGATTGATGCAGACCGATGCGAAGCCGAACCGCGCGGCTTCCTGGCAGAGTTTGCGTATTTCGTCGCGGGAGGCTTCGGGCTTGAGCAGGGTGTGGTCGATCAGGCCGGCAAAACCTGCGTCCAATTCCACCACGGTTGGCCCGCAGGAAATGCGGTCGGCTCCGGCGTCGACAACGGCGCGTGTTTTGCGCGCGCATTTCTCGGCGCAGTTCTGGTCGCAGCCGGCGCAAATTTCGTCGTCGCGCTGGGTCCCGGCGAGCGGCAACGTGCTCGGCGCGCCGAGATAGCGCAGGACTTCCTCGGTGACGAGCGCGGACGACTTGTTCGAATTCGCTCTGATCCACTGGCCCAGCCTTATCGGAATCTGCGAGATGCTTCGCTTTGACGAGCCTGTGTAGCGCGCGCCTTCAGGCGCGCGCTTTAGACCATGACAAAGGTTTCCGCAGATTCGCTTCGCGCAATTCCCGGAAAGCTGGATCTTCATTTTTTCGTGTGCCGCGCCTCGATGCCTAGAATCTTGTCCACGCGGCGCTGGTGGCGGCCTCCGGCAAAGGGAGTCGCGAGCCAGACCGCGAGAATTTCCCGCGCGGCCTCCTCGGAAATCAGCTTGGCCCCCAGCGTCAGCACGTTTGCGTCGTTGTGTTCGCGGCTATTGCGCGCCGTCGCGCGATCATAGCACAGCGCCGCGCGCACTCCCGGCACCTTGTTGGCGGCAATCGAGCTGCCGATGCCCGCGCTATCGAGCACGACGCCCAGCCACGCATCTCCCCGCGCAACCGCGTTCGCGACGGCCTCGGCGAAGTCCGGATAATCCACCGCGTCCGAACTGCTGGTGCCGAGATCGAGAACCTGGTAGCCCCAATCGCGAAGATAGCCTTTCAATTGTTCTTTCAGCTCGAAGCCGCCGTGATCGGCGCCGATCGCCACGATGCGCCCGGGCGATTCGGCAGCGGCGGGCGCGGACGCGGCCTCGCCCGAAGCGCCGGGCGCAGGGGGCGCGGCAATGCGAAACGTAATCCCGCGCTGCTCGGCCATCTCACGCGCCAGCGGAGTGATGAGCGTCTCCGGCGTAACGGCAACTTCACCGTTTTGCGCGACGCGCTCGAGATCCGCGGCTGTGATGACGGGCTTCATATGGGTGAAGAAGCGGTGAAATTCCGAATCGTTATTCCAGAACGGCCGTTATTCCAGTACGGAGATCAAACATGTCACAAAAAAAGCCCCGTCATTCCGAACGCAGCGAGGAATCCCTCTTTCATTGGATTCAAAATGAAGAGCGATTTCTCGCTTCGCCCGGAATGGCAATTTTACCCGCATTATGCAAACCCTCTACGACGGCGGAAGCGAAAGAATGCACACATCCTTGAGATTACGATAGCGCTCGGCGTAGTCGAGCCCGTATCCGACGACGAATTCATTCGGAATCTGAAATCCGACGTAGTCCGCCTTCACATCTTTCTTGATGCGGCGCTCCGGCTTGTCGAGCAAGGCGGCGATCTTCAGCGAAGCGGGTTTTCTTTGCTGCAGCACGCGCAGCAGATATCCGAGGGTGAGTCCGGTATCTAGGATGTCCTCGACCACGATGACGTTGAGGCCCTCGATGCTGGTGTCCAGGTCCTTCATCAAGCGCACTTGCCCGGAAGTCTCGCTGCCGTGCCCGTAGCTGGAAACGGACATGAAATCCATCGACACGTCGACGCGAATCTGGCGAATTAGATCGGACATGAAAATCGCCGCGCCCTTCAGGACTCCGATCAGGTGCACGCGCTGCCCTTTGTAATCCTTCGAAATCTGGGCGCCCATCTCGCGAACGCGCTTTTGTATCGCGCTGCTCCGCAAAAGGATTTTCAGGTGCTCCTGTCCATGACCATGCACTGAGAACCACCTCCGGTGTTGTAGGACAGGCTTCAGCCTGTCGGGTTTTCCATTCGGCGCGGCGAAAAAAGCGGACAAGCTGAAGCCTGTCCTCCATACGGATTGGAAGCGGCTACTCTAGCTCAGGGATTCAGAAACCTCAAGCTGCCGAAGGTAAATTCCGCGGATCACACAGAATCGGAATTGCTAATAAGGCGCTCGCGTGGCAACCTTTGATACCCCTATGACCTTGGCAAATGAAAATTGGAAGGACGGCGCGCAATCGTGACCGGCGGCGCCGGATTTATCGGCAGCGTTCTGGTCTGGGAACTCAACCGGCGCGGATGCACCGATATCGTGATCGCGGATTTTCCGGCGCTGGGCGAAAAACAAAAAAATCTCGCCGGATTGCGCTATTCCGAATATCTCGAACCGCACGAATTGCTGGCGCGGCTCTACGGCGGGCTCGCTGGGAAAATTCGACTGTGTTTTCCACCTGGGCGCGTGCTCTTCCACGACGGAAACCAACGAGAAATATCTGCGCGAAAATAATTTCGAGTATTCGCGCGACCTGGCGCAATGGGCGCTCGGCGAGGGCGTGCGTTTTGTGTACGCTTCTTCCGCCGCGACCTACGGCGACGGCGACGCGGGCATGGAGGATACCGACCCGCTGCAACTCGAACTCCTGCAGCCTCTGAATCTGTACGGCCTATCCAAGCACTGGATGGATCTGCACGCCTGGAGGCACGGCTGGCTCGACCAGATTGCCGGGCTGAAATATTTCAACGTTTTCGGCCCCAACGAAAATCACAAGGGCGACATGCGCAGCGTGGTCTGCAAGAGCTACGCGCAGGTGATGGAAACCGGAGTGATTCATCTCTTCAAAAGCTATCGTCACGAATTTCAGGACGGCGAGCAGCGCCGCGATTTTCTTTACGTCAAGGACGCCGTCGCCATGACGCTGCACGTGGCCGCGAATCCCGCCGCAAACGGAATTTTCAATATCGGGTCAGGGGAAGTGCATACGTGGAATGAACTGGCCCGCGCCGTTTTCGCCGCGCTCGGCCGCGAGCCCCGCATCGAATACATCGATATGCCGGAATCCATCCGCGAAAAATATCAATACTCGACGCAGGCGGACATACGGAAACTTCTCTCCACCGGCTACGACCGGCCGATTACTTCGCTGGAGGACGCCGTGCGGGATTACGTGGTGAATTATTTGGTTCCGGGACGCACGATTGCCGGTCAGTAGAAAATAACTCTGCAACTTGCGGGAAAATGCGCTTTTGCTTTCATTCCGAGCGAAGCGAGGAATCCCTCTTCGATTGAGATTGACCTCAGCAGAGATTCCTCGCTTCGCTCGGAATGACACTGTTTTGGGGTTTTTCGAAAATCGGAAATATGCCGCTAGTCCAACTTAACGCCGCTTCAGCGTCACGCGAATCCCGCTCTTCGGGCGCAGCGTGACCGAAGGCAGCATTTCGACGTTCTGGCCGGGAATCAGGTTGACCTGAAATTGCTGCGCGATTGTCGCCAGCAGCAGGACCGCCTCCATCGTCGCGAATCCCGCTCCGATGCACACGCGGGGCCCGCCGCCGAACGGAAAATATGCGAATCGCGGCAACGAACTGCAGCGCGGATCATCTGATCGCCAGCGATCCGGATCGAATTGCCCGGGAACCGGAAAATATCTGGCGTCCTGGTGCAGGATGAGCTGCGACATCAAAACATTCGTTTGCGCCGGCAATTCGTACTCGCCCAGCCGAAATGGCGCGAGCGCCCGGCGCCCGATGATCCAGACCGGCGGATACATGCGCATCGATTCCCTGAGCACCCTGTCCGTGTAGACGAGCCGCGGAAGATCGGCAGGCGTGGGAGTTCTGCCGCCTAGCACCGCGCGAAGCTCCTCATTCAATTTTTCGGCGGCTTCGGGATGCCGCCCGAGCAGTAGCCAAGTCCAGGAAAGCGCATTCGCGGTGGTTTCGTGGCCGGCAAGAAACAGCGTCATGACTTCGTCGTGAAGCTGGCGGTCGGTCATGCCGATGCCTTCGTCGTCCTTCGCCCGCAACAGCACGCTCAGCAGATCGCCTGACATCACGCCGCTCAAGCGGCGCTGGCGGATGATTCCGTAAATCACTTTGTCGAGTTGCCGTACGGCGCGCTGCAAACGGCTGGTGGTGGGAATGGGAACGAACTTGGGAAGGAGAAACGCAAATCCAGCCTGTCGCATGAATTTGCCCATCAATACGTCCAGCGCGGCCGTAACATCCTCCGCTTCGTGGGACACATCGGTATCGAACAGGGTTTTGGCCACGATGTCGAGCGTCAGCCGCATCATGGCTTCGTGGATATCGAGTTCTTGTCCGTCCGACCAGGACGCCAGCATGCGCCGCGTGAATCCCACCATGACCTCGGCGTACGCCGCGATCCGCTCCTGGTGAAACGCCGGCTGGACCAGCTTTCGTTGCCGCCGCCAGAATTCGCCCTCGCTGGTCAGCAGTCCGTTGCCCAGGACGCGCCGCAGGGCACGGTAGTCCTTCGATTTCTCAAAATTGCCGCTCTGCGTGACCAGCACGGATTCGATAAATTCCGGCCGGTTCACAAAACACATCGGGACGCCCAGAAAGCGCAGAAACACGATGTCGCCGTATTCGCGCACACATTTCGTGAAGTATCCGACAGCGTCGCCGCGCGGCTCGAACACGTTGCCGAACAGGGGAAGCCCCTTGGGTCCCGGCGGGAGGTTCAATTAGGCGGATTTCCCCTGGATGTTCGAATGGATAGCGTCACTTAATTTTGCCCCAACACTTCGCGCGCCGCTTCCGCGACCCGCCGCAACTTGGCTCCCTGGCGGCATCGGCAACCAGATTCCCTTCCCACGTGGACGCAAAGCCGCCTTGCGGGCTCAGGGCGAGGCGTTCGAGCGGCAGGAATCTCTGTGGCCCATGAATTCGGCGTTTGCGCTCGTCCTGGCTTTCCAGCGCGCGTCTATTCGAACGAACCCGTCCCAAGATGACGGCCCCCTTGTGGCGAAAAATGCTCCCTGAAGGGTGTCGCCAAATCGATTCCGGGGCGGCAAACAGCCGGAGTATAGCACCGGGACGCGCGTCATTGCATGGCCGGGCGAGGGGTAAGGCTAAGTCTTTTAAAGAATCCAAAATCGAAGAGGGCCGCCGTATCAGTGGCCGAAAAAGCATGCCTCAGGGGGCTCCAGGAGACCAGAATTGTCACTCAATTTTCAAATCGGAGTAACTACAAATACGAATTTGCACAATAGGATGTGTTGGACTACTATCCGCATCACTACCTGTAGGCCGGGAGCAGGAATCGGGGTGAACGGCCTGCGCGCGTAGACGAAAGAGGGGGGTGTGGAAAATATGAGACGTGTATCGAAGTATTTGTGTGCGTTTTGGTTTTGTAGGACTCGCGATTCTGTTTCTGCTGAGCGGATTTCCCGTTGCGGGGTTTGCCCAAACATCAACCGGCGCGATCACCGGAACCGTCACCGACCCGAAGGGTCTGGCGGTGGACGGCGCAGCCGTAGTCGTGAAAAACACCGACACGGGCATCGAAACTTCACTGACCACGAATTCTTCGGGGATTTACATTGCCCCGTACCTGCAGCCGGGAAATTATGAAGTCACGGCCAGCAAGACCGGCTTCCAATCGGTCGTCACCAAACAAGTGGTCGTCCACGTCGGCGAGCGCCTGACGATTGACGCCCAACTGCCGTTGGCAGGCCAACAAAGCTCCATCACCGTGACCACCGAAGCCCCCATCCTGGAAACGGAGAAGACCGAGACAATCCCAGACCGTAAGCCAGACCCAGGTGAATGGGTTGCCGATCGCCACGCGGCGTTGGGAAAATTTTGTGCTCCTCACTCCGGCCGTGACCACGGACGGAACCAGCGGTCTGAGCAGCTACCGTGGGAATTTCTGGCCTGTATAACAACAACTCCGTGGACGGTGCGAACAACACGCAGGCATTTTTCTCCGAAGCGCGCGGCCGCGCGATCATCGTCTCGTATGTATACAGCCCGGATTCGATCAAGGAATTTGAGGTCGCCTCAAGCAATTACAGCGCTGAGTACGGACAGGCTGCCGGCGGACAAGTAAATGCGGTAACCAAGTCCGGAACCAATCAGCTGCATGGCGACCTTTTTTGGAATTTCCGTTACCCCTCGCTGAACGCCCTGGACCCCTAATCGCGGAGTCCAAGGGGTCACCACGCAAACCGTGCACCAGCAGAACCAGTTTGGCGGAAGCGTGGGAGGGCCGATCATCAAGGACAAGCTATTCTTCTTCGGAACCTATGACGGGTTCCGAAAAGTAAATCCGATTGTTTACACGTCCACGACGTCAAATTCTGCGATCAATGGCTTTTACTTGCCCTGCGTCTGCCAGCGGTGCGGCATGTACTGCCGCGAAGTCGTTTATTACAACCGACCTGCTGGGCGCATTTCCGCGGGACCTGAAACAGGATGTTTTTCTCGGCAAACTCGACTACCAATTGAATCAATCCAACCATTTGAGTGCGGTCTTCAACTGGCAGAACTGGGCAGAGCCCTACGGTTACACCACATCTCCGACCGTCAACAACGGCGGCGCGACCCAGAACGGCACGGGTGGAACGCACGAGCGATTCTTCATCGCGAACTGGACTTCCACTATCTCAGCAACATGGTCAACGATTTCCGGTTTCAGTGGGGGCGGGACTTTGAGTTTGACAGCACGAACCGGCCGGCCCGGCGGTTTCCATTGCAGCAATAACTCACAGCGTATGGAGAAACATCCGCTCTTCCCCGCCCGGCTTTCCCGGATGAGCACCGGCTTCAGTTTTCAGATAATCTTTCCATCGTGAAAGGTACTCACCTGCTTAAAATGGGCGTGGACGTGAATCTCATCCACGAACTCCTGATCAACCTTTTCCAGGGCGACGGAAATTACAGCTATACCAACTCAACCGCTTTAGCCGTGACCGGCGGCAGCAATTGCCCGGCCGGCGTGAATGCGAATTTTGCCGGTGGGTTGCTGACGCGGTCGGAGCAGGTCTTGGGGACGGCTCGACCATGGGCAAGAACTGGGTCCGTTCACCCAGGTCAACGATCCCATCACACACGTCGGGAAAGACGATTTTTACGACAATGACCTCGGCGCGTATATCCAGGATACCTGGAAGCTAAAACCGAATCTCACGTTGAATCTTGGCGTGCGTTATGACCTGCAGCACGTTCCCGCGCCCCCACAGCCCAATACGGCCACGGCAGTTGCTGACTCTGTACACTTCGACGCTGAACATCGACAAAAACAACTTTCGCTCCCAGGCTCGGCGTCGCCTGGCAAATCGACAGCAAGACCGTTCTTCGCGCCGGTTACGGAATGTTTATCGGAAAAACCTCGAACAGCACCTATTATGCTCTGCGCGTAGAGAACGGCGTCTATCCAGCAGACGTTTAGCGGATGCAATCCGACCTCGACCAATTGCTGAAGCTTGTGCGCCAACATTCCCCAATGTGTTCTTCACTCCGCCGGGACCTGCGCCTGCGGCTCCGTTCGCAGGCGCGCTCACCCCTACCGTTGGGATTCCTGGCGGCACGTTGACTCCGTCTCAAGCCGCGGTTCACGGCATGGTGCCGGACTTCGTCAATCCAACCGCGCATGAAGCGGAAGTAACCATCGAGCGGCAATTGCCCGGCCGGATGAGTTTTTCCGCCACTTACCTGATGACACGCGGCCTTCATCTGCCCGCCAGCTACGATGCAAACGTTGCGCCAACCACGGCCACAAGGACTTACGACGTACTCGCGGGTTCCGCCGTTGGTCTGCGACCGCCTTGACCGCGACCGTGCCGTTGTACACATCGCGCATCGATCCAGACCTCGGGTCTCATCCTAAACCAGTACAGCAATATCAATTCCTGGTACAGCGGATTGGTGCTCACGCTGCGCAAGCCGATGAGCCACGACGTCGAGGTGGTGCTTAATTACACTTACAGCCATGCTCTGGATAATGGCCAGACAGCCGGCACTAACGGCACTTTCTTCGGCACCGATGGCGTGCTTGACCCATACAACCTGAAACAGGACTATGCCAATTCCGACCTTGACCAGCGGCAGCGGTTTGTTGGCAGCGTCGTCTGGCAACCGACATACGCGAAGGATGTCTCGAATGCATACGTAAGACAACTGGCGAACGGTTGGACCGTTTCCGGCCATCATCACGTCGGCAACCGGTCAGCCATATGGGGCGATGATCGGCACTCGTACTACCATGGGGACGGCAATTGGCGGGGACGGCGGGCATAACAGGCGCCGTGGTAAGCACCTTTGCCGGGCCCACGGGCGGCCGGGTATCCTGGTTGCAGCGTAACCCTTACAACCTGCCTCGATTCACGAACGTGGACTTCCGCCTGGGCCGTGGATTCACGATTCCACGAAAAGTATAATTTCGACTTTTCCGTGGACGCCTTTAACCTGTTTAACAACACCATCGTGTCCTCCGTGAACACCAACGCGATACTCATATTCCGCGCCTGGCTCCACGGGAGTATGCTCGACTCATTCCAATGGCTGCTTGATACCCGTTTCCAGCTTCGGAACCCCGGTTCGACGACTTCCGAGCTTGCTGTCCGGCGCCCGCCAATTGCAGATCAACGCGAAGTTCAACTTCTAACCGGCAGCGCAATTCGACGAACCAACCAGCGGCGTCCCGGGCAATCGGGACGCCGTTGTTTTTTTCCGGGGGAGCCAACAAAGAACCGGACTCACTCCACCCAATCGGCAATAAAAATATTCGTCTCGTGCGGGGCTTTCCCGTTGCGGTTGGAGGCCCACACCAGGCGTTTGCCGTCGGAGGAGAACATGGGGAAGGCGTCGAAGCCGGGATAATAGGTGATCTGCTCGAGGCCGGTGCCGTCTTCGTTGATCAGGTAGAGATCGAAGCCGCTGGGGTCTTTCTGGTTCGCCAGATTGGACGCGAAAATAATGCGTTTGCCGTCGGGGAAATAATAGGGGGCGAAATTCGCGGCGCCGTTGTGCGTCACCTGCCGCTTGTGGCTGCCGTCGGCGTCCATCACCCAGATTTCCAGGTTGCCGGGACGAATCAAGCCGCGGGAAAGCAGGTCCTTGTAGTCGGCGATGGCTTCCGGCGTTTTGGGCTGCTCGGAGCGGTAGACGATTTTCTTGCCGTCGTAGGAAAAGAACGCGCCGCCGTCGTAGCCGAGTTCGTGCGTCAACTGGCGGACGCCCGTGCCGTCGGCGTTCATCGTGTAGATGTCCAGGTCGCCATTGCGCGTGGACGTGAAGACGATTTTCTTGCCGTCGCGGCTGATGGTCGATTCCGCGTTGTAGCTGCCGGGAGAATTGGTGAGGCGGCGCAGGTCGCTGCCGTCGGGCTTGGCGGTGTAAATTTCGTAGGAGTTGTAAATCGGCCAGACGTAGCCGTGCGAATAGTCGGGCCGCGGCGGGCACGCGGCGCTGGTTTCGTGCGTCGAGGAAAACAGGATGCGATTGCCCGAGGGGAAAAAGTAGCCGCAGGTCGTCCTTCCCTTGCCCGTGCTGACGAGTTTGGGCACGGCGGGTTTTCCATCCGGCGTATCCACCGGCATGGTGTACATCTGATCGCACGGCACGCCCTCGCCCGAGTGCATGAAGATCAGATATTTGTCGTCGGCGGAAAAATAGGCCTCGGCATTGGTGCCGCCAAAGGTCAGTTGGCGAACGTTGCGCAGATGCTTCTCGCCCGGAAAGATGAGAGATGCCGGCGTCGATTTTCCGGAGCCGGGCGCCTGCGAGTACGTCACCAGAGACGCCGACGCAACGAGCAAGGAAAGAAAAAATGCGGGGTACGCAGAATAGTGCGATTTGGGCACGGTTGCTCCGGTGTTGCTTTCTTCCTGTGTCGAGTGAAGACAGGTCCTGAACGTTAGCAGAACAGCGCCAGTGGCACAGGCTTCAGCCTGGCGAAGGTTTCGTCGGCGCGACGCATCAAAAGCGCACGGGTTTTCTGAACGCCTGTGCGACCAAAACCGTCCCTCGTTCTGAAGACCCCGGATCTACCGTGAAAATGCCGACATTCGCCGCCTCGTTTCAATCCAGTGCCACCAAGAGCGCTGCTAATCTATTTCCTCAGTTCCAGTTTCACGGGTGCGCTAACGGGCTTTCCGTCCCGCATCACTTTCACCTCGACCACGTCGCCCACCTTGCTGCGGCGCAACGCATCGGTGAAATCATACAAATTGTGGATCGGCATGGCGCCGAACTGGACCAGGACATCGCCGGCCTTGAATCCGGCCTTCGCCGCCGGCGATCCGGGACGAATATCGGAAAATTTCACGCCGTCCGTTTCCTGGCCAAAATCCGGGATGGAACCAAAATAGGGGCCATAACCGCTGCCGCCTCCGCTGGACGCCTGGCCGGACGGTTGATCCTCCTTGACCGTGACAAACGCCACGCGCTGCGGCTCGCGAATCCAGCTTCATCGCAATGTCTTCCATGAAATCGAGAAGCTTCGCCGCATCCGGCGCGTCAATTTTTTCCCAGGTGTCGGAAGGCTTGTGGTAATCCGAGTGCAACCCGGAGAAAAAGAAAAGGACGGGAATTTTTTTGGTGACAAACGAAGTGTGATCGCTCGCTCCATATCCACCGGCGGAGTACTCGAACGTGAAGGGCGACTTGCCCTGCTCCTGTTCCAGCAGGCTCTTGAACGTCGCGCCGGTTCCCACTCCTCCCACGTAAACTTTGTCGTCCTTGATACGGCCGATCATGTCCATGTTGATCATGGCCACGGCTTTTCCCAGCGGAAGCGTCGGGTCGTTCGCCCAATGCGCCGAGCCGAGCAGGCCGAGTTCTTCGCCCGCAAACGAGCAAAACAGGATGCCGCGCGGAAGCTTCCCTTTCATTGGCGCGAGCAAGCGCGCCAGTTCGAGCACGCCGGCCGTGCCCGAGGCGTTATCGTCCGCGCCGGGATGAATTTTGCCGATTTGCGACGGGGCCAGCGAATCCACGTTGCCGTAGCCCAGGTGATCGTAGTGCGCGCCGATAATAATGTATTCGTCGGTTTTGCCGGGCAGATATGCGAGCACATTATTGACCGTGGCGCGCGTGCTCTCCACGTTTACGGTGAGCGAAATGCGCAGCTTTTCGGGAAACGCGAAAGAGTCCGGCGTCGTGGATGAGTTGATCTGGTTCTGGACGCCGGAGAGCGTCTTGCCCGCAGCGGCAAACCACGCGTTCGCCGCGTCGTTCTTCGCCTGCACCATTAGGATTCCGACATTTTCGGGGCCGTTCACGCTTCCGAATCGCGTCAGCACGTCCTCTTCGCCATCGCCCAGTTTTCCGTTCACCAGGATGACGGCCTTGGCGCCGTGATTCCGGGCGTTGATCGCTTTCGTGATCAGCTGGGAATGCTCGGTCAGGTTTCCGTGCGGGCTTTTTGCCGAAAAACCGGACGGTTCGTAGCGCAGGATCAGGACGATCTTGTCCTTCACGTCGAGATGCGCGTAGTCATCGTAGCCAAATTCGGGCGCGGTGGCGCCGTATCCGGCGAACACGACGGGACCCGCGATTTCTCCGGAGGACGAAAAACTGAAAGGAACATACTCCTGATTCAGCTTCAGATCCTCTTTGGAAGCGCCGTCTTTCACTTCCAGCCGATTGGTCCCTTTTAACTTTGCTCCGGTAATCACGGTGAAGGGCTGGAAGTAGGACTTCGTACCCGCCGGCTGCAGCCCGAGCGAGCGGTATCGCTGCTCGATCATGTCCGCGGCGCGGACGATGCCTTTGGTGCCCGCGCCGCGGCCTTCCATCGAGGGAGCGTGAGCGTCTTGATGTCGTCCAGGTAGCGCACCGGATCGGCGGAATCCGCGGCAAGCCCGATGCCTGCGGCAAGAAGCGCGAAAGCGGAAATGAGTAGAGCTTTTCGCCAGACGGAAAATCGTTGTGCGGGCATCACAGGGAGTTCGATTTGCGCGGGTAAATCCTTGGGTGATCATGGGGTTATTCAAATCCTAATGCCCGGGCGAAGGGGCTGTCAAATCGCATGCAATGGCGTTGCGCGATTCCGCGAAAGCCGGATCAGAACGCCAGCTTCAGGCGGGCGCTTACGCTGCGCGGGGCGGCAATCGCGGTGCCGGAAAACAGGCTGGCAAAATTAATGACATTTAAACGGTCGGTGAGATTATTGACTTCCAACTGGAACGAAACGTCCTTCGTTTCCTTGTGGTAGAGCGTTGCGCCGGCCGAGGCATCGAGCGAGAAATTGGGCCGCACGCGCCCGGCGGCGAAATTCACCTGATTCAAAATCGCGGCGCCGTATTGCGCCAGCGCATCGTTGTAATCGATGGGAGTATCCAGGCTCACGGGCAATCCGCTGCCGAACTCGGCGGCGGCGGCAAACCACAGGCGCTCGGCCGCCTGAAAACGCACACGGGCGCGGGCGGTGTTGCGCTGGTCCTGAGAAATGGGAAACTTGCTGGTGTCCGAGATGTCCGCGATCTGAGAGCCGAGAAACAATCCGCCCGTGATGGGGCCCTGCCCGGTCCCGACCTGGTTCGCGATAGCTGAGAAACCCGAAAAGCGCCCCCAGCGCGGCACGGCGATCTGAATTTCCTCGCCGAAAATTTCCGCCGTCGCGAAAGCGATAGGAAAACTCACGCCGGTATCGAGCAGCGCGTTATCATCGGAGAAATTTTGAAAATCGCGGCGAAACACATTTCCATCGATGCGCAGCTTGCCGGCGAAAGATTCCGTGAAACCCGCCTCGAAATAATTCGCGCGGGCCGGCTGCACGGGAAGCTGCAGCACGATGCCGCTGAACGCCTCCGCCTTCGGCGAACTGGCCAGCAACAAATTCTCCAGGGCGGGAGTTTGAAAGACGCGGTCATAGGAACCATGAAGGAGCAGGTGGAGCGAAGAGATATACCGCGAAACGCCGATCCGCGGGCTCCACGCCGATTCGCTTACGGCAAATTTATACTGGTCAAACCGCAACCCGGCGCTGACGTTCCATTTTCCCAGGCGGATCTGATCCTCGGCATAAGCGGAAGATTCGACATCCCAGTCGGCGGTCGAAAAACAGCGGAGGAGCCAAAGACCGTGCCGGGATCGAATTGCGTGGGATCGGTGATCTGATACTGCAGAGCTTCGTGCACGGGATTGAAAATTCCGTCCCCGCCGATTTTCCACTCGTGGCGCCCACGGCGTCCCGCGAGATCCGCGCGCAGGTACCCTTCGCGGTAGCCGCGATCTTGCGACACAATCATCGGCGTCGACTCGGCATTCGAGGAAAGCAGCGCCGCCGCGTCGCGCACGCTTCCGGCCACGTCGAACACCACGTCCGGCGAAATAACGTGCGTGTAATGGACCTGGCCGGAGGTTTCCTTCTGCGCCGCGTCCTGCCGCTGCCCGGCCTGCTGCTGCACGAGTTCATTTGGCACCAGGTAGCGGAGGGCATGCTGATTGAAGGTGGAGAACAGCCGGTCGCCATTCGCAAAATCGTGTTCGTAGGACGCCGAAAATCCGCCCGCATTGCCGAGATTCGTATAATTTCCGAGGACCGGAGGGTCCAGGTAGCGATCCGTGTGAAACCCGTCGCCGCTGATCGAAAATCGATTTCCCGCGTGGGAATAAAACACGGCCGCGTCCGCTGAGCCCGTCGAGAAGCTGCCTCCGTCCGCGTCGAACTCGCCGTGCAAGCCGTCGGGATTATTCTTGGGAGAGGTCACCTCGACCACGCCGCCGAGTTTCCTTCCATATTCGGCCGGGAAGCCCGCGGTCATGACGCGCATGGATTCCACATCGCTCGAATCGAATGGAGGCGCAAAGGCCGGCGAGCGATTTTCGGTCAACGGCATGCCGTCGACCACGAATTGGACGTCATATTCTGACCCTCGCGGATGCAGGACGCCATTGGCTTCGTAGAGCCATCCGGGCTGGGCATCGACCACATTCAAGACGCCGCGCCCAGGCTGGGACGGCATCTCTTCGCTGATCGTCTGCGATCCGATGGTGTAAACCGCGCTGGTGCGGGACGGATCAACCAGCGTCCCGGCGTCGCTGATTTCCATCTGCGTTTCGACAGCTTTCAAGCCGAGCGTCACCGTCAAATGCCGCGGCACAGTGGACCGAATTTCGACCAATTGCGTGGCGGGAGAAAATCCTGCGTGGTTCAGGCTGATCCGGTACACGCCGAAGGCAAGGTCTTGAGCGATGTAACGACCGTCATCGCCGATCTGAAAATTCAAATGAAATTGATTTCCCTCGCTGACCAGTTCGCCGGACGCGCTTAGAACGGCACCCTGAGGATCGTGCACCTCGATTTGCAATTCTCCGCGGTCCTGTTGCGCGGCGGCCGGAAGAGCGCAGAGGCACATCAGTCCGAGCAGTCCGACGAACTGGTTCCATCGAGGCATACGATGCAAAGCTCCCGCAAAGCGTTTTCGCGGAGTAGGCTTCAGCCTGCGGAGGTTTGGCTCAAGCACCATCAATTTTGCCGGCTACCAAAGCCGACAGGCTGAAGCCTGTCCTACTTATGCCCGCGCCTTAATTTGCTTATCAAGCATACAGTAAAAAATTGGGGAAGGGCTTTGCCAAGCCGCGAGATGCCCCTATCCAGACAAGGAGCAAATCCGGCGGGGCGTTTGAGCGCTGCGCAAAGTCTTTTGCGGCGTTGTTCACCTCTCCAGGGCACGGCGGTCCCAATTTGCTAAATCCGCGGCCGCCTCGTAGGTGCTCTGGCAGAATTCGAGTAAGGAGTCCTTGGGAGAATCAGATGTCCGCACGTCGTCGTACATCAATAAAAATTCGCCCATCTGCGTATGGTAAAAAGCCTTTGCCGGGCAGACGGGGCGCTCGGCAAATCCGGAGGGTTGCGGGGCCGCATATGAGTAGAAAGCCGCACCCTTGATTTCCCCGCCGCCAGGCCAAAAGCCCACGCTGCTGACTTCATGCGAATACGCTTCACGCGTGACTTTGTCGGCTCCGGCGCGTTCCGGCGCGGGACGCCCGGAAAATCGCGTCACCGCCAGATCGAAGCTGCCCCAAAAGAAATGCACCGGGCTCACTTTTCCAATGAAGCGCGATCGAAACTCCTTAAAAATACGATCGGAGGTCACCAGAACCCGCCAAAAGGCATTTGCAAATTGAGGATCGTAGGAAGCGTGCACGGTGTCCTGGTCGAAGCGAATCGGGTTGGGCACCTCCACGGGCATAGGCCAGATTTTCACGGCGATTTCAAGGGAACGCAGCAAGGCCATGAAATCCGCGTAGAAATCCGCGACCGTGCGCGGGCAGAGGCGCATGGACTCATTTTCTCCCCGATTTGTGAAGACGTTCAGGTGGTGATCGATGAAGTCGAACTCGATTTCGAAAATGACATTGCCATACGGTATGGGAGAAGTCGTGAGTCCCCGGGCGCTCACGTACAAGGGAACCTGCCACCAGTGATTCACGTGAGGAGAGAGCGCCAGGCGAACCTTGCCGACAATTTGGGTCCACATGTGCAAGGTTTCGCAGGTGTCGGCCCAGGCGGAAAGAGGAAGTAAGGGCCAGGCTTGCGAGGAGTCTGGAACTGCTTGGGTCACGGACATGTTCAGGTTCCTCTCTTCCCGGCGGCAATCGTCTCAGAAATTCAAATTGCGATTGAAGTTAATCCAGCATCATCTGGTCCACATAACACCAGCGCCAATCCTCGCCCGGCTCGATCGATTGCACGATGGGATGATGAGTCTGATGAAAATGCTTGGTGGCGTGCTTATTCTTGGAGGAATCGCAGCAACCCACGTGGCCGCAGGTCAGGCACATTCGGAGATGGACCCAGGAGTCGCCCATTTCCAGGCATTCCTTGCATCCGCTTCCGCTCGGATGCACCTTGCGAATTTCCTTAACGTGCGCGCAAGCGTTCGCGGTCATCCCACCCTCCTCGTTCGCGGCAGATTTTCCATGAAGTTCAGCCACGATGTACTTATTCTTATGTTCTCCAACCCATCTGATTTGTATCACAGCCGTCAAGTCGCGGCATCTTTCCTCACCGTGCGCGTGCCGGTCTATTCCCTCATGCGTTTGAGGCCGCTGACGAATGGATTCCCGCGTTCGTAGAACCGGTACAGCCGGTTCACTTCCCTGTTGATGCCGATTCGTATGCTTTCGCCAATTGGGCCGGCGCCGTGAACGGAATCGCCCAGCCATAATTTTCGGCTGGCGCACAGATTCACGCCGTCGAGCCGTTTGTCGATATCCATCGCCTGGGCCAAGCGTCCCGGGCCGCGAGCCAAATCGAGCAAGCGGCGCGTGCGGCGTCTCCGTTGCATGAATGGGATGCCTTCGATTGGTTCGAGCGCCCGGATCAAGACTCCCGCGCCCGCGCCGCGCGTCTCGCTGGAAACATTCATCATGAAGCAGGAACCATACGTGAAATACACATAGGCGTGCCCATGAGGAAGAAACAGGGAACGCCTGCTGGGCGTTTCCCCGCCAAACGCGTGTCCCGCCGTGTCGCCCACCGGATAGGCTTCGGTCTCGATAATGCGCCCGGCGAGGCGCCCCTGAGGGACGTCGTGGACCAGCGTTTTACCGATGAGGTATTGGGCCAGCTCCAGCGTATCGACGGGCAATTCCGAGCGGCGCAGCCTTCGGATGCGAATGGGGATTTGTTTCTCTTTTTTTTGGCGCATGGTGCTCGGACGAATTATACGGGAATCGCGGGACAGGCTTCACGAAACGAATGCGAATCAATCGCAAAAATTGTTGCGAGAAACGCAGGTTGGCCCGTGAAGGATTGATTACGCCAGGCCTTCAGGATTTAGTTTATGAACCCAGCTCTACTCAATCACGAGCAACAGATCTTTCGCTTCGACTTTGTCGCCGACGCCGGCAAGTTTCTTGGTAACTTTTCCGTCGATCGGGGCATAGACGGTCGATTGCATCTTCATCGCTTCCAGGACCAGGAGCCGATCGCCCTTTTTCACGCGCTCGCCCAATTCCACGACAATGCTGGAAATGGCGCCGGGAATGGGCGAGCCCACTTGTCCGGGTTCGGAAGGATCGGCTTTGGGCCGCGCCTGAACCGTGGCGAGCAACGAATTATCCCGGACCTCGGCTTCGCGCGGCTGTCCATTCAACTCGAAAAAGATGGTGCGCGTGCCTTCCGGATGCGGGTCGCTTACCGTGAGCAATTTTACGACCAGCGTTTTTCCCGGCTCTAGCTCGACGGCGATTTCCTGGCCGCGGTCCAAGCCGTAAAAAAATTGCGGCGTGGGCAGGACTTCCATATCGCCGTATGCCGATCGCGCCTTTGCGAACTTCAGGAACACTTCCGGGTACATCAAGTAGCTCATCAGGTCGGTGTCAGAAATCTTTTGTCCCAGCTTCTTTTCCGCGGCCGACCTGGTCGCCGGAAAATCGACGGGCGCAAGATGCTCTCCCGGCCTGCCGGTTTGCGGCTTGGCTCCGCGCAAAATCACGGATTGTATTTTCGGCGGCCAGCCGCCCTCGGGCTCACCGAGCGCTCCCGAAAACATTTCCACCACGGAATTCGGCAGCGTCAGATTGTGGTCCGGCCCCAGGCGCTCCAGATCTTTCACTGTCATGTCGTGGCTGACCAGGAAAATCGCCATATCGCCGACGACTTTGCTCGAAGGCGTAACTTTGACGATGTCCCCGAACGCGAAGTTCACTTCCGCGTACGTGTGCGCAAGTTCCTGCCAGCGAGGTCCCAATCCCATGGACTCGGCTTGCTCGCGCAGATTGGTGTATTGCCCGCCGGGCATTTCGTGAATGTAAACTTCCGCGGTGCCGGCCGGAGGCGCATTGTCAAACGGGCGATACCACGTGCGCACGGTTTCCCAATAATCGGCGCAGGTGTTCAGCGCGTCGAGGTCGAGTCCGGTATCCCTCTCGGTGTGCTGCAGCGCCGCCACCACGGAGTTCAAGTTCGGCTGGCTGGTGGTGCCGCTCATCGAAGCGATGGCGCCATCGGCGGCGTGCACGCCGGCCTCGGCAGCCTTCAAGATCGAAGCGGCGTTGAGGCCGCTGGTGTCGTGCGTGTGGAAATGGAGCGGCAGCCCGACTTCTTCGCTCAAAGCCGTGAACAGCCGCTGCGCTGCATAGGGCCTGCACACGCCCGCCATATCCTTGATGCACAGGATGTGCGCGCCCATTTTTTCAAGTTCTTTTCCCAGGCGAATGTAGTATTGCAGCGGATATTTTTCGCGCTTGGGATCGAGCAAATCGCCCGTATAACAGATGGAAGCCTCGCAAACCTTGCTTGTTTTCCGGATGACTTCCATCGAATGCTTCATATTCGGCAGCCAATTCAGGGAATCGAACACGCGGAAGATGTCGATGCCTTGCGCCGCCGACTCCAGGATGAACGCCTCGACCGCATTGTCCGGATAGGCCGAATAACCGACGCCGTTGGACGCCCGGAACAGCATCTGAAAGCAGATATTCGGAATCGCTTCGCGCAGCACGCGGAGGCGCGTCCAGGGATCTTCCAGCAGAAAACGCAGGGCCACGTCGAACGTCGCGCCGCCCCACATTTCCAGGCTGTAGAGGTTGGAAAGTTTGTGCGCGACGTAGTTCGAGATCACGGCCATGTCGTAGGTCCGGACGCGCGTGGCCATGAGCGATTGGTGCGCGTCGCGGAACGTCGTGTCCGTGACCAGTAGACGCTTTTGCGATCGCGTCCATTCCGCGAATTTTTCGGGGCCCAGTTGTTCCAGCAGTTGCCGCGTGCCGTCGGGCGGCTGGCCCGGAATGTGATCCGGAACCGGAGCGGGGCGGATCGACTGCGGCCTGGGCTTTCCGGCAACTTCTGGATTTCCGTTCACGGTCACTTCGCCGAGGTAGTTCAACAGGCGGGTGGCGCGGTCTTTCAGCGGAGCGAACTGGAAAAGCTCGGGCGTCTCCGCGAGGAAGGAAGTGGTCACGCCGCCGGCTTGAAAGCGTTCGTGATTCACGACGTTCACGAGAAACGGAATGTTGGTCTTCACTCCGCGGATGCGGAATTCGCGCAGGCAGCGGTCCATGCGGCGGCAGGCCTGCGGAAATTCGCGCCCCCAGGCCGTGACTTTCACCAGCAGCGAATCGTAATACGGCGTGATGACCGCTCCGCCATAAGCGGAAGCTCCGTCCAGGCGGATGCCGAATCCCGCCGGCGACCGGTAGGTTTGAATTTTTCCGTAGTCCGGCAAAAAATTGTTCGCGGGATCTTCCGTCGTGACACGGCACTGCAGCGCGTACCCGTGCAGCGTAATCTCATCCTGGCGCGGCAAATTCATTTCCGGGCCGTGCAGATCGAAACCCTGCGCGATCTGAATCTGCGACTGCACGATGTCGATGCCGGTGACCATTTCCGTGACCGTGTGCTCGACCTGCACGCGCGGATTCACTTCGATGAAATACCATTCGCCGGAATCCGCATCGACCAGGAATTCGACGGTGGCCGCGCTGTAGTATTTCGACTCGCGCGCCAGGGCCACGGCGGCGTCGCAGAGTCCGGCGCGAATTTTCGGATCGAGATTCACCGCCGGCGCGACTTCCACCACTTTCTGATTTCTTCGCTGCACCGAGCAGTCGCGTTCGTGCAGGTGCAGAACGTTGCCGTGCCGGTCAGCCAGGATCTGCACTTCGATGTGCCGCGCCCGGCGGATGTAGCGCTCGAGAAACACGGCGTCATTTCCGAACGACGCTCCAGCCTCGGCGCGCGCTTCCTGCAGGCCCGATTGCAGCGCTTGCGCGTTCGGCACCACGCGCATGCCGCGCCCGCCGCCGCCGAACGCCGCCTTCACCATCAGCGGATATCCGATTTTGTCCGCGATGCGCTGGGCATCGTCTTTTTGCGTGACCGGTTGCTCGGTCCCTGGAATTACGGGGAGCCCCGCTTTCTGGGCCAGACGCCGCGCCGCCGTCTTATCGCCCAGCAGATCGAGCAAATCCGCGCTGGGCCCGATGAACGTAATGCCCATGGCCTCGCACGCGCGAGGCAGCGCCGGATTTTCGGAGAGAAAACCGTAGCCGGGATGGATCGCGTCGACGCCCCGCTCCTTCGCCAGCGCCACGATGCCATCGACGTCGAGATACGCTTGCACGGGCCCCTTGCCCTCGCCGATCAAATAAGCTTCGTCGGCCTTGAACCGGTGCAGGCTGAGGCGGTCTTCGTCCGAAAACACGGCGACCGTGCGAATCTTCAGTTCATTGGCGGCGCGGAGGATGCGAATGGCGATTTCGCCGCGATTCAGAGCGAGAAGTTTTTTTATGGGCATCGGTGAAAAAGTCCTTGAACGGCCGCGCGTACATATAGCGTCACAAAATCAGATACCGTGTCACATCCTACATCTCGGTAGGGAGGGTAATGCGAAACGCCCGCTCGGTTCGCAGGGTGGGAGAACTTCAGAGTTACGGCCACGCCCGCCTGGGCATTATAGCGCGAACCGGCGTGGTTAAAGAATACGGAATACGCCTGAAAAATCCTGATTGGGAGCTGTTCGTAATGCGCGATTTCGAGAGGAGGGTGCCGCACGCACGCGCAATTTTGAAATCGGAGGGCACTTTCTCCGGATGCGTTTGGTTTGATCCGCGAGTGCCTGTGGATTACACTCGGGCCGGCAACGCAGCCGGCGGACGCGCAGCAGCAATCTTACATTTCGAGCGAGGATGGTAACGGGACGATGAACCGACGAGATTTTTCGAAGTACGTTCTGACCGGAGGAGCCGCGCTGCTGGCGCCGGGCGCCGCTCTGCGCACCGCGGAAGCGGCTCTTGCGCCGCAGCTAAATTCGGGCGGCAAGTTCGACTTGCTGATCGAAGGCGGCACGGTCATTGATCCGGGCCAAAATCTGAATGGCGCCATGGACGTGGCCGTCCACGAAGGAAAGATCCTGGAAGTCTCCAGGAGCATTGCCCGGGACCGCGCCGCCAAAATCGTCTCGGCCAAGGATAAGATCGTCACTCCCGGGTTCATCGATCTTCATGCGCATTGTTATGATGGCGTGGGAATCGGCATGAACGCGGACCACTACTGCTTGGGCCGCGGCGTCACCACCATGGTGGATGCGGGTTCCGCCGGGTACGTGGCGTTTCCCAATTTTCGAAAGTACATCATCAACACTTCGGCGACGCGCATCGCCGCGCTGGTGCATATCAATGCGATCGGAACCATGATGACCGATGGCGGCATGGCAAACCTGTCCTGGGTCGATCCACAATTGACCGCGAAGATGGCCATCGACAACAGGCCCGCCACCGTGGGCATCAAAATCCAGTTGAGCAAGGCCATCACGGGATTGAACGATATGGAGGGTCTGAGGCGGGCGATTGAGGCCGGGAAAATCGCCGGCTTGCCGGTCATGGTTCACATCGATGATCCTTATTCTCCGCTGCCCGACATTTTGAAACTCCTTCGCAAGGGCGACATTTTCACGCACTGCTACAACAACCACACGCACGGCATTCTGGATGCCAACGGGAAGATCATTCCGGAAGCGAAGCAAGCGCGAGAGCGCGGCGTGATTTTCGATCCCGCGCAGGGGCAAACGCATTTTAGCTTCGACGTCGCGGAAAAATGCTTGCAACAGGATTTCCCGCCCGACACGATCAGCACGGACCTCACCACGGTTACAGTGGAAAAGCGCGTGTTCGATTTGCCCACGATGGTGTCCAAGTTCATGGCGCTGGGCGTGCCGCTTGAAAAGGCTATCGGCATGGTCACCGCAAACGCCTCGCGCGTGTTCGATTACGGCGCGGCGATCGGTTCCCTGCGTCCCGGCAGCGAAGCCGACATCAGCATTTTTGAGGTGCGCGAGGGCAAATTCGACTTCGAGGACAGCGACGGCGCGAAACGCACCGGGCGGCAGATGCTTTTCAACAAGGCGGTAGTGCGGCGCGGGCAATTGATTGTCAATGCGGTATAAAGTGCAAAGGAATGAATGGATTGCGGGCTGTAAGGCGACAATTCTCCTGTAGACATCTGTGCGCCAGGGTCGCTCTAGGCGAGTTGACATCAGGGATCCATGGCACGCATAATAGCGCAGCACATATTTACGTGCTCAGCCATGAAAACAAATATCACCCTGAAACTTGACTCCAAAATCTTGCGGGAAGCGCGCGTCATGGCCGCCGAGCAAGGACGCTCGATCAGCGGCTTACTTTCCGAAAAGCTTCAGGAAATCGTGCGGGACCGCAAACGATACGATCGCGCCCGAAGGCGTGCCCTGGCGCGGCTCGCCAAAAGCCCTGATCTGGGCTGGACGCCCCCTGCCTCGCGAGACGAACTTCATGAGCGATAAAGTCTTCGTCGATACCAACATCCTGGTGTATGCGCACGATCGCGCGGCGGGCGTGAAGCACGAGCGCGCCCGCGCGCTGATCGAGAGCCTCTGGAAATCGGACGGCGCGGTAATCAGCACGCAGGTGCTTCAGGAACTTTGCGTCAGCCTGCGGCGCAAAGCAGCGCGTCCCCTGTCGATTGAAGAAACACAACATTTGATCGAAGACTACATGGCGTGGGACATCGTCGTGAACACGGCAGAGTCCGTGTTGGAAGCCCTGGCGATCGAGTCACGCCATAAAATCTCGTTCTGGGATGCGCTGATCGTTCAAGCGGCGGGAAGTTCCGGAGCGGCAATTCTCTATTCCGAGGATTTGGCCGATGGTCAGAGTTATGGGTCCGTTCGGGTCGTGAACCCGCTGAGGGAAGCGGACTTTTCGAGCTAGTCCCACGCATTCCCCTCCCCGCAGCGGGAACTCCGGATTGAGATACCGTAGGGAATCGAAAATTCCATTTGATGGGGAAAAACCCATGAAAATTGGAGTCGCGGGTCAAGGCGCTTTCGGCCAAAAACATTTGGAGGGTTTGGCGAAAATACCGGGCATCGAAGTGATCACCTTGACGGGCGGAAACCAGGCCGCCACCAAGGAAGTGGCGCAGAAATTCAAGATTCCCCACTGGACCGGCGATCTCGCCGAAAGCCTGAAGCAGCCCGGCCTGGAAGCGATGATCCTGGCGACGCCCACCGGAATGCATGCGGATCAGGGAGTGCAATGCATGCGCGCCGGAAAGCACGTGGAGATCGAGATTCCCATTGCCGATACGCTGGCGGACTCCGAGCGCCTGGTCAAGGTGCAGAAAGAGACCGGGGTCATTTGCATGGGCGGGCACACGCGCCGCTTCAATCCCAGCCACCAGTACGTTCACAAGAAGATCAAGGCCGGCGAACTCAAAATCCAGCAAATGAACGTGCAGACTTATTTCTTCCGGCGCACGAATATGAACGCCGCCGGAAAACCCAGAAGTTGGACCGATCACCTGCTGTGGCACCACGCCTGCCACACGGTGGATCTGTTTCAGTATCAAACGGGCGAACTCGCTTCCGAGTGCTACGCCGTGCAAGGCCCGATGCATCCGGAGTTGAAGATCGCCATGGACATGGGGATCGTGCTGAAGACGCCGTCGGGGAAAATTTTGACGCTGTCGCTGTCCTTCAATAACAAGGGCCCGCTGGGCACGTTTTTCCGCTATATCTGCGACAACGGGACGTACGTCGCCCGCTACGATGACCTGGAAGATGGAGAAGGAAACAAAATCGACCTGTCGAAGGTGGACGTATCGATGAACGGCATCGAGCTTCAGGATCGCGAATTCATTGCCGCGATTCGGGAAAAACGCGAACCCAACGCCAGCGTCGCGCAATGCTTGACGGCCATGCAAGTTCTGGACCGGATCGAAAAATTCCTCAACTCGGCGGCGAAAGCCACGGCGTAAATCCGGCTTCTTTCGCATCTCAAGGATCAAGCGCACCGAAAGGATCGGGTCCGCCTTCGGCGACTCATTGCACGGCCGCGCCGGTCGCGGGATTTTTGGTCACTTCCTTCGGAGAGGGGATTTCCGAGGCATTCCAGCCGCCTCCCAGCGCTTTGATGAGCCCCACCGCCGCAACCATTTGCTGCATGCGAAACGATACATTGGTTTGCTGGTCGCTCAGCAGCAGGGTTTGCGCGGCAATCACATTCAGGTAAGGATCGAGTCCCGACTTGTACCGGACAGTCGCTAGCTGAAGGTTTCTCGTGGCCGCTTCTATAGCCGCGTTTTGCTGTTCGATATCCTGTGACAAAATTCGGAGCGAAGCGAGATTGTCCTCCACCTCTTGAAACGCGGTGAGCACGGTTTGCCGGTAATTCGCCACGGTCTGGTCGTAGGTCGCGCGGTATTGCTGGACGGTCGCCTTGCGCAAGCCGGCATCAAAAATCGTTTCGGCAACGCTCGGGCCCACGGACCAAAAACGGCTCGGCCAGGTGAGCCAGTTCGCGACCGACGAAGTTCCAAAACCGCCGGTGGCGCTGAGCAGGATCGCCGGGAAATAGGCGGCCTTGGCCACGCCTATTGAAGCGTTCGCCTGGGCGACCGAACGCTCCGCGCCTGCGATGTCCGGCCGCCTCTCCAGAAGCTCGGACGGAATGCCGACAGGGATTGCAGGAGGGCTTGCGGCCAAAGCGTTCGCAGGCAGTGAAAATGTGGAGGCGATCTGGCCGGTGAGAACGGCGATGGCGTGTTCGTATTGGGCGCGCAGAATTCCCAGGTAGGTATCCTGAGCTTGCGCGGATTTTAGCTGCGCCTCGGCTTGCGCCACCGCTTCCTCGTCGCTGAGGCCGGCCTGGTACTGGCTCCTGGTGAGATCTAAAGTTTCCTGGTAGTCGCTGACGGTGGAATCCAATACATTTTTCAGCAAGTCCTGCGCGCGAAGCTGGTAGTAATCGACGGCAAGTTCCGCTTGCACGGTCAGGCGAATATTTTCCAGGTCGGCGGCGCTTGCTTGCGCTGCATAAATATTGGCCCGCACCGTGTTCCGAACGCGTCCCCAGAAATCGGGTTCCCAGGAAGCGTCGAAGGGCAGCGAATAATCGGTGAACGATTTGACGGTCAATCCGGACCCCGAGGAGCTTCCCGCCTGCAGGCCGCCGAATTGTCCCGGCGAGGGCCGTGAATTTGAAATGCTCGGATTGACGCTCACGGCTGGAAAATATTGCGAGCGAGCTTCGCGAACCAGGGCGCGCGCCGCGAGGAAGTTATCCGCGGCCGCCGCGATTTCCTGGTTGGAAGCACCGGCTTTTTCTTCCAGGGCGTTGAGTTGCGCATCGTTGAATATTTCCCACCACTTGCCGCGGGTTGCGGCGTCTTTCGGCTGGGCCGTGCGAAAAGCATCCGATCCATTCGCGCCAGGCTGCGGAAGCTCCTTATAGGACGGAGGACTTTGAACGGCAGGACGAACATACTTGGGACCAACGCTGCAACCCATCAGGAACAGGAAAATCGTACCGAGCGCGGCCGGGACCATGGTCCGAGCAGTCTTGCAGCCCATGGCGGAAACCACGTCGCGGGCCTTGCTCATTTTATTCGCCGATGTACACATCAACCAACTCACCTGGATAAAGATTTACGTTCGCGGGTTTATCCACCTTAAAAATCACGGGAAGTACGCGGACATCCACGCGCTCTTGGCGTTGATCGGAAAGCTGGATTTTTGGAGAAACAAACGGCTGCACGCGGACGAACTCCAGCGGAATCTTGACGTCGGATCCGCGGATGGTCATTTGCGCTTTCATTTTGGAGCCTGCGGGAAGCCGGGGCACCAGAATTTCATCGATGTAGCAGCGCACGTGAAGGGAGGTCGGGGAGCTTCCCATCGTAATGACGGGATCCTGGCCCTGCGTGTATGCGTCGTAGGAACCCTGGGGGGATGCAAAGTTGCCGACGATTGTGTTGATAGTGAGAACGATGCCATCCCGCGGGGCCCGCAAGGTATACTTTCCGAGCAGCGCGCTGGAGGCGGCATAAGCCTTTTCCAAAGCGTTCTGTTGGCTCTCCTGATTTCGAATGTCGTAAATCCAAGCTCCTGCTTTCGTCAACTCGTACTGCTTCTGGGCAACTTCAAGATTCGCTTTGGCGACCGAAGCGGCGTTGATCGCGCTGTCCAATGCATCCTTGCTAAGGGATCGCGGATCCATCTGGTAGGCCACTTGGTCCTTCTGCAGAGTATCCTGGGCGGTTTTCAACGTGGCCTCGGCGGAAACCACTTGCGCGGCATTGACATCGAGCGTTTCTTTTCTCGGCTCCGCTTTCAGCTCTTCCAAGAGAGCTTTCGCCGCTTGCGCCTGTGCACCCAATTGCTCGGCCGTGGCTCTTTGGATCGATTCGTCAAGCCGAAGCAGTGGCTGGCCCGCTTTGACTTGCTGGCCTTCGGTGACGAGGATTTCCTTGACCGTGCCCGCCACTTCCGGATAAAGGTTGATATTTTCTCCGCTGCTCTGGGCGCTCTCGACGATGCCTTCGGAGTAGATGGCATTCGTATATGGGCTCGCCGCTGGATTGAAGGCTGGGGGCAGCGCCGGCGTCTCTATGCCTGAGAAGATTGCGGTCACAATCCCTCCCAGGATTCCGATGACGGAGATGATCATAATGATTTTGTTTTTCATGCGGGCCTCCCTTGTGACCCATTGAGGCGGCCGTCTTCCATATTCAGGATCCGCGTCGCAAATTCGTAAATCCGGGAATCGTGCGTCACGACAAGGATGCAGCGATCCTTGTTGAGAATGTTCTTGTGCACGAAGCTCACGATCGACTGGCCGGTGTCTCCGTCCAGCGAAGCCGTCGGCTCATCCATAATCAAGATATCCGGCTGGGCGGCGATGGCCCGGGCAATGGCCACGCGCTGCTGCTCACCTCCGCTTAACTTCACCGGAGGCAAATTGGCGCGGCTCTTCAGTCCAACGATATCGAGGTACTTCTCCGCTTCGTGGATGGATTCCTCCCAATTCTTTCTCTTGAGGATCAGCGGAATCGCCACATTCTCCGCCGTGGTCAAGCGGGGAAAAAGGTGATAGTCCTGAAACACGAAACCGATTTTCCCCAACCGGAAGTCGGCAAGCTGGTCGGGATTCAGCGTCCAAATGTCGGATCCTTCCACTAAAACCTTCCCGGCATTCGGCCTGAGAATTCCGGAAATAACGCTGAGCAAAGTCGTTTTCCCGCTGCCCGAAGGACCCACGATATAAACCATCTCGCCGAATTGAGCCTCCAGGTTGACGTCACGGAGCGCTACAGTCCTAGCCTCACCTTCCCCAAACCATTTTTCCAGCCCGCTGGCTTGAATCGCAATATTGGGCATCTCAACCTCGGAAAATATCGAATGGTTCAATCCTCAGAACTCGGCGGATCGCCACATAACTGGAGACCGCTGCAATCATGACCACCATCCCAAAGCCAATCGCGAGATCGCCAAAAGTCATCTTGGCGGCGTAGCTGGGCAGCCTGAGTTTTGCGAGCAAGATTAAGAGCGCGCACAGGCCGACCCCCAGGCCGTAGCCGGTGAAGGCCGTGAATGTGGCCTGGAACATGATCATCGCCACCAGGTCGCGGCTTTTTGTCCCAATGGCCTTTAGCGCTCCGAAGCGGTCCAGGTTTTCAAGGACAAACGTGTAGAACGTCTGGCCTGAAATCGACAAGCCGACGATGAAACTGATCGCGGTCATAATCAGGATGTTGGTGCCGCCGCCGGTCTCATAGATGAAGAAGTCCGCGGTCCTTTTCATGAACTCTTGCTTGGTTCGGGCCACGTAGCCGAGCGCCTCGACTTCTTTTTTGATCTGTGGAACGTCGCTGTCGCTCTTGGGCTCGACGAGCACATAGGAGATCGTGTATCGGGGATTGGGAATGTATTGGATGGCTCGCTCGTAGGTCGTGTACAGGGTGGGGGTGCCAAACAGGCCGGAAGCCGTCACCTTGGCGATCCCCACGATAACGCCGCGATGATCGTTCAACTCGAATTCCGAGCCAATGTGTGGATTTTCGAGCTTGGGAAACTCCGCGTCCCGCACCACGATGAATCCACTCTCGGTGTAAATATCTTCGATCTTTCCCTCAAGGAGCCGGGGCCTTCCAAACAGGCTGGTGTCGTCCAAACCCACGACGGTAACGCCCTGAAAAGTTCCGTCCGGAAGTTTGACCAGAGCTCCTCCGGAATACAGAGGGACGGCGTATTTCACGCCTTTCATGCTTCGAACCGCATCCAAAACGTAATCCGGCATTCCGACGGAGTTGAACACGGCTTTGACGGCAGGGTCCATGACCCATATGGATGCTCCGATATTGATTACCGATGCGGAGGCATGGTTCAAAACCCCGCTGAACATGGAGGTAATGAACATGATGAGAAAAACGGCAAAGGTGATCCCCAGCAGCAATGCGGTGAACTTGGACTTATCGTTCACCAACAAGCGATAGGCAAGTCGTAGAATCCCTTTCACGAGCATTTCCCTTCCTGCTGCACGTGTATGCTATCGATGAGGGTGGGAGAGCGATGTGATCGATAACACACTCGATTGTTAGATGGATCACGGAATCGGACAGTTGGCTACAGTAATCTGAGGGCATGAAACTCGGGCCATGGACGCCAAAGTGTGGCTGGACGGCAGCCCGATGCAGAGTGACTGCCACTGAAGTCAGTTCCGCGGTTACAATCATGAAAGGCAAGCAATGGGGAACCGCGCGGATTTATAGGCTCGCGGCTGGGAGCGTATCCGGAGCGAACTTCCCGGGGAATACGACGGAAGTTCTTTGGAGTGTGCACAATGCTGAGCATGGATAAGATACTTCTTCCAATCGATTTCCAGGACCCCTCGAAGATTGTAGTGCATCAGGCGGCGGTTCTCGCGCGCCGCTTCCAATCCGAAATCGTGATGTTGCACGTGGTGACGCCGCTGAGCTACGCGGCCGGGATGCTCGAAGGCAACTATGTTCCCAAGAACTTTAACGACCTGTTAAAGGAACTTCTGCAAAGCGCGGAGAAAAATCTGGACAAATTTTTGGAGCCGGAGCTGGCGGGCCTGAAGGTCAAACGGGTGGTGATCGAAGGCGACCCGGCTACGACCATTGTGCAAACCGCTCGCGACGAAAAAGCTAGCCTAATCGTGATGCCAACGCACGGGTATGGCACTTTCCGGCGCTTTCTGCTGGGCTCGGTCGTGGCGAAAGTGCTGCACGATAGCGAATGTCCGGTCTGGACCGGCGCCCATCTGGAGGAAGAACCCAAGCGTGAGTTCGCCATTCGCAATGTTCTCTGCGGCGTCGATTTGGGCGAGCACAGCCGGAAAACCGCCGATTGGGCGGCGCAACTGGCCGGCCAATTTGGCGCCCGCCTCACGCTTGCCCACATCACTGCTCAATCGGAAATATACGGCCCCAACGGATTCGATTTTGGTCCTGCGTGGAACGAGAAAATTGTCAGCGCAGCAACCCAACGGATCGCCAAGCTGCAACAGGAGCTTGGCACAAAGGCTGAAGTGGTCGTCGAAAGCGGCGACGCGCCGAAGCTGCTGGACGAGGTGGCAAAGCGAATCAGCGCGGATGTGCTGGTGATCGGCCGGCCTTCCCATGGCCGTCTGCGGGCCACGGGCTACGGAATCATTCGCGAATCGCACATCCCGGTCCTGAGCATTTAAAGCGGCTCAAGGCATCAAAGCTTTTCTTGGGCGGGAGAAGCAAACTGCATCAAAAATTAGATCACGTTTGCGTCACCGGCTCCGCACCCAATCAAACTTTGCCGCTCATCGCAGCCAATGAATTTCCGCGGGGTTGCGTCCGTGTGACTCCGGCCACGCTTTGGGATGGCCCAACACGATAGGCGCGACAACGTGATATTGCTCCGGCAAGTTAAACTCTGCTTTCGTCGCCGGCAAATCCAGCCAGGGGCGCGCGAATCCGATCCAACAACTTCCCAAGCCCTCGCTGCGAGCCGCTAGCATCAGGTTCTCCGCAGCAAGGCAACAGTCTTCCGCCGCTTGAGTGCCCGGGGACTTGGCTAAGACGACCGCAAGGGCAGGAGCGTGATAAAACAATGTGAATTGCGGATCTTCGAGCATGTGGCGGATCGAAGGGTCGTAGGAAGTTTGCGAAAGACTTGCAAGCAACCAGTCCTTTGCGCGCTTTGCGCAGCCGTCGATCCGTTCGCGGCCCAGCATGACGCCGAAGGCCCAGGGCTGCTGGTTCATCGCGCTCGGAGCCAGAATCGCAGCCCCGATAAGGCGTTCCATCGTTGCTCGGTCGATTGCGGCGTCCGTGTAATCACGGACCGCGCGTCTGTTCCTAATCACATCCATCAGTTCCATGGCGGGCTCCTCGCAAACGCACTTTTGCCCGATTTCCCATTAGGCCGAAGTGCGGACGATCTCCACCGAACAGTGGGCGTGGCGGGCCACGGCCTCGGAGACGCTGCCCAGCAGGAATCGATTCAGGCCCTTGCGCCCGTGGGACCCGACCACAATCAGGTCGGCATGCCATTCCTTCGCCAAGTCGAGAATTTTTGATTTCGGATCGCCCTCTTCCAGCGCCGGGGTGACATCCCAACCGGGTTTGCGCAAGGCCTCGGTGGCCTTGGAGACCAAAGACTTGGCCTGATCGCGGAGCGCATTCCAAACGGCTTCGAATTCCGGGTCCGGGCCGCTCATTTCCCGGCCAAGCAGGAGCGACGGCGGCTCCAGAACATGCAGCACTTTTACTTCGGTGCCGGGCCCGGCAGCCATTGCCAGCACACTTTGCACGGCTGCCTGGGAACTCTTGGATTCATCGATCGCAAGTAGAATTTTCATTTGGCGAATGTCCTCTTCTGGATTGTAGTCCATCGGACGTGCCTGCCGCTTCCGCCATTTAGCGAAAATCGAATCGTCGCTGAATCCGGCAAACTATTTCGCCGCGGGAACGTATACCCTTTCGGCAGTAATGAGTTCGGCATTCGGCACTTCGGTTTCGAGCCGGATGCTCTGATAGTCGGGTTTCTTCCCGGGAATGGCGGGAACCGTGAGTCTGTATTGGTGATTCAGGCGGTCGGCAAACTGGTTCAGATACGGGGCAAAGGCGACCGGTGTTTGAAAGCCCTGGATGTAAGACTCGCCTCCGGTTTCTTCCGCCAACTGCGCAAGGTTGTTTTGTCCCCAGGTGATTTGAAACAGGCTATGCGCGTAGTGACCTATTCCCGAAACATAGATGGCATACACCTGGATTCCGGCTCGCTGCGTCCGGTCAATGGCTTCCTGCAAGTAGGAATCACTAGGACCGGGTTGCAATACATCGATACCGTTGGAAATCATCAAGATATCGTGGCGATTCGGACTTTCCGGCCAGCGCTTGGCCAGGTCTGACAGGGACAGATAAGGACTCGCCATCCCTGCTCCGGCGCCCAGCGGGATCCGTAAGGCCTTGGCCGCCAGCGCGTGATCCGTCGTTAAATTCTGGACAATCTCGACGGTCCCATTTCGGATGTAGCCGACCCCTAGCAAGGTCGTGGGAGGCTGCGCGTTCATGAAACGGCGCAGATCGTCGAATTGCGAGGCGACATTTTGATTGACCGACTCGTCGATCAGAACGTATATCTCAAGTCCTGCCTGGTCGCCGCGCAACGGCACCCAATCGGTGACGGGCACGCGTTTGCGATTCAGGAATGCCCGCACATCCTCGCGTTTGATTTCGGGAACGTCTTTGCCGTATTTGGCTTCGACGGACACGACGGTTTTCACCGGGACCGTTTCGGCCGAAGGGCCCTGCGGGGATGACCTGGATGTGAGAACGAATCCGATTCCGACGAGCAGGCTGCAAATAGTTATCCACCCAATGTTTCGCGTTTTCACGGTATCTTCCTTTCCGTTCCAAAATTAAGACCCGGGGCCAATCTTCCGAATGATTCTAATTCTGCCCCCTAAAACAACTCCAATCCGAGGAATTCATGCACCTCATTCCGGCAACAATTGATTTTATATCCCGCAGGGCTCCTGGCGTATGTGCCTCACATCACAGACAAAGACGATGGGGCGCACATAGTATAAATGTGATGACAGCGCAATTATTCAGGTGCGTTATCTACGTGATGGGAACGGATGGAGAACGCGATGAAGACAACTTTTACGGTTAATTTTTCCGAGATTCGCATGGGGGACGTAGCGCGGGTGGGCGGCAAGAACGCGTCTCTCGGGGAGATGTTCATCGCGCTGAAACCCAAGGGGGTTGGCGTCCTGGATGGATTCGCCATCACCACCGACAGCTACTGGCGGCTGCTCGCCGAGCAGGGTTTGCGCGGAAAACTCGAGGCGCTCTTCTCGAAACTGGATCCCGAAAATCTGGAACAGCTTGCAGCGAAAGGCTCGGAAGCGCGGGCGCGAATACTGGAGACGCCTTTGCCGGAAGATCTTCGGTCCGCCATTCGCGAGGCCTATCGAGCGCTGGTTGGACGCCTGGGGCGCGAGGCCGAGTTGGCGGTGAGGTCCTCGGCCAGCGCGGAGGACTTGCCGGAAGCGTCGTTTGCGGGCGCCGCCGAGACATTTTTGAACGTGCGGGGTGAAGAGGGGCTTCTCCGCGCCGTGCACCAGTGCTTTGCCTCGCTGTTCACGGACCGCGCCATCAGCTATCGAGCGCGCCAAGGCTATTCGCAACTCAAAGTCGCGCTCTCGGTCGGGGTCATGCCCATGGTGAGGTCGGACCTGGCCGCTTCCGGAGTGATGTTTACGCTCGATACGGAATCGGGTTTTCGCGACGTGGTCACAATCAACGGTTCTTACGGTTTGGGAGAGCTTGTGGTTCAGGGTGTGGTCACGCCGGACGAATGGCTTGTGTTCAAGCCCACGCTGCATGAAGGGTACGAATCGATTGTCGGGCGGCAACTCGGCTCCAAGGAAATCAGGATGGTTTACGCTGCCGGCACGCGTTCGACCCGCAGCGAAGCGACTTCCGAGCAAGACCGCGCGCGTTACTGCCTTAAGGACTCGGAAGTTCAGCAACTGGCGCGCTGGGCTTGCATTATCGAAGACCACTATTCGGAAATCGCCGGGCACCCGCAGCCAATGGATATCGAGTGGGCGAAGGATGGCGTTGAGCGGGGAGCTATTCGTTGTGCAGGCTCGCCCGGAAACGGTGCATTCGGCGAAAAGTACGCAGGCCACGGCGGAGGTCTACCACCTGAAGGCAAAGCCCGGCGTTCCCGTGATCGTGGGACAAGCGGTGGGAGAAAAAATTGGCGCGGGACGCGCTCACGTTGTCCTGGATGTGGGCAAATTGCAGGAAGTGCAGCAAGGAGAAGTGCTCGTTGCCCAGAGCACGGATCCAGACTGGGAGCCGGTAATGCGGCGCGTGGCCGCGATTATTACCGATCAAGGCGGACGAACGGCACATGCCGCCATCGTTTCCCGCGAGTTCGGCATACCCTGCATCGTGGGAACCGGCGACGCTACGCAGGTTCTGACGACGGGGAGAGAGGTGACGGTATGCTGCTCGGAAGGCAGCGAAGGGCACGTGTACGATGGCCTCTTGCCATTTGAAATCGAACATGTGGAAGCGAATAAAGTCCCGGTGACGCACACCAAGATCATGCTGATCCTGGCCGATCCGGACCAGGCCTTTCATCTGGCGGCAATTCCGAACCAGGGCGTGGGCCTGGCCCGCATGGAGTTCATCGTTATCAATCACATCGGCATTCACCCGATGGCGCTCGCGCAGTTTCCGAATTTGAAGGACGCAAAGGCGGTGAATGAAATTCGGAAGCGGATCGCCGGAGAAGATCCGAAGGAATTTTTCATTCGGCGATTGAGCGAAGGCGTGGCCAGGATTGCCGCGGCGTTCTACCCCAAGCCGGTCATCGTCCGAATGAGCGACTTCAAGACCAACGAGTACGCGCGATTGCTGGGCGGCGCGGAATTCGAACCCAAGGAAGAAAACCCCATGATCGGCTTTCGCGGCGCATCCCGCTATTACGATCCGCACTACGCGCCGGGCTTCGCGCTGGAATGCGCGGCGCTGGCGCGCGTGCGCAACAACATGGGCCTCACGAATCTGAAGGTCATGATTCCCTTCTGCCGCACCGTCGAGGAAGGAAAGAAAGTGATCGCGCAGATGGCCCTGCACGGGCTGCGGCAACGCGACAACGGCCTGGAAATCTACGCCATGTGCGAAATCCCCGCCAATGTCATACTCGCCGACGAGTTCCTGAAAATCTTTGACGGGTATTCCATCGGCTCAAACGACTTGACACAGCTTACGCTGGGGCTGGACCGCGACTCGGCCACCGTGGCTCGACTGTTCGATGAAAACAACGAAGCGGTGCGAAGGATGATCGCGCTCGCGATCCGCTCCGCGCAGGAGGCGAAGAAGCCGATCGGCATTTGCGGGCAGGCGCCTTCGGACTTTCCGGAATTCGCGGAATGGCTGGTGACGCAGGGCATCGACTCGATCTCGCTCAATCCCGATACCGCGATCAAAACGGCTCTTCGCGTGGCGGCCGCCGAAAAACGCCTTGGCGCAAAGACGATTGTGAAAGCCGTGTGATGGAGACCTGCCGGATGCGCATCACACTGCGTGCATAGTGATTGGATCCGCAACAATAGCGATGCGTGAGACACTGCTCACAGTGAATATCGCCACGAATCTGCGGAAGATGAAATGGGGCGTTGCGGCACAGGGGCCGGGAAAGGGTCAACCCACGAAGAAAAGTTCATCATCATCGAGGGACGAGTTGGGACCAGTCTTTATCGCCATTCGCCGGCTATGTTGTTTCGGGCTCCTGATTCTTCTGTGCGCGGGCTGCCAGCGGGGATCGGGCAGGACTTCGGAATCGGGCTCAAACACCGCCGCCGGAAATGCCGCCGCCGATTCCCCGCATCAACAGCTCACCAGCGAAGGCGCGGCTGCTTTGCACGCTCTTCTGGATACCGCGCAACTTCCCGACCTGCGTCCGCCCGGCTCCGAGAAATTTCGCACGGAACTAAAGGAATTTTACGATTCGTTCGATAACACACTGCCTTGGGTTCGAGGCTCCAGACCGACGGCCCAGGCTCGCGCGATCATTCCGCTGCTCGAAAACGCGGAGACCAAGGGACTCCGGCCCAAAGATTACGACGGCCCTCAATGGAAGCAGCGACTCGACCAACTCGAACAATCCACACCGGCGACGGAACCGGATCTTGTCCGGTTCGATTTCGATTTGACGGTCTCAACGATGAGGTACGTCTCGGACTTGCACATCGGCCGGATCAATCCCCGCCAGTTCCACTTCGGGCTTGATATTGATGGCCATGATTTCGACCTGTCTAAATTCCTATCCGAAGAGCTTGTCGAGGCTCGCGACATCGACGCCGTAATGAAAACCGTCGAGCCGCCATTTCCGGCTTATCGCCAAACGGAAGCCGCACTCAACAAGTATCTTGAACTTGCGCGCCAGGATGACGGCGAACAACTGCCCGTGCCGGCCAAGCCGGTCCGCCCAGGCGATTCCTATGCCGGCGTGCCCCGGCTCAGGAAACTACTGCATTTGCTGGGAGATCTTCAGGAGCAGGATCAAACCTCGCCTGCGGGAATGATTTACGAGGGCGCTCTGGTGCGGCGCGGTGAAACACTATCAACAGCGCCACGGCCTGGATCCGAGCGGCCGAATCGATGCGCCCACGGTAAAGCAACTCAACACCCCGCTTCGCCAGCGCGTGGTTCAACTCGAACTCTCGCTGGAGCGATGGCGATGGTTGCCCCATCAATTTGAGCGGCCGCCGATCATCGTCAATATTCCCGCGTTTCGTCTTTACGCCCTGAATGACAAATATGAAGTGGCCCTTTCCATGAAGGTTGTCGTCGGCAAGGCTTACCGGCACAAGACTCCGGCCTTTGCAAACGAGATCCGGTCGGTAATTTTCAGGCCTTATTGGAATGTGCCGCTGAGTATTCAACAGAATGAACTCGTGCCTCACGTAGAAAAGGATCCTTCGTACCTCACGAAAAATTCCTACGAAATCGTGGACAATCGCGGGAACGTCGATTAGCGAAGGCGCGGTCGATGAAGACATTTTGGAAGAGCTCCGATCGGGAAAGTTAGCGATCCGGCAAAAACCGGGGCCTGACGACGCATTGGGACTCATAAAATTCAATTTCCCCAATCAGTACGATGTTTATATGCATGACACGCCTGCCAAGAGTTTATTTTCCAGGTCCCGGCGCGACTTCAGTCACGGGTGCATCCGTGTGGAAGACGCCGTGGCGCTGGCGGCGTGGGTTCTAAGGGATCAGCCGGAATGGACGGTCGAAAAAATCCGCGCCGCCATGAACGGCGAGGAAACAATGCAGGTAAATATCAAGAATCCTATTCCAGTGTTGATTCTTTACGGCACTGCCATTGCGCGGGAAAACGGTGAAGTTGAATTCTATAACGATATTTATGGATATGACGCCGAGCTGGAACGCGCATTAACGCAGGGCTACAGCCATCCCGGCTAGAATCTCACGAAAGCCGGTTCCGCGTTGCCCGTTACCATCGGCGGACGCGGCCAACATCCACGTGAACGAACGCGGACTTCGGATAAAAGCCTACTCCTCCGCGGTGCAGCGCAAGGGCGGCATTGCGCAACTGCAGCGTGGGAACTCCGGGGATGCGAATGTCGATGGCTTTACCTTCGATGTGCTGGCTGTGGGAGGCGACACCCGAGGTCGTGCGGCGCAGAAATTCATTGCTCCACGGAGTGCGATAGCCGCAGACGATATAAATTTCACTGCCTTCCTTGCCGACCGACACGCTCAAATCATGAAGCAAGTCGAACAGGCGAGGATCGAGGTCGCGCACATCGCCGGTGCGGTGATCGCGCAGGAATTCGTCCAGGCGATTGACGGCGCCAGGGAAATAAACGTCGCCCTTCCTATATACGATGTCGATCCGCTCGTGGGTGTGGGTCTCGAAAAGCCGCAGCCGGTAGACGCGTTCCGGAGCGATTCCCGCGTTCGCGATCTGGGAGGGTGTGGAGCAGATTCCAAAGATCAAAGCTGATGCAAGAAGGGTTCGCAGAACAATTTTTTTTAAAGTCACGGATCACCTGAATCGTGGTTTAGCGCGAGGAATTCATTTCTCGCGGCAGCGCCAGATATCGCTCCCTCTCGTGACCCGTGTCACCAATGGAGGCGATGAATGCAACTTCGATATTATACATGAAATAGAGGGAGCGACGGACGGAAAAAGTACTTTCTTTAGCGTTTTCACAAACTGTCGAGCATGCGGATTTTTCATCCGATCCGGAACAAAACACGCCCGCTGCTCGCGTCGAATCCCGCTCAGCGGCGAAAAACGCTTGCATTCACCCGCGCCGTGAAAAATGCAGGCTAAGCCTTCCGGTGTTTGAAGAACTCAACTTGACGGAGACGTTTCTTCGCCTCTTCCAGGGTTTTGTACGGCCCGCCTAGATTTTTGCCTTTGGTTGAAACAACCTGGTAGCCGCCGCTCTTCTTGATGATCATAACCGTCCTCCTATTTCCTGCTTCGTTCCTGAAATCCGGGCGCGCGGCAACGCGCACCGCTGCCGCCGGGCGCTAATCCATCGACTCATGCCCCGGGACTTTCTCTTTTTCTTTCTCCGGAATTTCCGTGAGCGTGGCTTCGGCCAGCAGCAATACGCTGGCGACGGAAACCGCATTTTCCAGCGCAACGCGAACCACCTTTGTGGGGTCGATAATCCCGGACTGCACCAGGTCCACATATTCGCAGCGGGCCGCGTCGAAACCGTAGTTCCCTTTTCCGGTTCTCATGCGATCGACCACCACTCCTCCATCCACATTGGAATTTTCCGCAATCTGGCGCGTGGGCGACTCCAGAGCCCGCCGCAAAATCAACAGGCCCGTGCGCTCGTCCCCGGAGCAATTCTTTTCTTCGCGATCGATGGCGTCAATCAGGCGCAGCAGTGCGAGGCCTCCTCCCGGCACGATGCCCTCCGCCAGCGCCGCTTTTGTGGCGCTGATGGCGTCTTCGATGGCTTCCTTGCGGTTTTTCATTTCCGTTTCGGACGGCGCCCCCACGCGGATCACGGCCACGCCTCCGGCGAGCTTGGCCAGCCGTTCCTGAAGCTTTTCCTTGTCGTAGTCGGAGGTTGTCTTTTCGATCTGCGTGCGGAGTTCGGCGCACCGGCCCTGGATGGCGGATTTGGCGCCGCCGCCTTCGATGATGGTTGTCTTGTCTTTGTCGATCAGCACGCGCTTGGCGCGGCCCAACTCGGCGAGCGTGAGATTTTCCAGTTTCAATCCAAGTTCCTCGGCAATCACCTGGCCGCCCGTAAGGATCGCAATGTCCTGCAACATTTCCTTTCGCCGGTCCCCGAACCCGGGCGCCTTCACGGCGGCCGAGATCAGCGTGCCGCGGACTTTATTGACCACCAGCGTCGCCAGAGCCTCGCCCTCCACGTCCTCCGCAATAATCAAAAATGGCCGCCCGGCCTTCGCCACTTGCTCGAGCAGCGGCAGCATGTCTTTCATGTTCCCAAGTTTTTTTTCGTGCAGCAGGATGTAGGGATCGTCGAGCACCACTTCCATCTTTTCCGGATCGGTAATGAAATAGGGGGAGATAAATCCCCGGTCGAATTGCATGCCTTCGACCACTTCGAGGGCCGATTCCGTGGTTTTCGCTTCCTCGACGGTGATGACGCCTTCCGCTCCCACTTTCTCGTAGGCGTCGGCGACGAGTTCGCCAATCGTTTCGTCGTTGTGAGCCGAGATGGTGGCAATCTGCGCTTTTTCCAGGCGGCTGGCGACAGGCCGAGATAGACTTTTTAAGGACTCGACGGCGACGCGCAGGCCTCGATCCAGGCCGCGCTTCAGGTCCACGGCGCTTGCCCCGGCCGCCACGTTGTGCAAACCTTCGGCGAAAATCGCATGAGCCAGGATTGCCGCCGTGCTGGTTCCGTCGCCGACCGTGTCGCCGGTGCGTTCGGATGCTTCGCGGATCATTTGCGCGCCGAGATTCGCTTCGGGGTCTTCGAGTTCGATCTCTTTCGCGATGGTGATCCCATCGTTGCAGACGATCGGCCTCCCCCACTTCTTCTGAATGAGAACGCATTTTGATTTTGGTCCCAGGGTGATGCGCACGGCATCGGCCAGCGCGGTCGCGCCACTCAGTATTTTTTCGCGCGCGGCGGATCGAAACAGCAAACGTTTGGATGCCATGAGAACTCCTTATCTTTTTGGCGCCGCCTTTTGGCCTTGCCGTTGGCCGGACGCCGAGAAGTGGCTGGCGAACCACGCGGCCGCCATTTCCGCTACCTTCGCGAGCGCCCCTTCTTCCTCGAACAAATGAGTGGCCCCGGGAATCGTGACGAGTTCCTTTTCCCGGCAGCCGAGTTCGGCCAGGGCGATCCGATTCCAGGAGAGCACCTGCTCGTCATAGCCGCCCACGATCAGCAAGGTCGGCGCCTCCACGGAAGCGAGCGCTTCTCGTGCGAGATCGGGCCTGCCTCCGCGGGACACGACGGCTGAGATTTTGTCGGGAAGCTGGGCGGCGGCCACCAGCGCGGCGGCAGCGCCCGTGCTCGCGCCGAAATAACCGATCGGCAAGCCGAACGTCTCTGAATCGCCCAGGACCCATTGGGTCACATTCACGAGGCGTTTTGCCAGCAGGGGAATATCAAAGCGGAGCTGCCGCGTTCTCTCGTCAAAGGCCTCTTCCTCGGGGCTGAGCAAATCAAACAGCAGCGTTCCCACGCCATGCGATTGCAGCTCTCCCGCGACGTATCGATTGCGCGGGCTCAACCGGCTGCTGCCGCTTCCGTGGGCAAAAATAGCGACCCCTTCCGCATCGTGAGGAACGCACAACATCCCCCGCAGCGTGACTTTGCTTAACGCGATGGAAACTTCGCGCTCGGTGCCAGTTCTTTTTTTTGTGGAATGGACAGCCATGGTCCAACTCCTGCCAATTTCTGTAAACATTATGAATGGAAAAACAAGAAAGGCCGTGATCCCGATCACTTTGCTACTGTGATCTGGCGCGGTTTCCACAAACCATGCGGTCATTTCTCTTCCGCGCTCAGCGCTTCGAAGCCGGAGATGACGTCGAACAATTCTTCGTCGATTCCATTCTGGCGCAGACGATGAAATGTCCGGGTGAGGTCTTCCAGCAAATTCATCGATGTTTTTGTCGGCGCGTTGCATGGCCGCCAGGCGGCTGGCGTTTTCGCTTCGGCGGCTTCTGCGTGATCGAAGTATCGGGACGTCGCCATCGTGAACGGCTTGAAAAACGTGGCCATGCCGTGCTGCCACTTCTTATCCCCGACCATCGCGAGGCGTTCGATGTCGGCAAAGTGTTTTATGCCGAACTTGAAGTCCTCCCACGCCGCGCCGGCGTCCCAGCCATGGAAACCGGTCATGTCGAACAGCACGCGCAATTTTCCGTGTTGCCGTACGAGCCGCTCGAACTCGCTCACGAATTGCGCGTAATCCGCCTTCACCAGCTTCCCGCTGACGTGAAGAATCAGCACTTTCCCGCCGTCTTCCTCGCTGAATTGAATGGGCATTTCGGGCTCCTTTGATTCGGGTTAAATTTATTTTCCACGTTCGCGCCCGCGATCCACCGCGAGTTTGCTTCCGGTCCGGTTCCTATTTCTCCGGCGGCTTCGCAATTTGCGTTCCTTCCTGGTTCCATCGCCAGTTCCTGATTTCCGGCATGTCCTGGCCATACTTGTAGATGTAGTTTTTGTGCTCGATGAGCTTGTCCTGCATCTCCTGCTTCAGATAGGCGCCCTTGGAGCCCAAATGCGGCAGGCGATCGACAACGTCTTGCACCAGGTGAAAGCGGTCCATCTCGTTTTGCACCCTTATGTCAAAAGCCGATGTGAAGTCGCCCTCTTCCTTATAGCCCCGGACGTGCAGGTTGTGATTGGTCCGCCGGTAAGTCAATCGGTGGACCAGCCAGGGGTATCCGTGAAAGGCAAAGACAATGTGTTTGTCTTTGGTGAAGAGCGAATCGTAATCCAAGTCGCTCAGCCCGTGCGGGTGCTCGGAGGCGGGCTGCAGCTTCATGAGATCGACGACGTTGATCACCCGGATTTTCAAATCGGACAGATTTTTGCGCAGGATGGAAACGGCGGCCAGGACCTCCAACGTCGGCGTGTCTCCGCAACAGGCCATCACCACGTCCGGCTCGGCGCCCTGGTCGTTGCTGGCCCACTGCCAGATGCCAATTCCCTCCGTGCAGTGCACGACCGCTGCTTCCATGTTCAGCCATTGAGGCATGGGGTGTTTTCCAGCGACCACCACGTTCACGTAGTGGCGGCTGCGCAGGCAGTGATCAAAAACCGACAGCAGGCAGTTGGCGTCGGGCGGGAGGTAAACGCGCACGATATTCGCTTTCTTGTTGACGACGTGGTCGAGGAAGCCGGGATCCTGGTGCGTGAATCCGTTGTGGTCCTGCTGCCAGACGTGCGAGGCGAGCAGATAATTCAGCGAGGCGATCTTGCGCCGCCACGGGAGTTGCGACGTGAGTTTCAGCCACTTGGCATGCTGGTTGAACATCGAATCGACAATGTGAATAAAGGCTTCGTAGCAGTTGAACAATCCGTGCCGCCCGGTGAGCAGATAACCCTCCAGCCAACCCTCACACTGGTGCTCGCTGAGCATCGAGTCCAGCACGCGTCCGGCGGGCGCGAGGAATTCATCATTCTTTATTTTCCGGGCGTCCCACTGGCGGTTGGTGACTTCAAAAACGGCGCTCAGCAGATTCGAGACGGTCTCATCGGGACCGAAGACGCGGAAATTGCGCTGCTCCTGATTCAGCTTGGTAACATCACGCAGGAACTTGCCCAGCACGAGCGTGTCCTGGCCGTCCACCGCGCCGGGCGAAGGCACATTCACCGCATGAACGTGAAAGTCCGGCATGCGCAGGTCTCGCAGCAGAACGCCGCCATTGGTGTGCGGATTGGCGCCCATGCGCCGTTCGCCCTTTGGCGCCAGTTCGGCGAGTTCGGGAATGAGGCGGCCCTTTTCATCGAATAGTTCTCTGGGCTTATAACTTTTCATCCAGCTTTCCAAGCTGCAGGACGTGATCGGGATGCTCGGCATCGACCAGCAGCGGCACCTGGTGCGCCCGGAAGGTGCCCTCGATTTGTAGGCCGTCGACGACTTTCGGCCCCGTCCAACCTTTCGGCGTCCTCAGGACGATCATCGGCCAGCGCGGCCGAGTGTCGTCTTTCTTTGTTCGTGCGTGGGTTTGGATTTGCCGGATGTCCTCGATCACCTTTTCCATGGTGGCGGCCATGAGCTGGTGCATCTTTTCCGGCTCGTCGCCTTCGACGAAGTGGGGCGTCCAGCCGCAACCTCGCAGAAATTGTTCCAATTCCTCATGCTCGATGCGGGCCAGGACGGTGGGATTGCTGATCTTGTAGCCGTTCAGGTGAAGGATCGGCAGCACGGCCCCATCGGTAATCGGGTTGAGAAACTTGTTGGACTGCCAGGAGGTCGCCAAGGGCCCCGTTTCCGCTTCCCCGTCGCCGATGACGCATGCGACGATCAGGCCGGGATTGTCGAAAGCCGCTCCGAAGGCGTGGCTGAGCGAGTATCCCAGTTCGCCGCCTTCGTGAATCGATCCCGGCGTCGTCGGCGCAACGTGGCTGGAGATTCCGCCGGGAAACGAGAATTGCTTGAACAGCGCCTT
>CAWAEW010000015.1:0-55787 GCA_963781055.1 Terriglobia bacterium
TCGACCAGCCAGGGTTGCGGCAGATCGCGGAACGATTCCCACTGCTGCTTGAACACTTCGGCCTGAATCTGAAAATCCGCGGCGTCCGCGGGCGTTCCTTCGGCGTGTTCGCCGATGTTTCCAATGACGCGAAGGTCGAGCGTGACCCGGAACGGCGTTTCCGTCATCGCCGCGAGCCAGCAGGGGAACACATTTTCGCGGCGTTCGGCTTTGGATTCTCCCGCTGGGCGCACGCGAACGTGATGCGCGCGAATCGCGACGTGCGCGGGCGGCTTGGCGAACGGCTGAGCCACGCGAAGCTTGCAGCCCCAATCGAGCGCTTCGATCGAGTCCGTCGGCGGCGCGGCGCGCGCGGGAAAAATTCTTGCATCCCGTCAGCCGCGCGACTTCGAGCGTCGGCGGATGGCGAAAAATTTCTTCTTTCGGACCTTGCGCCACCGTGCGCCCTTGCGCCAGCACCACAAGTTCCCCGCAAACGCGGTAGGCCTCCTCGAGATTGTGGCTGACGAAGAGCGTCGATCCGCCGTAGCTGCGCCAGCGTCTCGCGAAGCTGGCGCTCGAGCGCGCTGCGCAGGTGCGTATCCAGCGCGGAAAATGGCTCATCGAGCAACAGCGCGGCGGGCTCGATGGCCAGGGCCCGCGCCAGCGCCACGCGTTGCTGCTCGCCGCCTGAAAGCGTGGCGGGATAGCGGCTTTCCATGCCAGTCCAGGTGCGCAGCGGCAAGCTGCTGGGCCACGCGGCGATTGCGTTCGTCCGGCGCCAGCCGCCGCAGTCCGAACGCGATATTTTCCGCGACGGTCAGATGAGGAAACAACGCGAAATTCTGGAACAGCAGACCGATGCGGCGCGCCCGCGCCGGCACATTGATGCGCTCTTCGGAATCGAACAGCACGCGCCCGTGGAGCACGATCCTGCCGCGGTCCGGCGTCTCCAGGCCCGCAATCGCGCGCAACGTCATCGTCTTGCCCGATCCCGACGAGCCGAGCAAGCCGAGCGGCGCGCCCTCCGCCTTGAATTCCACGGCAGCCGGAAGTCCTGCACCTGTTTTTCAATCGTGACTTCGAGTGACATGATTTTTATTTGGTCGAGCTCCGCGAACCGTTACGGCTTCCGCCACAGGCTCATCGCCGCCGATTTGTCCCGTAAATGATGGAAAGGACCAGGAACGAAAACAGCAAGCAGCACCAGGGACGTGCGGTTCGCCACGGCGTAATTCCCGGCCTGCGCCTGATCGTAAATGTCGATGGAAATGGTGCGCGTTACGCCGGGAATATTTCCGCCGACCATCAGCACCACGCCGAATTCGCCGATCGTGTGCGCGAAACTCAGCACCACTCCGGTGATCGCGCCGGCGGCGGAGAGCGGAAGGATCACGCGAAAAAAAGTGGCCAGGCGCGAAGCGCCCAGCGTCCACGCGGCTTCGATCAATCTGCGGTCCACCGTCTCAAATCCGGCGGAAAACGGCTGCACCGCGAACGGCAGGCTGTAGAGCACGGAAGCGACAAGCAAGCCGCCGAACGTGAACGGCAGCGTGTGTCCGAACCACGATTGCCAGAGCTTGCCGGGAAGGTTTCGCGGACCGAGGCCCACGAGAATGTAATAGCCGAGCACCGTGGGAGGCAAAACGAGTGGGCAGCGCGACGATCGCCTCGATCAGGAATTTCCAGCGCCACCGCGAGAACGTCACCCAGTAGGCAATGGGCATGCCCGCGACCAGCAGAATTCCCGCGACACAGATCGCGAGCTTCAGCGAAAGCGCAATCGCCTGCCAATTCAAGGCTTTTCCCTTGCCCGGCAGGGCGAATCCGTATCGCTCCAGCAGCGCGGCGATCGCGGGAGTCTTTACGTAATCGAGAAATGCCCGCGCCCCCTGCACGATTCGGCGGGTGCGCAGGACCACGGCGCCCTGCTGGATCGGCGTGTAAAGTCTGTCCGGAATGCTCCAGTAACGGCCTTCTTCTTTTAAGCGCCGGCGATAGCGCCAGAGAAAGCGCGAGGATGCCGGCGTCCGCGTTTCCGGATTCGGCAAATTGCGCCGCCTGCGAAATATTTTCTCCGAGCACAAGCCGGTCCTTCATCGCGTCATAGATCCCCGCGCTGCGAAGCGCCTGCTCGGCCGCGCGCCCGTAGGGCGCATGCTGCGGATTGGCGATGGCGATTTTATGCACGGAAGGATCGCGCAAGACGTCGAGCCCTTTGCCGATGTCCAGCCGGGAATCATTGCGCACCCACAACACAATTTTTCCGACGGCGTAAAGATACGTGCTTCCCGGCGCGGCAAGCCCCTCAGTTTCGAGTTTTTTCGGGTAGGCGATGTCCGCGGAGAAAAACACATCGAACGGCGCGCCATTTTCGATTTGCGAAAGGAAATTTCCGGAAGATCCCGGTGCTGATGCGGACAGGTGCACCCGGTCGCTTTCTCGATAATTTGCGGCGATTTCATTCATGGCATAGATCAGGTCCGATGCGGCGGCGACGGTGATCGCGCCGCATGGCTTTTGCGCGGCTGCGCTGATCCTGCGCATGAAGTTGCGACAGCCCACACCGTGCCTGCGAGAAACGAGCAGAGTGCGCAGCCGCAGGGGCACGGCACGTCGCGCCCCTGCGGCCGATCCATGGACTAGCGGTTTCATGAACAGCGGTGCTCCCAATCTAAGCTGTGCTCGCGTCGCCCGTAAGAAAGGCGGGCTAGCTCACACGCGCACGATCATGACTTCGGTGGATTTGATGAGGGCGGCGGCGGTCTGGCCTTTTTCCAGGCGCATTTCGCGCGCGGCATCCGCCGTGATAATCGACGAAATGCGCTGCCCTCCGATCGAGAGTTTCACCTGGGCCAGCAATCCGCTGTAGCGGACTTCTACGATCCGCCCGACAAGCTGATTTCGCCCGCTGATGCGGCGAAAGCCGCGGCGCCCGGCAAAGATGTCTTTTTCCTCAGTGCGCGGCAGATACCGCTCGATTTCCGACGCGGGAATGCGGTGGTGCCCTCCGGCCGTCTGCACGCTGCGCAGCTTCTTCTTATAAATCCACTGCTTGAGCGTGGGATAGCTGATGCCCAGGGCGCGCGCGGCATCGCGCGGGTTGAGCAATTCCTCGGAACGCATGGGCGCCTCCAGAAAATACATTTATATGTGATTAAATTAGGCATGTCAATACGGATTTATATGAATTTGATCTAGTGGGACAGGCTTCAGCCTGTTTGCTTTTGAATTTGCGAACGCAAAACCAGACGAGCTGAAGCCTCTCCTACTCCGGGGCAAACGCCAGCAGCACATTGCCCGGCATGCCGCCGTTTCGCGGGTATCCGGAATTGACGAAAACCATGCCGCCGACGATTACTGGGCCTGCGCCGTCGATCGATCCGCCCTTGCCCGGCACTCCATTTACCGTGTCGTAGGACTTCGCGGTATCGAAATCCCAAACCATTTCGCCGTCCTCGGTGCTGAACGCGCGGATGTGGCCATCGAGCGAAGGAGAAAACACCACGCCGGGAATCAGAGTTAGCGCGGCCGACTGGCCGGGACTGCATCCGGGCTTCGGCGGATCGCACGGATGGCTCGGAGCAAACCACGCCTTTACGCCGTCCTCGAGATGCAGCGCCGTCAGGCCGCCGCCCTTGGCGGGATCGAATGTTGCGCCGCCCACGGCGCCGGCGGTATTCATGACGGCGGCCACATCGGAAACGGCCGCGTACACTTTTTGTTCGTCGCTGGCCATGCCCCACTGCACGCCGCCGTTAATGCCGCCCGTGCCGACGCGAGTCTCCCAAAGAATTTTCCCCTTTGCATCCGGATCGAACGCGTGGACCACGCCGGATTTTTGCCCGGCAACGAGAATTTCCTTTCCATTCGGGCCGCGAACGAGCAAAGCCGACGATCCGAAATCGTAATCCGGGCCGTTGGTGGAGGGACAATTGACGCCTTTGGTCCGGCAGGCGGAGGTGTATGCATCGTTCGCGGTTACCTGTTGCGTCCAGACGATGCGCCCCGTTTTCAAATTGAGCGCAATCACGGCGTCGCTGGTTGAGGTCGCGGGGACCGAATAATTGTCGCCGGTGGTGACATAGAGTAGGCCTCTCTTTGTGTCCAGGGTGGGAGACGACCAGATGGGAGCGCCGGAAGGTCCCCACTGCGCGACGCCCACGCTGTTGACGCCGGTTTTTCGCGGCGCGTCCACCATGTACGATTTCCAAACCTGGGAGCCGTCGCGAACGCGAAGCGCACTGACGCTCCCGCGAAACGTGCAGCACTCGTATTGCGGATCAACCGAACGCGTTTCCTCCCACGACGCAGCCGGAATGAACACGATACCGTTTAGCGCCACCGCCGAGCCGGTCAGCCGGGTGGCTTCGTGTTCATCCAGCCGCTTTTTCCACACCAGCTTGCCGGACTTGGCATCGAGCGCGTAGACCCAGCCGATCAGGTCGCTAAACACGAGCGAATACGAGGAGGCGTTCCGAACCGGGAGAATCGCCGCGCGCACCGGTCCGTTCGCTTGAAACGTCCAGTACACGCAGCCGGTTTTTGCGTCCAGCGCCTGGACAACGCCTCCGGCGCTGCCCACGAAAAGCGTTCCGTTCAAAACCGTCGGCGCGGCAAAAGCGGTCACATCGCCCGCAAATCCGTAGGCCCATTTCAATTTGAGATGGCGGACCTGCGCCATGCTGAGACCGGCCTGCTGGGCGCTCTGGTAGCGCGTGTTAGAAGGAGTCGGGCTCCATCCCGCCCAGCTTGGCGCCGAAGACTCCGAGAGAGGCTGCATCCCCGCCGCGCAAAGATTTTTCGGCGCCGGTGGAGCATCTTCTCCCGGAGTTCCCAAAAAATTGGCGACGGCCACGCGCTCTGCGCGCTTCATCGGATAGGCCACGGCCATCATCAGTCCGAAATCCAGTGTGCGCAGGATTCGCGCCGCGGACATCGTTTGCAGGACTTGCTTGGACGGCGCACGGGATACGCCCTCGTCGTGGCACTTGGCGCACCGTTTTTGATAGACGTCCGCGCCCGTGACCGGCGAGGCGCTCTGCGCGGAAACGGGCGAGGTTCCACTGATCGTGAAGGCGAAAATCACGATGGCAATCAACCGGATAGCGAAGGTCCGTGCGGTTCTCATTAGAGTTTTCCTCGATGGAATAAACTGGGGGAGAATCTTACGCCATTTCGCCGGCTGATGCGGAGGGAACCTCAAGCGAACGATCTCATCCGCTTTTTTGTGTTTTTGGTTTACGTTGTCGATTCCGAGCGAAGCGAGGAATCTCTCTTGGATCTTGCCGATTGAACAAAAAAGAAAGAGAGATTCCTCGCGTCTCCGCCTCGGAATGACGACATTATTGGATTTTGCAAAAACCAGGACGGGTGTCGCGAAGCCTGTCCAATCTAAACGTGCGCGGCGGCTTCCTGCTCGAAGGCATGGTACGAGGAACGCACCAGGGGACCCGATTCGACGTGCGCGAAACCCATTTGCTCGCCAAGCGTTTTGTATTCCGCGAATTCATCGGGGTGAACAAAACGCACGACGGGAAGATGCTCGCGCGTGGGTTGCATGTACTGTCCCAGCGTCAAGATGCGGGTGCCCTGAGCGGCAAGGTCCTGCATGGCGGCGAGCACTTCCTCGCGCGTTTCGCCCAGGCCCAGCATCAGTCCGGTTTTGGTGGGCATTTCCGGCGCCAAGGATTTCGCGCGGCGCAAAAGCTCGAGCGACCTGCCGTAGATCGCGCCCTTGCGCACTTCGTGATAAAGCCTCGGCACCGTTTCCGTGTTGTGGTTTAAAACGTCGGGACGCGCGCGCGATCACCGTTTCCAGCGCCTGCCAGTCTCCGCGAAAATCAGGGATCAAAACTTCCACTTTGCAGGCCGGAAGGCGCCGGTGAATTTCGCGGATCGTGCGCGCAAAAATGGCCGCGCCGCCGTCGGGTTGATCATCGCGATTTACGGAAGTCACCACGGCATACCGCAAGCCCATGCGCTCGGCGGCTTCGGCCACGCGTTCCGGCTCGTGCTCATCCGGGGGCGCCGCGGGCTTTCCCGAGGGCACGGCGCAAAAGCCGCACGCGCGCGTGCAGATATTCCCCAGAATCATGAACGTCGCGGTTCGATTCTCCCAGCATTCGCCCATGTTGGGGCAGCGCGCGCTCTCGCACACGGTGTTCAGATCGAGCGTGCGCATGAGCCGCTTGAGGTCCTGGTAATTCGGCCCATTGAAAAATCTAACGCGCAGCCAATCCGGGCGAGGGTGCCCGGCTGGATCCAGCCCAGCTCCGATGGACGGAGACCGGGACGGAATTCGAAACGATATGGAATGGCGACGACATCCGGGAAGTCTCAGCAAGGCATTTTAAGCTTTGCCGAGGGAGGACACAAGTATGGCTTGAGATGCGAGATCGATGAGTGCTAGATCGCCACCTACCAGTGTTGCAAATCGGTGCAAATTGGCCACGCGAAACTGTGTTGTTTTGTATCTTTTTTACCACACGCCATTAACCAATTGTCTGCAACTAACTGATTTTATTGGTCTAATCTATTTATTGGAAGGCCCATTGGATGCTACTATATGACATTTCCATGACCTATCAAACCACGATCGAGAAGCCGGTTGCCACCAAGGGAGTCGGTCTTCATACGGCAGTGAAGTCTCAGCTGCGTCTGGTGCCCGCGCCGGCGAATACGGGAATCGTCTTCCGGCGAGTGGACCTGGACAATTTTGAGATCGAAGCGCACGTACGCAACGTCGCCCGAGTCAGCTACGCCACCAGCCTGATGAAAAAAGGCGTGCTGCTTTCCACGACCGAGCACTTGCTGGCGGCTCTCTATTCCTGCGGCGTGGACAATGTCTACATCGAGCTGGACGCGCTCGAATTGCCTATCCTTGACGGGTCGTCGCAACCCTTCATCGAGATGCTGGGCCAGGCCGGAATTCGCCGCTTGCGGAAGCGGCGTCGCTACCTGAAGGTCGTGAAGCCATTGGAATTTACCGATGGCGGACGCCGCATTGGGATTTATCCCGGCGGATGATTTCCAGGTTCGCTGCTATGTGGAGTATGCGAATCCGGCGGTAGGGGCGCAGGAAGTGGAGATGCGCGTGGGGCGCGAATCCTTCAGCCAAATGCTGGCCCCAGCCAGGACTTTCGGTTTCGTGCAGGATTTTGAAGGGTTGCGGCGGATGGGGTTGATTCGCGGCGGCTCGCTCGACAACGCAATCGTGCTGAACGAACATGGCGTGATGAACGGCCCGCTGCGTTTCCCGGATGAATTCGGACGGCACAAGGCGCTGGACCTGATCGGCGATCTGGCCCTGGTGGGGCGGCCGCTGCTGGCGCGCGTCGAAGCCTACAAGGCGGGCCACGCATTGCATACGCAGCTCGTTACGCGGCTGCTGGCCGATCCTACGCTATGGACCGAGACGTTCGACGAAGCCCCCGCGGAGCCCGGGCATCATCTCTCTATCCAAGCCGCGGCCCCTGCAGGGGATTAACCCGGCCACTGGCGCGATCCACCTGTGCTTGTTGGATTAAGTGTTCCTTTCGCATCGCTCGCCATTGCGCTGGATTGTCAAACTGGCGCGAACCGCTGACAATATCGGCATGGCAAATCCCGACATCGCAATCGTGATCCTGGCCGCGGGCAAGGGCACGCGGCTGAAATCCGCGCTGGCCAAAGTGCTGCATCGCGCGGGAGGGCGTCCGCTGGTCGAGCACGTCGTGCGCGCCTGCCAGCCGCTGAAGCCGCGGGAAATTATTGCGGTCGTCGGCCATCAGGCCGAGGATGTGACCTCGGCGGTCGCGCCGCTGGGCGTGAAGACGGCGCTCCAGCAACCGCAGCGCGGCACGGGACACGCCATGCAGGTCGCGCGGCGCGCGATTTCTTCGCGCGTAAAGTTCGCGATTTTGCTGCCGGGCGATGCGCCGCTGATTCGCATGGAAACGCTTGCCGCGCTGGCTCGCGCGCATCGGGAAACGGGCGCCGCCGCGACGATTCTTTCCGCTGAAATCGCAAATCCCGCCGGTTATGGGCGCATCGTGCGGCGCGACGACGGCTCGGTTTCCGCCATCGTGGAAGATTCCGCGCTCTCCGAGGAACAGCGCTCGATCCGCGAAATCAATTCGAGCATCTATTGTTTTTCGCTCGATAAATTGTGGCCGTGCCTTGCCTCGCTCAAGCCGCAGAACGTGCACAAGGAACTTTATCTGACCGACGCCATCGCCGTTTTGCGGCAGAAGGGCGAAAACGTGCAAGCAGTCATGGCCGCCGATCCCGATGAAGTCCTGGGATGCAACACGCGCGCGGATCTGGCCGCGGTGGACGCCGTATTTCGCCGCCGCAAGCGCGCCGCCCTGATGGACGCCGGCGTGACCATCGAATTGCCGGAGACGGTGCTGATCGATCCGGAAGTAACGATCGGCGCGGACACGCGCATCGAGCCCTGCGTGCAACTGCTTGGCAAGACGCGCATCGGCGCGAACTGCACGGTGCGCGCCGGCAGCATTCTTTCCGATGCCGTGCTCGAAGATAACGTGCTGGTCAAACCGTATTCCATGGTGACCGCAAGCCATCTCTCTCGCGGCGCGCAGGCCGGCCCGTTTGCGCATTTGCGGGACGGCGCGCGGCTGGAGGAAAACGCGCGCGTCGGAAATTTCGTGGAAGTGAAGAAAAGCGTCCTGGGCGAGGGCGTAAAGTCCATGCACCTCACGTATCTGGGCGACGCGCGTATCGGCAGCGGCACCAACATCGGAGCGGGCACGATCACCTGCAATTACGACGGCGTGCACAAAAATCCCACGACGATCGGAAAGCGCGTCTTTATCGGCAGCGACACCGCGCTGGTCGCGCCCGTGCGCGTCGGCGACGGCGCATATGTAGGGGCGGGATCGGTGATCACCAAGAATGTGCCGCCCGATGCGCTGGGCGTCGCTCGCGGGCATCAGGTGAACAAGCCCGGATGGGCCGCGGCGCGCCGGCGCGAAATGGCCGCAAAGCAGCCGCGAAGCCTAGAGGCCGCAAGAAATCGAAGCGCAAAGCGTCCCGCAAAAAGTAGGACAGACTTCAGCCCGTCTGCATTTTCGCACGGGCAGAAACCAAAAACCGCACAGGCTGAACAAACTGCTGGAAAAATATTTTGCTTGTCATTCTGAACCCCGGCAGGGGCCGGGATAAACTCCGCCCTCGGAACGCGATGTTTTGGGTCTGCCGCAAGCTGCAAAGTCTCCGCCGCCGAAGCTCATCGCCCCAATAATTACCAATCATTTATAGGATATCGAATCAGTACCCCGCGCCAAATGGAAACTGTTGATCCTGGGGCCGACTGGTGATACTGTCCGGTCACATTCCCAGGGAGGTACCAAACTATGGGTATTTGGGTGAACTGGGGCCTCGTAGTGGGTGCAATTTCCTTCATCATCGGTGATCTCGTTTTGGAAGTCTACCAAAGCGCAAATATTCGCGGTGCTTGGCATGATCATGCTGGGCGGCGGGATTCTGGGCTTGGCCATTGACTCGGTTACCGTTGGGCTCGTGACGGCGCTGGTTACGGTGCTGGTGTACATTGGGACCCATCGCCGCCCAGGGGACACATGCTGCCGAAGGGCGTTTCCGGACACTAGTAGCCTTCGTCGGGGCATCCGAATAATGGACGGGCGAAAAACCTCCTCTTAATAATTGGAAGCTGTAATTGTACCAATTTACCGGCGCTGAAATGAACGTGTGCCCCCACCGGATTGCGAACCACTTTTCTGGGGGGAAATTGACTGGCCGGGCCGTCTCGACGCTGATCACAACGTTTCGCGGCGCGGATGAAATAGCGCCTTGACATTCGGCCGAGGACACCTACGAGGATTTTGCAAATGAACATTGTAGGCCGCCTTTTTCTGGCCATCGCCATCCTCGTTGCCTTGGTCTTTGTCGGGTCGGCCGGATTCCATTACATCGAAAGCTGGACTGGTTCGACGGCTTCTACATGACCCTGACCACGATGGCCACCGTCGGATACGGAGAGATTCATCGTTGTCGCATATCGGCCGGGTGTTCAATTCCTTTTTGATCGTCGCTGCCGTGATCGGCGGCGGCCTTCGATTGCGACGTTCTGTCAGGCATTGCTAGAATTCGAGTTCGGAAAGGTCTACGGCCGCCGCCGCATCGAACGAGAACTCGCCAACTTACGGGCCATTTCATCATCTGCGGGGCGGGGCGCGTGGGACGCACCTGGCCCGCGAACTCCGCGCCCATGGCGAGACTTGCGTCTTTATCGAGAAAGATCCCGTCCGCGCCCAATGGGCGGAAAATGAAAGATTTCCGGTAATCGTCGGAAATGTTTCCGGAAGAAAACCTCAGGAGGGCGAGAATCGATCATGCCACCGGCTTCGTTGCCGCCGTCAACTCCGACGCCGAAAACCTCTGGATTGTTTTGACGGCGCGCGGTATTCGGTCGGATTTGAAGATCATTGCCCGCGCCAGCGAGGAAGAAGCGACGTCGAAGCTTTTGCGCGCGGGCGCCACTCAGGTCCTCTCCCCCTACTATTTCGTTGGCAACCGTATCGCGCAGCTATTGCTTCGGCCGAACGTGCTTGATTTCATCGACACCGCATTCGGCACGGAGCGCCTGGACATCGAAATCGGCGAGGTGCGATTCCGCAGCAATCCGTCCTGGTCGGCAGAACGCTGAGCGATGCAATGATTCGCCAGCAGGCGGGAGTGATCGTCCTGGCCATAAAGGATGCGGGAGGCAAAATGATTTTTAATCCCGCAGCGGAAACCGTGATTCGCACAAACGACTACCTGATCGTGATCGGCGGAGATGATGGGCTGAAAAAGCTAGAGGCGCTGGCAAAGTCCGCCGCCGCGGCGTCCTAGAAAACCTTCTTTCTTATTCCCGGACAGAACCGCGGATTCCTCGCGTGAAACTCGGGATCGGAATGCGGCCCGATGCGCATCCGAAGTAAACCGCGATCCCATCGACGCGGCGGCGAATATCGCCGCGCGCTGTGATAAAATGTCGAACCGGGGAGATCCCGCGCGATGAAATTTGGCGTGGTCGTGTTTCCGGGCTCGAATTGCGACCACGACGCTTTCCACGCCCTCGGCGAGTCCTTCACCAGCCGGTCGAATTCCTCTGGCATCAATCCGAACAGGTTTCCGGTTTTGACGCCATCATTTTGCCCGGCGGATTTTCCTACGGCGACTACCTGCGCACGGGCGCGATTGCGCGATTTTCTCCGGTGATGCGCGCGGTGGAGCGATTCGCGCGAGGCGGCGGGCTGGTGCTCGGCATCTGCAACGGTTTCCAGATCCTTGCGAGGCGGGATTGCTGCCTGGCGCGCTGCTGCGCAACAACGGAATGCGGTTCATTTGCCGCCAGGTGCACATTCGCGTGGAGACCACGGACACGCCGTTCACGGCCGCAGCCAAGCCCGGCCAGGTGCTGCGGATTCCGATCGCGCATGGCGAAGGGAATTATTTTTGCGATGCAGCGACGCTGGCCGAGCTGAGCGCAACGCCAGATCGTGTTCCGCTACACGACCGCCGACGGGCGCGAGGATGCGGCGGCGAATCCGAACGGTTCGCTCGCGAACATCGCGGGCATCTGCAATCGCGAGCGCAACGTGCTGGGCCTGATGCCGCACCCGGAGCGCGCGGTGGAAGCGGCGCTCGGCTCGGACGGACGGCCTGGTGATTTTCCGTTCGCTGGTTGAATCGCTCACGCGGCGGGCGAGCGTTTCGGCGTAGCGCAAATTGGATCTCGCAGCGAATTGCATAGGGGCAGGACATGTCGTGGCCAGTACGGGGACAGATCCGATCCGCTCGCGAAATATTTCGCCGCGGCAATTACACACGAAAACATGATCGACACCGAAATTAAAGTCACGCCGGAACTGGCGGCCGAGCACGGCCTTACCGCCGAGGAATACGCGCGCATCCAGAAAATTCTCGGGCGCGAGCCGAACTTCACCGAGCTGGGCATCTTCAGCGTGATGTGGAGCGAGCACTGCTCCTACAAATCGAGCCGCGTGCATCTGAAGCGTTTGCCGACGCGCGGGCCGCAGGTGGTGCAGGGGCCGGGCGAAAACGCGGGCGTGGTGGACATCGGCGACGGCTGGCCGCCGTGTTCAAAATGGAATCGCACAATCACCCGAGCTTCGTCGAGCCGTTTCAAGGCGCGGCGACCGGCGTGGGCGGGATCCTGCGCGACATCTTCACGATGGGCGCGCGGCCGATCGCCGTGCTGGATTCGCTCCGCTTCGGGCCGATTGGCTCGCGGGCTGGAGCCCCGCCGCGATCGATGAAGAAACCATCGCGCGCAACCGGCGCATCCTCGACGGCGTGGTGCGCGGCATCGCGCATTACGGCAATTGTTTCGGCGTCCCGACCGTCGGCGGCGAAGTGCTCTTCGAGCCGTGCTATTCCGGCAATCCGCTGGTCAACGTTCTTGCGCTGGGCATCGCGAAAAGAGAAGACTGTTTTTCGCGAGGCGCGCGGCGCGGGCAATCCGGTGATCTACGTGGGCGCGAAAACCGGCCGCGACGGCATTCACGGCGCGTCGCTGCTGGCCTCGGCGGAATTCACCGAGGAATCGCAGCAGAAGCGGCCCAACGTGCAGGTGGGCGACCCGTTCATGGAAAAGCTGCTGCTGGAAGCGTGCCTCGAAGCGATGCAGACCGGCGCGGTCGTCGGCATCCAGGACATGGGCGCGGCGGGGCTGACGAGTTCTTCGTGCGAAATGGCGTCGCGCGGCGGCCTGGGCATCGAGATCGAGCTGGCGCGCGTCCCGCAGCGCGAGACCGGCATGACGCCTTACGAAATGATGCTCAGCGAATCGCAGGAGCGCATGCTGCTGGTGGCCGAGCGCGGGCGCGAGCAGGAAGTCTTCGGCGTGTTCGCAAATGGGGCCTCGATGCCGTCGAGATCGGGCGCGTCACCGAGATGGCATGCTGCGCGTGCTGCATCATGGCCGAATCGTCGCGGAAATTCCCGCGCACGCGCTGGCCGAAGAAGGGCCCGTGTACCAGCGGCCGCTGGCGCCGCCGGCGCCGCCTGACAAATCGAGCGCCTTGCTCGAATTCGCGCAGCGGGCGCGGACCTCACCGAAAATTTTCGCGAGATTGCTCGCCGCTCCCGCGATTGCTTCGAAGCGCTGGATCTCCGAGCAGTACGACTACATGGTGCGCACGAACACGCTCGTTCGGCCCGGCGCGGGCGATGCCGCGGTGGTGCGCATCAAGGGAACGAAGCGCGCGCTGGCGCTGGCGACCGACGGCAACGGCCGCTGGTGCTGCCTCGATCCGGTCGTCGGCGCGAAGCTCGCCGTCGCCGAGGCTGCGCGCAACGTGGCGTGCTCCGGCGCGAAGCCCTGGGCCGCGACCAATTGCCTGAATTTCGGCAATCCGGAAAAGCCGGAAGTCATGTGGCAGTTCAGCGGAGCGATCGACGGCATCGCCGAGGCGTGCCGCGCGCTGGGATTCCGATCACCGGCGGCAACGTCAGCTTCTACAACGAGACGCTGGGCCGGTCGATCGATCCCACGCCGGTGCTGGGCGTGCTGGGGTGATGGAAGACGCTTCGCGCGCGCTGGCGATGGCGTTCCGCGCCGAAGGCGACGTGATTGTGCTGCTCGACGGCCGCGCGGACAGCTGACAGCATCCGGGAGCGACGCGCGCGAATTTTCTTCGTCCGAATACGCGCGCACGATTCACGGCATCGTGGCGGCGCGCCGCCGGCCATGGATCTCGCCGCGGAAAAGCGCCTGATCGCGCTGCTGGTGGCGCTTGCCGGCGAAGGCGAGCTGCAGTCCGCGCACGACGTCAGCGACGGCGGCCTTGCCGTGACGCTGGCGGAATGCTGCTTCGCCAGCGACGGCCTCTCGGCGCGCGTCTCGCTGACGAGCAAGGAACCGGCTGAGGTCGCGCTGTTCGGTGAACGCGGCGCGCGCGCCGTCGTATCGGTTACGCCCGAAACTTGCCCGCGTGCTCCGCTTGCGGCACAATATGAAGTGGCGGGCGAAGTCGGTCGCGTCACCCGCGGCGAATTCCGCATCGAATTAAATGGCCCGACAGTGCGTCAGCGCGACACCCCCTCTCTGGCCGACGCCTGGACGGGCCGGACGCTATCGAGACAGGCTCCTTGAGCACGGAAGGAGTCTCCGAAAGGCGAATGAGCAGCCTCATCCAAATCGAAAACGATCAGCTTCCACGACCATTGCGGCGTGTGCGGCGTTTTCGGCCACCCCGAAGCCGCCAAGCTGGCCTATCTGGGCCTCTACGCGCTGCAGCATCGCGGCCAGGAATCGGCCGGCATCGTCTCGACCGACGGCGCGAATTGCATCTCGAAAAAAGCATGGGCCTGGTGCAGGATATTTTTCAGCCCGAGGTGCTGGCGCGGCTTCCCGGCGACGCGGCGCTGGGACACACGCGTTATTCCACCGCCGGCGACACTTCGCTGATGAACGCGCAGCCCATCGTCATCGATTGCAACAAGGGCAAGCTCGCGCTGGGGCACAACGGCAACCTGCCCAGCGCGGCGAAATGGCGCCGCACGCTCGAACATCGCGGCTCGATTTTCCAGACCACCAGCGACACCGAAGTGATCGTGCACCTGGTCGCGCGCAGCCAGGCGCGAAATCTGTCCGGCGCGCTCGCCGACGCGCTCAATCAGGTGGAGGGCGCGTATTCGCTGCTGGTGCTGACGCGCGATGAAATGTATGCGCTGCGCGATCCGCGCGGCTTCCGCCCGCTGGCGCTTGGGCAAGCTGGACGGCGCCTGGATGGTCGCTTCGGAAACCTGCGCGTTCGATTTGATCGGCGCGACATACATTCGCGACGTCGAGCCCGGCGAAATGCTGCGCATCTCGCGCGCGGGAATCGAATCGCTGCGCTTCGCGCCGGAAAAGCCGCTGCAGCACTGCATTTTCGAGCACGTCTATTTCGCGCGTCCCGACAGCCTGGTCTTCGGCCGCGCGGTGGAGCAAAGCCGCGAGATGCTGGGCCGCTTGCTGGCGCGCGAGCATCCCGTTCCGGCCGACATCGTCGTGCCGGTGCCCGATTCCGGCGTGCCGGCGGCGATCGGCTACTCGCTGGAATCCGGCGTGCCGTTCCGCATGGGCCTGATCCGCAATCATTACGTCGGCCGCACGTTCATCGAGCCGCAGCAGGCCATCCGCGACTTCGGCGTGAAGCTGAAACTCAATCCCGTGCGCGGGTTGCTCGAGGGCAAGCGCGTGGTGCTGGTGGACGATTCCATCGTGCGCGGCACCACCAGCCGCAAGATCGTGCGCCTGGTGCGCGAGGCCGGCGCCACCGAAGTCCACATGCGCATCAGTTGCCCGCCGACGATTTCGCCGTGCTACTACGGCGTGGACACGCCGACGCGCGAGGAACTGATCGCGGCCGACGAATCGCGCAGCCGTCCGCGGCTGACGCAAGAGGAACTCGAAGCGTTCGACGGAAAGCTCGACCCGCGCCAGCGCTCGATCGAGGAGATCCGGCGGTATCTCGGCGCCGATTCGCTGGGCTACCTTTCGCTCGAAAGTTTGCGCCGCGCGGTCGGCGACACGCGCGGCACGTTCTGCACTTCGTGCTACACGGGCGTTTATCCGGTGGACGGCGCGCAGGCCGAACTCGATTCCCGCGCGGCCGAATCGGAGGAATTGCCCGTGGTGGAAATTCAGGTGGTGCCCAATGAACGGTGAAGAAACAGTTTCAAATCCGGCGAGCCCCAGGAAAGCCTGCACGCGGCCGCGGCTGAATCGAAGCCGGACTTGAGCAAGATCATTCTGCGCGAAGTGTTGTCCTGGCTCTGGGTCATCCTCGCGTTTCTGTTCATCACCGGCACGATCGTGCAGGCCCGCGTGATTCCCTCGGGCTCGATGGAGAAAACGCTGCTGGTCGGCGATCACCTGCTGATGAGCCGCTTCGGCTATGACGCCGAGGTGCCCTTGACGCGCTTCACGTGCGCCTGTGGCGCGAGCCGCATCGCCAGCAGATGGTCGTGTTCCGCGCGCCGCTTCCCGGGAATCCCGACTACATCAAGCGCCTGATCGGCTTGCCCGGCGACAACCTGGAAATCCGGGAAGGCGTGGTGTACATCAACGGCAAGAAACTCGACGAGCCGTACCGCGCGGCGCCGCCCAACCCGACCGACAACTACGGCCCGGTGACGGTTCCCCCGCACGAATATTTCATGATGGGCGACAACCGGGACGATTCCTATGACAGCCGTTACTGGGGATTCGTGCCGAACGCCAATATTATCGGCACGCCGATCTTGGTGTATATGTCCATTGACGCGCCGGACGACGCCTGGGATCCGGGACATATCCGCGACCGGATGACCGCGTACGCGAGCGTTCTGCTGCATCCGGCATCGTGCGCTGGCGCCGCATCTTCAAAGTGTTTTAGATTGTTCCATTCACGGGAGCACGCCGCCCGGCTCCTGTCGCCACGGCAGAAAGAGTTCACGTTCATGGATTACGCCGAAGCCGGTGTGAACATTTCTCTCGCCGATCAGGCCAAGCAGCGCATCCGCCGCCTGGCTTCGCGCACGTTCACCCGGGAGTGATCGGCGGCATCGGCTCGTTCGGCGGACTGTTCGCGCTCGACAAGAAATGGAGCGAGCCGGTGCTGGTCTCCAGCGCCGACGGCGTGGGCACGAAGCTGAAAATCGCCGCGGCCACGGGCATCCATTCGACCGTCGGCGGCGACCTGGTCAATCACTGCGTCAACGACATTCTCACGCTCGGCGCCGAGCCGCTGTTTTTCCTCGACTATCTGGCCATGGGCAAGATGGACCCGAACATCGTCGAGCAGCTCGTCGAGGGGATGTCGCGCGCCTGCCACCCGCCGGCTGCGCGCTGATCGGCGGCGAAACGGCGGAGATGCCCGGCTTCTACGCGCCGGGGGAATACGATCTGGCGGGCTTCATCGTCGGCGTGGTGGAGCGCGCGAGTCTGAAAAAAACGAGCGCCGTGAAGCCGGGCGACTTGCTGCTCGCGCTGCCTTCGACCGGACTGCACACCAACGGCTATTCGCTCGCGCGCAAGCTGGTCTTCGAACAGGCGGGCCTGCAGCCGGAAACCTACGTCGCCGAAGTCAGCAATAAAATCGGCGCGGAACTGCTGCGCCCGCACCGGTGCTACTGGCCGATGCTGAAGAACACGGTCGCGCGCGGCTGGCTTTCGGCCATGGCGCACATCACCGGAGGAGGCATCACCGGAAATTTGCCTCGCGTGCTGCCGCGCGGCGTGCAGGCGGAAATCGAGCTGGGCTCGTGGCCCGTGCCGCCGATTTTTTCCTACCTCGCGGGGCTGGGCAAGCTCGAGCGCGACGAATTGCTGCGCACGTTCAACATGGGCGTGGGAATGATTCTCGTGCTGCCGGTCGAAAATCATCGCGCCGTGGAAACCGAACTGAAGCGCCGCCGCGAGAAGTTCTATCGCATCGGCCAAATCCGCCGCGCCGATCCGCGCAAGCCGCAAGTCGTCTTCACCGGAAAACTGCCGCTTTAACTTGCTGGCAGATTTTAGAGCACAGGCATCCTCCGCGGGCATCGCTTTTGCGGTGGCGCTGCGCTATGCTCTTAGGAGCGTCGGGATTGCGTCCAGTTTGAATCCGGACGAAGTCCACATCGGTTGACCTGTGCTCCAGCTCGCGCTATAAAGTCGCCTCGTTCGACCCGCAGTCGCCGCGGCCTGCCCCGAGGGAGGCGCCCATGTTCTGCTCACGCTGTGGTCTGAGGGTGGATGAAGGCAGCCGCTTCTGCCAAGCCTGCGGCCAGGAACCGGTTCGTGCCGGCCGCTCCTTCGCCGCGAGCGCGAACACCTGCGCCTACCGGCTGGAGTGCGCGCTTCCGCGCCGCTTCCTTATGCGGGTTTCTGGCTTCGCTTGGTCGCCTACTTCATCGATGGCGTGATTCTGGGAATCCCGTTCGGGCTTGTGGTCATTCTGATGTTTTTCCTGTTGGTGGATTTGGGCTGATGATGCGCAGAAATCCGGTCGACCCGCGCGCTGCCGCGGCTTTCGCGGGTCCTCTGTTTTTGGCATTTTGTTCGGAATGTTTTTTTCTTGGGCTTGCAATGGCTGTACTTCGCGGGAATGGAAAGCTCGGAGCGGCAGGCCACGTTCGGCAAGGCGGCGATGTCCTTGCGCGTGACCGATCTTGAGGGCCGGCGGCTGTCGTTTGGCCACGCCACCGGGCGGTTCTTTGCGAAGATCGTCAGCGGACTGATTCCACTCGGGATTGGCTACATCATGGCCGGATTCACGGAAAAGAAGCAGGCCCTCCACGACATGATCGCCGGGACGCTGGTTCTCCGAAAATTGTAATCTCCCCGGCAGCGCTGCGACAATTCCCGTCTTGCGCTGTGATACGATTCCGGCGCCATGAAAACAATTCTTCTTCTCATTTGTTCAAACATCTTCATGACCATCGCGTGGTATGGCCACCTGAAATATCGCAAGGCTCCGCTTATCGCAGCAATCGTCGTGAGCTGGCTGATCGCGTTCCCGGAATACTGTTTTCAAGTCCCCGCGAATCGCATCGGTTATGGCGAATTTACGGCATTTCAGCTGAAGATCATCCAGGAAATGATCACGCTCTGCGTGTTTGTCGTGTTCGCGTGGATTTATCTCGGTGAAACCATTAAGTGGAATTATGCGGTTTCTTTCCTGTTTCTGCTGGGAGCGGTGACGTTTGCCTTCTGGGGAAAACTGTAGCCGCTCAGGGAGCGGGTTGGATGCGCCGCGCGGTTATGCTAACGTCTTTTGCTTATGCCACATCGCATTGGAGTGCTGCTGTCCGGGCGTGGATCGAATTTCGAGGCGCTGGCCGATCAGCATCGCGGCCGGACGCATTCCCGACGCAGAAATCGCCATCGTCATCAGCAATCGCGAAGACGCGCCGGCCTGGCGCGCGCCGCGGCGCGAGGGATTCCGCGCAGCGATTCCGTCCAAGGGCCTGCAGCGCGAAGCTTACGACACGCTCGTGGTGGCGGAGCTGCGGAAGGCGGGCGTGGAACTGGTGTGCCTGGCGGGATTCATGCGGCTGCTCTCGCCCTATTTTGTGGCGGCGTTTCCGCAGCGCATTCTCAATATTCATCCCTCGCTGCTGCCCTCGTTTCCGGGCCTGGAGGCGCAGCGCCAGGCGCTCGAATACGGCGTGAAATTCAGCGGCTGCACCGTGCATCTGGTGGACGAAAATCTCGACGCCGGGCCGATCCTGGCGCAGGCGGTGGTGCCCGTGCGCGATGACGACACGGACGAAACGCTTTCCGCGCGCATTCTGGCCGAAGAGCATCGCATTTACACCGAAGCCGTGCGGCTGATCTCTCGGGCCGATATCGCATCGAAGGCCGCCGCGTGATCAAGCTTCCGATCAATGACACGCCATCATGACGACGAAAAAACAATTCCGGCCCGTGGACGAGCAGATCGCCTATCTGCGCAAGGGCGCCGCGGAAATCATTCGCGAAGAGGAACTGCGCGCGAAGCTCGAGCGTCTCGCAAGACCGGCAAGCCGCTGCGCGTCAAGCTGGGCGTGGATCCGACCGCGCCCGATCTGCACCTGGGCCACACCGTCGTGCTGCGCAAGCTCAAACATTTTCAGGAATGGGCCACACCGCGATTTTTCTGGTCGGCGATTTCACGGCGATGGTCGGCGATCCCACCGGCCAATCCGAAACGCGCCCGCCGCTGACGCGCGAGCAAGTGGACGCCAATGCGAAAACGTACCTCGAGCAGGTGTACAAGATTCTCGAAAGCGAAAACACCGAAGTCCGCTACAACAGCGAGTGGCTCGGAAAACTTACCGGCCACGACATGATCCGCCTGTGCGCGCACTACCGCCTGGCGCGCATGCTCGAGCGCGAGGATTTTCGCTCGCGCCTGGCGGGCAATCTGCCCATCTCCATCCACGAGCTGCTCTACCCGCTGCTGCAGGCCTACGATTCGGTCGCGCTCCAAGCCGACGTCGAACTGGGCGCCACCGAGCAAAAATTTAATCTGCTCGTGGGCCGCGACATTCAGCGCGAGTACGGCCAGCCGTCGCAGGTCGCGCTGACCATGCCGATCCTGGTCGGCCTCGACGGCCAGCGCAAAATGTCCAAAGCCTCGGCAATTACGTCGGCATCACCGAATCGCCCTCGCAGATGTTCGGCAAGCTGATGTCCATCTCCGACGAAATGATGTGGCCCTACTACGATCTGGTGACCGACCAGACGCCCGAGGAAATTGCGGCGCTGGCAGCGAAAGTGAAATCCGGCGCGCTGCATCCGATGGACGTGAAGATGTCGCTGGCGCAGGAAATCATCGCCGGATTCCACGGCGAAGACGCCGCGGAGAAAGCCGCGGCCGAATTTCAGCGCGTCTTCCGCGACCGCGAAGCGCCGGAGGAGATGAAGGAATTCATAGCTGGCAAACGGAAGGCGCGATGGGCAAGTTATTGGCGCGTTCACCAAGGTCGGACGATGGTCCAGGGAGCAAAAAAACGTGTCCAGGCTTTCAACAGCGGACTCGAAAAGTGGCTCGGTCTCCGTGTAACAACTTTGGGAGCTAGTAACTCCGCGTCCGAAGCGGAAAGATCGTGAAGGGTTAACGGATTCAAGATCACGAAACGGAAAACCGTTAGCGACGCATCGGCAGCGAGTCGGATCTGAACTCAACTCTGCCACTTACAAATGTGCGGTAATTGGCAAGAAGAAATTCCTGCGCGTAATCGTGGAATAATTTTTCCCACATCACCGATCGACCCGTCCCACTGTCGTCATTCCGAGGGCCTGTCTTTGGCCCGAGGAATCCCTCTTTCTTTGCACGCGCAAAAACCAGGAGGGATTCCTCGCGCATCGGGTTCGGAATGACAGCGTGAGGCGTAGAATGACGGGATGCATAGGCCGGAACGAAATCGAAAAACATGCGACAGAATGAAAAATGGGACGCGAGCCGGCAACCAGTTCGGCATATTGCTACGGAGAGAAAATTCATTCCACCTGGCGATTTTCTTCCCTCGGCGGATACACGCGGCTGAAAATGATGGCCGCAAGAGCGACCACGACAAATGCCATGACGCTGCCTCGGGGCCTACCGATCCGCCGGTAAGCCACAGGGCCCGTGAAACGAAGAGTTCAGCAGATGGCCGGACACCACGATGCCGCTATTGGGCACCGAAAACAAGAATGTTTCGCCCCAATCGAACGCGGCGTGCATTCCCACCGCAAACCACAAATTGCCGGTTCGCCGCAGCGTCAGGCAGAAAAACATGCCGATCACAAACACGCTCAGCGCGCCCAGTTTGTCTTCCCCTCCGTTTCCGAGGTGAGGGGCGCCGAACGCGGCGGACAGCATCGTGGCCGCGGGCCAAAACAATTCCGGAAGCGAGCGTGAATTGCGCGTACCCGCGAAAAAGAAACTCCTCCAAGAAGCCCACGCAAAGAAATACCAATCCCCAGAGCGCCGCATAACGCCACACCGCGCTCCCACGCAGCGCCAGCTCGCCGAAGGAAAATCCGCCGAGCAGACGAATCAGCAGGATCATCGCCGTGATCATCGCGATTCCCCACCATGCCTTGCCAGAAGCGCGCCCCAAACGCCTCCGCGCCGGGAAGACCATAGACTCCGAACTCCCGGCGTTCGAGCCGCCCCAGGATCGCGCCGCCGCCATCGCCGCGATCGTCCCACGACTTCTTGAACCAGCATGCCGCCGCCGTAATTCCCCCGCGCGTCACTTGCGGGAAATGGAGAGCAATGGCCAGAAAAATTCCACCGGAAGCGAAGAGCGTAAAAAGCAACAGGTAGATCAGCAGCCGCCACCCGGCCCGCAATTCGCGTTCGTTCCAGAAGATGGCCTTAGGGCCATCGATTGCGCCGCCGGGCGGCGCGAGTAGCGATCGCGGGCGTGTTTGCGATTCCGTATTTTGTTCGAACGTCATGAATTTATTCCGGCTCGCCATGTTCGGCATAGCGCTTGAGCCGCGCAAGATAGTCCTGGTTGCGCCTGGCGACCGCGTGGCGCGTCAAAAGCCAGTCCATGGCCTTACCCAGCAGGCCGGGCATGATGTACTCGCTGCGCATCCGCACCGCCGTTTTCTGACCGCTCTCCGGTGATGGCCCGCCCAGCCGCTCGATCTCCCAGCGCTCCAGGCCTTTCACGCCGTAGCGGTCTTCGAACCGCCATTCGAATAGACGCGCCTGATGCAGCGCCGTTACCACGGCCGTGTGCGACACTTCGCGCTTTCCCAGATGCCCGGTGACGCGCACTTTCTGCGCCACCGCGAAATCCGGCGCGCCGCCCTGAACTTCCGGGCAACACGTCCATGTCCGCGCCATACCAGTAAGGCATTCGCTGCGGCACGAAAAATGCGAACACAAGTTCCGCGGGAGCCGCGATCTGCACCGAGGTTTCGATCCGCGCCATGAACGCGCCTTACCGCCCTTCGCGCGAGCGGCCGTAGCCGCCGAAGTACCAGCGCGCGCCGATCGTCGAATAGAGGCCATAGGGACCCGCGGTGCCGAGGTCCAGGCCGGCGATCCCTCCGCCGACGTTGCCTGCGTACTTGCCGAGCCAGTCCACCTGATGCTGGGTCACGCGAATCTCAAAATTCCTCGGCAGCTCGATGCCGATGCCGACCGAGCGCTCAAACGCAATTCCCGCCATGGAAGCCGTGTACTTGAATTGCGGCACATTATTGCCGAAGGAAAAGGTGGGCGTGAAAAAAACGAACGCATGACGCAGGAAGGTTCTCCCAAACGGCTGGATTTCCAGGTAGCCGCCCACAGGTAGCGCGCGTAGGCATTGCAGGGGGAATTGGCGCCGCCGGCGGCAATGATCACGGCTTGCGATTGCGAACAACGGCCCAGGTCGGGCTCGTTGTGCGGCGCCGCGACTTCAAAGTCCGCGTACCCGCGCACCCAGTTGTGCGGGAACAGCCAGCCGCCCAAAACCCCGCCCGCGGAAGGTGGTTTCTGGGCCGGAATCGCAGGTTCAGACGGGGTGGCAAATGTCGCGGTCCCAACCGCGTCTTGCGCCCGGGCGGAAATTCCCGCGATCGCCAGAATCGCGGACAGCAGCAGCACGCTTTTTCTCATTCTATTTTTCAACTCAATTCTCCTTTTTCGTTTTCGGCGATACGCTTTTCCAGCGTGATGACAGTTCGTTCATTCCGGCGGGCGTCAAAGAATGGCCCGCACCCTTCACAAATTCGGGTGCGCGGCCCTGGGACCACGGATCGTAGGTCTGGGCGAATCTCATGCGCTCATCGAGCGGCGGATGATTGTAGAACCAGAATTTCACCGCGGTCGAGGGATTCGGTTCTTCCAGATCCACTTCGCCGAGGACCTGAAAGGCGTGCGCGGCGACCACCGGCGCGTCCGGCACCAGGCCGTGAATCACTTCCAGGCCGTACTGGTCGGCTTGATGCTCGAGGTGCCGGGAATAGGCGTTCGATATGGGAGTGAACAAAAAACCGAACACGGAAAGCAGCAAGATCAGCACGGGCAAGGAAGCCAGATCGTCCACGCCGCGGATGGCCCAGGTTTCTCCCCAGCGCGCGAGCATCCAGTGCAGCAGTCGAAAAGCGGCAAACAGGAAAACCAGCAGCACGCCGCAGGAAAACAGAATTCCGTCGAGCACATGTCCCAGGACGTAGTGGCCCATTTCGTGGCCGATTACAAACAGGATTTCATCCTGCGTCATGCGCCGGATCGTGGTGTCCCAGACGACGACGCGTTTCGTCCCGCCCAGCCCGGAAACATAGGCGTTCAGCGCCTTCAGTTTTGTGCTGGCGTTCATTTCAAAAATTCGGCTCTCGGGAATCTGAACTCCGGCGCGCACCGTCATGGCCTCGATGCGCGCGGCAAGCTGCGGCTGCGAATTCGCCAGCGGTTCGAATTTGTAGAACCAGGGTTCGACCAGCGGCTCGGCCACGGCCCCCAGGATGATCAAGCGGCATGGAAACCAGCCAGAAATAGAGCCACCACCGCCGCGGGCTCTCACGAATCGCCGCATATAAAATCCAGATCACCAGCACGCCGATCGTCACCGCGAGTACCTGGCCCTTGGCCCAATCCCCCATCCAGGATCCCCATCCCTGAATCGATAGCTGATACTTCACGGCCAGGCGGTGAGCCCACATCGCGGTCGGCAGGCTAAGGATATTGATCGTCAGCAGCAGGAGCGGCGCGTAAACAAGGGTCTGCACAAAATTGCCGCCGCTGACCCGCGCCGCCAAATCGCGAAAGGCAGGAGCCACGCGAAGTTGCAACAACAAGGCCAGCACGAGCAACCCGTAGGCAAAATCAAGGAAATAGAGTTCGTGACGGGCTCGAGCGTAGGAGATGGCTTGCGCCTCCTGAGCCGGAGAAAGCGTATAGCCCTGCACCTGGCCGGATTGCGGCGGCGTGGATGCGGGTGCGGCTGCGGGTGCAGGCTGCGAATTCGAGGAGGCTGGAGGTTGCTGCGCGCGGCTTGCCACGGATGCGCCCAGGCTAACCACCAGCAATAGCAGAAACGCAATCCAATGTTTTCGAAAATTCAGTCCGAGCCGTTTCATATATAAGCTTTGCGGGTCGCGGATTCCGCCGCGATATTTAATTGCGGATAAAAACCGGGCTTTGGCCCCCGACGTGTGAACCGCGCTCCGCCGGGCACGATCCGCGAGACAATCTCTGGCAATGCGCGGCGCAGTGCGCGGAGTATGATCCACCCGGCCGAGCGCGCGCAAGTGGGCCGCTCCGCTCAACTGGGATGCGGCGTCTTGAGCGCGTAGTTGCGTATCGCTCCGCCGGTGGCGACGCCGAAATGAACGGCCGAAGTCCACCGCTCCAGGCGGTGATGTCCGGTGCGATGAAATAAATACGAGACGCCGATGGAAGCGGCCGTGGCGGCCGCCTCAATTCCGACGAATAGCGGATGATTGTCCACGATCGAGTTGGTCAGAAAGATTTCGTCGAGGCCGCGGTGCCGGAGATTCAGGGTCGAGGCGTAGTCAAGAGCCCGTCCGGCGCCGACGGCGGCGAATAGCAAATCGTTTTCGCGGTCCCAGAAGCGATGCACAGGATGCGGATGAGCCGCCGGGGCGGCGCCGGCCGTGGATTGCGGCGCTTGCGCCACGGGTTTGTCCGGTGCGGCCGCCGCCGGGGACGTTTGTTGCGCGCGCAAGGAAGATGCCGCGACAATCAGCAGCAGCGCAACCAAACATGTTCCATGGAGTCTTCGCATTGGAAATCTGTTCGCCCCCTCCGCCCGTGCTCACCGGATTGGAATTTCCTCATGAACCGGCCCGGAATTTGCCCATCGTCCGCATACCGGAAGCACAGATTGTGGGCAAGCAAGGAAAGGTTGTAAAGGGCGAACGCTTTTTTGCCAAGGATTAATGGAACGGGAAAGCGCTGATCGGTTCGGCGGCGGGGGCAAATCGTTTTCCCCGTTTCGTTCTGCAACCGTACCACTAGGTATTGTATCTTTTCTCTTGACGCCACAAGACCCGAAGCGCAAAATCCTCGCAACTTTTCCCGATGAATTTCCGGTTCGCAACAAACAGGGGAGCCGGATTGGAAAAAGATCGCGTGTCGCTCCAGCGGGTGCGGGTTCCATGTGTGGCCCGCGCGGGTGCGGGCTCTGCTTGGAGCCCGCCGGAATAAAAGGGGGAAAAAGTGCAGTACTTGCCCGGTTGGACTGTGCAATGCATCAATCCGGAATGCGCGGCGCGAGGCCACTGGCTGCGCGCGGGCGCGTCCGGAATGGAAATTTGCAGCAACTGCAGCGCGCCGCTGCACAACGTACCGCCTCCGCTGGCCCCGCGCCTGCGGATGCGTCCTCGCTCGCTGGGTAGTTACCGTCCGTCGGGTCGTCCCTCCGGTCGCCCGCGGTAGCTCTCCCGGTTGAGCACTTGGGCCTGCTCGCCCCGATCGCAATCGGGGCGAGCCGTCCCCGCCAGATTTTTCGTCAGACCCCCCTGCTTTAAATTTTCATGACTTCCGGCGCAGCCTGATCCTTGGTCAGCGGGTTCACAACTCCCATGGTCGGTCTCCTCTTACGCTCCTCACGCGGAGCATTTGAATCCGCGACAGTTTAGCAGGCCGCGGAAAAATCTGGAAATTCCGCGCGGGCCAACCGATTCTATTGAACCGCCACTCACCCACATGCTAGCCTAGATTAACGGCCTTCCCATCCGCTCGCGGTAACCTGGAGAACCGTTTATGGCGTCTCCCGTACGGCAATTCGACGCGGTCCAAGACCAAGAGCGCTTGCTCGGGATCGTGCGCGCTCTCGTCTCCGAATTGGGCCACCAATCCGCGCTCGCTTTGGTTAGCCCGGCGGCACGTCTTGATCGCGAATTGGGCCTCGGCAGCCTGGAGCGCGTCGAATTGCTGGTGCGCCTGGAGCAGGCATTCGGCACGCATCTGGATGAACGTGTGCTGGCGGAAGCCGAGACGGTTCAGGACCTGATCTCCGCGCTGAAGGGCTCCTCCGGGATATCCGCGGCTCCTTCCACGCCGCGTGCGGAAATCGCCAGGAGCGCCTCTCCCATACTTTCCCATGAAATTGCGGAGGGATTTCCCGCAGCGGAAACATTTCAGGAAGTGCTGCGCCTGCGCGGGCGTGCGGACGCTTCCCGAACGCACCTGATTTTTTTCGAGGACGAGGGCGAAAGCGCGTCGCTGACATTCGGCGAACTGCTCGAAGGGGCCGAGCGCGTGGCGGCGGACCTGACGATGCGCGGAATTGGGAGCGGCGACCGCGTCGCCCTGATGCTGCCGACGTCGCGCGATTTTTTCCTGATCTTCGCGGGCGCGCTTCTGGCCGGGGCGACGCCGGTGCCGATTTATCCGCCGTTCAGCGCCGATCGCATCGCGGAGTATGCGGAGCGGCAAGCGGCGATCCTGGCGAACGCCGGGGCGCGGCTGCTGGTTACGTTCCGCGAAGCGGCCAGCGTGGCCAAAATGCTGCGGCCGCGCGTGGCGTCGCTCGAAGGAGTCGCAACCGCCGAGGCATTGATTGCGTCGCGCGCCCCGGCTCCGCTGGGTACGGAATTGCACTCGCGCGGCGAGGATCTGGCCCTGCTGCAATACACGTCCGGCTCCACGGGCGATCCCAAGGGCGTCATGTTGACGCACGCCAACCTACTGGCCAACGTGCGCGCCATCGGCGCGGCCCTGGCTGTGCGATCCGACGACGTTGGCGTGAGCTGGCTGCCGCTGTATCACGACATGGGCCTGATCGGAGCATGGCTGATGCCGCTCTATTTCGGCGTTCCGGTGGTCGTGTTTTCGCCGCTGGCGTTTCTTTCGAGGCCCGCGCGCTGGCTGCGCGCGATTCACGCTACCGCGCCACCATCACCGGGGCGCCGAATTTTGCATATGAACTGGCCGCCGCGAAAATTTCCGATGAAGATTTAAAGCAATTGGACCTGAGCTGCTGGCGTGCGGCGTTGAACGGCGCCGAACCTGTTCTGCCCGCAACACTCGACCGTTTTGCTTCGCGCTTTGCCCGTTGCGGATTCCGGCGCGAAGCGCTTTTGCCCGTTTATGGCCTGGCGGAATCTTCCGTGGCCTTGACGATTCCGCCGCTGGGCCGAGGTCCGCGAGTAGACCGGCTCGTACGCGCCGCGTTTGAGCAGCAAGGACGCGCGGTGCCTGCGCCTCCGGTTTCCCCGGGGGCTAACTCCTCGGAGAAAGATGCGAACGTCATCTCGTTTGTCTCGGTCGGCGTGCCCATTCCGAGGCACGAAGTGCGTATCGTGAATGAGCCAAGGAGAAGATGCCGGGGATCGCATGGAAGGGCAGCTTTGGTTTCGCGGACCTTCCGCGACGCAAGGCTATTACCGGAACGAAAATGCGACAGCGGCCTTATTTCCACAAACATCCGCTGCGGGATGGATTAACTCAGGCGATCGCGCGTACCGGGCCGACGGCGAGATTTACATTACCGGGCGCGTGAAAGACATCATCATTCATGCGGGACACAACCTGTATCCGCACGAAATCGAAGACGACGTGGCGCGCGTGCCCGGCGTGCGCAAGGGATGCGTGGTCGCGTTCGGAACCGCCAATCCGGCAGCGGGCACGGAGCGGCTGGTGATTGTCGCGGAGACGCGAGAGAAAGAACCGGCGGCGCGCGCGCGGATCGCGCAGGCGATCATGGCGCAGGTCACGGCCCTGATTGGCGAGCCGCCCGACATCGTTGAAGTCGTCGCGCCGAACGCCATTCCGAAAACTTCGAGCGGAAAACTGCGGCGCGATGAAACCAAGCGGCGCTTTGTTTCGGGCAAGCTGGGGTCCAGCGCGCCTCCGGCATGGGTGCAGATCGCGCGGCTGGCGGCGGCATCCAGCGCCGGGCGAATTCGCGCGGCGATGCGCCGGACGATTGAAGTAGCGTACGGATGTTATGTCCTGGCGGTGCTCGCCATGGTGCTTTTCCCCGCGTGGTTTTTCGTGCTGGTTTCTTCTTCGCGAAAAACCGCGGCGCGAATTACCACCTCGGCGGTGCGGATCGGTCTGAAGCTTGCGGGGTGGAGCGTGCGCGTCGAAGGCCTGGAGCAGTTGCGGGAACATGTGCCGCGCATGTTCGTCGCCAATCACGCCAGCTACGCGGATGTGCTCGTTTTGATGGCCGCTTTCGACGCGGACTATCGTTTCGTCGCCAAGGGCGAGTTGGATTCGATGCCGTTCATCCGCACGTTTCTTCGCAAACTCGGGAGTTTCTCATTCAATCGGAAAGATCCCGCTGCCCGGCTGCGGCAAGCGCGGGAGGTGGAACAGGCGTTGCGCGACGGCGAATCCGTTTTCATTTTTCCGGAGGGAACCTTCACCGCGCAAGCGGGCATGCGGGCTTTCCATCTGGGCGCGTTCAAAACAGCCGTTGCGGCCGGGCGGCCAATCGTCCCGGTAGCACTGGCAGGAACGCGCCACGCGCTCCGCGACGGAACGGTGCTCCCGCGGCGCGGACGCATCACGATCACCATCTGCCCGGCGATTATTCCGCAACCCGGCGCGTCAAACTGGCAAGAAATCGTGCGCGCGCGCGACACGGCGCGCGAAGCAATCGCGCGTTACGCGGGCGAACCCCTCTTGTAAATTCTTTTTTGGCGCGGGCAACCGTTGCACCAAAATGGTGCATCTCAAATCCCGTTCGAACATGTTGTTTTTGTTTCGAACGATTTGGGATCCCTCAGGGTGGGATTCTTCGCTTCATTCATTACGGATCTGCAGTGGATCGCAGCATCCAAAATTCATAGGTCAAGGGGAGATACGAAACATGCGTAAAATTTTATACGTATTCGGATTGGTGTGTCTCGCGAGCGTTAGCGCGGCGGCACAAGGCAATTCAAAAGTCGATTTGTTTGCGGGATATTCTTACGTTCATACAGGTCCCGGCATCGGCGTCTCTGCGTTCAACGCCAATGGCGGGGTTGGATCCGTTGCTTGGAATGTCACCAGTTGGGGCAGCGTGGTAGCCGAAGTAGGAGGCGTCCATGCCAGCACGATTGGCAATGCCAGCGTCGACGCGACCGCCACGACATTTCTGGCCGGCCCCAAAATTTCATTCTTTCACCGCTCCAAATTTTCTCCCTTCGCGCAGGTCCTGGTTGGAGTGGTGTGCTCGGATGCCGGTTTCAACCAAACCACAAGCACTAACTACACCTTTGCGATGAGCCCCGGAGCGGGTCTCGATTGGAATGCCACGCGCCACTTCGGAATTCGCCTCGGTCAGGTGGATTACCTGTTGACGCGCATGCCCACGTCAACCAATCAAGTGAATTGGAACAACTTCCGCTATTCGGCGGGCGTCGTCTTCCGGTTCTAAATTTCCATTAACCATTAATTAAGACTGTCGTCCGGTGCCGGAGAGGGAGAAGCCGCGCCGGGAACTGCAGGGGCCGAAGCACCCAATTCCGTGCGGACTCCAAGTCGCCGAGGCTGGCGCTAATGGCGACGGCACGTAAAGCCCGCGCGCGGATCCTTCGGCCCTTTTCTCTGCAAATTTGCGGTTCCGCAAGCATTCCGGCGGCTTCCATGTACAAACCGGCACCCGATTCCAGCGCATCCCGGGTAGGCCGGGCCCGCTCGCTGACCAAAATATTGCTAAATCATCCATTATCAGTGAGTTGTGAATTTCGCTTTCGATGCACCATTTCCCGATGTTCGTGCATCACATACTTAGTTTTGCTGATTGGGCACGGGCTCCGGATTCACGCAGAACGTTTCACCCGCAGGGGCGATCGTGAACCGCGGAACTTGACGGAGCAGGGAAGGTATACAGGTCATGAGCATTCACTCGAAAGAGGCTGTTGGAGTTCGTTATACGGGTTGGGCGGCGCTGGGCCGTGATCCTCAGGAAGACATGGTGGAATACAACTGTCCTTACTGCGGGGAGCGCGGCATGAAAACAGCGCGGCGCACCCACGATCAATACCACTTTACCGACGGGTTCCTCCAGGACTTGCAAGGCGAAATGGCCGCGTGCCGCGCTTGCCGCCATTCGCTGCGAATCGCCCCGGTCGTCATGCTGCACGATCAGGACGAAAAGCGGCGCTTTGAAGGCGTGTTTTCGGACGAATTGGTTACCTCCTCGAATTAAGTTTGAGGCCACCCGGGCGGGCACAGCCCCTCATGCAGTCAGGGCGTTCAGCGTAAAAATGGATCCCGCACTTGCGATTCGAGATTGGTGTAGCCCGTCTCTTCAGAGGCGGGGATTTTCCTTCTCGCGGCGAGGTCTCCGGGCTACCGGAGAAGCGAATCCGGCTCCAACTGGTGCTTTTCGAGGTCGTCGCGAACGCGCTGAAAGGCCTCGTCCACGGTATCCGCAAATTGCAGCAGGCTGTATTCATGCTGGTTCATGGTTCCGCAGCGCATCATGTGTTTCCAGTCGACTACGCGATCCCAATATTTGCGGCCGTAAATCAGAATCAGATTGCGGCGCTGCAGTTTCCCGGTCTGCATCAGGGTAAGCATTTCCCAAAGCTCATCCATGGTGCCGAAGCCGCCCGGAAACACGATCAGGGCCTTGGCCAACTGCGCGAACCACAGCTTGCGCATGAAAAAATAATGGAACATGAAACTCAGCTCGGGAGTGATGTAGTCATTGGGCCGCTGTTCGTGGGGCAATTGAATGCTCAGGCCGATGGACTTTCCTCCCGCTTCGGCGGCGCCCAGGTTGGCCGCCTCCATGATTCCCGGGCCTCCTCCCGAACAGATCACGAAGCGCCGCGGATGGTCCCCGAGCGACATCGCCCAGGATGTAATCCGCCGGGAAAGTTCGCGCGCCTCTTCATAGTAGCGGGACATCTCGAGGGCGGATTTCGCGTCGCGCAGTGACGCCCGATATTCGAGCGTGGCGTGACGCCGTTTTTCTTTCCGAAGTTTCTGAATGTGCGCCAGCGTCTGCTGCCGCGAGCGGATGCGCGCCGAACCGAATATGACGATCGTGTCGCCCACTTTCTCGCGGCGCAGGCGTTCCAGCGGATCGATATACTCGGTCATGATGCGCACGGGCCGTGCCGGCAGGCTTTCCATGAAAAGCGGATCGCGATAGGGCGGATCGATTTCCCTGGGATGGCGCTTGCGGCTCATGAAACCTCCACGTGCAATTCGATGCGATTTGTAATTCTACGCAACCCCAAGCACCAAACGCCAGCGGCACGCGCTCTCCAGGTTCCGTTTGAGCACTCGGCGGACGCGGCCAACTCACGAACACCATCCGGCCTCCAAGTGGAGTAGACTGGAGGCATGAAATTGAGACCAACTCTTGTTCCAGGCCTGGCCGTACTTGCCGCAGTGATCGGATTTGCGGCTATTTTCGCGCGCGCGCAAGAAACGCAAGGGCCGATCGCTCCCAAGCCCGGCGTAACGGTCCAGAAGGCTCCCGAGGGCGCCATTCGCGTGAAGGTCCAGGTCGTGAATGCTCCGGTTTCCGTGCGCGACGACAAGAACGAATTGGTCCTGAACCTTCAAAAACAGGATTTTCACGTGTTGGATAACGGCGTCGAACAAACGGTCGATTCGTTCGACCTGGGTGGGGAGCCGCTCTCCGCTGTGTTACTGTTTGAGACGAGTTCGCGCATCGCGCCGCTGCTGCCTGCTATCCGGAAGTCCGCAATCGTATTCACGCAAACCGTGGTCGGGCCGTCAGGCGTTGCCGCCGTGGTGAGCTATGACGACGGCGTTCAGCGCCTCCAGTCCTTCACTGCAAATCACGACAAGATCGAAAAAGCGATTGCAAATTTGAAAGCGGGAGACAGCGGCGCGCGATTGTACGATGCCATGTCGAACGCCGTGGGCCTTCTGCGCGAGCAGCCTGCCAAACGCCGCCGCGTGATCATCGTCGTGGGAGAGCCACGCGACGCCGGGAGCGAGGAAAAGCTCGGCGAAGTGCTGCGCCAGGCGCAGCTGGCGAATATCGTGATCTACGGCGTGGGGCTTTCGACTGCGACGGCGGAATTGCGCGCCCCGCCGCAATCGTCAACCCCGCCTTCGGCTACGCCTCCCGGCACATTTGGAATGCCGCCGGCTCCCGGAACCGCGCAGACGCCGACCAGCGAAGAGCAACGCGCCGGAAACATTGACCTGCTGGCGCTGGCCGAGTGGGCCGTGCGGAACGCCAAGGCGGTGGTGAAGGAACGTCCACTGGAAATCGCGGCCACCGCAACCGGAGGGATGTTTGAATCCGCCATTCGCGATCGCACCATCGAAAAAGTGGTCGACTCCATCGGCGGCGAACTCAACGCGCAGTACACATTGAGCTACGTCCCCACGAAATCCGACGAGCTGGGCTATCATCAGATCAAAATCACCGTCGATCGCCCGGGAATGAAAGTCCGCACCCGGCCGGGATATTACCTGGAAGGAAATTAAAATCCGCGTCGGCCATTGTCCGGCAATAGAATATCGTTTTCAGCCATGCGAACTGTTGACTCGACGCCGCTGCGCCCGCCTACTTTGAAAAGGATGTGCAATGCGGTTTCGGGACGGAGCGGGCCGATGGCAGAGACCATTCCGCTGCGCAAACTGAAAAAATGAAGTTAAAACATGCTTTCATCGCCGCGCTTGCCCTGCTCCCGGCGATGATATTGACGGGAGCCATCCTTGCGCGGGCGCAGGAACCGCGCGGGCCGATCGCTTCCCAGCCCGGCGAGACGCCGCAACAAGTCTCCCGAGACCGGCATTCGCGTGAAGGTCCAGGTGGTGAATGCTCCGGTGGCTGTGCGCGACGCCAAAAAACGGGTGATTCTGGATCTCCGAAAAGAAGATTTCACCATACTCGATAACAGAGTCAAACAGACGATCGAGTCATTCGACCTTGCCGGAGAGCCGCTTTCCACTGTGCTGGTGTTGGAGACCAGTTCACGCGTCGCGCCGTTTCTGCCCGCCGTCCGGAAGTCAGCGATTGTGTTCACGCAAACCGTGGTCGGAGCATCGGGGAGTGCCGCGGTCATCGGCTACGACAAGATCGTGGCGCGCGTTCAGCCATTTACGGAAAATCAAGACGACATCGAAAAAGCAATTACCCATCTGAAAGCAGGAGACACCACCGCGCGATTGTACGATGCATTGTCCGATGCCGTGGTGCTGCTCCGGACCCAGCCTTCGGGACGCCGCCGCGTGATCATCGTCGTGGGAGAGTCCAAGGACACCGGGAGCAATGAAAAATTCGGCGAGGTGCTGCGCCGGGCGCAGTTGGCTAATATCGTGATCTACAGCGTGGGGCTTTCCACCGCGTCAGCCGAAGCGCGCTACGAGCCGCAACAGGCGGGTCCGATCTCCGCCATGCCTCCCGGCACATTCGGAATGCCGCCCATGCCTGGAACCGCTCAAACACCCACCAGCGTGGAGCAATACGCCGGAAACATGGACCTGGGAGCGCTGGCTGAATTGGCTGTGCGGAACGCCGCGGGTGTAGTGATCAGCCAGCCGCTGGAAGTGGCGGCTGCCGCCACCGGAGGCATGTATCAATCCATTTATCGCGATCGCACCATCGAAAATGCGGTAGGCGAAATCGGCGGCGACCTCAACGCGCAGTACACGCTAAGCTACGAGCCTACGAAATCCAACGAACCCGGCTATCATGAAATCAGAATTATCGTCGATCGCCGCGGAGTGAAAGTACGCACCCGGCCGGGATATTATCTGGAAGCAAATTAGACAGACCTTATCGCCACATTTCCATTCGGAGTCCCTTGGAGTCACAAGGTGGATCGGATGGAAGAGCGCCTGCAGGCGGGAGGAAAAAAACCGCCGGCGGGACGCCAGCGCCATCAGATTTACCTGTGGCGCATCGATCCTTCTTAAATTCGGACCGGAACGGGTTTTGGTAGTTCGTGCGATCCGTACTCACCAAATCCAATGAGGCTGGGAGCGGCCTGTCTGCTACTTCTTTTCTTCCTCGACCTCGGTGTCTTCCAGGATCGACGCGGCGGCGGCGATCTTGTCGCCCTCTTCGAGGCGCAGCAGGCGCACGCCTTGCGTCGAGCGGCCCGCCTCGCGGATTTCGTTTGCGTGGACGCGGATCACCTTGCCGTACTCGGTGATGATCATGACGTCGGACTCCTCGGTGACCTGCAGCGCCGCGACCACCGGGCCGTTGCGGTCGGTGGACTTCAGGTTGATGACGCCCTTGCCGCCGCGCGAGGTGATGCGGTACTCGGCCAGCGGCGTGCGCTTGCCGAATCCTTTTTCGGAAACGGTCAGCATCAGCGAGGTCAGCGAATCCTTGATCGCCTCGTTCTCGATCTCATCGAGATTCTGCGTGTCCGACTTCGATTCCTTCTTGATGATTTCGAAGTCGGGCTGCACGGGTTCCATGCCCACCAGGTAATCGCCCTTGGCCAGGTCCATGCCGTACACGCCGCCGGCGTTGCGGCCCATCGAGCGCACTTCGGTTTCGCGGAACAGGTTCGCCTGGCCGTCGTGGCTGGCCAGGAAAATCATCTGCTTGCCGTCGGTGAGATGCGCGCCGATCAGCTCGTCGTCCTTCTCCAGATTGATGGCGATGATGCCGGTCGAGCGCGGATTGGAAAATTCGTTGAGCGCGGTCTTTTTCACCGTGCCGTTGCGCGTGGCCAGGAAGATGAACGTGCCTTCCTGCTCGAGGTTGGTTGCCGCGACGACGGCCGTCAGGCGCTCGTCCTCCTGGAATTTCACCAGGCTGGAAATCGCCTTGCCGCGCGTGGCCGCCGCGGCCTCGGGAATTTCGTACACCTTGAGCCAGTACACGCGGCCCTTCGAGCTGAACAGCAGAATATAACTGTGCGCCGAGGCGACGAACAAATACTCGACGAAATCCTCCTCGCGCGTTTTCGCGCCGATGCGGCCCTTGCCGCCGCGCGACTGGTGGCGGTAGACGTCCACCGACGTGCGCTTGATGTAGCCCGCATGGCTGACGGTGATGGCCATTTCCACGTTGGCGATCAGGTCTTCGAGCTTGATCTCCTCGACGCTCTCGACGATCTCGGTGCGGCGCGGGTCGGCGTAGGATTTCTGGATTTCGCGCAGCTCCGCGATGATCACGGACTTCAGTTTCTTTTCGCTCGCCAGGATGTATTTCAGTTCGGCGATCAAATCGCGAATTTCGGCCAGCTCCTTGAGGATTTCGTCGACCGAGAGGCGCGTCAGCCGGTGCAATTGCAGTTCCAGGATGGCGTCGATTTGAGCGAAGCTCAGCCCCGTTCCGGTCTCGCCTGGAACATTGGCTGCCCTGACCGTGTCTTCGATCAGGCCGTATTTCTTGCGGTCGAGCTTAACGCCTTTGAGGGTTTCCGTTTTCCCGCCGGCGTTCAATATTTTGACTTCCTTGTTGTCAAAAAAGTCGTGCAAATTTTCTCGAGCATTTGCCCGGCTGGAAGAACCCCGAATAATTTTGATCACGTTATCGACGTGATCGAGCGCGATATGGTACCCGAGCAGGATGTGCTCGCGCTCTTCGGCTTTGCGCAAATCGAATTGCGTGCGCCGGCGCACGACTTCGATGCGGTGCTCGATGAACAGCTTCAGCAGCGGCAGCAGGCCCAGTTCGCGCGGCTGCCCGTTCACGATCGCCAGCAGGATCATGCCGAACGATTCCTGCATCTGCGTGAGCTTGAAGAGGTGGTTCAGGATAATTTTCGGCTCTTCGCCGCGCTTCACTTCGATGACGATGCGCATGCCCTCGCGGTCGGATTCGTCGCGCACGTCGGAGATGCCTTCGATTTTTTTGGTCTGCACCAGTTCGGCGATGCGCTCGATCAGGCGCGACTTGTTGACCTGGTAGGGAATTTCGGTGATGACGATGCTCTCGCGGTCCTTGCCGGAGGTTTCGATGGCGGCCTTGGCGCGCATGATGAAGCTGCCGCGCCCGGTCCTGTAGGCATTGACGATGCCCTCGCTGCCGGAAATGTATCCGGCGGTCGGGAAATCCGGCCCCGGAACCAGCTTCATCACTTCCTTGAGCGTCGCGTCGGGCTTTTCGATCAGCAAAACGGTGGCGTCGATGATTTCGCCCAGGTTGTGCGGCGGGATGTTGGTGGCCATGCCCACGGCAATGCCGCTCGCGCCATTCACCAGCAGATTCGGAATCCTCGACGGAAGCACCACGGGCTCTTCGCGCGTCTGGTCGAAGTTCGGAACGAAATCCACGGTTTCTTTTTCGAGATCGGCGAGAATTTCCTCGCTGATTTTCGCGAGGCGCGCTTCGGTATACCGCATGGCCGCCGGAGGATCGCCGTCCACCGAGCCGTAGTTGCCCTGCCCGTCGATCAGCGGGTAGCGCATGTTGAACGATTGCGCCAGGCGCACCAGCGTGGGGTAAATGACGGCTTCGCCGTGAGGGTGGTAGTTGCCCGAGGTGTCGCCGCAAATCTTGGCGCATTTGCGGTAGCCGCGATTCGACGCCAGGCCCAGGTCGTTCATCGCGACCAGAATGCGCCGCTGCACGGGTTTCAGGCCGTCGCGCACATCCGGAATCGCGCGCGCCACGATCACGCTCATCGCGTAATCGAGGTACGACTTCTTCATCTCGGCCTCAATTTCGACCGGAATCATGTGTGCCTGTTTAGGTTCGTCTGCCATCACCTAATCCTTGGTTGCTGAAATTTCGACCCATCAAAACCTGCCACCCGGACGGCGGCGCTCCAAACAATTCACACATACCATCGGCGGGTTGGTAGCTGCTGCCTCTGGCCGCCATTTTTCGCTTTCACAATATTTCCAAAGCTCTTCGCGCGACGTAATCCTTCACCCCATCAAACGCCGCCGAGGCATTCAAGAATCGCTGCGGACCGAAGTGCGCCTCAAGTTCCGCCACCAGCGCGGCGCACCTGGCCTCACTCCCGCATTCCACGGCCACGCCATTCTTATTGTCCGGCGCCGATGTCAGCGTCGCGCGAAATTCCGAACACGCGAGTCCGCGCAGCCCCGGCAATGTAGTCCAACTGATTTGAAAAAACATCGGCTGTGTTTGATACTCTGACTTGCAACATCACAAATGATTTTGCAAACGCTTAAATATCCAGATTCACCACTTCCAGCGCATTTTCCTCGATGAATTTGCGGCGGCTCTCCACGTTTTCGCCCATCAGCGTCGAGAAAATTTCCTCGGCTGCGGCGGCATCGTCGAGGCGCACCTTGAGCAGCGTGCGCGTCTCGGCGTTCATCGTGGTTTCCCAGAGCTGCTCGGGATTCATTTCGCCCAGGCCTTTGAACCGCGTGATGGTGAAATCTTTCTTGGCGTCATCGAGCACGTAGGCAAGCACTTCGGATGCGTTTTGCTTCACGACTTTATCGCCGTTGCGCGTCACGGTGAATGGCGGGCTATCGAGCTCGCTGATCAATCTGGCCGAGGCGCGCAGGCGCTTATATTCGGGCGTGGACGCAAACGCCCAGTTGATTTTCTTGTCGCCGGGACGCGACGCCGTGCCCGGGATCACCAGATCGTAGAGGCTGTGCTCTTCGTCATAGGAAATTTTCGCGTCGAGGTCGAGTTTCGCCTTTTCCATGGCCTTGGACAACTTATCGAGAGCTTTCTTGTCCTCGAAATCCGTTTTCTTTTCGAGGTCGCTCGCCGCCAGCAAGTCCACCAGGCGCGGGTCGCGGAGCTTGCGAGCCATCTTGGCCGCGGCCAGGTCGTATTCCTGCACGTTCAGCAGGAATTTCGTCAGAGCCGCGCCCTGCAGCGCGGCGCCTTCTTTGGGCTTCACGACGTGGTCCTCGGTGGCGCGCGACATCAGCTCGTGATTGAATTCATCCTCATCGCGAATGTAGCGGTCCGACTTGCCGCGCTTCACGCGGTACAGCGGCGGCTGCGCGATGTAGATGTGCTCGCGCTTGATCAGCTCGGTCATGTGGCGGAAGAAAAACGTGAGCAGCAGCGTGCGGATGTGGCTGCCGTCGACGTCCGCGTCGGTCATCAGGATGATTTTGTGGTAGCGCAGCTTCGAGGGATCGAAATCGTCCTTGCCGATGCCGCAGCCGAGCGCGGTGATGATGCGCGCGGATTTCCTCGTGGCCGAGCATCTTGTCGTAGCGCGCTTTTTCCACGTTCAGGATTTTGCCCTTGAGCGGCAAGATCGCCTGATACTTGCGGTCGCGCCCGCCCTTGGCCGAGCCGCCTGCCGATTCTCCCTCGACGATGAACAGTTCGCACCGCGCGGGATCGCGCTCCTGGCAATCGGCCAGCTTTCCGGGCAAGCCGCTGGAATCCATGGCGGATTTGCTTCGGGTCAGCTCGCGTGCCTTGCGCGCCGCTTCCCGGGCGCGCGCGGCGTCAATGCACTTGCCGACAATGCGGCGCGCCACGGTCGTATGCTTGTCGAAATATTCGGAAAGGCGCTCGTTGATGAGCTGCTCGACGGGGCCTTTGATGTCGCTGTTGAGTTTTCCCTTGGTCTGGCCTTCAAATTGGGGCTGCGGGAGTTTCACGGAGACCACGGCGACCAGGCCTTCGCGCACGTCGTCGCCGGTGATCGTGACTTCGTCCTTCTGCTCCTTCAGCATTCCCGTGGACGAAGCAAAATTATTGATGGTGCGCGTCAGCGCCGAGCGGAAGCCGGAAAGGTGCGTCCCGCCGTCCACCGTATTGATCGTGTTGGCGAACGCAAACACATTTTCCGTGTAGCTGTCGTTGTATTGCAGCGCGATTTCGATTTCGACGGTGTCTTTCTTGCCTTCCATGTAGACCGGGGAATCGTGGAGCACCTGCTTGCCCTTGTTCAGATGCTTGACGAATTCGGCGATGCCGCCCGAAAAGCGGAATTCTGCGGATTTATCGCTGCGCTCGTCGGTGAGCGTGATTTTCAGGCCCTTGTTCAGGAACGCGAGCTCGCGCAACCGCTGCGCCAGAATGTCATAGCTATATTTATGATCGGCGAAAATCGAAGGATCGGGATGAAACGTGATTTTCGTGCCGGTCTTGCGCGTTTTTCCGGTCACTTTCAGTTTGGTTTTCGGCTTGCCTTCTTCGTACGACTGTTCCCAGACTTCGCCATCGCGCCAGATTTCGAGTTCCAGCTTGTCGGAAAGCGCGTTCACCACGGAGACGCCCACGCCGTGCAGTCCGCCGGAAACTTTGTAGGTGTCGCTGTCGAATTTTCCGCCGGCATGCAGCACGGTCATCACGACTTCCGCGGCGGGCCTTTTCTCCGTCGCATGCATGTCCACGGGAATGCCGCGGCCATTGTCGGTCACGGTGACGCTATTGTCCTCGTGCACTTCGACGTTGATTTCGTCGCAATAGCCCGCCAGCGCTTCGTCGACCGAGTTGTCCACCACTTCCCAGACCAGGTGGTGCAGGCCCTGCTCGCCCGTCGAGCCGATGTACATGGCCGGCCGCTTGCGCACGGCCTCCAGTCCACCCAGCACTTTGATCGACGCCGCGTCGTAGCGGTGTCCCGATTCGCTGCCTATTGCCGCTGCTTTTTCAGCCATGTTGTGCGTGCTCCTGCGGAATTAAAGAAGGGAAAGGCGCTGTCATATTATCTTCCGCTGCACCTGAATCTCCAAGTAGAGCTCACGCCGAGCTGTGCCAGGCATCTGTTTGAAACTCAGATTGAACAGGTAAAACCCCCAACCCGGTCGGTTCGACCGTCGCCTTACCCTGTGATCCTCAGCCATCGATCTCTGCCGGGACTCGTAGGGTTTCTGCTCCATCCCGTCCGGTTTCCGACCAAGCGGAAGCGGACGCGGCGAAGACTTCTTTCCTCCAGGCGTCCAGCGTCCCGCATGCTTGCCCTCTCCCGCTTGCGCGGAAAGGGCTCTGGCGCGGGCATGAAAATCAGGGGCGCTGCCAGCCTGGCCGACGTGCCGTACTGGAGAAAAAATTACAAATTTGGAACGTCTAAACAATAAAAGTATACCGCATTAGGTTAGTTTTCTCAAGGCAAATTGCAGCCTCATTCTACATATCTATATTATTTAATGTCAGTAAGATGCGAACCATCCTATATCGTGTTTGGTGGTGGATTGCTTGTGTAATTCAGACGCCGCTTTTCTAGTAACTGTTATGTAAATATGCATCTCGAACCGGCGTCAGCATGTGGGTGTAATGATTTACTTCTTCATAGGTTGTATGATTCGCGTGCTGCAGGTCTTAGATCCCTCTCGGATGTGAGGTGGTGCGCGTGGCGACCAAGAGCAAGCCTGGCGGAATTCATCTTCGCATCGTGGAAGTCATGAAAGCATTCCCCGAGGGAATTTCGGGCGGGCAAATAAGACAGGAGTTGGAAAAGCAAGGATTAAAGCCGGAGGATCAGACTCATCTTGACCGGCGTAAGCGGGATTTAAAGAAGTGGTTTTTAATAGAGAAGGTTAAAGACATTCAAGAAATCGAAGGCCACAAAAGGAACGTGGTTCTTTATAAATACATTGGTGAAAGGCGGGAAGTCACGGACGAGGGCCAGATTAGCCAAAAGCTAAGAGCTATCGTTATTCATGCTGCCCATGGACGATGTCAGATGTGTGGAAAGACAATCTATAAGCATGGGATTACTCTAGTTGTCGACCATAAGAAACCTCGAGCCTGGGGTGGCAAGAATGATAGGCAAAACTTGTGGGCTATTTGCGAAGAATGTAATTCAGGGAAGAAGGCCTTTTTCACATCACTTAATACTTCATCTCAATTGATGAAAAATGTCATGGCTCATGGGAGTGTTCACGTTCGTATAGGTGAGCTATTAAAGGCCGTGGGCATTGGCAAACGGACTCCATCCTCACTTCTTGAAGTTGTCGCCGACCAGGATGATTGGCAGAAGAGGCTGAGGGAACTCAGGTATCCTGTTATTGGGTGGGATATTGATACATTCCTCTACAAAGGCCCATCAGGAAGGAAACAGGCGGATTATATTCTTAAGAGCTACAAAGAATGGCCAGACAATCCTACTGAAACAATTAGACAATTTGAAAAAGATCGTGAGCGAAAAAATAGAGCGTAGCCGAACTAGCGCCGTTTAAGGAACACCTTGAGACGTGCATTCAATTGCTTAATTGTAGAGGCCTCCACCTCACACTCCCATACCACCCGCACGTTCCAACCGAGATTCTGGAGTTCCTTCAAATTTTGTTTGTCGCGACGAATATTCCTTTGGAGTTTCTGGCGCCAGTAACTAACCCTCGATTTTGGAATGTGAGCATCGACACAACCTTTGTGTTGATGCCAAAAACATCCTCTAACTTCGATTATCTTCCGCAATTTTGGAAAAACGAGGTCGGGCTTACCTGGGAGCTTACGACTGTGAAGACGAAAACGATAGCCCATCGCATGAACTAGGCGGCGGACTGCCATCTCTGGTTTCGTACCCTTGCTTCGGATGCGGCGCATATTTTCGCTGCGACGCATAGCAGAGACCGTATCAACCATCGGGAGAATAGTTTGAATGTCTATACAGCAATACGCAAGCGCTTACGTGACGCGCTCAAGCAGTTGGTCACGCTTTGCGCGATGGCAAAGGCGAATGGGGGAGGAAAAGCGTTGCCAACTTGCCGATAGGCGTGTGTCTTCGGCCCGGAGAAAGCCCAACTGTCAGGGAATCCTTGCAGTCGGGCAACCATCCGGACTGTTAAACGTGGCATGCCAACGAAGTCCCGGGCGGGAGCATCATTCGCAATGCCCAGGCCATCTACACCGAGACCTTTCCAAGCTCGCCTTGCCCTAGTAGGCCCCAAGTCGGGACCACCATGTTTTAGTGAACCGCCCACTATTGTTGGTGCGATTTCATCAGCTGTCCGACACCATGTTCTTGCGCCTCTCCACTTATTTGCAGCCATGAGATCATATAATGTCTTTCCGACTGAGTTAGGTGGTCTTCCAGTTCCTTCGGGCCATGAAAAATGCTCGGCGTGTTCCTTGCGGAGGGCCACAAAAACGACTCTCGGGCGCAGTTGAGGAACACCAAAATCTGAAGCGTTCATCAGCTTCCATCCAGCTTGATATCCCAATTTCTTCAATTCTGCGCCTACAAATAGTCTGTAGTCCTCAAATACGGCATCTAGAATTCCCCGGACATTTTCTACGACAACAGCACTGGGCCGCACTTGATCCACGACGCGAATCATTGCGGGGAAAAGGTTTCGTTCATCCAGATCGCCTAATTGCTTGCCCGCCACGGAAAATGGCGGGCAAGGTAGCCCGCCCGAGACGATGTCAACTCCTTTGAACGGAGCCCCACTGAATTCCTTTAGGTCCGCTTGAATCACATTCCATTGGGGACGATTGAGCGAAAGAGTCGCGCATGCATTCTTGTCGATCTCGACCAACGCAGCGTGGCCTATTCCAGCTTGCTCAAATCCGAGGGCTTGTCCTCCCCCACCAGCGCAAAGCTCTATAGTGCTCATTCCACTCTTCAACGGGCTCACTGTTCGTTTGGTAGCGATTGCCGAAGTAACCCAAGGGTTCTCTGGCCCCGTGGTCATGTCAGGAAAAAGTATGCGCGTTGTGGCAGTTGGCCTTCTCATGTGTTCCCTTCACATATATAAATATTTTTATACTTTGTCAAAAGAAAATTGGTGCACAATTACGGTTTTTATTGCATGGTATTTCCATGGGCCGTAAATCAACCACGCCAAAAGACAGCAAGGCAATTTCCGCCAAGCTATCTCCACACATGCAACTCGGTCTCCATCAATTGATCGGAAAGAGGTGGGAAGAAAAGGGACAAAAACCGAGTCAAAATGAGCTGTTTGTTGAGGCTATTGGGGATCTTCTCAAGAAAGAGAACATTAGCCTTTCCCAGAAAGAGGCGGTAGTTTCAAAATGGAATATTTCTCCGGCCGAGAAAAGCAAAATTGCAACCTTCCCGCGAAAACAGCGACGCTATAGAAACAGTTAGCACAGCTCAAATCCGCATCGGCATGATCACGTAGCGGTAGCGGTAGGCCTCGTCGGTGAGCGGCCGCATTTGACCCGCGGACTGTTCGTCTTTTAATTCAAGGCTGATGGGGCCATCCGCGGCGGCGCCGAGAAAATCCAGCATGTATTGCGCGTTGAAGCCGATGGCTATCGGTTCGCCAGTGTATTCCTTTTCGAGGGTTTCCTTTGCTTCGCCGTATTCCGGGCTGGACGCGGAAATTTCGATGCCTTCCTTGGTGACGGAAAGTTTAACGGCGTGCGAGCGAGTGTCGGCAAGTTGCGCGACGCGCCGTACGGCGTCATTCAATTCGCTGCGTTCAATGACCACGTGCTTGTTATTTTCGCGGGGCAGCACCGCTTCGTAGTTCGGAAATTGCCCGGTAAGCATCCGTGAAATCAGCAGGCGTTCGCCGACGCGGAAGAAGAGATGGCTCTCGTCCAGCGCGAACTCGATCTCGCCGTCTTCTCCCGCCTCGATTGCCAGGCGCTGCACTTCCGTCAGGGCTTTCTTGGGAACCAAGGGGCGCACTTCCCTGGTGAGGCCCTCGAATTTGTGATCGATCTCGGCAACGGCCAGGCGGTGGCCGTCGGTGGCCACCATGGTGATGGTGTCCGGCTTCAGCAGTAGCAGCGCTCCGTTCAGCGTGTAGCGCGATTCCTCGTTGGAAATGGCGAATGCCGTCCTGGCAATCAACGAGGAAAGAATTTTCGCCGGTATTTTTACCAGAGGGTGCGGAAACACGGGAATTGCGGGAAAATTGTCCTTGGCCATCCCAACCATCTTGTAGGTTTTGCGGTCGGCGAGAATCTGCACCCAATGATTCTCCAGAAGCTTGAAACGAATCTCGCCTTCCGGCAGGAGCTTCACGAGCTCGATCAATTTTTTCGCGGGGATCGTTCCGGAACCTTCCTTCTTCACCTTTGCCTCGCAGGACGTGTGAATGGAAAGCTCGAGATCGGTGGCCGTCAGCGACACTCGATTGCCGGAGGCCTCGACCAGGATATTGCCGAGAATCGGAATCGTTGTTTTTCGTTCGACGACTCCCTGCGTGAGGCTGAGCTCCTGGAGCAGGTCATATTTCTTTACGCTGAATTCCATCGCGAGATTTCCTCCGCCGACAGGCAAGTGCAAGACTACAACTACGAAGGGCTACTCTACCCTGTTTTAATGTATGTATAAAGATCGTAGTAGTAGCCGTCGCTGTGGAAATGAGGAAAAGCCCCGCGCATGATGATTGTGAAGTGTTTGCGCTGTGCACTCGGCGGCCGCCGGATTGAGGATTTTGCGGAAAAAGGACCTCTAATCGCGTTGCCGGCCAGTTTGCGTGAAGAATCATCCACAGACATCCCACGTATTGCACAGCTAGCCCACAGCTTCTCTCGCATGATTTCAACAGGGCTCAAGCGGATAGATTTCGGCCTGTCTGCCGTTGATTTTAGATGACGACGAAAAGCAGACAAGCTGAAGAGTGTCCCACTTAAATACAAACGCCCCGGCTTGAGCCGAGGCGTTTGAAAAATTAAGAAATCAGATTGTCTACCCGAAAGAATCCATCAACTTGTTGATCGTGCGGTTCAAATCCTTGTCGCTGCGGCGCAGGGCGTCGATCTTATTGATGGAGTGCAGGACGGTGGTATGGTGCTTGCCGCCGAATTGCCGGCCAATTTCCGGGAGCGAGGCCGATGTGAGCTGTTTCACCAGATACATGGCGATCTGGCGGGGGAAGGCGATGGCTTTGGTATTGGAGCGCACCTTCAAATCCGCTTCGCGCAGGCCGAATTGCTCGCCGACTTTTTTCTGGATCAGGTCGATGGTAATGCGCTTTTCCTGCGTGGCGATGATGTTGCGCAGGACCTGCTGCGCGGTAACAAGATTCAGGATCGATCCCGTCAGGGAGGCGTAGGCCACCAGGCGGGTCAAGGCGCCTTCAAGCTCCCGCACGTTCGATTTGATCGCGCGGGCAATATATTCCGCGACATCGTCGGGAATCACGACATGTTCCGACTCCGCTTTTTTCTGGAGGATGGCGATCTTGGTTTCCAGGTCCGGCGGCTGGATGTCCGCGATCAGGCCCCACTCGAAGCGCGAGCGCAGGCGCTCTTCAATCGCCGAAATTTCCTTTGGCGGGCAATCGGAACTCACAATGATCTGCCGTTGCAGGTCATACAGCGCGTTAAAAGTGTGAAAGAACTCTTCCTGCGTGCGTTCCTTGCCGGCGATGAACTGGATATCGTCCACCAGAAGCACATCGACCGAGCGGAAGCGGTCGCGGAAGCTGATCATGCGATCGAAGCGCAGCGAATTGATCACTTCGTTGGTGAATTTCTCCGCGCTGATGTAAGTGAGGCGGCAGGCCGGATTGCGCTTCTTGATCAGATGCCCGACGGCCTGCATCAAGTGAGTCTTGCCCATGCCCACTCCGCCATAGAGGAACAGCGGGTTATAGGCTTTCGAGGGCGCCTCGGCCACGGCCTGGGCCGCCGCGTGCGCAAACTGATTGGACGCGCCCACCACAAACGACTCAAACATGTAGCGCGGATTCAGTTGATGATCGACGGAATCGAAATCCAATCGCGTCTGTTTCACGGAACTTCCGGCGCTGGCAGGCAAGGGCTCATTCTCCGTGCAAAGAAACTCCAGGTGCGTGTCGTTCATGCCCACTTCCACCAATACGGCCTGCAACAGCTCGCCGTAGGTTTCGGTCAGGCGCTTTCGGAAGACTCGCGAAGGCACACGAACAACGAGCTTTCCGTTCTCGCTGCCTTCTTGCCGCGTGGGTCGAAACCATGTGGAGAAGCTGTGCGGATTAACCCGCTTCTCCATGTGCTGCAAAATCTTTTCCCAAGAATTCATACCTTAAAAAACCTCAAAAAGAGCAAGACGATCACCATCAACTTATTTCCACAGGTGTGGAAAAGTTGTGGATAAATAGAGCCGCGCCAGTCTCACGCGGATGTGCAGTCAGTTTCTGGATTGAACCCGTGACTCTACTCCCCCTATACCGATGGGAGCCAAGGGCCGCTTCCTCCCGGTATCACACTCCATAATCGCGTCACGGCGTCCACAGGGGTGCCAGTTTCTGAACTGGACTTGCTAATACGAGGCTGGATTCTCGCCGAACGCAGGCGGCGCGGCAAGGGGAAATTTTGAGAGGGACTTAGACCTCCCACAGAAGATTCACAGTTTTTCCACAAGCCTATAACTACAACAAAACAAATATCTTGTGCTCCATGGATGGATTTGCCAGTGAATTTCTCAGAATATGACATCTATCATGCCCATTCTGACATGCACAAGATTTGTGCATTAGAACGAATGCGCGAATGACGGTTCGTTACAGGGTTTACTACTCTAGCTCTTCAGGCAAGGCCCGCACCCTCTGAAGCGCACGAAAAGCGCGTGGGTGGCCCTATTTGAAGCCCACGGTAAACATGTTAAAAAAAGGTAAAATCTATTGGGGCAATTTGGCGGGCTTCGGAAATTCGTAGGTTCCTTGCGGGTCGGCGCCGATCAGCAAGCGGTCCGGCTCGACCAGAATCATCGAAGGTTCCAGGCGCGCGCCGCCCGGGGTGAACGTTCGGAAGCTCGCGATCCGCTGGCCTTCCTTATCGAAATGCATCAGAAGCGTGCCGATGGCCAGCCAGATGTCCTGCGTTTGGGGATCCACGCCAATGGCGCTAATGATGCGGTGCAGCGAGGGAGCTCCGGTTTCCGAGCGCGCGATGGCTTTGCGGGCCGCCTGCGCCGCGGGCTGAAATTCCAGCGTCGTGAGGGAAATCTCCATGGCCAGATACCCGGCGTGGTCGAATTTGCGGACGGTGGGCTCCGGCAAATAGTCAAACGCGAAATACGTATTGCCGGCGCTCGTCGGCCGCGAGATGCCCGAAATTAACCTGGCTATTGATTTCGGCCTGATCCGCAATTTCCTCGCGATCGCCGAAGTCGCGCACCACATTTCCCGCCAGGTCATATACGGTGATCAGATGTTCGGCCCGTCGGGCTGGAGACGGCGATCTCGCCGCCCGTCAGAAACACGACCGAAACCGGCGCGGGAATTGAAATCGTTGCTTGCAAGAGAGCCATTCGGCGCATAAATTTTCACGGCGTTTGCGCCGCGATCGCATACGGCCACGCGGCCTTCGCGATCCACATCGAATGATTCGCCGTAAACCAGCGCCGCGCCTTTTGCGGCCGCCGCGGATTCGCTGGGAATCTGCCCGACCCGCTTTCCCGCGGCATCATAAATCTGCACGGCTGGAGCGGGCGCCGTGAGAATGTAGTAGTTCCCATTCGGGCCGCGGCGGATCGCGCGAAAGCCGGCGCCCACGGAATCAAACATGCGCCGGTTTGCCGTCAAATCACTTTCGAATTGATATTGTTCCTGCGCGCGAATGGGAAGAGGAAGAATCGCCGCAAGACCCGCGCCCAATAGGGATGCAATACAAACCGCACTCAGACGGTGCATGATGGCTTTGCCTCAGTCGATCCGGAAGCGCAGGCGTTCGATTCCCCTGGCGCGGCCCGTCGTTTCGTCCACGTCCACGAGCACGGTATTCATCTGGACGTCGCCGGTGGCAACCTCGAAGCGCGCCGGCTGGCCGTCCAAAAATCGGCGCAGGATCGCGGCCTTATCCATTCCGATGACGCCGTTGTGCGGCCCGGTCATGCCCACGTCGGTCTGAAACGCGGTTCCGCCGGGCAGCACGTGCTCGTCGGCCGTGGCCACATGCGTGTGCGTGCCGACCACGGCCGAGACGCGCCCGTCCAGATACCATCCCATGGCTATCTTCTCGCTCGTTGTTTCCGCGTGAATGTCCACGAAGATTACGCGGACCTCTGATGGGATGCGGGCAAGCTCCCGATCGGCTGCCCGGAAGGGACAATCATTCGCGGCCATGAACACGCGTCCTTGCAGGTTCAGCACGGCATAAGGCACGCCGTTGCGCGCCGTGCCCACAAAAAGCCCGCTGCCGGGATTGATGTCCGGGAAATTCGCCGGCCGCAGCAACCGGGGATGCTGCGGGATATATTCCAGGATTTCCTTGCGGTCCCAGATGTGATTTCCGCCGGTCAGCACTTCGATGCCGGCCGCAAAGAGCTGTTCGGCAAGCCGGGGCGTGATGCCGAATCCGGAGGCGGAATTTTCGCCGTTGGCAATCACCAGATCGATTTGCCGGGTCTCGACGATATCCGCCAGCCGGTCGGAGACAATCTCCCGACCGAGCGATCCCACGATGTCGCCGATAAATAGAATTTTCATGTTTTTATTGCGCCGGACTCCGGACCCTTTCCAAATTCAGGCGGGCTCCAAGCTTCACTGAAAGCACTTCGCTTGAAGGGCTCAGGATAAACATTTAGCATAAAAGGAGAGCCCAAACCCGAGCCGAAAAACATAAAAAATGGAGCGGTCCACTTCGCCGTGTGGGGCTAGATCCTGAACCTCCTGTATAAGGTGGGAACCCTGCGCCGGCCTTTAGGCTTTCCCGCTGCGGACCGAAGTCCACCGCGGGCCATGCACACCAGCCGTCTGACACGGGCTCCCGGAGATCCAGTATTGGTTCAAAAGATCTTCGCACCAACACCTGCGTTGCAGGCCAACTCCAAGCTTTCATTCTAGCAAATTCGCTCATCGGACGAGGGCGCGCCCGCTGCGCCGTTTCCACGGGTGGTTTCGTAGTGGAAACTCAGCCCGGCCGTGCTGGTCCGAGGATAACGAGACAGGTGGCGCTAAACAGGGGAAGGAAATTGTATGGTGCAGGCGTGCAGGTCAGATTGATGACGGTGGGGCGGAAGTCTCATTTGAAATGGTCTCAGGCGTTATCCATTTTTTTTAGGGATACCCTTAGTGCTATGGGCCGAGACAACGGAGCTGGGACGCAGCGTAAGACGGGCCTTCGCATTCGCGGACAGGTGCTGTGCGATGCTCTCGACCAACTTGGTTATGTTGCCGAGCGAAGCGAGCGGCAGGCTCATGACCGTCTCATTGGTGGCGAGATTCTTGACTTCGGCCGAAAGCGTGTCCGATTGTTTATGGACGCGTACTGCGATCGTCTCCCCGCCCACGGGAACACCCAGGACTAGATCGATCATTCCATGAACCATCGCGGAATTGTCTCCAGAGAAGGTTGCAGGATTCTTGCGCGACTCGTGGGCAATGAATGGAAATTCGGTGGTAAAGAACTCCGGCTTATTCGCCTCGAATCTTGTGAAGGAAAAAAGACAGCTTTTGGTTACAGGGTCGGTAACTGAAAACTTGTCCCCTCTAATCGCTCACGTCACTTTCACGCGAAACAGCGACGCTCTGTGGTCATCACGGGCGCTGACGCTGGTGTCCACTTGAAAGGAATTCTCCACGAAATCGATCAGATAGGCGTTGGCGGCATTGACCGATAGCGACCGAACGGGGGCAAAACTGCCGTCGCGAAGGAGTTCGCCCACGAAATAGCGACCGCATGAAGGGCCGATTCCACCACCAGCCCGGACTCCCAAAATATCGTTGGCTTGCTGGGCAGAGGAAAGCAAGGGGAGAAACAACTGGTCGAGCTGATCGTACTTTACAGCGAGGAAGTGCCATGGGATCGATACAATGTCGACCGTGGTACTCGATGTTACTAGCTCCGTTCTCCCTTTCAAGTCTTGGTCGGCCATTTATCCTCGCCACAGCAAACTGTGCCCGACAGGCTTCTGCCGCATAGCTCAAGACCTTTAGCGCCATGGGTCCAAAGAGCATTTCGTGTTCCATCCAGAGGACCTGCTCTGAGAATTAAATCGGCGATTCCTGCCGATACTTTAATTTCCCAAGACCCGTGCCAGTATCGGCCTTTTGAGCGCGACATTCTGATACCCCAGTTGGTGTGGATGATGCATCGGGCGGACGCGCTCGTTGAATGATAGGGTAGCAGCAGATCGGCCGTCGGCGCGAACAGCACCAAGGCAGTGTCGGCAAGCGCCGGCGCGAAGACGAATTTTTGCGATCGTTGAGACATCTTCTTGCTTCGTTACACCTGCAGCACGTCGCCTTCGCCTCGCGACCATTTCGTACAGAACCGGATTGACGAAGAACCCCAGGAACAGCCGCGAAATCAATCCCGCGACAATGACGATGGCGAACGGTTTCTGCGTGTCCGAACCGATGCCGGTGGAAAGCGCGGCCGGCAGCAGGCCGAGGCATGCCACCAGCGCCGTCATCATGATCGGCCGCAGCCGCAGCAGCGCCGCCTCGCGCGTGGCCGTGCGAATGTCGTGATTTTCCAGCCGCAGTTTATTGATATAGGACACCAGAATGACGGCGGTCTCCACCGACACGCCCATCAACGCCAGCAGACCCAGCACGGAACTTACGCTGAATGGCGTGTGCGTCAGTTTCAGGGCGATCAAGGCGCCCACCGGCTCGGTCATCACCACGCCGATCATCACCGTAACCGGGAATTTGAAATTGCCGTACAGCGCGAACAGGATCATGAAGATCAGGAGAATCGCGAGCGGTCCGATCACGGCGAACTGCTTGCCGCGCCGCCACGTATTCGCTGTACTCGCCGCCCCAATCGAGCGTGTAGCCCTGCGGCAGCGCCACCGACTGGCGCACCGCTTTTTGCGCGTCGTCCACGGCGCGCGCCAGGTCGCGCCCCTCGATGCTGAACTGCACGCCGATGTACCGGGAATTATTTTCGCGATAAATAAACGAGGCGCCGTTGCCCTGATGGATGTTGGCGAGTTCCGAGATCGGCACCTGCTGCCCGGAAGGCGTTGGCACGAGCAGATTGCCGATCTCCCGCGTGCTGGAGCGGTATTCGGGCTTCATGCGCACGACCAAGTCAAACAGGCGCTCTCCCTGAATCACCTGCGTGGCCGCCTGCCCGCCCACTCCCGCTTGGATGACGCCCTCGACATCGGAAACATTGATGCCGTAGCGCGCGATTTTTTCGCGGTCCACATCGATTTGCACGCTGGGCTGGCCCAATTCGCGCACCACGGTCAGCTCCGTGAAGCCCGGCACCTGCGAGAGAACGCGCTTGATCTCGACGGCTTTGTCCTCGAGCACCTGCAAATCCTGCCCGTAGATTTTCACCGCCAGCGCGCTCTTGAGCCCGGTCAGCGCCTCGTCCACGGCGTCCTCGGCCGGCTGCGTGTAGTTGAAAATCACGCCGGGATACGCGGCCAGCTTTTTCTGGAGGTCTTCGGTCAGTTCCGCCTTGTTGCGGATTGGTCCCTGCTGACCACACTTTGTCCTTGTAGGGCCTTAATCCCACGTAGAACTCGCAATTGAAAAATCCGGTGGGATCGGTGCCATCGTCCGGGCGCCCAAGTTCCGATCCGACTTCGGTGACCATCGGATAAGACATCAGGATGTTGCGCACTTGGGGCGCGAACTTCGACGCCTCCTCGAACGAAATCGTATACGGCATCGTGGCGCGCACCCATAGCGCGCCCTCATCCAGGTGCGGCATGAATTCACCGCCGATGTACGGGACCAAAAGCAGCGTGGCGCCAAAAATGAGCGCCGCGACGACCATCGTCGTTTTCGGATGATCCAGGCACCAGTCGAGCTCTCCGGCGTAAATTCGTTTCACCCATTCATACGGGCGGTTCACCACCTCTTTTACGCCGCTGCTTGAACCAATAGGAAGCGAGCACGGGCACCAGCGTGAGAGTGAACATGAGCGAGCCCAGCAGCGCGTACGACATCGTCTCCGCCATGGGCATGAACAATTTTCCGGAAGGGCCGGTCAGCGCGTAGATGGGAAGGTATCCCGCCAGGATCACCGCGACCGAATAGAAAATGGGCCGGTCGACGTCGCGCGCGGCCGCCGCGATGACCTCATGCAGTTTGTAATCCTGCCCGTGGCGCTCGGCGAGTTCGCGGTAAATGTTTTCCATCATCACCACGGTGCCGTCGATGATGATCCCGAAATCGATCGCGCCGATGGAAAGCAGGTTGGCGGGAACGCCGCGGCCGTGCAGCAAAATGAAGGCAAAAAGCAGGCTGAGCGGGATGGTCAGAGCGACGATGATCGCCGCGCGAATGCTGACCAGGAAGAAGATCAGCACAATCAGAACCAGCGTCATGCCGAGGAGCAGGTTGTGCTCGACCGTGTCGATCGTGAGCCGCACCAGGTCGCTGCGGTCGTAATACGGCCGGATTTTCACGTCCGGCGGCAGGATGTCGTGGTTCAGCTCCTCGGTTTTCTTTTCCACGCCGATCAGCACGTTTTGCGTCTGCTCGCCGCGGAGCATGAGGATGACGCCTTCGACGGCGTCGTCGTTTTTCTGGAAGCCGAATTCTCCGAGTCGCGGCGCGTTTCCGATCGTCACCTCGCCGACGTCGCGGATCCGCACCGGAACGCCGTTGTTGTTTCCGACGACGATGTCGCCGATGTCCTCCGTCTTGGTCACCAGGCCCAGTCCGCGCACGTAGAAAAACTGCGAGCCCTGCGAGTAAAATCCGCCGCCCGCGTTCGCATTGTTTGCCGCCAGCGCCGCCAGCACCTGGGGCACGGGCACGTGATAGCTGTAAATCTTCGCCGGATCGAGCAGCACCTGGTATTGCATGACCGTGCCGCCGAAGCCGGAATCGTCGGCCACGCCCGGCACCGACTTATAGGCCCGCTCGATCACCCAGTCCTCGATCGTCTTCAGCTCCTGCGGGCTGCGGTCCGGGCTTTCGAGGACATAGCGGTACACCAGCCCCGAAGGGCTGAACAGCGGCGACAGATCCCGGCGTCACGCCGGACGGCAGTTGCACGTCGCTGAGCCGTTCAAATACCACTTGCCGGGCGAAGTAGTCGTCCGTGCTTTCCTGGAACGTCATGATGACGTCGGAAAGTCCGTAGAGCGAAATCGAGCGCATGCACTGCCATGTGCGGCACGCCGTTCATCTCGACTTCGATCGGCAGGGTCACCAGCCGCTCGATTTCCTCGGCCGCGTGCCCGGGCCACTGCGTGATGACTTCCACCATCGGCGGCGAAAGGTCCGGATAGGCGTCCACCGGCATGTGCTGGAACGAAAGCGCGCCGGCGATGACCACGAACACGACCAGCATCAGGACCAGGAAACGCTGGCGGAGAGCGAATTGAACGAAGTGATGAATCATTGGCTGTTTGCCCTCGGCTCAGCGTTGGAGCGAATTCTGAAATTGCAGGAACAGGCTGCCGTCGCCGACAATTTTGTCGCCCGCCTGCAGGCCGGTCAGAATTTGTGTTTTTCCCGGTTGGCTTTCGCCGAGCGGTCACCATCGCGCCTTGCGAACTGGCTGCTGCCGGTCTGCAGGTACACGTACGGCATGTTATCGGTCGTCGCGCAGCACGGCGGCATCGGGAACCATCAGGCGTTTGGAATCACGCCGGCGCGCACTTCCGCGGTCACGTACATATCTTTCTTCAGGCGTTCGCCGGGATTGGAGGCTTCAATGCGCGCCTGCAAGCGTGCGCGTGGTCGGATCGAGCGCCGGCAGCCATGTACTCGAATCTTGCCGCGCACCACGCCGGGATACGTTTCGTTCTCGATCGTCACGTCGTCGCCGACATGCACGTAGGCGACATCGTTCTGGTAAATGTTGACGAGCACCCACACCGTGCTCATGTCCGAAAGCGTGAAGCACTGCGTTCCGCCGGCCTGCAGCAATTGCCCCGGCGAGCAGAGCCGCTCCACCACTTCTCCCGCCACCGGCGCCAGCAGCGGCAATTCCGGCGGAGGGAGGCTTGGTCACGATGCTTTCCGGATTCGCGATGCCCAGGACGCGAATGGCCTGCTCGCTGGACTGCAAGTCGGCCTCTGCCTGCGTGCGGTTCGATTCAGCCTGCTCGAGATCGGCCTGCGCGATGGCTTTGTGCGCTAGAGGTCTTGCGCGCGCTTGTAAAACTTGTCGGCAAGCTGGAAGGCGTCGCGCGCCTTGATGTAGGCCGAGCGCATTTGCGAGTAGTCGGGGCTGGCGACGTACAGCAACGGCTGGCCCGCGTGCACGTGCTCGCCCGGCGTGACCACGATGCGGCTCACCGGCCCGCCCACCTGCGTGATCACCGGCGTCGTCTGGAAGTCGTTGTACGCGACCGCGCCGGACAGGCGCAGCGTGCGCGCCATCGGCGCCTGGGCGACCGTGTAGATTTGGATGTGCGCCATCTGGTCGGCCGGCAGCGAGAACAGTTCCGCTTTGCTCGCCGCGCTTTCGGTCGTCGAGAACGACGTCATTTTGCTGGCCTGTTCGCCCGCGCCGCCGCAACCGGCGAGCGCAAGCGCGACGGCCAGCGCCGCCGGGCGGAACATGCAGCGCCGGCCCTGTGCGCCCAAGATTCGATCCAACGCTCTGTTTGTTCATTTTCATGGCAAGACTCCTGGTGCCCACTGCCTGCGCGCAGTTGTTCGAGCGGAGCATGTAGCCGGCGAGGGATTGCCGGTAGGCAAGCTCGGTCGCGCGATAGCTGCGTTCGGCGTCGAGGAAATCGAGCAGGCTGGCGGCGCCGCGCTGGTAGGCGTACTGGCTGATGTCGCGCGAATCCTCGGCCTGCTTCAGATAGCCGGACTGATAAAGCTGCACGACCTGATCGCTTGGTGCGAAGGGATTCGTAGGAGTTGGCCACGTCGGTGAGCGCGATCGGAGGCCTGTTCGCTGGAAAGCTCCTGCGACTGCGTGATCGCATAGCGCGTCCGTGGCGATTTCGCCCTGGTTGCGGTCGAAGATCGGAAGCTGGATGCTGCCAAAGAGCGACGCCGGTGCTCAAGCCGGCGACGTGCGTGTAGTTGATGTTGCGCGTTGACGTCGCGCTTGCCGTTGGCCTGCGCCAGCGACGAATTGGCTCTGCGCCGCCGTCACTCCCAGTTGCGCCGCGCGCAGATCCGGGCGCTGCCGCAGCGCCATCGCTTTCAGGTCGTCCTCGCCGAGCTTCACCGGCTGGTATTCGAGGTCGCCGACGACGTCGTAGTTTTCGGGCACGGACTCGTATCCGAGCAATTGGCGCAAGCTCGCCAGCGCCTGAACGCGGGCCAGCTTTGCCGCCGAGACATCCATCTGGAATTGCAGCAGTTGCAGCTTGATTTTCAGCAGGTCGCCTTCGCTCATGCCGCCGGCCTTGAAGCGATGCCTCGCTGATGTCCACGGTTTGCTGGAAGCTGGCCAGATCTTTTTCGGCCAAGTCCAGGTCCGCCTGCGCGAGCAAGCGCGGAAATGAATTGCGACGCGACATTGAACGTCAGCGTCCGCTCGTTGTCGGCCACCTGGGCCGACGTCACCGCCGTCTGATCCTTCGCCGCCTGCAGGCGGTGCTGCCGCTTTTTGCCTCGCTCGAACAAGTACCCGACACCCAAATCGAATTGCGCGCTGATTATCCAGGTAGTCGCTCGTGAAGTTGCTCGGCTGAAAAATCGGCAGGAACTGCGCGTCTCCGACGAGCACGGGATTGGGCCGCAGATTGGCCGTGATCTCCTGGGCCTGGTTCTGCAAGATCAACGTGCGCGCCGCCTGCAGCGAGTGATTATGCTTGAGCGCCAGATCGATCGCCTGGTCGAGCGTGACGTGCGTTG
>CAWAEW010000016.1:0-106363 GCA_963781055.1 Terriglobia bacterium
AGCAGGCTGCTGAAAAATTGAGATGAGCGGGGAAATGCTGTCCTAGTTTGAGTTATTTGTGAGTTGTGAGTGGCTTTTCGCGTGGTTTCCCGTGCTGGCGAAGGTCCGAAGTGGGCGTTGTTGCCCCGTTTAAAGACACCACGGCCCGAACTTACTGCACCGGAACTGTGCTGCGCATCAGATTTCGCATGCGCACCAGATTGTAAGCCGCGCAGGCGAAGGTAAACAGCCAATCCACCAGCAGGGTCCCGCGATGCCGCACCTTGCGCAGGAGTGCAATCATCTTCAGCCAGCCGAAGCACTCTTCGATGCGCTTCCTTTTCTTCTGGCTGATGCGGTAGCTTTCGTGTTGCGTGGTGCGTCCATCAATGGCGCTGCCCCCGGGCCGCGCCAGGTTTTGCGCCACGTGCGGCGTCACCCGCATGTGGCGGCACTCGCGCACAAACTCCGCCGTGTCGAATCCCTTGTCGCCACCCACAGTCACACGCTCGCTTCCGGGAACATCCTGCAACATGGCCATCGCTGCATCCCGCTCGGCTGTGCCCGTCGCTTCCCACACCAGGCTCGAAACGATCAATCCGTTGCGATTCTCTACCAGCAGATTTCCGCTATAGCTCAACTTGGCCTCCTTGCCTCGGCCTTTGCGCGCCAGCAACGCGTCAGGATCGGTTTTCGATGCGTGCGTCTGGTTCGAGCGCTTCTGGCCGCGAAAGTTCACCGTGGGATTTCCCGGATCGTCCGGCGGTGGCGAACCCTTCTGGTCCTTGGGCTGAAAACTCTTCACGCTGGCCCACGCTTCCAGCAGCGTACCGTCCACGCTGAAGTGCTCGTCCGAAGCCCATCCCTGCTCTCGCGCTTGCCCCACGACCCGCACCAGAAATTCCTTGGCCACCTCGGCCTCCAGCAACCGGTCGCGGTTCTTGGTGAACACTGTCGCGTCCCACACCCCATCATCCAAATTCAGCCCCACAAACCAGCGAAACAAAATGTTGTAGTCCATCTCTTCCATCAAGAGCCGTTCGCTGCGCACCGAATACAACATCTGCAACAGCTGCGCGCGCAACAACTGCTCCGGTGGAATCGACGGGCGCCCCACCTTCGCGTACATCTTTTGGAACTGCGGCGACAACTGCTTCAGGATATTGTCCACCATCGTGCGGATCGGCCGCAGCGGATGGTCCTTGCGCACCCGCTGCTCTGGAGAAATGTAGCTGAACACGTGACCCTGCTGCTGATCGGTTCCTCTCATGCGCCATTGGACGTGCTCTGCGTTGCTTCGTTACAAACTTTTGTGGTTTTTCAGCAGCCTGCTAGGCCGTGCCCATGCCCTCGTCTTCGCTCGGGTGAACTTTTCGATGGAGCACCTGCTCCAAACTCACGGGCTTTGGACGGAACGCTTCGCCGAAATGTTTGTCCACTTCGTCGTAATTGCTCATGCGCGGGCCGGGGAAGCCGACGAGTTGCCAGCCGACCATGTCGACGTTGCCGCCATGCACGGGATCGCTGAACATTCCTTCGATGGTGTTCTGGCGCAGCAGGGCAAAAAAATGGGTGTCCTCGATTTGCTGGAGTTTTTTGTCCTGCTCTTCGGGAGGCAGGCTGTCGAAGCTCTTGAGGCCCTTCAAGCCTTCGCGATAGGTTTCGCGCGGCGTGGCCTTGCCTTGATAGCCAAATTCGCGCGCTGCATTTTCATCGAACGGGCCTTGCGTGTAGCGGTAACGATCGCGCCCCCAGGGGCCGGCGAGCTGCCGGTCGATAAAGATCACGACGCCGGCTTCTTTCGCGCCGATCCCGGAATCGTCACTCGGGAAAATGCGAGCCGCCGCGGCCGCGACGATCATCGCTTCTTGCTCGGTGAAAAAGCGCAGCGGAATTTTCAACGTTTGCGTGGATTTATCCTGTGCGAAAACGCGCGAGGCCTTGCGATCGAGCGAATACACCAGAACGCCGCCAATGCTGGCCGCGGATAGGATTAAGAATTGTCGACGCCGCATGGGCCGGAGTGTACCATAATCACGGGGTCTCAGGAATTCCATGCCGTTGCCGGTCGAGTTCCGCCACTCTGCAATCTACATAAAAAAGGAAGGATTTGGGAGGAACCATGAAACGTTTTATGACTCGCGCACTTATTGTTGGCCTTGTTTGTGGGGGAGCGTTCGGAGCGTTATTGATTGGGCGTGCGGCCGCTGCGGGTGACGCCGGGCAGGCGGCGGTCGAAGCCGATCATTCCTTGCTGAACGCTCTGGGAAAAGCGGACAAAGTGGCGGCGGCCAAACTTTTGGATGCGAATTTTGTTTGGACCGACGTGGACGGCAAATCGCTGAAGAAAGCAGCGGTGCTGGGCCACCTGCCTGCGTACGCGGCGGACAACCAGGGCGACACGGATGTGCAGAGCCATTCCTACGGGGAGGTGGAAACCGTTTACGGCGCGCACCATGGCGCACGCTTCCTGCGTGTTTGGGTGAAGCGGCCGGCGGGGTGGCGTGAATTCCTGGAACTTGATACGCCGATTGCTCCGAAGAGCGCGATTGCGTCGGTGGAGAGGGAAGCGGGTACTGGCGATTGCGAGAACCCCTGCCGCACCGTGCCTTATAAGCCCACAACCGCCATGGATAAGGCGATTCTCGCCGACTGGCAAAAAACAAAAGTAGAGGAATGGCATCCCGACGCCAAGGACTGGCCCACGCATATCGCCGACGAATTCCTGATCATCAATAACACGTCGATTCGCAATAAGGCGGAGCGCGTGGCTATCGCCAACAAACAGCAGGAATCCGGTGTGGGCGCGCCGGGCGCTCCCATCACGGCCATGGAGATTCATGACTTCGGCGACAACGCCGCCGTCATGATTTCACACCACGTGCCGTATCTCGGAGGAAAGCCGTATTACAACGTCCGCGTCTGGACGCTGCGGGACGGCCGGTGGCAACTGGCCATCAGCCAGCAAACCACCATTCAGTCGGCTGCCGCCGTGCCTCCAGTGGGAGGGAAGAAGTAAATTCCGTTTGTCACTCAAAACAGAAACGGGGGAGCGTGCCTATTCCTGGAGCTTCCCCGTTCGCGTTTGGCGCGTGTGATTTGGCCTGGACGAGGACAATGACCTTGCACGCGGCGCTTGCGGCGGTCTAGAATCCGTGACGCTGAACCAGGAATTCAAGGAGGCAACATGAAACGTGTTATGACCAAAGCCCTTGTAATCGGGCTTGTATGCACCGGCCTGGGGGCCTTGCTGGCGGCCAAGAGGGCCGCGGCCGTGGCTGCGGAAGATCCCGCCGCGGCGGACAAGGCGGTTTTTGCCGCGCTGACCAAGGGAGATTTGACCGCTGCTAATAAATACCTCGATCCAGATTTCAGCTGGATCGATTCGGAAGGCATCATGTGGGCGAAGGAAGATGCGTTCCGCGCAAAGCTGAAGCCGCTGATTGCCGACGCGGGCGCGGCCAAGATTATCGAGCACAAGTACGGAAAGAGCGTGGTTTGGATTCAGTGGAATCAGGGGAACAACTATTCAGCTCATTTTTGGGTGAAGCGCGCGGGAGGATGGAAGCTGCTGCACACGACGGAAATTGCGGCGATGGCGAAACGCGACTTTAAGACCGTCCCGCCGACCTACGACATCCCCTGCAATAATCCCTGCAAGGCGGTTCCCTACAAGCCGCTGACGCCGGGCGAAAAAGCGGCCCTGGATGAATGGCAAGAGCAGGAGTCCAGCCAGGCCATGTGGGAAAAACACGTGGCCGACACCATGGATCAGCGAGTGGTCAGCACGTACGGCGGAGCCTCGCCCTCAAAGGCGGACCGCATCGCCGGAATGAACAAGCGCCGGGAGGCGAACCCGAACGCTCCCAAAGTCGGCGCAGCGCCGGCGTTGTGGATCCGCACGTGGGACTTTGGCGATGCCGTGGTGATGGTTGCGTGCCAGCCGACCTATGGCGACAAGGCGTACTGGTCCAGCCGCGTGCTCGCTCCGAACGCAGCCGGCCTCTGGCTGATGATGGAGAGTTATCACAATTACATCAAGGCGTCACCGGTGATGACCGCAACGCCCGATCAGCCGGATTTGAATTAAACTGCGGTACGGATGGAAAGATCGAATGGATGCCCGCCCCGGAAGTGGGCGGGCATCTGCAAAATCACCCGCCATCAAATGGTTTTGTAGCGCCGCCATGAAAACCCATCACTAGGGAAAATTCGAGACGCCGCTGCCGTAACGATCATTGCTTCTTCTCCGGTGAAAAATCGCAGCGGGTTTTTCAGGGTTTAAGTTGATTTTTCCGTCGCAAACTGGCGCGAGGCCCGGCCGTCCAACCAATACACCAGCACGCCGTTGATGCTTGCCGCGGAAAGGACTTGAAATTGTTGACGCCGCGCGGGCGGTAATGTGCCACGAGAAAAACACCGAGGCAGTAGCGGCACGGAACATTTGCCTTGAGCGCTACCAGGAGAATATGATCCGCCTATAGAGGCATTCATAAGAAGCTTCCCAGGAGGGCGCTATGAATTGTTATGTCAGGAATGCGGTCGTCGTCGGCATCGTGTGCTTTGGCATCGTGGCGCTGGTCGAACTCAGGCCGGTTGTCGCTGCCGATGAGCAGCAGGCGGTGCTGGCTGCCGACGCGGCGTTTCTTCAGGCCATCGCCAAGGGCAACAAAGCGGCGGTGGGCAATCTTCTCGAACCGGACTTTTTGTGGGTGGACACGAATGCCAATCAGCAGAACCGGGCCCAGGTTCTCCAGAAATTACCTCCGGTAGAAAACGCCGACGTGGAACCAAAAGTGAACCTATACGGCGGGGTAGCAGTGGTCAAAGCCGACCTTGGCAAAGCGCACGTCATGCGCATTTGGGTGAAGCGGCCGGCCGGCTGGCGCGCGTTGGTCTATCAGGAGGTCACATTGGGATCGCAGCCGCCTCGCCCTCCGCTGCCACCGGGCGCCAACACCGATTGTGATAATCCCTGCAAGCATTATCCTTATACGCCCAAGAACCAGACCGAGAAGGATGTGCTTGCTGCCATGCACGGCGTAATCATGGGCCTTGCCTATTACGACGTCGATGCCTACGTCCCGAACACTGCGGACGATTTTGAGATGACGATGTCCGTGAGCCCCAAGGTGGTCACCAAAGCCGAACGGCTCGCCGGCTTCGCGCGGCAAAAGCAGGCGGGGGATCCGCCCTCGATAAATGACCCGACGACTTCCGCGCAAATGTTCGACTTCGATGGCGCGGTGGTGCTGATCGCGAAATGGATCACGCGCAGCGGGCAGCACGATGTCGACACCCGGATGTTCGTGCAGCGCAATGGCCGCTGGGTGCTCCTGTTTGGCTTCGAGACGATGGGGTACTGCCAGCAGTGCGGAACTTAGCCGCGCAGCACGCCCGGAGGAATATTGTTTTGCCGCGCAAGGTCACTCAATTCATCCAACTGGTTTTGGACTTCCTGTACCTGGGCTGAGAGGATCGCGATGCTTGCATCCGGTGTTACGCCAGCGCTCGGTTTATCCATGGCGACGCCGGGCTGGGTAATGCCTTCGGCGGCGTTGGCCATTACCGTTTGTTGTTCTTGAAGCGCGGCTTCGCGCTTGTCGAGCTCCGCCTGCAAATCGGCGGCTTTCTCGGCGTACCAACTGGGATCTTCCAGCCTCGATTCGTAGACAGGGGCGGGCGATTCCGGCGGAGTGGCCGCGGGCGCGGCTGGCGCCGCTGCCTCATTCTCTTCCTGCCCGACGATGGAAATCAGGCCGCGGGAGCGCAGTTGATCCAAGTCGTCGTTCGTCCATATTTTTTTGGACTGATTCCCATTCGCTTGCGCGGGGCGGGGTTTTTCCGCCGCGAGCGATGGAAACGCAAAGGCCATGGCGAGGATCGCCGCAATTGGAATGGGGGAAATGCGCATAATGCCTCCTCGGCGGGGACACCCAGAGTTTACACTGATGCGGGCTTTCACAGAAGTTATCTGAAAGTCGAGGGCCGGCAATATTCCGATCAGCGAATTCTCGCGAGGAAATCGATTTATCGGGCAATTGTCAGACCCCAGCCGGCGCCAAGCGAAAAGGAAGATTCCCACTTGCGAGATACCGGTGGGCGATCAATAGCTCGTGCGACCACTATAAAAACGGTTAAGCGTTTAGAAGACAGGAAAGGACGCGGAGGACTTTAAATGCAGCGGGCTTAATGAATTCCGTTTGCATTGAGGTGCGCGGAGTACTGGCAGTCAACCATCTTGATGTGCCGGACGAGCCAGTTCTTGAGGTATTCCATGATGGCCAGAGGAGTTTCGCCAGGGGCGTACTTGAAGGATTCTTTTAGTTCTTCCAGTTTGGCTTTGAAAGTTTCGTGCTGCTGGCAGTGAGTCTCGAGCCCCGGAAACTTGGTCTGTTCCAGCATCCCCTCTTCCGTTTTGAAGTGTGTTTCCGTGTAATCAACCAGTTCGGCGAATATGCCCTGCGTGTCGACCGGACCCTGATTATTGATGACCGATTCGTGTAGGCGTTGAATTATGGCCAGCAATTTCTTGTGGTCATCGTCGCAACGTTTGACCTTAACTGAAAACGATTCATTCCAAATGGGAACGGCCGGCATGCGCTTCACCCTCGTCGATAGCCTGGCTTAAAGGCCGGCTCCGACACCAACTTGCATATCGGCGGCATCGGACAAAACTTTAGCGTCACGAAATGGTGCGGAGCACGAAAGACGGAGGCCAGGTTCGGAGAAGCAGGACTATCGAATCGTGGCGGGCGCGGCGGCGCGCGGAGCGTACTTCGTCTGGATGTAATCGTCGACCAATTTGCGGAACGCGGCGGAGAGTTCGTCGTAGTTGCCGTGCAGGGTGACGAATTTCTGGCCGTCGATGTAGACGGGGCAGCTGGGCTCTTCGCCGGTGCCGGGGAGGCTGATGCCGATGTTGGCGGCTTTGGATTCGCCGGGGCCGTTGACGATGCAGCCCATCACGGCGAGGGTCATTTCCTCGACGCCTTCGTATTGCTGCTTCCACTGCGGCATGGTGTCGCGGATGTAGCCCTGGATGCGCTCGGCGAGTTCCTGAAACGTGGTGCTGGTGGTGCGGCCGCAGCCGGGGCAGGCCGTCACGCTCGGCGCGAACGAGCGCAGGCCGAGCGCCTGCAGCAATTCGCATGCGGCGTAGACTTCCTCGCGGCGGTCGCCGCCGGGGCGCGGCGTGAGCGAAATGCGAATCGTGTCGCCGATGCCTTCCTGCAGCAGAATGCCGATGGCCGCGGCGGACCATACCGTGCCTTTGGTGCCCATGCCCGCTTCGGTGAGGCCCAGGTGCAGCGGCTGCTCGGTCTTGCGCGAAAGGTCGCGATACACCTGGATGAGGTTCTGCGGCTTGGAAACCTTGCAGGAAATGATGATTTGATCGTGGCGCAGGCCGCATTCGAGCGCCAGTTCGGTCGATTCCAGCGCGGAAAGCACCATGCAGTCGTTGATGATTTCCTCGGAGTCGAGGCCGAGGTCGCGGTCGGTGTTTTCCTGCATCTTGCGCATGACCAGCTCTTGATTGAGCGAGCCGCCATTGACGCCGATGCGCACGGGCTTGCCGTTATCGACGGCGACTTTGCAGATGGTGGCGAACTGCTCGTCGCGCCGCGCTCCCGCGCCCACGTTGCCGGGATTGATGCGGTACTTATCGAGCGCCCGCGCGCAGTCGGGATACTTGGTCAGCAGGACGTGGCCGTTGTAATGAAAATCGCCGATGATCGGCGCGGTGCATCCCGGGTCGCGCAGGCGCGCGACGATTTCCGCCACCGCCGCCGCCGATTCCGGCATGTTCACCGTGATGCGCACCAGCTCCGAGCCGGCGTCGGCCAGTTCCTTGCACTGCGCCACGGTTCCGGCGATGTCCGCCGTATCGGTGTTGGTCATCGACTGCACGACGACCGGCGCGCCGCCGCCGACCTGATACTGGCCGACCTTGACGCCGTACGTCTTGCGCCGCGTGATGGGGAAAATTTGCATCTGCTATTCCTCTACGGAACCTCTATCATAACAGCCTCGCCCGGGCGGTCAAAATTCCTCCCAGGAGATTTTGCTAAACCCTCTGATGGCCGGATGATAACTCGAACTAACCGAGACGAAGAGCTGGACGAAATAATAGGGAACGATCGCTTTCCCAATTTGGGTCTTCTTCCATTTGCCAAAACTTTGCTTTATGGGATAATGCGAATTACAAGCTGGAACCAAAGGAGGTGTGACTTATGCGTTATGGAGTACATCAGTGCATTGAGTTTAGCCGCAATGCTGGGCTCGCTCGGCCTCCTTTCGACCGCCCACGCGCAAGACAACATCATGGGACAGATTCAATTCATTCCGGCAAACAATGCGATCAAGACCTCGGGCGTATGGATTGACGGGCAATATGTGGGCTACATCGGCGAACTGGCTGGGCGGCACAGGCTCCGGCTTCTGCCCGGCGAGCATGACGTGGTTATCCGGCAGGCGGGATACTCCGATTTCACCAAAAAAGCGGTGATCGAGCCGGGGCTGATCCTGGACATTCACGTCAATCCAGACAAGGACCCGCGATTCACATATCCCGAACCGAAAACGAGCTCGCTGGTGAAACTTCAGGTTCAACCGGACAGGGCCGCCGTTTTCCTGGATGACAATTTTGTGGGTCACGTGGACGAATATTACGGCTTCGAGCGAGGGAATGCTGGTCACTCCGGGAAAGCACCGGATCAAGATCGCTTTGCCGGGCTTTAAGACGATGGAAACCGAAGTGGACCTGCTCCCGCGCCAAACATTCACGATCAAGACGGACTTGATAGCAGGCAGCATAAACGATGCCGACCCGCTGATTCGGACCGATGCGGCGCGCAACACGCCTTCGACGAATGAGGTGGCTCGTTCGACGAAATAGCCCCGCTGGCGGCTTTAGCACCGGATCGAAGTGAGAGATTCGCGGCGGGTTTTTGTCTTGCCTAGATACTTTTCAGGGAACAAATCGATCGTTTCTTCCGCCGCGAGATGGGAAAAGCCCGCATAACGCAGTCATCGCTCCGTTTCTAACAAAACAGCCTGTGCCAGAATGGCAAAATCCTGAAGTTGCGCCGCATAATTATTGTGCCGAGGCTGAAAAAAGGGCTATGATCCGCGAGTCCAAGGTCCGCGGCGGCAATCCGGAATTGGGCCTGTTTGCATGCTGGTTTCTTCATGAACGATATTCCCCGATTATTTCAGGCGTTTGTTGCTCCAGCCATCTTCGTATCCGCCGAAGCCCTGTTGCTGCTGTCCCTGAACGTTCGCCTGATGGGGATTGTGAGCCGCCTGCGCGCCTACCTGCACAACCGGCATAGCGCCGCGCAGCAAGGGCGCCTGGCTGAATCGGAGGCGTACTCATCGCAGATTGCCTCGATCGAACGGCGCGCGGAGATGATTCGCAAGGCCTTCGTGTCCACGCTTTATTCCCTGTTGGGAACGGTAACTACGTGCCTGCTGATGGGCCTGGGCCTGTATTGGCGATACGCGCAGGTCATGGCCGTGGTCCTATTCGTGATCTCCATGATCGCTTTACTGGCGGGAATCTTTCATTACGTTCGCGAGATGGGCGTAGCGTTGCGTCGGTGCGGGAGGAGGCTGCGGATTTGCGATTCATGGACTTGGGCGAGCGCAGTGGGCGACGGAGGACGAAAAGGGCGTGCGGCCCACGGTATACGACATCTAAGCCGAGTGCTCTCATTCATTCCGAATCATGTTCCATCTCTAAGCCCAATAGCTGGCGGTTCAGAGGCAAAGCTTCAGGAGCCTATCACTCAGTGGCTCCGAGTCTGTATCAGGAAATAAATCGACGCGCACCTGATCCCGCTCGATTTACGACGCGCCGGCCGCCTGATTCCCGCGCAGGCCGAGCGCATCGGCGGCGCCGCGCATGGCGGCGATGCAGAAAGCGATGTGCTCTTCGAGCGGGATTCCCAACTCCTCGGCGCCCTTGCGCACGTCCTCGCGATTGACGCCGCGGGCGAAGGCTTTGTCTTTCAATTTGCGCTTCACGGAGTCGGGTTCCACGTCCAGGATGCTCTTGGTGGGCTTGACCAGGGCGCAGGCGGTGAGAAAGCCGGCGAGTTCGTCGCAGGCGAACAAAGTGTGCTCGAGCGGCGTCTCGCGCGGGACCGCGCAATAATCGGCGTGCGAAACGATCGCGCGAATCATCTCCTCGGTATAGCCGCGCTCGCGCAGGATGGCCGAGCCGCCAGCGGGATGCTCCTCGGTGGGGCTGTGCGCGTCGTTGGGCCAGCGCTCGTAGTCGAAATCATGCAGCAGGGCGGTGAGGCCCCAGAGTTCCTCATCGGCGCCGGTCTTGCGCGCGTAGGCGCGAACGCAGGCTTCGACGGCGAGCGCATGTTTGCGCAAGTTTTCGTTTTGCGTGTATTCGCACAGCAGATTCCAGGCGTCATTTCTGGTTGGCATCGATCGCTCCCGTTCGTGGAGTAGGACAGGCACCCCTGCCTGTCCGGCGTTTCTCTGACATGCGCGAAAATCGGACAGGCAAGAGTGCCTGTCCTACAGAATGAAGGATACCGCAACCTGTACGCAAGTACAGGTGGAAGCACGGGAATCAGATAAAGCACTAATGAAAATTCCATTTTGACCGATTTATTCAGTAGCGATGCGGTTTGGTTCAATTTCGCGGCCCGTGCAGGATGCGTGGCATAAAAAAATTGAGCAAGCAGACAAAAAACGGAAAAAAGGTCTTGACATGGAGGGCGGGTACCCTCAATATGGCGAACGCGCCAGCTGCTGCCTTCCCCCCGAACGTAGTTCCTTTCATCCGCATGCCGGAATAGTCTGCGAGGAGTACCGGTGTCGGAACAAACAAATGGTATGAACAACACAAACGGGAACAAGGTCGCTATGGATATAGACCTGGACCGCGAAGTCATACGATGCAAAACCTGCGGGCTTGTGCAGTATCGCACCCGCACGGGGAATTGCCGCCGGTGCCTGCACCTGCTGCCGCCGAAGGTGGAATTTCTAATTCCTCCTCCCGCGCCGCAGGAGCTTCCGGGCGACGACCGGCAACTCTTCGAGAAATGGCCGAACCGCGAGACGGTGGAGAACATAGGGCAGCGTATCCGGCAGTTGCGCGAATCGCGCGGGATGACGCAGAGCCAGCTCCAGGCGCGCTCTCGGGTATCCAGGTCGTACCTGTCACGGATCGAAAGCGGGCAGATGACGCCCAGCCTCGGAACGCTGGAAAAAATTTCCGAAGCGCTTGGCGTCGGCTTGAACCGCTTCTTCGTTCCCGAAACGAACGGCGAAGCTCTTCTGGAGGATCCATTCATCCAGGGGTTGCGGCCGTTCCTGCGGCAGCTCGACTGGGAACAGTGGCAATCGATTCTGAAGCGCCTGGCCGCGATCAGCGACCACGTCTCCACTGGGAATGGGCAGGTGCGTCCGTTAGCACAGCCGCAGCCCTCCCGCATGGAGCAGTTTGCGCGACGGATGCACCCAGCTGCGATGGGCCACCGTTAGTCGGGCAATAAGCAAAGATAATTACAGGTGTGGCGCGAACTCCCTCGGCAGAGGGAGTTCGCGTTGTCACGTTGTTATTTCCCGCCGAAGAATTCGCTCTTCAACATGCCGTAATTCTCCAGATCCACGAACCGATCCCATTTCTTGATGTGTTCGCGCGAGCGGCCTTCGCGGCGCATGCCGATTTTTTCGAGGACGCGCTTTGAGGCGTCATTCCCGGCAAAATGGAACGCGTAAATTCTGTGCAGCGCGAGCGCCTCAAAACCAAACGCCACCACGGCGCCGGCGGCTTCGGTGGCATATCCATTTCCCCAGAAGGGAATGCCGATCCAGTAGCCGAGTTCGGCGCGCTGGTGCGCGGGCGTGATGTTGAGGCCCGCCACGCCGCACAGTTCGCGTGCGGGGGAAACGCAAATGGCGAATGACACGGAAAGTCCCGAGCGGAATTCCTCGGAGACGCGAGCGAGGAAATCCCGGGCGTCGTGTTCGGTGTAAGGATGGGGAATATTCGCGGTCATGGAGGCGATTTCGCGCGCTCCGGCGAGGCGCACGATCGCGGGGATGTCTGCCTGTTCCAGGGGGCGGAGCAGCAGGCGCGCGGTTTTCAATTCTTGCGGCGCGGTCATGGATATGGCGCGGTTCTGGTGGCACAGGCTTCAGCCTGTGCGGTGTTTCGAGGCGACGATAGTCAAAACCGCACAGGCTGAAGCCTGTGCCACTAAAACCCGCTTCTTCCCTGGTTTTTTATATCACGCCGGAAGCCGCGAGCGAGTTGTAAATTCAATTTGCAGGATGCGTGGTCACAAAAAAAAAGGCCCGTCCGCCGAGGCGGACGGGCCTTTCTGTTTGTGTGTGAAGTGCGGATGGATTGCGCGACGGTTAGAAGCCGAGCTTCAAACCGAGTTGCATGGTCCGGGCGCTTCCCGAGCCGACCAGTGGATTGCCTGCCATGACGTCTGGCGTGGCGCATCCGCAGCCGAAATTGGCCGGGTTTCCACCGGGATCGTTGCCGACACCCCAGCCTGCGACCGACCCGTACGGGTTGGCGTAGTTGGGGTGGTTGAACAGGTTAAAGAACTCGACGCGGAATTGGGCGCTATACCGCTCCTTGAACGTGAAGTTCTTGAATACGGAGAAGTCCACGTTGTTGAAGCCGGTATCGCGGAACATGTTGCGCGGCATGTTGCCGAAGGTTCCCGTCGCGGGCGGAGTCATGACCGACTTGCCGTTGGGGGAAACGATACAGCCGAGGCCCGCAAAATTACTCGTGCCGCCCGTGCCAGTGGTGCCCTGAGCGTCTGCCACGCACAATGCCCACATGGCTGCCGAGTTGGGAAGGACCGGGCCTGTCTGACCGGTGATGCCGCTGGTGACCGTGCAACTTCCTGCTATGCAATAAGGAAGCGAATTTGCTCCCTGGGATTTGAAGTCAGCAGGGTTTCCGAAGAAATCCCACCGGTAATTATTATCTCCTACCCCAGTAGCGGTGAAGTTGTTCGTGCTATCCCATACGGTCCAAGGCTGGCCGGATTGAAGGGTGATGATCCCGTTGACTTTCCAGCCTTCCAGCATTTGGGCATAGCCTTTGATCGCCGGAATGTCGTAGCTGGCCGTGAAGGTGAAGCGGTGACGAATATCAAAGTCGCCGCTGGAGTACTCGGCTCCCGGATTGAGGCTGTTCTGCGGGAGGAACCCTTGACCAGGCCGTTTGCCTCTTCCATAGGCGATACGTAGGAATAGCGCAGGCCCAGGTTGAGAGTTACTTTCTGGTTCAGGCGCCAGTCATCTTGAACAAATCCGGCGTAGGACATCCAGGTCGTGGCGCGGACCGGATCGCCAGCCAGGATATATCCTCGCGATGGTTTGCCGGCGAAGAAATCTTCCAGCGGGCAGGAAGTTCCGCCGCAGCTAGTAAGCCCCGCGGTTTGGCCGCCCTGAAAGTCGATGCGGCCCCGGCCATTGTCGTACGAGGCTGAATCGACTTCGATGTGTGCGACCTCGACGCCGAACTTGAAGGTGTGCTTGCCCATCAAATACGAGAAGCTGTTCTGGCCATCGAAGTAAGGAGTGTGAAAGTAATAGGGCCGATTGTGCCAGGTACCCAGTTTTTCAAAACCCGAAAGCTGAATATTCGGCAGCCCTCCAGGACTCGTGATGCCCGTGTCTATAGGGTAGCCCGTGCCATTGGCAATTACGCTGGAGTCGGCGGGGAAGAAATCAAAAAGGACCTTGTCGTAGCCAAACCGCACTTCATTCAGGATGCGGGAATTGGGAGTCCAATCCCAGCTGCCGGAAGCCGTGTAGGCGCTTATATTATCGTGATCCTCGAACGCCTGGTTCACGAACGGTGATCTTCTCCCAGGCTGGTATATTTACCGATAAGGACCATTCTGCAGCGTCTTGCGGTCGGGTGGGACGTGTCCCGACCGGGCCGGGATCTTCGATTTCAGGCGGCTCGACTTTAGATTTGCAGGCAGGACACAAGTTTGAAGCTCGCCTTAATCCGCAATTCTCACATACTTCCGAGCGGAACCTTCCCAAAGCCTGTAACAATTGGACGAAAGCCCGTCAACGGCGCTAGTGGCACAGGCTTCAGCCTGTGCGGTTTTGATTTCTTGGCTGGAAACATCGCACAGGCTTGAAGCCTGTGCCACCAAAAGCCATCGCTGCGGCTTTTTAGCCCCTCCGGAGAGTTTGAAAACGATTTCAATTATTGCGTGCTAATTGTTCTAGGCGAAGCGCACTTTGACGTCGGGGCGCTTATCCAGGGTCACGGTGTCGACGAAGCGCACCTGGCGCTCGTCGAGCGTCACGATCAGCGACTGCGTGCGGATGCCTTCGCCGAAGAATCGCACGCCGCGCAGCAAGCCTCCGTCGGTCACTCCCGTGCAGGCGAAGATGATTTTTTTTCCCGGGGCGAGGTCTTCGGTCTTATAGATGCGCTTGCCGTCCTTGATGCCCATTTTGTCGAGGCGTTCCTGGTGCTCGGGCTTGGAAACGACCAGCCGCGCCAGGATTTCGCCGTTCAAGCAGCGCAACGCGGCGGCGGTAAGCACGCCTTCGGGCGCGCCGCCCGTGCCCATGACGGCGTGAACGCCGGTTCCAATGACGGCCGCGGAAATGCCGGCGGAGAGGTCGCCGTCGCCGATCAGGCGGATGCGCGCGCCCGCGGCGCGAATGTCCGCAATGAGCTTTTCGTGGCGCGGGCGGTCCAGCACGACCACGACGAGGTCCTCGATGTCGCGGTCCAGGCGCTTGGCGATCGAGCGCAAGTTGTCGGCGACCGGGGCGTCCAATTCCACCGCGCCTTTGCACGACGGCCCGACGACGATTTTTTCCATGTACAGATCGGGAGCGTGAAGCAGGCCGCCCTTTTCGCTGGCGGCGAGGACGGTAATCGAGCCGGGCGCGCCGGTGGCGCAAAGGTTGGTGCCTTCGAGGGGATCGACGGCAATATCGACGGCGGGGAAATTGAAGCCGCGGACATGCTGCGCGGCGCCGACTTTTTCACCGATGAAAAGCATGGGCGCTTCGTCGCGCTCGCCTTCGCCGATGACGATGGTGCCGTCCATGGGCACTTCGTCCATGACCTTGCGCATGGATTCGACGGCGGCCTGATCGGCTTTGTGGCCGTCGCCCAGGCCCATGGTCTTGGCCGATTCAATCGCCGCTTTTTCAACGACGCGCAAAAATTCCAGACTCAGTTCGATTTCCATCGGATCCCCCGGCTTTTTGTGATTTCTGAAACCGGCGCGCATATGGATGCGGGTCACGCGCACAATACCACTAAGACTTGCCCTATCCTAAACTAAACTGAACGTCGCAACCAGCGGCATTGATTTTCTCACGGCAGCGGCTGGATTACCGTGTTGACCAGATTCGGATCGTCGAACGCGGTCATGTCGCCGGGTTTTGCGCCGGCGACGGGAAGCAGGCGGGCGCTCAGGGGTTTCGACAATTTCACGGAAAGAGTGGCGACGTCGCCGATGATGCGTTCGAGTTGATGCGAGGTGACGTCGCCCGGCAGGGGAATGGTATCGAGTCCGGTGCCGCAGACGGCGGAATAGGCGAGCAACTGGTCCATCGAGAGCGCGCCTTCGCCCCAGAGTTGAGCGAGGCGCGTGTCTTCCAGTACGGGCATCATCACTCCCGAGTAGCCCACTTTCGTCACCTGAATATCGCGCAGCGCGGAAGTAATCGTAGCCACGGCGGTGAGCGTGCCGCTGGTGCCGAATCTGCCGCCGGTGAATCCCGCGGTCGCCGATCCGATCGAGGCGTCTTTCATGGGCGCGGGAGAAAGATCGAGGCCCATGTAGGTCCATCCAGTCTGTTGATCGATCGTGCTCGCCAGGTTCTCGACGGCGCGGGCGTGCATGCCAAGTTCGGCGATCAGCGCCTGGCGCGTGGCTTCCGGATCGCGCCGCACGGCCATCACGGCGGCGACGACGTTCGCGGATTCCAGGCCGATGGCGAATTGATGTCCCAGGCCCTGGTGAAAGGCGGCCGGGAAAAACGGCGTGTAGGCCGGGACGTTGGCGATGGCCGCGAAACGGAAATTTCCAAGGCTGTGGTCGGTGTGATCCTCCAGATATTTCATGGCGTCGGCGGCCGCGTGGGCGGCCTGCCAGTGGACGCCGTCGCTTCCCGCCACGACGACGCTGCCGGACAGGTTGCTGGTCTGGCTCAAAATTTCCGCGAGGAGTTGCGCTTGCGCGGGATCGTCTTTTTCCGCCATCAGCGCGGGGCCGATGCCGATGAGGAAGTTTCCCTGCTTGGCGAGACTGTCGAGATCATGAAAAAACGCGAGCGCGGCAGGCTTGGGCATCCCGGCGGTGTATTCGGGAAAAGGCTGCGTGGCGATGCGGATGGTCTCGACCTGGTAGCCGGCGAGTTCGAAGCGCGCCTTGGCATTGCGCAGCATGGTCACGGTGTCGGCGACTTGCTGCTTGTATTCGGCGGGATCCATGCGGATAAACGCGGTGATGGTGCGGATTTTGGGTTTTTGTTGCGCGGATGCGGGCGCGGCCAGCGCCGCGAGCAGAAAAATCGCCAGGAAAATGGCATGCGAGGCGAAGGGCAGGGCAAATTTGAAATTTGAAATTTCAAATATGGGATTGCCGGCGTGGCGAAACATGTAGCCCTCCTGATGCATTCGCGTTTTCCGTAAAATTTAATGCGCTGCCGCTCCGAATCCGCTCTGGCGGGTGAGGAATCCGTCATTGCGTTTTTCCTGACCCAGAGAGATTCCTCACTTCGTTCGGGCTGACGGGCAAATTAATATTTCCAAACCCGCGGAGATTCCTCGCGGAGTTTATCCCGGCCCACGAAGAACTCAGAATGACACACGAAGAAACTTTTTTCGCAACCCGCTAATAGTACGCGGGAATGCCCGTGATGCGCTCGCCGATGACCAGGCGATGAATGTCATGCGTGCCTTCGTAGGTGTACACGGATTCGAGATTGTTCATGTGGCGCATGACGCAGTAATCGTCGACGATGCCGTTGGCGCCCAGGATATCGCGGGCCTTGCGCGCGGTTTCCATGGCCATCCACACGTTGTTCATTTTCAGCATGGAGACGTGCGCCGGGTCCAGGCGATTCCGATCTTTTAGTTTCCCCAGGTGCAGCGCCAGCAATTGCGCCTTGGAAATCTCCGTGATCATGAACACCAGCTTATCCTGCACGAGCTGGTGCGAGGCGATCGGCTTATTCTGAAATTGCTTGCGCGTTTTGGCGTATTGCAGGGCGGTGTCGTAGCAGGCCATGGCCGCGCCGATGGCGCCCCAGCCGATGCCGTAGCGGGCTTGTGTCAGGCAGCTCAGCGGGCCCTTCAATCCGGCAACGCCGGGGAGCACATTTTCCGCGGGAATTTCGCAATCGTTGATCGCCAGGCTGGAAGTGATGGAAGCGCGAAGAGAGAGCTTGCCGTGAATATCCCGCGTTGTGAAACCTTTGGTCCCTTTTTCCACCAGGAAGCCGCGAATCTTTTGGTCTTCTTCGCATTTCGCCCAGACCAGGGCGACGTCGGCGATGGAGCCGTTGGTGATCCACATCTTCTCGCCGTTCAGGACGTAACGATCGCCGCGGCGCACGGCGCGCGTCAGCATCCCGCCGGGGTTCGAGCCGAATTGCGGCTCGGTGAGGCCGAAGCAGCCAAGCGCTTTTCCGCTTTGCAGGCGCGGCAGCCAGTGGTCCTTTTGCTCGGTCGAGCCGTAGGCGTGGATCGGATACATCACCAGGGCGCTTTGCACGGAAACGAAGCTGCGCAGGCCGGAGTCGCCGCGCTCGAGTTCCTGCATCACCAGGCCATAGTCCACGTTGGACATTCCGGCGCAGCCATAGCCTTCGAGGTTCGCTCCGAAAAATCCCAGGTCGGCAAGCCGCGGCACCAGGTCCAGCGGAAACGTGGATTCCCGATTGTGCTTCACGATGACGGGGATCAAGTATTCATCGACGAATTGCCGGGCGGTCCGCCGGGCCAGCAATTCCTCGTCGTTCAGCAGGGAATCGAAATCCAGATAATCCACGCCGGAAAATGCAGGCATCAGGCGCTCCTTAATCGAGAAAGGGAGGACGAGGCGAGTTCGGCTGCCGGCCAAGTTGTAAAGCGCGTCACGTGAGGCATTCTATCGCGCGAAGTTTCCCGGCAGCAAGCGAGTCTCTGTTTTATCGGTGCAAGAGAGGCCGCGAGCAAAGCGAGTCACCGCACGCCCCAGCAAAGCCTTGCACTAAACGGTCGGCGATGCTATAAAATTATTCCTTTGTCCGGACAAGGAATTGCCTGTCGGGGCGGGTGTGCACCGCGGGTCTCTGCTGAGAAACAATGTATGAGCGGGCATTGTCGGATGCCCATTTATAACCCGTGGAAATTTTAAACCAACTCGGCGAATTGTTCCTGGCGGCTGTACCTACCGTCATTATTCGTTTTTCTTTTCTATTTTTTCCTGCGCTGGAGTTTTTTCAAGCCGATCGAGCGCGTGCTGGCCGAGCGCCACAAGCGCGCGGAAGGAGCGCGGCAGGAGGCGGAAGCCAGCCGCGCGGCCGTCAAGGAAAAACTTCGCGCGTACAACGATGCGCTGAAGAAGGCGCGCAGCAGAATTGTTTGTCGAGCAGGAAGCCGCACGGCGGGTCGTGCTGGAAGAGCGCCAGGCGCTGGTCAGCGCGGCGCGCGCTGCCGCGCAGAAGGCGCTGCAGGACGCGAAAAAGGCCATCGCCGCGGACATGGAAGAAGCGCGGGCCGAACTCGAACAATCCAGCGGCGCGCTGGCCGGTGAAATCGCGGAGACGATTCTCGCCGGACCCGCTTCCGGCCCGGGCGCTCCCCAGCCAGGGGGCGCGCGATGAAATTCCATCGGCGCATGTTTGGGTTTGCTTCGGGCGCGCTTCTTGGGCTTTTTCTTGTAACGCTTCCCGTGCTTGCCGCCGAAGGCGCCGAGCCCAATCCCGCCGATTCTTCGGCGGGACTCATTTTCCGCTGGCTCAATTTCGCGCTCGTTTTCGGCGGAATCTGGTATTTGGTGGCGAAGCACGGCGGCGCGTTTTTTGGCGCCAATGCAAAGGCCATCGCGGCCAGCATCCACGAAGGCACGGCGGCGAAGGAAGAAGCGGAACGCCAGCTTCGAGAGGTGGACGCCAAGATTGCGCGCCTCGATCAGGATGTGGCGGAGTTGCGGGAAGCCGCGCGGCGGGATTCCGTGGCGGAAGCCGAACGGCTGAATGCTTCGGGCATGGCCGAGATCGAAAAAATTCACCAGGCGGCGCGCGCCGAGTTGAGCGCGGCCGAGCGCGCCGCGAGGCAGGAATTGCGCGCGATGGCCGCGTCCATGGCGGTCGAGCGCGCCGGCGGGCTGATCGGTTCCCGGATGAACCAGAACGTTCGCGCGAGGTTCTTCAACGCGTTCCTCGGGGAACTTGGAAGGAGCGCGAATTGAAAGCGCTGGCGGAGCGGTATGCGGGCGCGCTGGTGGACGTCGCCCTGGAAAACAAGCAGGCCGATCAAGTGAAGCGGGAGCTCGCCGAGTTTGCCGCGATGGTGCGCGAATCGGACGAGTTGCACTGCGTTTCTGGCGAACCCCTCGATCGCGCGGGCCAGCAAACATGCCGCAATCGAGCAACTGGTGGCGCGCATGGGCGCGAGCCGCACGCTGCGGAATTATCTGTTTGTGATCGTCGACCAGCGGCGGGCCGGCATGCTGATTGAAATCGAGCAGGCATTCAGCGCGTTACTCGATGCGCGGCAAGGAATCACGCAGGCCATGGTCACGTCCGCCGCGGAATTGACGGCCGAGGAGCGCAAGGAGATGGACGCCGCGCTGGCCAAGCTGACCGGAAAGAAAATACAGGCGCGATTCACGACCGATGCGGCGCTGATCGGCGGCGCGGTGGTGCGAATCGGTTCCACGATTTACGACGGGTCGGTGCGCGCGCAGCTCGATCGTTTGCGCGTCCGGATGATTACCGAATAAGGGCACGGAACGGGTGCGGGCTCTACTTGGAGCCCGCCGAGAAAAAGTGCGGGCTCTATTTGGGGCCTGCGGAAAAGATTAGGAGCAAGAATGGCTTCGATCAAAGCGGATGAAATCACAAAGATTCTGAAGGCGCAGATCGCCAACTACGAGCAGGCCGTGGCGGTGGAAGAGGTCGGCACCGTCATTTCGGTGGGCGACGGCATCGCGCGCGTTTATGGCCTGGAAAAGGTGATGTCCGGCGAAATGCTGGCCTTTCCTCACGACGTATTCGGCATCGCGCTCAACCTGGAAGAGGATCAAGTCGGCGCCGTGCTGCTGGGCGAATACACGCTGGTGCAGGAAGGCGACACGGTCAAGCGCACGGGCACGATTATGTCCGCGCCGGTGGGCGAAGCGATGGTGGGGCGCGTGGTCAGCCCGCTGGGCGATCCGCTCGACGGCAAAGGCCCCATCGCCACCGACAAGCGCATCCCCATCGAGCGCATCGCTCCGGGCGTGGTGGACCGTCAGCCGGTCCGCGAGCCGCTGCAGACCGGAATTAAATCCATCGACTCGATGATCCCCATCGGCCGCGGGCAGCGCGAGCTGATCATCGGCGACCGCCAGACGGGCAAGACCGCCATCATTTTGGACACGATCCTGAACCAAAAGGGCGGCGACATGATTTGCATTTACTGCGCGATCGGGCAAAAGCGCTCGACCATCGCGCAGGTGGTGAAGATTTTGACCGACGCGGGCGCGATGGACTACACCATCGTGGTCGCGGCCTCGGCCACCGAACCCGCCACGCTGCAATACATCGCGCCGTACGCGGCCTGCGCCATGGGCGAATTTTTCCGCGATTCCGGCCGCCACGCGGTTTGTTTCTACGACGATCTTTCCAAGCACGCGCAAGCCTACCGCGAAATTTCCCTGCTGCTGCGGCGTCCTCCGGGCCGCGAGGCGTTTCCGGGCGACGTGTTTTATCTTCACTCGCGCCTGTTGGAGCGCGCCGCGAAATTGAACGACAAATTGGGCGCGGGCTCGCTGACGGCGCTGCCCGTGATCGAAACGCAGGCGGGCGACGTTTCGGCCTACATTCCGACCAACGTGATTTCGATTACCGACGGGCAGATTTATCTGGAAGCGGACCTGTTCAACAGCGGCATACGCCCCGCGATCAACGTGGGACTATCGGTAAGCCGCGTGGGCGGCAACGCGCAGATCAAGGCGATGCGGCAGGTGGCGGGGTCGTTGCGCCTGGATCTGGCGCAGTACCGGGAACTCGCGGCGTTCGCGCAGTTCGGCTCCGACCAGCTCGATAAAGCGACGCAGGCGCAGCTTGCCCGCGGGCAGCGCCTGGTGGAAATTTTGAAGCAGGGGCAGTTCTCGCCGCTTGTCGGTGGAAGAGCAGGTCGTCGTGATCTTCGCCGGCACCAGCGGCCTGATCGACGATGTCGCGGTCGCCGACGTGCAACGCTTCCAGAAAGACCTGGTGGAATTCATCCATACCCGGTACGGCGCGCTGCTGGCGCAGATTGCGCAGAAAAAACAGATTACCGACGACGGGCGAGCGGAACTCAAGCGCGCCATCGGCGAATTCAAGGAGCAATTCCAGGCCGGCGCCGCCGCGGCCCGCGCCTAGTCCGGCGAGCGGAATCTTTCGATGCCCACACTACTCGATTTCCGGCGGCGCATTCGCTCGGTGAGGAATACCCAGCAGATCACGCGCGCGATGAAATTTATCGCCGCGGCGCGGCTGCGCCGGGCGCAGGAGACGGCCGTATCGCTGCGGCCGTACGCCGGCGGCATTCGCGAAGTGCTTCGTTCGGCGATGTCGCGGATCGAAAATCCCGAGCAATTTCCGTTGCTGGCCGAGCGCCCCGAGGAGCGCGTGCTGGTCGTGGTGGCTGCCGGAGAACGCGGCCTGTGCGGCGCGTTCAACGCGAACGTGCTGCGGCGCGCGTTTGATTTCCTGCGCGAACACGGCGATAAATCGCTGGAGGTCATTGCCATCGCGAAAAAAAGCCGCGACGCCTTCCGCAAACGTTCGTGGAAAATTGCCGCCGAATACGTGGACGTCACCACGCGCGCCGACCTCGGCAAAGCCAGGGAAATCGCGGCCGAGGTCATGAAGCTGTACGAAGCGCGCCAGGCGGATTCGGTCTACTTGATCTATAATGAATTCAAGAACGTGATGGCGCAGACGCTGCGCGTCGAAAAGCTGCTGCCGCTGGAGCGCGCGGCGCTTGCGGAGCGCGGGAAAAATGCTCCGCCAGCGTCTTCCGCCGACGCCGTGGAATATATTTACGAACAGCCGGCGGCGGAAATTTTCAACAAGCTCGTGCCGCGCTACGTGGAAATGCAGATTTACCGCATGCTCGCGGAAACCTCCGCGGCCGAGCATGCCGCGCGCATGACCGCGATGGAATCGGCGACCAGCAACGCCTCGGACGTGATCGACGCCTTGACGCTGCACATGAACAAAGTGCGCCAGGCGGCGATTACGCGGGAGATTATTGAAGTGGTGAGCGGAGCAGCTTCGGCCGGTTAAGGTGTGACTGGTGCCTAGTCACCAGTCACTAATTACGATTTACGGAGAAATAAAATGGCGCAACACGAGACAGGAAACGTCGGGCACGTCGTGCAGGTCATCGGGCCGGTGATCGACGTGCAATTTCCGGAGCATCACTTGCCGGAGATTCACAACGCAGTGAAGATCACGAGCGAGGGTTTGAACGGGCCCGAGCCGATCAACATCGTCGCCGAGGTCGCGCAGCACCTGGGCGAAGGGCGAGTGCGCACCGTGGCGATGACCGCCACTGAAGGCGTCGTGCGCGGGATGAAGGCGGTCGATCTGGGCGGACCGATTTCGGTCCCCGTGGGCCGCGCGACTCTGGGGCGCGTGATGAACGTGCTCGGCGAGCCTGTCGATGGGCTGGGCCCGATCCAGACCGACAAGCGGTATCCGATTCATCGTCCCGCGCCTTCTCTGGAGGACCAATCCACAACACTGGAAATGTTCGAAACGGGCATCAAGGTCGTGGACCTGTTCGAGCCGTATTTGAAGGGCGGAAAGATCGGCCTGTTCGGCGGCGCGGGCGTCGGCAAGACGGTTTTGATTCAGGAGCTGATTCATAACGTGGCGATGAAGCACGGCGGCGTGTCGGTGTTCGCCGGAGTGGGCGAGCGGACGCGCGAGGGCAACGACCTGTGGCTGGAAATGCAGGAGTCGGGCGTCGTCGTTCCCGGCAATTCGGAGAAATCGCGCGCGGCTTTGATCTACGGGCAGATGACCGAACCACCCGGCGCGCGCTGCGCGTCGGATTGACCGGCCTGACGGTCGCGGAATATTTCCGCGATGAGGAAGGCCTGGACGTGCTGCTGTTCATCGACAACATTTTCCGGTTCGTGCAGGCGGGTTCGGAAGTGTCCGCGCTCTTGGGCCGCATGCCTTCGGCCGTGGGATACCAGCCCAACCTGAACACGGAAATCGGCGAGTTGCAGGAGCGCATCACTTCCACCAAGCACGGGTCGATCACCTCGGTGCAGGCGATTTATGTGCCTGCCGACGACTACACCGATCCGGCGCCGGCCGCGACGTTTTCCCACTTGGACGCGACCACGAACCTGAGCCGGCAAATCGTCGAGCGCGGCATTTATCCCGCGGTCGATCCGCTGGCCAGCTACTCGCGCATTCTCGATCCGCGCATCGTCGGCGAGGAGCACTACAACGTGGCCCGCGCCGTGAAGGGCGTGCTGCAGCGCTACAAGGACCTGCAGGACATCATCGCGATTCTGGGCATCGAGGAACTTTCGGACGAAGACAAGCAGGCGGTGACGCGCGCTCGAAAGATCGAGAAATTCCTGTCGCAGCCGATGTTCGTCGCGCAGCAGTTCACCGGCCTGGAAGGCAAGTACGTGAAAATCGCCGACAACGTGCGCGGGTTCAAGGAAATCGTCGAAGGCAAGCACGACGATTTGCCCGAGCAGGCGTTCTACATGGTCGGCACGATCGAAGAAGCGCGCGCCAAGGCCGAGAAGATGGCGGCGACGGCGTAGGAGGACGTGATTCGTGAATCGTGATTCGTGATTCGTGAAAATCGGATCGCCGCTCAGGCGTCGGATCCGGTTTCACGAATCACAAGTCACGATTCACGAATCACGATAGAAAATGGCGGACACATTCACACTCGAAGTGGTCACACCGGCGCGGCAAGTGGTGCGCGAATCGGTGAGCGAGGCGCAGATCCCGGTGCGCGGCGGATACATTGGCGTGATGCCGGGGCACACCCCGCTGCTGGCCGAAATGGGCGCCGGCGAACTGACCTATCGCGTGGGCAATCGCGAGCTTTCGTGCACGGCGATGGGCGGGTTCGTCGAGGTGCTGGCCGACCGCGTGATCGTGCTGGCCGATGCCGCCGAGCAAGCCGCGGAAATCGATGTGGCTCGCGCGCAGGCGGCTCGCGACCGCGCTCAGAAGCGCCTGGCGACTCCGAACGATCCCAATGTGGATTGGAAACGCGCTCAGGACGCGCTGGAACGCGCGCAAGTCCGGCTGCAGGTTGCCGCAAAGGCTGGCGCCACTTCTGTCACAGCCGGCTCCCACTAGACCCCTCTCCCGTGTTGCTGCTTCGGGTCACCAGCCGCAAGACTCCCTGCAGGAATCCTATCTGAAGCGATAACATCTAATTGGCCATGGAAGAAATCACGATGTACTGCACGAGCTGGTGCGTGGATTGCCACCGCGCCAAGAAATTCATGAAGGAACGCGGCGTGGGCTTTTCGGAAGTGAATATCGACGAGGAGCCCGACGCCGAGGAACTTGTCATGAGCGTGAACGCGGGGCGGCGAAAAGTGCCCACCATCAAGGTTGGCGAACGCTATTTCGCCTGCAGCCCGTTTGATCCCTACCGGCTTTCCTCGGAATTGAATATCCCGCTGAACAAATAGATCCTTCGAGATAGATGTTGTGCTGGAGCAGCAGCGTTCTCTGGGGCGCTACGTCTCTGTGTGTGGAATGCCTTGCTCACAGTAGGAGAAAAGATTTAACACAGAGGACACGGAGAACACAGAGTTCACGGAGAAAACCGGAGGGGAGATATAGTCCAGGATTGCTCAGGCTTGGGTTAGCCCGGCGCCGCGCGTCATGACGCCGGTGACTTCGAGTTTGTCGTCGAGGAAAACCAGGTCCGCGTCCGCTCCCGGCGCGAGAATGCCTTTGCGCGAGCCGAGGCCGATCTGGCGGGCGGGGTTTGCGGTGACCATGCGCAGGGCGGAAGCCAGCGGAACGCCCAGCGCGACGATGTTGCGCAGCGCGCGGTCCAGCGTCAGCGTGCTTCCGGCTAGCTTTCCTTCCGCATTGCGGCAGACTCCTCCGGAAACCTTCACTTGCAGCTTTCCCAGTTGATATTTTCCATCGGGCATTCCCGTGGCGGACGTGCCGTCGCTCACCAGGATGACGCGCTCGGGCGTCTTCAGAGCCACCAACATGCGCATGGCGGCCTCGTCCACGTGAATTTTATCGGCGATGAGTTCGGCGCTCACTTTGGGCGAGGTCAATACCGCGCCGATTACGCCGGTGCCGCGATGAGAGAAGGGGCGCATGGCGTTGAACACGTGCGCGGCGTGGGTCGCTCCGGCATTGATGGCGGCCAAGGCCTGTTCGTAATTCGCGTCCGTGTGGCCGATCGAGACCACCAGGCCCGCCTGGCGCGCCGCATCGATCAAGTCCAGTGCGCCGGGCAGCTCCGGGGCCAGCGTGAGGATTTGCGCGGTGCCGCGCGCTTCCTTCAGAAGCTGAGCCAGGATCGCGGTCGAGGGCGGCAGAATCCATTCTTCCGGATGCACGCCTCGCCGTGCCCGGCTGATGAACGGCCCCTCGAAGTGGATTCCGAGAATTTCGGCGCTGAGTTCGCGGGCGGCGAATTGGCTTGAATTCAGAATAAACCGCGCAATGCCCCCAACGCTTTCGCACGTTTCCACTTGACTGGCCGTCACCGTGGTGGCGACGAACGAAGTAGTGCCGTGGCGCGCGACGGTCCCGGCAATAATTTCCAGGGACTCGGCATTTCCTTCCATGACGTCGCGGCCCCCGGCGCCGTGAATGTGGACATCCACAAAGCCAGGCACGATTGTTTTTCCCGGCATTGCGATTTCGCGCACGCCGCGCGGCAATACCGTCTGGCCGCGAGGTCCCACCGCGGAAATTTTGCTTCCCTGAAGGACGACGACGCCATCGGAAATATCGTCGAAAGGGGTCAGAACGCGGTCCGCGTGAATGGCTATGGGCTGCATTTGGATGGAATCATCCTACTTGAAACGCGGGCTGTTAACGCGGGAAAAATCGGGAACAAGTCCCAGCAGCCGTCAGGGCGATTCGGCCAGGGCGTCGACTCTCAGACTTGTTTTGCGCTTTTTCTTTTTCAGGTTCTCATGCTGGAATTGCCGGCGGCAAATGGCGGGGTCAAGTGCAACCTTTATTTTGCCGATACACTCTTCGACATAGACTCTTGTCCGTGGCGGGACGCAGTGCTACACTTTTTTCTGCCCCGCCCTAACAGAGGTGAATTTCGATTGAGCGTGCCATGGCAAAGCAAGTTCCAAGCCGCTCATTCAACCGCCTCCCGCAAGGTTTCCCCAGTGGCCTAAAGTTCAGGTGGCGCTTAGGAAACAGTAGTACAAAAGTCCTATTCAGCCCCCCGAACAGGCCCAGTACATTTGTACCGCACGCGGCAGCGCCAGCCTCGATCCTGTTTTAAACAGGCAGACAGCTGTCTCTACGCGCTCGGAATCCTTAGATAGGCGACGTGACGATATGACAACGACGGCAGAGCAACTCACGCAGGGGAGTCTTCGGCTTCGGCCTTCCGGCCCCTCCGCTGGCCCGAATCCGCAAGCTTGGAAAGCACTGGTCGGGAACAAGCCGGTCAGTGCGCGGTTTTCACTTTTGCCCAATACCAAGCCGCGCATGGGAGCGCTAGGCACAAGTTTGGTTATCCAAATTTGCCTGGCCGCTTTCGTGGTCTCCATTCCTCTGTTGTTTCCGCAGCAGATGATTCCGAGAGCCATGTATATGGTGACGGAAATTGCCGGACCGCCTCTAGATATTCCCGAGCCTCCAAAACCGAAGCCCCCGGCGCCGCCCAAAGCGGCCAAGGTGCAGCCTCCTCCTCCGGTCGAGCAGCCTGCTCCCAAAGTGAATGTGGCCAAGTTCTTTGCGCCCAGGATTGAGGCGCCCAAAGCCGAAGCCTCGCCAGGTCGAGGCGGAACTTCCGAAGGTCAACGAGACCTTCCAGCCGTTGAAGCTGGAGATGGCTGCCAACCAGCCTGCGCGCCCCCGCGAGCCAGTGAAAACCGGAATGATGACCGGCGGCAGCTCGGCGGTGCCAACGATCGCGAATAAGCCGATCGACAAAGTTCAAACCGGCGGATTCGGCGATCCAGATGGACTGACCGGGCCCAGCGATCCGAACAAGCGTGCGAACGTCGGCCATTTTGGCAATCCCGCGTTGCCTCCGGGTCCGGGATACGGAAACGGTACAGGCGGAGCGAACGGAGCAAGAGGAATTGTGGCCAGCACCGGGTTTGGCAACGGTGTTGCAATTGCTCCTACCGCCCGGCCCGAAAGGCACTGTGCAGGCAGGCGGATTTGCAAATCAGAATGATCAGGTCGTCGAGGCACCCAAGAAGAGGGCCGACGCAGCACCAGATGTGGAACCTGTTGTGATCTTAGCCAAGCCAAGGCCGGTCTATTCGGAGGAAGCACGGAAGATGAACCTCGAAGGCGAGGTCCTACTGGACGTGATTTTCCCCGCTTCGGGCGGCGAGGTTCATGTGAATCGGATTGTGAAGGGATTGGGCCATGGTTTGGACGAGGCCGCTGTGCGAGCGGCGGAACAAATTAAGTACAAACCCGCAATTTCAAATGGGCATCCGGTCGATTTTCCGGCCGTGATTCATATTGTGTTTCAAACGGCGAATTGACAATTCAAGCAGGGCGCGGGCTGTACTTGGAGCCCGCCTAAAATAAAGTCCGGAGGGGATATGCGCATTCTGAAGACGGTGTTGGTGGTTCTGGCGTTCAGTGTTCTGCCGCTACATGCGGCGGATCAGGAATCGAGCGCTTTGAGCCAGGTGGTGGACCGCATCATCAGCCAGGAACAGGCCGAGATGAACTCTCTCAAGCCTTTTACCCCGCTGGTGGAAACCTACATTCAAAATCTCAGGGGGGACAAGGACTTGGGAACTGTCCCGGCCGGAGACAAATATTTCCTGGGCCGCGCGATTCTGGCCAAGGGCGTTGATTTGCAACCCTTGACCGACGGCAGCGACACCGAGGGCGGCAAGAAGAAAATGCTGGGCGGCCTCGGCAGCATGTTTTCGCTTTCGATGGAGTTCCTGCCCCGAGGCTTCCTGCAGATGATCTATATCGACACAAACGGCTTCGACAAGGAGCACTACAAGTTCGATTACGTGCGGCGCGAGTTCCTTGGCGAAGTGCGGACCCTTGTGTTCGACGTGACGCCCACCGGCAAAGAACGGCAAAGGGCGCTTCATGGGGCGCATCTGGGTCGAAGACCAGGACTTCCACATTGTCCGGTTTAACGGTGCCTACAGCGGCAGCTCGCGCACCAACTATTACTTCCATTTTGACAGCTGGCGCGTGAATTCCGGCCCGAACCTGTGGTTGCCGGCATTCATCTACAGCGAGGAATCGGATCTGAACTTCGCGCTGGCCAAGCGGCTCTCCTTCAAGGCGCAGACGCGGCTGTGGGGATACAACCTCGGCCATTCCGCGCAGGAACAGGAACTCAGCAAGATCCTGATCGAATCGCAGACTCCCGTAAAAGATCAGTCCACTGCGGCCAACGATATCAACCCCGTGACGGCGCAGCGCGATTGGGACCGCCAGGCGGAAGATAACGTCACCGACCGCTTGGAGCGTCTCGGCTTGCTGGCGCCCAAAGGGGAAGTGGACAAGGTTCTGGAAACCGTCGTGAATAACCTGGAAGTGACCAACAACCTCGACATCCAGCCCGAAATTCGCTGCCGCGTGCTGCTGACTTCGACGCTGGAATCGTTCGCCATCGGCCACACCATCGTGTTCAGCCGCGGCTTGATTGACGTGCTGCCCGATGAAGCCAGCCTGGCAATGATGGTCGCTCACGAACTGGCCCACGTGGTCCTCGGCCACCGGATTGACGGCCAGTACGCCTTCTTCGATCGCCTGCTGTTCGACGAGAAGGATACGTTCCGCCACTTCGGCTTCGCGCGCACGCCGGCGGAAGAAGAAGCGGCCAACGCCAAAGCCAACGAACTGCTGAAGAATTCCCCATACAAGGACCAACTCGCCACGGCAAAGCTTTTCCTCAACGCACTCGAGAGCCGCGAGAAGGACATTCCGAACCTGATCAGCCCGCACCTGGGCGATCGAGTTCCCGTCAACATGGAGGCCTCGGCTTCCGCGGCCCCGACTCTCGACGCGTCCGGCCGACTGCGAACGCCCCTGCCGATGCAAAGACGCAGGCGGCTGCGACCCCGGTCGTTGCGTTGCCGCTCGGCGGGCGCATCAAGATGGATCCGTGGAGCGACAAGCTGGAAATGATGAAGTCCAAGCCCGTCGGGCACGGTGGCGGAACGCGAGAAGATGCCGTTTGAAGTCACTCCGTTCATGCTCTACCTGACCCGCGAGGTCAACGTCAACAGCTCGATGGTCCCCGGCGCAGTGTCGGCGGATTCCAAGACGGCCACTTCCGACAAAGCACCACAGCAGTAAGAACGAACTCCTCCGGAACTCGAAACGGCCGGTCCGACAACGTCGGACCGGCCGTTTTGTTTTTATTTGCAACAAATCCCTACAAAGACGATGGGTGGCGAATGCTTGCAGGCCGAAGGTGTTGCGTCACGAGACCTGTCAGCCTCCGGCAGAATAGCCCAAAGGAGGCTGAATTGTCCGTTGGATAAGAGTTCCCGTGCAGAACGGAATCCCGCCGGGAGGATAGGTGAACCGGGCGATTGCCGCCGGAGGAACTTAATTAGAACGATTTTTTGGAGAGCGCTTATTCAGCACTGCCAGCATATTTTGCGCCGCCAGCGGCACAGCCGCTTTACCCTCGATTACGATATCCTTTGCGCTGATCTCTCGGCCGTAGAGCCTCTTGTTCGCATCGTTGTCCGGGCGCAGGCTCGATCCTGCCAGGGATATTCCGGCGAACAGGCCGCGCGAGCGAGAGTAGGTGAGCAACTCCGCGCGCAAGGTGACATCGGTCGATGCCTCGGCCGCGCGGCCTTTCGGTCCGGCGGCGGCGGATACATCCGCTCCCAACTTGACCTTGCTGCTCAGGATGGCGGTGGCGCCGCGCGGATTCATCACCAGAATTACAAAGTCCGTCGCGTTCCCCCCCCACTGAAACCCAATGCTGGCGCCTTCCAGGGCCATCATCGATGGCGCACCCCATGGGCCGTCGAAATTCTCCCCGCTGCGGCAGGACATTGCGCCCCGGCCATAGCTGCCGCCGAGAATGAATGCAAACTTCAACGTCGAAGGAATCACGATCACGCAATCCGCTTTATCGATCAAATCCTGGGGAATATCGTCGGGCACGTTGAATATTTCCTGCAATACCATGCTGCAGTTTTCCAGCCGGGCCGCTTCCTTCGTTTCGGCTTGAGCGGCGGGAAACGGCAAACTGAGCAGGGCAAGGACCAGCAGGGAAGACCAAAGCTTTCGCATAAGAACTTTCCTCCAATGCCCGCATATGACGTGGCCCGGACTTTTCGCGATCCAGATTGCGCAAAGCGAAAGACTGCACCAGGCTTATTTTGCCGTTCTTGGCCTCGATTACAAGATCAACGCTTTAAAATTATTGATGCCGCCGAGCGCCTACTAAGACGAAACCAGTTACTCGGTTTCCGGCTGCTTGAGTGATATGATCCCGCCACGTGCGCCGGGCAGCAGAAAAAAAGAAACCATGCTCCACTTACGACCCGTCCATGCAATGTTACAACGTTTCTTGGGGGAGAGTCTTCGCCAACGCGAAAATAGCGAAGGCCCTGCCTCCGGTAGGAAGAATGCCAAGGGGGAGATCCATGCGAAATCGAACCGTGATGTGTGCGCTCATCGGGATGGCCGCGGCCGGATTCCTGGCGGGCCTGCTGGTCGAAAGCCGAGTGCAAAACGTGCAGGCGCAGGCGGGGTCCGGCTCCGCGTTCCCAGCTGTGCCGGGACAAAAGGGCGGCGAGGATATCACCGGGCCCTACGAACCCGTCGAGGACTGGCCGAAGCCTTTGACTTCGCTGCCTGGGCATGAGAATTGGACCTGGGGCGCCGTCGAGGGCATTTATGCGGAGAGTCCGAATCGCGTGTTCATCGCGGAGCGCGGCGAAGAGCCTGCCTTGAAACGGCCCGTGAACACGCCGGTTCCCGAGTTTGGGCCGAGCCTTTCGTTTCCGACCGGCGAGGTGCCGTTCCGCAACGCGTCGCAAGGGCCGGTGGCCAGCTTGCCGGGAGGAGGCGCGCCGGGCGACAAGCCCGAGGACGCGGAAAAACTGTGGCGCGGCAAAGTGGGCGTCGACGCGCGATGGGAACACGCGATGGTGGTCGTGGACGCGAGCGGAAAGATCATCGAGGACTGGACCAAGTGGGATTCCTTTTTCAAGCGGCCGCACGCGGTGTACATCAATCCGTACGACGCGGACAAAGGCATCTGGGTGGTCGACGACTATAAGGAGGCCGTCTTCAAGTTCAGCCACGATGGCAGCAAGCTTCTGGAGACGATCGGCACGCCCGACGTGTCCGGAGCGGACGAGACGCATTTTAACCGGCCGACGTTTGTCACCTGGCTGCCGGACAGCACCATGTTTGTGGCGGATGGATACAACGGGACGCGCGTCGTGAAGTTCGATAAGAACGGGAAATTCCTGATGGCCTGGGGCCAAAAAGGCGTGCCGCCGAACGAGACGCGCCCCGGATACTTCAACGTGGTGCACGGCATTGCCGCCGACCCGGTCACGCATCGCGTGTACGTGGTCGACCGGTCCAATCACCGCATTCAGGTGTTCGATGAGAACGGAAAATTCGTGGACCAGTGGCCGGTCGACCCGCACTCGTCCATCAATTTTTTGTACATAGCCGCGAACCGGAAGCTGTGGGCCGCCGACGACCGGAACTCGAAAATCGTGGAGTACGATCTCGACGGGCATCTGCTCTATTCGTGGGGCACGCTGGCCGACTGGCCCGGCGGCCTTTTTAATACGCACGGAATGAGCGTCGATCAGGATGGAAATTTCTATGTTGCGGAAGTCGGTAACGGCCGCGCGCAGAAGTTTCGCCCGCGGCCAGGCGCGAATCCGGCGCTGCTGGTGGGGAAGCCGGTTTACGCGGCGTGGAAGTAGGGGGGCGGACCGCACTCGGCGGCTAATCATTCCACCATTCAAATTTCGCCGGTGGATTTCAACGTAGCGCGGACGTCCTTCATCAGCAGCATGAGCTGCTTTGAATCAAGCGGCGAGGGCTCGAAACCGAATTTTCTGTAGAAGGCGACGGCCCCGTCATCAATGGCATGAACGAGGATGGCCCGAGCGCCGATTGCGTCGGCGGCGGCCAACGCACGTGACACCGCATCCGCCAGCAGTTCCTTGCCCAGGCCCGCGCCGTGTTCTCCGCGGTCAACCGCCAGGCGCGCGAGTAAAATGACGCCGATCGGGTGCTTTGCGAGGTCCTTGGCAATGCGGGCGGGTGACTCTTCCTTGCGCACGGAACCTGCCGAAACCGAGTAATAACCGACGACCCTGCCGGCGCGATGCACAACGTATGTGCGCGCCGAATCATTTTGCTGGTTTGTCAGCGCAAAGCGGCGAAGCCAGTCATTCAGGGACGGTTTTCCGCAATCGAACGAGGAAACGTTGTGATCTTTCGTGAGTTTTTCAATCGCGGAAAGCGGCGGATCGGAATGAATGGTTCCACCTCGCTAAACGGCCACTGTAATTTCACCACAGCGGGCACGGAGAATGCATAAGACTATCCCAAGCCGCTTCGCCCCTGGCGCAATACAGTGCCGGATCCCTCTTGTTTACTCTGTGCCCTCTGTGTTGAAATCTTCTTTAGTCTTTAGTACGGTCTGAAAATAGGCGGGACAATTCCGGTTTGATCCGCGCCGGCCGGTCGAGCGCCTCGACGAACGCCTGCCATTGTTTTGCCGTGGCGACGAACTCGCGCTTGTCGGCCAGAACGTGTTCCGCCTGCAAACAGGCGCTATCGAGAATGAAGTCCGTCAGGCTGACGCCGGATGTCTCCGCGCCGGTGCGGATTAGTTTTTCCTGGCGGTCCGTGGCGCGGAGATTGATCCGCCGGGCCCTGATAGTCCTCGCACGGGATATAGTCATCGCTCGCCCTCGTTTCCACGCTGTACGCACATTGTACGCCACGGGCGTGCCAGCGTCAACGCGCGGTTTGCGGTCCGCCAAACGCCCCGGCAATTCGCCTTGACGCCATCGAACGCCGCCAGTGTATGATCCCCTTCAACTGAATCCAAAGAAGGAAAGCCGAGATTGGGGAGGAGTTTCGTGATGCGAAATCAGGCGCTGGGCGTTGCGCTCGCGTTCGCGGCGGTCTTGAGTGTTGCATCGATCGCGGCCGCTCAAACCAAACCGCCGGCCAAGGCGGCGTCGAAGGTCGCGAGTTCGGATCAGGCGCGCGACTTGTCAGGGGTGTGGATGCTGGACCGTCCTCGGCCGAACACGGTGGTCGAGCGGTGGTGGGTGTATGAGTTGACCGAGGAAGAGCCGCCGATGACGGCGTGGGGCAAGGAGCAATTCGATGCGACCAAGTCGTCGTTCGGGAAGCGCAGTTTTCCGCTTGCCGAAACCAACGATCCCATTTTCCACACCTGCACGCCGCCCGGATTTCCGCGTATTTTTCTGCATCCTTATCCGATGCAAATCATGCAGTCGCCCGGCGAAGTCCTGATGCTGTTCGAGTGGGACTCGATGCGGCTTCCGATTTATACCGATGGGCGCGCGCATGACACGACGCTTGGGCCGCTGTGGATGGGCGATTCGATCGGGCATTGGGAGGGAGATACGCTGGTCGCGGACACCGTGAATTTCAATACCAAGACGTGGCTGGACCGCATAGGGCACCCGCACAGCGACCAATTGCACGTGATCGAGCGCATCCGGCGCATCAATCACGACCATTTGATCGACGACATCACCATCGACGATCCCAAAGCATATACAAAGACTTGGACCGCGCATCTGGATTTTCTGTTGCGGCCGAACTGGACTCTGGCGGAGCAGTTTTGCGAGGATCAGGACACGTTTCAAGAGATCGAAAACAACGAAACGAAGCCGGCGAAGTAGCGACTTGGGGATTGACATCGCTCGCACTGCGGTGGGATATTCCCCGCAGCCACTTTCCAAGCGCTGAAATTTTGGGCCGTCGTTTCGTTCGCGTGATTCACGATTGCGGGAGGATTATTCCATTGAAAACTCTGGCGTGCAGCCTGCTCCTGATTTTTGCCGCGCTTTTTGTTTCAGCTCCGCTCGCGGCACATCACGGAGAAACGAACTACGACACGACAAAGATGGTGACGGTCAAGGCGGCGACCGTGACGAACTTCGAATTCATCAATCCGCACACGCAAATTTATCTCGATGTGAAAAACGATAAGGGCGAAATCGAAAAATGGACCTGCGAGGCGAGGAGCCCGGCGATGCTGGTCCGCAACGGCGGCTGGGATAAGAACACGCTGAAGCCCGGCGACGTCATCACCGCCATCGGGTTTCAAGCCAAGAACGGAACGAAGATTTTGCGTCTGAAGAAGATTGTACTCGCGAACGGCACGGAACTGCCCGATCTATAGAGCCTCTGGGCGGGGCAGGGGCTAAAGCCCTGTTTTCTCGGGCTTTTGAAGTCGCGGCTGAAGCCGCGACCCACAAACATTTCGCCCTTTTTCCGCAGCCTGTGAAGCCGCCACCCACAAAGCTAATTTGCGGGATGGCATGTAGTTTATGAGACGGATTGGCTCTATTGATATCCTAAGCGCAAACGCGCGTTATTCTCGCCGGGGTGTACTGAAGTTGTAGCTCGCCTCTTCAGTGTACGGTGCCATGACATCCTTTACACTCGTTGCCAACACATCCTTTACACCTTGGGGTTAAAGTTTCTGGCCTAGGAGGCCAGAAACCATGGGGTGGAAGGCGACGAATGTGAGCGAGCAGCGAATGCAGTTTGTGATTCGAGCGGCGAGCGGGCAAGAAGCAATGTCGGCGTTGTGCCGGGAGTTTGGCATTTCCCGGCCAACGGGATATTTGTGGCGCCGCCGGTATCAGCAGACGCGGACCTTGACGGCGCTGGCCGAGCAGAGTCGGCGTCCGCATCGCAGTCCGCGGAGGACGCTGCAGTGGAAGCAGGAACGAGTCGTGGGTCTGCGCGAGCAGACGGGCTGGGGTGCCAAGAAGCTCCAGGTGATTCTGCGGGATGAACAGGGGCTGGAATTGCCCGTGCGCACGATTCATCGAATTCTAGAACGGCAAGGGCGGATCGTTGTCCCGATGCATGGTTCGGCGCCGACGCGGTTCCAGCGCTCCACGCCGAATGAGCTGTGGCAGATGGACAGCAAAGGGAAATATCCGTTGCGTGACGGGGAGTGCCATCCGCTATCGATCCTGGATGATCACAGCCGGTACGCCGTGGGGTTGTACGCGTTAAGCGCACTGACCATCGAGCAGGCCTACCCATGCCTGGTGCAAACGTTGCAATGTTGCGGAGTGCCGCAAGCGATGCTGATGGATCATGGCTCGCTGTGGTGGTCGACCAGCAACGGCTGGGGGTTGACGTGGCTGTCGGTGCGGTTGATTGAGCAAGGGATTCGGCTGCTGTACGGACGGGTGTGTCATCCGCAGACGCAAGGCAAGGTGGAACGTTTTCATCGCACCTTGGGTGGAGCGCTGCGGCATCGCGGGGTGCCCGAGCGGATTCAGGACTGGCCACTGGCGCTGGATGAATTCCAGTACAGCTACAACTATCGACGGCCCCATGAGGCCCTGGGAATGCAGCGGCCCGCCGAACACTACCGGCCCAGTCCGCGGGCGTATCAGCAGCGCCCTCCGGAATGGGAATATCCGGAAGGCAGCGAAGTGCAACGGTTGAATACGCAAGGCAGTTTGGTCCAAGGCCAGCAGCGATGGTTTGTGTGCAAAGCACTGGCCGGACAACGGGTGCGGATCGAGCGGTTCGATGGCAAGCTGCTGGTGAGCTATCGGCACATGTATATTCGTGAGATCGATATGGACCGAGGCAACAGCAGACCTCTGGTAGTAGTGAGGCGAGAGCAGCAACTCGCCGCTGAGTGGGACTCTCCGGTCGCCCTCCGGGCTCCCTACGAGTCCCACTCAGAAATCAAACCGGACCCCGAACGGGAAGTGTAAAGAATGTCTTGGCACCCAGTGTAAAGGATGTCTTGGCAACGAACACTTCAGAGGCGAGGATTTGGTTGCCAATAGCGAAGAAAACCCCCGCGTCTGAAGACGCGGGCTACAATAACCGGGGCCCGAACTTAGGGATGTCAACAGAGCCGGACGGCTTTTAATTTAAGGGCCGCGCGGATTTGAAGTGTGAGGGTCCGCATGAATTCCAAGCTGGCTGGTTTGATTGTGCTGATTGCGAGTCTGATTACTGTTAGCGTCCCGGCCTCGGCGCATCACGGCAATTCCGCTTACGACGAAGTGCACCAGATCTCAGTCACGGGAACGGTAACCGAGTTCGTTTGGGCCAATCCGCATTGCCAGATCTATATGGACGTGAAGGACGACCACGGCAAGACAGTCAATTGGGCGATCGAAAGTCAAAGCCCGGGCATTCTGCGTCGCAATAGCTGGACCAAGACTTCCCTCAAGCCGGGAGACCAAGTTACCGTGACCCTCGCCCCGGCCAAGAACGGAGCCGCAGTGGGATTTTCCGGCAATAAAGAGGGGAAAGTTGTATTTGCCGATGGGCGCATCCTGAAGATGGATATTCGATAGCCACGCCGGGGAATGGTTGGACAACGGAGGGAGTGACTAGGTGCGAAGTCGGCCATTGTATTTGCTGACGGTTGGGATCGCAGGCTTTGCGGCGGCCATGGCATTATCGTCCGCGGCACGTGCCCAGCAAGCCACGCAATCATCCGCGTCGAAAGCGGCCGGGTCAAAAGCGCCCGTGGGGCCCGCCCCGAAGCGCGACCTGACCGGCGTCTGGCAGTTGAAGGGAACGGGAAGCGCGGAAAGTCCGGTTCCGGAAGCGGATATGCCTCCGATGACTCCCTGGGCAAAAGTCAGGTTTGATGCAGAGAAGCCCGGATACGGCTCCCGGGGCAGACCGGACGGGAACGATCCTATTTTGCAGTGCGACCCGATGGGGTTCCCGCGCATCATGTACATGCCCTTGCCCATTGAGTTCGTTCAGGTTCCCGGCCGTGTGTTGGAGTTCTTCGAGCGCGAACATGAATACCGTACGGTCTGGACCGACGGGCGATCGCTGCCCGAGGATCCCGACCCGACGTGGTTTGGCTACGCCATTGGCCACTGGGAAGGCGACGACACGCTGGTCGTGGAATCCACTGGGTTCAACGACAAAACGTGGCTGGCCCCGACGGGATTTCCGCACAGCGAAGACATGCGTGTCACCGAACGCTACCGCCGCGTGGACAACGACACTCTCCAGTATGAGATTACGATTACCGACCCGAAGGCCTATGCAAAACCCGTAGTGGGGCCTCAAAGAATCTTCAAACGGAAGCCCGGCGCGGAAATTGAAGAACTCCCCTGCGTATGGTCGGAAGAAAACTCCTTCGCAAAAAGAATCAGAGAGCCCGCCGCAGGGAAGCCTGCGAAATAACCCAGGACTTCTTTCGCCGCGAGCTTCGAACCCATACAGGCGGACCGGAGCGCGGCTATGCGGATTGGATCTAATTTTACAAGTTGCGGCGATTGCGTTGGCAGATACGTGATTCGTGTCAAAAATTTGCACGAATACAGGCGTTCAAAGATATATTTTCGGTATGGGGAGCGGGTGCCTCCCTCGCATTTTTCGGCTATCCACCCTCGGAGGGAAAGGCGACATGGGGAAAAGGGGATTACGATTTTTGCTGGCTCTGGGTGTTCTGGGCGTGCTCGCCTTTTGCGTTGCAGGAGCCCGACCCAGCCAGGCGGATGATGACTCCTCCGCCAGTCTGATTGGTTCGTGGAGAGGCACGCGGCACGCGCCGGGAACGATTGCCGTGCGTCATAATCTGATTTGTTTCATGTCCGGCGGCGAGGTCGTTGACGTGGGACCGTCGGCGTACGTGACCGGGGCTTCCTTCGGCAATGGAACATTTTTGGAAACAGCGTTTGTCGGAACCTGGGTGAGCGAAGGACACGGCAATTTCGTGGCGCACCTGATCTCGAATATTCAGGACGCGCCCCCGGGCAAAGGAACGCCCCTGGGCACCGAAAACCTCACCTTTCGATTCCACATGGAAAATGGGAAAAACGGGAAGGAATTAAAAGGCACGCTGGAGGGCGTCTACTTGGGAATGGAAGGAAATACTCTGGCGCAAGTGCCGCCCGGATTGACCTGGGATGCCGTGCCTCTGACGGTCACCTCGAACGGGTACAATTGAAGAGAGGACGGGCTTCGGCCTGCCGCATTTGGGTTCCGCACTGCAACAAAACCCGGCAGGCTGTGCTTGGGTTTACTCAGGATAACAAGCCTGTCCTGCTAAGGCGCGGCGCTGATTTTCGTCGCGAAATATAAACTCCGATTGAGGTATACTTCACAACCTATGCGAATAAACAACGTTGTGGCAATCACGGCAGCACTCACGCTTTCACTGGCAATTTCAGCAGGGGCGAAGACGGCTTCGGTCAAGGTGCAGCTCAACAATGCGCAGGGACAGAGCGTTGGCACCGCGGAACTTTCGCCGGCGCCAAAAGGCGTGAAAATCCGCCTCAACCTGAAGAATCTTCCGCCGGGCGAGCACGCCATCCACGTGCACGCCGTTGCGAAATGCGAGGGGCCCGCGTTTACCTCAGCGGGCGGCCACTTCAACCCGGACATGAAGCACCACGGCTTGCAAAATCCCGAGGGCCCGCACGCCGGGGACATGCCGAATTTCATGGTAGCCGCCAATGGCACGTCCAAGGCGACGGTGATGGCGCCCGGAGTGACGATGGGCGACGACAGCCACTCGGTTTTCAGCAATGGCGGCACGGCGCTGGTGATCCACGAAAAAGCGGACGATATGAAGAGCGATCCGGCCAGGCAACGCGGGCGCGCGAATCGCCTGCGGCGTGATCGCAAAGCCGTAGGATTTGCAGTGTTTTTGCGGTTTTTTTGAAGGCGGCGCCGGAAGCGCAACCCGGCGCTGCAAAGAAATTCACAGAATAATCACAAGCGCGAAAAGCAGCACTTGACGAATCGAAGGTTTCTGCTATACTCTCGATTCGTCTGGTGAATGGCAGTTGGTGCCAAGTACGTGTCAGGGGCGTTCAGAGTTTCGATAGACCTGTCAAAGTGAGGTCAATTACGAACTCAGGATAGCAATTAGTCGAGCATCGCGCGAACCCGTCCGGGTATATTCGGACGGCTTGGCCCGGCGCTCGACGCCGGGTTTTTTATTGTTTCGCGACCTTTGAGAACGAAGGCGAGCGAACGCCTCACCGGGAGTGAGGCGCCCCGATCGAATCGGGGACAAGGATCTTTGACAACTGAATAGGCTGGCATTTTGTATCGCGTTTGGGATTCGCACGAATCCTGGACGTGATGCGAAATCTGCAAATTCTGCTCGAGCAGAGCAAATTGTGGAAAGGCGAGCTTGCTCGACATCTAATTTTTCCGTTCTGCAAGAAACGGAAAGATTCTTTCTTCCCGCGAAAGCGGGGGGGTCTGGATGAGCATTCCGAACCGAAGTGGATTCCGCAAGGAATTCATGGAGGCGAGGGTGGTCACGTGTTGGGTGAGTTTTATGGTTAAGCTACTAAGGGCGTACGGTGGATGCCTTGGCGCCAGAAGACGATGAAGGACGTGGCAAGCTGCGAAAAGCCTCGGGGAACCGCAAGCAGGTTTTGATCCGGGGATGTCCGAATGGGGAAACCCAACGTGATGAACTCACGTTACGGCCGGCTGAATACATAGGCTGGTACGAGTCAACCCAGGGAAGTGAACCATCTCAGTACCTGGTGGAAAATAAATCAAACAGAGATTCCGATAGTAGCGGCGAGCGAAATCGGAAGAGCCCAAACCGTCGTGCATGCACGGCGGGGTTGTAGGACCCCATGAGTAGAGTTACCAATCCGGAGGCTAGGTGAACCCGCTGGAAAGCGGGGCTATAAAGTGTGATAGCCACGTAACCAAAAGCTTACCGGACTCGAAGGGGTATCCTGAGTACCACGGGACACGCGAAATCCCGTGGGAAGCTGGGGAGACCACTCTCCAAGGCTAAATACTCTCTGGCGACCGATAGTGAACTAGTACCGTGAGGGAAAGGTGAAAAGCACCCCTGCGAGGGGAGTGAAATAGAACCTGAAACCGTATGCTTACAAGCAGTCAAAGGGCTATCTCCGGGTTCGCCCGGCTGAATGCCTGATGGCGTGCCTCTTGCTTAATGAGCCGGCTAGTTATTCTCACATGCGAGGTTAAGCGCAAGCGAGCCGTAGCGAAAGCGAGTCCGAATAGGGCGAATAGTATGTGGGAATAGACGCGAAGCGGGATGATCTACCCTTGGTCAGGCTGAAGGTGGCTTAAACGCCACTGGAGGGCCGAACGGTTGTGAGTTGAAAATCGCTCCGATGAACTGAGGGTAGGGGTGAAAGGCTAATCAAATTCCGTGATAGCTCGTTCTCCCCGAAATGCCTTTAGGGGCAGCCTCGTATCAATTGCCGCGGTGGTAGAGCTCTGAATGGACTAGGGACCAACCAAGGTTACCGAATCCAATCAAACTGCGAATGCCGCGGACAAATATACGGGAGTGAGACTGCGAGGGATAAGCTTCGTGGTCGAGAGGGAAAGAACCCAGATCGACAGCTAAGGTCCCTAACTACAGACTAAGTGGGAAAGGAAGTGTGATCGCTCGGACAGCCAGGAGGTTGGCTTAGAAGCAGCCATCCTTTAAAGAAAGCGTAACAGCTCACTGGTCAAGCGATCATGCACCGACAATCCAACGGGGCTCAAGTCTGTGACCGAAGCTTCGAAATGTAATCCGACTCCGGTCGGATTGTTTTGGTAGGGGAGCATTCTGTGGAGTCTGAAGGTAGACCGAGAGGACTACTCAACGCCACGGAAGAGACCCTGCCGGCATAAGTAGCGATAAACACGATGAGAACTCGTGTCGCCGAAAGTCTACGGTTTCCTGAGGAAGGTTAATCCGCTCAGGGTTAGGCGGGTCCTAAGGTGAGGCCGAGAGGCGTAGCTGATGGACAACAGGTTAATATTCCTGTCCCACCTAATGAACGTTAACACGATGGGGTGACGCAGAAGGATACAGGAGTCGGGTGATGGACGTCCCGATTGGTATGTGTAAGCCGGATCCCGCAGGAAAATCCACGGGGTCATTCAACGGTGAGACATGCGACTAGACCACACGGTCACAAAGTCCTGGATTTCACGCTGCCTGGAAAAACCTCTAAGGAGTTCGTTAGGTGCCCGTACCACAAACCGACACAGGTAGACAAGGACAATATCCACAGGCGCTCGAGAGAACACTCGCTCAGGAACTAGGCACATTAACCCCGTAACTTCGGGAGAAGGGGTGCCGCTGTAGGGTTTATAGCCCGAAGCGGCCGCAGCGAAACGCGCTCTGCGACTGTTTAACAAAAACACAGCTCTCTGCTAAGTCGAATACGACGTATAGGGGGTGACACCTGCCCGGTGCCGGAAGGTTAAAGCAAGGGCTCAGCATCCGTAAGGGTACGAAGGCCTGAACTGAAGCCCCGGTGAACGGCGGCCGTAACTATAACGGTCCTAAGGTAGCGAAATTCCTTGTCGGGTAAGTTCCGACCTGCACGAATGGTGTAACGATAGAGCGACTGTCTTGGCGAGTGACTCGGCGAATTTGTGGTTCCGGTGAAGACGCCGGATGCCCGCACCTAGACGGAAAGACCCCGTGCACCTTTACTGCACTCTGGCTGTGAGTAACGGGACGATCTGCGTAGCATAGGTGGGAGACTTTGATCCTCTGGTTTCGGCTGGAGGGGAGTCAACAGTGAAATACCACCCTGATTGTTCTGTCGCTCTAACCTACGACCCTAGACGGGTCGGGAGACATAGCCAGACGGGTAGTTTGACTGGGGCGGTCGCCTCCCAAAATGTAACGGAGGCGCCCAAAGTTCGGCTCAAGCGGATTGGAAACCCGCTGTGGAGTGCAAGAGCATAAGCCGGATTAACTGCGAGACACACAGGTCAAGCAGAAGCGAAAGCTGGGTCTAGTGATCCGGTGATCCCGCGTGGAAGGGTCATCGCTCAACGGATAAAAGGTACGCCGGGGATAACAGGCTGATCTAAGCCAAGAGTTCACATCGACGCTTAGGTTTGGCACCTCGATGTCGGCTCATCGCATCCTGGGGCTGTAGAAGGTCCCAAGGGTTAGGCTGTTCGCCTATTAAAGCGGTACGTGAGCTGGGTTCAGAACGTCGCGAGACAGTTCGGTCCCTATCTGGTGTGGGCGCAGGAGACTTGAGAGGAGCTGTCCCTAGTACGAGAGGACCGGGATGGACGGACCCCTTGTGAACGAGTTGTCACGCCAGTGGCATAGCTCGGTAGCGAAGTCCGGAAAAGATAAATGCTGAATGCATCTAAGCATGAAGCTTGCCTCGAGATAAGGTCTCCCAACCCGCCTGCGGGCGGGTAAGAAGAGCGGTCGAAGACTACGACCTTGATAGGTGGGAGGTGGAAGTGCAGCAATGCACGTAGCTGACCCATACTAATCGCTCGTTCGGCTTGACCATAAAACTTTCCCAAACCGTTATCATCCTGCCGGGTTTTTTTCTCCCGGCAAAATGCGACGGACTCAAAGATTGTTCATGATCGAGACGAATTTGCAGAAAACCCAATGAAACAAAGCCTATTCAGTTGCAAAGCTTGAAAGCACGGGAGTTGGAAGTTTGCCTTACCGCAAACTTTCAACTCCCGCCTTTCAACACAAATTTGACTTTCCTGGTGGTCATATCGCGGGGGTCACACCCGTTCCCATCCCGAACACGGAAGTTAAGCCCCGCCGAGCCGATGATACTGCACGGGTAACTGTGTGGGAACGTAGGTCGCTGCCAGGATTAATACCTTGGCCTCGCTAAGAGGCCACACAAAACAAACGGCCCGCTCCGACCATGTCGAGGCGGGCCGTTTTCGTTTTGGGGCATGCCATACTAGCTGCACAAATGGCGCGCAGGCAACGAGTGCTGGGAGCGGTCCTGCGGGGCAATGCGGATGCCAACATTGCTTTCTTGGATTTCAAGAGAGAATCCGGGGGAGTCATCACATCTTCACCAAAGAAAACGTAGAAGAAATTTTAAATATCCAAGCCAAAGGCTCGAAGTGCAAACCATATCAAGTGAAGCAGATCAGGCAGGTGATAGTCCGCTATAAGCTTGTAGGAGGGACCAATGGCGAAGCAGAAATATGAAGTCATTATATACTGGAGCGAAGAGGATCAAGCGTTTATTGCCGAAGTCCCTGAGCTCCCGGGATGCGCGGCCGATGGGAAGACGCACCGCGACGCTTTGCGCAATGTGGAAGGCATCATTCAAGAATGGCTCAAAACGGCCCTTGAAATTGGCCGTCCCATCCCGAAGCCAAAGGGCCGACCGGTCTTTGCTTGAAATTGCGAATCCGCAGCAAAGGGGGAGCCGGCAAGATCGATAGTGCTAGGATGCTTGCCGGGTTTTGGATCCACACACTCCTGCAGGAGTCATGAGATGAAATTCGCATTCATTCTGACGATCGCTTTTTTGATGGCCGCCGCGGCGCCTGCGCACGCTCAGACGGCGCGCCCGCAGATGCAGACGTTTGAGACATCCGCCGGGCCTGTAAAAATCACTCCGATTGAGCACGCCAGCACGTTGATGGAAGCTGGCGGCAAAGTCATCTATGTGGACCCAGCCATAACGCCGAATTTCCCTGGCGACTTTACGGGGCTGCCGCCTGCCGACCTGATTCTGATCAGTGATATTCATTCCGACCACATGGATCCGGCTCTGATCAAGACCCTCAGCAAGGCGGATACCGTGATTATCGCGCCGCCTGCGGTCGTTAAAACCGTCACCACGGCGAAACCACTCTCCAATGGAGAGACGACTCACTGGGAAAATTGGACCATCGAAGCCATCCCCATGTACAACATGGTCCGGGGTCCCGCGCCCGGGCAATTTTTCCATCCGAAAGGCCGGGGCAACGGCTACGTTCTCACGTACGGCGGCAAGCGCTTTTATTTTTCCGGCGACACCGAAGGCATTCCGGAAATGCGAGCGTTGAAAAATATTGATGTCGCTTTTATCTGTATGTACGATCGCCCTACGATGTCGCCCGAAGAAGCAGCCGATGCCGTCTTGGCTTTCCATCCGAAGGTTGTGATCCCCTATCATTACGGGACTTCCGATCCCGAGATTTTCAAGAAGAAACTGGAAGGCAGCGGAATCGATGTCCGCCTTCTCGATTGGTATCCGAAGAAACCGCAGCGATAACTGCGAAGATGCTCGGAATAGCCTGAGAGGGTTCAAGCGCAGGGAAGGGAGATGCCCGGCTGCCGCGCAGTTGCCGAGGTGGGCCGCATTGGTTTTGTGGATCCCTCTGATTTAGTATGATATGCTTAAGCATATGAGAACAACCATCAATCTGCCTGACGATCTGATCCTGCAGGCCAAGAAGGCTGCGCTGGAGGCGGACACTACGTTGACCGAGATTATCGCCAATGCCTTGCGCGAAGCACTCCTGAGGGGGCGTCGAAAGCAGCCACGAAGGAAAATCAAACTAACTACGTACGGCGAAGGCGGAACTTTCCCGGGAGTCGACTTGGACGACACTTCCGCGTTGCTCGATTTGATGGACGGGATTAATGATCCTCGTCGACGTTAACATTCTCGTGTATGCGCACCGGCCTGATGCAATCGGGCACGCTCGCTACCTGGAGTGGTTACGAGATGCTCTCAACTCTGAAGAAATTTGCGGGCTTTCGGAGTTGGCGCTGGCTGGAATGGTTCGGATCGTAACCCACCCTCAGATTTTTCCCAAACCTACCCCCGTCGATCTTGCCCTTGATTTCGCGCAAGAATTGCGCGAGGACGAGGGAACCGTCATTGTTTCTCCGGGTCCGCGCCATTGGGAGGTTTTTGCCGGATTGTGCAGGACGGGCGGGGCTAAAGGCAATCTGGTCAGCGATGCGTACTTTGCGGCGCTCGCGATCGAATCCGGCGCGGAATGGATCACAGCGGATCGCGATTACGCAAGGTTTCCCGGCCTGCGCTGGCGGCATCCCCTGGCTTGATTGTTCCTCTCGCCTGCGACCATGTTTCCCTGAAATTACTGATGTTGAAGAAATCACCGCGAAAAGAGTATTGTAGCGTCATCATTCGGATCGAAGATTCCCGGAGGCACCGATGTCGGTCACAAAATGCCGTACGTCTCGTCGCAATTTTCTTCTGGGCGCGGCGCCTGCGATTGCCGGTGGCCTCGCGCTGCCCGGGATCGCTCGCGAAGCGTTCGCGGGGACTCCCGGCGCGGCGAAGGATAAAGCCGGCGCAGCGATCGAAAAAATCTGGAGCAACGAATACTGGGCGCAAAAGGGCGACGTAAAGCTCTACATGTTTCGCAAACGCATGGGCGCGCCGCAGGCCGGAAAGCCGGCATTGCCGGTGCTGTTCCTGGTGCATGGCTCCTCGACTTCCTCGCGGTCAACCTACGACCTGGCGGTTCCGGGGCACGGCGAGTATTCGCTGATGGACAAATTCGCGGAATATGGCTTTGACGTGTGGACGATGGATTGCGAAGGCTACGGCAGGTCGTCCAGAACCGCGGGCAATTCGAATATTGCGGACGGGATAGAGGATTTGAAGGCCGGGTCCGACGTCGTCGTGCGCGAAACGGGACAGCAGCGGCTCCATTTCTTCGGAGAATCGTCCGGGGCATTGCGCGCCGGCGGGTTTGCCATGGTGCGTCCGGAGCGCGTGAATCGCCTGATACTTTCGGCGTTCACCTATACCGGAGAAGGCTCGCCCACGCTTGCCGATCGCGGCAAGCAGTTGGAGTTCTACCGCACGCACAACCGCCGGCCCCGCGACCGTAAGATGATTCTCAGCATCTTTACCCGCGACAAGCCCGGCACTTCCGACCCGGCTGTCGGCGAGGCCATGGCCGATGCCGAGTTGCCCTTCGGCAACGACATTCCGACCGGGACGTACCTGGATATGACCGCCAACCTGCCGGTGGTCGACCCGCTCAAGGTGCACGCTCCGGTGATGATCCTGCGCGGCGAATTTGACGGCATCGCCACGGAGCAGGATTTGCTCAATTTCTTCCAGAAGCTTCCGACCGCGGACCGGCAATTCGTGATTCTCCCGGGGACGGCGCATTCGGTAGTGTTGGGACTCAACCGGCAGCTCTCCTGGCACGTCATTCGGGCATTTCTCGAAATGCCCCCGCGTCTCGATAGCGGGCAGGCTTCATAGGGCGGCTTTTGCACACAGCGGTGATCGAGCCGCGCGAGGGAAGCGCTTATGCTTCCGCGCTCTCCATTGGCGGGGCGCATTATAATTTGAAAGAGCTTTCAGGCAAGCTGACACCGTGCGAAAGGGAATTATTATGAGTTCGCAGGCCGTGAAAAATTTCATGAAGCAGCAGGGGTTTACGGAAGAGGCGGACTCGGCCTGCGACATGCATTTTTCAGGACTGTATTTTCAGCCGAGGATTGTGGGGCCGCTGGTGGTTCTGGGCATTATCCTGCAATCGCACATCTTGTTTTTTGTGCTTTCGGCGGTTCTCTGGTGGAATGTCGCGCTTCCGAAATGGAATCCCTTTGAGATGTTTTACAACCGCGTGTTTGCGGCGCCGAACGGGCGCCCGGCCCTGAGTCCGGCGCCCCCGGGCCGGACGTTTGCGCAGGGAATGGCGGCAGCATTCCTGCTTCTCGCGGGGCTCGCGCTGATGGCTGGCTGGATGACTGCGGCCTACATTCTCGAAGCGTTCCTCGTGATCGCATTCGGGGCCCTGCTCTTTGGGAAATTTTGCCTCGGCGCGTATATATATCATCTGCTGCGCGGGCGGATCGCTTTTGCCAATTCCACTCTGCCGTGGGCCCGCCCTCACCCGTGACTCCCTGACCGGTCCCTTAAAAAATTGTGAAGATGAGCGAGGATCGGCCAGCAGGCTGAAAGCCCGCGCCACTAAGACCTGCGCCGCGAAAATCCGGGCTTTGCGGTAATAAAATTTGACGGGCCCGCAATTCTCACAAACTGCTGAGTGCAACCTTTCCAAAGCTTGTAAGAATCGGACGAAAACCCTTGAGAGGCCCTGGTGGCACAGGCTTCAGCCTGTGCGGTTTTAATTTTCTTGCATCGGAAGATCGCACAGGCTGAAGCCTGTGCCACCAAAAGCCATCGGTGCGGCTTTTTAGCTCCGCTGGAGAGATTGAAAACGATTTTAATTATTGCGTGGTGAGAAATCCGGGCTAAAACCTGCGCCGCGAAAATCCGGACCTGCGGTAATAAATTCCAACTAGTCCGGCGGGCGCTGACGGAACACGCCGCCAGGAGCCTGTCCGGGTTGCGGCCCAACCCCGGGGGATACGGGCGGCTGCGCGCCTTGAGGAGGGCCCGGAGGCCCTTGCGGGGGAGGTTGTTGTCCGGGGAGTTGCGGGGGAGGGCTCGCCGGAGTCGATGGCTCTCCGTGGCCCGCGTAGAGCGCCGGAACATCGTGCGGCGGCAAACGCAGGGCGCGCGGCGTGACCAGGATGAGGATCTCGGTCTGCTGCGTGGTTCCCGTATTTTCGCCGGTCAAATCCCCAATGCTCGGCACCGTGGAGGTCCACGGCAATCCGCTGATGGTGCGGGCCTCGTTGTTCTGAACAATTCCGGAGAGAACCGAGGTTTCATCTTCCCGCAAGCGGACGGTTTGGTCGATCGAGCGGTTGGTTAGAATGGGGATGCCATTAACCGCGCTGCCAGCCAGACTCTTGATATCGAATTCCAGGTGCAAAGTGACCTCGTCGTCGCTATGAAGGCGCGGGGTCGCTTTTATTTTCAAACCCAGATCGACGTAATCAGCCGAGGGATAAGCGGTCTGGTTGGCGGAGGATGTTGTGGACGACGAAACCGTATTGATCGTCACGGTTACATCGTTGGAGGTTTCGTTCACCACCGCGGCGTCGGTGGCTCCATCGCCGTTTAGGTCCGCAACTGCAATGGCAACCGGAGAATTCCCGCTCGGCAACGAAATCGGCGTATTGAATGTTCCATCGCCATTGCCCACCAGAATATCCAGGTTGTTATCCACCTGATCCGTTACGGCCAGGTCTGTATTTGTTCCCCCGGTAAAACTTGCGGCCACAATGCCCGTGGGCCCTGATCCGGTGGCGAATTCCGTGTGCGTGAGAAAGGTTCCCTTATTATTAATATTTCCGAGCAAGATGGAAACAGTCCCGGGACTGGCTCCTTCATTGGTAACTGCAAGGTCCGGGTTGCCATCGAGATTGAAATCTGCAATGGCGATGCCCGCAGGGCCTGCTCCAGTGTCGTATGCAACGCTCGGGGAGAACGTGCCCAGCGCAGCGGTTGTCTCGCTAGTGTTCTGCAGGAGAATGGAAACGGTGTTGTCCGCGGAGTTGGTGACCGCCAGGTCCGGGCGCCCGTCCGCGTTGAAGTCGCCGGAGGCAACGGCTTTAGGCAGGACGCCGACCGGATAGTCGGTTCGCGGGCCGAACGTGTTGGTCCTGCTGCCCGTCGCGTTGTTAAGGAAAACGGAAACCGTGCCGTTGGATGTTCCGTTTTCCTGGTTGACGACGGCCAAGTCCAGGGTCCCGTCACCGTTCAGGTCCGTGGCAAGCAGGGCCACGGGCGCGCTGCCGGTGGCATAGGTGGTAGCCGCAGTGGGGGCGGCAAAGTTTCCTTGGCCGTCGCCGAACAGAATCATCAAGTTACCATTTGCCGAATCCGTCACTGCAATGTCCGGATTGCCATCGCCGTCAAAATCGCCAACCGCGACGGCCGAAGGGGTCGACGCAGCCGTGGACGGTGCGCCATTCGGCAGAGTAAGCCCCGGAATAGTAATGGGAGTTTGCGTGCCGAACGTGCCGTCGCCCACTCCCAACAAGATCGATACGCTGCCATCGGTCGTGCCGTCGCCGTGATTGGCGACGACCAAATCCGGATGGCCGTCGCGATTGAAGTCTCCCAGAGCCAAGGCGATGGGTGAAGCGCCCACCGTATAATTCGCCTGGGGGAGCAGGCCCGCGAGGATTCCCGCCGCGAGCGCCGTCGAAGCCGGGCTTAGATCCGAAGACAGTAATCCGAAATCAATGGGGTAACGGTCACCAATGAAAAATGTCGCGGGTTTTCCGTCCTGGGCGCGCAGCAGAATCCGCTGTGCGCTACGCACGGCGCTGAGTGTCTGGCTGAAATTCGCGCTGGCGCCGGGCACGGTGGCGAGAAAAATGGATTTGCCTCCGCCGAAAGCGATCACCGGAGGAAGCACGGACCCCACTCCCCCCGTTGATGTTCCCAGCGCGCCGACGCTGCCGAAGATGGTTTGAACGACGGAAAGCAAGGTGCCGTTATTCTGCGCCGCCTGGAGCTGCTGGATTTCGGTTGGGCTGAGCGTAAACACAGTCGATGACGAAGGCGGCGTAATTCCCAACTGGTGCGCGGCATCGCGGTTCAGTTCGAGAATCTCTATTTCCAGCATAAGTTCGCCGTGCGGCTGCTCGATTTGCTGAAGAAGGGCCTGAGCGAGCGCGACGTTTTGTTCCGTGCTGCGGACCGTGAGAACGCGCGAGGCCGTGTCCAGCTGTGTCCGGGTGATCCCGGTCATCTCGCGGATCATTCGAACCGTTTCGTTCATCTCGTCGGTGGTGACCGACGCGGGCAAGACCATGCTCTTCTCGATTTCCGGAGCATATTCCCGTTGGTTTTGGGCGGTATCCGCGGTGACGAATAAGGTGTGTTCGTCCGCGACGCGCGTGAAGGTTTTTGTCTGCAGAGCGAGCACCTTCACGGCCGTGTCAAAGTCCACTTTCGGCGCCTGGAAGCGGATGACCCGGTCCGGCAAATCTCCGTCAAACACGACTTTCACGCCAAATTGCCGGGCAATCTCCTCATAGGCGCCCCGCATCGTGCCGCGATAATCAAAATCCAGCGTTCCGGGCTTGGGACTTAAGCGTGGGAGTCCGGCCAGGCGAGGTCCCCTTTCCGGCGCAATTTCAGCCGAATCGGAGGCCAATTCGCCCAGGCGTTCCCGCGCTACTTCGTAGTTGGGGTCGATCTCCAGCGCTTGCGTCAACAGGGCGCGCGCATTGGGGATATTCCCGGCCAGCGCCTGGCGCTCGGCCGAATCGATCAATCCTTGAACCAGTTGAAATCGCGCATGTTCTTTCAGGATCGAATACTCGCGGTTGGAGGGAGCATAGGTGGACGCTTCGGAATAATCGGCGTAAGCGGCTTTCCAATCGCCGGACTGCTCGGCGCGCCGGCCCTCCTGCGAAGCCTTCTGGGCGCGGCTCTTATCAGGCCGGGGAGTAGTTTTATCCGGGGCAGCCTGCGCCGTTGAGGCAGGGTCTTGCGATTGAGGGCTTGCCGGGACCGTGATGAGCAAAGCAGAGAGAGTCATGACGGCCACACGCCGGGCAAGGGCAATCCATCGGCCGATCCGCCGGCCAAAGACGAGATGACAGGTAGGCGTGGGCATGGCTAAAATCATGTAGATGCATATTCTACCGTCAGGGAAGAGGTTAGCGGGAGAAACTTGACCGCGGGTGGGGGGACGTGTAAACTTATATTTCTAGTTGCTAATGAGTTGCAACTAGAGTGTTCTCGTTTTTGGGCCACGGAATGGGTGTGGGCTCTACTTGGAGCCCGCCGGAATAACGGGTGCGGGCTCTACTTCCACGCTGAACTTTTCATTTAAAGCGTGGAGCCCATAGGAAAAGGACTAGCCGTTTGCTCTCTTCATTTCTGATTGCTTTACGCGAAGGTGTCGAAGCCGCCCTGGTTGTCGGCATCGTTCTGGTCTATCTGAACCGCACCGGCCGTGCCGCACTGGTGCGCTGGGTGTGGGGAGGCGTCCTGGCCGCGGTCGTTTCCAGCCTCGCCGTGGCTGTCGCTCTGGAGCGCTGGAACATCAGCGAGGATGGATTTGAAGGGGTGTTGCTGCTGGTCGCGGCCGTGTTTGTCGTGACCATGATCATCTGGATGAACCGCGTCGCGCGGCACCTGAAAAAACATATCGAACAGCGCGTGGAGAACTTCGCCGCGAAGAGCGATTTCTCCGCCGGATTGGGCCTGGCCACGTTTGTGTTTTTCATGGTGGTCCGCGAAGGCGCCGAACTTGCCCTGATTCTGCGCGCCGTGGAATTGTCCAGCGAAGGCCTTGCCGTGTGGATCGGAACCAGCCTGGGCCTTTGCGTTGCGATCGCTGTCGGATGGTTCTTTTTCCAGGGGACGCTGAAAATTTCACTGGGCAGATTTTTTTCGGCCACCAGCACGATCCTGATTATCGTCGCGATACAACTGGCGCTGACCGGAATCCATGAATTGAGCGAAGCCATGTGGCTGCCCTCGAGCCGCGTGGAAATGGCCTATGTCGGTCCGATCGTGCGCAATGAAGTTTTCTTTTTTACGGTGATTCTCGGCGCGGCGGCGCTGCTGGTGCTTCGCGAATGGATGGCCGCGCGCGGCCGCACGAGCGACGCCGTTACCGACGCCGCCGAACGCCGCCGCCTCGAATGGGAACGCCGCAAGCAGCGCCGCTGGGCCTTCGCCTCGGCGTTTACCTGCACGGCCGTGATCCTGATTCTGGCCGCGGAGTTTGCCTACACGCGAGTGTCGGCGACGACCGTGGCGCGCGCGGTCCATGCCGATGGCAGCGTGGTTCGCATTCCTATTTCCGAAGTGAGCGATTCGAACCTGCATATTTATAGCGTCGATGCAAACGGGACAACCGTGCGATTCCTCGTCATCCGCAAGCCCAATGGAAGCTGGGGCACGGCGCTCGACGCCTGCCTGATCTGCGGCACTGCCGGCTACCACCAGGAAGGTTCGAACGTCATTTGCAGCAACTGCGCTTCGGCCATCTATATCCCGACAATTGGCGAAGCGGGCGGATGCAATCCGGTGGGCGTGCCGTCGCGGACGGAGAAGGGCGATCTGGTGATCGACGTTCCGGCGCTTGCGGAAGCCAGGAGCCGGGTCTCTCACTAGAAACTGTTGCATAATCCAATTTGGAATTTATCCAGAGATTGCGTGAAATGGCATCCTCGTATTCGGGAACGGGAGTCTCGACCGCCGCAAAAAATCCCCGGGTCTGAAGACCCGGGCTACAGCATTCGCAATGACGGGTTGATGTAGCTCGTCCGCCGCGGCGGACGAGATTTTCTGCGAGGGTATGCAACACGTTCTCTTCATAGGCAACCGACTATGTTTTTTCGAATCGTCAGCGATTCCTTCACGCGCAAGCCGCGCCGCAAACTGTTAACGGCGGCGGCGCTGGCGCTGGGCATGGCCGTGGCGACCGCAACGCTGGAAGTTTCGCTGGATGTGGGCGACCGACTGGCGCGCGAGTTTCGCTCTCTTGGCGCCAATCTGCTGGTCACTCCCGCGTCGGATACGCTGCCGCTGGAAATCGGCGGCGTCGACTACCGGCCCGTGGATGCCGGGGCCTATTTGCCGGAGAGCGATCTGGGCAAGCTGAAAACGATTTTTTGGCGGAATAATATCGTGGGCTTCGCGCCGTTTCTCGATGTTCCCGTGGAAATCGCCGCCGGCAATTCGGGCAAGACATCGCGCGAGGAATTGATTGGCACGTGGTATAGCCACAGCGTTGCGGTCCCGGACGGCAGTAAATTTGTGACCGGTGTTTCCGCTACCGATCCCTGGTGGCACGTCAATGGGCGATGGTTTTCGGATGGCGCCGAGGAAGGCGTGGCGGGCGCAGGGCTCGCGCAGCGCCTGGGGCTTCACACCGGCAGCAGCGTAAAGATTGGCGCAGGCGATCGCGCGCGCACGCTCACCATCACGGGCATTGTCTCGACCGGCGGCCGCGAAGACAATGCGATTCTCGCGCCGCTGGAAATCGCGCAAGATCTCGCGGGCCGGCCGGGCCAGTACCGGCGCCTGCTGGTCAGCGCGCTGACCAAGCCGGCGGATGCTTTTTCGCAGCGCGATCCCGCGACCATGACTCCCGTCGAGTACGACCGCTGGTATTGCAGCCCGTACATTTCCTCGATCTCGCACCAGATGCAGCAAGAGCTTCCCGGCGTGGAAGTGCGCGCGATCCGGCAAGTGGCCGAGGGAGAGGGCCGGATTCTCACGCGCGTGGGCGGGCTGATGTGGCTGGTGACGATCGCCGCGTTGTTTGCCGCGGCGCTGGCCGTGGGCGCAACCTCCGCGACCACGGTGCTCGAACGCCGCTCGGAAATCGGGCTGATGAAAGCGCTGGGCGCAAGCCATCGCGCCGTCGGCGCATTTTTTGTTGCCGAACAACTGCTGCTGGCGCTCGTGGGCGGCGTCCTGGGGTGCGCGATTGGCGTTGTTCTGGCGCGATTTCTCGGACTCGGAATTTTTGGCATTGCTCCCACGCTTCGCTGGATTCTTTTCCCCGTCGTATTGGTGCTCGCGGCGGCCGTGGCGCTTCTGGGCAGCCTCGCGCCGCTGGCGCGCGCCTCGCACGCCGATCCCGCTCCGGTTTTGCGGGGAGAGTGAATCCGTGCCCACCCGCTCGATGTTCTTGCGAATTTTATGGAAATTGCTGGGCGCCAGCCGAGGGCGGCTGGCGGTGGCCCTGATTGCGCTCGCCAGCGGCGCGGCGGTTTGTTCGGCCTTGTTGAATGTAAATCTGGATGCGGAAAAAAAACTGACGCAGGAATTCCGCACGCTTGGCGCAAACGTGGTCATCGCGCCGCCTTCCACGGGAGGCGACGCCGCGCTGGCCGACGCTTCCGTCATGGATCGCATCGCCGCGCTGCACATTTCGCGGATCATCGCCGCGACGCCTTACCTGTACGTGGCCGCAAATTCCGGCAAGCAGCCCGTGATTTTGGCCGGCACCTGGTTCGATCAGCTTTCCAAAATGAATTCCTGGTGGAAGGTGCAAGGGAACTGGGTTTCTTCCGGCGACGATCAGGAGCACTGCCTGGTGGGAATCGCCGCCGCGCGCCAGCTTGGCCTTGCGCCCGGCAGCCGCGTCGAGTTGCGTTCCGGCGACCACGACATTTCCATGACCGTCGCGGGAGTCGTGACCACCGGCGGCGCCGAGGACAGCCAAATTTTTACGCGCCTCGATGTGGCGCAAAGCCTTGCGGGATTATCCGGCAAAGTGAGCCTGGTGCAGCTCAGCGTTTCGGGAAGCGCTCCGGAAATTGAGGCGGTCACCCGGCGTCTCGCTGGCGCTTTGCCGGGTCTTGAGGTGCGTCCCGTGCGCCAGATTGCCGCCGCCGAAGGATCGATTCTGGGGCGAATTCGCGGGCTGATTTTCTGGACGATCGCGCTGATCCTTGTGCTTTCGATGCTCGGCGTTCTGGCTTCGATGGCGGCGCTGGCGATGGAGCGCAGCCGGGACGTTGGATTGATGAAGGCGCTCGGCGGCCCGGTCTCGCGCATCATGCGTTTATTTTTAGCCGAGGCTGGCGCACTGGGGGTTCTGGGTGGCACGATAGGGTTTTTCGCGGGAGCCTTGCTCGCGCGGTGGATCGGAGGACGCGTCTTTGGCGTCGCCATTTCGCCCCGCCTGGTCGTGTTTCCGGTGACCGTTGCGTTGACGGTTCTCGTGGCGCTGGCCGGCGCGCTGCCGTTGCGATTGCTCGGACGCGTGCGTCCCGCGGAGATTTTAAGAGGAGAGTGATGGCGCCCCTGGTCCAGGTCGAAAATCTCGAAAAGCGGTTCGGCGAAGTCCGCGCGCTCGATCGCGTGAGCTTCGATATCGAAGCGGGCGAGTGGATCGCCATCATGGGTCCCTCGGGTTCCGGCAAAACATCGCTGATTAATATTCTCGGCGGACTCGACCATCCGACCGGCGGGCGCGTCGTCGTGGATGGCCAGGATATCGGCCATCTCGGCGAACGCGAACTGACGCGCTATCGCTCCGAGAAAATCGGCTTCGTGTTCCAGCAATTTCATCTGGTTCCGTATCTCACGGCTGTTGAGAACGTCATGCTGGCGCAATATTTTCACAGCATCACGGACGAAAAAGAGGCGGCGGAAGCGCTGCAGCGGGTCGGCCTGGGCGACCGGCTGGACCACGTTCCCGCGCAGCTTTCGGGCGGCGAGCAGCAGCGCGTGGCGATCGCGCGCGCGTTGATCAATCATCCGAAATTGATTTTGGCCGACGAGCCCACCGGCAATCTGGATGAGGCGAACGAGGCCGTCATTCTGGAATTGCTGCGCGAACTTCATGCCTCGGGGCACACGATTCTGGTGGTGACGCATTCCCAGGCCATCGGAAATCTGGCGGATCGCCGCGTGGAACTGGAACACGGGCGGCTGTCCCGCATTCATGTGCCGTCCGTCGCGAAGGATTAACGAGAAGGAAAAACAACGACACGATGCCGATCCCAATCGATGAACGAAGAAAGCCCGCAAAAGTAAAAGTCCATGTATCGACGGGCGCGGGCATTGATATCACTTGGTCCGATGGACACGCGAGCCATTACGATTTCGCTTACTTGCGCGAGCAGTGCCCCTGCGCGATGTGCAATGACGAGCGCATGAAAAAAATGGCGAAGGGCCCGCAAACCGGTCCGGCGCTTTCCTCCCCGTTGCTCCCGATGTTCAAGCCTAAACTCACGGCTTCGGCGGCTCATGCCGTGGGCAACTATGCCCTGCAGATCGATTTCAATGACGGCCACACGGCGGGAATTTTCAGCTTCGATTTCTTGCGGACGATTTGCCCGTGCGAGGATTGCGCGCGCGAATATCGAACTGCCTCGGACTGACCATCTCTTTAGGAGGCTCTGTTCCTAAGGATTTCCACAGGAGCAGGGTTTTCGGCATCACGAAATCTGATCCTCGGCATTTTAAGTTGCCTCGTAGACAAGCTCCTTTGAAGATGTGACAATAAAAACTTTGTATAAACCTAATGAAAAATTGATCCCTCATGTCTCCCACAACAGCAGAGCCTAATCCAGAGCGTTCTCCAATCATCACCGTGCCGCGCGTGATCGTGGCCACGACGGCCATGCTGACGTTCATCTCGTTCTGGCGCGCCGCGGCCATTGTGCTCAATGACTTGGCTTCTTCGGCCTACTATGCCGGCGGGGAGTCGGAAAGTTTCATCGGCAAGACGGCGCCGTGGTTCATCCTGGGCGTCATGCTGTTTTCCTACTGCGTTCGCGCCATGTACGTCGAAAGCTGCAGCATGTTCGTGCGCGGCGGCGTATACCGCGTGGTCAAGGAGGCGTTGGGCGGGACGCTGGCAAAATTTTCCGTTTCGGCGCTGATGTTCGATTACGTTCTGACCGGTCCGATCAGCGGCGTTTCCGCGGGGCAATATCTCGCCGGGCTTTTGAACGAGTTGTTCGCCTACTTTCACTTCAACCTGGTCCTGCACGAGAATTCAACGGCCGCGTTTTTTGCCGTGGTGATCACGATCTATTTCTGGTGGGAAAATATCAAGGGCATTCCCGAATCCAGCCACAAGGCGCTGCGCATCATGCAGGTCACGACCGTGATGGTGGTGATTCTGATCGTCTGGTGCAGCTATACTATATGGATCCGCGGCGCGCACCTTCCTCCCTTTCCCTGGCCTTCCAACATCCGCATGGACACGCGATCGCTCGGATGGCTCGACGGCAGCCAGATCCTGAAAATGATTCCAATGATCGCCGTATTCGTCGGCCTCGGGCATTCCGTCCTGGCCATGAGCGGTGAGGAATCCCTCGCCCAGGTGTATCGCGAAATCGAAGCCCCCAAGCTGAAGAATTTGAAAAAAGCCGGGCTGATCATTTTCATTTACAGCCTGCTGTTTACCTCGCTGGTGTCTTTTTACGCGGTGATGATCATTCCCGACGCCACGCGCGGCAAATATCTGGAAAATCTGATCGGCGGCCTGTCCATGAACCTGGTCGGGCCGTTCGCGATGCGGCTGGCGTTTCATGTGTTCGTGGTCGCGGTGGGCACGCTGATTCTTGCCGGAGCGGTCAACACGGCCATCGTGGGCTCGAACGGAGTGCTCAACCGGGTTTCCGAGGACGGCGTGCTGACCGACTGGTTCCGGCAGCCGCACCGGAAATTCGGGACTTCCCACCGCATCATCAACATGGTCGTCGTATTTCAGATTGTGACCATCCTGGCCAGCCGTGGCGACGTGACGTTTCTCGCCAACCTGTATGCATTCGGCGTGATCTGGAGTTTCACGATGCAAGGGATCGCCGTGCTGGTGATGCGGTACACGCATCCCAGCGATCGCGAGTACAGCGTGCCGTTGAATTTCAACTTGTTCGGCAAGCAAATCCCGCTCGGGCTGGCGCTGATTACCCTGGTCCTGTTTTTGATCGCGGTCGTGAACCTGTTTACAAAACCAAGCGCCACGGTGGCCGGCTTGAGTTTTTCATTTATCATGTTTGGAGTATTTTCGGTTTCCGAACGGGTGACGCAGCGCAAACGCGGCGCCGTCCACGTGGAAATGGACCAGTTCAACGTGACCGCTCAGGAGGAACTCTCTCCCCAGGCGGTGGGCGTGCGGCCCGGCAATATTCTGGTTCCGGTCAGCAATTTTCACGCGCTGTATCATCTGCAGGCGGTGCTCGACCGCGTCCGGCCGGAGCGCCGGGACGTCGTCGTGCTGCATGTTCGCCTTCTCCGCCGGTCCGCGTCCGGATCGAGCGAACTTGAAGCCGAGCAATTGTTTGGAAGCGTCGAGCAGTTTCTATTCACGAAGGCGTTGTCGCTCGCCGAAAAGCGTGGCAAGACGATTCGTCTGGCCGTGGTTTCGGCCAACGACATGTGGAGCGGCATCCTGAACGCCGCCGAGAAGCTGGAGTCCAACACGATCGTGCTTGGCCGCTCCTCGAAACTGTCCCTGGCCGAGCAAGCCAGGGAAATTGGCCTTGCCTGGGAGCAACTGCCCGATCCGCGCCCGCAATTTAACCTGGAAATTTTCACGCCGGGAGGGCAGCGGGAATATTTTCTTCTGGGGCCTCACGCGCCGAATCTCACGTCCAACGAGGTGCGCTTGATCCACCGCCTGTGGCTGCGCTTCAGTGATTTGATCGCCCCGGACGAACTTCACCACCATGATGTGGTCCACTTTGCGCTGGATGAAGTGCTGAACGAATTGAACCAGGGAAAAGAAGCTGATGTCGTCGCCCGGCTGAAAGATCATGTCAGCCGCAACAAGCCCAAACGCCCTGATCCAGTGTAACGGTTGCCGGGCCTTGCCGGGTGTCTACTGGGATGCCGGGAAATGAGCCGATCTGGCTCCGCCTGACTCTCAAAATCCGCTTACGATTTTCCAGGCGCGGAATGAAATGGATCGGGCTGCGGGGTTTTCGGGGTTGGCTCGGGAGTCGGGATATCCAGGTTGACGACGATGGGTTCCTGCCCGCTGCGCACGACGACGGCTTCCACGGGTTCATCATGCTTTGCGTTGAGTTCCTGGTGCGGCACATACGGCGGCACGAAAATGAAATCGCCGGGGCCGGCCTCATCCACGAATTCCAGGTGATCTCCCCAACGCATCCGTGCGCGTCCGCGAATAATGTAGAGCACGGTTTCGAGTTCTCCGTGGTGATGCGGCCCGGTTTTTGCGTCGGGATGCACGATAACCGTTCCCGCCCAGAGTTTCTGCGCGCCGACTCGAGCGTGTGAGATGGCTTCGGCGCGCGTCATTCCTTTCGTTTGCGGCGTATTGGAATCGAGTTCGCCGCTGCGAATGATGCGAATGCCGTGGTTCTTCCAGTCGTGCTTGCCTCCGGATTTCAGATCGAACATCGCTAGCTCCTAATTTGCGGCCGGGCATCCCCAGGCCGGCATTTGGGTGTACTTTACGCTGCCCGCAATTCTGACGTGCAGTACGCGCACTTGGTCGCCTTGAGCGGCACGGCAGAGAGGCAATAGGGACATTCGCGCGTGGCCGGGGCTGCAGCGGGCGCCGGCTTTGGAGCCAGACGATTCACCTGGCGCACCAGCAGGAACACGGCGAACGCCACGATCAGAAAATTGATGACCGTGTTCAGGAACACGCCGTAGTTGAGGGTCGCCGCGCCCGCCGCCTTTGCGGCCGCCACCGTGTCGTAATGCGTGCCCGTCAGGCTGATAAATAAATTCGAGAAATCGACGTGGCCGAGAAGCCTGCCGATCGGTGGCATCAGGATATCCTGCACGAAGGAATTGACGATCTGCCCAAACGCGGCGCCGATGATGATGCCGACGGCCATGTCCAGAACATTTCCGCGCATTGCAAATTATTTGAATTCTTTGAACATTGGGAGACTCCTTTCCGATCGAACTCGGCGGAACGTGAATTAATCCGACCGAAGCGACAATACCGCCGCGGCCAGTCCGCGCAGAACCAGAATTGCTCCCGCCGAAGCCAGAGCAATTCCCACCCAGCGGAACTCTACTACAACCAAGCCCAGCATCATAAATCCGACAAGAATCAGCGAAGCTCCCGCCAATGCGCGCGACCGTGCGCTCCGACGTCCGCGCGGCTCGCGCCGTTTTCGTCCAGGCCCGCACGCCCCAATAGATCAGGACGCCGCCAAGCCCCAGCCAGGCGGGACTTTTCGGGTTGAACAGGAAATGATTGCTCAGACCGAGCCAGATCAGAAAGCCGCCGAGCAAAATGAAAATAAACTCGGTCATCATCCGGAACATGTTGGCCGGATTCAGCATGGAGGCCTCGCCCGCGATCAGACGCGCTCGATGCGCAGCGATTTCACGACAACGGGCTCTTTCGGCTTGTCGTTTGCGCCGCGCGGCAGTTTTGAAATTTTGGTGGCAACGTCCATCCCTTCGACCACTTCGCCGAAGATGGTGTGCTTATTGTCGAGCCACGGCGTCGCCGCAACCGTGATAAAAAACTGGCTGCCGTTCGTGCCGGGGCCCGCATTCGCCATGGAAAGCTTTCCCGGCTTGTCATGCCGCAGCGAGGGATGGAATTCGTCGCCGAAGCGGTAGCCGGGATCGCCGGTTCCCGTGCCCAATGGGCATCCGCCCTGAATCATGAAATCCGGGATCACGCGATGGAAGATCAGGCCGTCATAAAACGGGCGCTTCACCTTTTGTCCGGTGCGCGGGTCGGTGAATTCCTTGGTGCCTTCGGCGAGGCCGATGAAATTCGCGACAGTTTTCGGGGCTTCCTTATCGAACAGACGGGCCACAATCGTGCCCTGCGATGTATCGAATACAGCATACGTGCCTGGTGCGCGGCTCACGTGTTCCTCCTGGAATGTGAATAGCAGGTTGGCATTATCACCCATTCCGCCTGCCGAGGCCAGTGCTGCAGGACGAGCGAAGGACTAAATTCATCGAGCGCCGGCGCGCGCCTTGGTGTTAGACTTTCCTGCTTTGTGCGGTGAATCGCCGCGCCCGGTTGGTGAATCCAATCGCAAGCAGGGAGAGGATCACTTGAATAACGTCATCATCATCGGCAGCGGCTGCGCCGGATTGACCGCGGCCATCTATGCGGGGCGCGCGAATCTGAAACCGCTTGTGATCGACGGCTTCGAGCCCGGCGGCCAGCTTTCGCTCACGACCATGGTCGAGAATTTTCCGGGGTTTCCCGACGGAATTCTGGGCCCGGATCTGATCGAGAACATGCGCAAGCAGGCGCAGAAATTCGGCGCGGAATTCAAGGCCGGCGCCATCACGGAAGTGGATTTGAGCAAGCGGCCCTTCAAGATTCACGTGGGGAATGACGTCTATGAAACCCGGACGCTGATTGCCGGATCGGGCGCCACGGCGCGCATGATCGGACTCGAGTCCGAGCGCAAACTGATCGGGTACGGCGTATCGACCTGCGCCACGTGCGACGGATATTTCTTTCGAGGCAAGGAGATCGCCGTCGTCGGGGGCGGCGATTCGGCGATGGAAGAGGCGAATTTTCTTTCGCGGTTTGCGAGCAAAGTCTACCTGATTCACCGGCGACCCGAATTCCGCGCGTCGAAAATCATGGTGGACCGCGCGCGCGCCAACGAAAAGATTCGAATTTGTCACTCCGGTCGTGGTCGAAGAGATCGCGGATGTCTCCAAGGGCGGCGTGAGAGTCTTGAGGCTGCGCAATACCCAGACCAATGAGATCACGATGTTGCCCGTGGACGGCGTCTTCATCGCCATCGGCCACGAACCCGAACACCAAGGTGTTTCGCGGCAAGCTGGACATGGACGAGAACGGCTACCTGATCACGCATCACGGCAGCCAGACCAATGTGCCGGGCGTTTTCGCCGCGGGCGACGTGCAGGATCATCACTACCGCCAGGCGGTCACCGCGGCCGGCTCGGGCTGCATGGCCGCGCTGGACGCCGAGAAATTTCTCGACGCCCATAAAGACGTCTGACGCCGCGCGCACTGCATTTCGGCGCGTTGCCCGCACAAATCCGATGTTACGCACGCTGCTGCTCGAACTCGCCAAAAGCTCCCGCCTTCGCCGCTGGATCACCTCCAATGGCACGACGCGCCGCTGGGCGCGGAGGTTTGTCCCGGGAGAGGACCTCGCCCTGGCCATCGAAGCCGCGCGAACCTGCAACCGCGCCGGAATGTCGGTGAGCCTGGATCATCTGGGCGAAAATGTCGGTCACCGGGAAGATGCCGAGCGCGCGCGCGACGGCGTATACCGAAGCGCTCGATCGCATCGCGGCCGCGGACCTCGACGCCAATGTTTCCCTCAAGCTGACGCATCTGGGCCTCGATCTTGGTGACGAATTTTGCGCGGAGCAATTGCGCATCGTCACGCGCCGCGCGGCGGAACTGCGAAATTTCGTGCGCGTCGATATGGAAGGCTTCGGCCTACACGGACCGGACGCTGCGCATCGTCAAGCAGGCCCGCGCGGAAACCGACGCGGTGGGGACCGTTATTCAGGCATACCTCTACCGAAGCGAGCAGGACATCCGCGATTTGCTGGACATCGGCTGCCGCATCCGCCTGGTCAAGGGCGCCTACAAGGAACCCTCGCAAATCGCATTTCCCCGCAAAAAAGATGTCGACGCAAACTTCGTCAAGCTGATGAAAATTCTGCTGCCGAGCGGCATCTATCACGCCCTGGCCACGCACGATCCCGAACATGATCGATGCGGCGATCCGGTTCGCCGCCGAACAGCGAAATCACCAAGGACAAGTTTGAATTCCAGATGCTCTACGGAATCCGCACGGATCTGCAGGCCGCCTGGTGCGGCAGGGATATCGCGTGCGCGTTTACATTCCGTTTGGCCGGGACTGGTTTCCGTACTTCATGCGGCGGCTGGCCGAACGTCCCGCGAATTTGCTGTTCTTCGTGAGGAATTTGTTCCGATGAGCGCGCAAAGCAAACCATGCGCGCAATGATTTTCGAGCAGGTCGGGAAAGCCGCTGACGCTGCAGGAGCGTCCCGTGCCGGAGCCCGGCGCCGGGGAAGTGCAGCTCGCAGTTCATGCCTGCGCCGTCTGCCGGACGGATTTGCACGTGATCGACGGCGAATTGCCCGATCCGAAACTTCCGCTGATTATCGGCCACGAAATCGTGGGCCGGGTGACGCGCCTGGGAGATGGTGTACGCGGCATTTCCGTCGGAGACCGCGTCGGCGTGCCGTGGCTCGGCTGGACGTGCGGGAAATGTTCCTATTGCCGCGCGGGCAACGAAAATTTGTGCGACCAGGCGCGGTTCACCGGATACACGATCGACGGAGGGTACGCCGAATTTACCGTGGCCGATGAACGCTTCTGCGTCCCGATTCCGGAGTCTTACACGGATGTGGCGGCCGCGCCGCTGCTTTGCGCCGGGTTGATTGGATACCGTTCGCTGGTGCGGGCCGGGGACGGCAAACGCCTGGGGATTTATGGTTTCGGAGGCGCGGCGCACATCATCGCTCAGGTGGCCCTGTATCAGGGGCGCAGCGTCTACGCGTTCACGCGGCCCGGGGATCGCGAGGCGCAACAGTTCGCGCGGCAACTTGGCGCGGCCTGGGCCGGCGGCTCGGACGAGCGTCCGCCGGAGGAACTCGACGCCGCGATTATTTTCGCGCCGGTCGGTCGCGCTGGTGCCCGCCGCGCTGGCCGCCGTTCGCAAGGGAGGCAACGTCGTGTGCGGCGGCATTCACATGAGCGACATTCCATCGTTTCCCTACGAATTGTTGTGGGGAGAGCGGACGATCTGCTCGGTGGCGAATCTGACGCGGCGGGACGCGGAAGAGTTCATGCGGATCGCGCCGAAAGTTCCCGTGCGGACAACCACGCAGACCTTCCGGCTTGAACAAGCCAACGATGCGCTGAATCAATTGCGAAGCGGGAAACTGCAGGGCGCGGCGGTTCTGAAGATTGGCGGCCCGGCGTAAACGCAGTATCGCTTTTCGATTCCGAATTGTTTTTCAATTGGCCGGATCAACGTGCGTCGACCGAGTGGTTCTTGGCGGCGTAAACTCTACCCCCCACCCTTCAAAAAAATCTTGAAGGGTGGGGCGCCCAGTACACCGAACTTCACGTTATTTTGCGTCCTTCGCCAGCTTCATGGCGCGCTGGTCCTTTGACTCATTGAGCGGCAAGGCGGTCATGACAGGCGAGGCGTCGATGTAATTGTGATAGCTCTCCATCATCATCCAGACGCCATTGAGTGGAGCCAGGACGCGGCTGGACCAGTACGCTTTATCGCCATAGGTCGGCTGGCACGAGATCATTACCACCGCGGTGCCGAAATCCCAGCTGCGGATGAATAGCGCCGGAGCCGCCCCAACTTCGGGCCGGTTCGGATTTTGCTGCTGGGCCCGCTCTTGCGCTGCGACCATATCCTTCTTGGCTGCTCTCGGGCCCGTCCAGGTCATCGCGGCGCGCTGATCGAAATTGTCGGCAATATGCTTGGCCCACATGCCTGGCTTGCCGGATTCCTGTTCCTGCCAGCCTGCGAGCGCGGCCTTTTCATTCGCCGTGACGGCAGTGTATGGAACCTCCGCGCAGGGATTCAGGCAAGGCACCTCATAATTCGGGCGGACGGGAGTAAAGTCACGCGGATGAACGTCGATTTCGGTGGTGTGAAGGAGTTTCCAGCCCGTGGGGCGCTTCACCCAGAAGTGAGCGGCGTACCGTTTTCCCTGGTTTGCCTGCAGCCATACGACGTTGCCGTATTTGTGTTCGACGTAGGTCACATCCTGAGCCACGGGAACCGCAGGCTTGACCCCGACGCGAAACACATCTTCCTTGAAGCGCATTACGCCCAACGTATCGATCCAGCTGAAGTCAGCGTCGAGATATTTTTCGGCGGCTGCTTTGTCGCCTTTAGTAAGGGCCGATGTGACGGCTTTATCGGCGGAAATAATCGGGTCGTCCGCGGCGGCCAAGGGATGGCATGCGATCGACTGCAACAACACCTGTGGCGGTCAGAGCGGCAACAAGCAAAATCCGAGTCCATCGTCTCATGTGAATTCCTCCATTTTTGGGCGTTTGTTCAGGTAAGCGCAAGTCTACACCCCGCGGATTTGACGAGCAATGAGAGAGAATATGTCGCAATCGATCGTCGTGAATTGAGACGTGCTATACTTTCCGGGCAAAGAAAGCGGCTTGTGCAGCGGCAAAATTGGTGATATAAACCGATCTTTTCAATTGAAAGAAATGTTTGGCTTTTGAAGATTTGGTTGCAGATACCCTCGAAGGAGAGTCTCGATGGCGTACGTAATTGCTGAGCCCTGTATAGGAACCAAGGACACCGCTTGCGTGGACGTTTGCCCGGTCGATTGCATCCACCCGCGCAAGGATGAACCCAAATTTGAGTCCGAGCCGCAACTCTACATCAGCCCGGTGGAATGCATCGATTGCGGCGCGTGCGTCCCGGTTTGCCCGGTGACTGCCATCTTCGCTTTGGAAGATCTGCCGGAAAAGTGGGCTCATTTCACGCCCATCAACGCGGACTGGTATACCAACCAGGGCTGATGTAAGCCGTTCAAAGGCAGCGGAATTGTCTGGTTACATTGGTGCGGCATCTCTTATACAGAGGGGATGCCGCATTTTTTTTAGCCCTAGAAAACTGCAACCCTCCAGGGCCCGAAAATAAAGCCCTCGGAATTTCCCTTTACCTGCGGGCACCCCTCGTCGGCGGGTCAGCGTCGAGGACGGCGTTTTGATGTCTAACTCCGCATACCGCGCAAGCCTAGTGGAAAGCCGCGATTTCTGCCGAAACTCTATTAATTCGGGCGGCGTCCTAAAACGTGCAAGCGCTAGGTGTTTCGGGCGGAAGATCCTCGGGTGCCGCGCGATTGAATTCGTGGAATTTTCACGCGCACGGGAATTTCGCCCGCGCGAAGCGGCACGAGCCACTGGCGGACGCTTACGCGCAGAGGTTCGATCGCGAGCCCCCAGTGTTCCTCGGGGAAAAATTCGAGCTTGAGGAGTCCTGCTTGGAGCAGATTGCGGCAGCCCAGGCTGTTCGCGCGGGAATAATGGTGAAAGGCTGCGGCAACCTGAATTAGGCCCTGAAGGAATATCTTCTCCGGGTTCTGCGTCTCCAGCCACACCTCTTCCCAATGTTCGTGAGCATCATAAAAATGCTCGGAATTAAAGGCTTCCAGTCCTTTTTGGAACAGCCGATCTTTCGTTTCAGAGGATCCATGGAGTTTTTTCCCGGCCGAAGTGACGCGTCGGGCGGCGAGAAGGGCATCATAACTCTAGTGGGCTGCAAGTACAGCCCACGCCCGAACTCGAGCGGGTTGCCTTGGAGCCTGTAACCCGGCAAATTCGCGGCCTGTCCACGTGCCGCACCAACTTTACAAGTCGTCTTATAAATGGCTGGCCTCAAACTCGACAGCCCGTCATGGGCTAAGCTCTGGCTTTTCAGGCCGCTGGATGTTGCGGCTGAAACCGCGACCCAAAAAGATCATTTATAAGACAGCTTGCAGGTAATCGGGAAAATCGCGCATTTGAATTTCCCACTTTCCAGCCGACTCGCGCTATGATTCTTGTTCTGCTCGAACGTGAGGTTTTCACTTGTCGAAATTCAACCTAGTCCTGCTCGTCCACGCACACCAGCCCGTCGGAAATTTTGACGATGTCATGGAACGGACGTACGAGCGTTCCTATTTGCCGTTTTTGGAATGTCTGGCGAGGCATCCGCGCATCCGGATGGGGCTTCATTATTCCGGCTCGCTGCTGGAGTGGATGGCCGAAAAGCATCCCGAATATCTCCTCCAGATTGCGACACTTGCCGCGCGCGGCCAGATCGAAATCGCGGGCGGAGGATTTTACGAACCCATTCTGATTACCATTCCGCTGGAAGATCAGATCGAGCAGATCCGCAGGTTGAGCGATTTTATCGAGCATCATTTTGGAAAGCGGCCCACCGGCGCGTGGCTTGCCGAGCGCGTGTGGGAACCTCAATTGCCCGCGGCATTGGCCGAAGCCGGCATGGAGTACACGCTGGTCGATGACAGCCATTTCCTGACAGCCGGGCGGGAGATGCATGAGTTGTTCGGCTATTACGTGAGCCGAGGATCGCGGCAGCACGGTGAAGATCATTCCCGGGTTGCAGGAACTCCGGTACTTGCTGCCGTTTGGAAGTATCGATGATTCCATTGCTTTCCTGCGCCGCTCCGCTCACGACCATCCGGGCGGAATGGCGACGATGGGCGACGATATGGAGAAATTCGGGGGATGGCCGCACACTTGGGAGCATTGTTTTCGCGATGGATGGCTCGAGAATTTTTTTACGGCCATCGAAGCCAAGTCACGATTGGCTGGAATTGATTCCGCCAGCCGAGGCCCTGGCCGCCTATCAGCCTCTTGGAAGGGTGGACCTGCCAACGGCGTCCTATACGGAAATGATGGAGTGGGTTCTGCCGACTCCCGCGCGCCAAAAATTTCACGGACTCCTGCAGGAATTCAAGGACCGGCCGGACGTGCGGCGATTTCTGCGCGGCGGATTCTGGCGGGGATTTTTCAGCAAGTACGCGGAATCCAATCTGCTGCACAAGAAGATGCTGCGGGTATCCTCGAAGCTGCGCCACCCGGGCGGGAAAAGCCCGAGGAAAGGCGGCCGGAGCGCCTTGCGCCATGCGGAAGCGATCACCCATTTGCTGCGGTCGCAATCCAACGACGCCTACTGGCACGGAATTTTTGGCGGGCTATACGCCCCGCATTTGAGAACGGCATTGTGGCGCGAACTGGTGCGCGCGGAAACCATTGCCGACGAATTGCGGCTAGGCGCGAAGCAATATCAGTCGATGGCTCGCCTCGATTTTGACGCGGATGGACGGGAAGAAATCGAGATTGTGTCGCACCAGTTCGCCGCGCTGGTCAAGCCGTCCGGCGGAGGAACCCTCGAAGTGCTCGATTTCCGTCCGAGCGGCGTGACGCTGATCAATTCGCTGCAGCGACGCGTGGAGGCCTACCATTCCCGGCTGCAGCAAGCGCCGCAGTCCACCCAGGCCGTTGTATCGATTCACGATCAGACGCTCTCAAAGGAAGCGGGCCTGGAAAAATATTTGAAATACGACCGCTGGCCGCGAAATACATTCCGCTTTTTGCTGTTTGCCAATGGCAAGACGCACGCGGATTTCGAAGCTTTGCGGTTGGATGAGAACGCCGATTTTGCCGGAGGCGATTACCAGATCGAGCAGGCGACGCCGCAGGAGATTAATTTGTTCGCGGAAGCGCCTCTGGCCGGAGGGTTCGCCGGGTCAGGACCGGGAAGCAATCTGCGCGTGGAGAAAACGCTGAAATTCGATGCACTGGAAACTGGCTTCGAGGTCACCTGCCGCCTCGATCTCACCCGGTCGGGCTCCGAGCCGGAAGCTTCGGCATCTGGGCCGCCGCCCTCGTTCACGGTAGGGCTCGAGGTTGTCTTGAATCTGCTCGCCCCAAATGTGCCGGACCGCTATTTCGAGTTTTCGGGCGGCCGCAAGCCGCTGGAATGGAGCGGCGTAGTGGAGGGCTCGCGCCTGCGCGTGGCGGACGAATGGCAAAACGTTGCGGTGGAAATGGAAGCTCGCGGGGCGAGCCACTTGTGGGTGGCGCCCATCGAGACGGTATCGGAATCGGAAGAAGGCTTCGAGCGCGTCTACCAGGGCTCGCAGATTCTGGGCGTGTGGGCCGTGGATTTCACTTCCACCGATAAGTGGAGCGCCGAAACAATTCTTCGCGTCACCCCAGCGCACGAAAATTGAAATCTACTCCGCGCCGCCAGAAAGATGGGAAGTCCGCAGGAACCTCCTTATAACCGCCCCGATATGATAAGTTAATCCACGTTTCCCGAAGGCCATTTGCCGAGGAGGGCACTTAGTGGGGAAAGATATGCCAGCGCTAAGTGACGGAGTGCAGGGCAGTTATGTCTTGCAGCTTCGGGATGTGTCCTATCGACTGCCCGCCGGGGCGGCGCTGGTTTCTGGCCTGAATTTCAATGTCGGGCGAGGCGAGACGCTGGTGCTGCTGGGGCGCAGCGGGTCCGGCAAGACAACAACGCTCAAGCTCATCAACCGCCTGCTGGGCCCACCGAGGGCGAAATCCTGGTCTCGGGGCGCTCTACCGCTTCCTGGGACCCCATCCAGCTCAGGAGAGGAATCGGATACGTGATTCAGGATGCCGGGCTATTCCCCCATTGGAGCGTGGAGAAGAACGTGGCGCTGGTCCCCCGGCTCGAACACTGGCCCGCGAAACGGATTCGAGCGCGCGTAATCGAAATGCTGGAGCTGGTGGGACTTCCTCCCGGCGAATATGCGAAGCGCCGCCCGTCGGAGCTTTCCGGCGGACAGAAGCAGCGCGTGGGAGTGGCGCGGGCGCTGGCGGCGGACCCTCCAATCCTGTTGATGGACGAGCCGTTCGGGGCGCTCGACCCGGTGACACGAACGGAACTGCAGCGGGAATTTCGCGCGCTGGCGTCGCGCCTGGAAAAAACAATCGTGTTTGTCACGCACGACGTGCGGGAAGCGATGTTCCTGGGAACGCGAATCGCGCTGCTGGATCATGGACGCTTGATCGGGATGTACTCGCCGCAGGAATTTCTGGACGCCAGCGAACCGCAAGTCCGGGCATTCGCCGCGTCGCTTCAATCCGGCGACGGCCCAGACCTGATGCAATGAGGAGGAGGCGCGATGAACTGGTTTGATTTTATGTTGCGCAACCGCGGCGAAGTGCTGGAACGATTGGTCGAGCATATCGGTCTGGTTGGCGCGTCGATGGCGATCGCGCTGGTCATCGGGCTGCCGCTGGGTATTGCGCTGGTTCGCCGCGGCAAATTGCAGCGCTGGGTGCTGGGAGGCGCCAACGTCGTCCAGACGATTCCGAGCCTCGCGCTGTTCGGATTCCTGATTCCGGTGCCCTGGATCGGCGGAGTAGGAGCCAGCACGGCGATTGTCGCGCTGGCGCTGTACGCGTTGCTGCCCATCTTGCGAAATACATGCACGGGCATCGCGGGAGTGGATGCCGCGGTGATCGAGGCGGCGCGAGGAATGGGGATGACGCCGCGGCAAGTGCTTTGGCAAGTGCAACTCCCGTTGGCCGCGCCCGTGCTGCTTGCGGGAATTCGCGTCGCCACCGTGATTTCCATCGGCGTCGCGACTATTGCTGCGGCGATTGGCGCGGGCGGACTGGGCGTATTTATTTTTCGCGGGGTCGCGATGGTCAATAACCAGGTCATCCTTGCGGGTGCAATTCCCGCCGCTGTGCTTGCGGTCATCGTCGATCTTTCGCTGGGGGCATTCCAGCGGAGCTTGGCGCGGAGATGAGCGCCTGCGTTCTTCGCGAAAGATTTTCTTTTTCCGCGCGGCGAAATAGATTATTTGCCGGCGGCGGCATTTCTTGCCTGCCTTTGCACGTTGTTGTTCCGCCTGCCGGGTGCGGCAAACGCGGCGAAGAAAGCATCGTCGTCGGCTCGAAGAATTTCACCGAGCAAATTGTGCTGGCGGAACTGTTCGCGCAGCAGATCGAGGCGCACTCGGCGTTGCGCGTGGAAAGGCGCGTCAACCTCGGCGGCACCATGATCTGCCATCAGGCGCTCGTCGCCGGAAAGATCGATTTGTATCCGGAGTACACGGGTACGGCGCTGACCGCCGTCCTGAATGATCCTCCCCAAAACGATCCGTCCGCGGTCTTTCGCCGCGTGCAGCAGGAATATCTCGCCCGGTTCGGCATCGAGGTGCTGCCGCCGCTCGGATTCAACAATACGTTTGCCATGGTCGTTCGGGGAGACGATGCGGAAAAGCTTCATCTGCATAACATTTCCGACATCGCTCCCTACGCGCCGAAATGGCGCGCCGGATTCGGATACGAGTTCATGGAGCGGCCGGACGGGTATCGCGGCTGGGCGGCGGCCTACGGCCTGCGGTTTGCCGGCGAGCCCAAGATTCTCGACCTGGGATTGTTGTACCGCGCTCTTGCCGACCGGCAAGTGGACATCGTGGCGGGGAATTCGACCGACGGCGTGATCGCGGCGCTGGGCATGGTCGTTCTCCAGGACGACCGCCATTATTTTCCGCCATACCAGGCGGTGCCGCTCGTGCGCCGCGCCACGCTCGACCGGCATCCGGAAGTTGGCGTGGCGCTCGGCGATCTCGCGGGGAAAATTTCGGAGGAAGAGATGCGCGGCATGAATTACGCGGTGGATGGCGAGCACCGCGACCTGGCCGAGGTCGTGCGCGAGTTTCGGAAAGCGAAAGGGCTGTGACTATTGGGCAAAAGTTGCTCCCGGCAAATCGTCTCTGCTAGAGTGCGAACGTATGCTGCGAACATTTCTCCGGGCAGATAAGCGAGACCCAACGCAACGCGACAGGATGTTGTTCCCTCTTCTATGACCATGGACAGCCGAAAACTCACGCGCCTTGCGAAGACATTGCGCGGCCGCCGGATTGGCGTGGCCGGAGACTTCATGCTGGACCGCTACGTTTGGGGTTCGGCCACGCGGCTTTCGCCGGAAGCTCCCGTTCCCGTCGTCGATTTCATGAACGAGAGCCAGGTTTTGGGAGGAGCGGGAAACGTCGCCGCGAATCTTTCCGCGCTGGGCGCCGCGGTGATTCCCTTCGGCGTGACCGGAGACGACGAGCCGGGGCGCGCGATCCGCGCATGCCTGGGCGCCGCGGGAATGGCAACGAAGGGAATCGTGGCCGACGCGTCGCGCATCACCACCGTTAAGACGCGCATCGTGGCGCGGCATCAGCAGATCGTGCGCGTGGACCGCGAACGCCGCGAGCCTCTGAGCCACGCCATCGAAGAAAGCATGATCCGCCGGATCAAAGCGGCGCTCGGGCATCTGGACGCGCTGGTGATCTCGGACTACGACAAAGGCGTGGTGACCGACGCGCTGGCCGATCGCGTTCTGACGGAGTGCCATCGCCGCGGGGTGCCCGTGCTGGTGAAGCCGAAGACGTCGCGCCTGTTTGCCTATCGCGGCGCGACGCTGATTGCGTGCAACGCCAAGGAAGCGGGATTTTTCGTAACTCGTTCGCTCGAGGACGACGACTCAGTCGAACAGGCGGGGCGCGCTTTGCTGGCGCATTTCGGGTGTTCCGCCGTGGTGATCACGCGGGGCGCCGAAGGCCTGAACGTTTTTGAGGACACGATGCCGGAAGGTTTTCATGTGCCGGCAACAAGCCGCGAGATCAGCTACGCGCGAGTGGGGCAGGCCGGGGCGGATCACTCCACGCATGGGCGCCAGGTGTTCGATGTGACCGGAGCGGGCGATACGGTGCTATCCGTGCTGGCGCTGGCGATTGCGGCGCGCGTTCCCATTCGGGAAGCCGCCGTGCTTGCCAATGCCGGCGCCGGCGTGGTCGTAGCGAAACTTGGCACGTCCACCATCACTCCCGCTGAGCTTTTGGCCGCCGTGCGGGACCTGGCGTAAAGCGTGTTCCCAACTTTTTCTGATCTTAATTTGCGTGACACTGTAACTATCTCTATTCACTGAAGATAGGGCCGCGAAAGATCGCTTTTCCGCAAGGAACGAATCTCCGGCCAGTTCTGCAAATTCCGCATATATTCGCCCTAAAGTAATCCCGAGATCTGCCGATAAATCTTGAGACAGAATCCGCCACGGAATCCTCGTGGCCCAAACTGGAGATTGGAAATATACCATGACTATGAAACACATCTTTTTGCTCCCCATCGCCGCTTTTTGTTTGTTTGCTGCGACCCTTCTACATGCGGACACGCGAAAATCGGTAAAGACTGTGCCGCCGACCTATCCTGCGATCGCCCTCAAAATGAGAATCGAGGGAACCGTCAAATTGGATGTCACCATTGATCCGGATGGCAGCGTTGGAGACGTAAAGGTAGTGAGCGGCCACCAACTGCTCGCTTCGGCCGCGATTGAGGCGGTAAAAAAATGGCGCTACGAACCGGCGGATAGCAAGTCCACACAGACTGTAAACGTCGATTTTAACCTCCCGCGTTAAGGCGCGGGAGATTTCCCAGGACTGGCGCCCAGATACCAACGCGCCTGCAGCAGCGTTCGTGCCTTGGCGCTGTTTGATTCGCACGAGTGTCTTTCTTTGATATCGGCTTCAACTACTCGCAAGAAGAGGGGGATGGAGAACTGCGTCTGGTTCGCCAGAAACGACAATGACTACCACCAGTGCACGGTTTACGATCGGCAAAAAATTGGCTGCTGGATTCGGTCTCATGATGGCGCTTATGCTTTTTAGCGCCACGTTCGCCTACACGAAAATGGTAAAGGCCACCGGGCTCCAGGATACCATCCGCGACTTTCGCTATCCGGCCACGGTCGACGCAGCCAAAGTTCAGGCGGCGATTGGAAGTGCCGGGGGAGCTCTGCGCGCCTATGTTCTGTTCGGAAGCGATCCGAAAGATGCGGAACACTTCAAGTCGATGCGCGCTGACGCGTGGCGGGCCGCCCAATCCGCCACGACGGATTTGACCAAGGTGACGCACGATTTCGGATCTGCGACCGAATCCGAGGAGGTCTCTTCGATTAACTCCATGTTGCGGAACCACCAACAACTGCAGGACAAAATCGAACAACTTGCGATGGGGCAGGGAAACGATGCCATGGGCCGCGCGTATGACATGCTCAAAACGGATGAAAGCGCCCAGCAAGGGGAGTTGATGGGCCGTCTTCAGACGCTGGTCGACGAGCAGCAGAAGAAGACCAATCTGGAAATCACCACATTAGCGGACACAAGCCACGCCGCTACCCTGAGTCTTTGGACGACAACCATTTTTGGAATCCTGGCGGGGTTCGTGATTGCGTATATTGTCAGCAAACGGATTTCGGATTCGCTCGGATCGCTTCTTGATCGTGCCCGCGCCATCTCGGCGGGGGATCTGATGGGGCAAGACCTGGAGAGCGGAAGCTCGGATGAAATTGGGGACTTGATGGTCGCCATGAATGAAATGCAATCGCGGTTGCGGGAAATGATCGTGTCGGTCGCGCAAATGTCGGGTCAGGTGGCGAATTCCTCGGAGGATTTGCGCGGCGTCAGCAATCAAATGAGCTCGAACGCGGAGGAAACCGCCAACCAGTCGCGCCTGGTATCGGTTTCCGGCGAAGAGGTAAGCAGGAACCTGCAGGCGGCAGCGGCGGCCACCGAGGAGATGAGCGCCAGCATCAAGGAAATTTCCAAGAGCACGACGGAAGCCGCCATGGTCGCCAAGTCAGCGGTCACGACGGCGGAAACGACAAATGAATCGGTCCTCAAATTGGCGAAATCGAGCGCGGAAATCGGGAACGTGATTAAAGTCATCACGTCCATCGCCCACCAGACGAATTTGCTGGCCTTGAATGCGACCATCGAGGCTTCCCGGGCGGGAGATGCCGGCAAAGGATTTGCCGTCGTCGCCAATGAGGTCAAGGAACTTGCAAAACAGACGGCCGTCGCCACCGAGGAAATAAGCCGAAAGATCGAAGCGATCCAGGGCGAGACGAAAACCACGACGGAATCAATCCGCCAGATTACGGAAGTCATTACCCAGGTAAATAACATTTCCAGCATGATTTCCAACGCCATCGAGGATCAGACGGCGACGACCAATGACATGGTACGGAACGTAAATCACGCCGCAACGGGCAGTTCGCAGATCGTCGACAACATGAAATCCGTCGCGAGCGCGGCGAAAAGCACAACGCAAGGCGCGGCCGAAACACAGGACTCCGCGCAGCAGCTGTCCAGCATGGCCGCAGAACTCCGAAAACTGGTTTCGCAGTTTAAATATGGAGCGACTAAAACCGACGGATCCTTGCGCAACGAGCAAACCCCAAAGCGTTCTCTGACTCCGTATACGCCAACCGCGCCGGCGGAGAAAGCGGAATCGCTGGCCGAGTCGATTCGCTAGATTTTCCCCCGCAGGGCTGGGCAGCTTTGTGCGCGGGGAGGCCATGACCGGCTAGCCGCCGGAGGCGTTCTGCATCATGGTGGAGGGAAGCTCAGCGACTTGTCGGAACGTTCCACCCAGATTTGCACTTCGCGATTCTGCGCGAATTTTATGGTTTCCTCGGGCTTGGGAAACGGGGAATAGGCGCTGATTTCCACGGTGACCACCACGCCGCTTCCACCCTTCGGCGGGACCTCCGCGCTTTCGATCCGAAAACTTTTGATCGGACTGTAATAACCGTTCGGTCCCCAAAAACTGACGAAATCCTGGCAGGAAAAACCCGGATGCGTATGCCAAATCTCGCAGGCTTTCGCCATGTCTCCCGCGGCGACGGCATCCATGAACCGTTCGACCGTGCGTTTTTCCGGGGTATACCGCAGGAAATACCACATCGCACCGCTGATCAATAAAACCAGGGCGACTCCGCTGATCCCATAGCGCAGGGCTTTTGATTTTGGTTCTTCCGGGCCGGCATCGAGTATGCCCATGAATGGTTCTCCCTTTGGCATATTATATTTGCCTCTTGAAAAATGCGACAGAAAGACCAACCAGCACTACGGAAAATCCAACCAGAATTAGAACGTCCGAGTAAATAGCCTGGAACCCCGCATCTTTCAAGAGCAATGCCTTGAGCGCGTGCACGGCATAGGTAAACGGGTCGATATAGGAGATCCACCGCAGCCAGACCGGGAAGCCTTCGATGGGATAAATCGCGCCCGAAGGAAAATAGAGCAGCGTATTCAGCACGCCGAAAATGGCGCGCGGCACCAGGGGATCGCTGACGCGGACCATCAACAGGAACATGAAGCTGAGCATCGCCACCGACGTCGTCGCCAGCACAATCCCAAGGTAAATCAACCGCACCGGGTCCCACAGGCGGCTCGATGCCGGCAATCAATCCCCCGATGATGGTGATGGTGGTGCCGGCCATGAGTCCCTTAATAGCTCCGGAAAAAATCAGGCCCAGAATAAGTTCCGATTTCTTGATGGGCGTGACCAGGTAGCCCTCGTGCAAGCCCCCGCGACTTGTCGTCGATGAACGTGATTCCTCCGCCGATCATGGCCACGATGAATATCGACATGGCAATCGAGCCCGCGAGCAGATACTTGATGTATTCGATGTAGGGATACATCTCGACGACTTGCAGGTCGACCAGCGGGTTGAGCCGCGGAGGCGGCACGGTCAAACGCTGTCCCGGCTGGAACGGATTCAATCCCTGATTGATGTCCTGGACCAGCGATTGCATTCGGCCGAGGAGTTCGCTGGTGACGAAGTTGTCCGTGTTGTCTTCGATGAAAGCAATGCGCGGCCGATTGCCCTGCTCCACGCGCCGCGAAAAATCGACGGGAATGTAAACGATGGCGCGGACGAATCCGGTGCGCAAATCGATCTCGGCATCGGAGAGAGAACTATAGTTCTCGATCTTCAGGGTCTGCGGGCCGGCGATGATCGCGTCGAAACGCTGCCGGACGTCGCGCGATGCGGCCGAGTGGTCCTCATCGACGACGGCGACCTTGATTCCCTTGATCTTTCCGCCAAAGGCGTACCCCAGCACGATGAGCTGCATGAGCGGGAAAATCATGGAACTCATCATCAACGCCGGGCTGCGGAAAAATTTCCGCATGTCGCGTTCGATGATGGCGAAGATGCGCTGGAATTTCATGTGTTCGGGAATTGATCCTTATTTGTACAAATGGCTCACGTCGCGCCGCACGGATTCGGATGCGGCGTCGCGCAACTGGCGGCCGGTGTAATACAAAAACACGTCGTCGAGCGTGGTGCCCTGCACGGAGACGCGGCGCACGCCGACATGGCGGTCGCGCGCCAGGTCCATCAGTTCCCCGACGGTCAACGGCCCGCTGGACGAAGCGATGTGCATGACGCCGTCCTGAGCTGTTACGCTGGTGACGCCATCGAGTTTTTCCAGCGCCGCGTTCCAGTCCGCCGGAGGATTGTCGAATTCCGCTTCCACGACGTCGGTCCCGGGCACGCTGTCCTTCAATTTTCCGGGCGTATCCAGCGCCACGAGCAGTCCGTGGTCCACGATCGCAATGCGGTCGCAGAGACGGTCGGCTTCATCCATGTAGTGCGTGGTCAGCAAGATCGTCAGACTGGCGCTCTCTTTCAGTTTGTTGATCATTTCCCAGACGGCCGTGCGCGAGACCGGATCGAGGCCCGTCGTCGGCTCGTCAAGGAAAAGGATTTTCGGCGAATGCACAAGCCCGCGCGCGATTTCCAGGCGCCTGCGCATGCCGCCGGAAAAACTTCCCACCAGCTTGTCGGCGAATTCGGTCAGGCCCACCGAGTCCAGAAGCTGCGGAATCAGTTTCTGGCGCTCGGCGCTCGGTCAGGCCGTACAGCTTCGCGTGGATGGACATGTTTTCGCGCGCGGTCAGCTCCGGATCGGAGGTGAGCGCCTGCGGGATCACGCCGATGGCGTGGCGGACGCCGTCCGCATCGCTCGATACGTCGTGCCCCCCGACAACGGCCATGCCGGAGGTCGGCGGCGTCAGCGTGGTCATCATGCGAATCAGCGTTGTTTTTCCCGCGCCGTTGGGCCCGAGCAAGCCGAAGATTTCTCCCGTATGAACCGTGAAACTCACGTCGTTCACGGCCACAAAATCTCCGAACTTCTTCGTTCAGCTCGGATGACTTCAATCGCGTTGTTGTTTTCCGTGTTCATGGCGCCAGACGACACCTGCTAGGAGACCGGTGGCACAGGCTTCAGCCTGTGCCACCAAAAACCATTCGCGTTCCATCACCGCGTGACATTTTCGATTCGCAGCGAACGGCGCATCCCATCGACGTTCGTGACGAATGCGGATCAAAGAATCCTCTGCCACCAGTTTTGAGTGGAGGGAAGAGGCGGCAGCAGCACGGTGGCGGTCATGCCGGACATCAGCCGGCGTTCCGGATTGGGCACCGCGACCTTGATGGAAAACGTCTTGATGTCGCGCTTGGTCCTGCTGACGTCGCGCTGCGTCGCGAAATCGTTTTCGACGCCTTTGAAAAATACGGTGCCTTCGATGCGTGTTTCCCGAGGGGAGGCGGATCTTCAGATGCTGATTGAGCGCCACCGAATCGATGTAGCTTTCCTCGACGTCGGCCTGCACCCAGAGATGGTCCACATCGAGAATCGTCACGATCGGTTCGCCGGCCTGCAGCACTTCTCCCTGGCGAGCCGCGCGGACGGAAACCACGCCGTCCAGCGGCGCGTAGATTTTCATGTACCCGAGATGCACGTCGGCCGTGGCCTTGTCCGCGCGCGCCTGCACGAGTTGCGCGCGTGTGGCGGCCAGGTCGCTTTGCTGCACGTCCAGCTGCTTGCGGTTCGCACGCGCCACGGCCACTTGCGCTTCCGCCGCGCGCACCTGATCTTCCAGCGATTTCACGGCGGCATCGGAAGCTCCGCACGGCGGCATCGGCCAGATCGCGATCTTGCGCGGAGACAACGCCTTCCTGGAAGAGCCCTTGCTGGCGTTTGTAGGTTTGCTGATCGCGCCAGAGATTGGCCTGGGCTTGTACGAGCTGAGATCGCGTGGACGTCAACGTGGCTTCCGCTTGGCGCAGGGCCGCGCTCGTCTGGTCGTCCGTCCAGCTTCGCGTATCGCGCGCGGAGTTGACCTTCGCTTCCAGCGTATGGATATTGGCCTCGGCGGAATCGCGCGCGGTAATGTATTCCGCGGGATCGAGTTCCGCGATCAATTCGCCTTTGTGCACCTCGGAGCCTTCATCCACCGTGAGGCGGATCATGCGCCCGGCCAGTTGCGGGCTGACAATCACGTCCGTGCCCGTGACGATTCCCGTCAACGGAATTTCGCTCCCGCGTTGGCGTCGTCGTGAGGTAGGCCACCAGCGCAACGACGAACAACGCGCCCACGAAAACAAAAAATTTGGAGATTTTCATGGCAATCCTGCCCCGGGCCGGAACAGCCCGTGTTCGAGAAAATCCTGGACCGCGCGGCGCCTCCGGGCCACTTCCCGGGGCCGCAAGGAATCGTGCCCCAGAATGCGGCTCAGCACCGGCGCGGCCGAAAAATAGAACACCATAATCGAGACGATCGTGAGCGCGGCGTTCCGCGTGTCCACGCGCCGGAATTCGCCGGTGGAAATTCCTTTTTCAATCAGCTCGACCAGCCGGACGTGCAGCGGGCGGTAATATTCCGAAACAATCCATTCCATGTTCGGGCCGTGGCCCATCATTTCCCGCTGGACCAGGCGGGGATAGTTCGGATGCCGCACCACGAAATCGAAGAAGCTGTCGATCACCGCGGCCAGGCGCCGGCCGGCGGACAGGGAGAAATCTCCCTGCCCCCAAACGGTGTCCCGCATTTGCGAAAGAAGCGCTTCCAGCACGAAGCGGTGCAACTCTTCCTTGCTGCGAAAATAATAGTAGAGAAGGGCCTTGTTGACCTTCGCCGCGCGCGCGATTTCATCCATGCGCGCCCCGGCCAGTCCCTGTTCGGAAAAAATGTGTTCGGCGGTGGCCACGATGCGGCGCGCCGTGGAGAGATCCCGCGCGTGGCGCAGGCCGCGCGGCAAGCGGCGGCCCAGGCTTTCCGGGTTCCATTCGGAGGCAGCGGCGGATCGGGATGTCGCGGCGGCTTTCATTGCTAACTAACCAGTTAGTCTAAAGTAGGCGGCCGATGGCGTCAAGCGGTCCCCTCGCGTGGGGGTGACTCGCATCGTTCAGGAACAGGGTGGCTATCAGGCGTGGGGGTCGGCGGCCGGAGTGTTGGGCTGGCCGGGGCGATGGCGCATGCCCTCGCGGAATTTCTCGCGATCCTCCGCACTCATCTGCTCCCAGCGGTCCATCATCTTGCGCCGCCAACCAAAGCCGCCGGGCCGAAGCCGGTTTCTCTGTGTACTCTGTGCTCTCGGTGTCCTCTGTGTTAAAGCTTTTCGGATTTCAACACAGAGGGCACAGAGAGGAGCGAGGAAAATCTAAGACCGAGGCGGGCGGATGCGCATTGCCTGGCGCCGCTACTTCGCTTCTTCGGCGACCGCCTGCAGAGGATCGCCGATAAGCACGACGGATTTCCATTCATCGAGAAATTCAGCGCCCAGCTTGCCGTAGAACTCGATCGCAGGAGTATTCCAGTCGAGCACTTCCCAGCGCATGCAGAAATATTTTTCATTCCAGGCGATGGCGGCCACATGCGCGAGCAGCGCACGGCCAACCCCGCGCTTGCGGAACGCCGGCCGGACAAAAAGGTCGTCCAGAAACAAGCCGGAGCGGCCCTGAAACGAGGAATAGAAGTCGAAGAACACCGCGTATCCGACGGCTTCGCCGTCCCATTGCGCGATCACGGCGCGGAATTTCGGTTTGGGGCCGAAGCCGTCGCGCGCGATGATTTCTTCCGACACGCTGGCTTCATGGCCCAGGTGCTCGAATTCGGCGAGCTCGTGAATCATGCTCGAGAGCAGCGCGGCGTCGTTGAGTGTGGCAGGGCGAATCGAAAGCATCGGTAAAATCCTGGATGTAAGGTGCGAGCTCTACGTGGAGCCCGCCGAAAGCCTGTTTGCAAACACGCCATTATAAACTACGGCGAGAGGGACTGTCGCGGTGAAAGAAGAGCGGCTCGGGGTCCGTTTGCATCGAGACACGCCCCCATCGCCCCGCGCATTTCGGGGCGACGCGGCCGCTACTAAACCGCTCGCGTTTAATGCGGCTCGGACCCTTCCGTCGGCGCCACTCCCGGCTTTGCGCCGCCGCTTTGGGCGGGAGACCGCCCCAGGTTTACCTCTGCTCCGAGTTTGATGAGCGTGGTTTCGCCGGGGGCCTGAAAGAAAGTGAACCCGGGCCGATCCTTCCACGCCTGCGGACCTCCGAGGCGGATGCCGTGTTCCAGCGTCACATCGTGAATCTTCGCGACCATGGCTTCGTACTCTTTGTCGCCCTGCTTGTGTCCGGAAAAATTGCCCAGGTCCGTGCTGGCGGCGAAGATCACATCGATTCCAGGAACGGACGCGATTTTTTCGGCATTCTCGACGCCGATCGGCGTTTCGATCATGATCACGACCACCATGTTGTTATTCGCGGTCTGCCGGTAGTCGGATCCGTACAGGGCTGCGTACTGGCCGTTGCCCTGGCTGCGGCGTCCCTCGGGCGGATACTTGGCCCACTTCACGGCGGCCTCCGCTTTTTCCACCGTGTCGACCGTGGGCACGATGATTCCCAAAGCGCCGATGTCGGTGGATTTCTGGATGTCGCTTTCGGTCGCGTCCGGCACGCGAATGAACGGCATCGCCGAAGCCCCTCGGCACGCCCAAATCATTCTGGCCACGTCCTCAAACGTCAGCGGGCTGTGCTGCATTTCGATCCACAGGAAATCGTATCCGGAATTCGCCATGGCGCAGTAGATGTTGGGATCGGGCGAGAAGACGGTGGCTCCGACAAGCGGCTTGCCTTCTTTCAGTTTTTGTTTGGCGGTGTTGTAAAGCGGCGCCGATGATTTTTGCTGTGCCATTTGCGCTTTTCCAACCGTGAGGCAGAAAAATGCCAGAGAAATTATAAGGACCGGGATGATTCGTTTTGCGTTCAATGGTTCCTCCTCGGATGGAAGCGCCGGTTGCGGCGACAGAGGGAATCTTTCTCCCGCGAACAGTAGTCTTTCTTCGCATTGATTGCAAGACGGAAGCTATTCCGGGATTGGCGCTGGCGTGCCCGCAAACAGAATCGAAGCTGCGATCCGATATTGCCAAACCAGGACGTCGGCGGCAAGCTAGATGCGGAATGGAAACGGGCTCGTGGAAATTCTTCATCGAGCGTTGCGAAGAATTCTGTCGGGTAAAGCGGAGGATACTTCATGGGCTCATCGCCAAAGATTGCTCTGGTCACCGGCGCAGGCAGCGGGATCGGCAAGCAGGTTGCCGTCGCTCTTGCTCAGAACGGCTACGCGGTGGTGCTTGCCGGCCGGCGCAGGGAGCCTCTGGAAGCGACCGCGCGGGAAATCAGTCAGGCTAATTCCCAATCGCTGGCCGTGCCCGCGGACGTTGGCGATCCCAATTCGGTGCGCGAACTTTTCGCGAAAACAAGAAACGCTTTCGGCAGGCTGGACCTGCTCTTCAACAACGCGGGCATCTCCGGCCGCGACCTGCCGCTCGAAGATTTGGCGTACGAGGAGTGGAAGTCCGTGGTCGATACGAATCTCACCGGCGCGTTTCTTTGCACGCAGGAAGCTTTTAAAATCATGAAGAGCCAGGAGCCGCGCGGCGGGCGCATCATCAATAATGGCTCGATTTCGGCGCATGCGCCCCGTCCGAATTCCGCTCCCTACACGGCCACCAAACACGGAGTGACCGGCCTCACCAAAGCCACTTCCCTGGACGGCCGAAAGTACGACATCGCCTGCGGCCAGATCGACATTGGAAATGCGGCCACCGAAATGGCGGAAAGAATGAAGAACGGCGTTCCGCAGCCGAACGGCACGATCGCCGTCGAACCCACGATGAATCCCGCGGATGTCGCGCGCGCGGTCGTCTACATGGCGTCCCTGCCTCTCACCGCCAACGTGCAATTCATGACCGTCATGGCGACCAAAATGCCCTACCTCGGCCGCGGGTAATAGTAAGTTTGCGTCCTGGGCCGGTGCCTGGCCATCTCGCTTCGTTATTTCCTCGAGGCGAACCCTTGCGATTGTAGAAAATGGTTCCAGGTTGTATGCTCGCAATCCGTAACAAATCTTGGGAGGGCAACGCTAGATGGGATTTCGTCGATTGGTTCCGGTCTTCTTGATGATGTTCGGACTCGCCGTAACGGCTGTGGGTCAAACTGGAGGAGCGCAAGGCGGCGGACAGCCGCGCCGGCTCCTGCACCAATGACCATGACAATCACGGCTTTCGCCGATGGTTCCGAAATTCCGGCCAAATACACTCAGGCCGGCAACCAGACGTCTCCCGCGATAACCTGGAGCAATGCCCCCGCGGGCACGGTGAGCTTCCTCCTGAATATGCATGATATGGACGTAAGCCGGAATCACACCACGGATGATCAGCTTCATTGGCTGGTCTGGAATATTCCAGCCACGGCCACCGGACTTCCGGAAGGCGTCCCGGCGGGAGCCCAGATGGAGAACGGCGCCTATCAGATCAGCGTGAGCGGCCCGGTGTATCGTGGCCCAGGCGCGCCCGCGGTCCGGCCCGCGGCACCATTACACGTTTGAGCTTTTTGCGTTGGACACGAAGATCGACGTCGCGCCCGGGAACTGACGCCTTCGAGACGCGCGCCAACGTAATGAAAGCGATACAGGGACACATCCTCGGCAAGGCCGTGTACATGGGCCTTTTCCACCGCCCGCAATAGTCGCGAAAAATGGGCTGGAGGTTGTTGCGGCTCTCGCGCGATAAATCCTGAGATCTTCTGTCAGAGGAACGCGCTCTTGCCGGAAACTGGCCCATTACTGCTATTCCTTGAGGGTTCCGGGAGAAGCGCTGGCGGGAAGTTCAATCGTGTATTTCGTGCGCAGTTTTTCGCGATGCTGCGAGAGGGCCAATTCGATCAGGCGGCTGAGCAGATCGCGATACGCTAGGCCGGAGGCTTCCCAAAGCTTCGGGTACATGCTGATGGAAGTGAAGCCGGGAATCGTGTTGATTTCGTTCAGATAAATTTTCCCGGTGCGATGCTCGAGAAAGAAATCGACGCGCGCCATGCCCAGGCATTCCAGGGCGCGGAATCCGCGCACGGCGTAATCCTGAAAGCGTTTGACCTGCGCGCGGCTTAATTTCGCGGGAATCAGCAGGCGCGTGCCTTCTTCCAGATATTTCGCGGCGTAGTCGTAAAATTCGCGGTGCGGCACGATCTCGCCGGGGATGGACGCCTTGGGATCCTCGTTGCCCAGCACGGAAACTTCGATTTCGCGGCCGCGAATGGCGCGCTCCACGACAATTTTTTGCGCGAACTCGGCGGCGAAATCCATCGCGGCGGCGAGTTCCTTGGCGTCATGCGCCTTGGTCATGCCCACGGAACTTCCGAGCGTCGCGGGTTTCACAAAAACAGGGAAGCGGAATTTCTTGCGAATCGCGCGAACGACTTTCGCGCGGGATTTTTCCCACTCGGCGCGCGGAACCGCCAGGAAATCGACCACCGGCAGCTTGGCCTGCAGGAACAGGCGCTTCTGCATGTCCTTGTCCATGCCGACGGCCGAGCCCAGCACGCCCGAGCCGACGTAGGGAAGCCCCGCGAGGTCGAGCAGGCCCTGCACGGTGCCGTCCTCGCCAAACGTGCCGTGCAGCACGGGAAACACGACGTCGACGCGCAGCGCGTCCGCGCGCGACGCGCCCACCGGAACCAGCGCCGCAACATTTGGATCAGCGGAAAGCATGACGCTTTCGCCCGTCTTCAGCACTTCCGGGAGCATCTTGTGCGCGGCGGTTCCGGCGAGCCACCGGCCGTCCTTGGTGATGCCGATGGGGACGGCTTCGTATTTTTCCTTATCGAGCGCCTGGATCACCGACGCCGCGGAAATCAGCGAAACTTCATGTTCGCCCGAACGCCCGCCGAAGAGCACGCCAACTCGCAACCGTTTTTTTTCCGTGGTCATAAATTTCGCAGTCCTGCTGTAGCCCGCCTCTTCAGAGGCGGGGTTCTTCTTCACGCTTACATAAAATGCTCGTTCGTCGCGGCAAACGATGGTCTTCTTACGCCCACAAAACCCCCGCCTCTGAAGAGGCGGGCTACAACAAATGCCGAATATATAAGACCATCTCGTGTGAAAATTGCACGATCCGCGGCACGCAATTACAAAATCTTTTTGCCCAATCCGGATAGGACCATCTCCACGCCCAGCAGCGCCGTCTGATTATGGAGATCGATCACCGGATTGATCTCGACGACTTCGAGCGACACCATCGCTTCGCTGTCCGCGATCATTTCCATGGCCAGGTGCGCCTCGCGATAGGTTACGCCGCCGCGCACCGGCGTTCCCACTCCCGGAGCGTCGTCCGGGTCCACGAAATCCATGTCCAGGCTGACGGCCACGCCGTCGGTGTCGTCGGTGACGAAGCGCAGCGCCTCGCTCATCACATCGCGCATGCCGCGTTCGTCAATATCGCGCATGGTGAAGACGTGCACGCCGGATTCCTTGATCAGGCGGCGCTCCTTCGGATCGAGATCACGCACGCCCACCAGGGCAACGTTGCGCGGCTCGACTTTCGGCTTGTAGCCCAGCAGTTCGACCAGTTCCGGCGCGCCGTAGCCGATGATCGCCGCCAGCGGCATCCCGTGAATATTTCCCGAGGGCGAACTTTCCGGCGTGTTCATGTCGCCGTGCGCGTCCAGCCACAGATAACCGATGCGTTTCGATTGCCCGCGAAAATAGTTCGATACTCCGGAACACGATCCCACGGCGATGGAGTGGTCTCCGCCCAGCACCAGCGGCAGGAAGCCGTCGGAGAGAGTTTTTTCGGTCATTTCCGCGAGGCCCCGGCAAGTCTCGGCGATTTCGTTCAAGTACTTGGCGCGCTTCTCGCCGTAGGGTTGTTCTTCAGGCTGCCGCACGTCAATGTTGCCGATGTCCTCGACCGTATGCCCGAGCGCCTTCAATCGCTGCTGCAGCCCGGCCACGCGCAACGCCGACGGACCCATGTCCACGCCGCGCCGGCTCTGGCCCAGGTCCATCGGAACTCCGATGATGCGAATTTTTTGTGCCATAGTTAAGCCCTGAGCCAGTCGCTGTTACTGAGCGAATGCTGCGAGCCTTAAGGGTATACGCGATAAATCATCCGAGGGAAGGGAATCACTTCGCGAATGTGCTCAGTTCCGCAAATCCAGGCGACCGTGCGTTCCAGGCCCAAACCGAACCCGGCATGTGGCACGCCGCCATATTTGCGAAGGTCGAGATACCAGCCAAACGCCTCTTCGGGCAGATTATGCTCGCGCAGCCGCTTCAGGAGCAAATCATAATCCGCGACGCGTTCGCCTCCGCCGATGATTTCGCCGTAGCCTTCGGGAGCGAGCATGTCGAATCCCAGCGCCAGATCGGGCCGATCCGGGTCCGGCTGCATATAAAACGCCTTGATGGCTGCAGGGTAGCGATGCACCATCACGGGGCGGTCGTAGGCGCTCGAAAGAATCGTCTCTTCGTCGCCGCCGAAATCGTCGCCCCACTTGGCGGGGTTGCCGCGCTGCTGCAGAATCTGAATCGCTTCGTCATACGTGATGCGGGGAAACGGGGCCACGACGTTCGCGAGTTTTGACGTATCGCGGCCAATCGTCTCCAGCTCCCGCGCGCGATTTTTCAGCACCGATTGCACGACGTGGCTGACCAGGCCTTCGCCCAGCGCCATCATGTCTTCCAGATGCGCGTAGGCGGCTTCCGGCTCAAGCATCCAGAATTCAGTCAAGTGTCGCCGCGTTTTCGATTTTTCCGCGCGGAACGTGGGACCGAACGTGTACACCTTCCCCAGCGCCATGGCCGTCGCTTCGACGTAGAGCTGCCCCGACTGCGTCAGGTAGGCTTTCTCGTCGTCGATGTATTGCACCTCGAACAGCGTGGTCGTGCCTTCGCAGGCCGCCGGCGTGAAGATTGGGGCTTCGGTGAGGATATAGCCCTGCGAATCCATGTATTCATGCGCGGCGCGAACCGCCTGGGCGCGGATGCGCAGGATCGACGCCTGCCGCGGCGTGCGAATCCACAAGTGCCGGTGATCGAGAAGGAAATCGACGCCGTGTTCCTTGAGTTGAATCGGATACGGAGTGTCGTCCGGGACGCGCTGCACGACTTCGACGGCCGTGATCTGAATTTCGAAACCGCCGGGCGCGCGCTTGTCGGCGTGAATCTTTCCGGTGACGATCACGCTCGATTCCTGCGTCAGCCCGCGCAGCGCTTCGAATGCCGCAGGCTGATCCTTGAGCGACACCACGCCCTGAATCGTTCCCGTGCCGTCGCGGAAAATGGGGAAGAGCAATTTCCCCGCCTCGCGCATGTTGTAGAGCCACCCGCGCAGCGTGACTTCCTGCCCGTCGTATTGTCCAACCTCCTCTATGGTGACGATCGGCATGGAATTTGTGATTCTCCCCTAAATCATTCCAACAGCGCGGCGCTGCACAGATGTTTTAGCTCACCTCTTTAGAGGTGAGGTTTTGCCGCCCATCGCGGAAATTGCAGCCAACTGCGAAAAAGCTCCGCCTCTGAAGAGGCGGGCTACAGCAAACGCGACCCACGCCCATTGCTTGCAGGTTTCACGCTTGGGCGTAATGCCTGGTCAAACTTTTCGAACACTTTCCGCGCGCCCTGCAACGTTTCCGCGAACGCCTGTATTTCTCCGGAACCTGCCGCTACGGCCGGCTCTTTCAGTTCGAGGACGAGCGGCGTTCCGGGAGGCAAAGCCGGCAGCAGGGCGTTCCAGTCGATGGTGCCTTCGTAGGGCAGCAGGTGGTCGTCGCGCTCGCCGCGATTATCGTGAAGATGCGTGGTGACCAGCAAGTCGCGCGCGGTCTCCAGCGCCGAAGACACATCGCCCTCCAGATGCGCGTGCCCCGCGTCAAAGCACAGCTTCACGCCGGTGAGCCGCGTCCGTTCGAGAAAATGTTTAAGGTTCGCGGGAGTCGCCATTTCGCCGGGCGTGTTTTCCAGCGCCAAGGTAACGCCGCGGTGCCTGGCGAACAGCGACAGGTGTTCGAGCGAGCTGAAGGCTGCGTCCCAGCGGCGCTCGTCCGGCACGTCGCGCGATCGCGCCACGTGCTGGACGCAGTATTGAAAGGGGACTTGCTCCACCAGGTCCAGCGCGCGCTTGATTTCGTCGACGGCTTCCTGGCGCCTCAGCCGCTCGGGGTCGGAAATCGAAAGAGGCGCGCCGCTTTCGCGGGACAGTTGGAAATCGCGCGTGGTGGGCGAGTGGATCGAATGCAGCGTGAGGTTGTTCCCGGCGAGCCACGAAGCGAGTTCGCGCGCCTCATCGGCCGAGCGGTAATCGAAATGCCCGCGCGAGCAAAACAGTTCGATGGCGGAAATTTCCGCGCGCGCGGCTTCTTTCACCAAGTCCGCCGTCAATTTCCGATTCACGAAAAGATATGTGGAAAGAACGCGTTGCATGGTCACGGTGTCCGGGCCCTGTTCCTGGAAGTCGTTTTGACTTTATGCGAAGCATGGAGGCGCGTCAAGACGAGCCCCGGTAAACGGAGAATCGATTGAAGATCCGCGCCAAGAGGGAAGGATCGTATCGTGCAGGATCTTACTCTTCGATCAGAAATTCGGCGTCTGCCGGGCCGGGGATCAGCCCCGCGTCCACGCCGCGCTTCAGGAATTCGCGCACCGCTTTGCGTCCGCGATCGCCGTATCCCAGCGTCCATTTATTCACGTACATCCCGATAAATTTGTCGGCGAGTTCCGGATCCATATCGCGCGCGAATTGCATGGCGTAGTTCACCGCCGCTTCGCGATGATCGAGCGCATAGGATACGCTCTCATGGATGGCGCGGCCGATTTGCAAGCCCACGGTTCGCCCGAGCGCCTTGCGCACGCCATTGCCGCCCAGCGGCAGGGGCAGGCCCGTTTGTTCCAGCCACCACTGTCCCAGGTCGACTACCTTGTGCAGCCCCATCTGGGAGAAAAAGAGCTGGCCTTCATGGATCAGCAGGCCCGCGTCGACCACGGAGTTTTTCACCGCGTCCAGGATGTGATCGAATCCCATGACCACGGGCTCGACGCGCGGCTCGTACAGTTTCAGCGTCAGATAGGCCGAAGTGCGCAGGCCGGGAACGCCAATCCTGCATTTGGCCAGATCCTCGCGCTTGAGCGGGCGCTGCGAAATCACGATCGGTCCGTAGCCTTCGCCGAAGCTGGCTCCGCAATCCAGCAAGTCATATTTGTCACGCAAATAGGGGTAGGCAGCGAAGCTGAGCGCGGTCACATCGTATATTTCCTGCATGGCGGCCTGATTGAGCGTCTCGATGTCGGCCAGGACGTGGGTGAATTTCAATCCAGGGGAACGCACTTTTTGAGTGGCCAGGCCATAGAACATGAAGGCGTCGTCGGAATCCGGCGAATGCGCCAGCTTGATTTCGAGGGACTTTCCGGTAGCAGGTTTCGTCGGCATTTCCTTTAGCTCGTTCTCCCTTTTCGAAGCGTCCTCGGGACTGCGGGGGTAACTTCAGAGTCACTCCGGCCTGCTAGCCTGCCTGGTACGCTGGAGTCACAGGAAAACAGGTCCCACACCCGCGTCATACACAGAGGAGCATCGCAGCGGATTTAACTTCCCCGATTCCGGCAGGCCCAAGTAGAGTCCGTACCTTTTATCGAGGAACCCGCGCTTTCGAGGACGTTAGGTTAGCATACTCCGACTCGCCCGACAATTCCGCCCCCCAGCCACAACATTACTCTGCTGCTGCCAGGCGCGCGATGGCCGTGTCGAAAGATATTTTTCCGTCCAGGTACGGCATCCAGTAGAGGTCCAGCAATCCGCGAAAACGCACCCAGGACCCGGAATAGAGGCCAAACCGCGACGCGTACGTTTGATAGGGAGCCGAGTTATTATTCGGCTGATCGGGCATAGCCATATTTCCGTAGGAGAGGTCGCGGCGGACCATCTCGCCGGTCGTGTAAAAAAGCAGCGCATGCCATAGATCGCGAGGGATCGGCTTGTCTCGTGCCCGGAATTCCCGGGCGATGGCCTCCATCACCGATCCTGCCAGGGCGTGCGAGGATTCGTGAAACAGGACTTCAAAACCATAAATGCCCTGATTGCGCGGATCGTGGCTGGAGATCGTGACATGCGTGGGATTTAACGTCGTATAGGCTCCGAACGGCCCTCCGTACCACACCACGTCTACTCGCAGCCGATTGGCCGGCCACGGCCTTTCGTAGATATCCGCAAGCTGTCCGGATAGTTCCACGCCCATTTTCCTCACCATTGGCGCGACCTGCGCAATCCATGCGCGGTTTGTCCGGTCGTGCTCTGCCCACCAGTGCGCGCGGTATACGGGAGCGGCTTGCTCCAGGGCTTCGATCAGGTCCGGCCGCAAACCGGATTTGCAGGAGGGAGAACTTTTCCCGTCCAGGTCGGGGCAAGTTTCCATGTCGGCCAGCTGGTTGTTTATGTTTTCCATGTCGCCGTTCAACCCCAGATCGCGCTTGGCTAGATCCTTGGCGTAAAACGCAACGGCATCTTGCCAGGCCTGAATGTCTTTTGCGGGAAAATTGAGCAGGGAGGCCGGAGGTTCGTCGGGGGGAGCCTTTCCTCTGCCATTGTCCGAGGAGGATGGATTGCCTTGCGTCAATCTTGCCTGCAGGTAGAGAAAATGATGCAAGTTAATCCAAAATCCACTGTGCATTTCAAATATCGGGAGTGGGGAATCCGTCCCGGAAGTCTGCTGGGCAGATGTCTGCAATTCGGCATTTGAAATATCCGCCGCGGCGGACGGAGCGGGCCGCAGCATCGCGGCCAGGCACACAAGGGCCGCCATCCAAATAAATTGCAAACACCCACGGTGAAAGGAAGTGGTCATGGCCCGGCTCGCCATCTTATCGCCAAATTCGCCATCCGTGCTAGGACGTAACTTTTCCGCCTCGGAAACTTTCCCTTCCCAAAACGGTCAAGAAGGTTGATGTCTGGACGTGGCGAGGCGCGATAAAGATGGGTTCAACTTTGCGAGGGTGGACGGAAGGAAAGATTCCCTGCCGGGCTAAGCGCAGCCGGAAACCCGGCCGTCAGCGAAACAACAGGCGCAAAAGCGTCGCGCCTTCATTTTCGCTGATGATTTTTTTGCGGATCATCAGATTGACCAATTCATTCAAGGCCTGGCGGTTGTTTGTAACCGTCGCCAGCATGGTCGGGTCAGGGCTGAGTGAGCCTATTTCGGGATTTGTCTCTTTTTCGCCGCTGAGCTCGGCAATCCATGCTTTCAGCACGGCTTGATGTTCCGGCTTGATGTCGGTAAATGACAACCCCATTCCCATCGACACAAGGGTGTAGGTGACCACTCCCTTGGCTTCCAGTTCGCGCAGGTCCCGCTCCAGACGAATTTGAACAGTAGCGCCCACGGCAAACGGCGCGAGTGTATCAATGTAGCATCCGCCCATGCCCAGGTCGGAGCTCCGCCCTGTCACGCGCGCTTTTGACCGTAGATCGATGACCTCGGCGGCGGCCGTAAAATGAAAGCGTTGCGCCATTCTGCGTTCCGGCGCGCTCGACTCGCGCGATTCTTGCTGTGAAGGCCCCGGCCAGATGGTCTGCGACTTTTCTGAATATTTGGACATAATGGTTTCCAAATCTTCCGTGCAAAATTGTGGATTTAAAATGCGGAAGGGGGGAACTCCATCTTCCCTTGGGCTGCAGCCGCTGGCAAGAGAAAACTTAGGCGTGTGTGATGCAAGCGCACAGGGGCGGCACACTCACTGCTCAGGGGGTCCTATTCGAGGATCCGTGGAGGTTGCCAGGCCGCCTTGTTTATCGGCGCCGCGCAGGATTCCCGTCGAGTCGAGGAAAAAAGATCGCCGGCCGGTCTTTCCATATTCAGTGGGAGTGGCCGCCAGCACGAATGTTTCCGCCTGATTTGCATCATTTTTATTTGCATCATCGGCCGGTGCGTTGCCGCCCGCCGGGACGATGCTATACCGGATGGTGTAGCCGTCTTTGTTTCCCGCGGCGAGGTCCGCATCGATCAGGCCGGCAGTCTGCGGAGAGACACCGCCGGCGGGCGCCGGCCCCAGCAGCGCCAGCGATTCAGGCCAGTCCCCGTACGCGCGCCGGTAGGTTTCCAGCGCGGCGGCAAGGGCGCGCAGATTCGCGATCGCATTGTCCTCGCGGGCGTCCAGATCCGCCTGCTCCCATTGCTTGGCCATCGAGGGGATATCGAGCAAAATCAATCCGACCGAAAGCAGCTTCCAGCTTCCCCCTTCGCGCACCAGGCCAAATGTTATGGATCTCGGCGCTTCGCCGGGAATCGGGATTTCCATGGGGATGAATGCGAGATTTTCGCGCAATCGCGTCTCGCCAAAGCGCATTTCCGTCGTGAATCCTGGACTTTCGCACCGCACGATCGTGCGGCCCGTGGCGCTGGTCGAGAGCAAGGGACGTCCGGGATCTTCGAGCAGCACGAAGCGTTTCATGAGGGCGGTGCGTTGCGGGCCGGGAAGCGCCCGGTAGGCGACGGCGTTGTCCGAAGTCAGCGAATCCGCAAACGAATCCGCATCCTGCTTGCAGGCAGACGAAAGCGCGCTCGCTAGCGCCGTTTCCGGACTTGCCGCGGCCTGCTGCTGCGCGCTCGCCAGCGCCGGAGAAAATATTGCGGCAAGAGCGGCTAGCGCCAGAGCGCGATTTCGCCTCGCCAGGCGGCAAACGGAAAATTGCGTTTTCCGGAAGCTCACGATTTTGCTCCGCGCAAAATCGCGGCCAGATTTTGCGTGAACTTCGATCTCGGCATCACTTCCTGGCATCCCGCCTTCCGAGCCCTCTCCGCCAAATCGGTTTGCACATGAGATAGAAAGGCGATCACCCTCCGCGGGCTGCCTTGCTCGCCAAGTTTGCCGAGCTGTTCGATGGCTTCCAGCGCTCCCTGCCGCGCGTTCAAATCCACGATGATCAAAGCGGATGGGTTTGCCGCCGCCGACTTCATGAGTTGCTCGCCCGTCGTCACCGTTTCCAGCGTCACTCCCGTGAGTTTCGCCGTCTCATGCAGCTTCGCCTGAAAAAAAAGATCGTCGATCAACACAATCGCATCGGCCATGATTATCGTATCTTTCTTGGCGGGCTCCCAATAGAGCCCGTGCCTGCCCTAAAAAACTTCTCTCCTCGGATGTACCACGCGCACCGCCGCAACACAAGCCAAACAGCGGGAAACTGAACTCTTCGACGATTCGCATTTCTCCGTGATCCTCTGTGGCCTTTCTCAGTGTTCTCTGTGTTGAATCTTGAAAGGCTTTTAACGCAGAGGGCACAGAGATCACAGAGGTGGGCCACGGAGAAAATCTCGATCACGCATAAACACTTTGAGGCTTCCGCCAGTCACAAAAGTGAGATACAACTTGCCTGGATGCTAGATCCTCTCGAACGGAAAATCCTCTCCGCCTTTGACCGCCCCGGCGCGCGCTTACTTTCACTGGCCGAGTTAGGTGACGTTCCCGCGATCCGCGGTATCGTGCAGCAACTGGTCGAGCGAGGATGGCTGCGCCGCGCGGCGAAGCCCGATACCTACGAACGCGCCGAAGACGGCCGCCTGCAACTCGCGGGCCCTCGCGACGTCACGATCTATTCCCGTCCCGCATGCCACCTGTGCGAAGAAGCGAAATCCCTGCTCGCGCCGTTGCTCGCGGAATTCGGTGCCCGCCTCACCGAAATCAATATCGATGAGGACCCGGAACTTCGCGCGCGCTACGATTACGATGTCCCCGTGATATTCCTCGGCGCGAAAAAGGCCGCCAAACATCGCGTCGATCTCGCCCAAATCCGCCGCCAGTTGAGAAATGCCGGGCTGTGAACTGGAGTTTACTGTCGAGGACAATTAACAGGCGAGTTCGCACTACAGGTTCAGCAATCGCATCTATTAGTGACCCGTACTTTGCTTCACTCCCACCGTCTGATCGGGGATATCTCCCTTGCGCCCTTTGACGCGGTCATAAACGGAAACCAGGGAAGTCGAGCCGAGAGCTTCGTTGTAGTACGTGGGCACGCCCAGCGCTGTCCGCAACTCCTCGTTGAAGCGGCGCATGCGGCTAAGCTGGTCGGCGTGCGCGGGGAATTTGCGGCCATCGTCGGTAAGCAGGAATTTCTGGTAGCCGGCATCCCACAGGCGCGTGAACTGGCCGTTCATGAGAATCGTCGGCAGAATCGTCATGGTGTAGTGGTCGTCCGATGTTCGGCGGAATTCCGCTCCGCAACCGTATTTCTCCACGCGCGTCACGCCGCCAGTACTGCTTACGATGAACCCTAGGTTCGGCAAGGATTCCATCAGCTTGGCGGGGAATCGGTCATCAACATTCCACATAGGCTTTCAGGATACGGAGTCCGCCGGGAGGTGTAAAGGCAAAAAGAGATGTTCCATATGGCGCAAACATGCATCACAAACAAAACAGATAAGATATGCTTCAGCGAGAAACTACTTGCAACCTCGAATCTAAGCTCTTTTCGGTAGCCCGAGATCGTGATTCCTGCCCCGGCCCGGATGAAAACGCTAAGTTATGCTAAATTAGGCGAATACATCTGAACCAGTCCGGCATCTACTATCGGGCGGCATTGGGGTTACTCGAAGAATGTTTCGAGGGCTTTTCAGAATTAAGGACAAGGAACACCAGGAAACGTGCATACGGCGAAAAATCCTCTCTGGACGGCTCCATCGGCAAGCGCGGCAGCCATGGGCAAAGCCCTGCTCGACTGCATCGGGAACACGCCGCTGCTGCGCCTGGAACGGATTGGCCCGAATTACCCGAACGTTGAGTTCTACGGCAAAGCGGAATGGCTGAATCCGGGCGGGTCGGTGAAGGATCGTCCCGCGCTGGAAATGATCCGGGAAGCGGAGCGCGCCGGGACACTGAAACCCGGCCAGACCATTCTCGACGCCACCAGCGGGAACACCGGAATCGCCTACGCCATGATTGCCGCGGCGCTCGGTTACCGCGTGAAGCTGTGCTTGCCATCGAGCGCTAGCGAGGAACGCAAGAAAATTCTGGCGGCCTTTGGCGCGGAGCTTGTGTTTACACCGGGTGACGAGGGCTCCGACGGTGCGATTCTGCGGGCGCGGGAAATCATCGCCGCCGAACCCGGTAGATATTTTTATCCTGACCAGTACGGCAATGATTCCAACTGGCGCGCGCATTACAAGACGACGGCGAATGAAATCTGGGAGCAGACGGCCGGGCGCATCACGCATTTCGTGGCCGGGCTCGGCACGAGCGGCACGTTTGTGGGCACGACGCGCCGCCTGAAGGAATTGAATCCCGCGATCCGCTGCATCAGCCTGCAGCCGGACTCGCTGTTTCACGGACTTGAGGGATGGAAACACATGTCCACGGCGATCGTCCCCGGCATCTATGACGCGACACTCGCGGACGCCAGCCTCGAGGTCAACACCGAGCAGGCGTATCGCCTGGTCAAGCGAGCCGCGCGGGAAGAAGGATTGCTGCTGAGTCCGAGCGCGGCGGCGGCACTGGACGGATGCTTTCAGGTTGCCGCGTCGCTCCAGCCGGACGAGCATGCCGTGATCGTGACCGTGTTTCCGGATTCCGGCACGAAATATTTGAGTGAGCGTTTCTGGGATGAAGTCTAGGCGGACGCTCTGCCTTGTTGATAACCTGAATTATGGCGGAGTGTATATTGTAGCCTGTCACTTTAGAGGCGAGGTTTTTCTGCCAGTGAGACGAAAAACCCCGCCTCTAAAGAGGCGGGCTACAGCGACCGGCTCGTTATTCGGTTGATGGAAAATGGGATGAGCGCTAGAGCGCTTCTGGGAGAGACTCGATCGATGCTTCGGCTGGCTGGCCATCTGGAAAAAGAAATTCGCGAACACGGCGCGAAGGATTATCCGCACGAGTGCTGTGGCGCGATGCTCGGAACCGACGGCGATGCGGACAGGGAAGTCCGCGCGCTGTTTCCGCTGATCAATCGGCGCGACGATTCGCCGCGCAACCGCTTTTCGATCACTCCGGAGGATTTCCGCGCGGCCGAACGCGCCGCGGCCGAACGTGGACTCGACCTGCTGGGATGGTATCATTCCCATCCGGATCATCCGGCGCGGCCCAGCGAATTTGACAGGGAGCATGCTTGGCCGTGGTACAGCTACGTGATTGTCAGCGTCGAAGGCGGCGCGCCGAAAGATTTGACGTCCTGGCGGCTGGAGGACGACCGTTCGAAATTTCAGCCCGAGGACGTTTCTTCCGTGCAGGTGTCCGGCCAGGAAGCAAAGGTTTGACCTGCCAGGCTGAAACTTCAGCGGGGTCTGCGGCATCCCATCATTAGATGATGGAGGGGGATATCCTCGTATGGCCGTAAAGGTAATGGTACCAACGCCGCTTCGCCAATTCACCGGAAAGCAGGCAAGCATCGAATGTACCGCCGTCACGGTGGGCGAGGCGCTCGGCCATCTGACTTCCACGTTTGCCGAGTTGCGCAAGCATCTCTTCACGGAGGACGGAAGGCTTCGCAGCTTTGTGAATGTCTATCTGAACGAGGAGGACATTCGTTTTCTGGAAAAGGAAAATACGCAAACCAAGGACGGAGACACGATCAGCATCGTGCCGTCGATCGCAGGCGGGTCCTCCGTGAACCGGAACTAAGACCGAAAATTGATGGAAGCAGGATTACAGGAGAACGTCCGTGGCAATTCCGACCGGAACAGCATCACAGCAGGACGTAAAACTTTCCAGGGAAGAGATCCAGCGCTATAGCCGGCATCTCATCATGCCCGAAGTGGGGATGGATGGGCAGCTCAAGCTGAAGCGCGCACGCGTGCTGATGATCGGCACGGGAGGCCTTGGGGCGCCGCTGGGATTGTACCTGGCGGCCGCGGGCGTCGGGCATCTGGGGCTCGTGGATTTCGACGTGGTCGATAATTCGAATCTGCAGCGCCAGGTCACGTTCACGACCGCGGACGTGGGCAAATCCAAGGCCGAATCCGCAAAAGCGCGGCTCTCCGCGCTCAACCCGGCGATTGAAATTCGATCGTACGATACGCGCCTTACCAGCGATAATGCGCTCGAATTATTCAAGGACTACGACATCATCGTCGATGGCACGGATAATTTCCCCACGCGCTTTCTGGTGAATGACGCCTGCGTGCTGCTCGGAAAACCGAATGTATACGGCTCGATTTTCCGGTTCGAAGGCCAAGCCACCGTATTCGGATATCCGGGCGGGCCGTGCTATCGCTGCTTGTATCCCGAGCCGCCCCCGCCGGGCCTCGTGCCGTCGTGCGCCGAAGGCGGCGTGCTGGGCGTGCTTCCGGGAATCATCGGCTCCATACAGGCCATGGAAACGATCAAGCTGATCCTGGGCAGCGGAGACCCGCTGGTCGGGCGGCTCTTGCTGTTCGACGCCCTGGCGATGCGCTTCCGCGAATTGAAGCTCAGAAAGAATCCGGAGTGCCCGGTATGCGGCGAACATCCGACGGTTACCAAGTTGATCGATTACGAGGAATTTTGCGGAATTCGCGGTGAGGAGGCCCCAGCAATGACCAACGGCATACCTGAAATTACTCCAGCGGAAATGAAGATGAGGTTGGACCGCGGCGACGACCTGTTCATTCTGGACGTGCGCGAGCCGCACGAATATCAGATATGCAATTTGAATGGGAAACTGATTCCGCTCGGGGAACTTCCGCGCCGCGTCAGCGAACTCGATAGTTCGCTGGAGATGATAGTCTACTGTCGCAGCGGAAAGCGTTCGGCCGACGCCATTTTCTTCCTGAAAAAAGCAGGGTTCAAAAAGCTCTGGAACCTCAAGGGCGGCATACTGGCGTGGTCGGATGAAGTCGATCCTACCGTGCCGAAGTATTAGGAAATATTTTTCGCGTGTGGGCCGCGGTTCGAGCCTGTGGGAATGCGGCGGGCGGACTCCGAGGTGCACATAGAAGTTGGCCTAAAGAGCGGAGCCAGCCAAAAGGAGCCAGAATGCCTTCCACCAAAATTACGGTACGCAATGACGGGCCGCTACGCGTCGAAGGGGACTTTGAAATGGTCGATATCGAGGGCCGTCCTTATGGTCTTGGCGGGCGGACGGCCATCACGCTCTGCCGTTGCGGGCACTCCGCGAACAAGCCCTTTTGCGATGGCGCCCACAGGACTGCGGGTTTTAAAGATCAGCAGCAGGCACGTGAGATTCCCCCGCCGAAGGCTTAGCAGAGCCGAGAGTAAGTCTTTGCCGGCACCATTCCGAACGAAGCAAGAAATCTCTCCGGGTTTGGACGCCAAGCGCGCAGCGGGAACTTGAAATGACGCCTTTTTGCATTTTTCCACAAATTGTACAGGCACTAGATGTAAATTTATTGTCCCTTTACACACCCATAATGGACCAAATCTGAAGCAAGGACCATTTTCGGGCCTGTCTTGATAAGTTCGCCAACCCCTAGTGTCAAACTCATAAACAGCCAGACCCATATTGGGAAGTCCGAGCATCTACTTGTAACATTCCTACCCAAATCTTAGGAACCGCTTATCCAATCAATTTCCATGCCATGACGATGAATCTTGTAAACCCTTATTATTCAGCGATTTATTAAATTGTGCTTATCTTGGTCCAAAAGGTTCTGAACTTGCACTCTCAGTTGTGTCTGGTCGAACTGAGGCTATCGAAGCTGCTCAACTGGGGGAGCGGTGCGGATACTGACTCAAATCCGAAGCTGGTGCTGGCAACTGCGATGGTTTCTGGGAATCGTCGGGGCGGTCGCGACGATTGCCGCAGCTTCCTGGCTTCGCCAGTTGCCGTTTTCCTCCGAGCCCATTCTTTATTCCTACCTGCAGGTTGTCGGCAGCCTTCTGTGTTTTACGTATGCGGCAAACGCGCTGGTGCGATTCCGCGGCACGCACGACCGGCTCACGCTGATTCTGGCCTTTGGATTTGTGCTTTCCGGCGTGATTGAAACCGTCGCGACATTCAATTTCTACGATACGTTGGCCGCGGGCGCTTCCGCGCAGATGCACGTGCCCCTTGCCTGGATGGTCAGCCGGACATTACTAGCCCTGGTGCTGATTGCGGCCTTGATAGTGGAGCGCCGGGTGCCCAATTCGCGGGAGCCCGGGCGGGAGATCGCGGTCGCTCTCGTGGTTGTGGTGGTGGTGGCTTACCTGACCAGCGCGGCGTATCTCGGATTTCCTTTGGAGCCGGGGATTCATCCCGGCGATTTGTTTTCCAGGACCGGGGACCTGCTGCCTGCCGCTTTGTTTGCCATTGCCGCGATCGGATTCGGGCGCAGAGTTCGCCGCGGAGTTTCCTCGGTCGATCGGACATTTTGCGCCGCGCTCTGGATGAATGTGGCGTGCCACCTGGTGGCCACCCAGTCCGAGCGACTGTTGGACGCGCCATTCACGGTTGCCCAGCTGCTGAAGGTCACCAGTTATGCGGTCGTTCTGGGCGGCGCATTGCTGGATAACGCCAGGCTCTTTGACCAGGTACGCCAGCTCGCCGTGACCGACCCTCTGACCGGGCTGTCCAATTACCGCACGCTGATCAATGTGATGGAATCGGAAGTGCAGCGCTCGCGCAGAACCGGGCGTCCATTCTCCGTTCTCCTGCTGGATCTAGATGGACTAAAAGCAATCAACGACCAGCACGGGCACCTGGTTGGCAGCCGCGCCATTTGCCGGCTGGCGAGCGTGCTGCGCATGCATTCCAGGGCGATGGACACCGCCGCGCGCTACGGCGGGGACGAATTCGCGGTGGTGCTGCCGGAAGCCGGCGAGGAAGCGGCGAGTTCGGTCAGCCGCCGCATCTGCGAACGCCTGTCAAAAGACGGCGAATTTCCGCAAGTTTCCGTGAGTGTCGGCGCCGCGGTTTTTCCCCGGGATGGCGAAACCATTGACGCGCTGTTCAACACGGCGGATCGCGCTCTATACGGGATGAAAGGGCGTTCGAGCAGCATTCAAACGCTGGCGCGGATCGCGGCGTGCCTGTGAGATTGATGCCGGTGCGGGCTCTACATGGAGCCCGATAAAAGACTGAGGGAATGTATGCCGAATCCATTCGATGCCGAGCGTCTTGAAAAAAGAATTCCGATGACGGTGGCGGTCCATATCTCGGCGCGCGAGCGTGTGGCCGGGGTGGAGACGTCGTTCACCGAAAACGTCAGCTCGCGCGGCGCGCGGGTTTCCAGCATTCGCCGCTGGCGACGCAACGAGAAAGTAGAAATTGAATCGTTGCCCGGCGATTTCCGCGCCCTGGCGCGCGTGGCCTATTGCCGCCCGCAAAGCGAAGGCTTTGTCATCGGACTTGAGTTCCTAGAACCCACCGGCAGGTGGGTAGTGAACACCCCAGTTGGTTCAGGGAAACCGCTGCAAGGATAGGAGGAACACGCGAAGGCAAAAAACTGGCGTAATGAATCTGTATCCAAAAGCGCTTGGCATTCCGCGGGAACGGGATGTCCGGCGCTTTTGGCGTTTTAGGGGTGGTGACTGGTGAGTAGTGATTGGTGACTGGTGGCGAAACAAAGTCGACAGTCAACAGTTGAGAGTCGAGAGTCACAACCTTCCGCGCCGCACGATTCTCGTCTGCCTGAACTCGAGGCTCTTAACTGTCAAGTGTCGATTTCTTCGTTTCACCGGTCACATTTCCCTGTACCAGACGCTCATAAAGCCGAAGCGTTGCATCCACCATGTGATCCGCGGAAAAACGCGCGGCGATGGTTTCGCGAGCGGCTTTGCCGATTCGGCGCGCATCTTCCGGGTTTGCCTGCAGGCGGGCGAGGGCGGCGGCGAATGCGCTGGGATCGAGATTTTCCACGAGCAAGCCGTTCTTTCCGTCTTCGATTACTTCGGGAACTCCTCCGCGGGCCAGCGCCACGCACGCAAGGCCGTGGGCCATGGCGGCGAGCAGCGCGCTTCCCAGAGGCTCCGCATGCGACGGAAAGGCGAAGATATCCATGGCAGCAAACATTGTTTCGATATCGGTGGCCGGTGGCAAGAACTTTACGGCGTTGAGAATTTGAAGTTCGTCGGCCAGCTCTCGCACCGCGGCTTGTTCCTGGCCTTCGCCGCGGAGCAGCAGGACGCATTCGGGGGCCTGCATGCTAATCGGTTTCTGCAACTCTGGTCGGAACATCCGCCGTAACTCGTCCAGGGCGAGGACCAGCAGCGCATGTCCTTTTTCCGGCACGAAGGCGGCGACATTTCCGATACAAAAAGTTTCCGGCGAGATCCCAAACTGGCTGCGCGCGTTTTCGCGATTGGCAAGAAAAGATTCGTCGGGAATCTCCACTCCATCGTAGATCACGTCAATGCTGCCGGCGGGCATGCCGCTAGCGATCACCGAGCGTTCGACAAAGCGGGACACGGCGACGATGCGCGCCGCCGCCCGATAGCGCGCCCGGGGAAAAGAACTTGTGGAAAGAGGAAGGGCGATGCGCCGCGAGGCAACCACGGGAACGGATCGATGGGCGCGCGCAAGCCAAGCGGCGCTCAGCGCGTGAGGTTCATTGGCATGAACGAGGTCCACGCGTTTGCCGAGCACGAGCCGCCGTATATACCACGCCGCTGCAAGCTGCCTGCAGCCAGTGGCGACACCCCAAACGGAAATACCAGCGTCTTTCGCGCGGCGAGCCAGGCGGGAATCGCGGACCGCGATCAATTCCGGCTTGATGTCGCGTGCGCTTAAGCCCTGCAAGAGAAGCAGCGCCTGATGTTGTCCTCCGCGAAAGTCCTTGCCGAGGTCGACGATAAGAGGGCGCACGCTCAGGCCTCGCCGGGATTGGGCCAGGAGCGGCGCGTAAGTGTTTCTCCCGCCCGCAGGCGGCCCAGCTTGCGGTACTTGAGATAAATATAAGTTCCGGACAACCAGGCAATCAGCCAGCCGCGCCAACCGTCGAGCACGCCCAGCTGGAACACCAGGCGCTGAAAAAACGTCCAGGGAGGAGCGAAAATCATGGCCGCCCGCCAACTCTTGCGGCCTCGCGAAAACATGTCTTCGGCCGCCATGGTGGTGAGAAAATCCAGCTTGGCGCGATGCTCCGCGTAGGAACGTATGGTGTAGTGAAGCAGGTGGCCGTCGAGCCGCCCTGCCGGGCCGTCCAGCTTCACGGCTTCATGCAAAACGTTCATGAACCGTCCGTGGTCGCGCCGGTAGAGCTTCACATTGTAATCCGGATACCAACCGGAATGCCGGATCCAGCCGCCGAGATAATTAGTCAACCGGGAAATATTGTAGCCGGCCTTGTCGGGTGTACTCTGTTTCCAGGCGAGCAGGGACGCGCGCAATTCCGGACTGATTTCCTCGTCGCAATCGATCGAAAGAAGCCAGTTGTTCGATGCGAACGAAGCCGCGTAATTCTTCTGCTCGGCCAGACTATCGAGTTGCCGCGCATAAACGCGGGCGCCCTGCGCGCGGGCAATCTCGCAGGTCCGGTCCGTGGACCCGGAATCGACGAGGATGATTTCATCGGCCACTCCCTGCAGTGAGGCGAGAGCGCGCGGCAAATCACGTTCCTCGTTATAAGAAATCAGAATTGCGGTCAGAGCGGGCATCGGGAATCCAAATGTGTACGGTAACACGAATTGCGATTGCGTTCCCCGGGTTGTCTCGAATGGGCAGAACTTGATTTATGAATTCAGTGGCCAAGGCGCCTTAAGCTGCAGGGGCTAAGCCCGAGTTTCTTGACAGCGTTTTGATGGCGCACTGCATTGTAGAGGCCGTCCGTTTTCAGGGCGAGTGCGGTTTTTGTTTACCGGGGAGCAGCGAGTTTTGGGGTGACGCTCAGGAGAATCACGGAGGCACCGATGCGGAATTCGGATAGGTGTTTTAACTCCGCGACGCGCACGCGTTCGTCGGCGAAAAAAGTGCCGTTGGTGGATTCCAGATCACGCAGGCGGATGACGTCCTCGTTGATCTCAATGGAGCAATGCCAGCGCGAGATTTCCTTATCATTGATGGTGATGTCAGCGTCCGCGCGCCCGAGCACGACTCGGGGCTTCTCGACGGTGTAGACAAGCCCGCGTGCGGGGCCTGCGATGACGGAAAGCGCGACGCGTTTTCCCGCGGGCAGGCGCAATAAGCTCGCGGCATCGGCCGCGCCCCCGGCCAGCCTGGGCGCCCCCGCGCTGCGCGCAAACTGCGGCAAGGGAGAAAGAACCTGGGTTGCGTCCGGATTCTGCGCAATTTCCACCAGCGTGCTCTTCCCGCACTTCGCACAACGAAATTGCACGCGGGAAAGACCCGCCAGCTGCGCGTCTGGCAGGGAGTGCTGGGCACCACAACTCGAACATGCTGCTTTCATCGGATACTGCGCTTCCTCATCTAATTTAGCACGCCTGCTTTGGGCCGAAAGGCGGCCTGATTCAAGATGTTCCGCCACGAAAAACTGTCCCTTCGGACAGGCCCTGCAAAGTGGCAGGGCCGCGTCACTTGCTCGGCGGCCGCCTGCGCTTGAGCTGCGGCAGGCCATCGCTTTGCGAATCCGGTTCCAGTGCCGAGGGCCGCGGATTTTTCATAAATTTTTCCTGCGCTGCGTACACGGCCGCGCCGCTGAGATAGGCGGGCTGGTCGAGGATCACCGCGAACCTCATCCCCTGCTCGAGATAAACGTCCTGCCCGCGCGGCGACTTCATAATGAGCACGGCCAGGGCAGCTCCGGTTCCTGCGCCAATCCCCGCACCTTTTGCGCCGTCGACGACCGCGCCCACAAGCGCGCCCCCTGCTGAATCAATTACCACGGGATGCAGATTGGTTGAGCGAGTGGCGTCGTTTGTGAATCGGCCCGGGCCCGTCATTTGGTCGGAGTCCAGATGGGCCGCGAGATTCGCGCCCCCGCCGGCGTCCAGTTGAATCCGATCGACTGCGAGGCGAAGCTCTCCCTCACGGCCAAAATGTGCGGGGCGTTTTACCTCCACAACATGGCCAAGGATTCGCGTTTCGGGAGGAATCTCCAAACCATCGTCGAGCGGCAGCGAGTAGAGCGTGCGAAATGTCACGATCTGTCCCTGCTTGGAATTGACCGTGGAAAGCGTGGTATCCAGAACAACGGGAATATGTTGTTTCGCGGGAATCGCGACCTGCGCGGGCAAATCCGGCAGCGCAGGCTGCGGCTCCGGCCAGCCTAAGGGCGACAGGACGGCTTTCATCAGGCTCGACCCTTTTGCGGGCTTTACGATTGGGGGTTCCTCGACCCGCGCTTGCGGAGACAACGGCCGTTCCATTTGCGCGCCGGCCGTTGTGACAATGAAAACGAGCGAAAGCAGAATGTGCGCGGCACGCGGAGGATTCGTGAACGGCGTTTGGATGGCGGCGGGATCGCTCCGACGCATCGCACATCTCAAACACATATCCGTTCGGTGCAAAACGCGCTGGAAGGTTGCCTTCGCGGAATCTTGGATTTGCATCGTGCCACTTGCCAACGGATGCATTTTAGCAGACGAATGGCTATCCTGGGTGAAGGGCCGCGCCGCGCAGTTCCATGCCAGGGCATGGTTTGGCAGGGTCGGGCTATTCGGTAATCCGCCATGCGAGTTGAATCTTCTGGGTTCTGCGTAGATCATAGCTGTGCTGCGCGCGTGGAGGGTCTCGAAGTGAAGCTCAAGGAATTGGCGTACTTGCTGGGCCTGCAACCCAGATTGAAAACATATGGGTTCAAGGTCAAAAGTTTTGACCTCCCTAAGGACGGGAAGATCGAGTACGCGCAGTGGCTTCACCCCAAGGACCGGGGCACGGAAATCAAGCAGGCCTCGGTCGATGCGCTACGCAAATTTCTCTCGCCCGGAGATGTGGCCATCGATATCGGAGCGCACTCGGGCGATTCGACGATTCCGATCGCGCTCGCCGTGGGAAAAGCCGGATGCGTATTGGCCCTGGAACCCAACCGATACGTTTTTCCCGTGCTGAAGAAAAACTCCGAACTGAACACCGAGAAGACGCGCATCATTCCGCTGATGTTCGCGGCCACTCCGGAAGATGCGGAAATGGAGTTTCAGTACTCCGATTCCGGGTTTTGCAACGGCGGGCGTTTCCAGGGAATGAGCAGATGGATCCACGGGCACGCCTTCAAGCTGAAGGTGCAGGGAAGAAATCTGCATTCCTACATCCACAAGGAATTTCCGGAGCTTCTGCCCCGGATTCGATTCATCAAAATCGATACGGAAGGCTACGAATCCGAGGTCTTGCGAAGTCTCGACAGCTTGCTCTCAACATGCAGGCCGTTTCTCAAGGTCGAGGTCTATCGGAAACTGGACGACACGCAGCGCCGGGATCTGTACCGGCTGATTTCCGCGCATCACTACGTGATCCATAAAATCGCGGACGACGGCTACCAGAAAGGAGAAGCGCTCGCCGAGCAGGATATAAGCAACTGGCGACACTTCGATATCTTTTGCGTGCCTGGCTAGAAGTCCCGGTGGCCCGCCCTTGCTGCGTCAAGACAAGCAAGCGCAGTCCGCACCCGGACCAGAAGGCGCTCGCTACTGCACGAAACCCACGTTGGGGACCGGAGTTGGCTCAGGCACTTCGCGAATGGGGCCGAATTGCGCTTCATAGCGGCTGATATTTTCCGCGAGCGCTCGCATAATGCGCTTCGCGTGCGCCGGGCTCACAATCACGCTGGAAGCCAGTTTGCCCTGTGGCACGTTCGGAAAAACGTAAATGAAGTGCATCGTGAATTCTTCCGCGTTGTGGTGGAACATCACCAGATTGCAGAATTGTCCGACCAGTTCCTTTTCGTCCGCCTTGATCTGTACCTGCACCTGCTCGCCGACTGGCTGCGCCATGGATCCCTCCGCTCCGCTTTCGACACTACCATATTCCTTGCAAGTGCGGCAGGCGCATTGCTTGCGTGGTTTCCGTGATTTTCCGTATTTCGGCGCGCATGTTACGGTTGCGCGCCGCGCCGGTACAGCGCGGATTGACTCACCGCATCGTTAATGCTAGTTTATCTAAGGCCTTTATCTAAGTTAACTATGAACGCGCCTACCAATTCCACGGTCTCGCCGGTCCTGGTTCCCGGCAGCGACGGCCCGAGCGAACGCAATTCCGCAACGGCCGGCAATGGGCGCCAGCCAGGAACCTCCCCGTCGCTTCCGGAGTCCTACCGCAGCGTTCCGATCGTACACGGCGCCTCTTTTTTTCGAAAAATGATCGCCTTTGCCGGGCCGGGATATCTGGTGGCCGTGGGCTACATGGATCCGGGCAATTGGGCGACCGATCTGGGCGGGGGTTCCCGGTTCGGCTACACGCTGTTGAGCGCGGTCCTGATTTCCAGCCTCATGGCTATTTTTTTGCAGGCCCTATCCGCAAAGCTCGGCATCGCCACGGGCCGCGATCTCGCCCAGGCCTGCCGCGAGCATTATTCGCGTCGGACCACGGCGGTCTTGTGGGTCCTTTGCGAAATTGCCATTGCCGCGTGTGATTTGGCGGAGGTCCTGGGGTCGGCAATCGCCTTGAAACTCCTGTTCGGTTTGCCGCTGCTGGCCGGTGTGCTCGTTACGGGCCTTGACGTTTTGCTGGTGCTGGCCTTGCAGGGACGCGGCTTTCGCGTGCTGGAAACGCTGGTGATCACCCTGATCGCGACGATTGCCGGATGCTTCGCTTACGAAATATTTTTTGCGCGTCCCCTGTGGCTCGAAGCGGCGCGCGGCTTCATGCCGACCATGGAAATCCTGCAGAATCGCGAAATGCTTTATCTCGCAATCGGCATTCTCGGCGCCACGGTGATGCCGCATAATCTGTACCTTCACTCCAGCATCGTGCAGACTCGGGCGTTCACCCAAAGCGAAGGGGAAAGCGGGAAGCGATCCGTTTTGCGACACTGGATTCCACGATCGCACTCGGTTTTTCTCTTTTCATCAACGCGGCGATCCTGGTTCTTGGCGCGGCGGCATTTCACCAGCGCGGCATGACGGGCGTCGCGGACATCGGCCAGGCGTACCAATTGCTGACGCCGGTGCTGGGCGTGAGCTTGGCGAGCGTGCTGTTTGCCGGCGCTCTGTTGTGTTCCGGCCAGAATTCGACGCTCACTGGGACGCTGGCCGGGCAGATTGTCATGGAAGGATTTCTGCACTGGCGACTCAAGCCCTGGCTGCGCCGGCTCATCACCAGGGCGCTGGCGATTATCCCGGCCGTACTCGTCATCGGCCTTATGGGCGAGGGGCACGTCACCGGGCTTCTCATCCTGAGCCAGGTGATCCTGAGCTTCCAGTTGCCTTTCGCCGTGGTGCCCCTGATCCAATT